>JBFMAI010000022.1:0-23817 GCA_040755725.1 Planctomycetota bacterium | reverse complement strand
CCCGGTGGGACCAGCTTTTCCAGCAGCGCCAGCAACAGGGCCGCCGCCGCTGCCGCCGCCATGGCCCACCCGGCGCCCGGCGGCAACGCCGACCGCCCTTGCGCAAACAAGTCGGTCACGGCCTTCATCCCCGCCACGGCCGGCGCCGGCAACTCGGCCGTGAGCAGTTGCGCCGCCGGGTCGCGCAACAGCAGCAGGCAGGCCGCGGTCCCCGCCAGCGCGCCGGCCGCCGCGCCGCACACCTGGGCGATGGCCTGCCCCCGGGGGGCCGCGCCGAGCAGGTGCCCGCACTTGAGATCGTCGAGTAGATCAGCGCATTGACTGGCGGCGCCCGCGGTGACATTCGACGTCATCAGGTTGGTCGCGGGACTGTGGGGCAGCAGCGCGCCCAAGCTGACCTGTGTGACCTTCGCCACGGCGGCCACCGGATTGATGCCGGTTTCGCCGGACACGCGCCCCACGACGAGGGCCAGGCCGAACGACAGCAATACGCCGAGGACCGCGGCCCACCAGACGATCTTGAACAACACCCCCTGGAGCACGACCGACAGCAGCAACACCGTCAGCAGCGCCGGCAGAAAGCTCGCGCGGCGGACTTCGCCCGAGTCGGCGTCCCCGGCAGGGGGGCTGCGAAACACCATCCCACGCCACGTGGCCGCGACCGAGCGCCACGAGAAGGCGAGGGACATCAGCGCCGAGACGACCATCAATGTCACGCCGGGCCAGACCAGCCATTTCACGGCGACGCTGAAGGTCGGCTGCTCGATGACCTGGTGTTGGAGCAGTTCGGGCATGATTACTCCGAACGCGACCGCGGCCCCGATCAGCAAGGACGCTGCGGCGCGCAAGCCGATCAGCCCGCCCACCGCGACCATGAGCGGTGACGGCGCGAGTGAAAAGCCGAGCGACCGCAGCGTGTACCCCTGGACCGTCCCGGGGATTCCCAGGGTTCCTATCGCCGGTCCCGCGATCACGCCGAGCGACTGAACGTACTTGTAGACCTCGAAAACGACGGCCACCCCGGCCGCCGACAGCAGGGTCAGCACGTTGGCCGCCGCCCCCCGTACGCGGGAGTGCATCTGCCGCAGCGTGGCGGCTGTCGCCACGCCGCTCGGGAATGCCAACCGCTCACCAACGATGAGCTGACGCCGTAGCCCCACGGCGGCGCAGATCCCCACCAGGCAGACCGAGAAGACCCACAGGGACAGCGCGAGCCACGGCAGCCGCTGACCGGTCACCAGCATCCAGGTGGGAATCGCCGCGATCAGTCCCGCCGAGGCCACGCTGGCCGCGGCCGATCCGGTCGTCTGGGCGATGTTGTTCTCCAGCAATCCCCAAGGACGGACGCGCCGGGCACTAACCCAGCTCAGCGTGCCCCACACGGTGGTTCCAATCACCGCGGTCACGACGGACATGTTGAACACCAAGCCGATCTTGAGCCCGGCGTAGATGTTGCAGACGGACAGGAGCGATCCGAGGGCCATCCCCGTGAGCACGGCGCGGGTCGTGAGTTGGGGGGATGACAAGTCGGACGGGGCGGGTGGAAGGCTCCACGCAGATGGATCGGCCGCGAGCGGCTGCGGTTCCGGCCTCGCCGGGGGCTCGTGGCCCTCGTGAGGCTCGCGCGGGGCTGGGGTCTCCATACTCACGCCGGCCGCTCCACGAGCTGCGGGGTGCGCCTCCTGCACGGGCGATGGTACGGGCCGGGTGGCGTGTGTCAACCAAGTCGTGTGCGGAGCATGAAAAACCGGGGTCCTTTGCCCGCGACATGGCCTGGCACTCTAAGCGCAATGGCGACAATATGTTAGGCGTCGCCACATGCGTGGCTGCCGTGCAGCCGAGGGAGGTCGCGGTTGGGGCGGTGCCCCGGCGGCGCAGCGGCTCGGCGGGAGCCTCGCCCTCCGGCCCGTCGGGAACCACCTGGTCATAATTTGCGTTGGGGGGCGCCCTTGGCACGCGCCATGAGCGCTCGTATACTATGGGGCTCCGTCCGATTCCGGGCCGGTTGTCGTGCAGCCGCTCGGAAGGGGGCGGCTTTCAGCGGAGTGTCGTATGGCGGTTCGGCTTCGATTAAAACGGTTGGGGCGCCGGCACCGGTCCTTCTACCGCCTGAGCGCGATGGAATCCCGCTGCCCGCGCGACGGGCGCGTCCTGGAGGAACTCGGCACCTACGACCCGCAGAGCAAGGACGCGGAGCAGCAACTGAAGCTGAACGTCGAGCGGATTCAGCACTGGCTCAAGCTCGGCGCCATGCCGACCGAAACGGTAGCACGGCTGCTGCGTAAGCAGGGAATCAAGCCCCGGTGATCGCCCACCGTCGCTTTCATGACAGCCCGGTATGTTGCGGATCGACGTCATTACGCTGTTCCCGGAGATGTTTCCGCCGTTCCTCGCGGCCAGCATCGTCGGCCGCGCCCAACAGGCCGGCCTGACGGCGATCCACACCCATCAGCTCCGCGATTACTCGCAGGACCCCCACAGGAAAGTCGATGATCGGCCGTTCGGCGGCGGCCCGGGCATGGTCCTCATGTGTCAGCCCGTCGTCGATGCCGTCCGGGCGGTCGAAGCCCTGGATGCCACCCCGGCCCTGCGGATTCTGCTCACGCCGCAGGGCCGGCCGTTTACCCAGGCGACGGCGGAGCGGCTCGCGGCGCAACCGCGACTGCTCCTGCTGTGCGGCCACTACGAAGGCTTTGACGAGCGCATCCTCGATATCCTGCAACCCGAAGAGATCAGCTTGGGGGACTTCGTGCTGAGCGGCGGGGAGCCGGCCGCGATCGCCCTGATCGACGCGGTGGTGCGGCTGCTGCCCGGCGCGTTGGGCAACGCCCTGGGCACCAGTGACGAGTCCTTCCAGGGCGACCGGCTCGAATACCCCCAATACACCCGCCCGCGCGAGTTCGAGGGCCGCGCCGTCCCCGACGTGCTTCTCTCCGGGCACCACGGGGAGATCGCGTCCTGGCGGCAACGGCAGGCCGATGAGCGTACCCTTCGGCGGCGTCCCGATCTGCTTCGGGACCACGCCGACTTCCGTGTTTTCGCACGTGATCTTCAGACCCCTGGCGGCTCACGGGCCACGTCCCGATCGAGCGCTTCGGCCAAGGCAGCGCTTGCGAGTTGAGAAAGTGAGGCGCTCGATGCGTAACCCACTGTTCAACGCAGTCCACAAGAAGTACGGTCGCACCAGCGGCCTGGACTTCGAGATCGGCGACACTGTCGTCGTGACCATTCGCATCGTCGAGGGCGGCAAGGAACGTCTCCAGGATTTCGAGGGCACCGTCATCGCTCGCCGCGGCCAAGGCCTGGACGAGATGTTCACCGTCCGCCGCATCGTCGCCAACGAGGGCGTGGAGAGGACTTTCCCGCTCCACTCCCCGCGCGTGGCGGCCATCAAAACGGTCCGCAGCGGCAAGGTCCGCCGTGGCAAGCTCTATTTCCTGCGCGACCGCGTCGGCAAGGCCCGCCGGCTCCGCGAACGCCGTATCTCGGCGGCGGCCCGCGCCGCGGCGGCCCAGGCCCGGGCCGCCAAGGCCCAGGCCTTGCGCGATGCGCAGGAGGCGGTCGCCGCGGCCCAGTCGGCCCAGCCCGCTACGGCGGGTTCCGTCGTGGCCAGCTCCCCGACGTAGCTCGGTGTCGCCGCGGGTGCCGCGTCCGGCCTCATGCCGGACCGAGAGTGCGGGGTGACGCTCACCGGCCGGCGCGCCGCAGGCCGCAGCGAGTTCGTTATCCGCCGCATGTTTGCCTGTCGGGGCCATGCCGGATTGTCCGGCGGCGGAAACCGGAACCTCGACCGGGTACGGTCTCGTGAACGATCCGCGACATGCGCTTGGCCGTGATGGGGAGCGGTTGGCGGAGCGCTTCCTGCGTCGGCAGGGGCTCAAGCTCGTTCTGCGGCGGTACTCGACACCGGTCGGTGAGCTCGACTTGGTCATGCGCGATGGCGAGACGGTGGTCTTTGTGGAGGTAAAGACCCTGCGTTCGCGGGCGTATTCCGAGCCGCAGGACAAGGTCGGCGTGGACAAGCGTCGTCGCATAACGCGCGCGGCGGAGTGGGTGATCCGCCAGCGGCGCTGGTCGGACCAACCGTGCCGCTTCGACGTGGTCGCGGTGACAGTGCCGCCCAAGGGGGAGCCCCAAGTTGAGCACTTCCCGGACGCTTTCGAGCCGACGAAGTAGCGGTTCGCGCGGATTGCGGGTCAATGCTGGCGGTTCGCGCGGATTGCGGACCAAGCAGCCGACGGCGTCGGGGGGGTGCTGCAACCCTAGCGCGACTCCCCTCCCTCCCAGGGAGGGGTCAGGGGAGGGGAGAAACCTCCGCCGTCATTAACCGAGCTGTTCCCGCTCCCGCGCCACCTCGTGCGCATAAACGCGGCGCCACGCCGATCACGGCTGTGACCGGCGTGGCACCCATACGACTTACCGCGTTGTGAGGTCGGGAACTACCAGCGGCGTCCGCCGCCGCCACCACCGCCACCATAGCCGCCGCGACCGCCGGAGCGACCGCCGCCGCCGCCGCCTTCCTTCGGCCGAGCTTCGTTGACGGTCAGGGTACGACCGTCGTGTTGCTGGCCGTTGAGGGCGCTGATGGCCGCCTGGGCCTCCTCACTGGAGCCCATCTCGACGAAGCCGAAGCCCTTGCTCCGGCCGGTGTCCCGGTCCGTGATGACCTGGGCGGACTGCACCGTTCCGTGCTGTCCGAACAGCCGCTCGAGATCCGCTCCGGTGACTGAGAAGGCCAGGTTTCCGACATACAACTTCTTGCCCATTCACGTTTCTCCTGTTCTGGGCGCTCGGACCCGCGGCTCGCTTTCAGGGTCCGTTGAAAGGGGCCGACACCGGCCCGAAGGTAGGAGCAGCCGAAGCGGGCAAGAAGGCAGGGCTTTCTTCAGAGAAACCGCGTCCCTTGACGCCGATCGTCAGATCCAACCACCCGCCGAGTATAGCGACCGCCGGTGAAAAGGCAATGCGATCGGGGGTGTGCCGCAACGACAAGTCTCATCGCCGCGGGAGCGGTTTCGGGGCCGCTCGTAACGTGTCGGGGGTTACCGGGCCGATACTACGCGGCGGGAAAATGGTGACGGGTTCCCTTGGCCGAGGCCGGTGAGCCACACTCATGAGCAGCGGTTCGACCATCTGCGCCCACGGCCGGTGCGAAGCCCGGCCGCCATCGAGTGTCGCGCAGCGCCCAACGACCGCCCTTCCCACCTCCCCTCGTCATCACGTTCCCACCGCCAGACGCCGATACGGATTGGTCAGCAACCGCACAAACGGATTGATGTCGCCGAAGTCCACTCGGCCGCCGCCGTTAATGTCGCCCCGGATCGTACGCCGCACGCTGCGGATCACCAGCCCGTACGCGGCATCGAGCTGCGGCGTGGCCAAGTGCGCGTCCTGAATCAGTTCGTGCGCGTGGACCTCGACGAGCCACACGCCCGGCTGCGGGTTCAGATTGAACACGTTCTCGACGGTGTCCTTCGGGTTGGGCGTGCCGCCCGGCGTGGACCAGTTGTCGTCGCGCAGCCCGTGGTTGCCCCAGTACTCCACCGCGGCGGGCGAGACCACCCGCAGGCTGGGGTCGTTGATGCGGTGCTGCGTCTGGTTGGCCGGATTACCCGCCGGATCGCGGTAGACCAGCGTCACCGCCAACTCCGGCTCGGGGTCGCCGGTCGGCAGGAAGAACTCGTAGCGCTTGAACGTCAGCGGCGTCAGCAGGTCCTCCTCGTCGATGACGACCGTCTTGCCGCGATTAGCGTAGAGGCGGCCAAGATCGGGCATGCCCCAGCCCTGGCGGTCGCGCCACATATTGCTGTTCGGCCCGGTCACGTGCCAGTCATACTGAAAGGCGGTGTTGATCATCAGGGCCCTGGCGGTGGTGGACTTCGGGCGGTCATCGAACGCGGACGGCCCGCCGCCGTGGTGCCCGAGTTCACCCCACAATACCGCCAGCCCGTCGGAATTTGGAATGGCGAGCGTGCGCACGTTCACGATCGCGTTTGTCGTCTCGTGGAATGGTCTCGCGGTGGCCAAGGCGAGTTGCCGGAACGCTCCGCCATCGCGGACCAGCACTTCCTGCCCGATGACGACCGGGCCGATTCCTGCCAGCGGCACAATCGTCGCGACACCCCACAATGCATGGAAGCGCTTCATGGCCACCTCTCCTACACCCGACATGACCCCGGTGTGCCCGATCCCCGCGCGGGGCCCGGTTCCATCGCCGGGGCGACCGCCTCGCGCTCTTCGAGTCTGGCGACCGGTCGGTGGGTTGGCAATGAGAAACGGCCGGTGTTCCCACGCGGGCCGGCCGCGGCGCCCGGCGCTGCGTGCCGTCGATCGTCGTGCGCGAGCGCGTGGTGCGGGAGGGCGATTTCGGCGTGCCGGGACTGCCGAGCCGCGGCTCGCCGGGAGGCTTGCCCTCCCCGGGGTTAGGCCGCCGGATCGCGCGCGACCATTCAGTCCGCCAGCCAATAGCGCAGGATGCAGAACACCGCCTGGAGACCGTCTTTCCAGGTGATCTTCTTGCCCTCCTCGTACGACCGCCCCGAGTAGCTGATGCCGACCTCGTACACGCGCCAGCGTCCGCGGGCGACCTTCGCGGTGACCTCCGGCTCGATGCCGAAGCGGTTGGAGCGCAGCCGGAGGTTGCGGAGCACCTCCGCCCGGAAGACCTTGTAGCAGGTTTCCATGTCGGTGAGGTTCAGGTTGGTACACATATTCGACAGCAGCGTCAGGAGCCGGTTGCCGACGTAATGCCAGAAGTACAGAACGCGATGTTCATCGCCGCCGACGAATCGCGAGCCGTACACCACGTCGGCCCGACCGTCGAGAATCGGCCGCAGCAGCTTGGGGTAGTCTTGCGGGCTGTATTCCAGGTCGGCGTCCTGGACCAGCACGATGTCGCCGCGGGCCTCCGCGAACCCGCGCCGCAACGCCGCCCCCTTGCCCTGGTTCACGGCTTGGAGAAACACGCGGATGTCGGCCCCGGGGAACTCCGTCGGGAGCCGGGGATACAGGTCGCGCGTGCCGTCCTTCGACGCGTCATCGACGAGCACCAGCTCCCGGTCGATTCCGACCGGGGCCGCCAGGACGCGCCGGATGATCTCAAACAGCGTCTGCCGCTCGTTGTAGACGGGCATCACCACGGATAGCAACATGCGCACTCCCATCGTGGATCGAGACCACCGACTTCAGGCCGGGGCCGACAACAGCGGATACAGCGCCCCGTCGCGCGTCCCCACCGCGGTCCGAATCTCCGCCCGCAAGGTGCGGATCGGCAGCCGCCACAGCCGGCGGGCCAGAGGCGGCATCCCCGCCAGCCCCGGATCGGCCTCGGCGAAGGCGTCGAGCAGGGCACGCTCGAGGGGGCGGCGATCAAACGGGGGCCGATGGAACTCGTCCCATGTGCCGACCACAATCGGCAGCAGGGGCGACGTGCGCCGGCCGACCCAATTCAATCCGGCGAACACCAGCAGCACCGCCGACTCCAACTGCGGCTCGATGTGGTGGGCGATCATCAGATGGCGGACAGCGGTTGCGGGCCGGCCGCGATCCAGCGCGTGGCACCCCAACAAGTAGCGGGTCACCGGGCAGGCGGAGTCCTCCGCTAGACGCTCCTCCAACAGCATGACAAGCCGGTCGGGCGGGACGTGGGCCAACCCCCGCGCCAATTCCGACAGCCCGCGCCGCTCCAACCTGCTGCTCCGCACACGTGTCCGACGAAGCCGGAGTTTCATCAACGCTCGGACTACGCTACTTCCGCGGCGCCGAGGCGTCAACGGCGGGCGGCGGGGCGTACAATGTGGCGATGGGCTCGCTGCCGCTGCCACCGGACACATTGGCTCCTTGGGACTTCGCCGGGTTACTGCTCACCTATGGGTGCCCCGCCCGGTGTGCGATCTGCTATGTTCACGCCGGTCCCGAGCAGGGCGGGTGGATGCCGGTCGAGACGGCGGTGTCGTTGTGGCGGTCGCTGGACGCGCTGGCGACGGCGCACGGTCGGACGATGCGCGTCCACCTGGCGGGGGGCGAGCCGTTCGGTAACTGGCCGCGACTCGTCGAGATCATCCGCGCGGCGCGGGAGACCGGTCTGACGCCGCTGGAGAAGGTTGAGACCAACGCCTTCTGGGCCACGGAGGATGAGCGGGTCCGGTCACGGCTGGCAACGCTGCACGAGTTGGGCATGCAGAAGCTGGTCGTCAGCAGCGACGTGTTTCACCAGCAGTTCGTGCCCTTCGAGCGCGTGCGCCGTTGCGTCGAGATCGGCCGGGAGGTATTGGGACGCACGCGCGTACGCGTGCGCTGGTGGGACTTCTACGCCGATCCGACTGACACGGCGGCGCTGCCGGCGGAGGAGCGGACGGCCGTCTTCGTGGATGCGCTGGCTCGCCACCCGGAACGTCTCACCGGTCGCGCCGCGGCGACTCTGGCACCGCGGTTGCCGTGCGGTCCGGCGGGGGCGTACGCCCACCAGAACTGCGAGCGCGAAGTCCTCCACAGCCGCCACGTTCACATTGACCCGGATGGCAATATCTTCCCCGGCACTTGCGCCGGGATCATCCTGGGGCGGGCCACGGAAGCTCCGGCGGACGGTAGTGACCCGTGCCCGTCGGGGTGTAACCGGTCGAACGTCGCAGGCGTTTGGCACACCCTCGCCGCGACGTGGCGGCAGCATCCCGTAGTCGCTCCGCTGGCGACAGGGGGGCCCGGCGAACTGCTACGGCGAGTTGTGCCGCTGGGCTACCGTGAGCGGCCGGAGGGCTACGCGGGCAAGTGCCACCTGTGCGCCGATATTCGTCGCTGGCTGGTGGAGCGCGGATTCTGGCGTGAATGGGTCGGACCGCCCGCGTGCTACGGCCTGCCGACCCCGATCACCGCAGCAGCGTCTCGATGAGTCCGGGGGTGATCTCGGTCAACTCGCGCACGACGCACTTGGCGCCGGCGGCCAGCAGCGGCTCCGGCGGGTGGGTGCCGGCCAGCGCGATGACCGGCATCCCCGCGGCGACGCCGGCCTGAATCCCGACTGGTGCATCCTCCACGACAACGCACGCCTCCGGGGCCAGGGCGAGTCGGCGCGCCGCGAGCTGAAAGCAGTCCGGGGCGGGCTTGCCCCGGCGGATATCGAACCCATGTACGGTCACCTGGAAGCAGGTGCGGATTTCACCCTGGTCCAGGACGAGGTCGAGGTTCTCGGGCGGGCCCGAGGTCGCCACGGCCAGCCAGAAGCCGGCGGCCTTGAGTGCGGACAGTAGTTCGCGGCAGCCGGGCATCAGGGGGACGTTCCCGCGGATCAGATCGCGATAGATCGCCTCCTTTTCCGCGTCATAACGGCCGAGGTCTTCCGCACTCACGCTCTCCCCCCAGATGGTCCGAATAATGTCCCGGCTCGTGCGGCCGAAACTCTGCCGGAACGACTCCGGCGAAAGCTCGCGCCCGTGCCTCCGCGCCAGCAGCCGCCAGCTCTCGTGGTGTGGGGCCGCCGAATCGACCAACACGCCGTCCATGTCGAAGATCACGCCGTGGGGCATCGTGGGCTCCCGTGTCGGGTGGGAATTGTACCCGCGCGTCCCCGTGGGCCGCGACGAGGGGATGACCGAAGCGCGGCCGTCCGGGAAGATGGCGCCACGGGCCGCGAAGATGGACAAAACGGTGTAGGAATCCGCCGGGCGGTGCGGTATGATCGAGTCGTCCGCGGATGGTCCGGCTGGCGGAAGCCGGGGGTCGCGGGCAATGGTGCGCCCGGCCGGTCACATCGGCTCCGGCCGGCCCGGGATGGAGTGCAGCAGACCGTGGGCAGCCACGGACGGCGCCGGAGTGCGTCGGGTTCCCGCTGCGACAATCGGGAAGGAGAAACCATGTCGATTCGTCCAAGCTCGCGCCCGGATGGCAGGTGGGGGACGTGGAGGCATTTGACGGCGGTCCTGGTGGTGACCGTCGGCGTGAGCGCCGCCCTGGCCGGCGGCCACATCGCCCCCACGGTGGTTAATGTTGTGGAGAACCAGCCTGACCGCATCGTCCTGGAGTACCAATTCCCGGAATTCATCACTACCCCCGTAAGCATCGACGGTCAGACGTACGTCGTGATCTCACTCGACCCGGAGCCGCAGTTCCTCATCGCCGGCGCCCCGGACTTGCCGCACGTGGCCCGCAGCCTCGTCATTCCAGATGACGGCGTGATGGCGGTGCGCGTCTTGGACGGCACGCATCGGGAACTGACCGGCATCGCCGTCGCCCCGTCCAAGGGTAACCTGCTGCGTACCGTGGACCCGGCGACCGTGCCCTACGAGTTCGGGCCGGAGTATGCGACGGACGCCTTCTTCCCCGCCGAGACCGCGGTGCTCAGCGAGCCGTTCATTTTGCGCGACGTGCGCGGTGTGACGGTGGATGTGCGGCCGATTCAGTACAACGCCGCCCGCGGCACGCTGCGCGTCTACAGCACCATGACGGTCGAAGTGACGCGGGTGGCCGACGGCGGCGCGAACGTACTCGTGCGGCCCGCGGTCCCGCAGACGCTCAGCCGGGCGTTTTACGACATTTACACCAGCCGCTTCCTCAACTTCGCGCAGTCCGGAATGGACTACCCGCCGGTGGGCGAGACCGGCAGCATGTTGATCATCTGCTACGACGCGTGGATACCGAACATGCAGCCGTTCGTGGCCCACAAGAACAGCATCGGCATTCCGACGACGATCGTGGGCGTCTCGACGATCGGCAACAACGCGACCGCGATCAAGAACTACATCCAGACCGCCTACAACGCCGGCGGGCTGGCGTTCGTGCTGCTGGTCGGCGACGCGAGCCAGGTGGCCACACCGACGGCCTCCGGCGGCTCGTCCGACCCGACCTACACGAAGCTGGCGGGCGGCGACAACTGGCCGGACATCATCATCGGCCGGTTCTCGGCCGAGACCCCGGCGCAGGTGGACCTGCTGGTCAAGAAGACCGTCGAGTATGAGCAGAACCAGGCCACGTTGCAGGACTGGTTCTGGCGCGGCATGGGCATCGCGTCCAACCAGGGCGCGGGCATCGGGGACGAGGGCCAGGCGGACAACGTCCATATCGAGGAGATCCGTACCTGGCTGCTGGCCCACGGGTACACCACGGTGGACGCGATCTATGACCCGACGGGCACGAAGGCGATGGTCACCAATGGGCTGAACGCCGGCCGCGGCATCATCAACTACTGCGGCCACGGCAGCCAGACTTCGTGGAGCTCGACGGGGTTCAGCAACACCGACATCGCCGCCCTGGTGAACTACAACATGCTGCCGTTCATCGTCAGCGTGGCCTGTGTCAACGGGCAGTTCTCCGGCGCCACCTGTTTTGCCGAAGCCTGGATTCGCGCCGAAAAGAACGGCCAGCCCACCGGGGCCGTGGCGATCTACGCTTCGTCCATTAACCAGTCGTGGGCCCCGCCGATGGAAGCCCAGGACGAGTTCAACATCCGTTACTGCGCCGAGACCTACCACAGCTACGGCGCCCTGTGCTTCAACGGCTCCTGCTCCATGATGGAGGACTACGGCAACGACGGCGTGAACATGTTCAACACCTGGCACATTTTCGGCGACCCGTCGCTCCGCGTCGTGGGCACGACCGCCCCGCCCACCGGGTTGCGGGTCACCCCCAGCGCCGAACTGCACGCCCAGGGCCAGGCCGGCGGACCGTTCACCCCCAACCAGATCGACTACACCCTCGAGAACCTTGATGACATCCCCCTGAACTGGCTGGTCACCAAGAACGCCAACTGGGTCCTGCTCTCGCAGACGACCGGCACGCTGCCGGCGCACGGCACCACCGTCGTCACCGTGAGCATCGGACCCGCCGCCAACTTCCTCGGCAACGGGATGTACACCGACCTGGTCCGGTTCATCAACCTGACCAACCACGATGGCGACACCGACCGCGACGTGACGCTCGAGATCGGCGTACCCAGCAAGCAGTACGAGTGGACGCTGGACACCAACCCCGGCTGGACGATTTCCGGCGGCGCGTGGGCCTTCGGCAAGCCGACCGGCGGCGGCGGGGCCTATGGCAACCCCGACCCGACCGGTGGCAAGACCGGCACCAACGTGTACGGCTACAACCTCAGCGGCGACTACACGAACAATATGCCGGAGTACCACTTGACGACCACCGCCATTGATTGCACCAACCTGAGCAAGGTGAGCCTGAAGTTCTGGCGGTGGCTCAACGTGGAACGGAGCACGTACGACCACGCGTATGTGCGGATCAGCACCAACGGCACGACGTGGACGAACGTGTGGTCCAACCCCGATAGCGACACCACGGATAGCGCGTGGACGCAGCAGACCTACGACATCTCCGCCGTCGCCGACAACCAGCCCACCGTGTACATCCGCTGGACGATGGGCACGACCGACTCCGGCTGGACGTACTCCGGCTGGAACATCGACGACGTCGAGATCTGGGGTCTGGCGCCCAGCAATCCGCAGTTCCCGCTCGGCGACCTGAACTGCGATACCAGCGTGGACTTCGGCGACATCAACCCCTTCGTTCTGGCGCTGACCAACCCGGCCGGCTACGCGGCGCAGTACCCCAACTGCAATGTCAACCTGGCCGACATCAACCAAGACGGGCGCGTGGACTTCGGTGACATCAACCCGTTCGTCCGTCTGCTGACGAACCCGTAGCAGGCGCCGTAGTGACTTGTGGGCGATGACCGGCGTGCCGTGCATCGCCAGTCAATACCGAGGCCCCGCCGTCCGCGAGACGGCGGGGCCCCACGCTATCGGGGCGCACTGGCCGGCGCGGGCCTCCCCGCGACACGAGGCGGCTCAGCGGGAGCTTCGCTTTCCCATTCGCAGGGCCCCTGGAAAAACCTACTTCTTGCCCCACTCCGCGAAGTAGCTCTTGGCACCCTGCGGGTCGGCCTTCATGCCCTTGTTCCCGGGCTTCCAGTTGGCCGGACACACCTCGCCGTGCTTCTCGAAGTGCGCCAGGGCATCGACGACGCGGAGCGCTTCTTCGACGCTACGGCCCAGCGGCAAATCGTTGACCAGCATGTGCCGAACGACGCCGTTCTTGTCGATCAGGAATAGCCCGCGCAGGGCCACGCCGGCGTCGTCCAGCAGCACACCGTAGGCCCGGCTGATGCTGTGGTTCGTGTCGGCGATCATCGGGAACTCGATCCGGCCGAGGCCGCCCTCGGTGCGGGGGGTCTTCTGCCACGCGAGATGGACGAACTGGCTGTCAATGGACGCCCCGAGCACCTGGGTGTGGCGCTCGCTGAACTGCGGGACGGCGTCGCTGAAGGCCACGATCTCGGTCGGGCAGACGAACGTGAAATCCAGCGGCCAGAAGAACAGCACGACGTTCTGGCCGCGATACTGCGACAGCTTGATCTGCTCGAACTGGCCGTTGACGACCGCGGTGGCGGTGAAGTCCGGTGCCGGCTGACCCACTTGAATACTCATAGATCGGCTCCTCTGGAGTGCTGCAAACGGCTTGATTGTGCCGGATGTTGACCCGGCCGTGCCGCGCGGCCCACTGCCCGCGGCCGGCCCGTCCGCCCCCAACCGGGGCCGGAACGGAGTGATTCTAGGCGCCTCCCGGCCGCCTTCCACCCGGGGCGACGTCCGCCCGCCCAACGCCGGCGCCGGTACGTTGCTTTGATGATCGCGCGCGATTCGGCGGCGCACGTCGGGAGGGCGAGGTCCCTGCCGAGCCGCGGCTCGCCGGGGGCCTCGCCTTCCCGGATGGCGGCCCGTGATCCTGAATGCTACCTACGGCCCCAGCGGCCGGACCTTGATGTTCCGGTACCACACCCGGTCGCCGTGGTCCTGGAGCACGATGCGCCCGCGGGCGACGCGGCCGAAGCGCGGCATGCTCTTGAATTTGCTTTCGGCGACGAGCTGCTCCCATTCCGGGCTGCCCAGCGCGTACTCGACCACCTTCACGCCGTTGAGCCAGTGCTCGACGTGCGGCCCGTTGACGACGAGGCGTACGCGGTTGAACAGCCCGACCGGCTCCGTGACGTCGCGGACCGGCGCGTGCAGCGCGTAGTTCGAGCCCGCGGAGGTCTTCGGGTTCCGCCCGTCGGCGTGCTCCGCGTTGTCGAGTACCTGCATCTCCGGGCCCGTCTCCCACGGCCAGAACGCCGACTCGTCCACGCGGAAGAAGATGCCGCTGTTGCCACCGGCGGAAATCCGCCATTCGAGTTGCAGCTCGAAGTTGTCGAACTCCTCTTCGGTGCAGATGTCGCCGCCGGGGCCGACGCGGACGAGGCAGCCGTCGCGCACCTGCCAGCCGTCGGGGAAGCGGTCCTTCTTGTAACCGCGCCAGCCGCGCGGGCTCTGCCCGTCAAACAGCAGCCGCCAGCCGGCCTGCTGCTCGGCTTCGGTGAGCACGTTCTGCGGCTCCCGGGCAGGCGGGGCGAGCACCGTGCCGGGCCGGTCGGCCGGAATCGCGTTCAACGTGTACCACGCCTCCGTGCTCCACGGCCGCTCGCCGCCCTCCGAAATGCACGGCGGCAGCAAGCGGAGGTAAACGACGTGCGACGGCTTCAGATTCGGGATTTCGAGGAAGACCTTCCGGCGGTCGGGGGCGACGCTGGCCGATTTGACCGGGTACGCGACGCCGTCACGCTTGGGCGGCTGGCACGCCTCGGGTTTAGCCGACAGGCGAGCCCACACCGCACGGAATGGCCATTGCTCGATGTAGTAGGATTCGGGTTCCCAGCCCACGCGCGAATCGAGCGGCTTGGTGAACTCGATCTCGAAACCGTTGCTCATCGCCCGCACGGCGAGCATCTCGAAGACTTCTTGGCCGGTGGGCTTGATGACCGACCCCAAGTCGCGCGTGAAGCGAAACGCACAACCCTGCGACCTGCTCGAGCGATCGTCCATGAAGATCCGCTTCTCGTCCGGATGGGCGCAGACTCGGAGCTGGTTCTCGTAGAGGCCATCGACCCACCCCATTGAGTCTGCTTCAGAGCGCCCCGCACCCGGCACCCAGGCGAATAGAGTAAGGCTATCTGGATCCTTGGAGTAACCGGCACGCCACAAGAAACCGCTCCGGATTCTCACCGCAGCGCGGTACTGAAGCATACCGCGATGCTCGCAATCCCTAAAAGCACGATGGCGTCCAGCGACCGGCGTCCCATCTCCCGGCAGGCCGCGGCGCAGGCCGGGGATGATGCGTTTCTTGCCGGGAGCGCTGTCGCGCGAAGCGTCCGCGGGAAAGCGCAGGGCGGTCGCCGGCACCAATTCCACGCGGTCCTCCGAAGCCTGCGGCGGCTGCCACTCCAATCGAAGCTGCGAACCGCCGTGGGCGTTGAAGTGCAGAATCCGCAGGTCGTGTTCCCCAACGTCGAGCTCACGCGCACCGTCCACAGGCGTCGGGCCGTGGATGCCGTCGTGATCGACGACGAGCTCGTCGCCGATCCACAGCTTGGCCCCGTCGTCACTGGTGAGCCGAAACACGTACGTTCCCTTCTTATCGACCTTCAATCGCCCTACGACCTCGGTGACGAAGCTGCCTTCGCGCTCCCCGAAGTCCTTACGGTCCAAGTGCAAGTCGATGGTCGGCGACACGCGGACGTCGCTGGGCAACTCGCCGTCCACCAGCTCGGGCAGCTCGCGTAACGCCGCGGCCACGTCGTAAATCCGCACCAGGACACCGGTTGCGGCCCCCTGGGCCGGCGTTTTTGGAGTTGCCCCCAAGGCCACCAGCACCACCGTCAGCATCCCGCCCGCGCGCATCGCTTGATACATGGCCGTTCCCTCGCGGTGGCACGCCGCGCCCACGCCCGGTACTGGACCGCACACGGCGGAATCCGGCAAACACCGGGCTGGCGTCGGTCGGGGCCGGCCCTAGAATGCCGCGCATGTTCGCCCGCGTCCACAGCATGGCCCTGGCCGGAATCGAAGCCCGGCCGTGCGAGGTCGAGGTGGACGTGACGGGACGGGGGTTCGGCGTCCCGACGCTCGTCGGTCTGCCCGACTCCGCTGTCAAGGAGAGCATCGACCGCATCCGCAGCGCGCTGGCGAACTCCGGCTACTCGCACCCGCGGACGCGGACGACGATCAACCTCGCCCCCGCGGACATCAAGAAGGAGGGGCCGGCGTTCGACCTGCCCATCGCCATCGGCCTGTTGCTCGGCGACGACCAGCTTCGCAGCGACACCGCCGAGCGGTACCTCATCGCCGGCGAGCTTGCCCTCGACGGCCGCGTGCGGTCGATCAAGGGCGCGCTCTCGATGGCCCTCCTGTGCCGCCAGAACGGTTTTCGCGGCCTCGTGCTGCCGCGCGACAACGCGGAGGAAGCCGCGGTGGTCGACGGCGTCGAGGTCTACGGCATCGACTCACTGGCCCAGGCCGTCGGCTTCCTGGCCGGCGAGCTGCCTCTGGAGCCGACGGCGGTCGATCTCGATGCACTCTTCGCCCGCGCCGCCTGCTACGACGTCGATTTCGCCGACGTCCGCGGGCAGGAGCACGTCAAGCGGGCGCTGTTGATCGCGGCGGCCGGGCGGCACAACGTCCTGATGATCGGGCCGCCCGGCGCGGGCAAGACCATGCTCGCCAAGCGGCTACCGACGATTCTGCCACCGCTGGCGCTTCAGGAAGCGTTGGAAACGACGCGCATTTACTCCGCCACCGGCAAGTTGTCGGGCAAGACCAGCCTGTTGGCCACGCGCCCCGTCCGCCAGCCGCACCACTCGATCAGTGCCCCGGCCCTGGTCGGCGGCGGCACGATCCCGCAGGCGGGCGAGGTGTCGCTGTCGCACCACGGCGTGCTGTTCCTGGACGAGTTCCCCGAGTTCAATCGCAGCGTGCTCGAATCGCTGCGGCAGGTCATCGAGGACCACGTCGTCACCATCTCGCGGGCGCACAGCGCCGTGGACTTTCCGGCGGATTTCATGTTGGTCGCGGCGATGAACCCCTGTCCCTGCGGCTACTTCACCGACCCGCGCAAGCCGTGCAAGTGCTCCGCCCCGCAGATCGACCGCTACCTCGCCCGCATCTCCGGGCCGCTGCTGGAGCGGATCGACATCCACGTCGAGGTGCCGGCGGTGCCGATCTCGGCCCTGCGCGACACCCGTCCCGGCACTGACAGCGCCACGCTGCGCGGTCATGTGGAGCAGGCCCTCGCGATTCAACGCCATCGCTTCGGCCCAGACACGACCAAGACCAACGGCCGGATGTCCTCCCGCGAGTTGCGCAAGTACGCCGCGATCGACGCCGACGGCGAGCGGCTGTTGCGTCAGGCGATGAGCGAGCTCGGTCTGTCCGCCCGCGCCCACGACAAAGTGCTCCGCGTGGCCCGCACGATCGCCGACCTGGCCGGCGAAGAGCACGTCACCGCGACCCACCTGTCCGAAGCCATTCAGTATCGGCGGCTGGACCGCAGCCTCTGACCCGCCGACGTGGGCACAGCGCACGCCGAGGGGGTGCCAATCCCGGCGCGCCGGGACGTCGGTACGGCTCCCGGCGGCGCGGTACGACGCCACTGGCCCCCCTCTCAGGGGAGACCACAGGGGGGTTGAGAGTTTGATGCGCCGACGGCTCCCACCCGCCCCCGAGGCCGTGCCGTGAGACCGGCACCCGCATCAAAGAGTGATAACTGGGTCTCCGGTCGAGACATCCGGGAGGCGGGGGCGTCCGCCGCGACCTGCTAACGCTTCGAGAACTGGAAGCGGCGGCGGGCCTTCCGCTGGCCGGGCTTCTTGCGCTCGACGATGCGGGCGTCGCGCGTAAGGTAACCGGCGTCGCGCAGCGTGGGCTCGAACTGCCGATAGGCTTTGACCAGCGCGCGGGCCAGACCGAGGCGAATCGCGCCGGCCTGCCCGGTATGTCCACCGCCGCACACGTTCACCCGCACGTCCCAATGGCGTCGCACGCCCGTAAGTTCCAGCGGGGCCACGCTGTCGGCGCGGTCCTGCGGCTCGGTGAAGAAGGCTTCGACGGGGCGGCCGTTGATGACGACATTGCCGCTGCCGGGCACAAGACGGACTCGCGCGATCGCGGACTTACGCCGGCCGGTCCCGAGATGGATGCCGGTCGGCGGGGTGGCCTCGGCGACCGCGGCCAGTTCAACATCGGGCGGGGCTTCCGGCGGCAGGGCGACGGCACCGGCCTCGGGAGGCGTCGGCGGAACCTGGGTTTGCGGCGTCGTTTCCGTCACGGTCGGGACTCCTGCGGACTAGAGCGGCAGCGGCTCGGGTTGCTGGGCCTGGTGTTTGTGCGTATCGCCCGTGTACAGCTTCAGCTTGCGGAGCATGTGCTTGGCCAGGGCGTTCTTGGGGAGCATTCGGCGGACGGCCTCGCGTAGCACCCGCTCGGGGCGCTGCTCGAGTATCTTCCGCATGCTGAGTTCCTTCAGGCCGCCGGGATAGCGCGTATAACGCTGGTAAATGACCTGGTCCTTCTTGCGGGTGCCGGTGACCTTGACCTTGCCCGCGTTCAGCACGACGACGAAGTCGCCGGTGTCGATGTGCGGGGTGTACGTCGGCTTGTGCTTGCCCATCAGGACGGTGGCGATGCGGGCGGCCAGGCGGCCGAGCACCTTATCGGTGGCGTCCACGACGTACCAGCGCTGCTCGAAGTTGCCGGGCTGGGCCAGGTAACACTTGTTCGCGGTTCTCATCGTCGCCCTTCCAGTCACCCGGGAGCGCCCCGGGTCAAAGCCAGAACCTTGCAGTATAGGCATTCGGGCGAGTTCGTCAAGGCGGCCGCCGAACGCGGCCGGCGGGGCGGCGGTCCTCTTCAATCGGGCGGCGGGCCGCGGTATAGTAGCTGGACTCGGGCGGCTGGTCACCGAAGACGTCGGGGCCGCGTACAGGGCGGCCCGAGCGGATGAATCGCGATGGACAAGAAAGCGGATTCGCCCCAGGAATCGGTCCCGCGCCCGGCCGCGAGCGAGGCGGACATCGCCCGCGCCCGGCAGTGGTTCAAGAAGGCGGCCGAGTGCCGCGAGCGCCGGGACTACGATTACGCCATCGAGTGCTTCATCACCGGCCTGGGTTATTGGCCGGAGGCGGTTGAGGAGGGGCACATGCCGTTGCGGTCGTTGGCGGTCCAGCGGCAGCAGGCCGGCGGCAAGAAGCCGGGACTCATGGACGGGCTGAAGAAGTCCATGACCGGCAAGGACCCGCGCCAGGCGATGCTCAACGCGGAGCACCTGCTGAGCATGGATCCCGCCAACGGGGGCTATGCCGAGGGGATGGTCCGCAATGCCATCAAGGCGGGCTACCTGGAGACCGCGAAGTGGGCCGCGACGCTCGTGTACGACTCGCTCCGGCGCGACAAGAAGCCCAATCGCGGCCGCTTCAAGGCCTTTCGCGAAATGATGGTGGAAGCCGCGGGCAAGGCGGAGGCGTGGGGTGCCAACGCGCTCGAGACCTGGTTCCTGGAACAGGCCGTCCAATCCCTCGAGTACCTCATCGCCCGGAATCCCACGGATGAGGACCTCAAGAACGAGCAGCGCGACCTGGCGGGCAAACTCACCATCTCGCGCGGCAAGTACGAGCAGGCCGAGGACTTCCGCGACTCGCTGCGCGACGCGGACAAGCAGAAGCTCCTGCACGATGCCGACCGGGTCCGGCAGAGCGACCAGTCGCTGGAGTCGCTCATCGCCGCGGCCCGCCGCGAGTGGGAAGCGGCCCCGACCAACGTCGGGAAGCTCAACGCGCTGGTGGACGTGCTGTTGCGGGACGAAACGAAAGCCCGCGAGGACGAGGCCGTTCAGATACTGCTCGACATGTATGACAAGACGCGCAATTACAGCCTGAAGGCCCGGGCGGACGACATTCGCCTGCGGCAATTGGACCGGCAGGCACGGGCCCTGGTCGCCAAGGCCCAGCAAAGCGGCTCGGCGGAGGATAACCAGCAGGCCCGTCTGGCGGTCCTCGAACAACGGCAGGCGGCGATCGAGGTCTACCGCGAGCGGGTGGCCAACTACCCAACGGACCTGCGGTGGAAGTACCATTTGGGGTCGGTGTTGTTCGAAATGGGCGAGTACGACGAGGCCATCCCGCTCCTGCAAGCGGCCGTGCTCGACCCCCGTCGCCGGGCACGCTGCCAGCTTCTCGTGGGGCGGGCCTTCCTGGAGCGGGGGGCGCCGACGCAGGCTGTCGAAGTGCTGCGAGACGCCTTGTCGCACGAGGACATGACGGAGGAGGTTGGTAAGCCGTTGCTGTACTGGCTGGCCCGGGCGCACGAGGCCGCGGGCCAGACGGATGACGCTAAAGCCGCGTATGGCAAGCTTTTACGACAGGACTACAATTACATGGACGGCGACGCCCGCCGGCGGCTGGAAGCGCTCAGCTAGCCGTCGGGCCGCCGGTCGACAAGGGAGAAGACGTGGCTCATTCGCTATCTTCCAAGAAACGCGTTCGACAGAATGTCCGCCGCCGGGCCTTGAACCGGTCGCGGCGCAGCGCCCTGCGGACTCAGCTGCGCAAGTGCAACGACCTGCTGGTCAAGGGCTCGGTGGAGCCCACCGAGGCGGCGATTCGACAGGCTATTCAGACCCTCGACCGCGAGGCCAACCGGGGGACACTCCACCGCAACGCCGCCGCCCGGCGCAAGAGCCGCCTCGTGCGCCGGCTCAACGCGCTGAAATCCAAGGCGGGTACCTGAGACCGTATGGGTCTTGACGCGGTGGGACCGCACGGGGCTGCGTGTTGACCCGGAAGCGGTTTCCCAGCTGGGCTGCTCGTCAAGACGCAGGCTGCTCCGGTCGATATGCGAGTGGGTCCGCGCGAACTCAGCCGGTGAAAGTGCTTGTTCAACGCCATCCACGTCACGCATGAAGCGGTCTACAAGGTGGGGGGGATCGGCACCGTGCTGGAAGGTCTGATAAACAGCCGACCCTACCGCGACGGCGTCGGACGGACGGTGCTCGTGTGCCCGATGTTCTACCCGGAGCGGACGCAGCGTTTCGGCCCCGGGGGCACCATCGAATATTCCTCGCTCGACAACATACGCGGCGGCCCGTATGCCGACGCGTTCGCCCGGATCGAGCGGGACCACGGCACCCGCATCGCGTACGGCCGTCGCCCGCTCGAAGACGAACCGTCGGGCCGGCGGACGACGTGCGAGGTGCTGCTCGTTGATCTTCGTGGGATCAACCTCTGGCACGTCAACCGCGTGAAGGGGCAGCTTTTCCAGCACTTCGGTTTGCGCTCCGACCCCTACGAACACGTGTGGGAATACGAGCAGTACGTGCAGCTTGCTCCGGCGGCGATCGCGGCGCTGGAGGCCATGCGGCTGGCCACGGAGGAGGTGCCGGCGGTGGTCTTTGCCCACGAGTTCATGGGCGTGCCGTTGGCCCTGGCGTTGCAAGCCGAGTATCCGCAACGCTACCGCACCCTGTTCTACGCGCACGAGGTGGCGCCGGTCCGCCGCATCGTCGAGGCCCGTCCCGGCCATGACGTGATGTTCTACAACGTCATGCAGCTCGCGCAGAAAGGCGACCAGTACCTGGAGGACGCCTTCGGCTCGCAGCGTGATTACCACAAACACGCCGTCGTCGAAGCGGCCCGGCATTGCGACGGCGTCTTGGCCGTCGGCCATCACGTCGT
The DNA here is from genome assembly GCA_040755725.1 of Planctomycetota bacterium. Taxonomy (GTDB): domain Bacteria; phylum Planctomycetota; class Phycisphaerae; order UBA1845; family Fen-1342; genus JBFMAI01. Next base: position 2,282 of record JBFMAI010000022.1, on the reverse strand, counting down.
GGACGAGCTGCGCTTCGTCTGCCGCGAATACGAGGACGCGGACATTACCCTGTGTTTCAACGGCGTGCCGTCGCACGAGGTCACGTTCGAGGAGCGTCAGGCCAGCCGCGCGCGGATGAACGCCTATTTCCGCAACCTGCTCGGCTGGGAGCCGGACCTGCTGTTCACGCACGTCACCCGCATGGCCCGCAGCAAGGCCATGTGGCGGGATCTCGACGTGTTGACCGCTCTCGATCAGCGCTTCCGCGACGCCGGGCGGACGGCGGTCGCGCTGGTCCTGTCGACGGAGCTGCCGCGGCGGCCGGTCGAGGACATTCTCCGCATGGAGCAGGAGTGGGACTGGCCGCTGGCGCACCGCGAGGGCGACCCGGACCTCACCGGCGGGGAGGCGGAGTTCTACCGGCAGGTGCAGGCGTTCAACACGCGTTGTCGCAACGTGAAGGTCATCTACGTCAACCAATTCGGGTTTGACCGCGCGCGGGCCGGGCTCCGCGTGCCCGCCGACCTGGAGTTCCTCGATCTGCGGCGGGCCTGCCACGTCGAGTTCGGGCTGAGCCTGTACGAGCCGTTCGGCATCTCGCCGCTGGAGCCCCTGACCTACGGCGGGATTTGCCTGGTCAGCACCTCGTGCGGGTGCGCCGGCTTCGTCCGCCAGGTGGTCGGAAACAAGCGTGCGCCGAACGTGATCTTCGGGAACTACATTGACCTGCTGCGGCGTCCGCGAACGGTGAAGGACGCGCTGGCGATCGGGGCGGAGGAGCGGCGGGAAGTCGAGGTGAAGCTGGCGGAGCAACTGGCGGACCAACTTCTCCAACGATTGCCGCAGAACGAGGCGCAGGCGCGCGAGCTCACCCAGTCGGGCTACGAGCTGGCCCGCCGGATGAGCTGGGATGTGGTGGCTGAACGATTCGTGTTCCCGGCGGCGCGCCGGGCGTGTGCCCGCCGGCGGCCGCTGGCCATCGTCGCCTGAGACGACGGCCGTAGGGAGAACCCGGAGTGTGGCCGTGGCCCGGACCGCGCCGCGACGGCGCATTGGTCCGGGCATTTTGTTGTCCCGCACACTGCGGGGAGGCGGAGACCGGCCGCGGTCGGGCTAGGCGTACAGATCCAGGTGGTTCACGGGGAACCCGCTGACCGACGAGGCGACCTGCACGCTGCCCGTCGTATCGAGGACATCCGCGAACTGCCGCGCCGCGCTGCTGAGACGTTCCAGCGCCGAGGGCGGCTTGGCGTACATCGACCCGATATCGGACTGCGGCAACTGCGGCTTCGCTGTGCCCTCCACCACGCGCTGTTGCGGTTGCGGCCGCGAGACCGGGGTGTGGGTCGCTCCGATCACCGAGGCCGCTGTGACGGAGAAGTCTTGGCCGAACATGGCAACTCTCCGAACGGCGAACGGCCACTCGGAAGTTGCGTGTCCCGTGGAAGCCCGTGCCCAAGCCCAAGTATGCTAATAAAATGCGGGCGGAGTCAAATCGGGCGCCGCTCCCGGTCCGCCCCCGGGCGGCCGCCGGTGACCCTCGCGATTATCGGCTCCGGCGAGGCGCGCCCCGCGGCGGGTCAGGAGCGTTTCCGGAAGTCAACCTTCGGCGCCGCCTTGGCCTCGTCGGCCACTTCGAAGTACTCCGCCGGCTTGACGCCGGCCAGGCCGGCATAGAGGCGACCGGGGAACCCGCGGCAGAAAGCGTTCAGTTCGCGGACGGCATCGTTGTAGCGCTTCCGTTCGACGGCGATGCGGTTCTCGGTGCCGGCCAGCTCGTCCTGGAGGGCCAGGAAGTTCGTCTGGGCCTTCAGCTCCGGGTACGTCTCCCGCAGCATCAGAAGCCGCGACAGCGCCCGCTCCACGCCGGCCGACGCCTCGATCTTCTCGTCGCGGGTGCCGGCGGCGAAGTACTTGGTGCGGCTCTCGGCGATGGACTTGAAGAGGTCGTCCTCGTGGGCCGCATAACCCTTGACCGTCTCGACCAGGTTGGGGATCAGGTCGTAACGGCGCTGGAGGACGTTCTCAACCTGGGCCCAACCGCTGTTGACGGCTTCATTCAGGTTGACGGCCTTGTTGTAGCCGCCGACCGCGCAACCGCCGAGGATGACGGCGACGACGATCAGCACGACGAAGAAAGCCAGCAGGGTGCCGGCGACGCTCGAACGCTTCCTGGTCATGAGGGCCTCCCCACAAAAGCGGCAGAACCGGGCCGCTGCCGGAACGGGATTGCCGCAGTTGGGACAATTGTTACCAGCCACCGGACGCTCCTCCGCCCCCGAAACCCCCGCCACCCCCGCCG
>JBFMAI010000021.1:0-30115 GCA_040755725.1 Planctomycetota bacterium | reverse complement strand
GAGCTGTTCCCGCGCGAGTCGTGGACGTGGCTCGCCCACGCCCTGATCTGGCACGGTCGGCGGGTCTGTATCGCCCGGCAGCCGAAATGCGCCCAGTGCCCGCTGGCGGCGGACTGCCCGTCGGCCGCCGTTCCCCTGGCGTGAACGCTCGGGCACTCCGGCATGGGAACCTGCGGCCGGCTGTCGCCGCAACCGAGTCACCGCGCGAGTCAGCGGCGCGAGTGGCGAGGGCGGACCTCCTGATGAGGCGCGGCTCGGCAGGCCGGCAGGGTCGCCGCAGGAGACGACCTCGCCCTGCCGTGCTGCGCGCGCACGGTGACTTAGCGCTGACCATAGCGGTCGACGCTGAAGACCTGCTCCGCGGGCTTGCGCCGGGCGTCTTCCAGCGGGGTGTTGCCGTCGGGTGGAGCGGGGTGCCCCACGGGCATCAGCGCCACCACCTTGGCCGCGGCCGGGATGCCGAGCAGCCGCTTGACCTCCTCCTCGTTGAACGCCCCGATCCAGCACGTGCCGAGCCCCTCCGCCACCGCCGCCAGGGTCAGATGGTCGAGCGCGATGGCGACATCGACGTCTACACTGACGCCGTGGCCGCCCATGTGTTTGTAAGCCTGCTTCGGCAGACCGCAGCCGACGACGATGAGCGGCGCGTCGGCCATCCAGAGCTGATCGAAGCAGGCCGCGGCCACCTGCCGGCGGAGTTCGGCGTTCGTTACGAGGACGAAGTGCCACGGCTGGAAATTGCACGCCGATGGGGCGCTGCGCAGCGCGGCCCGGAGCCGCTCCAGCGACGCCGGCGGAATCGGCGTGGAGGCGTAGGAGCGGACGCTACGGCGGACCTGAATCGCTTGGTGAACGTCCATGCGTAGTCTCCCGGCAGGCCGATACGCGGAGCATACGACGCCCGCCGCGGGCGGCAAGCCCCGCGGTGTGTATGCGAGGCCATCAGACCACTCTTCTCCGGCGTTTTTCGCGCGTTTGCGGTTTCTCCGGTAACGGGCCGGATGGTCGTGCGCGGTTCGGCGGCGCATGTGGGGAGGGCGAGCCACCCGGCGAGCCGCGGCTCGGCAGGCCGGCAGGGTCGCCGCAAGAGACAGCCTCGTTCTCCCGTGCCGCACGATCGCAAATGTCCGTTCAGTGTACGGCCCCGCCGCGCCGGATGTGCCGCAATTGCCGTCGCTGCTCTTCGGCGATGAACTTGTTCAGTTGCTGCACCTGCTCTCGGACCGCGGGCGCCGCGGTGTCCAGGAAGCGGAGACCGCAGATCCGGCTTTCATCGTCGCGGACGCTGCGGAAGTGGCGGACCTCGACGGGGAAGACCAAGGGCGACTTGGCCTCGGGCAGAGTGAATTCAACGAAGAGGACTTCCCCCGGCGCCAGCGGCGGCGTGCGGCCGACGTCGTACAGCACGGCCACGCCGCCCAGCGAGATGTTCACGATGCGGCCGGTGAAGCGCGGGGCGTCCCGCGGGACGACATCGATGGCGTCGGCCGAGGTCTTGTGCAGGTTGGCCGCGACGTCCGCCTTTGCCAGCGACAACCGGAATTGCTCGCGGCGCTGCTGCTTGCGGAGCTCCGCCGGCATGCGCAGCGCCACGCCGGTGACTTGGCGGCGGCGATTCAGGTCCAACGTCACCACCGGCCGGACAACGCGGCTGCTGAAGGCGTAGAGCTCCGACGCGATCAGCAGATACAGGGTGAGCGGCATGTCCTTGGCGAGCACGACGTTCTGGCCGATGCACTGGGGGCGGTCGATGTACAACTCGTCCCCGGCGATCGCCAGCAACCGCGTGCGCGCCGTGCGCAGCTCGGACCCTTCGTGGTAGTGGATGTCCGCCGGCTGATTGCGGGCGCAGGCCTGTTCGAGCCGCTCGCGTTCCTGGGTCGTCAGGCCGGTGTGCCTACGGGGGGCCATCCGGGCTCCTCGATCCGCTCCCGCCCGTGCGCAGTCATGCTCCGGCCGCCACGCCACGCACGCCAGAGCCGACGGTACTTTAGTAACCGCTCTGCCGCTCGCAAGCACCCCGGTCTCCCGTCCCCCGGGCCGCGCCACGCGCCGTGCCGCGGCCCCGTGCGCTCACGCAAACCCCCCGCCGCTGGAAGGGTGTGGGACCGCGGCCCCGAAGCCGCCGGCGGCGTTGCGGCGCAGGCCCAGCGCCGCCAGCAGACGATACCACACCCAGCGGTAGCGTGGCGGCCGGTGGACCTCGATAGCTTGCAGCGAACGCGGGTCGCCCGGGTCGGCGTGCCAGACCGTGAGGCCGGCTTCCTGCCAACGCAGCAACACGTGGGCCAGGTCATCCGCCGGCCGCGCGCCGGCCGACAGCAGCGTGACGCGTTCAACGCCTTTCTCCCGCAGGAACCGCGCCGATGGGAAATCCTGCGGAAACACCAGCCACCGGTTGTCGTACGTCCCCGGCAACGCGGGACGCTCCGGCTTCATACGACGCGCGTCCAACAGAAACGCCGGCGGCGCGTCGGGCGGGGCTTGCTCGGGAGTCAGGACCGCCGCTCCGTCACGCAGCGCCGCGATCACCCCGTCCATCGCAATGACCGCCGCCGGGTCGAACGTCGTGTTGAACAGCGGCACCGGGCGCAGCCCCAGCCGCGTCAGGGCCAGCCCCAGGTGGACCGCCTGCACGCCGGGCAGGTCCACGACGACCGCGCCGCCCGCAACGTGCTCGCGTAGCCAGGTGACGTCGGGGACGGCGGTTACCGTGCCGTCGTCCGCCCGAGCCAGTGCATTGGGCGGAATCGTGGCGAACAGCGCGGGCTTGGCCCACGCGGACCAGTCCGACCACGCCGGGGCCCAGCACTCGAAGAGCTCTTCACGCGAAGGCATGGCACGCCTCCCTGAAACGCGGCGACGGAGTGTCACGCTGGATCAACACGGCGACGTCGCTGGCGTGGCTGTCGATCAGCGGTTGCCGGGCGACGCGGCCGTAGACCCCGGTCACGACGCCCTCCTGCACGAAAACCCCCACGCACGGGTACACCGGGCCGTGTGGGCCCGCCAGCGGCTCGGCTGCAAACCGGCGCTGCGCGACCCAACCCCCGGGAAACCAACGCGCCGCGCGGCGGATTTGCCGCCACAGCCGTGGCGGCGTGACGCCGACAATGCCCACGGCCTCGCCCACGCGACCGAGCGCGGGCTTGAGCACCCAGTCGTCGCGGTGCGGCCAATCGACCGCGCGCGGATCGTGGGTGGCCGGCAGGTAGCGCCGCCACGCCGGCAAGGCCAACTCCAGTTGGTCCCCAAACAGCGGCCACCGCTTGCTCTGGGTCAGCAACGCCGTCGGCGGGTTGCACTGCGGCGTCGTGCCGCCGACGAAGGAGTGTGGCCAGCCGCTCGCGCGGGGCAGACTCGGCAGCCACTCGGCGGGGAAGAAACGCACGATGGCGGCCGGCGGCGCCGCGCGGGGTTCTGCGGCCAGACGCGCGATCCCGTCGCACCACCGGAGATCGCCGGGGCCGCAAAGCACCGGCCTGAGCCCGACCGCGGCGAGCCACCGGCGGAGATAGCACATCACCTGCCGGTCATCAACGTAGGCGGTCGCGTGGACCAGCGCGACGGTGGCGAGCGGCGGAAGGTGCCGGGCGAGTGACGCGGCCAGCGCGTGGGCCGGGTCGCCGAGCGTGCCGCGTCCGCACGCTCCGGCCACCAGGTGCGCGAAGCCGCCGGCTTCGATGAATCCGCCGGGTACGTCCGAGTTGACTTCGGAGACCCGCCAACCCTCGGTCGTCCAATGGAAGTCGAAGCGCATGAGTCGAGCGATGCCCGCGGCGGGGGGCCGGTTCCCCGCACGGCGCAAGATCGAGCGGATCGCGCCCGGCAACGCCAGTTGACGGTGCAGTTGCGGCCGGCGCAGCAGGGCCGCCTCGACGGCCAGCGTCTCGTGGTACAGCGCCACAGCGGCCGATGCGACTTCGCTCCATGCGTCGACCCGCAACACCAGCGCGAAATCCGCCAGCGCGGGTGTATCCTCGATCTGCGGGTCCCACTTGCAGCACTCGAAGATCGTTCGCCGGCGGATCGTGGCGAACTGGTCGGGGTCCAGTCGCTGGGCGGGCAGCCACGGGGTCGGCATCACCACGGTCCTCGGACGGAGATGTAGGCGCCGGCCACCAGCACGTATAGCAGTGCGGGAATGACCCCGACCGCGAGCACGTGGGCCGCCGAGGGCTGCGGTGCTGGCGGCAGCAGTCGGCACAGGGCGACCTCGGCCAGCGCCGCCGGCGCCACCGGCCAGGCAATTTCGGCGAAGTCCGATAAGGCGGCATCGGCGGAAATCCAGTCGCCCGCGGCGGCACGACCGCACACCAGCCCGACGCCGATCAGAAACCCGGCCAGCCGCAGGCCACTGGCCACATCCCGCTCCACCGTGATTAGCTCGGACGCGCCGCCGCCGAGCTCGACGATGAGCCACGCCACGTACCAACCGGCCGTTGCCAGGCCCGCACAGAACACGACCACCCACCAGCCGGGGCCGTCGCCGATGTTTGCGCCGGCAAAGCAGAGCATGAGGCCCAGCGTAGCGCCCGCGAGCGTCCACGTCGCCGCCCGATTGCCGCGTTCGACCGCGTCGTCGCGCGTGCTCACGCCCATCCAGGCGGTCAGCCACAAGCCGAGTCCGACCCACGCGGCGCCCATGACCTCATAGAACAGGAGGTATTGCGGCGCCGTGCGCACGTCCGCGGCGGAAAACGTCGTCAGGACCAGGCACAACAGCACCAGCGACAACCCGGCCGCCAGTGCCAGGGGGCCGCGCGCGTGCCGGGGGCGGCCCAGCCGCGTCGGCCGCACCAAGCCGACGATCCACGTGCCCCAGCCGATCACCGCGGCCGCGAGGCTGACGATTAGTACGAGTTTCTCGCTCTCGGCCACGCGCACACCCTCCCACGCCGGCGGAAGCCCGCCGGCGGCTGCGAAGCATGATCGGCCAACGGGTGTCCGTCAATCTGGATCAGCGTACGCGACCCGCCGGCGCGGGGGGGAAGGCGAGCCCTCCGGCGAGCCGCGGCCCGAAGCGGGCTTGAAAAGGTGCCCGTCGAAGGCGAGAATCGCGATACTGGCCGCGGCGCCCCCGGCGGTGTCGCGGCCACTCTGTGAAAGGAGGTCCGCTCGGTGGAGGTCGAAGGCAAAGCGATCGAGTTCGACAAGGACGGCTTCATGATTGACCCGGGGTTGTGGGACGATCACGTCGCCGCCGCCATCGCGCGCGAGGAGGGGATTGACGACATCAGCGACAAGCACTGGGCGATCGTCCGGTTCATCCGCGACTACTGGAAGCAGCATGACTTGGCACCGCCCGTGCGACTGATCTGCAAGGAAGTCGGCGTGAGCGTGCGCGAGATATACCGGCTGTTCACGTCGGGACCGGCGCGCGGCGCGTGCCGCGTGGCGGGACTGCCCAAGCCCGACGGTTGCGTCTAGCGTCGCGGACGCACCCGACGAGCGGACCCCGCCCGAGGATTCACGGAATGCCGAACGTGGCCGTGGCGTTTGTCACGCTCACCGCAGTGTGGTGCGTCGCAGCCTTGACGGCCCAGGTGTGGGCGGCCCGCGGCGGCGGCCGGCGGGACTACAGCCGGCCCCAGGGGAAGCCGGCCCGCGGCGTGCTCTACAACTTCACCTACGCCATGCTGCCGTGGAACAAGGAAACCGCCCGGCAGCACCCGGGCAAGCTGGCCGTGGGGGTCTTGCTGCACGTTGGCGTGTTCTGGACCCTGGCCAGCGTGGCCTTGCTCGTCCTCGCGACTGACACGGGGCGCAGCGCCCTGGCGTGGGGCCGGCCAGCCCTTGCAGCAGGATTCCTGGCCGGCGTTTACCTGCTGTTACGCCGCTCTGCGTCGCCGGAGCTGCGGGCAATGAGCGCGCCCGACGACTATCTCGCCGCCGGCGCCACTTGCGGCCTGCTGGCCGTCGCCCTGGCGGCATCCATGGCCGGGTCGCTGGAGATCGTGTTGCTGTGGTACACGGGGGCGTTGCTGGCGTATCTGCCGCTGGGAAAGCTCCGCCATGCGGTCTTCTTCTTCGTCGCCCGAGCCGACTACGGCCGCCGCCTCGGATATCGCGGCGTCTACCCCCCCGCCGTCGGCCACGAGTAGCACGCCCACGGCCCGGCTGTCCGACGCCGACGCCCCGCGGGCGCTGGCCGACGCCATCCGCGGCTTGGCGGCGTACCACGTCAACGCCTGTGTGCGCTGCGGCCTGTGCGGGCAGACGTGCCACATCTATCAGGCGGAACCGGTGCCGGAAAACCTGCCGGGTGTGAAGGCGGCGAAGCTGATCCGCTACTACCGGCGCTATCACACGTTCCTCGGTCGGTGGCTGCCGAAGTTGGCGGGGGCGGCCGATCTGACGCCCGCGGCGCTCGACGACCTGGTGGAGACCGTGTTCGGGCGCTGCACCGCGTGCGGTCGCTGCGGCATTCACTGCACGGTCGGGCTGGACGTGGCCGCGATCATCCGGGCGGGCCGGCGGGTGCTGGCGGAGACGGGACGCGTGCCGGACGGCCTGTGGCGCACCGTCCGCAACCAGCTCGACACGGGCAACCAGATGGCCATTCCGCGGGAGGAGCTGTTCTCCACGACGCAGTGGCTGACCGAGGACTTAAAGACCGAGACCGGCGACGAGTCGATCCGCATCCCCGTCGACGAGAAGGGGGCGCGCGTCCTGTACCTCGTCAACCCGCGCGAAGTAAAGTTCTTCCCCCTGTCGCTCATGGCCGCCGCCGGCGTCTTTCACGCCGCCCGCGAGAGCTGGACGCTCTCCAGCCGCTTCTACGACGTGACGAACTACGGCTTCTATGCCGGCGACGACGTGGCGGCCCGCGAGTTGACTCGGCGGGTGATGGAGGAGGCCGCGGCGCTCGGCGTGCAGGAGATCATCCTGTCGGAGTGCGGGCACGGCTTCCGCTCGTTCCGCTGGGAGGGGCCGGACTGGCTCCAGGCGGAGTACCCGCTGCCCATGCGGAGCGTGCTGCAACTGCTCGAGGAGTACCTGGACCAGGGGCGCCTGCGCATCGACCCCACGCGCAACACGCAGCGGGTAACCCTGCACGACCCGTGCAACCTCGTCCGCTGGGGCGGTGTCAGCGAGCCGCAACGCCGCATCCTCCGCCGCGTCGTCCAGGACTTCGTCGAGATGACGCCGAACCGGCAGCACAATTACTGCTGCGGCGGCGGGGGGGGCATGTTGTCGATGAGCGAGTACGGCGAGCGGCGGGTGGCGTCAGGTCGGCGGAAAGCCGATCAGATTCGAGCTACGGGCGCCAAGATCGTGGCCACCCCATGCCACAACTGCGCCGACCAACTCCTGGAGCTGTCGAAGAAGTACCAGCTCGGCACCGAGATTCAGGCGGTAGTGGAGTTGGTCTACAACGCGCTGGTCTGGTAGCCCGCAGGTAGCGCTTCAGGAAGAAGTTCAGTCTTGCTAGCCCGTCGGTGGGGGCATATCCGTGGCCGGTTCGGCTCTGGCGCTCTGCGCCGAGCTCCGCGGGCCCCGTTGCTGACGACAGCCGCCGCTGGAGCCCACGACGCAAGCGGCGGCCGCTTGGCCCCGCGCCGGCGTGCGGGGTTCTGATAGTCGTGCTACAGCAGGGGGGCGAACAACCGGGCCGCGCCCTCGCCCCATTGACGCCGAAGCGACCGCCGCCAGACGTCATGCGGCATGATCCGTCGGGCGCCTTCGCAGAAGCGGTCGATGGAGTCGGCCAGTTCGGAGGCGGCCGTCGAATCGTAGATGACGGCGGTGCTCTCGAAGTTCAGTCGGAAACTCCGCACGTCCATGTTCGCCGAGCCGAGCATGCACCAGCGGTCGTCCACGGTGACGAGCTTGGAGTGCAGGACGCCGGCGTCGTACTCGTGGATTTCGACGCCCGCGTCCAGGAGCTCGCGGTAGAAACTGCGGGCCGCCCACAAGGCCAGCCGCGAGTCGCTCCGCGACGGCAGCACCAGTCGGACCCGCACGCCGCGATAGCACGCGTACGCCAGCGCCATCCGCGTCGGCAGATCGGGCACCAAGTAGGGCGTGGCGATGCGGATGGATTCGTGCGCGGTGGAGACGGCGGCGAAGACGATCTGCGCCAGCGTGCTGACCGGTTCGTCGGGGCCGGTGGGGAGCACTTGGACGATGGAGGGGCCGTGGCGCGGCGGCGCGGCGAAGTAGGGCTCGCGGTCCAGGCGCTCGCGGACCGCGTAGTACCAGTCTTCAGCGAAGGTCTGCTGGAGGAACAGGGCGGCGGGACCGCGGACGCGCACGTGGGTGTCGTACCAGGGGCTCAGACGCCGGAGCCGGCCGCGATACTCGTCCCCGATGTTCTGGCTGCCCAGGAACCCGGTGTGGCCATCGACCACCACGATCTTCCGGTGGTTGCGCAAGTGGACCGACCACCGTCGCCGCAGGCTCAGCGGATACAGCGGCAGGAAGAACGCCACCCGCACGCCGGCGTCCAACCACGGGCGCAGAAAGCGGCGGCGCAGGCGATGACAGCCGACGGCATCCAGCAGCACGCGGCATTCGAGGCCTTCGCGCGCGCGCTCGATCAGCAAATCGCGGAAGTGGGTGCCGGTGTCGTCGGGCTGCCAGATGTAGTACTCCATGTGAATGTGGTGCTGAGCGGCGCGAATGGCCGCCTCCAGGGCCGCGTACGTCGCGTTGGCCTCCTGGAGCAACGTGACCTCGTTGCCGCCGGTCGCCGGCATGTCGGCCAGCCGGCGCCCGAGGTTGGCGATGCGGGCCAGGTCCTGCGGCAGCGCGGGCGCGGCGGCGGCCGCATGGGCGGCCTGATGCTCGGCTTGCGACTTGAGCTGAAGCAGCAAGTAGGCCACGCGGCGGCGGCGGCGGCCCACTTTACGGCGCAACCGGTTGGACCCCAGCATCCAGTATAGAAACAGCCCCAGGCCGGGGAGAAACACGATGGCCAGAATCCAGGCGACCATCGTTGTCGGTTCGAGCCGCCGACACAGGATGCGGGCGACGGCAATCAGCGCCAGGCCGAAATGGACGAACGCCAGCAGCGTCCCGACAGGCCCCATGGCCAGAGTGTGCGAGGCGGGCAGGGGGGTGTCAACGCGCCCGGCGGCACGTCATCGGGCGTACCCTGGCCGGCCCGTGCGCGACCTGTCCCCGATATGGGCATTCGGTGATCCGGGGCGCAGACCGGAAGGGGGGGCTCCCGGTGAGCCGCGGCTCAGCAGGCCGGCAGCGTTGCCGCAGGAGACAACCTCGCCCTCCCGTGCCGCGCGATCGCGAGTACCCCATTAGCGGCCGCTCAAGGGCACGTACGCCCGCGGCGGGGGGCCGACGTAGCGGCTCCGCGGCCGGATCAGCCGGTTGTTCTGGTGTTGCTCGATGATGTGGGCACACCAGCCGGCGACACGGGCCATCACGAACAGCGGCGTGAACACGTCGGGCGGGAAACCGAGGAAGTAGTAGACCAGTCCGCACGGATAGTCCACATTGGGGTACAGCTTCTTCTGTTCCCACACGGTGTCCTTGATCGCGTGGTAGACCTCGGCGCGCCATTGCTCGTTGCGCATCGTGGCCAACTCGTCCACATAGGGCTCCAGGATGAACGCGCGGTGGTCGCCGTTGCGATACACGCGGTGCCCAAACCCCATGATCTTCTCTTTGCGGGCCAGGGCGTCGAGGACCCACTTGCGGGCGTCGGCGGCGTTGCGGAACCGCTGGATGAGTTCCAGGGCGGCCTCGTTCGCCCCGCCGTGGAGCGGCCCCTTCAGCGTGCCGATGGCGGCGACGACCGAGGAGTGCAGGCCGCTGAGGGTGCTGGTGCAGACCCGGGCGGCAAACGTCGAGGCATTGAATTCGTGCTCCGCGTACAGGACGAGCGTGAGGTTGAGGATCTTTTCCTCCAGCGGCGTCGGGTCGCGGCCGAACGCCTGGTAGATGAACTGGCCGGCGTGCGAAAGGCCGGGCTTGGGGTCCAGCGGCGACTGGCCGTCGAGCAGGCGCAGGCGGGCCGCGATCAGCGACGGGACCGCGGCCAGCACCCGCGTGGCCCGTGTCAGCAGGCTGCTGGTGCCCTGCGAGATGGCACTGCTGAAGTTGCCGCACAGCGAGACGCCGGTGCGCAACACGTCCATCATGGGCGCTTGGCGCGGAATAGCCCGCAGCATGTCGATGACGGCCCGCGGCAGCTCGCGCTCGCCGTCGATCTGCTGCCGGAACAGGAGCAACTGCTCGGGCGTCGGCAGCTCGCCGTGCAGCAGCAGGAATGCGCACTCTTCGAAGCTGGCGTGCTGGGCCAGATCGACGATGTCGTAGCCGCGGTACAGCAGGCGGCCCTGCTCGACGCAGCAGATCGCGGTCTCGCCCGCGATGACGCCTTCCAAGCCCGGATGATAGACTTCGGTTGTCTCACTCATTCTTCGACCCTCATGTGGACTGTCTTCGGGTGTTGCCGTCGGCCCTGATGCCGCGACCGTGAGCTTGTGTGGCACCGGCCAATGGCCGGTGCGCGTCGGCCGTTTACGCTCCCTCACGGTCGCGGCTCGGATCAACGGCCGGCGGGGCCCCGGCCGCTACGGCTTGTAGCCCAGCAGGTCGTACAGCTCCTGCCGCGTCTGCATCCGGTCCAGCAGCCCGCGCGCCGTGCCCTGCGACTTCAGCTCGTGGAGCGCGTCAGTCACCGCCTTCATCGCAATCCGCTGCAGCGTCACCGGGAAGATCACGACCCGGTACCCAAGTTCCGAAAGCTCGGCCACCGTCAACGCCGGCGTCTTGCCGAACTCCGTCATGTTCGCTAGCAGCGGCACCGGCACGTCGCGGGCAAACCGGGCCAGCTCCTCGCGGCTCTCCAGCGCCTCCGGGAAGATCATGTCCGCGCCGGCGGCGACGTACGCCCGGCCCCGCTCGACTGCCTCATCATAGGACGTGACGCCGCGGGCGTCCGTCCGGGCGATGATGAGGAAGTCGGGATCGCGCCGGGCGGCGACGGCCGCCGCGATCTTCCCGCAGAACTCGTCCGCCGGCACCAGCCGCTTGCCGGCCAGGTGGCCGCAACGTTTTGGGAACTCCTGGTCCTCCAGGTGCAGCCCGGCCAGCCCCGCCCGCTCGAACTCCTGCACCGTGCGGGCCGCGTTCTCCGGACCGCCGAAACCGGTGTCCGCGTCGGCAATGATCGGAATCGTGGTGACGGCGGCGCAGCGGGCGGCGTGCCAGGCGGCCTCGGACAAGGTGGTCAGGCCGACGTCGGGGACGCCGAGGAGGCTGTTGGCCAGGGCGGCGCCGGAGAGGTAGGCGGCCTCGAAGCCGGCCCGCTCGATGGCCCGCGCGGTCAAGGCGTTGAACGCTCCGGGCATCACGACGGTATGGTCACGAAGCGCGGCCCGCAGACGGGCCGCACACGTCGGCGTGGCGCTCATCGGCGACAACTCCCCTGCGAGGAATTGGGATTCACCACAGAGGCACAGAGGCACAGAGAAGAGAAAGAGAAGAACTGCGTATATCGGCATTCCAAGAGCGCATCGCAACACGAGGGGGTGAACACCAGATGGGCATTCACGATCGTGCCTTGTGGGCGGGTGCGGCTCCTGCCGAGCCGTGGCTCGCCGGGAGGCCCGCCCTCCCGGCCGGCGTCCCATGATTCTGAGTGCCGGTTTACCATGTCGGACTGTCCCAGCCAGTAACGCATGTCCTTTGCTCTGTGTCTTTGTGCCTCTGTGGTGATTCTCTATTTGCGTTGGGAAAGGGCCGGGTAGTGGCGGAGCGTCGGGCCCACGTAGACTTGCCGCGGGCGGTAGATGCGGGCGTGGGGGCTGGCCTGCACCTCGCGCCAGTTGGCGATCCAGCCGGGCATGCGCCCGATAGCGAACATCACCGGAAACATATCGAGCGGAATGCCCGCGGCCCGCATGATGATGCCGCTGTAGAAATCCACGTTCGGATAGAGCTTGCGCTCGATGAAATACTCGTCCTTGAGCGCCACCTCCTCGAGCTTCAGGGCGATGTCCAGCAACGGGTCTCGTCGCCCCAGCTTGGCCAGCACCTGGTCGCAGGCCTGCTTGATGATCTTGGCCCGCGGGTCGAAGTTCTTGTAGACCCGGTGGCCGAACCCCATCAGCCGTTCCTGCTTGTCTTTCACGCGGGCGATGAAGTCCTCCAGCTTCACGCCGCTGTCGCGGATGCGCGTGAGCATCTGGATCACGGCCATGTTCGCCCCGCCGTGCAGCGGCCCCCACAGCGCGCACACCCCGGCGGCCACCGAGGCGTACAGGTTCGCCCTGCTGGACCCGACCATCCGCACCGTGGACGTCGAGCAGTTCTGTTCGTGATCGGCGTGCAGGATGAAGATGCGGTCCAGGGCCCGCACCACGTCCGGGTCCGGGTCGCACGCCTGGTTCGGCATGCAGAACATCATGTGCAGGAAATTGGCCGTGTAGGACAGGTCGTAGCGCGGGTAGTTGATCGGCAGCCCCATCGACTTGCGGTAGCTGGCCGCCGCGATCGTGCGAACCTTGGAAAGCAACTGGGCCGCCGCTTCAAGGAAGTGGGCGTCATCGGTGGGTTCCGTGATGGCGGGCTGGAAGCAGCCCACGGTGTTGAGCATGGCCGACAGAATGGCCATCGGGGGGGCGTCCGCCGGAAAACCCTCGAAGTGGTGGCGCATGGCCTCGTGAATGAACTGGTGCTCAGTCAGACGTCGCTCGAACTCGGCCCGCTGGGCCGCCGTCGGCAGCTCCCCGAGGATCAGCAGGTACGCCGTCTCGACGAACGTGGAGCGCTCGGCGAGCTCCTCGATGGGATAGCCGCGGTAGCGCAGGATGCCCTTCTCCCCGTCAATGAAGGTAATCTGGCTGAGGCAGGAACCCGTGTTGCCGTAGCCGTCATCGAGTGTGATCAGCCCGCTCTGGGCGCGCAACTGGGCGATGTCCACCGCGCGCTCGTTCTCGCTCCCGACCACCACGGGCAGATCGTACGCGTGCCCGCCCCACGTCAAGACGGCTTTCTCGCTCATGTTGCACCTTGCGTCATGGAGGGCCAAGCGGTCCGAATGTCCTCATTATAGCGCGGCGGCCCGTCGGGCAAACGTGGGAAAGCGGGAACGGGGGAGCGGGGGGGCCGCGACTACATGGACGCCGGGGTGACGGAAACGGCCCGGCGGGTCTCGCGCGGATCACCGCGCCGGCGCCCGCCCACCGTTCTTCCGGGCCCCGGCCGCCTCTTCAGTGCGGTAACGCCTCGGGGGAACCCGACCGACGGGCTGGCTGCGCTTCGCGCGGGGCTACAGCCCGCGGCCTCCGTGGGGCCGGTTGCGCGCCCGATTCCGTCACCGGCCGCGGGGCGCGGGGGCCATGTGGCTGGAAGCGGGCGCGTCGGGCCGAAGCGGGTCTTGCGAAGGGTCGGCGTTTGTGCGATACTACGGGGTTCGTATTGATCGTGGCCGTGACCGTCGGCCCGGAACCAGCGGAACCAATGCCATGAAGCCGGATATCCATCCCGAGTATGTCGAGACGCAGGTGACCTGTGCCTGCGGCAACAGCTTCAAGACGCGGGCCACCGTCAAGGCCATCAAGGTGGACATTTGCAACGCCTGCCACCCGTTCTACACGGGCAAGCAGAAGTTCGTCGACGCCGCCGGCCGCGTGGAACGCTTCCAGAAGAAGTTCGGCGGCGCGTACTTCAAGGACAAGGGCGACAAGCCCGCGACCTCGTAACGACGCCCCGTGGGTGCTCGGTCCGGGCCCACGGCGACGGCCCCGGTCGGCAGGGGGCGGCGGCCCAGCCCCGGCGTGATCCGCATGTCTCACCTCGACCCACCCTGGATGGCGCGCGTCGCCGCGATGGCGGCGCGGGCCGACGAGTTGACGGCGGAGATGAACCGCCCGGAGGTTGCGTCCAACGGGGCCGTGATGACCCGGCTGGCCCGCGAGCACGGGGAGCTCCAGAAGATCGCCCGACCCTACCACGAGTACCGCGCGGTCACCACGCAGCTTGAGGAATCGCAGCAGATCCTCGACCAAAGCGACGATGCGGAGCTACAGGAGCTGGCGGCGGCGGAGCTGCCCGGGTTGACGGCCCGCCGCGAGCGGTTGCTCGAAACCCTGAAGGAGCGGCTGGTCACGGGGGACGAGGCCGCGATTCGGTCGATCATCCTGGAGATTCGGGCGGGCACGGGCGGCGAGGAAGCCGCGCTGTTCGCCGCCGATCTGCTCGGCATGTACACCGCCTACGCCGCCCGCAAGGGGTTCAAGGTCGAGGTGCTCTCGCTGTCGGAGTCGGAGCTCGGCGGGCTGCGCGAGGCGATCCTGAACATCACCGGCGACGAGGTGTATCTGCACTACCGGTTCGAGGCCGGCGGGCACCGTGTGCAGCGCGTCCCCAAGACCGAGGCCCAGGGCCGCATCCACACTTCCGCCGCCACCGTCGCCGTGCTGCCCGAGCCCGACGAGATCGAGATCGACATCGATTGGGAGAAGGACGTGGTCGAGCACGTCAGCCGGGCGGGCGGCCCCGGCGGACAGAACGTGAACAAGGTGTCGAGCGCCATCAAGCTCGAGCACCTCCCCACCGGCCTCACCGTGTCCATGCGCGACGAGAAAAGCCAGCACAAGAACCGGGCCAAGGCCCGCCGCATCCTCATGTCGCGCGTCTACGACCATTTCCTCACGCAGCAGCAGCAGAAGCTGGCCGCCGAGCGCCGTAGCATGGTCGGCAGCGGCGACCGCAGCGAACGCATCCGCACGTACAACTTCCCGCAGAACCGGTGCACCGATCATCGGATCAACAAGGACGTGTATGACCTCCAGCGCATCCTGGTCGGCGGCGACCTGGACGAGTTCCAGCGCGAGTTGCACGACCGCGACCTGCGCCTGCGGCTGGAGGCCTTGTAACCTCGCCAGCCGGGGTCTCGACGCGAAGCGGGGGCTGTGCCTTCACCCCCCGCCCTCATAGGCCCATTGACGGAACCCACCGCTTGCGCGGTGGGTTCTGTGAGCAGCTTTTGAGACCGCGCGCCGCGAATCCACGGCCGCGGATCAGCCCTTGAGCCGGCGCACCTCGGCGGTCAGCGCGGGGACCACCTTGAAGAGGTCGCCGACAATGCCGTAATCCGCGAGCTTGAAGATCGGGGCTTCCTTGTCCGTGTTGATCGCCACGATCACCTTGCTGCCCCGCATCCCCGCCAGGTGCTGAATCGCCCCGCTGATGCCGCACGCAATGTACAGCACCGGCGTCACCGTCTTGCCCGTGAGCCCCACCTGCCGGCTGTGCGGCTGATACCCTGCGTCGCACGCGGCCCGCGACGCGCCCACCGCCGCGTCGAGTTCCTTCGCCAGCTCGAACAGCAGCCTGAAGTTGTCCTCGTTCTTCAAGGCGCGGCCGCCGGAGACAATGACGTCGGCCTCGGTCACGTCCTTGATCTCTCCCCCGGCGCGGGCGACTTCCTGAATGTTGATCCGCTCGTCGCCGGGCGTGGCGGCGTAAGGCAGGTTCTCGCGCGGCGCGCCGCCGGGGCCGCTGGCCGCCGGGAAGGTGTTGGGGCGCACCGAGGCGATGGCCAGGCGGTCCTTGGGAAACGCGACGTGGCAGAAGGCCTTGCCGTTGTAGACGGGGCGGCGGACATCGAGCGCCCCGTCCTCACCGATCTTCAGTTCCACAACGTCGGTGGCCAATCCGGCCTGGGTCCGCGCGGCCACGCGCGGGGCGAGGTCCCGCCCCATGAACGTGGCCGGCAGCAGGACGACGCGCGGCTGCCGCTTGGCGATGACCGCCGCCAGGGCCGTGCGGTACCGCAAGGCGGAGTAGTTGGCCAACGCTGCGTCGCGAACGGTGACGATCGCTTGGACGCCGGCCCTGTCGATGGCGCCGACGGCCGCGTCAACCGTGTCGCCGATCACGCACGCCACCACCTGTCCGCCGGTCTTGGCGGCCAGGGCTTTGGCGGGGGTAACGATCTGAAGGGCGGCGGGATGGAGTTTGTCGTTGCGCTGTTCCGCGAAGATCAGGATGTCGTTGGTCATGGTCGGGCTCGACTCCAGGCTGGTCGCCATTGGCTCTCGGCCGCTGGCCGTCGTCCTCGCTCGTGTGTCTCAGCTTCGCTAAATCACCTTGGCCTCTTCCCGCAGCAGCCGCACCAACTCCTTGGCGGCCTGGTCCGGCTCGCCGTCGAGGAGCTTGCCCGGCGGGCGCTCGGGCGGGGGCTGGAAGGTGTGCAGCTTGGTGCCGCCGAGGTGGCCGGCGATCGCGGGCCAGCCGGGCACGTCAGCGGCCTTCATCACCTTCACCGGCTTCTTCTTGGCCTTCATCAGGTTTGGCAGCGACGGGTACCGCATCTCGCACAGCCCCTTGTCCGCCGTCACCAGGGCCGGCAGGTTCACCTGCACGACCTCCTCGGCGCCCTCGATCCGCCGGCGGGCGACGAAGGACTTCCCGTCGGCCGCCAACTCGAACTTGACGACGGCCCCGACATGGGGCAGGTCGAGCAGCTCGGCCAGGGCCGGCCCGAGTTGGCCGCTGTCGAGGTCGATCTCCTGCTTGCCGATCAGGATCAAGTCATAGCCGCCGCCCTTCACGACGGTCGCTATCAACGCCGCCAATTGGAGCTCGTCCAGGGCGTCGAACGCGGGGTCCTGGAGGTGGAGGCCGTCGTCGCAGCCGACGGCCAGGGCGGTGCGCAGGGCCTCGCCCGCCGCGGCCGGCCCGACGATGAGCGCCGTCACGCCGGTGACGTCCTGGCGCTTCTCACGCAACTGGACAGCCTGCTCGATGGCGAACTCATCGAAGGGGTTGACCACCATCTTGACCCCGGCCCGGTCGATGTCCTGCTTGTCCGGCCGGATCTTGATGTTGGTCGTCGAGTCGGGGACCTGACGGACGATGACGAGTACTTTCATGCTCGCTACCTCGCGCGACGGGGGCTACGGGCCTGCCTAGAATGGCTCATAATAGCCGCCGTCGCCGCCCGAAGAAAGTGCCGGGCCCGTTGCCAACCGGCCCCCGCCCCGTTAAATGGGCGGCCGGGCCGCGCCCCGCGACGGCCCCGGCGGGCCGCACGTCGGGCCGCGTCATCCGCCGATAAGAGCCTAGGCCATGCGTATCCGCGAGCTGCTGACCACCGGTCGCCCCAGCTTCTCCTTCGAGTTCTTTCCGCCGAAGGACGACGCCGGCGTGGCCCAACTGCGCGCCAGCCTGGCCTCCCTCCGCGAGCTGCGCCCGACGTTCGTCTCCGTCACCTACGGGGCGGGCGGCAGCACCCGCCGCCGCACGCTGGAGCTGGTCATGCGGCTGCGGGAGGAATATGGCATCGAGGCGATGGCCCATCTTACCTGTACCGGGGCGTCGCGGGCGGAGCTGTACGGCGTGCTCGAATGCCTGGATGAGGCCGGGGTCGAGAACGTGCTCGCGCTGCGCGGCGACCCGCCGGCGGACGCCGACCGCTTCGTGGCGCACCCGCAGGGCTTCGAGTACGCCAGCGAGTTGGCGGCCTTCATTCGGCGGTACTTTCACTTCTGTTTGGGCGGGGCGTGTTACCCGGAGGGGCACGTTGAGTCGCCGAACCTGGAAGCCGACCTGCTGCACCTGAAACACAAAATCGCCTGCGGCTGCGAGTTCCTTATTACGCAGCTCTTCTTCGACAACCAGAAGTACTTCGATTTCGTCGCCCGGGCGCGAGCCCGCGGCATCGGCGTGCCGATCATCCCGGGCATCATGCCCATCACCAACGTCAAGCAGATCGAGCGATTCACGAAGGTCTGCGGGGCCACGATTCCCGAGGTCCTGCTGACGGAGCTGCGCCGGGTGCAGGACGACCCGGACGCGGTCCTGTCGCTCGGGGTGGCCCAGGCCACCGCCCAATGCCTGGAGCTGCTGCACCGCGGCGCGCCCGGCATTCACTTCTATACGCTGAACAAGTCCCCCGCGACGCGCACGATTCTCACCGCGCTCCAAACGGTCTATCCCCCCGCCCGCGAACCGGCCGGAAGCTGAAGCGCGGGCCGCGCGACGCGCGTCGTCGTCAGGGTGGCAACGCGCCGGCCCCGGCGCGCACGCTCACAACGTCGCCATGAACCGGACGATTTCGGCCGCCCGGGACGACCAGTCGTTCCGGCGGACGAACGCGACGCGGGCCGCGTTTCCCTCCGTCGGCGTGCCCTGCGCCGCCCGCAAGGCGGCTGCCATCTCCTCGGCCGTCCGGGCCACCGTCACCAGCCCCTCATACGACGCGGGGTCGGCGACAGGGGTCGTGACCACCGGTTTGCCCAGGGCGAGGTACTCGTAGATTTTGACCGGGTTGGCGGCGGTCCCGACGGCATCCTGTCGAAACGGGACCCAACCCACCGTGAACGTGTCGATGTACGCCGGCACGCGGTCGTACGGACGCGGCCCCAGGAAGCGCACGTTCGGCAGCGCTGGCATCCGTCGCACGTCGCCGCGGCGATCGTGGGGTCCTACGAACACGAAATCGAACTCGGGCAGGGCCTGGGCCGTCCGGTGGATCAGCTCCCAGTCGATCCACTGGTACAGCGCACCGACGAAGCCGACGATCGGCCGCGGCGAAAGCGGGACGTCGCGCGGCCGCGGCGACTGGGCCGCGAGCGACTGAAACCGGTCCACGTCCACACCGTTGCGAATCGTCGCGAGCTTGAGGTCCGGACGCCGGGTGCGGAGACGGTCGCCCAACGACTCGGCGGTCACGACGGCCCCGGCGGCGCGGGCCACTAGTTGGCCTTCCCAGGCCTCGTACAGCGGGGCCAACTCGGGCCGCGGCACGTGCACGGCCAGCTCATCAATGCAGTCGTAGACCACGTGCCGAAACGGTAGCTCGTCCAGCCACGGTGTCCACACCGGCGACACGACGAGCGCGACGGAATGCTCCCAACGCAAGACGCGCTCCAGTTGCCGCCGCAGACCCGCGGCCCGCCGACGAATGACGTTCGCCAGCGCCGGTTCGCCCAGGCGCAGCCAGCGGCGGGCGGGCGGCGCCGGCCACGGGCGGATGAGCGGCACGGGTGGGGCGGAGCGCAGCGGGGCCAGCAGGCGTTGCAGCGCGGTCCGGTAGGACGGCACCTGGACGAACACGGTCGGCTGACCGGCGCGGGCCCACGCCTCGGTCAGCATGCGCGTCCGGCCGACCAGGCGAAAGTCCCACGTCACCGCGGCAAGCGAGACGACGACGATCTCCACCTCGCTCATGGTCGATGCCCGGCCGCCGGACGATTCGTCAACGTTGCCAGGATTCATGCCTTGATTCCGAAGGACACGGCGGATCTAAGCGGGTATTGACGGCCATAAGACATGGGAGGGCGAGGCTGTCTCCTGCGGCGACCCGGCCGGCCTGCCGAGCCGCGGCTCGCCGCGAGGCTCGCCCACCCGTACGTTATCCCACGTCCTTGAATGCCGATGCAGGTTCACGGTTGCGACCGCGGATGACCTTACCGCCGGGCTCGGCCAACAGGCAACGTGGTGCCGGTCACTCAGGGCGCGAGCACGTGGGGCTCGCGTCCGGCCAACGGCGTAGCGCGACCGTCAGCAGCGGCCTGGCCACGAGCATCCCGACGATCGCCCCCGCACCGACGTCGCTGAGGTAGTGGGCCCCGTTGACCAGGCGTGAGCTCGCGGCCAGGACCGCGAAGACCAGGAACACCGCCCGCCAGCGGGGAAACAGCCGGGTCAGCACGCACGCCAGCGCGAAGGCCGTCGCCGCCTCGCCCGACGGCAAGGAAACGGGCGCGCGGTGCAGAAGGCCCAGCGCGGGTTGGGTGAACGCCAGGTGGCCGTCAGCTTGGTTCGGCCGCAGCCGCCCGATCGCCCGCTGGGACACGTTGGCCACCGTCGCCGCCAGGACGACCGCGACCAGGCCGGCCGTGGCGGCTGACCAGCGGCGCGGGTGGCGGGCCACGATGAGGCCGTAGATTACGGTGCCGCCGATCACGTGGCCGAAGGCCAGGCGGCACGCCAGCCAGAACGGTTTGGTCAGCGAGTAGAAGCACCGGTCCAGCGGGCGGCGGTCCATCGTATTCAGTACGCACGACACGTGCTCGTAGAACCAGCGGTCAAGACCGGCCAGGCCGAGCACGACCAGGACCGCCGCCAACAGCAACACGAGCCACGGGACGCAACGGCCCGCGCTCGACGGGCGTTGCTCACGGGGCGTCCGTTCTTGGAGGTTCGTGGTCAATGGGCATTTCCTGCATCACCAGGCGCCGTCAAACAGAGCGGGAGGGTGAGGCTGTCTCCTGCGGTGACCCTGCCGGCCTGCCGAGCCGCGGCTCGCCGGGGGGCGCGCCCTCCCCGAGTACGCCGCCGGATCGTGCCGGGTCATTCAGTAGCGCTGGGCCGCGGCCTCCCGGTCGCGTGCCAGACCGGCAAACGTCTCGCAGACGTAGATCGACCATACCTGGACGACGGCGTTTGTGCCCCAGCCCTTCACAGCGTGTTCGACGGTCCGCGCCAGCCGGGCCCCCGGCAGCGCCACGTGGCCGGGCGCCTCCTCGCCGAAGAGCCGCGGCTTGCGGGCCCCGACGTAAATGCAGGGCCGGCCGACGAACACCTCCGGGTCGCGGAGCGGGTTCGGGCGCCACAGGTCGTACTGACTCTGCCGGTCACCCAGGGCGGCCTGGAGGCAATACACCCTCGGCTGTCCGGGCGCGTAGAACGCGATTTCACTCGCGGTTTGGTAGTCGTCGGTCACAATGAACGGATCGCGGCCGGCGGCCCGGTCCGCCGCCCGCACCTCGCCGACGGCTCGCCCCAGCTCCGACCAACCCCGCAAGCGCGCGGTGGGGTCGAACTTGGCCACGGGGGTGAGGTTCCAGGGCGGCTCGCGACGGGCCAGCCACTTCAAGACGGGCAGCGCCCATTCGGTGCGGTGCATCACAATCACCGTCGTGCCACCCCACAGCACGCCGGCCGCGACCACGACCCGGGCCCCGCGTCGCGCTCCCACACTCGGCGCCCGCCACAGCCGGGCCAGACCGCAGACCATGATGATCGTCCCCGGCAGTAGCGCGGGCAGGGGCCAGTTCGGCTGCGTCTTGGTCCGAATGCTGAACGCCAGGAACACCGCCCAGGGCACCATCGTCGCCGCCAGCAGCAGTCTCACCCCGCCCACGTCGTGGGCTTCCGGTGGCCGTGGCTGCGGCGAGCGCGCCAGCGCGACGACCGCGGCGACCGTCGCCCCGAACCAAATCGGCCCGACGACGGCAAGCTGCCCAGCCACGAAATCCAGCGGGCCGAGTGGTTGGAATCGTGCCGCGCCGGCCAGCCCCGCTTGGCCCGCGACGTGTCGGAAGCTGACCCAGTCGTGCTGCGCGTTCCAGATCAGGATCGGCACGAAACCGGCCAGGCCGATGAGGACACCCGCGTAGGGTCCTGGGCGGCGCAGCACCGCACGGAAACGCGGTTCGACGACTGCCGCCAGCAGGACTGCCGGAAAAACCAGTACCATCGTGTACTTGGCGAGGATCCCCAGCGCGCTGAGCACGCCCGCGACAATCCACGGCGCGACGGCCGCACCACGCAGCCCACGTTCGACGGCGACGAGCGTCCAAACGTACAGGAAGGCCAGCGGGGCGTCGATCGTCATCAGAATGGAGCCGACCGCGAAGATCGGGATCGTGAGTGTGCAGGCGACGGTCGCCAGCGCTAGTCGGCCGGAGCGTGTGACCGCGCGCGCCAGCACAAACAGGCCCCCACCCGTGCCAATCGACAGCAGCAGCGCGGGAATGCGAACCGCCAAGGCTTCGCTGCCCACCGTCTGCTGCGACCAGTTGGCCAGGAGCCCGCGGGAGACGGCGATGATCCACGCCACCAGCGGCCCCTTGCTGTAGTAGCTCCAGTCCAGCCGGCGGGACCACTCCCAGTAGTGCGCCTCGTCGCCCGATAGGTCCAACGCCCCGGCGCTGGTGAGATAGGTGAAATGGACCCCGGCCCCCGCGATCAATAGGGCCAAGACCGCCCACGACCACCCCGAGCCCCACGCGGGGCGGCCGGCGACGGGGGCCGACGCGGCGGCGCCCATCGGTCTACGGGCCCTTCTGTACCGCCGCCGGGGTAGTGGTCGCCCCCGGGGCATCCGCCGCGCGCGTCACATGGACCCATTCCGGCTGTACACTCTGGTTCAGTGGGTTGACCAGCCCGCGCACGGCCACCGTGTCCCCCACGCGCACGTCCGCCAGCGTGGCCCGCGCGCCGTTGATGAGTATTTCGCAGTCTTCCGGGATATGGTCGGCGGCGACAAGCATCGTGCGCCCGCTCTTGGGATGAACAAACTGGATCTCTCCGCTGCGGGCCTGGACATCGAGCTGCGTCACGACGGCGGACTTCAACTCATATTCACGTGGCTGGGTCCACAGGACGACCCGCCAGACGACCGCGACGACCAGCGCCGCGCCCAAGCCAACCAGAATCGCCGCTTTACGTCGCGTTGGGCTCATTCCCGTGGCTCTCGCTCGAAGCGTCCGCGGCGTTCGGACCCCGCCGCGTCCCCGGGGCCAGGAAGATGTTCCCGGGGAGCGGCCGCCACGTCAACGCCGTCGGCGCTAAATCGACGTGACGATCATGTGCGCGTCCTCCCGACCTCTGCTCGGCGCCGGGCCACGCGGCTACCGACCGCTCGAATCTTGATCGTCCGACGGCGACGGCCCCTCGGCCGTCGGGTCTTCCTCGAATGCGACCTCGTTCTTCTTGCGCCGGCGGGCGGCCTTGGCGGCCGGCGCTGCTCGGGACGACGCCCGCGCCGGCGGCCGGCGGCCGGCCGCCACGTCCTCGTCGAACGCCTGCTTTCGCCGCAGGAGGTGGTGGTAGTGCTGCCCGAAGCGGTGGGCTTCGTCGCGGACCTGTTGAAGCAGACGCAGGGCGGGGTCGTTGCGGGCGAGCTTCACCGGCTGCGTGCGGGCCTGCACATAGACCAGCTCCTCGCGCTTGGCCAGCGCGACCACCATCGCCGGCTTCGCCGCCGCCCCGCCGTCGGCCTCGATGCCCTGGCGCATCCACTCGAACGCCTCCAGCGCCGCGTGGAGCTGCCCCAACCCGCCGTCGATCAGGATAATGTCGGGGTACAGCTCCTCGGCGATGGCGGCGTACCGATACCGCCGGGCGATGACCTCGCGGATCATCGCGTAGTCGTCCACCCCGCCGACCGTCTTGATCTTGAACCGCCGATAGCCTCCCTTAAACGGCCGCCCGTCGATGAAGCAGACGAGCGAGCCGGCGGAGGCCTCGCCGTGCAGGGTGGCGATGTCGATGCCTTCGACAATCCGCGGCCGCTCCGCCAGGCCGAGCACCTCCTGGAGCCTCTCCAGGCCGGCGGTGGGGTCGATGAAGAACACCTCGGGCTGCACGTCCGCGTCCACGTCGCCGCTGAGCGACAGCGATTCGATCGCGGCGATGCGGTCGCGCAGGACGGCGGCGTCCTCGTAGCGTTTCTCCTCGGCCGCCGCGGCCATTTCCTGCCGAAGCTGCCGCAGGAGCGTGCTACGCTTCGTGCTCAGCAGCTTGCGCAGCCGGCGGATGTCGGCGGCATAGGCCGCGCGGCTGATGCGGTCGCCGCACGGGGCGCTGCACTGGTTGATCGCGTGCAGCAGACACGGGCGGAAGAACCGCCGCTTGTCGTCGTCGGCGCGGATTTCCAGTTCACACGTGCGGAACTTGAAGATCTTCTGGAGGGTGTTGATCGCGTCGCGCAGACCGGCCGGGTTGAGAAAGGGACCGTAGAGCTTGGTGCCGCGCGGGCGCGGGGCGCGGGTCAGGTACACGCCGGGGAAATCATCGCCCGTGCGGATTTCGAGGTAGGGGAAGCTCTTGTCGTCCTTCTGCCGTTCGTTGTAGTGCGGCTGGATGTCCTTGATGAGGCGGTTTTCCTTGAGGAGGGCGTCAACCTCGGTCTCGCACTCGAGGAAGTCGATGTCCTCGACCAGGGCGGTCATGTGGACGATCCGCGGTCCGCGGGTGGCGAACAGGTCGCCGCCGTCCTGGAAGTAGCTGGCGACGCGGGCGCGCAGGTCGCGGGCCTTGCCGACGTAAAGCACAACCCCGTCGCGGTCCTTCATCAGGTATACGCCGGGCGTCCTGGGAAAGCCGGCGATCTTCGCCCGCAGGCGCTCGATTCGGGGGTCGGGTGGTGGCGGCATGGCACGGGGATTATAATGACCCCCTTAGCGGCGAGCCCGCGCGGGCCCGGTCGGTTGGCGAGGCTTTGTCTCCTGCGGTACTGCGGGGTCGGCTGCTGAAGCGACCTACCGGCCGAGGGCGCAACTCGTCTACGAGTCAACGGCCAGCGGACTGACCCAATGCAAAACGAATTGCAGACGGACGTCCCCTGTGTCCGGTGCTTCTACAACCTGCGCGGCTTGCCGTCGGACGGCGCCTGCCCGGAATGTGGGAACCCGATCGGCCCGAGCCTTGACCCGAGCCGACTCGTGTTTGCCGACCCCCGCTGGCTACGCGACGTAACGCGGGCGGTCGAACTTCTCTACCGGGCGCTGCCCGCGCTGGCCCTCGTTCTCGTGCTGCTGCCGGTCGCGTTCTGGCCGTACCTGTGGACGGGACAAGGGGCCGGGGTGGTCATCTTTCGCGCCCTCTTCTCGATCGCCCTGGTGCTGGGAGCTTTGATGGCCTTGGTCGGCTGCCTCCGGATGACGGCCCGCGAGCCCGCGGCCAGCGTCGCCGCCGCGCCGGAGGTCGAGCTTTGGCTGGCGCGAGTGGGGACTATCGCCGCCGGCGCCGCGACGGTTGGGATGATTCTGCTCGCGCGATTCGGCATCCGACTGCCCACGGAGCAATCCTCCCTGGTTCTCGCGCTGATCTTCGTGTTCATGGGCATCGCCGCCATCGGCTTGCTGGGCCGACTACGCCGACTGGCCGTGCGGCTGCCGGACCCCGTGTTGGCGCGCGGTCTGCGCCGCGACGCGGTCATCATCGGGGGCGCCGGCGCCGTCATCGCCGTGATGTCCCACGTACCCTTGCCCACGGGAGGGCGACTCGCGGGCCTGCTTCCTGTCGCCGCCGTCATTCTCCTGGGCGGCGTGTGGGACTACATCCGGCGCTTCCGGCGCGCCCAGCGTCGTCTGGCCCCGTCGCCGGTCTCCGCCGACGAGGGCCGACAACCTGCCCAATGACCGTGCGCGGGATGTCGCAGGGTGATTCAAATCCGCAACAGCAGTTTGGCCGTCGAGAAGTAGATCAGCAACCCGGTAATGTCCACGATCGTCGTCAGGGCCGGGCTGGCCACCACCGCCGGGTCGAACTTGAGTCGGGCGGCGATCAACGGCAGCAGCGCGCCGATGAGGGTGGCGGTGACGACCTGCAAAGCCAGCGCGATGGCGATACAGGCCCCGATGCCGGCCAGCGAGAAGCCGCCGGGAATGTCGCTGCCCCGCGAGAGGAACATCACCTTGCCAAACGACAGCAAGCCGAGGACCACCGCCAATAGCACCGACACCCGCAGCTCCTTGGCCAGGATGCGCAGGGTGTCACGCGGCGCAATCTCACCCAGGGCCAGGGCCCGCACGACTACCGTGGCCGATTGGCTGCCCGTGTTGCCGCCCGTGTCGGCGACCATCGGCATGTACAGCGCGAGAATCAGCATCGCGGTCAGGGTGTCCTCGAAGCCGTGGATGATCATCCCGCTGACCAGCCCCAGGGCCGCCAGCACGATGATCCAGTTGGCCCGCTTGCGGAAGTGGGTCCACGCGGGGGTGCGCAGATACTCGCCCGCTTCGTGCCGGCCGCCGATGGCCATGAACTTCTCGAGGTCCTCCTGGCTCTCTTGGCGCAGCACGTCGAGGGCGTCGTCGTGGGTGATGATGCCGACGAGTTTGCCGTCCGCGTCAACAACCGGCAGGGCCAGCAGGTCGTACTTCTCGATCCGCCGGGCGGCGACCTCCTGGTCCGCGCCCACCTCGACGCTCAGGACCTCCTGGTGCATCACGTCGCGGACCGTCTGGGTCGGGCGGGCAAGGATCAGGTCTTTCAGCGACACGAACCCGATCAGCCGGTGGGCCTCATCCAGCACGTAGATGTAGTAGATCGTCTCACGCGTGGGGGCCTGGCCGCGCACCTGCTCCAACGCCTGGGCCACGGTCAGGTCGGGCCGCAGCGTCGCGTAGTCGCTGCTCATCAACGCGCCGGCGGTGCGCTCGCGGTAGCTCACCAGCTTGCGGATGTCCTCCCGCTCGGCTTTGGCGACCAACGGCAGGATTTCCTCGGCGACTCGCGGGTCCAGCCGTTGCACCAGGTCCGCCCGATCGTCATGCGGCAGCGCCTCCAGCATCCGGGCCATCGCCTGACGGTTGGCCCCCGCGGCGAGCGTGGTCTGGCGCTCCAGGTCGAAATGGCAGAAGATCTCCGCGGCGTGCGGCTGCTCCAGTACGCCGAGCAGACGCCAGATGTCGGCGTCGTCCAGGGCGGCGATGTACTCCGCCATCTCGGCCGGGTGGACGGACGTGACCACCTCGCGCAGCGTCTCGATGTCGCCGGCGTCGAGCAGCTCCAGCAATTCGGGAGCGAGGAGCGGATTGACCATGGCGGTACTCCTGGCGCATCGGCACGTCGGGCCGCGTCCGAACGAACGCTCGGAGGACGGCCCCGCAAGCAAACCGGAGAAGTATACATGCCCCGGCCGTGCCCCCCGTGGTACAGCCCGCCGCCAAAGTGGCGTCGGCCTTCCCGGCCGGGGCCCATGATTCTGAATGCCCCTCTAGAACGACGCGCCGAAGGCGAAGTTGAACACGCGGGTGTCGTCGTAATCGTTCTTGGCGATCGGGAAGCCGAAGTCGAAGACGATCGGCACGGGGCCGAAGAAGTCTACCTGCACCCGAAGGCCGAAGCCGACCGCCGCCCGCCAGCTCGAAAGCTCGAAGCCCTCTTCCACGGTGCCCATGTCGAGGAAAGTGACCCCGCGGAAGGTCTTGCCGTACAGCGGGAACGAGTACTCGCCGCCGGTGAGGAAGATGAAGTCGCCGCCGATCGGCTGGTTCTTGATGCCCGAGCGCGGCGACACGCCGCGGAAGCTGAAGCCGCGCAGCGAGCCGAAGCCGCCGGCGTAGTAGCGTTCGAACACGGGCGCGTCGCCGACGATGTAGGCCGCGTCGGCCCGCAGGGCCAGCACGCTCTTGCGGTCCAGAATGTCGGTGCTGACCGTCTTGTACCAGGCGCCGCTGACGGCCGGCTTACCGAAGTCGTGATCGCCGCCCAGGGCCCCGACCTGCTCCCAACTGAAGGTCAGCCGGTAGCCCTCGGTGGGCATCATGCGGCTGTCGGTGGTGTCGCGGACGATGGCACCCTTCACGGCGGTCAGGAAGTGGTTGCCCTTGGCTTCGCGGATGAGGCGGGCGGCAAGCGGGTCCACGTCGTCAATGTTGATGCCCTCGATGCGCGTCGAGCCTTCCACGGCCCACCCGTCGAGCAGGCCGCCGGTGAAACGCTTGCTGAGGCTGAGCACGTAGCCGAGCCGCTCCTCGTTGTAACCTTCGCGGCCGCGCTGGAAGAGGTAGACCGAGGTGTCCAGACGCACGGGGCGATCGAGCAAGTAGGGCTCGGTGAAGCTGATGCGGAAACGGCTGACCTCGGTGCCGGGCTCGGCCTGGAACAGCAGTCGCTGGCCGTCGCCCTTGAACGCCCGGCCGCGGAAGAACTCGCCCCAGGTGTGCGGCCAGTCGAACAGATCGAAGTTGCGGTTGTCGATGCTCAGCGAGCCGATGACGCCGTTGTCCGTGCTGACACCGAAGCCGACCAGGAACTGCGTGGTCTCGGTCTCTTCGACGGTCACGAGGGCCTCGCGCAGCCCCTCCCTTTCCTCGAGCGGAACGATCTCGATGCCCTCGGGGCGGAACAGGCCCGTCTCACGCAGCCGCTGCTCCGCCTTGCGGGCCTCGACGGTGTTGAACAGCTCGCCGGGATAGAAACGCAGCTCGCGGCGGACGACCTCGTCCTTCGTCTGGCGGTTGCCGCGGATGGTGATGCGGCCGAAGCGCGACTGCGACCCTTCGTCGAGCGTGTAACGCAGGCGGACGACGCCGGGCTCGTCGAGGAAGTCGTAGCGCGTGTTGACGGCGACGGTGACGTAGCCGATCTCGCCGTACAGGTCGCGGACGCGCTTTATGTCTTCCTGGAGCACCTCGTCGCGGGCGATGCGGCCGGGGGCGAGGTTCATGACGGCCCGCAGCCGCTCGTCACCAAAGACCGTGTTGCCCTCGAAAGCGATCTCCCGGATGCGGTAGCGCGGCCCCTCCTCGATCACGAACACGAGATCGACGTCGGCCCGCTCGACGGGGTCGAAGTCGAGGCGGTAGCCGACCCGGGCGTCGAGGAAGCCCTCATCGCGGTAGAGCTTCAACACCGCCAGCGCGTCACGCTCCGCCTGGTCCTCATCCAGCGCGCCGGTGCGGAAGATCCAGATGTACGTCTTCGTCTCGATCCGCGTCCCCAGCCGACGCGGGCTCAGCGTGCGGTTGCCCTCGTAGCGGATGTGCCGCACCTTGACCCGCGGCCCCTCCGTGATGCGGTAGACCAGCCGGGCCTCCGTCTCCAACGCCCGCTCGTCAATCCGCACGTCAACGTAGTAATGCCCCTTCTGCTTGTACTTCTGCACGATGTCGTCGCGGGCCCGGTTGATCTCGTACCGGTCCATCACCGCCCCGGCGGCCGGCGTCACCTCATAGAGCTGCGCGTCGGTGAACCGCTTGTTACCGATCAGCTCGACCATCGCCAGAGTCGGCTTCTCCTGCACGTTGTAGACCACGACCGCCTGCCCCTCCTCCACCGCGGTCGTCGCAAACGCCGCCAGGAACTTCCGCGACCGCAGCAGCTCGCGGACGTCCTCCTCGACCTGCCGTCGGCTGAACGGCTGCTCCTCGCGGGTCTTGATGACCCGGCGGATGTACGCCTCGCTGATGGCCTGCAGCCCCCGCACCTCGACCCGCCGGACGACCATCCCGTCCGTCGGTTGCTGCTGGGCCGGCGCGGCCCCGACCACCCCGCCCCACAGCAGCACGCCGGCCAGAAGCCGGCGCCAGCCGCCGCGAGCGGCCCCGCGTCCGGGCGGACGGGTTGCCGTCCCGGTATGCCCATCGGACTGCTTCACGCTACACCGACGCTCTCTCACACGTCGTCGAGAAGGGGGTCATGGTCCCGCACGGGCGACCGCGCCTGACGCACGCTACTATAACCCCCGGCGGGGTGCGTGCAACTGCGGCCGTGGCCCGCCGCCCCCACCCACGGAGTCTTTCGCGTGCGACCACTCATCGGCATCACCGTCGGGTTTGAGTCGAAAGGCGAGGAATCCCACGGCACCGGCCGCCTGACCCTGCCGGCGGCGTACAGCGACGCGGTTTGGGCGGCCGGCGGCCTGCCGTACCCGCTGCCCCTGCCGCCGGAGCACGCGGCGGCGCACACTGACGACCTCCTCGCCCGCGTGGACGGGCTGCTGTTCAGCGGCGGCCCCGACCTCGACCCGCGCCATTACGGCCAGCCACGCCACCCCAAGAGCGTCGTCATGCCTGCCCGGCGTGGCGATTTCGAGGTCGAGTTCTTCCGGCGGGCCGACGCCGCCCGCGTTCCCATCCTGGCGATCTGCCTGGGGTTCCAGGTGGCGCACGTGGCCCGCGGCGGCCGGCTGATTCAGCACGTCGATGACCTGCGCCTCGCGCCGCCGGTGACGCACCACCCGCCGACCGCGGACGGCAATGCGTGTCACCCGGTGCGTATCGAAGCGGGCTCGCGCTTGGCCGGCGTGGCCGGCAGCTTGGCGATCGAGGTGAACAGCCGGCACCACCAGGCGGTTGACCCCGCGCATCTCGGGCGTGGGTTGCGCTCCGTCGCGTGGTCCCCAGATGGGCTGATCGAGGGCAGCGAGGACACCGACGGGCGTTTTCTGTTGGCGGTGCAGTGGCACCCGGAGAACCTGATCGACCGGCCGGAACACTTGCGGTTGTTTCAGGCGTTGGTGGACGCCGCCAGCAAGCCGCGTGCCTCACCCTCCCGGTGACATGCGGGCGCGGACCCCGCGGCGGGGCGGTGGGGGTCTCACACGAAATCCGCCGCACGCACGCACCCGTGCGCAGGGCGGAGTTCACGCGAGCACGTCGCCGCCGACGGTCAGGCTGCCGGTCATGTCGGTCCAGATGCCCAGGGCGTTGACCAGGCTGCCGCCGACGGT
>JBFMAI010000020.1:0-107709 GCA_040755725.1 Planctomycetota bacterium | reverse complement strand
GGCTCAATCGTTTTCGACGCCTGCTCATCCGCTGGGAGAAGAAAGTCGCTAACTACACCGCTATGCTACACTTGGTCTGCGCCTACATTACCTTCCGCGCCGCCGAGGTTATGGGATAGGCTCTAAGTCGGGGAAGATATAGTCGGCGTACATCGAGGTGGTGCCGATCAGGATGTCACAGGCCACAAACAGCGGCAGCGTTTCGACATCCGCGAGCACGGCGATATTGGTATGACCGGCGGGCAATGCGTAGGTGGGCGCGCCCATGTACAAAAGCAGAGCCTTGACTGGATAGGGGCACGCATCCCCGATCGACGGGATGATCTCCTCGTACACGTCCGATGACAGTGGATACCAGTTGCGCTTGGCCGGATACCCCGAAAACAGCGTGGTCTTCTCGTAATCCACGCCGTGACGAATGGAGCTGATACCGAAGCTGCTGATCTTGCCCGGATGGGACTCCAGATCAAACAGCTTACCCTTACCACGAAAATCGAACGTCGTCGCCTTGATCATGCCGCCGCGCCAATCGTAATTGCCCAGCAGCATGTTCAGGCTCATCCAGGCCAGGACATTGTAGAAACCGTTGGTGTGCTGGGCCGGTCCGCGATGCACGTCCACGGCCGCCATCTTCCCGTAGCTGGTCAGCTCGCGCGCCACGGCCACCAGGTCGGCTTCCCGGACGTCGGCCAGCGCCGCCCACTCGGCCACGGTGTGCTCGCGCGCGGAGTCCAGTAGAACTTGCAGACCGCTCTTGACCGCGGTGCCGTCCGGCAGCACGGTGTCTATTAACAGGTCGCCATAGACGGGGTTCTGGTCGTCGTTCGGATCAACGGCCGTGGGTCGGCCGTTGACCATGACGACCATGAGCTTCTCAACGTATTCACCCTTGCCGTCGGCGGTCGGGCGGGTGGCCGGCCGGGCCAGCGGCCCGTCAGCTAGCTGGAGATCCGCTGCACGGACGAACTTCGTAGGCTACCCGTCCTTGCAGACCACCAGCCAGGTGGCATTGGTCCACGAAGTCTCGCCCGTGGCGATCGCCGCCGCTTTGTTGGCGTTGGCCAGAAAGCGTGCGTCGCAACGCTGCTGCTCGAGAATCCAGCGGATCATCCCCAGCGCCAGGGCCGCATCCGTCCCCGGCTTGAGCGGCAGCCATTTCCAGGCCTTGCTGGCCAGCTTGCTGAAACGCGGGTCCGCCACCGCGATCTTCGTGTAGCCGCTTACCAAGTGGTCGGTCAGCCGGACCGTGCGGTTCGGCGGTCCATAGTTGGCCTCGAACAGGTTGGCACCGACAAAAAGTACAAAACGGCTGTTCTCGATGTCGGCTTGCCAGTAGAACTTCTTTCCACCGGTGAACTTTCCGTCGCTGTACTGCTCACTGATCGCCTTGCACGTGAAATACAGCGAACCCTGACACACGGTGGTGTGCCCGTGCGCGTTGGTCGTGCCGAGCGCCGCGGCGAAGCGCTTGTACAGATCGCCCCGCCCGTCCTTCAGCCTGCCCCAGGCGCACACGATCTGGTTGTTCTTGGGCCCCAGGTCCGGATGCTCGGGATCGATGAGAACGTCCAGGTGGGCGGCGTGCTTCTGTTTGAACTGCGCCACCAGTTCCCGCTTGCGGGCCTGGTCCTTTTCATCCCAAATGGCCTTGACGTCGGCGGCCATCGCCTTGGACACATCCGGGTCGGTCAGCGCGACGAGTTGCGTCAGCCCCGCGACCTCGCGCTGCTCTTCCCCGGGAACCGCGGCGAAGAGCTTTCCACCTTCGCAAATCTCCCGGATCGCCTGGTCGAACGGTATCGCCCCCCACTTGTTCGCGCCGCGCCGGCCGGCGCGTTTCAGCACCTTGCGCAGACGGTAAGGATCATAGGCGGCGTGCAGGCCAGCCTGCCCCTTGGGACAAATCGCCCCGTCCACCCGGACAGCGTCGGCTACAGGTGTGGCGTACGGGAGGTGCGGGTGCAGCGTCCAGGGGTTGTACGGGTTGCCGTCGATCTTGGTGACGATGCCGTCTTGCAGCTTGCACTTGATGCCGCAGCCGGTGTTGCACTGCAAACAGACCGAAAAGATGGTGTTCTCCGGCTGGGCCAGGTCGTACGGGGCGTCGGGACGCCGGCTATTGAGAACCGCATTGCCCACCGCCGCGCGGGGCTCGGCGGCCAGGGCTTCCGCCGCGGCCAGCAGTCCCCCACCCAACAGGGCGCCGCCGGCCAGGAACTCACGCCGCGTGGGCGTCGTGGAATCAGCCTTCGGGATCATGCTTCACCTCGCGAGAAAGAGGCAGCGCGGCGCGCCGCCCATCGGTTGATGCGCTCTCCCAGGAAGAACACCGCCACGCCGACGGCCAGCAGGAACAGCCCGACCAGGTACTCCATGACCGTGGCGTGGTAGATGTAGGTGAGGCGTTCGTGGTGGAAGGCGTCCTGAAGGCCGTGGATTTCGCCGACGGCCTGCCCCGGAACCAGGACATTCAACCGCGCGCTAATGAAGGCGACCGCGATCAACAGGGCCGCACCGGTCCAGGCCCGCGGCCGGCGCGTGATCAACAACACCAGCGGGACCAGACCCCCCAGCAGCAGGTGAACGATCCAGAAGACCCACCAGTACGGCCCCCAGAGAATCAGCTCGACCGCCGGCGCGTGGGTATTCGGATTCCACAGGGCAATCGAGAACTCGGCGAATTCAAACACGAAGTAGACGATCAGACCGGCCAGCGTGACCGTACGCAGCCGCGCGACCGCGAGATCGTGCTCAGTTCGGTTCAGTCCCTGGTCATCCGCAATTGCGCGAACCACCAGCAGCGTCGCCGCTCCCGCCGTAATGGCGGAGGCCAGGAATAGCATGGGCAGCAACGCACTGTGCCAGAAGCCCTTCGCTTCGACCACGCCGAAGAAAGCTCCGCTCTGGCTGGGGAACAGGATTGAAAACAGGATGGCCAGACACAGCAGCGGCCTGAGCCACCCGGAGCGTGATTTGAGCGACAGCAGCCAGCAGACAACCGCGACGATGAGAAACGCGTTGTACATCCAGGCGTTAAACGCCATCATGCTGGTGAAATTGGGATACAGGAAGATGAAGGGCGCTCGCCCCATGTGTCCCAGGTCCAGCCAGACGCCCATGAACGCGGGCAGAATGGCCGCCACCGCCAGGACGATGACCGTGCGGACCAGCGCGGGATGGCCGAACCCCGGCAGGCCGAGCACGAACCCGCCCGCCCCCAGCACGAAGGCACCGCCGGCGATGCCCACGCCGTGGAAGTAAATCGCCACCCACAGGCCCCAGGGCACATATTACCCCGGTCACTAAATGTTGGACTATCTAGCCTGCGGCATAGCGGACGGATTCGGCCTGAAAGTAGCTTTTGACAATCTCGGGTTGGCGTTGGGTGCTGCGGAGGTACGAACGCACGCCGCTGATCATCTCGGCTCGCGTCGCCGGACGTTGACGGCCCAGCGCGTTGCTCTTCACGTCCTGGTTCAGGAACTCGTCCGGGTTCAGGTCCGGGCTGCAGCCGGGCAAGAAGAACAACTCGATCTGCTGGGCGTGCCGCGCCAGCCAGCGCTGCACCGCGGCCGAACGATGCACCGGGTGCCGGTCGAGGATCACCAGCACCTTGCGCTGCCGCAGCCGCAGCAGTCGCCGCACGAACTTGAGGAACACCGCCGCGGTGAAGTTCTCCTTGAACACCATGAAGCTCAACTCGCCGCGGTTCGTGATCGTCGACATCATGTTGCAGCGGAAACGCTGGCCGGTGCCGGGAATCACCGGCGTTTGCCCACGGCGGCCGTAGCTCGTGCCGGTCTGATGATCGGCCCGCAGGCCCATCTGGTCGCCCCAATGAATCTCGGCGTTTTCGGTCTTCGCTTGCTTCTCGATGGCGGGGTACTCCGCGTCCAGCCAGCGCTGCACCGCGACCGGGTCGCGTTCGTAGGCTCGCCGCAGGGGCTTTTGTGGCGTCAGGCCCCACCCGGCCAGGTAGCGCCCCACTGTGCGCACCGAGACCTGCACGCCGAAGCGCTGGACCAGCAACTGCTGCACGGCGGCGCGCGTCCACAGCGCGAACGGCAGTTTGAGTTGGTTGGGACAGCGGTCGGTGATCAGTCGGACGGTCGTGGCCGCCTCGTGCGGCGCCAGTTGCGTGCCCTTGGGCCGGCCGCGTTTCTTCGAGCGCAGCGAGGTGATGTGGCCCAGGGCGACGCGCCGCCGCCAGTTCCACACGCTGCTGCGCGAGACCCCGAACGTGCGGGCCGCCACGGCCGGCTTCATGCCGCCCCGCAGCGCCGCCACCACGCGCGTCCGCAGCGCTTCCTGGGCGTCCGGTGCAAGAAAACGGGCATCCGTACTCAGCATGCCCCCAGTATACCACGTTTCTGCTTAAGTGCAACATTTTGTGACCGGATTAGTAGGAGCCGTAGCCGGCCGGCAAGTGACCCTGGGTCATCCGCTGGTAGATGCCGACCAACCCCAGCCCCAACGCCACCAGCCACGCCAACCATAGCCACAGACGAAGCCGCGCGCCGGCATGAGGCGAGCTCGACGCGGCGGGAATATATGCGGTCAAACCAGTCATGACTCGTCACCCTCTCGCTAGCCAGTTCATGCTCGCAAGCTCTCGCGCAGCCCGAATCATGCGATATAGAAGACGCGCGGCTGCGTTCCCTTGTGGGGCAGCAGCGTGTAGACGTTGTGTTTGGCCATCAACTCGCTCACCAGGCTCTCGGCGTCGTTCGCATCCCCGAAAAACGTCGCCCGACCAATGCAAGTGGTTACGCACATGGGCAACTCGCCGACCTCCAGCCGATGCAGGCAGAAGTGGCACTTGCGGGCGTTGCCCATAGGGCTGGCATGGCCGGCACGATTCCAGCACTTGGCGTACTCGTGATTGGGCTGGTCCTCCCACGGGGCGCGGGGGCCAGCGACCGCGCGGCCGTCCGCGCCGACTGCGGCTCCGTCAGTGTAGTACTCCCCGAAATCGCTGGTGCGCGCGCCGTACGGACAGGCCGTCAAACAGTAGCGACATCCGATGCAGCGGTCGTAGTCCACCACCGTGACGCCGTCCGGTCGCCGCCAGGTGGCTCGCACCGGACAGACCGGCACGCACGGCGGCTTCTCGCACTGCATGCAGGGCCGGGGCGTGAACTTCAGGTGGACATTGGGGAACTCGCCGCGCTCTTCGGTCACGACCGGGCGATAGACCACGCCCGGCGGCAGCTTGTTCTCCGCGACGCAGCCGATGGTGCAGGCGTGGCAGCCCACGCACTTGCGCTGGTCGATGACCATGACCCAGCGGCGCCGCTCCGCGGGTTTGGCCATGGCGCGGGCCAGTTCACGCTGCATTCGCATCAGGGGGTCTTCCGTCAACCCCGAAACCGCGGGCGGCGGCGCCGGCAGTTGTCGCGCGGTTTCATTGCCGGTGGGGTCGCGGGCTTCCTGGCGTAACCGATCCCGAACCACCAACCCGGCGGTGGCCGCGAGTCCGGCCCCCGCCAAGGCTCCCGATCTCAGGAATTCGCGTCGATCCATGCTCACGATCGGTTCCCTCCGTCACGGTGCCTCGAGCGACCGTTCACGGTGGCGGTGCGGGCTGAGCGCCTCCGGTTCGCGTGCCTCGAGTTGCGCGGATGGCACGAACCCAGCCACGTACCGTCTTGCCGCTCAAACTGCGCGACCTCCACCAGCGTCAGACGTCTCAATTCCGCCATGATGTGCTCGCGCTCCCGCTGCCAGAATCGGTGGGTCGGACAGGCCCGCTCAGGCGAACAGTCGGCCAGGCCCAGCAGGCAGCGCGGCACAGCCTGCGCGCCATCGATCGCCTCCGCAACATCAAGCAGACTGATCTGATGGGGAGCTCGGGCCAACGCGAAGCCGCCCTGGTAGCCGCGCTTGGCGACGATCAACCCGCGACGTGTTAGGGAATGCAGCACTTTTGACAGGTACGGCTGTGGAATCCCGGTGCAGCGCGCGATCTCGCGGGCCAGCACCCAGCGGCCGCCACACTCGTGCAGGCAGCTCAGGGCGAGGATCGCATAGCCGCAGGTCTGCGAAAGGCACAGCACTCTAGGGGCACTCCTGGCCGACGATGGTGCAAAGCATGCCTTATCACGACCGACTTATCAAGAAAATACTTGACCTGCGTATCACAAAAATGCGCAAGCGCGCCGCCGGATTCCCACCGCAAGCCGCCCTTGCCGAAGCCCAGCCGGGCAAAGTAGTCGTTTCACGGCCGCGGGCGGTGCCAGGTGCGGCTTGGAACCCAAACGGCGTCCGTGTCGGCGAGAATCTGAACGAGTATCGACGTTCTCAGGTCCATCAGTAACCCCTTGTGATATCATAACTTGTGTTAACCGATGTTTGTGGACGTTCCCGCGGGCATCAGGAAGAAAACCCGCCAGGAAGGAACCGCGAACGCCCGGGCGGACCAGTCGGCGGGTCCTTCGGGCTGACCGCGCTTACCAAACGTCGCGGTAACAGCCGCCATGTTGGTTTGAATCGTTCGCACCACCGCGCCACCGAAACCGCCGTTGCCGATGCGTGGCGCGGGGTTCTGGTTGTGGTTCTTGCTCGTGACAGCGCCCACGAGCGCCAGTACCGCGCGCCGAATCAGCTCGGGGAGCGCGGGCCACGCGGCCACCACGGATCGCAATTCGGCGTCGTCAAACGCCGTCGCACCGCAACTGTCGGGGGAATAGGCGGGGGCGTCCGTAGCTTTGACGTACGTGCTTGTGTCGGCGCAGCTTACGCATGTCACGGATTGTTCCCAAGCTGGACGTCGTGGGTTCGATTCCCATCGCCCGCTTTTCTCCTAAAGTTCTCCAGCTTAATGACGTGCGGCTCAGGCTCATCCCCGGCTGAACCCTCCGAAATGGCGAGTTGCGTCAGAAGTTGCGTCAGATTGGGATCGATCGGCGTCCGCGCGGCCGTTGCCAGGTCGCTCTCGTTTACCCGGAGATAGTGCTGGCGGGCAACCTCGTCCGAGTGGCCCATCCACTCAACCACGTCGTGGAACGGAAAGCCCGCCGCCACCCAACCGCTTTCGCGGTTCTCACGGAGCATGTGGCACCACTTGGCGTACTTCGCCAAGCCAGCGCGCGTGCGGATGGCTCCGAAGTCCCGCCACACGTTCACGGCGGTCACGCCTTGAGCTGACCTGCCCCCAGTTGTTGCTATGAGCCTGTCTTATTCGCCGCGCAGGTCCGCGCGGTGAATAAGACAGGCTTAATGAACCCGTGGAGCCGACGGGCACACACCGGCTGTACTCGGAGGACCGCGGCGACTGGGTCCCGGCGGCCGACCTGGCCGCCGGCGAGCGGCTGCAGACGCTGGCCGGCCCGGCCACGATCACGCGGATCGACTCGTCGCGGCCGGGCGTTCACCGCGTGTGTAATCTCGAAGTCGGGACGGAGCACTGCTACACCGTCCCGCGACTGCTCGATGTGGCCGGGGCACTCGACGCGCTGCCGGCACTCCCGCCGATTGACCGACCGGACGCGCAGCGGGCGAAGGCGACGGGCACGGACGGCCGCACTTTTCTTGTGCCAACGCTTGTACCAGATTCCGGCAAGACGTGTACGCACGGCTCGCAGGCCGGCACAAGCGGCGATGAGCGGCTTTCCGGCGCGACGGCTGTAAGTGCCATGCTGGACGCGGATTGCGGCACTACGTCGCGTCATGGCTCAAAGCCACCGCGGGGATTCGAACCCCGAACCTGCGGTTTACAAAACCGCTGCTCTGCCGATTGAGCTACGGTGGCGAGGTGCCTTTTTTCCCGCTGGAAGCGCGTTTTCTTCGGTGTTTTCCAGCGTTTTCGGCGCGGCGCTCGGAGCGTCGCGCCGCCGGGCACAGTCTGACACAATCGGCCCGCGCTGTCCAGTTTGCGCCATGGTGACGTAGCCTATCGTGTGTAATCCCGTTGCCGAGGTGCAAGCAGGGCGTATCCTCTGGCCCAAATTGAATTAACAGACAAGGAGGACACGCCCATGAGACTCGTGGAAGCGGATTTGGAGCGGACGCCCACAACAATGCCCAACCTCTAGTCCCTGGTCAAGGACCCCGAGGAGTTCTGGGGCGACCTGAGCACCCGCGGGCGGCGGCGGCTCAAGGAGTTGCTGGAAGGCACGATGGAGGCCTACCGCGACCAGTGGGTCAAGGCTCCTTGGCACCAGCCAGCCGCCGACCGCAAGGCCTACCGCAACGGCTACCATCACCGTAAACGCTGGCCCACGGCCCCGGGCCTGCTCGAGAACGTGCGCGTACCACGCTGCCGCGACAAGGCCTTCACCCAGAAGATGCTGGCGCGCCTCGACCACCACGGCGAGGCCCTGGGACAGTCGGCCGTCGACATGCTGCTGGCCGGCGTCCGCACCCGCCGGGTCGGCAAGCTGCTGGAACGCATTATCCGGCTGCCCATTTCGCCCGGGCAGGTCAGCCGGCTGGCCAAACGGCCGGTCGCGGCGGTGCGCCGCTTCCACACCCAGCCCCTACTGGACGAGTAAGTATATCTGCTGCTGGACGCGATCTACCTGAAGGCCTGCGGGGTGCCGCGGCTGATGGACACCGGGCTGCGGCGGACGCGGAAACGCGTGGTTTTGGCAGCCTACGGCGTGACCGGGGCCGGGATCAGACGGGTCGTCGATTTCCGTGTGGCCCAGAGTGAAAGCGAGCAGGCCTGGTGGAGCTTTCTGTGGAGCTTGCACCGCCGGGGTCTGGAGGGCCGGAGCCTGAAGCTGATTGCGACCGATGGCTGTGGCGCCCTGATCGCCGCGGTTGAGGACGTTTATCCCGGCGTGCTCCGCCAGCGTTGCTGGTTTCACAAGATGCAGAACGTGGCTGGCAAGGTGCGGCGAAAGGACCAAGCGACGGTGTTACGGGGCCTGCGACGGGTGTACCAGGCGACCGGTCGCCGGGCGGCGGAGCAGGCGGTGGTGCGCTGGGCTCGGCGGTGGCGTGAGTGTTATCCCAAGGCGGTGAAGTGTGTGGAGCAGGATCTGTCTGAGCTGCTGGCATGCTACGGCGTTCGGGCAGCCCACCGCCGGATGGTACGAACGACCAACCCGATCGAGCGGTGGTTCCGGCAAGTGCGGCGACGGACGGATTCGATCGGGACCTTTGTGAATGATGCCAGTATTGAGCGGCTCGTGTGCGGCTTGGTGGCCTACGAAAACGCCAAGTACGCCACGCGGGTGTGCAAAGTATTCCGGGAAGTTCGCAGTGTGGCCTGAGATGCCCTTCTTCGCCCGAAACGATTACACACGAGAATTGACCTTACCCGCATCAGCCGGCACTTGACAGCCCGGCGGGCCGCGCGTAGCTTATGCAACGCGGATGCGGGGTAGAGCAGTTGGTAGCTCGTCGGGCTCATAACCCGGAGGTCGCAGGTTCGAGTCCTGCCCCCGCTAGTGAATGCGTCGCGTCGAAACGATGCGACCCGCCGGTTAACGCCGAACGCCGCTCCAGAGACGGGGCGGCGTTCGCGTTTCTATCGCCAGTTCCCGCAAGAGCTTACCGACATGCCCTGACCGCTCCAGGTCTCTCCTACCACGGCCCTCACGACGATGTCGCGCCCGCTTCCGTCGCCCGACGGGCGCCGCCGGCCGGAAGTCTCTGAGTCTCTCGCTGCGACCGACCCGCGGGTTATATGGCGGGTTTCCGTTCGCCCGACCCAACGGCACCTTCCCCGAACATCTCAGCGGCGCGATGTGCGACCCGCGGGTTATGAGATTCCGGACACGTCGCGCGCGGACGGCATAGGTAACCCATAGGCAGGGCCGGCACGTTGGCATGTCGCCAGCGCTGCACGCGCGCGGAGCCCGTCATGCCGAAGCATCAGAACGACGAACATCTTTCCCCCGCCGAGCGCCGGCGCGAAGTCGCATCGATCCTGGCCAAGGGCGTGGTCCGCTGGTGCCGGCGCGCGAAAGCGGCGGGAATCATCGATGCTCAGAAATCTCGGCCGGGCCGCGAAATCGGCCTTGAGCTTTCCCGCGAAACGAGGCTCAGTGTGTCTGACGGTACCCGCGGGTTATGGCCGCGGGACGACGGAGACAGAACATGAGCCTGAGCATCAAGAAGGAGCTCGCCTCCCTGGAACAGATGACGGTCGGGCAGCTCCACGAGCGCTACGCCGAAGTCTTCGGCGAGGGGGCCCGCAGCCGCCATCGGCAGTATCTGATCCGGCGGATCGCGTGGCGGCTCCAAGCCGACGCCGAAGGCGGTCTCAGTGAACGGGCGCTGCGGCGCGCAGAGGAACTGGCCAACATCGCCGACGTGCGCGTCACGCCGCCGAACGTCGGGCCGGCGGAGCGCACGGCGGCGTCCGTAGCCGCCGTCCGCATCGCGGCTGACCCGCGCCTGCCGGCGCCCGGGACCGCGATCACGCGCAAGTACAAGGGCCAGACGCTCACCGTGACGGTGCTCGCCGACGGATTCGAGTACGCCGGCGAGCGGTACCCGTCGCTCACGGCGGTTGCCAAGGCGATTACCGGTTCGCACATCAACGGGTTCCGGTTCTTCCAGATCGAGGGCAAGGCGTGAGCCGTCGGCAGACCAACCCGAACAAGCGAGCAACGACGCCGACGACGCGCTGCGCGATCTACACGCGCAAGAGCAGCGACGAGGGGCTCCAGCAGGAGTTCAACTCGCTCGACGCCCAGCGCGAGGCGGCGGAGGCGTACATCGCCAGCCAGAAGGCCGAGGGCTGGGTCCGCCTGCCGGACCGGTATGACGACGGCGGCTTCACGGGCGGAAACATGGACCGGCCGGCGCTCCAGCGGCTGCTCGCGGACATCGACGCGGGCAAGGTCGATTGCGTGGTCGTCTACAAGGTCGACCGCCTCAGCCGGTCGCTCATGGACTTCGCCAGGATCGTGGAGGTCTTCGAGCGCCACAAGGTCTCATTCGTCTCGGTGACTCAGCATTTCAACACGACGCAGTCGATGGGTCGGCTCACGCTGAACATCCTGCTCTCGTTCGCCCAGTTCGAGCGTGAGATCATCGGCGAGCGCATCCGCGACAAAATCGCCGCGTCGCGGCAGCGTGGGAAGTGGACTGGCGGCACGCCGATCCTCGGGTACGACGTGGACCGGTCCAGCGGCAGCCCCAGGCTGGTCGTCAACGCGACCGAGGCGTCGCGCGTGCGGCAGATTTTCGACCTGTACCTCGAGCTGGGGGCGCTCCTGCGTGTCGTCGCGGAACTCGACCGCCGTGGATGGCGCAACAAGGTGTGGACGACGCGGGACGGGCGCAGACGCGGCGGTCTGCCGTTCGACAAGTGCCGGGTGTACAACCTGCTTACGAACGTCCTCTACGTGGGAAAGGTCACTCACAAGCGTGAGGTATACGCCGGCGAGCACGAGGCAATCGTGCCGGAGGACGTCTTCCAGCGCGTGCGGCAGCAACTAGCCCGCAACGGCCGAAACGGCGCTGCGGAAGGCCGCAACCGTCACGGCGCCCTGCTTCGCGGGCTGCTCTACTGCAAGGCGTGCGAGCGGGTCATGTCGCACACGTTCACGACCCGCGGCAACCGGCGCTACCGCTACTACACCTGCACGAACGCAGCCAAGCGTGGCCGGGCCGCGTGCCCGACCCGGTCATTACCCGCGGCGGAGGTTGAGCGGGCGGTCTTCGACCAGATCCGCTGCATCGGCCAGGACCCCGAGGTACTACGCGATACGCTCACGGAGGCCCGCACGGGGGCGGAGAACACGATCGAGCGTCTGACCAGCGAGCGCCGCGAGATCGAGCGCGCGCTGGCCCGGCTCCACGCGGACATCCGTCGAGCGGCCGCGGAAAATGGTGCGGCGGTTACGGCACCTCGTATCGCCGAGTTAAACGAGCGCGTGCGCGACGCCGAGGGCCGCGTGGCGGAGATCGACGCGAAGCTGTCCGAGCTACGGGAACAACTGGTCGACGAGGCCGACGTCACCGCGGCCTTCGCAGACTTCGACAATGTGTGGGAGGCGCTCAGCCCGCGCGAGCAGATTCGCGTGCTACGCCTGTTGATCAGCCGCGTCGACTACGACGCGGCCGACAGCAGCATCGAGGTCACGTTCCATCCGACGGGCATCAAGTCGCTGGCGGACGGCGACGTCGACGACGGGAAGCACGCGGAGGACGCGGCGTGATCAGGGTCCGGCGCAAGCTGCATCTCATCCGGCGGGACCACGGGCGTCAGGTCGTCGCGGATGCGGCCCCACGGGTCGCTACGGCTCGCTCGGGCCGAATCCCGCGCGTATCGCGCTTGATGGCACTGGCGATCCATTTCGACCAGTTGCTCCGTGAGGGAGAGGTGCAGGACCAGTCCGAGCTGGCGCGCCTCGCCCACGTCACCCAGCCCCGCATGACGCAGATCATGAACCTGCTGCACCTGGCCCCGGACATCCAGGAGGAGCTTCTGCACCTGCCGCCCGTGGTCGAAGGGCGTGA
This sequence comes from Planctomycetota bacterium, assembly GCA_040755725.1. Lineage (GTDB taxonomy): Bacteria > Planctomycetota > Phycisphaerae > UBA1845 > Fen-1342 > JBFMAI01. Next base: position 95,289 of record JBFMAI010000020.1, on the reverse strand, counting down.
CCCCGTCACGGAACGCGACCTTCGCCCGATCACTCGACTGGTGAGTTGGCAGGAGCAGCGGCGGGCGTGGGCACGCGCGCCCCAGAGCTTGCCAGCCGGGGCGTTTTATGGTCGACTGGTTGGGCGGTGATGCTGTGCATGCGATGTTTCGCGGCGACCGCGTTACAGCAGGAGCGGAACGGACAAGTAGGAAGGACAGGATGGCCGTAGAGGCTGCCAAAGCGAGGGAGCACGGTCGGGGGACGCGGCTCTCGGTCGTGCCGCGTCAACTCGTTGAAGGCGTGGACGAGCTGCGTCGGCGAGCGAACACGTGCTTGAACGGTAGCCGTCGGGCCGAACTGGGGCAGTTCCTGACGCCGCCGGAGGTGGCGTCATTTATGTCCTCAATGTTCTTGGTCCGTCGGCAGGAGATTCGACTCCTCGACCCTGGAGCGGGCGTCGGCTCCCTGACGGCGGCGTTCGTGTCGCGGATGCTCGATCGGCAGCCCCCGCCACGGTCGATCACCGTGGTTGCGTATGAGGTCGATCCAACGCTCGCGGACTTGCTCGAGCAGTCGCTTGGGCTGTGTCGACAAGCCTGCGCCCGCATGCACATCCGATTTGAAGGCGAGGTTCGGCGCGTCGACTATCTTGCTGACCGGTCCAGTGCGGAGGCAGCGCTTTTCGCGCAGGATGAGGAACCCTTTGACTGCGTGATCATGAATCCTCCATATCGCAAGATTCATAGCCAATCCGCAAGCAGGCGATACCTCCGCAACGCAGGAATTGAGTCCAGCAACATCTACCCCGGTTTCCTCTTGCTCGCGGCGAGGCAACTGCGCGTCGGCGGAGAACTCGTTTCCATCAATCCCCGCAGCTTCTGCAATGGCCCGTATTTCCGCCCATTCCGGCGCGAGCTGTTGCACCTCGTTGCGCTTCGACGCGTCCACGTCTTCGAGTCACGCAGCGAGGTCTTCAAGGATGCCGACGTGCTCCAGGAGAACGTCATCGTCCACGCCGTGCGCCGCAGCGACAGACCAAAGTCGGCAAGGGTTTCCTGCACCACGGCAACGGGCCGGGTTGTGTCGCGCCTCATTCCCTACTCTCACATCGTCAGCCCGGATGATCCCGACGCGGTGGTTCACATCACAGTTGACGCCCAGGGAGAAGAAGCGCTCGACGCGATGCGGAATCTTGAATGCACGCTCGACGACCTTGGGCTTCAGGTATCCACCGGCCGCGTTGTGGACTTCCGCGCCCGGGCGTATCTACGAAAGGAGCCAGAATCTGACACCGTTCCGCTGGTCTACCCCGCGCACTTCTCTCGCGGATTCGTCGAATGGCCAAACGGAAACACGCGCAAGCCCAACGCCATCGTGGCGGACCCGCGCGTCGAGGACCAGCTCGTACCGGCCGGCTTCTATGTTCTCACCAAGCGGTTCTCGGCCAAGGAGGAGCGGCGGCGAGTCGTTGCAGCCGTCTATGACCCCGATAGGGTTCCCGCAAGACTGATCGGCTTCGAGAACCATCTGAACTACTTCCACCGGCGCGGCGGCGGTCTTCCCGAGCCGCTTGCCCGTGGCTTGGCCGTGTTCCTGAACTCCACCCTCGTGGACCAGTACTTCCGCCAGTTCTCTGGTCACACGCAGGTCAACGCCGCTGACCTGCGTCGACTGCGGTATCCCAACACCGAACAGCTGTCCGGGCTTGCGAGGTGGTGCGAGGACCTCGGTGATCAGGCCCTCATTGATAGTGCGATGAACCACCTTCTTCAGTCGGTTTGATACATCCGGGGAATGCCACCAGCCTGGAACATCGCGACCAGGGTCAGCTCACCGGTTTCGTTCACGAGAGAATTGGCAAGCGTTTCGATGCCCTGAAACGCGCGCTTGCTGAAATACGCAGCGCCCCGTTGCTCGTCCCTGCGCATACGGACTTCCCGGAAGTGTTCGGTCATCTGGTAGATGTCGGACCACCAGAGGCTCACCGTCTGATACCCCTGCGTCGGTGGCTCCCAGATTTCCAGCACCTGAGCATGGATCACGTAGGCTGGGATCGTTAGCTCCCGCACATGGTGGAGGATCGAGTCGCAATCGGACACATCCAGCTGGAACGCGCTCATGTCGCGGATGGAACTCCGTCCGGTCTTGTTTTCTATGCCGAAGACGACGGCCCCACTGCGCGTGTCCCTGACAAGGAAATCGAGTGGGCCCTCGCCCGTCGCGTCGGTGTTGCGGCGGGGCCGGAGGGCGGAGGGGTCATTCTGCTCGATGATCAGATGCGGATACGTGGATTGAACGGACCCGCGCCAGAAGTCGAGGATGGCCTGTTCGGCGACGTGGTTCCGTCCGATCGACCGCGCTACGCGGTCGCAGATGTCGCAAAGGAACCAAGTGTGGAGCCGGACCACCTGCTTCACGTTGCATAGCTGGCAGTATCCGTTGACCCGGTCCCCTTCGTAGAGGGGCTGGTTCCCAGCGAAGGCTTCGCTGATCCACTTCCGGGCGCACGCCGTACACAGGAAGAAGTGTCGCAGCCGCACATCCTTGCGAGGTTCAAGGTGCCGGACACACGTCGGGTACGTGATCTGTGGGCGGCTTGCATGGGTGGTTCGATGCCTCGCCATTGCTTTATGCTCTCCATTCTGCAAGTCGATGGATGCGTGTCAGCAACGCCTCGTCGGCCACCACGCTGCCGGATGGCCCCGCTGCCGGGGACACCGTCCAGAGACATGCTAAACGGATCAGCGATCGCTCACAATGTTCGCAGCCGGGTCCGCGGGATGGCTCGTGGCCTCCGGCAGTCGGGCGCCGCTTCGGCCTACCGTAGTCGCTCCCTCGGAGACGGCCTACCGAAGCGCCCTTGTCGCGGCGGTTGCGCCGGCCTGACAGCCGCCGTCTCACTCATCCTCGTCGGGGAAAAGCTCTTCTTCGGGAGCGGAGAGAAGGACGAGCAACGTCTCCATCGACGGCACACCGTAGTAATACTCGTACACGGGGGCCTCGGCGGCGCGGTCGTTATCATAGGTCTGGCACCAGGCACGCGCGAACGCCTGTCCCTTGCCATTCGACAGGTTGCCGTCCACAAACGCCTGCCACTTTGATCGAGCATCCGGCGGCAGATCGCTGCCGCGTGGGCGCGGGTAGCAGCCGCCGTCGATCATCGCCTGCGAGTGGAAGCTGTACGCCACGCGCCCCTCACGCACCCCGATCAGGGCGCAGGGGAAGTGTGACAGCTCGACGGCGCGCCGGGCAGTGCTGGTCACCGAGGTCCTGAACTCCCTCGCCCACCTCTCAATGTCCGCAAACGACATCTCGCCTTCATTGACCATCGGCGCGAGCAGGCTGGCGGGCATGAGCAGACCGGCGGCGAACGCGTCGGCTTCCGTCTCAATGATCCGGTCGCTCAGGAACTCGCCCTGGGACGGGTGGGACTTGCCGGTGCGCCGCAGGAACGCGCCATGGGCCTCGATGAAGTAGTGTCCCAACTCATGGGCGACCGAAAACCGCGTGCGCGGGTGATGCTCGCCTGCCGGTGCGTGAATGTCGTACTTCGTGTTGTAGAAGAGCAGGAAGCGGTTCTTGGATCGGTGGTACTCCAACTGGCCGTCAAACCGATCCCGAAAATCCGCCCCCACGGCCGAGAGCAGCGGCTTCTCGCTGGCGGCCACAGCCAGCGGATCGACTGGCGCGGCCGTCAATCGCAGTGCACCCAGCACTTCGGCGGCCCGCTCAATCGCCATGTTCTGGCGGTTCCTGATCTCCGCCCACTCCAGTCGAGTCTTCCTGCCCATCGGCTTGTCCATCCTCAAGCGCCTTGCGGCGCAGTTCGTCCAGCAGTTTGTCGGTTTCCGCGTCGGCCTGCCCCTCGTTACGGTTGAGCTGCAGCACATCCTCCTCGATGGCCTCGCGGTCGAAGTCGGTCGTGTCGTCGGCCGGCGGAGTGGGCGTCCAGACGGCAAGCTCGCCCGAAGTCACCTGGTCAACGATTGCGTCGATCTCCGCTTCGGAGAGCTTGGTGTCCGGCAGCGACTCGAACTCCTTCTGCGCTTCTTCCGGCGTCAGAGGGGCGTAGCCTGACCGGCGCGCCAGGCCCTTCGCCACCTTCTGCCAGAACTTATCTGCTTCATGGTTCATGGCTATCTCCTCTTGCCAGCAGGCTGGCGGCTGAGCCGCTCGACCTGCTTTCTGAGGGTTTCACGGGCCTTGGCTCGGGACACGTAGATGCTGTTGATGCTCGTGCCGTGAATCTCCGCCAAGCGGCCCGCGTCCGCCAACCCGCCGGCGGCCAGGTCTGCCTCGATGATCGCCTTTTGAAGCGGTGGCAGCTTCTGGATGGCTTGACGCAGGTGGTCAAGCGTGGGGTCCTCGGCATCGTCTGCCCGTCCCGCCGCGTCGTCTTCGTGTGGGTCAGCGGGGTCGTAGTTGGGGTCGTACTCCAGGTTCTTGTCGCGGTACTTCGTCTCTCGCCTGATGATGTCCTTGGCCGCGTTCTGGGCGATGCGAATGCACCATGAAGCGAGCGTGCCCTTGCTCTCGTCGTAGCGATCCGCGAACCGCCAGATGCTATAGAACGCCACGTTCAGGGCCTCGGCCAGCTCGCCTTCCTGGAGGATGCCCCCGAACCGCTTGTAGAGGAAGGCCTTCAAACGGCCGCCGTACTGCTCGATCAGGAGGCACAGGCCCTCCCGATCCTGCATTGCCATCATCAGGACGATGTCCGAATCGCCGACCGTCGGTTCGTCGTCTGCCATCGCACCCACCTTCTGCCGTCATCAGGACTACGTGGCAGCCTTAACTCGGGGGCGCCAAAAAAACAGCTTCAGCCCGGTTAAGGCTGCGGTTCCCGCTGGCGTAATCGCTACGAGGGGACGGGTGTTCCGCCCTCTCGCCGAGGCGGTCCGGCACCAATCTATCCGCTGCGCGGGCCAATCGCTACCGGGCGGACTCGGCGGCCACGCGGGAGCTCCGCCTCGCGCCGGACCGCGAACTCTGCGGAGCGAGGAGCCATCGGTATGGCCAAGCCGTTTGATCCGCGAAAAGTCCTCAAGCACATCGCCAATCCCCTGCTGCGCGAGTTCTTCACCCGCCGCAGCGAACTCGCCAACGTGCCGTGGGATGACCTGACCGAGCACAGGATCGAGCCCATATTCGAGGGGTGGCAAGCGCTGCCCGAGCAACAGAAGCTCAAAGTGCAGGTGATTCTCCGCGACGTCAACGAGCTGGCCGACCACCGTGGGCTGGCGGTACTTGCGGAGGAGATGCTGTGGCGCTGCCCGGAGCGGGCCGACGAGTTCAAGGTCCAGGTGAGTAAGGCCGACAAGGCGATGTGGATGTACCTACACGTGCCGGAGGCGTTCGATGAGGCGGCGATGTTCGCCCGCGCCGACGCCCTCGCGGCCGGGCGCTATTGGAACCGCCGCAACGGCTTGCCCAGGAAGCAGATCACGGTTGATCAGACCCTGCGTGAGACGCTGGCGCAGGCATTGACTTCGTTCTATGGTCCGACGCAGATGCGCGGCAGACACTGTCACGTGGCGCACTACCAGCGATCAGGCGGCTCGGACTACTTCTTCGCGTATCTCGACGACTATCCCGACAAGCGGCTCGTGTTCGATGGCGACGGCGACGAGCCCTCGGTGCGTGCAGACCGCTACGCCTTCGAGAACGTCTTCGTGTACAACCGCGACGACGGGTCGATGGAGCTCTTCGCCCAGGGCGGCAAGAAGGTATGGGAGCCACTCCAGGCGGCATTCTGCCAGGCGGTGCTCGGCGAGGATGTCGATCCGGTTGATCCGTTGCGCCCGTCGTTCCGTCTGGATCACCTGTTGACCCCTGATTTCCCACTGCCGACCGATCCGCAGGACGGTGTTGAGCAGGCCCGGATTACACGTCTGCGCCTGGCGCCTCCCGGCAGCGGCGGCTACATCGAGGTCAAGGCGGACCCCAAAGCCCAGCCCAACGACATCTACCGCAAGATGGAACGGTGGCTCAAAGCCGGCATCATCACCGCAGGCGGCACGCGCGTGCTTCAGGCGAACTTTCATCTCAAGTTCCGGCACGATGGCCCCGGTCGGCAGCCGACACTGACGTTCGATGTTTTGGTTCCGAATTCCTGCAACCTCAAGAGCAAGCCCGACGAACAGCGGGTGGTCGGCGAACGCTGTCTGAAGCTGTGGGAGGTCGTCGTTGACGATGATGACGAACACTGACCTGCTTGGGTTGATTCTGGCCGCAGCCGACGACCAGGGGCGAGTCTTCGATCACGCTGAGATTGCCCTCTGGCCGCCGGGGTCGCTCGGACAATTCTGCCATCTCAAACTGCTCCGTCGCGGACCGGGTGGGCTCTACGCTCCGTGCCCCAACTGCACCGATGGGCACATCGAGCCGGTCACGATTCGCGCCGGTCCGGATGGAACGAGACGCTTCTACATCTGGTGTCCGGAGTCGATGCGCGTCGAGGTCCAGCCGGAGATGTGCAACGGCTGGCAGGTGGACCTTGCTGGCTTGGCGGCCGTCCTGGCCGGGGCGCTTGGGCTCAGAGGAAAACCGAAACCGGTCGTCGCGGACCGGTTGTACAGGCTGGGGCGTACGCCCTGGCCGCCCGGCAGTGGCAACACGCGTGAGGTCGTCTTCGCCCGGCGAATGCAGGATGATGACGCCCCGGCCGTCGAGGCCCATATCGGCGCCGGCGGTCGCGCCATCGTGCTGGTCCCCCAGCACGTCCCCGATACTCGGGTCTGGTCTGGCTCGGTCCCGGCGGTGATCCCGCTGAGTGAGGTCATGACCTGGGACGGTGATCAGCCTGTTCTGGATGTCGTGGCGATGGTCGACGCCGTTGGAGCCACCGACGATCGCGCCGCATCCTCGCAAGCGATCGCGCTGGGGCCGACGGGAAAGAAAATGGTCCGGAGGCAGGTGAAGGCCGAGATCAAGTCGCTACTCACCGACGATGCGTATGCGGCGGCCTACAAGGAGCAAGGTTCCTATCGCAAGGCGGCGGAGGCACTGACCCGCGAGACCGGCCAGCCGATCAGCAAGGACAAGGTCCGCCGCGCGGTCGATCGTCACGGCGGGCAAGCCGACGTCATCTCCGACGAGGACTCGGCATCGGTCGCAAGAACTGTCGCGTCGCAACGCCGCGACAGGTCGAAGAAATTCATCGAGCGACGTTAACCCCTTATCAGCAACAACTTAGGGGACACCCGCGCGAGCCGACGGCTCGCGTTTTCATGCGCCAACCGCGACACCGCGGGCCTCGGTCGAGGCCGGCCGGCTCATACCGGCCAGTCACGACCGCACCTGTGTTCTCCTCGCGGCATGTTGTCGCGGCACAGACTTCGACGTGTGATCGCTGATTGGTCCGGGAGCAAGTGGACCGGCCTTGAGGAATCATGGCCGAGCGCCACGATATCGTTTCGGACCCCTTCACCGTCACTCTCATCCGCATCAAGGCCCGTCAGCTCTGCCGGCGATCCGACTTCTCCCGGTCGGATTACGACGACATCCGACAGAGCATGCGCCTGTACCTCCTGGAGAAGGCGCACCTGTTCGACCCCGTGCGGGGCAACCTGGAGGCCTTCGTCACCAACGCCATCAACACCTGGGTGGGGATGGAGCTGCGCTACCGTGAACGGGATAAGCGCCGCGAGTCCTACAAGGCGGTTTCCCTGGAGGGCACGCCCGTGGAGTGTGACGGCGACGTCACCACACTGGGTCAGGTGCTGCTGGAAGAGGATGGCCGGCGGCTGACCCAAACGGATCCCCAGTCTCCCGTCGAGCAGCTCGAACTGCGCGAAGCTGTTCAGCATGCCATGCAGAACGTGCAGCCGGAAGACCGGGCGATCCTGATCCACGCGGCCGAGCACGGCGTGGCCAGCGCCGCCCGAGCCTTCGGCCGATCCCGCCGCCAAGTTCTCAATACACTGGCCCGGGCTCGCATTCACTTCGAAAAAGCCGGTCTCGGACACGACTGACCGGGCAGCGCGGCCCGGCGCGGCATAGGTAACCAGAGAGCACACGGCTCGTGAAAGTCCTCGGAGGCCCGGGCACGCGACGCTGCGGGCCTCCGAGGAGCGCGAAGTGGCGTCGCAACAGGCAGGGATGATCATGGCCGCAGACATCGACCTCGGATTCCTCGTTCGTGAGCCGGCAGACGTTTATCACGCCAAGGGGAAGGACTTTCTGTCGGCGCATGCCCTGAACGAGTTTCGGCGCTGCCCGTTGCTGTATCGCAAGAAGGAACTTGGGCTCGTGCCCGAGCGCGACACGACGGCGTACCTGATCGGTCGCGCAGCGCACACGCTGATTCTCGAGGGACGCGAGCGCTACCAGCGCGAGTACGCCGTCGGGGGTCCCATCAACCCGAAGACCGGCCAGCCGTTCGGCTCGCTGACGAAAGCGTTCGCCGAATGGTCCGAGAAGCAGAACAAGCCGGTGCTTTCCGACGCCCAAGCCGCGCTGGTCGAGCAGATGGCGGCCTCGGCCAGGAGTCACGTCTTCGCGCGGGAGCTGCTGGCCGACGGTGTGGCCGAGGGCGTGGTGCGCGGCGAATACGCAGGGCACCGCTGCCAGGCGCGCATCGACTGGATCAGCCCCATCGACGGCGGCGGGATCGTCGACCTCAAGACCGCCGACGAGCTCGACACGTTCGAGCTCTCGATGCGGGCGTTCGGCTACTTGCACCAAGTGGCCTTCTACCGCGCCCTGGTTGCTGCGGTCTCGGGGCACGTCCTGCCGGTTCACATCGTCGCGGTCGAGAAGCGCGAGCCGTTTCGCTGCGGCGTGTGGCGGATCGTACCTGCGGTACTCGACGAAGCGCAGCGAGACAACGAACAGGCCATGACCGACCTGCGGCGCTGCCGTGAAAGCGGCGCCTGGTTCACGCGCTACGAGTCGCTCCGGCTGGTCGAACGTCTGTGATTCGAGGCCCGGGGCCGCGCGGCCGTCATACCCCGGCCCAGTGGGCTGGGCGGGAACACAGCGCGGCCCCGGCCTCGGCTTCACGACGCGGGCAAACGAAGGAGAACTGAATGAAACTGCTTGAACAAATCCAACGGGGCAAGGTGGCCGCGCCGCGTCGCACGCTCATGTACGGGGTGCACGGCGTCGGCAAATCGACGTTCGGATCGATGGCTGAGCGGCCTGTCTTCATCCAGACCGAAGATGGCCTCGGCAACATCGAGTGCGAGCGCTTCCCCGTCGCCGGCAAGTACGCCGACGTTATCGCGGCGCTGGGCGAGCTCTACACCGAGCCGCACGAGTACCGCACCGTCGTCATTGATTCGCTTGACTGGCTGGAGCGGCTGATCTGGGCCGACGTGTGCCAGAAGCGCGGCGTCGAGAGCATCGAGGACATCGGCTATGGCAAGGGGTACGTCTTCGCGCTGACCAACTGGCGCGAGGTGCTGGCCGGCCTCGATGCGCTGCGCAACGAGCGCGGCATGCACGTCATCCTGATCGCCCACGCCCAGATCGAGAAGTTCGCCAACCCGGAGACCGATACCTACGACCGTTACAGCCCGCGGCTTCAGAAGCTGGCCTCGGCGCTGGTGCAGGAGTGGTGCGATGAGGTCTTGTTCACGACCTACCGCATCCACACGAAGACCACCAACGAGGGGTTCGACCGCAAGCGCGTCCAGGGCATCGGCACCGGTGAGCGGATCATCCGCACGACCGAGCGGCCGGCCCACGTCGCGAAAAACCGCCTGAACCTCCCGGACGAAATCCCGCTGGATTACGGCCTCTACGCCGCGTTCGCGCGCGGCGAGGACCCGCTGGCCAATACAGAGCAACCCGTCGAACAAGGAGTGTGAACGTGCCTACGCTGAATGGATTCAATGCCAACGACGTCGACCCCAACTTCGCCTTCGAGGCCATCCCGGCCGGGAAGTACCTGGCCGTGGTCAGCGAAAGCGAAATGAAGCCCACCAAGTCGGGCGGCGGGCAGTACCTGCAGTTCACCTTCCAGATCATCGAGGGTGAGTACAAGGGCCGGCTGATCTGGTCGCGGCTGAACCTGGACAACCCGAACGCCACGACCGTCAAGATCGCGCGGGCCGAGCTTTCGGCGATTTGCCGCGCGGTCGGCGTGCCGGCGCCGAAGGACAGTGTCGAGCTGCACAACATCCCGCTCGTCATCACGGTCGGCCAGAAGAAGCGCGCCGACACCGGCGAGATGAGCAACGTCATCAAGGGGTACGCCAGGAAGGACGCGGCCGCAGCGCGGACGCCGGTCCCGGCGGGCAACAACGGCGCGCCGCCCTGGAAGCGCTGACTCACTTCGTCGTTTAGCTCGGCGCACGTCTGGCGGGGCGGCGTGGTGGAGCGATTGGGCATGGATGCTTCACGAGGTCACGGATGATCACCATCACGCTGCCCTGGCCGCCGAGCGTCAACCACTACTGGCGCACCTGGCGCGGCCGGATGCTGATCAGTCGGCAGGGGCGCGCCTACCGCGTGCAGGTGGGCGCGATTCTCAAGGCCGCCGGCATGACGCCTCAGGCCGGCCCCCTGGCTGTCCACGTCGAGCTGTATCCGCCCGATCGGCGCAAACGTGACGTCGACAACACGTTCAAGGCCATCGGTGATTCGCTCCAGCACGGCGGCGCATTCCAGGACGACAGCCAGATCGTGTGGCTGCTGCTGGAGAAGGCCGAGGTCGTCGCCGGCGGGAAGGTCATCGTGCGCATCGCCGAGAGGAACGGCAAACCGCCGCCTTTCCCGACCAGCGAGCGCGTGTGCTTGAACTGACCGGCCCGCTCAGGAGAACTGCGGAATGGCACAACCCGAGCCGAAGCGCATCTACATCGCCGGGCCGATGACCGGCTACCCGGACTGCAATTTCGCGGCCTTCCACGCCGCGGCGGAACGTCTGGCCGCGGCCGGCTGGGCGGTATTCAATCCGGCCGAGAACTTCGGCGGGCGCAAGGACCTGCCGCGCGAGGAGTATCTGCGCCTCGACCTGGCAGCGCTCGCGCAGTGCGACGCGATCGCGATGCTGCCGGGCTGGGAGGAGTCGCGTGGGGCGAAGTTGGAGTACCTGGTCGCGCACGAGATGGGCTGCGCCGTCCTCGACGCGGTCACGCTCCAGCCGCTTGCCAGCGCCCCGACACCCACGGTCGCGCTGCACCGACTGCGGCTCGTACAGCCGCCGGCCGACGAATCGATCCTGGACGAAGCCAAGCGCATCACGGAGGGCACGCGTCGCGCCGAGTACGGCGCGCCCGCCGACGACTTCGCCCGGGCCGCGCACATGTGGACCGGCATCCTGGCCGGCAAGCTGCGCGACGGGCAGCCCGTCACCGCGATGGACATCCCGTTGTGCATGATCGCGGTGAAGCTCGCGCGCCAGAGCCACCACCACAAGCGCGACAACCTGGTCGACATCGCCGGCTACGCCCGCACCGCGGCGATGGTCGCTGGGGAGGAGTGATGGCCAAGCCCCACAGCACGACGATGCTGGCCTTCGGCGACGTGCATATCCCGCACCAGAACGAGAAGGCGGTGCGGGTGTTCTGCCGCGCGGCCGAGCGCTTGCGGCCCGAGCTGATCATTTGCTTGGGTGATCTGCTCGACTGCGGTCAGTTCTCGGTGCATCCGCCCACGTACGGCATGAAGGAGACGGACTACGTCGACGACCTGCGCGAGGCGAATGCGCTGCTGGACCGGCTCCAGAAGGTCTGTGACCGCCTAGTGATCGTGGAAGGTAATCATGAATACCGACTCGACCGCTGGGCGGCGGCCACGGTGGAGGGACGCGGGGCGTATTCCATGCTTGCGCCGCGGGCGCAACTGACCAAGGGACGGACGCGCTGCACGTACGTGCCGTACGGCTCGGTGGGCGGCACGTATCCGCACTTTCCCATCAACCGCCGGATCATCGCTGTGCACGGCTGGTCATACGCCCGCAACGCGACCAAGCAGCACCTCCAGATCAGCCAGGGGCGGAGCGTCATCCACGGCCACACCCACCGGGCCGACGCCTCGATCATTCAGAACATCTGGTCGCCAGGGAAGGTCGTCCAGGCCCGCAGCGCGGGTTGTTTGTGCAAGCCGGTCCCGCTCTACGGCACGGGGCGGCCGGTGGAGTGGATCAACGCGTTCATCCTCGGCTACCTCGGCCGGCGCAGCGACACGCTCTACACCATCCCGATCATGGACAACCGCTGCATCCTGCCCGACGGCACGGAGGTCGCGGCGTGATGGAGCTGCGGCCCTATCAGCGCGAAGCCGTCGACGCGGTGTACGGATTCCTGCGTACGCGCGACGACAACCCCTGCATCGTCATCCCGACGGCCGGCGGCAAGACGCCGGCGATGGCGACGATCTGCCGCGACGCGGTCCAGCGCTGGGGCGGGCGCGTGCTGATCCTCGCGCACGTGAAGGAACTGCTCGAGCAAGCGGCTGAGAAGCTGCACCTGGTCGCGCCCGACCTGCCGGTCGGCGTCTACTCGGCCGGGCTAAAGCGCCGCGACCTGGGCTATGCGATCACCATCGCTGGCATCCAGAGCGTCTACGAGAAGGCAGGCGACGTCGGCGCCGTCGACTTGGTGATCGTCGACGAGGCCCACCTCATTCCACCCGAAGGCGAGGGGATGTATCGCACGTTCCTGGTGGACATGAAGCAGCTCAACCCGCTGGTTCGCGTCATCGGGCTGACCGCGACGCCGTTCCGCATGAAGTCGGGCAGCATCTGCGCCCCGGAGAACATCCTCAACGCCGTCTGCTTCGAGGTGGGCGTGCGCGAGCTGATCGTGCAGGGCTACCTGTGTCCGCTGCGCACAAAGGCCGGCTCCCTGAAACCCGACACCAACCAGCTGCACGTCCGCGGCGGCGAATATGTCGCCGGCGAAGTCGAGGAGTTGATGGACACGGACAACCTGGTCCTGTCCGCCTGCCGCGAGATCGTGCAGCACACGCGGGACCGTAGGAGCGTCCTGATCTTCGCGTCGGGCGTGAAGCATGGCATGCACGTCGCCGACGCGCTCCGCACGCGGCACAAGGTCGAGTGTGGCTTCGTCTGCGGCGAGACGCTGCCGTTCGAGCGCGACGAGACGCTCCGCCGCTTCCGCACGGGTGAACTGAGGTACCTCTGCAACGTCAACATCCTGACGACCGGCTTTGACGCGCCGAACATCGACTGCGTGGCGCTGATGCGGCCGACGCTCTCACCGGGGCTCTACTACCAGATGGTCGGGCGCGGTTTCCGGCTGCACCCGGGCAAGAGCGACTGCCTCGTGCTCGACTTCGGCGGCAACGTCTTGCGCCACGGGCCGGTCGATCAGCTCCGCGTCAATGGCATTGGCTCCGACGGGACCGGGCCAGCGCCGGCGAAGGAGTGCCCGCAGTGCCACGAGATCATCGCCGCCGGCTACGCCCAATGCCCGGCTTGTGGTCACGTCTTCCCGCCGCCCGAGCGGCGCACGCATGACGGCACGGCGACGAGCGAGGGCATCCTCTCCGATCAGGCTTCACGGACCGAGTACGAGGTCGAGGAGACCTTCTACGCCGTCCATGTGAAGCGCGATGCGCCGCCGGACGCGCCGCGCACCATGCGCGTGGACTACCGCGTCGGCTTCAACCACTACGTCTCCGAGTGGGTCTGCTTCGAGCACGACGGCTACGCGCGGCAGAAGGCCGTGTCATGGTGGAGGCAGCGCAGCCACGAGCCGGTCCCCGACACGATCGAGCAGGCTGTCGAGCTCGCCGACATGGGGGCGCTGGCGCCGACGCTGGCGATCACCGTGATGCATAAGCCCAACGACAAGTACGACCGGATCGTGGGCTGGAAGCTCGGCGAGAAACCGCCCCGGCCGGAGTCCGAGGATGGCTTGCCGGAGTACGCCGGCGCTGAGAACGACGAGGTGCCGTTCTGATGTCCGGGCGCCCGAACAACCCGATGCTGCACGCGGCGTTGTGGTACGCCGAACTCGGCTACCCCGTGTTCCCGTGCGCGCCAGGGCGCAAGACACCGCTCACCGAACACGGGCTGCTCGAAGCCAGCGCCGATACCGAGCGGATTACGGCGTGGTGGACGCAGCATCCCGACGCGAACATCGCTGTCCGCACCGACGGTCTGGTCGTCATTGACATCGACGGCGAGGGCAACGCCTGGCTCACGGGCGAGCCGGCGAAGCTGGCCGACCTGGAGGCCGCCCCGCTGTCACTCACGCCGCGCGGCGGGCGGCATTACTTCTTCCGGCAGCCCGGCGGCCGGGCATGGCGCAACACGGCCGGCCGACTCGCCCCGCGTGTGGATACGCGCGCCAACGGCGGCTACGTGCTCGTGGCGCCGTCAGTGGTGGAGGGCAAGCCGTATTCCTGGCAGGCCGAGCACGAGCTGAGCATGCCGCCGCAACGGCTGCCTGAACCGCCGGCGTGGCTGATCGAACACCTCGAAGCGCTGGCCGCGTCGAACGGCATTGTTGCTGACGGCACGCCGGGAAACGCGATACCCACGGGGCAGCGCAACGAGACGCTCGCGCGCCTGGCCGGCGCGATGCGCCGCGTGGGGATGTCGCAAGCCGAGATCTTCGCCGCGCTGCAGCAAGTCAACGCCGATCGGTGCTCGCCGCCCCTGCCGTTGCGCGAGGTGGAGCGCACTGCGGTGAGCATCGCCCGCTACGAGCCCGACGCCGTCTCGGTGGCGGCCGCCGAGAACCACTGGGCCCAGGACCGCGGGCCGCCTGCTCAGCCGGTACCGCTTACCGTGCGCGAGTTGATGGCGACGCACCGCACGCTGCGCCCGCCGGTTATCCACGGCTTGCTGCGCCGCGGCGAGACGATGAACGTCATCGCCCCCAGCAAGACGGGCAAGAGCTGGCTCGTGCTGGCGCTGGCGATGGCGGTCGCGACGGGGCGCAAATGGCTCTACACGTTCGAGACCGTCGCCGGCAACGTATTGATCATCGACAACGAGCTGCACCCCGAGACGCTCGCGCACCGCATCCCGCAGGTCGCCGAATGCCTGCGCATCGGCATGAACGAGATCGCCGAGACGATGTCCGTGCAGAGCCTGCGCGGCCAGCTCCGCGACATCTTCTCACTCGGCAAGTACTTCGAGTCGGTCGAGCCCGGCCGCTTCGGCTTGGTCGTGCTCGACGCGTTCTACCGTTTTATGCCGCGCGACATGGACGAGAACGACAACGGCACGATGGCCAACATCTACAACCACGTTGACGCGCTGGCCGATCGGCTGGGCTGCTCGTTCGTGCTGATCCATCACTCGACCAAGGGCAATCAGTCCGCGAAGGCCGTCACGGATGTCGGGGCGGGCGCCGGGAGCCAGAGCCGCGCGACCGACACCCATCTCGTGCTCCGGCCGCACGAAGAGCCGGGTGCGGTCGTGCTCGAAGCCGCCGTACGCTCGTGGCCACCAATCGAGCCGATGGCGCTGCGCTGGCTGTTTCCGCTTTGGAAAGCAGCGCCCGACCTCGATCCGGCGCTGCTGAAGAACGAGAAGGCCAAGCGCAAAGCCAAGCCGGACGATGCGGAGCTTCCGCCAGACGACCAGGTGCGCGATTTCGTCGGACGCTTTCTCGGCGACGAGCCGAAGTCGCGATCGACGATCCTGCGCGAGGCGACCGCCGCGGGGTTGTCGGGACGGCAAGCACAGAAGCTGCTGCGCTGGGCCGCGGAAATGGAGCTGGCGTTCCACTGGGGTGGTGGCCGCTATCACCCGAGCCGCTACGCGACCGTTCCCAAGCCTGTCAAGGAGGCGTGCGATGAGCGCGTATGAGCGCACCCCTTCAACGCATGGTCGCGCGCGTATGGACGCATCTTGCGCCCATACGTTGCCCAAAATCCGTCAACGTATGAGCGCGCGCACCCCCCCATACCCCCCCCGTGTGCGTGCCGCCATACAGGCGGTCACGCACACGTATGGGCGCGCACGTGCGCGCGCTCATACGTTTAGGTACTTCCAGGGGCCGGGCGGCCCGGAGGGGCCGCGGGAACAGCTCGCAATCCCGACAGAGTTTGTTTCGCCTGTCCGACCCGCCCGCCCGGGCCGCCGCGGGGCGCGTTGGGGGCGAACGTGGGCGACGCGGGGCCGCCGGGTGGTACGTCGCTACCACCCGGGGCCGACCGGTACGCCCCGGGGCCAAACGGGGCCGCTTGGGGGCCGTCTGGGCGGCCGGGGCTCCGCCCGCTCTGCCAGACAGGAGGTCTGAACGATGCTGAATGTTGAGTACCGGCCGCTGGCCGCGATCAAACCGTACGACAAGAACCCGCGCGACAACGACGCGGCGGTGGACGCCGTCGCGGAGTCGATCCGGCGGTTCGGCTTCAGGCAGCCGATCGTCGTCGACGCCGAGGGCGTCATCGTCTGCGGTCACACGCGCTGGAAGGCGGCGCAGAAGCTCGGGCTCGAGCAGGTGCCCGTGCATGTCGCCCGCGACCTCACGCCGGAGCAGATTCGGGCGTACAGGATCGCCGACAACAAGACCGCGGAGCTGGCCGAGTGGAACCTCGACCTGCTGCCGATCGAAATGGCCGAGTTGCAGGGCGCCGGCATCGACTGGTCACTGCTCGGTTTTGACGCCGACGAGCTGGCGAAGCTGCTCGATCCGGGCGTGAAGCAGGGCCTCACCGATCCCGACGACGTGCCCGCGCCGCCGGACGAAGCGATCGCGCAGCGCGGCGACCTGTGGATTCTGCGGGACGCGGACGGCATTGAGCACCGGCTGATGTGCGGCGACAGCGCTTCGACGGCGGACGTGGATTTGCTGCTCGCGGTTGAGCCGGCGAAGGTGCTCGACCTGCCGGCCGGCACGGACATCAAGCCGAAGCTGCTGCCCGTCCATCTCGTGAATACCGACCCGCCCTACAACGTGCGGGTCGAACCGCGAAGCAACAACGCGATCGCGGCCGGGCTGTCGTCGTTCGGCGAGCCGGGGATGACACACCACCAGGGGTTCGACCTGCACCGCCGGCCGAGCGTCGCGCAGCCCACGCACAGGAAGCTGCGCCCGAAGGATCGCCCTCTGGCGAACGATTTCGTCAGCGACGAAGCGTTCGACAAGCTGCTGCACGCCTGGTTCGGCAACATCGCCCGCGTGCTGCTGCCGGGGCGCGGGTTCTACATCTGGGGCGGCTATGCCAACGTCGGCAACTACCCGCCGGTGCTGAAGGCCTGCGAGCTGTACTTCTCGCAGGCCGTCATCTGGGTGAAGGAGCACCCGGTCCTGACGCGCAAGGACTTCATGGGCAACCACGAATGGGCGTTCTACGGCTGGCGCGAGGGCGCCGCGCACGTCTTCCTCGGCCCTAACAACGCGGTCGACGTCTGGTCGGTGAAGAAGGTCAACCCGCAATCGATGATCCACCTGACTGAAAAACCGGTCGAGCTGGCGGTGCGCGCGATGCAGTACTCGTCGCGCGCGGGCGAGAACGTGCTGGACCTGTTCGGCGGCAGCGGATCGACGCTGATCGCGGCGGAGCAGACGGGACGGCGGGCATTCCTTATGGAGCTCGACCCGTTGTATTGCGATGTGATCGTCCAGAGGTGGGAGAAGTTCACGGGTCGGAAGGCTGAGCGCGTCGGCGGGACAGCGGGAGATGCTCAGGCCGAAGAGGAAGCCTCGGTTATCGCCGAGGCTTCAGGGGAGGGTGCTTGATGTCGTTAGCCGTTCTCGGCCAACGCCCAGTACTCGGTCATCGCGTCCAGGTGAACGGCGTCCGTGGCGGCGTAGTTCCGCCGGTAGCGGACGTCCAGGATGCTGCGTTCGCGCAGGAATGCCAACGCGACGGCGACGTTCGTGAAGGTGGCGTCGCGGCCGGCGCAGCGCTCGTAAGCGACGACCTCTTCGATCGCGAACCCCGCCGCGCCGAGTTCCTCGGCCGCGTGGGCGATCTGCTCGAACGCGGCCCGCGGGCAGCGGTGCTCGTACGGCTGCCCGCGAGCTGGGCCGACCTTGCGGATCAGGTGGTCGTCGAAGACCTCGAAGGACTCGCTGCGTTCGCGCGTGGTCGGCACGGCCTACGCCTCCGCCGCGGCGGCGTTGAACTCGAACAGCCCGCGGTCCGCCTTGCGGAACCGGGACACCGTCCCGCTTTCCACCGCCTTGGTGATCTCGCGCAGCATCGCGGCGTACAGCGTGGCCTCGGGCGTCTTGCCGTTGGGGCTGGACCACAGGCCCCGCGCCGCCATCGCCTCGATCAGGTCCTTGGCCCGCATCGGCTTGCCCTCGGCCTTCAGGACCTCGGCCGCGGCGTCGAGGGCGCTCACGCGCTTCGGCTTGGCTTCGCCCACGGCCTTTCGCGTGCGGGCCTTCTTCGCGGGCTTGGCCTCCGCGGTCGCGACGGCCTCGGCGGCTCGGCCGTCGTTGGCGACCACCGCCTCCACCGCCTCGCGAGCCTCGGCCGTCGTGACCTTCGTCTTGCAGTCCACGCCCACCGCCCGCCGCAGGCGCTGCGGACTCTTGATCCGGATGCGCTTGCCCGTGGCGGTGTTCGTGGCGTTCCAGCCGCCGTGGCTGTTGGTGGAGTCGATCCGCACCGTCACGATGCGGTCGCTCACCTTGGCCTGGTACGTCTGTCCGACTTTCACCTCGTTCTTCTTCATGGCGTTCTCCTGTGGTTCGCCTCGTCAGGCCCGGGTCTCTCGCGCCCGGGCGAGTCGCCAGTGCGGCGACTTTCGGCGGCGTCACCCAAGCAGGTCGTCGTACGCTTCGAGCTTGGTGAGGGCGGCCTGGATGTCGTCCCACAGGCTGGTGCGCAGCCAGGCCAGGGCCAGGTGGGCGTCCTTCGCGTTCTCCGCGACCGCGACGCGCTCGATGGCCTCGCTGAGCTTGTCGCGGAGCCAGGTCATGTCGCCGTGGGCCTTCAGCGCCACGTACGCGGCCTTGACCGCCAGATCGGCCTTGCGGCCGTCCTCGGTGGTCGGGCCGATGTTGCCGGCCTTGTGGGCGGCGATGCGGTCGGCCAGGGCCCGCTCGACGATGGGCAGGGTCTTCTCGTTCTTCGTGGCTGGCATGGTGCGCTCCTCGCGTTAGTCGTTGACCGGGACGGTGATGATGCGGAACGTGCCGTCGGGCATCTCGTGGTCGTGCAGGTAGGCGAACTCGACGCCCGCGGCGGCCAGGCGTTCCGCTTCGGACTTCTGCATGACGTAGTGCTTGCCGTCGAGCAGGACGGCGACGCCGTCGCGCGGATCGGCGTACGTGTGCTGGATGGCCTCGCCGGCGCTGTCGAACTCGATCGCTCTGAACTTGATGGTCATCGCTGCTCCTCCGCGTTAGTTGCCAAACACGTGCTCGGTCAAGCCGGCGACCAGGACGTCGACGATCGCGGCGGCGGTGGGCGTGGTCGGGCGGATGTCCCAGCCGCGGTCGAAGTTCGCGGCCGTCGTCTGCATCTCAATGTGCTTCAGCCAGAGCTTCGAGATGCGGCTGCCCGCCAGCTCGAAGTCCGGGTGCTCGGCGTGCTCGGGGAAGACCAGGGCGTCGAAGCGGTGCCCGGCGATCGTGCCGACCACCCAGGACCCGCCGCAGCTCGTGCGGCGCTGGACCTTCGTGATCCGCAGGGTCTCCAGGATCTCGCTGGCGTCTGGCGTCGTGTTGTTCGCGTTCGTCGTCATCTGCGTTTCTCCACGTACGCGCCATGCGTACACCCACATGAGTCCGTGGGTTTGGCCGGAAAGCAAGGCGAATCTGCGAGAATTCCGAGAAGTCCTTGCAGTTCTCGGCGCCAGGTCCGAGTCGGCGGCAATGTCGCGCATGAGAGCGCTCTCGTGGCCGCCCAGGCGGCCGTGGGTCCCTATTGGTTACCTATGCCGCCGCGGGGCGGCCCGGTCGGGGCGGTGGGCGGCCCCGAGCGGAGGGCGGCGTAGATGGACGGGCGGGAGGCCAAGCTGAACCCGACGGCGCTGCCCCTGGCGGACGCGGCCCGACTGCTGTCCGCCGTCGGCGGCCAGGCCGTGACGGTCGAGATGCTGCAGGCCGATGTCGCCACCGGCGCACCGGCGAACGGCGATGGCACGCTCAACCTGATGAACTATGCGGCGTGGCTGGTGAAGGAGATGGCCGCTCGTGCCGATTGACCCGCGCAAGCTGAAGCCGACCGAGCTCGTGCGGCTGCTCAACAGCACGCCGCTGGGCGAGGTCATCTCGGAGCGCCAGCTCCACCGGCACCGCTCGCGTGCGGGTTTCCGCATCGGCGACGGGCGGACCGTCGATCTGCTGCGCTACGTGGCGTGGCTTGTCATCGAGCGGCATCGGCCGCGGCCCGACCCGGACGCCCTCACCGGCTATGAAGCCCACAAAGAGCGCGCCGCGCAGCGCAACCGCGGGATGGCGCTGCTGGGGCGTGATATCGCCACGGGCGAATGGGTCCATGCGCCGCGGAATCCCGAGCAGCGTCAGCGCGCCGAGCGGAATTTCCGGCTGTTCTGCGAGGCGTACTTCCCGCAGACGTTCCACCTGCCGTGGTCGCCTGACCACCTGAAGGTCATCGCGAAGATCGAGCAGGCTGTTCTGGAGGGCGGGCTGTTCGCGATGGCGATGCCGCGCGGTAGCGGCAAGACGTCCCTGTGCGAAGTCGCCTGCCTGTGGGCGCTCGTGTACGGGCACCGGGAGTTCGTCGCGCTCGTCGGCAGCGACGAGGAGCACGCTGCCGGCATGCTCGACAGCATCAAGGTCGAGCTCGAAACCAACGACCTGCTCGAGGACGACTTCTCGGAGGTTGTCGGCCCGGTGCGGGCGCTGGAGGGCATTCACCAGCGCGCCGCGGGCCAGCTCTATCAGGGCAGGCAGACGTACATCGGGTGGACGGCACGGGAGATCATCCTGCCAACCCTGCCGCCACTGCCGTGGCTGCGCAACCACTCACCAGCGTCAAACGGCGCGATGGTGTGCGTCGCCGGGATCACGGGGCGCATCCGCGGGATGAAGCACAAGCGCGCCGATGGGAGCAGCGTTCGCCCGTCACTCGTTCTGATCGACGATCCGCAGACGGATGAGTCCGCGCGGTCCCCATCGCAGTGCGCCACGCGCGAACGCATCCTGGCCGGCGCGATCCTCGGCCTGGCCGGCCCCGGCCGGAAGATTGCCGGGCTGATGGCGCTGACCGTGGTGCGACCGGACGACCTGGCCGACCGCATCCTCGACCGCGAGGAGCATCCGCAGTGGCAGGGCGAGCGCACGAAGATGGTGTACTCCTTCCCAGCGAATGAGGCGCTGTGGGCGCGCTACGCGGAACTCTGGCGCGAGGGCATGCGGGCGGATCGCGGCATCGGCGCGGCGACCGAGTTCTATCGCGACAACCGGGAGGCGATGGACGAAGGGGCGGTCATCGCCTGGCCGGAGCGGCACCACCCGGACGAGCTGTCGGCGATCCAACACGCCATGAACCTGCGGCTTGATCGCGGCGACGCCGCGTTCTGGGCCGAGTATCAGAACGAGCCACTCCCCGAAGAGCAGGTCGACGACGAGCTGCTCACGGTCGATCAGATCGTGGCAAAACTGAACGGGCAGCGCCGGGGCGAGATTCCGCTGGCCGCCACGCAGGTGACGATGTTCATCGACGTGCAGGCCAAGGCGCTGTTCTGGCTTGTCGCAGCGTGGGAGGGCGATTTCACGGGTTACGTACTGGACTACGGCACGGAGCCCGATCAACGCGCCGAGTATTTCGCGCTACGCGACATCCGCCGGACACTTGCGTCCGCCGCGCCGCGGGCCGGCATTGAGGGGGCGATTTACGCCGGCCTCGAACGTCTCGCGGAGCGGACGCTGGGGCGCGAATGGCCGCGCGATGATGGTGCCCGCGTCCGTGTGGACCGCTGCCTGATCGACGCGAACTGGGGGCAGTCGTCGGACGTCGTGTACCAGTTTTCCCGGCAGAGCACCTTCGCCGGCCTCGTTATGCCCAGCCACGGCCGCTACGTCGGCGCCTCATCGATCCCGTTCAGCGAATACAAACGCAAACGTGGCGACCGCGTGGGGCTGAATTGGCGCATTCCGGTGATTACCGGCCGGCGCACGGTGCGGCACGTGGTCTTCGATACCAACTACTGGAAGAGCTTTGTCCACGCGCGCCTGGTGGTGCCGATGGGCGATCCGGGCTGCCTATCGCTGTTCGGCCGGCAGCCGGAGCGGCATCGGTTGCTCGCCGAGCATCTCACCAGCGAGTACCGCGTGAAAACCGAGGGTCGGGGACGCACCGTGGACGAGTGGAAGCTTCGCGTCGATGGCCTCGACAACCACTGGCTTGATTGCCTCGTCGGTTGCGCCGTGGCGGCGTCAATGGGCGGCGCGGTACCGGCAGGCCTAGCGGGCGACACCCCCAAACCCCGGCCGACCGTGCGCCTCTCAGAGTTGCAGAGGACTCGCCGATGAGCAGCCCGCCCAAGCCGAGTACCGCCCAGGCGCTCCGCGGCCTTGAGTGCCCCCGCTGTGGTTGTCGGCACTTTCGCGTGATCTACACCCGCGCCGCGTGGGGCGGGCGGATCGTACGACGGCGTGAGTGCCGCCACTGCGGTCGGCGCATCACGACGGTTGAGCGAAGCATGTGAGACCCCGATAGCCCCAGCTCTGCCCGACAAGGTCTACATATGGAACAATTCTTGGCCTCCCCAAAGGTACCCCGCGTTTCGCGGTGCGCGGGGCACACCACGGCATAGGTAACCAATGCCAGGCCGTTGTTGCTACGGCGCGATCGTCGCGCCGGCCGAGAGTTCGTTTCTCGCTTCATGGAGGAAGCCATGTCGTTCGGTCCCGTAACGATCGCCACGCTCGACACGATGGACGTTCAGGCCCCCGGCGCGCCAGGCCTTTCGGCGCGGCAGATTTCCAACCACGCCGGCGAGTTCACGCTTACGCCGCCTACGACCGACGCCGACGGTTCGCCGCTGTCCGGCCTGACGTTCGGCCAGGCGGTCGTGATCCAGGCGGACGCGGCCACGGCCGAGCTGTACCGCAACGACTTCGAGGCGGCGCTCCAGTTCAACGGCGCGCAGGCCTTCGAGCTCGACCTGGCCGACGGTGCCCCCGTGACGCGCGAGTTCGCGATCGCCGAGCCGGGCCGGCCGTACTCGATCCTGGCGCGCGTGGCGGACCATGTCCGTGAGTAGCGGCCCCTCCAGCATCATCACGCTCACCACGCGCCACCGGCCGTGGTGGGCGTGGTGGCTGATCGCGTGGGCGCGCTGGCTGCACGGGCTCACCGGCAGCCTCGCAACGCACATGGAGCAGTGAAATGCCGGAAGACCTCGATCAGACCATTCGCGAGAACGCCCAGGGCCCCAAGCGGGCCCAGGGCGACTCCGGCAGCGTGGAGCAGCATCCGCTGACCGAGCAGATCGAGGCGGACCGGTATCTGGCGTCGAAAGAGGCCGCCAACAAAGGCCTCGGCGTGAAGATGACCAAGGTGGTCCCGCCCGGAGCGGTGTGAGTGTTCAAGTGGCTGCGACAGCTCGGTTCGCGTAAGGCCGCGGGCGCTACGGCGCCTCGCGGCCGGCTGCTGGTCGTGCGCGGCAAGTACGACGCTGCACAGACCACGTACGAGAATCGCCGCCACTGGGCCAACGCCGATCACCTTTCCGCCGATGCGTCCGCCAGCGCGGAGGTGCGGCGGACCCTGCGCAGTCGGGCGCGGTACGAGGTTGCCAACAACAGCTACGCCAAAGGCATCGTCCTGACGCTGGCCAACTACGTCGTCGGCACGGGCCCGCGGCTCCAGATGCTCACGGACGACCCTGAAGCCAATCGACTGATCGAATGGGAATTCTCCCGGTGGGCCAAAGCGATCAGCCTGGCCCACAAGCTGCGCACGATGCGCATTGCGCAATGTGAGTCGGGCGAGTGCTTCGGGCTGCTGGTCAGCAACCCGGATGTGGAACGCGTGCCCACGCAGGCCAAGTCGCCGGTCCAGCTCGACCTGCGGCTCATCGAGGCCGATCAGGTCTCGACACCGTTCGGTGTGCTGGCGCCAGAGGAGAAGGCGGTCGACGGCATCGTTTTCGACGGGTTCGGCAACCCCGTCGCGTATTACGTCCTGCGCAGTCATCCGGGCGACCCGCGGGCCTGGCGGGCGGGGATCAACGACTACGACCTGATGGCGGCGGAGTCCGTCGTGCATCTGTTCCGAGCCGAGCGCCCGGGCCAGAGCCGCGGCATCCCGGAGATCACGCCAGCGCTGCCGTTGTTCGCCATGCTGCGGCGCTACACGCTGGCTGTGCTCGGTGCTGCCGAACAGGCCGCTTTGCCGTCGGGAGTCATCTACACCGACGCGCCGGCGGACGCCGAGGCCGCCGGTGTGGAGCCGATGGACACGGTCGAACTAGACCGCGGCACATGGATGACGATGCCGTTCGGCTGGAAGATCGGCCAGGTCAAAGCCGAACAACCGACCACGGTGTATGGCGACTTCAAGCACGAGGTGATCAACGAGATCGCCCGCTGTCTGAACATGCCCTTCAACATCGCGGCGGGCAATTCGTCGGGGTACAACTACGCCTCGGGGCGGCTTGACCACCAGGCGTTCTTCAAAGCCATCCGCATCGACCAGAACTTCCTCGGCGACGTGGTGCTCGACCGTGTGCTGCACGCCTGGCTGAATGAGGCCGCGCTGGTTGAGGGCTACCTGCCCCAGTGGCTGCGCCAGCTCGGGGTCGATCTGCCGCACCAGTGGTTCTGGGACGGCCTGGAGCACGTGGACCCGCAGAAGGAAGCGACCGCTCAGGCCACGCGGCTTACCAGCAACACTACCACGCTCGCCGCCGAGTACGCCAAAGCCGGCCTCGATTGGGAGTCGGAGCTGCGCCAGCGGGCGCGCGAGATGACGCTGATGCGCGAGCTGGGGCTGACGACGTCGCAGCCCGCACCGCCGGCACCGGTGGAACGGAACGACGACGACGAGACGAACGACACGGAGGAGACCGCCGATGCCGTTGCCGAAGCGAAGCGGCGGTGAAGCGCGTACGGCATTCGTGCAGCGCTGCATGGAGGACGACGTGATGAAACGCGAGTTTCCTGACTCGGACCAGCGGCTGGCCGTCTGCCAGCGCCAAGCCGATCTTCCGGCCCGCGGGCGGATCGATCTGCGCTGTGTGGCGGACACCATCACGATCGAGGCGGCACCGCGGGAGGGTGAGCCTGAGCCGATCCCGCGTTTCACGATGGTCGCCTACACGGGTGAGCCGCTGCGCGTGGAGGGCTGGCGATTCCCGGTGGTCGTGGACCTCGAGGGTCTGTCGATTCCGTCGCAGCGCCGGCCGGTGCGTTTCGGCCACAGCATGTACGCCGGCGTCGGACACACCGAACGGATCGCCGTGGAGGCGGGCCGGCTGATCGCCGAGGGCGTCGTGTCGCGCGACACCGGCGCGGCGCGGGAGGTGGTCGCCAGCGGAAAGCGCGGCTTTCCCTGGCAGGCCTCGATCGGCGCGCAGGTGGCGCAGGCGGAGTTCGTACGAGCCGGCAAGAGCGCCACGGTAAACGGCCGGACGTTCGAGGGCCCGCTGTATGTGGCCCGGCGGACGGTGCTGGGCGAGATCAGCTTCGTGGACCTGGGGGCCGACGGCAATACCACCGCGACGATCGCGGCGCAGCAACAGGAGAACCAGCTCATGGACGAGACGAAGGACACGGAGGTCCTCGAGACCGAGGCGCAGGACGCGCCGCACGATGACGTCGCGCGCGACGGGGCGGAGGGTGCCGGCACGGAGGCCGGCCCCGCCGCCGATCCCGTCGCGCCGCGTGGCAACCCCATGCCCAATCCGGTCGCAGGCATCCGCGCGCAGGCCGCCGCTGAGAGCAAGCGCATCGCCGCGATCCGCTCGATCTGCGCGGGCAAGCACGCCGAGATCGAGGCCAAGGCCATCGTCGAGGGCTGGACGCGCGACAAGACTGAGCTGGAGGTGCTGCGCGCCTCGCGGCCCAAGGCGCCAGCAGTGCACGTCACCGAACGCGCCGTCACCGGCCGCGTGCTGGAGGCCGCGTGCATGCAGGCGGCCAAGGTCGAGAAGCTCGAGCGCTTCTACGAGGCACCGGTGCTGGAGGAGGCCGACCGCCAGTTCGACGGACGCATCGGCCTGGCCGAGCTGATCGTCGAGGCCGCCCGGGCCAACGGTTACGTCGGCCGCGAGCGGCGCGTCACGCGGGAGATGCTGCGCTTCGCCTTCGGTCGCGAGATTCGTGCCGCGGCGTCCACCATCGAAATTGGCGGCATCCTCAGCAACGTGGCCAACAAGTTCCTGCTGGAGGGCTTCTTCAGCGTCGAGCGGACCTGGCGGAACATCTGCGCCGTCCGCAACGTCAGCGACTTCAAGACGGTCACCAGCTACCGGCTGATCGGCAAGGACCAGTACGAGCAGGTCGCGCCGGGCGGGGAACTGAAGCACGGCACGCTGGGCGAGCAGGCGTACACGAACAAGGCCGACACGTACGGTCTACTCCTGTCGATCGACCGTCGGGACATCATCAACGACGACCTCGGCGCGATCACGACGGTGCCGCGCAAGCTGGGACGCGGCAGCGGCCTGAAGATCAACGACATTTTCTGGTCGATCTTCATGAACAACGCGGCGTTCTTCGCGGCGGGTAACAACAACTACCTGACCGGCGCGGACACCGCCCTCTCGATCGAAGGCCTCAGCAAGGCCGAGGTCGCGTTCCTCAACCAGGTCGATCCGGACGGCAAGCCGCTGGGCGCCATGCCGGCGCTGGTGCTCGTGCCCACGGCGCTGAGCGCCATGGCCACGGTGCTCTACAAGTCGCTGGAAATCCGCGACACGACCGCCAACACGCGCTACCCGGTTGCCAACCCGCACACGGGCAAGTTCCGCGTCGAGGTCAGCCGGTATCTCAGCAATCAGCAGTACACCGGCTACTCGGAAAAGGCTTGGTATCTGCTGGCCGATCCCATCGACCTGCCGGTCATCGAGGTCGCGTTCCTTAACGGCCAGGAGTCGCCCACGATCGAAACCGCGGACGCCGATTTCAACGTGCTCGGCGTGCAGATGCGCGGCTACCACGATTTCGGGGTCGCGCTGCAGGAGCCGCGCGGCGGCGTGAAGAGCAAGGGCGAAGTGTAGGCGTAGGGCGGGCATCCTGCCCGCCAGTGGAGACGTAGCGACGAAGCCACGAAGCGACGAAGGAGCAATGAACAATGGCAGTGCAGGCAACATTCGCGCATGAGGGGGCGTCGATCGACTACACGCCCGGATCGGCTGTGGCCGCTGGAGATGTGATCGTCCAGGGCGAGCTGGTCGGCGTGGCCCGCACGCCGATCGCGGCGGGCGCGCTGGGTTCGCTGGCCGTGGACGGCGTGTTCGATTTCGCCAAGGCAACCGGCGGCGGCACGGCGATCAGTGTCGGCGCCAACGTGTACTGGGACGACGCGAACAACGTCGCCACGACCACCGCGACCGGCAACAAGCTGATCGGCAAGTGCGTCAAGGCGGCCGCCGACGGTGATGCGAAGGTCCCCGTGCGGATGTCGCAGTAGCCCCGCAGCAGTCATGGAGGACCACAGTTGCCCGATTTGCTCGAACAAGGCGCGGCGTGGCTGGAAGAACAGCGCACGCGGCACATGTCGCGGACGGTCACGTACATCCGCGGCGGTGACAGCGTGGACGTCGCGGCAACCATCGGCCGGACCGTGTTCGAGCAGGCGGACGACTACGGCGTGATCCACCGCACGGAGTCGCGGGATTTCCTGGTGCTGACCGCCGACTTGGTGCTCGGCGACAAGGCGGTGCTGCCGCAGGCCGGCGACCGCATACGCGAGACCGCCGGTGACCAGATCTTCATCTACGAGGTGATGGCGCCGGGCGGCGAGCCGCCGTGGCGCTACAGCGATCCGTACCGGCGGACGCTGCGGATTCACACGAAGCACGTTGACATGGAGCGGGCATGAGCGCCACGGGAACAACTCGAACCGACTGGTCGCGCTGGGCCGGCGTCGCCCTCACCGCCCTGCTGGCGGTGCTCGCGTTCACCGTCCAGTGGGGCGTCGTGACGGCCAAGCTCGACCACGTCGAGAAGCGGCTGGACGAGCTGATCGTCGAGGCGCGGGCGCTCCGCGCGGAGTATCAGGCGATCGAACGGCGTGTGTCGTACCTCGAGGGCCGGCACAACGGCCTGCCTGACCGCCAGGCAGGGAGGCCGACCCCGTGAGCACCATCAACCAGATCGCCGACGCCATTGTCGCCAGCCTGAACGCCGGGTCGTTCAGCATGCCGGTGGAGGCGCAGCGCTGCTACCAGCCCGTCCACGAGCTGTCGCAACTCCAGGCGCTCAAAGTGAGCGTCGTGCCGAAGTCGCTGACGGCGACGATTGCGACGCGCTCGGACTGCTTTTTCGACTGCGCCATCGACATCGGCGTGCAGCGCAAGGTGGACGCGGACGACCTGGAGGTGCTCGACAGCCTGATGCACCTGGTCGAGGAGATCGGCGATCACCTGCGGTTCCACAAGCTGGACGCATTCCCCAACGGCGCGTGGCTGGCCATTGAAAACGACCCGATCTTCGCGCCGGACCACCTGGAGAAGGAACGGGTTTTCACCAGTGTGCTGACGGTGACGTATCGCGTGCGGAGATAGCGCGTGGCGGCCAACGTCTACATGAAGTCCTTTACGCTCGGCCTGCCGCAGTGGACGAAGCTGTCTGCGATTCCTCTTGTCATCGACGCGACGATCATCGCCAGCAGCAAGAATCCCAACCCGATCAACCTGCGGGTGGTCGGCGGAACCACCACGTCCTGGCCGCCGGGCGCGACAGCGTGGCTGCCGGGCGTGGACCTCTCACGGATTGAGATCAATGGTTCCACCGGGCACGCGGCGCTCGTGGTCGGCATGGCGCCGCGGACGAAGCGCCGGCCCGCGCCGCAAACGTTCATGTTCGCCGACGCCGAGCCGGGACAAGGCGAAGTAGGCGGCACCGAACCCGGCGGTGGGACCGGATGAGGTACAGGCTGAGCGAAGCGGAGACGGAACTATGGGCGGCAACCTCTACATGAAGTCGTTCTCGCTGGGCAGCCCGAGCTACGTGCGGCTGTCCGACACGCGGATGGTGATGGACGCCACGATCGTCGCCAGCGCGAAGAATGGCAGCTCCATCAATCTGCGTGTCAACGGCGGCACACCGGCGGCGTGGCCGCCCGGCGCCACGGCCCAGCTTTTCGGCGTCGATCTGTACGACATCGAAGTCCAGGGACCGTCGGGCAACGCGGCGCTGGTTGTCGCGATCAGCGGGCAGGACGTGTAGCAATCAGGCAGTGAAGGAGGACTGACCCATGCCCAACTTCGCTCTGGGGATGAATGCAAAGCTGTACTACGGCACGGCCGGAGGCCCCGCGTCGACGGAAATGACCAACGTCCGCAACGTCACGCTGAATCTGGAGGCGGGCGAGGCGGACGTGACCACGCGGGCCAACACCGGCTGGCGGGCGACGGCGCCCACGCTGCGCGAATGCTCGGTCGAGTTCGAGATGGTCTGGGACCCGGCCGACGCCGGATTCACAGCGATCAAGAACGCGTATCTCACCGCCGGGCTGATCGCGCTGAAGGTGCTGGACAAGGAAGGCGGCCAGGGGCCGGACGGCGACTTTTCGATCACGTCGTTCAGCCGCAGCGAGGAACTGGAAGAGGCGATCACGGTCAGTGTGACCGCCAAGCTCGCGGTGTTCCGCAACTGGGTCGGAGGGAGCTGACGGCCATGAAGACGTTTACGGATAACGCGGGCAGGACGTGGACGGTCGCGATCAACGTGGACGCGATCAAGCGAGTCCGCGACCTGCTGAGCGTGGACCTGCTGGAAATCCTCGATGGCAAGCTGATCGAGAAGCTCTACCGCGACCCCGTGCTGCTGTGCGACGTGGTGTACGCGGTGTGCAAGCCGGAAGCCGACGCCAAGAGTGTCACGGACGAGGACTTCGGCCGCGCGATGGCGGGCGACGCCATCGAGCACGCGACCAAGGCCCTGTTGGAGGAACTCGTGGGTTTTTCCCCGAGCCCGAGGGATCGGGCGAATCTCCAGCGGGTGCTCGAGACGACGTGGCGGGTGATGGACAAGGCGCGGGACGTGGTGGAAGCGCGGCTGGCGACGGTCGACGCCGACCAGATTGTCGCCCAAGCGCTGGCGACCTCTGGCGCCTCATCTGGCAGTGCGCCGGAGTCGCCGGCGTCGAGCCCGGACGGCTGACGCTGCGTGAACTGCTCGCGCTGGCCGAGGCGCGGGCGAAGGACGAATGGGCGCGCATGTCGGCGCTGCTCGCTTTGCTGGCGAACTGCCATCGCGACCCGAAGAAGACGAGGGCGTTCAAACCGGCCGACTTCGACCCGTTCGCCAAGCGGCCGGCGCCCATCCCGATCGACATGGACAGTCTGAAAGCGGTGTTCCTCGAGGGACGGTTCCCTCGACCGCAGGAGACTCCAAGGACGGAGGACAGACAATGTGGTTCTGCTACCTGAAGACGTTTGCCGGCATTCTGCTGGCCATTTTGGCGTTGCTGGGTTTGTCCGGCTGCGCGACGCTCAACCCGCAGCCGCCGGTCGAGCACTTCGCCAACAAGCTGGCCGACGAGGCGATCATCCCCGCGGTGCGGGAGGGACTCGCGCAGGGTGTCGAGCAGCTCGTGATCCAGGCCGGCGCCCAGGGCATCAACCCGACGTACGTCGTGAAGTTCTCGGGCAAGTGGGTCACCGGCGTGGAGGGCACGGCGTCCGTGGGCGTCGAAGGCATCGCCGGGCAGCTCCAGGTTTCCAGCACGAGCAACGAGGAGACCGAGAGCAGCCCGCACCAGAAGGAGAAGGCCGGCCCGCCCACTACGCAGCCGGCCACGACGGAGCCGCGCAGCGGTGTGCCGGGTGCGTCGTGAGCAGGATGATCGGATTCATGGCGGCGGGCGCGCTGGGCGCGCTCGCCGCGCTGCTGGCCGGCTGCGCCGCGAGCCAGTCCCAACCGCGGCTCGCTGTGTCGCCGCCCGCGGCATCACAGCCGGCTACGGAGAGCGGCGCACTCGACGTGCAGCAGCTCAGCGGCCAGATCGTCGCCGGCGTGCAGGCCGAACTCACGAGCAGGATCGAAACCACCGTCGAAAACACCCTCCGCGCCGAAGTACAGGCAACCGGCGTCGGCGGCGACGTGGCGGGCTACCGCAGCGAGTTCGGCGTGGGCGCCACGCTGGTCGTGGCGCTGACGTTGCTGCTCGCGCTGGTCCTCAGTCACCGGCGCGAGGTGCTGCGGATCAAGCAGAACGGCCGGCACGGCGCGGCCCCGTGCGGGAAGCTCCAATCATGATCACGATGCGGATCAAAGACCTGTTCTTCGACAAGAAGACCGTACTGCGCGCGGTCGACAAGGCCAAGCGCGCCGTGCTGTCGAAGGCCGGGGCGTTCATCCGCACGACCGCCAAGCACAGCATCCGCACGAAGAAGGGCAGCGCACCGCCGGGCAAGCCGCCGCACTCGCATGAAGGCAGCCTGCGCCGGCTGATCTACTTCGGCTATGACCGGGCCAGCGATTCGGTGGTCGTCGGGCCGGTCGGGTTCAAGCGCTCTACTGCGCCGAACGTCCTGGAGTTCGGCGGCAAGACCGAGGTCAAGCGCCGGCGCCGCGGCAAGGTGATCAAGACGCGGGCGACGGTTCAGGAGCGGCCGTATATGGGGCCTGCGCTCGAGAAGGAGCGCCCGAATCTGCCGAAGCGCTGGGCCGGGAGTGTGCGGGGAGGGTAGCGCATGGCCGACACCCGTGGAATTCGCGCCGGCCGCGCCTACGTCGAGCTCGGCGTCGCCGACAAGCTCACGAAAGGCCTGGAGAAGGCCCAGGCCCGGCTGAAGGCCTTCGGCGAAGGCCTCCAGAAGGTCGGCAAGGGCCTCGCCGCGCTGGGCGGCGCGGTGCTCGCGCCGATCATGCTCGGCGTGAAGGCCTTCACCGAGGGCGGCGACGCCATCGCCAAGATGTCCAAGCGAACCGGCATCGGCGTGGAGGCGCTGTCGGAGCTCGGCTTCGCGGCGGACCTCTGCGGCGTCGACATAGAGACGCTGGAGACCGGTGTCCGCAAGATGCAGAAAACGCTCGCGGAAGCGGCGACGGGCTCCGCTGGGGCGACGCAGGCGCTGGGGTATCTCAATCTCACCGTCGCCGACCTGGCTAACCTCAATCCCGAGCGGCAGCTCAAGCTCATCGCCGACCGGCTGGCAGCGATCCAGGACCCCACGGTCAGGGCTGCGCTGGCGATGGAGATCTTCGGGAAGAGCGGTACGAAGCTCATCCCGCTCCTGGCGGGCGGCGCCGCGGGGATCGAGGCCCTCCAGAAGCAGGCCCGCGACCTGGGCCTGACCATGTCCAGCGAGTCCGCCGAAGCAGCCGAGCGCTTCCACGACACGCTCAGCATCCTGTGGCGCGTTGTGAGAAAAGTGTCCACGACCATCGCGTCGGCGGTGGTCCCCCTCCTGCAGGAAGCGGCCGACGCGGCCATCCGCTGCACCGTCAGCGTCATTGGCTGGTTGCGCGCGAACAAGGCCCTGGTCGTAACGGTGTTCAAGATCGCTGTCGCGGTCACCGCGGCGGGCCTGGCCATCGCCGCGCTGGGTACGGCGATCATCGGCGTGAGCAAGGTGATCGGCTGGCTGGCCACGGTCACCAAGACTGTCGGCGCGGGATTCTCGCTGATCATGACGCTCATCGCCGGGCTGGCGAACCCGGTCACGCTGGCGATCGCGGCTATTGTCGCCCTCGGCGCCGTGCTCCTGACCTGCACCGATGCCGGCCAGAAGGCGCTGGCGTGGCTGGGCGAGCAGTTCGGGGTGCTGCGCGACACTGTATATAAGGTAGTAGGCGGCATGGCCGACGCCCTTGCCGCGGGGGACCTCACGCTGGCCGCCCAGGTGCTCTGGGCCGGGCTGAAGCTGGCGTGGGAGCAGGGCACGCACGCGCTGGTCCAGGTCTGGCTGGCGCTGAAGGGGAAGTTTTTCGGGATCGTCAACGATTTCGTCTACGGCGGTCAGGCGCTGTGGGTGGAGTTCGTGGCCGGCGTGCAGTCCCTCTGGGCGAAACTGGTCGGGTTCCTGCGCTCCACCTGGGCCAAGTTCAGCGCCTGGCACGCCCGCGCGGTCGAGCACACCGCCAACTGGATCGCCAAGCGCTGGCTGGAGCTCCAGGGCCTGTTCGACAGCACGCTCGACGTGGCGGCCGCCAAGGAATCGGTGGATCAGCAGTCACAACAGCGGTTCGACGAGATTGCGGCGCAGGAACAGGCCGACCTGGCCGACATCGAGAAGGGCAAGGAACAGGCGCTGGCGGAGGCGGCGAAGCGGCGCGACGAGCGCCTGGCCGAGATCGGCGGGGCCGATGCCGAGAACGAGCGTAAGCAGCGCGCCGAGCACGAGCAGCGCCTGCGCGACAGCCAGGCCGAGCTCGACAAAGCCAAAGCCGACCTCGACGCCGCCCGTGCCGCGGCGGCGCAGAAACGCAGGGAAGTCGAGGGGGCGGCCGCGCCCGGGCGCCCCACCACCGATCCGCTGGCCGGCCTGGATGACCGCATCTCCGGCCTGGCCGATCTAATGGCCCGCAAGCTGAGCGTCGCCGGCACGTTCAATCCGCTCGCCGCCGCGGGCCTGGGTGCCGCCGACGCCGACGAGCGCACCGCGCGGAACACAGAACAGATCGCCCGGCACACGAAGCGCCTGGCGGACGCCGCCGCGGTCGGGCGGCTGAGCTTCACGTAGGAGTCGTGCGTGCCCGTCGAGTGCGTCGAGAAGTTCGAGAGCCGCCAGGTCACGACCGGGCAGAACCCCTCGGTCGAGCTGCGCTACGTCATCCGCGGCACGAACGAAGACGTCGAGGCCCGCACCGCGCTGCTCGCCGGCAGCCCGGCGATGTACGACCCGTGGGGCGGCGGGCTGCTATTCCTGCCGCGCGACACCGTGACCGTGCAGCCCGTCGGCGACATGCTTTGGGAGGGCATCGTTCGCTACGGGCCGGTGCCACAGACCGAACAATCTACCTTCACGTTCGACACCGGCGGCGGGACGCAGCACGTCACGCACAGCCTGGCGACGGTTGCGCGCTATGCACCGCCCGGCAAGACCGCGCCGGACTGCAAGGGCGCGATCGGCGTCACGGCCGACAGCGTCGAAGGCGTGGACATCGCCGTCCCCGTCTACCAGTTCGCGGAGACCCACTACCTGCCCGACGCGGTCGTCACGCCCACGTACAAGGCGACGCTGTTCTGGCTGACGGGGAAGGTCAACAGCGCCGCGTTCAAGGGCTTCGCCTCCGGCGAATGCCTGTTTCTGGGGGCCGCCGGCAGCAAGCGCGGCAGCGGCGACTGGGAGATCACCTTCCGCTTCGCGGGCAGCCCGAACGTCACAAACCTCACGATCGGCGACATCACCGGCATCAACAAGAAGGGCTGGGAGTACCTCTGGGTCCGCTACCAGGATACCGAGGACACGGCGGCCAAGGCGCTGGTGAAGCGCCCGATCGCCGCGTACGTCGAGCAGGTCTACCCGTACGGCGATCTCAACCTGCTGGGAATGTAACGCATGGCCGCGCTGAAGAAAGTCCGCCCCGGCGATCCGCTGGTCATTCCGGCGACGACGTTCAATGCCTTTGTGGACGCCGCGCGGGACATCGCCGACCGGCGCAACAGCGCGCAGCTCGACCCCGGCCGCGAGTACCGCCAAGCCGGCATCGTCCTGGTGCGCAACGAGAGCGGCGCGGACCGCGCGCGCTGTGAGGTGCTCGGGATCGGCGGCGTGATCGTCAAGCCCAGCGACAACGCCGACGCGTTCAAGGAGCGCGTGGCGCTGAAGGGCGTCGCGCCGGGCTCGGAGCACGTCGGGCGGTTTGCCGTGCTACTGGAGCCGCTCGCACAGGATGGCATTGGCCGGGCCTACGTGGACGGTGTGTGCGCCGTGAAGGTCGAGATGGTGGACGAGGCGCACGCCTTCGCCGAAGTGAGCCCGGGCGACCCGGCGAAGCTGAAGAGCGGCACGGCCGGCGCGGCGGCGCTGCTGTGGATTCAGCCGCCGGCCGAGCGCGAGATCACCGGAATCGCCTGGACGGTCGCCAAGATCGGCCTGCCGACCGGTGCCGCGTCGATGGCAGCGGCGTTCGCCATGATCACGTCGAAGTCGGGCACGGCGCCGCCTTACCGCTACGCCGCGGCGCAGGCCACGATGGACGAGGACGGGGCCTGGACGCAGGTCGGCGGCGGGCTGGCGTACAACAACGTGTTCAACCTGGAGGAACAGGGCGCCGGCGGGCAGTGGGTCAATCCGCTCGTCGTGGGCGACGTGGTGCTGATCTTCGCCGCGCCCGATCCGGGCGTGGATGCATACGTCTGCACGCGGTCGCACTACCGGGGGACGTACTAATGGGCCGGTTCCTGGTGCGACATGTTGATCAGGACAGCGGCACCGAGCTCGCGCGTTTCGCACTGCCGAATCTGCTGGCGTACGAGGGGATCGAGTACGTCTATCGGCAACTCTTCCCGGCGTATCAGGCGGCGATGACGTTCCAGATGGGCGTGGCCGGTCCGACGCCGAGCTACCCAAACGATCGGCCGAATACCGGCGGCGGCGTGGCCTTCGGCCCGACGCTCACGTTTGCGCAGTGCACGAACGCGCAGGCGAACGAAGGCGGGTGCTATTCCAGCCCGATGCGGACGTCGTTCGGCTACGCGCGGCAGGCGCTGAACTTCACGGCGTCGACGGAGGCTGACGGCGGCGGCTTCGTCTCGCAGGAGGTCACGTTCCCGAACAACCACTCGTGGTCGCCACAGGCCGCGGCCGACTGGGATTTCCCCTGGACACCTGAGGAAGTCGAGCAACCGCCGCCGGAGTGGACGCCGAAGGAGTCCTGGGAACCCGAGGTCGGCTATCCCTGGCAGCGGCCACGTAAACGCTGCGGCACGGACTGCGACCCGTACAACCCCAACGTGTGCCTGCGGCCGTACATGTACCAGTGGGACCCGTCGGGCGAGCTCGATTGGCTGTGTGACTTCCGCAAGCTGGGCGGCTTCCCGATCACGCTGGCGTTCGTCGCGGACACGTCACGGAACAAGCTCGTCGCCGCGGCGGCGTTCCGGGCGCCGGTGCTGCTGCGCCCGGGGACCGCGCTGCACGTCATCTACCAGGCCCGGATCTTCGGCCGGATCACGCGGGACTTCGCGCTGCGCTTCGCCAAGTATGCGTTCCAGAAGACCGGCAGCCGGTACACGACGATCTACTGCCGGCCGCTGCTGGCGACGGCGCCGGTGATCACGCGGCGGACGGCGTACGCCGACATCGCGCCGTTTTTCCACACGCACTTCGCCGCGGTCGCGCTCAGCTCGTGGACGTACGTCGCGGGGCCGCCCCCGCGCCTGGAGTCCGCCACAGCCCCGCAGTGGCAGAACACGAGTGGCGCTGCCCTCGGCCCGTTCGGTGGCCTGGCGGTGTACGGCCTGGTTGGCGGCAGCAACGAGCTGATGTGGGTCACGAAGATCGATCCGCCGGTGAGCGTGCCCAATGGCGACACGCTGCGCGTGCCGGCCAGGGTGAAGTTCCAACTGGATGGGGTGTAGCCGTGGCCTTCGTCGACATCACCAGCGCGCAGCACGCCACGTACGGGACGCACTCGCACGGCGAGGAGACGCTGGCCACGCGCGGCGGCGCGGTCCCCGGCCAACTCCGCTGGTCGGACCTGCATCCGCCCGGCGTGAAGGTGCTGCCCAAGGGCGCGCCGCCGGCCGGCCCTGGGGAGATTAACTGGGAGGACACGCTGGGCGGCAAGTTCGCGCTCGCTCTGGAGAAACTCGAAGGCCTGCTCTACGCGGTGTTCGGCTCGCGGCCGAACGGCAGCCCGAAGCGCCAGTGGTATGACCGCCAGCACCCGCGCTGCCTGTGGGGGCCGGAGATGTGGGAGCGCCGGCTGATTCTCGGGCCGATCGGCTGCAACGAGACCGGCACTTGCTGGGACTACCAACCGTCGGGCAAGGAGTACGCCGCCCTCGGCGAGAATCCGCCCTGCTGCCCGATGCCCAAGCCGAGCGTACCGATCCGCACGCGCTCAGGCGATCCGGCGGGCCAGTTTGCGGCGGGCACGCACGACCGGACGTACTTCCCGCTCGGCAGCGTGGCCCGCGACCAGGCCAGCGAGCCGTTCGACCCGGAGGGCTCCGGCTGGTTTGGCGCCACGCAGCCCGGGCGCCAGGACGGCGTGGGCTACGTCCAGAAGCCCGGGCAAGTCGTCACGTTCACGTACACGAAGCCCGGCGGCGTGCCGACGCCGACGAATGTGCGGCTGTACTACCAGACGAAGGCGCCCGGCGGCGCTTGGTCGAGTTGGTCGTTCGTCGCGATGAGCGGAGGGCCGACGACGTACACCGCGCAGCGCGGCCCGTACGCGCACGGGACCGAGCTGCGCTGGTACGTGCGCTACTTCTACAACGACCCGGACCCGCAGGACCCCGACATCACGAAGTACGACCCCGGCGGCGACAGCGCGCCCGCGGACGACGATGCCTATTACCTCCAGTGGTTTGCCCACTTCAACCCGTACGCCTACGGCCTGCCCGAGATGCTGGAGGACTACGGCGGCATCAACGTTCGGCACGGCACCGACTTCTACCAGTGCGACGGCGGCGAGTCGATCCAGCCGGCGCTGATCAACATGGTGCGCTTCATGCTGTCGTGGCTGGGCGGCGACTGCTGTACCGGCGAGTACGACACCTGCGCCGAGACCGACGACCGCTGCGACGCCTTCCATCACAATCCGCGCTTCCGCGGCGGCGACGATGGCTTGTGCTGCGTGCCGATGCCGATCCGGTTCCGCTGGTCGGGCAGCAACGTCCATCCGCACTACATGACCGGCGGCAAGGGGCTCATCGGCGGGCCGACGCCCGACCCGCGCCCGCTGCACAATCATCCGAACCACGTGCCCGGCCAGGGCGAGACGTGGGGCAGCGCTGCCGCGCGAAAGACCTGGCGCGGTATCAACATGCTCTACGCCGATGACACCCACTTCAACAACCCGTTCTATGGCGGCGGTTACTCGTGGGGCACGGCGCCCGGCACGTTTGTCCTGATGTACGAGCCGGCCTGGGATGACTTCGCCAAGGTCTGGGCCAAGTACCCATCGTGGGGCCTGCGCCCGGGCGACGTGATCGAAGCCGTCCACATCCGGGAGATCATCGACGCGGTCGATTACCTGATCGACTACGGCGTGTGGACCTCGATCGGCCTCTGCACCCGCAAGCGCACGCCCGGCCAGTTCATGGGCAAGGACTGCGGCTACCACTACGCGGCGAACTACCACGATTGTTACGGCACGGCGCACACCGAGTACCGCAAGGGCTGCGACAAGTGCTGCGCCAACGCTGAAGCGTGCTGGCCGTACGACCACGCCCTGGGCTACTGGTATCACCAGTGGGGGCCGGGCTACGACGACCAGTGGACCGAGTACCCCGACACCTGCCAGTCATGGCCGGTGCCGACGTGGCAGGAGTGCACGCAGAACTGCCAGTCGGCCAAGTGCCACATGATGAGCCGCAAGCACGGCTACTCGCAGTATTCGCCCGAGACGAGCCCGGATTGCCCGTGCGAGCGCGGCTACTGGGAGGACACGGTCTGCGACGGGTACGGCGACGACATGGAGGCCTCGCCCGGTTGCGGCTATCACCGCAACGAGAAGGGCTGCCGCTCGTGGGACTGGCAGACGCAGCACTGCGTCGATGATCCGCACGCCGGCTATAACTGCCTGCGGCGTGTGGAGGGCTACAGCTACTACGCCTGCACGCCGGACACCTGCAACCACGGCTGGGACGCGACGCATGGCGGCCAGTTCAAGAAGAACCGGCTCGACCACGTCTGGCACCCCGGCCTGTACTTCAAGGCGACGGGCCCGCCGGGCAATGAGTTCAGCGGCAACTGCCTGGGCGACATGTTCGGCTGCGGCGAAACGTACCCGATGGGGCCGGACAGCGGGCTGTGGTTCCATGAGGTGACCGGCATCTATTGGCGCGGCCTGGTTCCGTCGTGGTACTCCGGCTGCGACGGGATGCCCGGTTGCAGCCCGGATTGCTCGTTCGGCGACACGCTGGCGCTGCCGCCCGCGATCCCCGGCTACGGCTACCACGGCGAGTACGGGCCGCTCTGCACGCAGTTCGTGGATGCGGTCAGCGGGTGCTTCTCCGCGTGGGCGGGCACCGCGTGCTGCACCGGCCACATCTGCCAGTGCTCGTTGGGCGACTTCCCGGTGTGCAAGGGCGAGGCGGCCTGGGTCGCGGTTGATCTGAACCTCGACGGCTCGGGGCGGCCGTACCGGCACTTCCCCGGCCGCAACGGCGGACTGCCGCCGTACGAGGGCCGCGGTGTGCCGCGCTTGCGGAACTACGACCTGACTAAGGACCCGGCAACGTGGATGCA
This sequence comes from Planctomycetota bacterium, assembly GCA_040755725.1. Lineage (GTDB taxonomy): Bacteria > Planctomycetota > Phycisphaerae > UBA1845 > Fen-1342 > JBFMAI01. The sequence continues at coordinate 55,962 of JBFMAI010000020.1, read as the reverse complement.
CGATTGCCCGTGTGAGACCTGGACGGGAGCCGGAACGTGCGTGATGTGAGCTCGCTAGCGCCGTTGGCGCCGAAGGGCATCGCCCAGCCAGGCTACGACTACCTGGTCGGGCGCGGCGTACCGGCCGAGCGGCTGGACGAGCTCATCGCGCGATTCGATCTGCGCTTCGACGAGCAGGAGCGGCGCGTCGTGTTCCCGGTGCGCGACGGCGGCCGGGACCTGGGCTACACGGCGCGAGCGATCGACGCCCGGCAGCGCAAGCGCTGGCTGAGCTACCCGGTCGAAGGCGGGCACAAGACCACGATCTACGAGGCCGACCGTGTGGCCGTCGGCGGAAACACGCTCTTCGTGGTCGAGGGGCCGTTCGACGCGCTGATGGTCACGGCCGCGATCCAGCCGGACAACGACTCGGTCGCGACGGCGTTCTTCGGCTCGCTGCCGACGGACGCGCAGCTCGCGCTGGTCGTGGCGGCGGTGCCGTTCTACCGGATGGTCCACCTGATGCTGGACGCCAACGTCTGGGGCCGCTGCCGGCGGCTCGCTCGGGAGGTCGCAAAGCTCGCCGGCGTGCCGAACGTCGGGGCGGTCAATATCGGCTTCGAGTACCGCGATCCCGGCGCCACGCGCTTCGCGGAGCTTCAGCGGCTCGTGGCGTTCGCGTCGGCGTCGTGGGCAGCGGAAATTCACTGGATGTGGGAACGTCGGTTGGTGATGGGCGGCGCGAAGGGAGCGTAACGCGATGCCGGTCGTGTCGATCAACGTCGGTCCAAAACGCGTCCACCTGACGGCTTACTGCCCAGACGACGAGCTTGGGCTGCTGGCCTGCGATTACGTCCTGGCCCGCGCCGTCGAGCTGCTGAACGGCACCACCGAAGCCGAGTTGCGGAAGTGGTTGGTCGAGCGCGACCCCGCCATCGCGGCGCTGTTCGCCAAGCTCGGTGCGGGCTGGAAGCTGCCGAAGAACGGCGACCTCACTGTGGACCCGAGCAACGCGCCGGCGGAAGCGAGGATCGTGCGGCATCTGATGCGGGAACGGATGGAGCAGTGCGCCGCACGATAGGCGCGAGCGGCGCGGGCGGCAGAGTGACTTCGAGGGCAAGGAGGCCCGGAACATGACGAGCATCTTCGACATCACCGATTGGGGGCACGTGGCGTCCTTCTTCGTTTGGACTCTCGCGGTTTGCGCGCTGGCGAAGGCGATCTTCGGATCGTTCCCGGCGGCGGAGCTCCAGTACCGCTTGGCGGTGCGCGACAACCCGCGCCGCCAGCGGCTCAACCGGCTCAATTGGGAGGTCGCCAACCGGACGAAGTGGGATGAGGATGTCGCCCGCGGCTCGCAGCACGCCGCCGCCGTCCCGCTCACCGAAGCCGAACTTGACACCCGCCGCGCCGAGCTTCGGCGCGTGTCGAGTACGTCTCTGCCCTGGCGGGCGCTGCAATACCTCCTCGGCTGTTGGGCCTGCCAGACCTTCTGGGTGGCCGCGGCCAGCTTCGTGGTCACGCGCGACGTCGACGATATGACGACCTGGCTGTTCTCGGCCACGGCCTATTCTGGTGCAGCCGTGCTGGTCGCGACATTTCGTGGCGGCGGTTACCAGGCACTATCGTCCAAGAGTCCACGAAAGCCCACCTGCAGTTCATGTGGCAGGTAGGCAACTGACTCAGCCCTGTAAATTCAGGCAGCCCCTCGTACCGTGTATCAGGCGCGGGGGCCGCATCGTAGTTCGTGCTCAGCGCGAAGCCAGTCCTGCAGCGGACTTCCGGGAACATCACCGCGCGCCAAGAAGATCTGATAGGCGCGCTCGCGAATGTCCTGTTCCGTGACTGTCAGGGGCCTTGGCTCCTGAAGGCACAAGCGCACTGCGTCGGCTGATTTCGCTTCGGGTGAACGACGGGTTCGAGCAGGCTTCATGGCACGCCTCCCATGTCGGTGCAGCTCGCTGGCGAAGCGAGCGGCGCATTTCATTCTCTATTCTATTCTCACCGCGTAGGGCGGTACACTCCACACGGGACCGTAGCGCGATAGCGATATCTGGGCCAGCCCGGCTTCCACATCAATGCCGACCAACGTGGCGTCGAAGTACTCCGCCTCACCCGGCCAAATCACATCGCACCGGGCGCCCACGTGGTCCCGCAATTCTGCGGCGCGGTGCTGGTCCATTGCCTTCAGCTTATTGGCAAGCACGAGGGGTAGCTGCCGCAGCTCATCGTCGTCGAGTTGCTCGATGGCCCCCACCAACGCATCCAAGCGGGGCGTGCGTGCGAAGGCGCTGGGCGTGTCACTCGGCGGCGTTGTATTGGCCACTCGGGTTTTCCACCAGCTCCCGCGCCAGCGGAGGGGACGCGGTTTCGGAGGTTGCGGCGGCTCCATGAGTGTGTCCCTCCAGCTGCTGTCGCAATCTGCCCACCGTCGCCTGGGCATCGCCGAGAAGCAGGATGGTCTTGGAATTGCGGTACAGCGGGTTCGGCACGCCGGAGTAGCCGGGGCGCTCATCCAGATTGCAGACGACGACGTGCCGAGCTTCATCGGCCCGTAATATGGGCATACCCGATATCGGCGTGTTGGACGCCTCGATCGCGGCCGGATTAACCACGTCGCAGGCACCGACCACCAGCGCCACGTCGGTCTGGACAAACTGCCCATTGACGTCTTTCAGTTCGCGGAGCTTTCCGTAGTCAACCTCGGCCTCGGCAAGCAGCACGTGCATGTGGCCCGGCATCCGTCCGGCCACCGGGTGAATCGCGAACAAGACCTCCTTGTTCAGCGCGGTCAGCTGTTCCCCCAGTCGGACGACCTCTTCCGATGCCTCGGCCAGGGCCATGCCGTAGCCGGGGATGATGATCACGCGCTGCGCAGCGCGGAGCAATTGCGCAGCGCGGATGCACGGATCGGCAGGCTTCGCTGCGGAGAGTTCGCTCGGCTCCTTCGGAGTTGCAGCAGCCGCGGGCAACAAAGGACCTGCTGCGATGTGTGGCCGCAGGCCTGCAAATACACCGGTCAAGCCGCGGTTCATCGCCCGGCACATCACGTGGGTGAGGATTGAGCCGGACGCAGCCACCGTGGCCCCGCACGCGATGAGCAGGCGGTTGCCGATCGCGATCCCGCAGAACGCCGCCGCCAACCCCGCGGTCGCATTCAAGAACGAGATCAGCACGGGCATGTCCGCGCCACCGATACGAATGGCGAAGATGACCCCGAGCACTACGGCGCCGGCAATTATTAGCGCCAAAGACGTCACGAGAACCAAACCCGCGCTGGCAGTCACACCGGCCCAGACGCCGAGCACGATTAGCACGGCCAGGTTCGCAACTAGCAGTTGATTGTGGCGCGGTAGATTCGTGGGCGTCTGCTGCAGGCGGTTAGCCAGCTTCCCGCTCGCGATCAGGCTGCCGCTGAATGTCGCGGCTCCGATTACAAGACCTAGAAGCGCGGCGATCTGAGCTGTTCGTGCGAGCGGTTCCACAGAGTCGCGGGTCAGCTCAACGAATGAAACGAGGAGCGCGGCGACGCCGCCGGCGCCGTGCTGGAAGGCAACCATTGCGGGAATCTGGATCATGTTCACACGCGTGGCCACCCAGCCGCCGAAGCAGCTGCCCAGCACGGCCACGACTGCGACGAGCGGGACGTCGAGTACGCCGTGCCGAACCAGGACCGCGATGACGGCACACAGCAGCGCCGCAGCAGCTGTCAGGTTCCCCCTCCGGGCAGCCCGCGGCGTACGGAACTGCGCGATCCCCGCTACGAGGATCAGAATAATCCCAAGATCGATCCAAAGGCCTGACATAGTCACTCTCTGCCTTCCGGCCGGGTTCACGGGGACCCGAGTATCCTCGTGAGCAAGATCACACCGCCGCGTCCTTCTTCTTGAACATGCCGAGCATGCGATCGGTGATCACGAAGCCGCCAACCACGTTGAACATCGCCGTGACGATCGCGACGCCACCCAGCACTTTCTCGGCGCGGGTCGTCGGCACGGAGAACAGCAGGAGGGCGCCCAGAATCGTGACCGCCGAAATGGCGTTGGTCATGGACATGAGGGGCGTATGCAGCATTTGGGGTACGCGGATGATCAGCGCATAGCCGATGCCGAACGCCGCCACGAAGATCACGACCATGAGAAGCACGTCGAACATGGCATCCTCTCATCTGCGCCGCAGGGTGTCCGTTACTCCGTTCCCATTGCCTTGAGCGCGCCCTGGTGGATGATGCGGCGATCGCGCGTCACGAGCGAGTGCTGCACGATCTCGTCGTCAACGTTGATTGTGCCCGGCCCATTCGGAAACATGTTCTGCACGTAGTGCAGCATGTTGTGGGCGTAGAGCCAGGTGGCGTCCACGGCGACCGAGCCCGGGATGTTCGCGGTCCCGCACACATGCACGTTGTGCGCGACGCTCTCGCGCCCAGCCTCGGTCAGTGCGCAGTTGCCGCCCTGGTCGATGGCCACGTCCACAATGACCGAACCCGGCCGCATGCGGCGCACCGTGTCCTCGGTAACAAGGACCGGTGCAATTTCCCCCGGCACCAGTGCGCTGAGGATGATGATGTCCATCTGAGGCGCGATGGCCCGCAGCAAGGTACGCTCACGTTCGAGCCACTCGCCCGGCAGGGCCCGGGCGTAGCCACCCTCGCCGACGGCCAGGTCTTCCGGCACCTCGAAGCCGACGACCTTGGTACCCTTGAGGCTCCCTGCCTCACGGCGCGCGTCCGCCCGGATGTCGATGGCCTTCACGCTGCCGCCGAGGCGCTTTGCGGTCGCGATCGCCTGGAGCCCGACCACCCCGGCGCCGACCACCAGGACTTCCGCCGGCTGAATCGCCCCGATGGCCGTCCCGATCATCGGGATGAACCGCGGGAAGTGGCTGGCTGCGATGAGCACCGACTTGTAGCCGGTCACCGTGCTCATCGAGGTGAGCGCATCCATCGTCTGGGCCCGCGAAGTGCGTGGGATGCCGTCCATCGTCAGCGCGGTGATGTTGCGGTCGCGCAATGTACGGACCATGTTGTGATTCGCCGGTGCGGCGGGGTGCAAGAATGTAACCAGGACCGAACCCTCGCGGAGCATTTCCGCTTCGTGACGGCCGGCGGACTGGTTGAAGTGTGGTTGTTTCACCTTCAGCACGATGTCCGCGCTTTGGTACAGGTTGACGGCGTCCGGTGCGATCCGCGCGCCCGCGGTGACGTACTCGTCATCGGGGCGGAAGACCCCGCCCCCGGCCTGTGTCTCCACGAGGACCTCGAAACCCAGCTCAACGTACTTGCGTACGGTTTCGGGCAAGGCGGCGACGCGTCGTTCCTCGGGCAGAATCTCTTTCGGAATCCCAATGATCATGGTTGCTGTATCCTTCGATCTGGTACCGCACGCACTGCCGCGCGGCCTGTACAGGGAGACGGTTCACTCAATCGTCGGAAGCACGCGCTGCACCGCCTGATGCAGCACCGGTGGATGCACGGCATCCAGCAGCGCGTGCATCTGCTCCAGGGCACGTTGTTCTAGCGCGCGGTTACGCCCATCCTTGGCCGCCCGCGCCGCCGGCAGCAGCGTCGCTAAGGCCTCGGCGGCCAGCACGCGCACTTCGTGATACAGGTCCTCGTTGGTCAGGATCTGGAGCACCGCGGTGACGAGCGATTCGGTGGGCTGCTTGATGCTGCGAACCGACTCGAGCGCCGCCTCCCGCAAGCGCCAGTTGTCCGGATAGCGCAACAAGCGCACCAGACCGTCCTGGTGCTCGTCGAGCCGCTGATCCCGCCCCAGCTGTTCCAGTTGGCTCAGCACACGCCCCCACTCTTCCAAGTTGCCGAAGTCGTCTTTTTGCATGGATGTCTGACTCCTGCGCCCCGCGCCCGCCGGCAGCAGCACACGCCCTACGTTTCAAGCCGGCCGCCTTGTGGCAGGCTCAGCGCGAGGTCGTACTACAGGAAAGGTAGCTGCGCAAAATGCAGATCAAAGGCAACGTTGGTTTGGCGCGGGGCATACCTTCGTATGCCCCGTCTGCACGCGGCAGCGGGAATTGATCAACGACGCGGGTTGGCTGCGACCCCGCCGAGCTGGGCCAGGCGGACCAGTGCCGGCAGCGAATCAGCGTCCATCTTCTTCATCAGCCGGCTGCGATGCATCTTGATAGTCTGCTCTGCTGTGCCGAGCTGCGCGGCGATCTGCTTGTTGGCTCGCCCATCCACGACGAGGGCCAGCACTTCGCGCTCCCGCGGCGTCAGCGTGGCGAGGCGCTCGCGTGCATCGTCGCGCGCTTGGGCCGCCTCGTGCAATTCTGCGGCCCGCGCCAGCGCAGCGTGGATCGCGTCGAGCAGCACCTGATCCTGGAAAGGCTTCTCGATGAAATCCATGGCGCCGCGTTTCATCGCACGCACGCCCATCGCGATATCGCCGTGCCCCGTGATGAAGATGATCGGCAGCGGGACCTCCAGGCCGGCGAGACGTTCCTGAAGGTCCAGGCCGCTCAAACCCGGCATGCGGACATCCAGGACGAGACAACCTGTCTGCCGTCGATCATAGAGGTCCAGGAACTCCTGTACCGAGGCGTAGGTTTCGACACGCAGGCCGACCGACCGGACCATGCGGCTGATCATCTGGCGCACACCTGCGTCGTCATCGACGACAAATACGAGGCCACGCTCCGCACCGGTCGTCACGGCTCATCCTCCGCGGCAGCGGGCAGCGCCAGGTGAAACGTCACGCCGCGTCCGGCATTCCGCGTCATTGAGAGCTTCCCGCCGTGGCTCTCGGCGATGGAGCGACTGATGACCAGACCCATGCCCAAGCCGGTAGGCTTGGTTGTGAAGAACGGCTCGAACATCCGCGCGGCGACGGCCTCGGGCAAGCCCGGCCCAAGGTCACTTACGCGGATGACCGCTCCACCCGAATCCTCGCGCTGGGCCTGCACCTTCAAGGCGCGCGTGCCGGGGGGCATTCGCATCATCGCCTCCAACCCGTTGCGCACCAAGTTCAAGATGATCTGTTGAAGCTGGATCGGGTCGGCCCGAACGGCGGGCAGGTCTGGGCTGATCTCGAAGTGGATGCTGGCTCCATGTTGGCGCGCATCCGCTTCCGCTAATGTCGCGATGTCTTCAATCACTCGCTGCACATTCAGGACGACCGGAGTGGGCTGTTGGAGCCGCAGGAAATCACGCAACCGGTGAATGATATCGGCCGCGCGATTGCCGTGCGTGACGATGTCGTCGAGGGCGGCGCGCGTTTCCGCAATGTCCGGCGGATCCGTCGTCAGCAGGCGCTGCGCCGTCTGGGCGTTACCGACGATCGTGCACAGTGGTTGGTTCAACTCGTGGGCGAGCTGCGCGGTCAAGCCCCCCATCGTGCTCACGCGCGCCATGTGCATGAGGGCCGCTTGGTGCCGACGCGCCTCTTCTTCGGCGAGCTTGGCCTGGCTGATATCCTGCGCGGCGCCCAGGATGCGCACGACGCGGTGCGCGGTTTCATCCCATTCCGGCCGAGCGTGATTGTGCAGCCAGTGGACCTGGCCGTCTCTGCGGACCATGCGGAATTCCGTTGCACTGGACTTTCCGGCGAGCAACAACTGCACGCTACGCACAACGGTCGGGTGGTCATCCGGGTGCACCAGCTCCAGCAGCCTGTGTGGTGGTCCCAGGTCCACCGAGTCCCGTCCGGTGACACGGGCAAAGGCGTCCGTGATCCACTCGGCTTCAGATGAACCGTCGGGCGCAATGCGGAACGCGTAGGCAAAATCCGAGGTCAGTTCCGCGACGTGACGGTAACGTTCCTCGCTCGTGCGCAGTGCTTCTTCGACACGCACACGCTCGGCGATCTCGCGGCGCAACTGGTCGTTGGTCGCTGCCAACTCCGCTGTGCGGGCTTGCACGCGCAGTTCAAGCTCGTCATGCGCGCGGCGCAGCTCGGCCGCGACGGCCTTGAGCTGACTGACGTCCGTGTCCACACCCAGGACGCCGCAGACCTGGCCATCCGCATCGCGCAGGGGCACCTTATTGGTCAGAAGCTGTGCTACCCGCCCGTCGGCCTGCCGCTCGGATTCCTCGATGTGCAGCAGCGCTTCGCCGGTTGCCAAGACGCGCTCGTCACAACGTCGGAACCAGGCAGTCTGCTCCGGTTCCCAGGCGAGCTCGTGATCGGTCTTGCCGACGATCGCGGCAGGATCGGCCACGCCGGCGGCTCGTGCGAATTCAGCGTTGCAGCCCCGATAGCGGAACTCGCGGTCCTTCCAGTACACGCCGCACGGGATGTGCGTGATGATGGTCGCCAGCAACGCGCGGTGGGCTTGCAGCGCTTCCTCCGCCTCCTTGCGGTCGCTGATGTCCCGAATACTTGATCGGTGCCCCAGGCCGCGGCCGTCTGCGGCTTGGAGCGGTTGCCACGACACGGCCACCCAGCGCACGCTGCCGTCCTTGCAGCGCAGGCGAAATGGGACGTCATTACCGTTCGAGCCTGCTAGCGCCCCCTGGAACACCGCCGCCATCCGCACTCGATCGCCCTCGTGCACAATGGGCAGCGGATAATCGCCCATGGCGAGGCACTCGTCGACGGAGTACCCCGTCAATCGCTCGACCGCCAAGTTGACCCATAGCAGCCGGCCGTCGGGGGCGACCCACGATTCCATATCGTAGGTGTAGTCGGCCACGGCCCGGAAATGGTCCTGCGGGTCAGAGCCCACCCCGGTCGCAGCGTGTACCGGGGCGTTCCCTGGCTCCAGCTGCACCAGCCGGGCGCGCAGCCGCTGCACTTCGGCGAGCAGTTCCGCTTTTGTGTGGCGCGCGTCGGACATGGTAGCACGCTCCTTCGCCGTGCCTCCGGCGGAGCGGCGCCTATTGGCTGAAATCCCGGGCCGCCTCCGGCTGATAGAGCAACTCTTCAATCCGCAAGTGCAAGTTGCCGGTGGGCGTTTCCCAGCGAATCTCGTCACCGACGCGATACCCGAGCAGCGCTGTTCCCAGCGGACTCAAGATCGACACGCGTTCCTCGTCGTTCGCCTGATCGGGGTAGACAAGCGTCACAATGCGCTGTTGGCCGGTGGCCAAGTCCGTCATCCGCAGCTTCGAGTTCATCGTGACCACGTCCGGCGGGACGTCCTGGGGCCGGACGGCTTGAGCCCGGTCGAGCTCGCGGTCGAGGGCGCGAAGCGGCTCAAGATCGGGGGCGTCGGTGATGGCAGCCAGCACCAAGCGCCCGAGACGGTCCATGTCGCTGACCGTGACGTAGATCTGTCGTTCCTTCATGTTGAACTCCTCGGCGCGTGTACGACCGCGCGTGCGCTAACGCCGTTTTCGTCCAGGTTTCCCCACCCTTCGCGCCGCATGAGCCCTGCGCAGCACCGCGCCGGCATTCTCAACCAGGGCTACGGCGGCCGGGTGCTTGACGCGGCGCTCGACACTGATCGCGTACAGGTGCTCCCGTGTCTTCCCCATGCGACCAACTGCCTGGACGCCTTCGCCGCTTGTAATCTCGTCCGCGACGGCGTCTGGAACCGCAAAGAACCCCGCTCCGCGGTGGCCGCAGGCATTCAGCAGCGCCAGGTCCTCGAACTCTGCGATGATCCGCGGGCGTACGCCGACGGACTCGAACCACCCGTCCAGGGCCCGGCGCAGGGATGTATTCGGGGTCGGTAGAAGGGCGGGCGCGCCATCGAGCGATGCCGGAAAACCCCGGCGGAGACTGCGCGCGAGCGCCGGCACCGCGCAGACAGTAATCCCCGATTCACCCAGCAGGTGGCTGAAGGTGCGCACCTTGATCGACGGGTGGGGCGGAGCGTCCGAAAGCACGAGGTCCAAGTCGTGAACCGCGAGCTGAGGTAGCAACTGGGCCTGTGTGCCCTCGATGCAAACCAGCCGGATGGCCTGTGGCAAGCGGAACGCGGCTTCCAGCACGCGCGCGATGACCAGCTTGGGCAACACGTCATCCACCCCGAGGCGGAAACGCAGCGACGTCTCCAGCGTACGACCCTTGGCGACGTCCATGAATTCCTGGCCGAGGCCGAAAATCTCGTCCGCGTAGCGCGCGGCGAGCCGGCCGAACTCGGTGGGGGCAAGATTGCGTCCAACGCGCTTGAAGAGTTTTTCGCCAAGCGCATCCTCCAGCTCACGCAACTGCGCCGAGATGGTCGCCGGCGACAAAAGGAGCTTGCGGCAAGCCGCCGCGATGCTGCCCTCGCGCACCACGGTCCAGAAGTAGAACAGGTGGTGGTAGTTCAACCAGTCCATGCCGGTAGTTTAATTCGATCTTGGCTAACAATCAACAACACTCATCGTATTCAACGAATCCAGTGTCGCTGCCGCCCGGGGGGCGGCCTGGCCCCCTCCACTGTTCCCTCCAGGGGGCGCCCGAACAGGAGCTCCACGTACGCACGGTCCTCCGGCCGGCAGAACACGTAGACGTGGTCCTGTGGCTGGAGCAGGGTGTCGCCGCGCGGCGCAATCAGCTCATCGCCACGCACCAGCAGGACGACCGCCGCCCCCGGCGGGAAAACGATGTCTGCCAGCCGCGCCCCGCTCACGGCGAGCACGTCCGTGATAAAGAACGACAAGAGCTCGCCCCGCAACAGGCGGGTCGAGTTGATCTCCACCACAGCGGCGGGCTGGGGCGTTTCCGGCACCTGCAATCCGAGCCTCCGCGTGAGCCAGCGAATCCCGGCCCCGGGGATCAGCGCATTAATGACCACGAAGAAGAACACGACGTTGAAGACGTTGAGCGCATCCGGCACGCCACTTAGCAAAGGAAACACGGCCAGGATGATCGGCACGGCTCCCCGCAAGCCCACGCCGCCGATATACAGAATTTCCCGCGCGGGAAAACGCAACGGCAGCAAACACAGCAGCACGACCAGCGGCCGGATGACGAACGTCAAGCCGAACGCCAAGGCGAGGCCGGTTCCGGCGACGGGCCACAGTTGCGACGGAAAGACCAACAGGCCAAGCATCAGGAACATCGCAATCTGGCTCAGCCAGCCTAGAGCGTGATGGACGTGGTACAAGCCCGCGCGGTACGGGAGCGGCCCGTTGCCCAAGACGATCGCGCCAACATACACCGCGAGAAAGCCGCTCCCCTGAGCCAGCGTCGCGAGACCGAAGGCCGCGAAGGCGGCGGCGATCGTCAGCACGGGCAGGAACCCCGATGCCGGCAGCCGGGCGCGCAACAGCACCCGCCGGGTCGACCAGCCGACGGCGAGCCCCACCAGCAGCCCTATGCTCAGTTGCAGCGGCACATTCAGAACGACGGACCAGGGGTGCAGGGAGCCCCCCATGATCCAGTCCGTGACCATCGTCGTGAGGATCACCGCCATCGGATCATTCGCGCCCGATTCCACCTCCAATGTGGTCGCCACGCGCGGGGCCAGGTTCAGGCGCCCGCCCCGCAAGACTGCGAACACGGCAGCCACATCGGTTGACGAGACGATGGCGCCCAGCAGCGCCGCTGCGGGCCAGCCCAGTCCGAACAAGTAGCCACCCCCGGCGACCAGCGCGGCGGTCCCGAACACACCGACCGTCGCCAGAAGGCCCGCCGGTACGAAGCTGCGGCGGACGGCGCCAACGCTGGTGGATAGCCCGCCGTCAAGCAGGATCAGTACCAGCGCCGCTGTGCCCACGCGAAACGCAAACCGGTAATCGTCGAACGCGATGCCGCCGATGCCCTCCGACCCCGCAAGCATTCCGAGCACCAGAAACAGCAGAACCACGGGAATGCCCAGCCGCTCCAGCACACGACTGAACAGCGCGCTGAACGCCAGCAGTACGCCGAAAGCGCCCAGCAGCACCGCGGTATTCCTGAACTCCGACCCCGACAAGCATCACCTCGCCAACAACTTGTTCGTTGCCCGCGCCGCGCGGGCCCGCGCGACAAACTTAGCGTCCGCCCGCCCATCACGAAACCTCGCCCAGCCCACCGCCGACAAAGAAGGCTTAATGGTTGGGGCTGTAAACACTTCGAGTAAACCAAATTGTCAGTGCGATATTATCTGTCTTGTTAACGATCGCGGAAACGCCTATATATGGGTAGCGGCTGGAACCCAGGCGGCGACCAGCCCCCCGGACGGTCGACTTGTTGTCGCCGGCCCGCCCGCGGGCATGCGAGGGTGCCACGGCCACCCCGGGCAGTGCCCTCTCTGCGCAGCCGCGCGGCGGGCCGGCCCCTCGGGCCGTTGCGTCCCGGCTTTAACCCACGAGGACACCCATGAGCACGAAATCCTTCAACGCGTTCGCCATGGCCCAGGCCCAATTTGACCGGATCGCCGAGTTGCTCGAACTGGATCAGGGCACGCGAGATTTGCTGCGTCAGCCGCTGCGCGAGTACCACTTCAGCCTGCCGGTCCGCATGGACGACGGGCGCGTCCGCGTGTTCCGCGGCTACCGCGTCCAGCACAACGATGCCCGCGGTCCCGGTAAGGGCGGCATCCGCTTCCACCCGCAGGAAACGGTGGACACGGTGCGCGCCCTGGCCATGTGGATGACGTGGAAGTGCGCGCTTGTCAATGTCCCGCTCGGAGGCAGCAAAGGCGGCGTGGTTTGTGCGCCACACGACCTGAGCCAACGTGAGCAAGAGGCCCTCTGTCGGGCGTGGGTTCGCGCGGTCGCCCGGGATGTCGGGCCAGTGCTCGATGTGCCGGCCCCGGACGTGATGACCAACGGCCAGCACATGCTGTGGATGCTCGATGAGTTCGAGCATATTCACGGCGGCAAATTTCCCGGATTCATCACCGGCAAACCCGTCGCGCTGGGCGGCTCGCTCGGCCGGACCGAGGCCACTGGGTACGGCGTGGTGTTCATGCTGCGCGAAGCGCTCAAGGAGCTGCAACTGCGCCCCCAGGACACGCAGGCCAGCGTGCAGGGCTTTGGCAACGTCGCGCAGCACGCCATCGAGCTGTACCACCAGATCGGAGGACGCGTTTGCGCGGTGTCCTGCTGGGACCATAGCGCGCAGCGCGCGGTTTGCTTCCGGAAGAAAAACGGCATCGACCTGGCGGAGCTGCGCAATATCGCCGATCGGTTTGGCACGATCGACCAGCAGAAAGCCGCCAAGGTGGGCTACGAGGTCCTGCCCGGCGAAGCGTGGATCGAGCAGGAGGTGGATATCCTGATTCCGGCGGCGCTGGAGCACGCGATCAGGGACGACAACGCCGGCAAGATCTCCCGGCGCGTGCGGCTGATCGCGGAGGGCGCCAATGGCCCGACGACCCCGGACGCCGACCACATCCTGCGCGAACGCGGCATATTCGTGATACCCGACTTCCTGGCCAACGCCGGCGGGGTCACATGCAGCTACTTCGAACAGGTGCAGAGCAACACGAACTTCTACTGGACCAAGGATGAAGTGCTCGGAAAGCTGGACGTGGCGATGACTTCTGCATTCATCGATGTAAGCCAGATGGCGCACCAGCGCAAGCTGCCGATGCGCGACGCCGCGCACATCATCGCGATCGGGAGAGTGGCCCAGGCCTGCCACGATCGCGGCTGGGTGTGAGGGCCGGAGCCACGGCGGACCGATGCATCGTGCAACACACAGAAAGGAGACGACCATGCGCATCCAGATCACGACGCAGAACATGTCGTTGACCAATGCTCTCCGCGAGCTGGTGCACACGCGCCTCCGGCATGCCCTGGGCCGTTTCGCCCACCGCATCCAAGACGCGGCCGTCAGCTTCGAGGATGTGAACGGCCCGCGCGGCGGACGCGACATGCAGTGCCGCATCAAGCTTCTGCTCCGGCCGCGCGGCGAAGTCAACGTGTCCGCCGTGGCGGTATTCCCCGGCGCGGCCCTCAGCGAGGCGGCGCAGCGCGCGTGCCGCTGCGTGCGCTCGCGCACGCGTCGTCGCTGGATGCTGCGTCGGAGAACACGCGACGCGTTAGACGTCGGCTCGGCCGCCTAAGCCGGAGAGATTCGTCAGCTTTCCAGGGAGCGTGAACAATGCCTTTCATCATCTGCGGCAGCGTTCTGGGATGTCTGTGGGCCCACGCGGCAGAGTTACGCCGGCCCGGACGTCCGTTGTACGTCGGAGTAAAGCGGACACCAGCCACGCGGCTGGCGCAGCGCCGGCCGACGCGGTGTCATACGTTGTTGCGGATGCTCGGATTGAGGTGAACCATGATTGAACCTAGCGCGAACCGTTCCGGCAGGGTCAGACCGATCGAGCCGCATGGCGTCGTAATGACCGATTTCACAACCGGGCGCGTGAGCATCTTCCCCCACGCGCTGGCCGGCTCGGCGGCCGGCACAGTGTGGTCACTGCTACAGGCGATTTGCACCTTGAATCCCAACATCGCGCTCGCGCCGCTGAGCACCGAGCGCAGACAGCAGGCGCTGCGGCGTGCAGTCGACCGCCCACACCGGCGCCGACCAGCGATGCGACCGGACCGGCCTGCAGATCGGAGTATCGACATGGCCAGACGAACCATCTACATCACGCAGCAGGACGCGAGCCGCCTTCGGGAATGGCTCCGCATCTCGGGGCATCGGCATGACAAGGACCGGCAGAATCTGGACGTGCTGCGGCGCGAGCTGGAACGCGCGCACCTGATCGAGCCGGATGAAGTCCCTCCAGACGTGGTTACCATGCACTCGCGCGTGCGCCTCGCGGACCCGCGAACGAATCAGAAGATGTGTTGCACGCTGGTGTTCCCGGAAGACGCCGTCGCTAAGCACGAGCGGATCTCGGTCCTGGCCCCTCTCGGTGCCGCAATCCTGGGTTGCCGCACAGGGGACGTCATCCGCTTTGAGGTTCCGGGCGGCCGGCGAACAGTGCGCATCTTGGACGTGCTCTATCAGCCCGAAGCGGCGGGGCACTTCCACCTGTAGGCGCCAACGGATGCGGAGCGCGCGGTCGCTCGCACCACGGAGCTACGCAATGAAAGTCATCGTTGCCACCCACGAGCCGCACCTCCGGGGCTCCGTCGCGCCGGAGTTCGAAGTCGCGCCATACTACCTGGCGGTTGACACGCTGGCTGGCCGCACGACGCTGTTTCTGCATCCCGTGCAGTTCCAGGTCGCATATACGCCCGCGGGATTGGTCCAGCGTCTGCGGACATTCGCCCCGGATGCGGTCGTGGCAGGGAGCTTCAGCGCCGAGGTCCATCAAGCTGCATCCTCCCTGCGAATCGAACTGCTGGTGGCGCACGGTCGCGCCGCCGATGCCGTAGATCAGTGCGCCGGCGCCAGTCTGCCTGGCAGCCGCACGTAGCAGCATGACCTCACAGCTAAGTCAGCAGTTGTAGAACGGAGGCGGCAATGTGGTTGCCAGTGTTCATCTTCTGCGCGCGCGTCGCGGACGTATCCCTGGGAACGCTGCGCCTGATCTGCGTGACACGCGGACATCGCGCCTTCGCGGTGGGACTTGGCTTTGTAGAAGTCACCATCTGGGTCTGTGCCGTGGCCAGCGTGCTCAGCCATCTCAATCAGTGGGTGAACGTGCTCGCCTATGCCGGCGGCTACGCTACCGGATTGGGGCTGGGCATGTGGTTGGAGAGTAAGCTTGCGCTTGGTGTGCAGCTCGTCACGCTGGTCAGTCGTGGGCGCGCGGTGGCGCTCGCAGGGCAGCTTCGCCGTGCGGGTGTCATGGTGACGACTCTCACAGGGGCCGGCCGTGACGGCCCCGTGGATGTGTGTTTCACAATCGTGCCGCGCAGGGCCGCATCGGCCGTCGCCGATTTGGCGACAGAGGTCGATCCTGAGGTTGTCGTCACCATCGAGGACGTCCGCAGCACGTCGGCGAAGCGTCGTACTCGCTGGACTCAGGCCTCCCACTTACTCGGGTGGCTATCGTCTGGCCGCGCTTCGGTTTGCAGAACGGCATGACGTGGGCCCTCGCTTCCGTCGAGAGCTCATTCGCCGGCACGAAAGCTCGTGTTCTCATGGAACGCGCTCCATAGTGCGCAGCGCGAGCCAACAGTTCGCGTTCCAGGTTCCAGGTCCTATTGGGGCAGCTTGATCTTGAGATACTCACCGACCAAAATCGCGGCGGGGTACATGACCTCCTCTTCGGTCCGGGCGTGAACAATCAGCTTCTCGGCAAAGTGCGCCACCTCGTGGTTGTGTTCGGCCAGGGCGGCGGCCTTCAGCGCTTCCAGCGCCGTGACGATCGCCTTGTGCTCGGTCAGCATCTGCGGCAGCTCGGCCTTGAGCTTGTCGGTCATCGTGACGACCGCGCGCATTTCCGGCGATACCTCGCCGCGTGATACCACTTGCAGCAGTCCGAGCGGCGGCAGCGCGTACTCTTCTTCCTTGACAAAATGAGGGTGTAGAACCCGCGCGACGGCGGTTGCCGCCTCGCCGATCCTACCGCCGGCCTTGGTGGCCTTGACCAGCTCTGCGTGTAGTTCGTCGTGCTCGGACTTCAGTGGTTGTGGAATCTGGGGTTTCATTGGGTGCTCTCCTTCCATCTGAGCGTGCGCCTCGTGCTCACGCTGATGCTCATCGGCGTGTGTTTCCGAGGCGGTGGTTTCATGCTCGTGGCCGTGCGGCGGCTGGGAGGCCGCCTGGTAAAGTCCCTCAACGTAATGGACGAAGGTGACGTACGCGCGTACGTGTTCACGCCCGGCGCCCACGTCGTCCTTGTTGAACCTCGTCGTCGCGGCGACCTCCGCGAAGCGCTGGCGGATGCCTTCGTGTGTTGCCTCGGTGACGAGCTTCAGAACCGGTTCAATGGCACCGGTCTCGATCGCCGTGTCGGCCGCCCGGATGGCGGGGCCCAGGTCGCGTCCAGCGGGCTTGAGGCCAGTGTAGGGTGCACCTTCGCCCGCGCGGTGGACACGCACGAGCGTCTCGAAGAACCAGGTGTCCGCGACCTGTTTAGCCTCCGGACTCAGCTTCCGGACAGCCAGCGCTTGCTCGAACGTCTTCCGGATCTCGGCCTCGTCCTTCTGCTGCACCCAGATTAGGACGAGGTTCACGTCGCCCGCTTCCAGCGCCCTCTGGGCCGCCTTCACGACCGGGCCATCCATGCCGTCACAGTGTGCCAGTGCAGGTGTCTGCGCCAGCAGCAGCGTCGTGCCAATGATGCTCGCCAGAACAATCGGACGGGTGCTGCGATTCCTTGTCATTGCATTTCTCCGGTACGTCTGATTTCCTCACTGCCCATTCCACCGATCCACATTCATCTCGTGGGGCGTTAAGTCAACGTCTTTCGGAACCTCCGAGAGGCCAGCCACAGCGTTACGAGGCCCATGACCGCCAGCGCCGCCATCTGCGGCCAGAGAATGCTCGGGCCGACGCCCTTGAGGAAAATCCCCCGGACGATCATCAAGAAGTAGCGCAGCGGATTCAGGTACGTGAGCCATTGAATCAGCTCCGGCATGTTCGCGATCGGGAACATGAAACCCGACAGCAGCACGGCGGGGAAGTAGAAGAAGAACGTGCTCATCATCGCCTGCTGCTGCGTCGCACTCACAGTCGAGATCAGCAGGCCGACGCCCAGCGTCGTCATCAGGTACAGCGTCGTGGCCGCCAGCAGGAGCAGCAGGTCGCCGCGGATCGGCACCTTGAACCAGAACACGCCCACCAGCGTGATACCGATCACGTCGGCGAAGCCGATCAGGGCGAAGGGGACGGTTTTACCCAGGATGAACTCAACCGGCGTGATCGGCGAAACCATGATCTGCTCCATTGTGCCGATCTCTTTTTCGCGCACGACAGCCATGCTCGTGAGCATGAGCGTGATGAGCAACACGATGATCGCGATGACGCCCGGTACGTAGAAATTCCGGCTTTCCAGGTTCTCGTTGAACCAGGCCCGCGTCTGCACCACGACCTGGGCCGGCTCCTGGGGCACGCCCTTCAGCCGCGCATAACGCGTATCGAGCACGTTCTGCGAAAACTGCCGGGCGATCTTGGCGCTGTAGTCGAGCACGATGCCGGCCGTGTTCGAGTCCGTGCCGTCCACGATCACCTGAAGCTGTGCGGTTCGGCCGGCGCGCAGATCGTCCTCGAAGCCGTGATTGATCGCCAGGACGGCACGCACGCGCCCGTGGTCCACCAGCTCGCGCGCCCGCCCGTCGTCGCTGACGTACTCGATGATGTCGAAGTAGCCCGACTTCTCGAACCGCGCGACCAGCTCGCGGCTGGCGACGCTGTCGTCCAGGTCGCGAACCGCCGTCGCGACGTGCTTCACGTCCGTGGTGACGGCGTACCCGAATACGAGCACCTGGACGACCGGCATGACGAAGATAACGCCGCGCATCTTCGGGTCGCGAAAGACCTGCGCGAACTCCTTGATCAGCATGTGCTTGATGCGTTCGAACACGGCTACACCAGCTTCTTCTTGAACTTGACGTTGGCCAGCAGCACCATCGCCGCGGCGAAAACCGTCAGCAGTCCGGCCTGGGCTGCCAGGACCTCCAGTCCGACGCCTTTCAGGTATATGCCCTTGAGCAAGACCACGAAATACCGTGCCGGAATCAAGTACGTGATGAGCTGGATGGGCTTGGGCATGTTGCTGATCGCGTACATGAAGTCCGACAGCAGGAACGACGGCAGGAACGTGAGTACCATTGCCAACTGGCTGGCCAGAAGCTGGCTCTTGGTCAGAATGCTGATCACCATGCCCAGCGACAGGGCCCCGGCCAGGAAGATTGCCGCCATGACGAACAGCAGGGCGACGCTGCCGCGCAGGGGGACCTTGAAGACAAACTCGCCCATCAGCACCGCCAGCAGCACGTCGAACATCCCGATCGCAAAGTACGGCAGGAGCTTGCCGAGAATCAGTTCCGGGCCTTTGACGGGCGTCGAGATGAGCTGCTCCATCGTGCCGCGCTCCCACTCGCGCGCCACGGTCAAGGACGTGAGCAAGGCCGCGATCACCATCATGATGACGGCGATCAGACCAGGAATGATGTAGTTCTTGGACTCCATGTCTGCGTTGAACCAGACGCGTGGCCGCACGTCGAGCGGCAGGCGCAGCGCCTGGCCACCGATCCGTTGAATGTCCCGGACGGCGATGTCCTGCGAATACCCCTGCGCGATCGTGTCCGCGTAACCCATCGCGATGGTCGCCGTGTTGGAGTCGCTGCCGTCGACGATCATCTGTACCTCGGCGGTGCGGCCGGATTCAATGTGCTGGGCGAAGTCCCGTGGCACGACGAGGGCCACGAGCGCCCGCCCGGAGTCGATGGCTCGTTCCAGTTCCTTGTAGTTCTGCACGTACCCGCGAATCGCGAAATAGGGCGAACCGCTGAACCGGCTGAGGAACTCACGGCTGGTCTGGGAACCGCTCTGATCCCAGATCACCGTCGGCACGTCGTCCACGTCCAGCGTCAGGGCGTACCCGAAGAGCACAAGCAAGAGCATCGGGATGGCTATCGCCATGCCCAGGCTGCGTGGGTCGCGCACAATGTGCACGAACTCCTTGCGCGCCACGGCCCAGAGGCGGGAGGGCTTCATCGGCGCACCTCCTGCTGCGGCTGCTCCGCGCGATCGCGGGCCTCGATCAGTGATACGAACACGTCTTCCAGCGACGGAACGATCTGCTCGACCCGTTCGACCTGGTAGCCGCGCTCTCGCAACAGGCTCCGGACGGTGCTGGCCGCCGCGTCGCCGTCGTCTGCGACAACGTGCAGTCCGCGGCCGAAAAGGGCGACCTCCTTGACGCCCGCCGCGCCCTCAATCTCGCCGAGCGCGTCCTGCGGCCGTTCGCAAAGCACGTCGAGCACTTCCTCGCGCATAAGCTGGGTTTTCAGCGCACCCGGCGTCCCGGTCGCGATCAGCTCGCCCCGGTAGATCAGCCCGAGCCGGTCGCAGTATTCCGCCTCGTCCATGTAGTGCGTAGTGACAAACACCGTGACGCCCTTACCGGCCAGCTCGTAGATCAGATCCCAGAAGCGCCGGCGACTCATCGGGTCCACGCCGGAGGTCGGCTCGTCCAGGAAGATCACCGGCGGCTCGTGCAGGATCGCGCAGCCCAGCGCCAGGCGCTGCTTCCAGCCGCCGGAGAGCGTCGCCGTGCGCGAGCGGCGATGCTCCCGCAGGCCGGCCATCTCGATGACCCATTCCTTGCGTTCTTTCTTGCGGGCCGCGGGAATCCGGTAGATGCCGCTGTAGAAGTCGATGTTCTCCTCGACCGTCAGGTCCTCGTAGAGCGAAAACTTCTGGCTCATGTAACCGATGTGGGCCTTGATTTGCTCAGGCTGCGTGCGGACGTCGAACCCCGCCACGGTCCCGCTGCCGCCGCTCGGCGCCAAGAGTCCGCACAGCATGCGGATGGTCGTGGACTTCCCGGCGCCGTTTGGACCGAGGAACCCAAAGATTTCGCCCTTGGCGACTTCGAAACTGACGCGGTTGACGGCGACGAAGCTGCCGAAACGCTTCTCCAGATCTTTGACGATGACGGCTTTTTCAGGCTTACTCGCGATCATCGAGTTTGCCTCCCTCCTCCCCGGCGAGGACCGAGATGAACACGTCTTCCAGCGTTGGTTCGACGGGCGTGATTCCCGCGCGCTCGAGGTTCGCGTCCGCAAGCAGACGTTCGACCCGCGCGGTAGTCTCCTGCGGCACATGCGTCACGACGTGCACGCGGTCGCCAAAGAGGCCGACGGATTCCACCGGCGAGACACCGGGGCCACAAAGCCGCTCCCGCAGCAACGTAGTCACTCGCCGGGCCTGGGGTGAGCGCACCTCCAGGATCGTCCCGCGCGTCAGGCGCTTGACCTCGTCGGGCGTCCCGACTGCCAGCAGCCGCCCGGCGTGGATCAGGGCCAGCCGATTGCAGCGTTCCGCTTCGTCCAGGTAGGCCGTCGAGACGAAGATCGTGACCTTCTCGCGCAGGAGCTGGTACAGAATCCGCCAGAAATCCCGCCGCGAGACCGGATCGACGCCGTTCGTCGGCTCGTCCAGGAACAGCACCTTGGGCGTGTGAATCAGCGCGCACGCCAGGCCGAGCTTCTGCTTCATGCCGCCGGAGAGGTTGCCGGCCAGCCGCTTCTTGAACGGCGTCAGGTTGCTAAACGCCAGCAGCCGGTCGATTCTCTCGGCGCGTCCCTTGCGCGGCACGCCGTAGATGTCCGCATAGAAGTCGATGTTCTCCATCACCGACAGGTCGGGATACAGGCCGAAGCGCTGGCTCATGTAGCCGATGTCTTCCTTGACGGCCTCGGCCTGGCGCACCACGTGGTGCCCGGCGACCCAGGCGTCGCCGGAGGTCGGGTCCATGATGGACGTGAGCAGCCGCATGGTCGTGGTCTTCCCGGCCCCGTCTGGACCGACGAGTCCGAAGATCTCGCCCTCGGCCACGGTGAGGGTGAGGCTGTTCACCGCGACCAGGTGACCGAACGACTTGGTCAGGCTCTCAGCGCGGATGGCTTCCATCAGGCGCCTCCGGCCGGCTCGGCCAGCAGGACGTCCGCGTCGGCGGGCATGCCCGGCTTGAGCTCCATGTTCGGGTTGCGGATGTCGACCTTGATGCGGTAGACGAGCTTGACCCGCTCCTTGGTGGTCTGGACGTTCTTCGGCGTGAACTCGGCCTCGGCCGCCACGAACGACACACGGCCTTCGTACACCTTGCCGGGGTACGTGTCGGTGGACACCCGGACCGGCTGGCCGACTCTTACGCGGCCCAGGTCGGTCTCGTTGACGTACGCCCGCAGCCACACGTTTTCCAAGTCGCCAACCGTGACGACGGGTGTCCCGGGCGCCACGTACTCGCCGGGCTCGACGTTCTCCGAGAGTACGACACCAGTGAGCGGCGACGTAAGCGTGGCGTAGCCCAGCCGCGTTTCAGCCAGCGCCAGCGACGCCTTCGCCTGCTCGACTCGGGCGCGGGCTTGCTCGATGGTTTCCTTCCGCGGCCCCTCCCTCACCAGGTTGAAGCGCTCCTGGGCTTCCGCCACGGCCGCCCGGGCCTGATCGATGTCCTCCCGCCGCGGCCCTTCGCGGATGAGCTTGAGCTGCTCGATGGCCTCCGTCAGGCGGGCCGCGGCGGCGTCATAGCGCGCCTTGCCGCTGTCGAACTCCTGGTTGGCCGCCATTTGGCGCTCATACAAATCCTTGACGCGGTTATAGTTCGTTTCCGCATCCGCCAGGTCCGCCCGCGCCCGGGACACAGTCGCATCGGCGACCGCAATCTCCTGCGGCCGCGACCCGGCCTCCAGCTCAGCTAGGAACGACTTGGCCTTCTCCACCGCCGCCGCCGCCGCCGCGATCTCCGCCGGCCGCGAGCCGGCCACCAACTCGGCGAGCGCCGCCTCCGCGGCCCGGAGTTCGGCGCGGCGTATCGCGACCTCGTTAAGCAAGTCGGAGCCGTCGAGGAGTGCCGCCAGTGCGCCTTTTTGAACGATTTGACCTTCCGAGATCAGCCGGTCGTCGACGCGGCCAGCGATCTTGAAGCTCACTTCGGCATCGGTGACTTCGATGTTGCCGGAAATCCGAATGACATTGGGGTCGTTGCCGGCCCGGCTGTCGACGTACCAGTACGCGGCCGCGGCGACCGCGATCCCGGCCGGCACGATCATGAACTTGCGTTTGCCCTTCACGGCCTCACCTCACTTTGTGAACATGCGTTCACACCGCGCTCAAAACAGAAACCGTCTCTATCAGCGGACCGGCGCCCGACGGCGCGATCGCGCCCGTGTTTGACCCGCCGAACCACGGACACGACCTTCCGCACTCGCCGCGAAGCTAGCAAGCCTACGAGCGCGATCACACCGAGTGCCTCGTTCACGAGCAGCGCCAACGCCGCGCCCTGCTGCTGTCCTTCCACGCTCGCGAGAGTCACGCCGGAAACCGACCGGACAATGTCCTCCGCCGGCCTCCACGTCGCGTATGTGGGCAACGAGAGCACGGCAATCACGGCCATCGTGACCAGGGCACCTCGCCGCACACGCCCGACTTCTGACAGAACTGCGACCAGCGACAGGGACACGGCGAACGCGCTGCCCATCACCGCAGCCTGGCCAAGCCAGAGATGGAGCTGGGCCCCGTTCACGCTTGGCCCTCGCCGTTCGCGCGAATCGCCTCGGAAAAGACCCGCCATGACCGTTCAGCCTGCCTGGTCACGTCGAACGCCCCGTCGCTGACGTGCCACAGAATCGCCGCTGGTTGGACGAGCCCGAGGAACATCACGGCCAGGACCGCTGCATCGCAGTCCGCGCGAATTCGGCCGCTCTTCTGGCCCTGGCGGACCAGGTCGGCAACGCGTTTGAGGTAGTCGCTGACAATCCAGTACACCTTGGCCCGGCGCTCGGGGTGCCCGGCGTACATGTCCTCGGAGAAGATCACGCGCGGAATCCCCTGATTCTCACGGATCAGGCTGATGTGTCGGGTTAGAAGCCGATGCAGTTGCTCCACGGGATCGGCCGCCTCGGCACATACGGCTTGGACATTCGCGCACAGTCGGTCATGGATCAGGTCTAGCACGGTGCTGAGGACACGGTCCTTGTTCTCGAAGTGCCGGTAGATGGCCGAGGGCACCAGGCCGACCTGCCGGGCGACCCGTGCTACGCTCAGAGCTCGCAGGCCGTGGCTTCCGATGACGCCGAGGGCCGCCTGGGCGATCTGGTCCTGCCGGACTTCGGTTTCGAGTTTCTCAGCGCTCATCCGCGCACCTTTGTGTGAATGACTATTCACATTATTGCGCGCGATCAGCCTGCCGTCAAGTCTGGTCGAACTTGATTGGAGCGGAATTGACGTAACCTCTTGTCAATAATAGCGTTATGGAAATTCATAATCTCGATCCACGAACGCGGCGTACGTCTCGACCGGCCATCACCGTGTCGGTGTCCACGCAATCACGTTCGCGGAGAGCCTTGTCATCGGGGAAGCAACCAGACTGCGGTGTGTGCGGCGATTAGCGCCAGGCCGCACCATCTTTCGGCTCCCGCGACATGCCCGCGTTATCTCGGAGCTTGAACGGCGGGTGGACAATACCGTGAGTTGGCGGCCGAATTCCGTGGTGGAGGGGCGGGCAATCGAAGAGCCCTCCGATGAGCGCTAGCGTAGCTCGCCCCGCCGGCACGCGAGATGCAGGCAACGCCTCCGTGTAACAGTTTGCCCGCCTGCAATGGATGAGGAGGGCAGTGGCGGGAGGTGGCCGGTCTGGAGGTAGGTGCGCAGGGCGTCCGCGATGGTTCGCAGTGGGTCGTGGCCACGGAAGGCAAGGCACCGTCGTCAGTGGCACGCCATTAGGGCCGGACGGTGGACGCTCTGGGGCAATACGCGGCGTGACCGGTGCGACGCGCATGAGCGAGCGAGACATCGAAAAAGTCTCCATTGCGCGCGAGACCCTTGTTCGAGGAGAGTGCGTTCCCCTCTACTTGAAACGTCGTATCGAAATGATGCGACCGACCGGTTAACGCACGACGCCCGGGCAGAGACGCCTGGGCGTTGTCGCTTCTATCGCGAGTTTCCGCAACGAGTTAGCGATGACGCCGGACGACCGTTGGTCTCTTCCGGCGCAGCACGCGCGCTCACGAATGGACCCTTGCCGCCCGCCGCCGGGGCTCCGCGGGCGAAAGTCTCTGAGTCTCTCGACCGTGCCGACCGCGGGGTTAACGCGGTTCATAACCTGCCGGGACCGAGACTGTCGCGCGCGCCATAACCCGGCGCGGCCATCGAACAAAACTGCCTCGGGTTATGTCTCGAACCGTTAACCCGGCGCGAGGCATCGAAAAAGCGACCAACCGGTTATGATCGCGCGCCATGAAGCCGGCGCGCCCCAAGCGTTGTGCCTACTGCGGTGCTACCGGCAAGTTGACCCGCGACCACGTCCCGCCGAAGAATCTGTTCCCAGCGCCGCGTCCGGTCGATCTCATCACCGTTCCGTGTTGTGCTGAATGTAACAGCAGTTTCTCGGAAGATGACGAGCATTTCCGCACGATGGTCGCATGTGCCGAACAGCCATCTTCTCACCCCCAGGCTCAGCGACTCTGGGGCACGAAGATCTACCGACAATTACGGGGCGCAGGCAGACCGGTCATTGAAGAGCTCATCCGCCAGAGCTTCGGCGTCCCCGTCGGCGTCACAGAATCGCACCTCCGCGAAGCAGCGCTCCGAGTGGCTCGAGTGCTAATTCGTATCGTCAAGGCTCTACATTACGAGCAGACGTGTTCGGTGTTCCCAAATGGGTGGGAAGTCAGAGTAAACCTTGAACCGGATTTCGCCTGTTGTGGGGGACTAGCTGGGGCGTCGTCCGTTTTCCGCTCCGCGCCTGCACACGAAGAGCGGTCGATCGGCGAGGGAGTGTTCCGCTATCATGTGACCGGGTGGCCCGGTCGGACAGCCGGAAACGTCTGGCTGCTCTCGTTCTTCGAGTGCCTACCATTCCTGTGCACAAGCGGCCCGCCTGATGAGTAGGTCGACATTTCGGAGCTGGGCTCCGGACCTTCGTCGCGGCTCCGACCAACTGGTCATGCGCTTCCCTCGGCAGGCACACTCCAGACAGCGTATGTAACGAGCAGACGACATCGGAGTCTGCTCATGCCGCCGAACCACGCCTCCGAAACCTCGCCGGCCGAGCGCCGGCGCGAGGTCGCATCGATCCTCGCCCGCGGCGTCATTCGCTGGCACCGGCGCGCCAAGTCCGCCGGCATCATCGACACCGAGAAATCTGCGGTTTCCGGCGAAACTCGCCTTGAGCTTTCCGGCGAGACGAGGCTCACTGTGGGTACCCGCGGGTTCACGCCGCGGAGCGACGGAGACGAACGATGAGGTTGAACATCGCCAAGGAGGTCGCCGCCCTCGAGCAGATGACCGTCGGGCAACTCCAGCAGCGGTACGTGGAGGTCTTCGGCGAGCCGGTCCGCAGCCGCCACAAGCAGTACCTCATCCGCCGCATCGCCTGGCGGCTCCAGGCGAATGCCGAGGGTGGACTGAGCGAACGGGCGCTACGCCGGGCCGAGGAACTCGCCAACGTGGCCGACGTCCGCGTCACGCCGCCCAGGGCAGCCACGGGGACGCCCACGCATACCGCCACGCCGCCCGCGTCGGCCACGGACCGGCGCCTTCCGCCGGCGGGCACGGCAATCACGCGGCGGTACAAGGGCCGGACCATCAGCGTGATCATCCGGCCCGACGGCTTCGAGTACGACGGTGAGCGGTACAGATCGCTCTCCGCCGTGGCCAAGGCAATCACGGGCTCGCACATGAACGGCTTCCGCTTCTTCAAAATCGAGGGCCAGCCGTGAACCGCCGCACTGCCACGCCACCGCCGGCATCGACGAAGACGCGGTGTGCCATCTACACGCGCAAGAGCAGCGACGAGGGGCTCCAACAGGATTTCAATTCGCTTGATGCCCAGCGCGAGGCCGCGGAGGCTTACATCGCCAGTCAGAAGGCGGAGGGCTGGGTCTGCCTGCCGGACCGCTACGACGACGGCGGCTTCACGGGCGGGAACATGGAGCGCCCGGGGCTAAGGCGGCTGCTGGCCGACATCGACGCTGGCAAGGTCGACTGCGTGATTGTGTACAAGGTCGACCGCCTGAGCCGCTCGCTCATGGATTTCGCCAAGATCGTGGAGACGTTCGAGCGGCACAACGTCTCGTTCGTGTCCGTCACGCAGCACTTCAACACGACGAACTCGATGGGCCGGCTCACGCTGAACATCCTGCTGTCGTTTGCCCAGTTCGAGCGCGAGATCATCGGCGAGCGCATTCGGGACAAAATCGCCGCATCGCGCCAGCGCGGAAAGTGGACGGGCGGCACGCCGATCCTGGGGTACGACGTGGACCGGTCCAGCGGCGGCCCGCGGCTTGTGATCAATCCCGACGAGGCCTCGCGGGTGTGCCAAATTTTTGAGCTGTACCTCGACCTCGGCTCGCTCCTGCCGGTCGTGGCCGAGCTGGAGCGCCGGGACTGGCGCAACAAGGCTTGGAAGACGCGCGACGGGCGCGTGCGGGGCGGCCTGCCGTTCGACAAGTGTCGGCTGTACAACGTGCTCACCAACGTCCTGTACGTCGGCAAGGTCCAGCACAAGCGCGACGTGTACGCCGGCGAGCACGAGCCGATCGTGTCCGACGACATATTCGCCCGCGTGCAACAGCAGCTTCAACGTAACGGACGCAACGGCACGGTCGAACACCGCAACCGCCACGGGGCGCTGCTCCGCGGGCTGCTGTACTGCAAGGCTTGTGGCCGGGCCATGTCGCACACGTTCACGACGCGCGGGAACCGCCGTTACCGCTACTACACCTGCACGACCGTGACGAAGCGCGGACGGCAGGCCTGCCCGACCGACTCGCTGCCGGCCATCGAGATTGAGAACGCCGTCGTCGACCAAATTCGGTGCATCGGCCGCGACCCCGCGCTCCTGGGAGACACCCTCGAGGAGGCCCGCAAGCAGGTGGATTCGGCTATGGCGCGGCTTACCGGCGAGCGACGGGCCCTCGAACGTGGGGTTACCCGGATACGGAGCGAGATTCGTCGGGCCGCGCGGGACGACGGGGACGCCACGGCGCGGATGCTGGACCTCAACAACCAGGTTGAGGCTGCCGAGCGCCGCGTGAGTGAAATCAACGCCCGCCTGGCCGAACTCGAAGCAGAGCGGGTTGACGCCCCCGACGTCACGGCAGCGTTCGCGGACTTCGACAACGTCTGGCGGGCCCTGAGCCCGCGCGAGCAGGCGGGCGTTCTCCAGCTTCTCGTGCGGCGGGTCGATTTCGACGCTGCGGACGGCACGATCGCGGTGGCGTTCCACGCTGCCGGAATCAAGACGCTTGCGGACGGGGCGCTAGTGGCCGCGGAGGAGGCCGCATGATCTCGACCACGCGGAAGGTGCGGTTCATACGTCGGCCCGACAAGTCCCGGGCGATCGAAACGGCCCCGGGGGCCCTCGAGGCGGTGCCGGTCGGTCGGCTGCCCCGAGTATCCCGCCTGATGGCCTTGGCCATCCACTTCGACCGGCTGCTCCGGGAGGGGAAGGTGCGGAATCAGTCGGAGCTCGCCCGCCTCGCGCACGTGACGCAGCCGCGCATGACACAGATCATGAACCTCAACCACCTCGCGCCGGACGTCCAAGAGCAACTCCTTGTCATTCCGGCAGTTACGGTCGGTCGCTCGACGGTCTGCGAGCGCGACCTCCGGCCGATGACAAGCGTGCTACGTTGGAGCGACCAGCGACGCATGTGGCAGGCGATCACCGCCCGCTTTGCCCACGATTCCTGCTAGACATAACCCCCCGGTCATGCTATGTTCACTGTTCAGTGGACGCGCACAAGGCGTCGTCCCGGAGGTGGCATCGCATGCTGACGCTCGCGCAGCTTATCAAGCTCGTCCTGGATGAGGCGTACGCTGAGATCCCTGGGCCCGACAAAGACGCTGCGATCAAGACAGAGCTCGATCGGTTGACGCAGTGCTACGGCCACCTGAAGGACCCGGCCAGGATTGCGATCGACTACTCGAGCCCAGTGGCCAGGTTCGCCTACATTTACAAGTACACCGTCGCTCATGCAGATTACATCAAACAGCTGATCCAAGGCTGCGCCGAGCTGCAAGCCCCGTTCAAGAGTGCCGACCTCTCCGTCGCTGCGATCGGCGGCGGTCCGGGGAGCGACCTGCTCGGTATCCTCAAGTACATGATGCGGGCCGGTTCCCATTCGACCCTCACGTGCTATCTCTTTGACCGTGAGCGTGCTTGGGGTGACTCGTGGAGCGAGGTTGCCAAGCCATTGCAGGCGAATTTCCAGCTGTACCCCGTATTTCAGCAGCTGGACGTCACGGACAAGACGACGTGGGGCAGCTACCGCAAGTTCTTGAACGCGGACCTGTTCACATTCAGCTACTTCCTCTCCGAGGTCTGGACGTTTCGTCCGGCCGCTGAACCGTTCTTTACGCACTGCTTCTCCGGCGCGAAGATCGGCTCCGTGTTCATGTTCATCGATAACAATGACGCAGGCGGCGATTTTGCTGGGTGGTTCGACACGCTGGCCGCAGCCCATGGCGTAAACGTCGTCTGTAGTCGGTCGTGCCAAATGGCCTTTTCGGTCGACGAGGAGAAGACCGATCTCGAGCCGTACTACTCCAAGTTCGGCTGGCCGAAACGGGAAAGCAACGTGAGTGTCCGAATCGGGAAGAAATGCTGAGCAGCATGATCATCTCAGCCAGCTACAAGACGGACATCCCCACGTTCTACGGCACGTGGTTCATGAACCGCTTGCGCGCCGGCTACTGCAAGATGATCAACCCGTACAACCGCACCGCATATCGAGTCTCGCTCGACCCTGCCGACGTCGCGGGGGTTGTCTTCTGGACGAAGAACCTGGGCCCGTTTCTGCGTTACCTGCCCGAGGTTCGAGCGCGTCTGCCGTTCATCGTGCAGTACACGATTAATGGCTACCCGCGAGCACTTGAGTACGCGGTCGTGGACGCGAAGCGAAGTGTCGATCATGTTCGCCGGGTAAATGAGGAATTCGGCCAGCGTGCTTGCGTCTGGCGCTACGACACGATCGTCGTTTCGACCGAAACGCCGATCGATTTTCACTTGCGCAACTTCGAGTCCCTGGCGGCCGCGCTCCAAGGTGTCGTAGATGAGGTCGTGATCTCGTTCGTCCAGCTCTATCGGAAGACGCTGCGGAACATGAACTCGGCAGCGTCCGAGTTCGGCTTCTCGTGGCAGGACCCATCGGACGACGAGAAGCGCAGACTGACCGCCGACTTGGTTGCGGTCGCGGCATCGCATGGAATGCGTCTTTCGATCTGCTCGCAACGAAACCTCATCGTGCCGGGCGCCAGCGACGCGCGATGCGTTGACGCGGATCGGCTGGGCGACGTGGCCGGGCATCGCATCGGGGTTGCGTTACGCGGCAACCGAAAAGAGTGCGGCTGCTTCGCGTCCCGAGACATCGGCGAGTACGACACGTGTCCGCACGGGTGCGTGTACTGCTACGCCGTGCAGAATCGAGAGCTCGCGCAGAGGCGATATCGTGAGCACCGACCGGATTCGGAGTTTCTGTTCGAGCCAACGGGTGACGTAGCCGAGGCGCCGACGCAACCATCGGCAGGTACGACGCTCCCGTTGTTTGACCAAGGATGGCAGCAGGAAACCACGGACGCGTCGGAGTGAGTCGATCGATGCCGAGTGCAGCAGCTCCTTTGCGGAGAGCCTTCGAGATGAATGGTGGCACCGTCACCTTGAACCAGCTGGAGTCTCACCTCTGGGAGGCCGCCAACATTCTGCGCGGGTCGGTCGATGCCGCTGATTTCAAGACCTACGTCTTCCCGCTGCTGTTTTTCAAACGCATCTCCGACGTATACGACGAGGAGTACGCCGCGGCGCTGGCGGAGTCCGGAGGTGACGAAGAATACGCTCAGTTTCCGCAGAACTACCGGTTTCAGGTTCCGAAGCGCTGTCATTGGCGGGACGTTCGGGTCGTCACGAGTAACGTCGGACAGGCACTTCAGAAGGCGATGCGCTGCATTGAGAAGGCGAACCCGGAGACCTTGTACGGAATCTTCGGCGACGCCGCCTGGACGAACAAGGAGCGTCTGTCGGACTCGCTGCTACGCGACCTGATTGAGCATTTCTCTCGAATCTCCCTCGGAAACGAGGCCGCCCAGGCTGACGTGCTGGGCCAGTCGTATGAGTACCTGATCAAGAAATTCGCCGATGCGACCAACAAAAAGGCGGGCGAGTTCTACACGCCGCGTGCGGTCGTCCGGCTGCTCGTAAACATCCTGGACCCGAAAGAGGG
Organism: Planctomycetota bacterium; assembly: GCA_040755725.1. Classification (GTDB taxonomy): domain Bacteria; phylum Planctomycetota; class Phycisphaerae; order UBA1845; family Fen-1342; genus JBFMAI01. The sequence continues at coordinate 25,367 of JBFMAI010000020.1, read as the reverse complement.
CGAGTCCATCTACGATCCTGCCTGCGGCACCGGCGGCATGCTGCTCGAGTCTGTGCATCACGTGCGCGAGAACCACGGCGACGACCGGACGCTGTGGGGAAAGCTGTTCGGGCAGGAGAAGAACCTCACGACCTCCGCGATCGCACGGATGAACTTGTTCCTGCACGGCGCGTCCGACTTCCAGATCGTGCGCGGCGATACGCTTCGACAGCCGGCCTTTTTCTCAGGCGACAACCTGGCCACGTTCGACTGCGTCATCGCGAATCCTCCATTCTCGCTCGAAAAATGGGGCGACGACGTCTGGGCCAGTGACCCCTATGGCCGCAATTTCGCGGGAATGCCGCCGGCAAAGAGCGGCGACTACGCCTGGGTGCAGCACATGATCAAGTCGATGGCGCCGGCGACCGGGCGCATGGCGGTCGTGCTGCCACATGGCGCGCTGTTCCGCATGGGGAAGGAAGGCGAGATTCGACGGAAAATCCTCCAGATGGACATCCTCGACGCCGTAATCGGCCTCGGGCCGAATCTCTTCTACGGCACGGGGCTGGCGGCGTGTATCCTCGTCCTGCGCCAGCGCAAGAAGCGCGACCGGAAGAAGAAGGTGCTGATTCTCGACGCGTCACGTGAGTTCAAGACCGGGCGCGCCCAAAACGAGCTCCTGCCCGAGCACGTTGAGCGTATTCACCGCTGGTACAGCGACTATGAGGACGTCGAGGGTGTAGCGCGCGTCGTCTCTCTCGACGACATCGCGTCCAACGACCACAACCTCAATATCCCGCGGTACATCGAACGGAAGAGCGAACAGCCAGTCCTTACTGTGGAACAGGCGATGACGCGGTTGCGCGAGAGCGCCACGGCGGCATTCGCCGCAGAGGACAAGCTCATCGAGATTCTGAGACGGGAGGGGCTGCTGGCGTGAGCACGCGGATTTCGCAACAGCAACTGGAGTCGTACCTGTGGGGCGCCGCGACGCTCTTGCGCGGCACCATCGACGCTGGCGACTATAAGCAGTTCATCTTCCCCCTGCTGTTCTACAAGCGCCTCTGCGACGTTTTCGACGAAGAAACACAGGCTGCGCTCCTGGAGTCGGGCGGCGACAAGCGCTACGCGGCTGGTCGCGAGCAACATCGGTTTCAGATTCCGACGGACGCCCACTGGCGCGAGGTTCGCAAAGAGGCGAAAAATGTCGGCGCGGCGCTTCAGACCTCGATGCGAGCCATCGAGACGGCAAATGCGGACAAGCTCTTCGGCATCTTCGGCGATGCGCAGTGGACCAACAAGGATCGCCTCTCCGATGCGATGCTGCGCGATTTGATCGAGCACTTCTCGTCGCTCGACCTCACCGTCGCCAACCTGCCCGAGGATGAGCTCGGGAACGGCTACGAGTACCTGATCAAGAAGTTCGCCGACGACTCGGGTCACACGGCTGCGGAGTTCTACACGAACCGCACCGTCGTGCATCTCATGACGGAGATTCTCCAGCCGCAACCGGGCGATGCGATTTACGACCCAACCTGCGGCTCGGGCGGCATGCTGCTTTCCTGCGTCGCCCATCTGCGCCGCAACAAGCAGGAATGGCGGAACGTCCGGCTGTATGGCCAGGAACGCAACCTGATGACCTCGTCGATCGCCCGGATGAATTGCTTCTTGCACGGGCTCGAGGACTTTCAGATCGTCCGCGGGGACACGCTGTCCGACCCGAAGTTGGTCCGCGGCGATCGGCTGATGCAGTTTGACGTCGTGCTCGCGAATCCGCCGTACTCGATCAAGCAGTGGGACCGCGATGCGTTCGCGTCTGACCCGTGGGGCCGCAACCTCTACGGCACCCCGCCGCAGGGGCGGGCGGACTACGCCTTCTGGCAGCACATCCTCTGCAGCCTGTCCCCCAAGACCGGGCGCTGCGCCATCCTCTTCCCGCACGGCGTGCTGTTCCGCCAGGAAGAATCCGAGATGCGGCGCAAGCTTGTTGACGCGGACCTGATCGAATGCGTCGTCGGCCTCGGCCCGAACCTCTTCTACAACTCGCCGATGGAAGCGTGCGTTGTAATCTGCCGGACGAGCAAGTCGAAGCTGCGCCGCGGCCGCATCCTCTTCATCAACGCCGTCAACGAAGTCACGCGCGAGCGCGCCCAGAGCTTCCTCACTGACGAGCACATCGCTCGCATCGTCGGAGCGTACAAGGCCTTCAAGGACGAAGGCGGCTTCACGCGTGTCGCCCCATTGGAGGATATTCGCGCCAAGGATGCGAATCTGAGCATTCCGCTTTACGTGGCGCCGGCGTCCAACGGTGCTCGATCGGACGTCGGCAAGAACGGCGGCACGCTGCCCACTGCGCTGTCCGCCTGGCTCACAAGCGCTCGCGAAGTGCGCGCCGCGCTTGCGACGCTTTTGGCGCAGGCCGAACCACCGCAGACGAAACGAGGCAAGTAGAGCGAGGGAACAGGACGATGCCAGCAAGCACTCCGCACTGCACTTTCGAGACCGGTGAGCCGAATCTGTCGGAACTCCTCGAACTGGCCTCAACCGGCAAGGTCCAGCTTCCCGACTTTCAGCGCGGCTGGGTGTGGGACGACAACCACATCCGCTCGTTGCTGGCGAGCGTATCGCTGTCGTACCCGATCGGCGCGGTCATGCTGCTGGAGCTCGGCGGCGACGGAGTGCGGTTCCGCCCACGGCCGCTGGAGGGCGCGAGCATTCCGCGCGGCACTCGTCCCGAGCGTCTAATCCTCGACGGTCAGCAACGTCTCACGTCCTTGTTCCTGACGCTCAAGTCCGGACGGCCTGTACCGACGAGGACGGACAAGGGCGAGCCCATCGAGCGGGTCTACTACCTCGACATTGCGAAGTGCCTCGATGAGAACGCCGACCGGATGGACGCAGTCGTGTCAGTGCCGCCCGATCGGCGCGTTACGACGGACTTCGGCCGTCAGGTACTGCTCGACGTAAGCAGCCAGGAACGCGAGTTCGAACTCGGCTTGATCCCCTTGGCCGCGCTATTCGATCAGGAGGCGTACGCTGCGTGGCGGCGCGCCTACCAGCGGACGTTCCGCCAGGATGAAGCGCGTCTCGATCAGTTCGACGCCTTCGAAACTGAGGTCTACCACCGGTTCCTTCAGTATCGTGTTCCGACAATCGAGATGAAAAAGCAGACGCCGAAAGAGGCGGTCTGTCAGGTATTCGAAAAGGTCAACACCGGTGGCGTGACGTTGACGGTGTTCGAGCTGCTCACCGCCACGTTCGCCGCGGATGACTTCAATCTGCGCGACGACTGGAACGCGCGGCTCGCCCGGCTCCGCCAGCACGACCCAATCAAGGAGATCGAAGCGACAGACTTCCTCACGTCGCTGACGCTCTTGGCCAGCTACGAGCGGAGCCTGCAAAGCACCTCGGCGGTCAGCTGCAAGCGCAAGGATGTGCTCAATCTCACGCTGAAGGCGTATCGCGCGCATGCCGATCGCCTGGAGGCCGCGCTCGTGAAGGCGGCCCGGTTCCTCACACGCGAGAAGGTCTTCGACACGAAGAACCTCGCGTACGCCACTCAGTTGATCCCGCTCGCCGCGATCTGCGCCGTGCTCGACAACCGGTTCGAAGACGACACGGTTCGCGCAAAGCTCGCCCGCTGGTACTGGAGCGGCGTGTTCGGCGAGATGTACGGCGGCGCGAATGATTCACGCTACGCGTTTGACCTTGTCGAGGTCGTGAACTGGATCGGCGGAGGCGCCGACGAGCCGCGCACCATACGAGATTCGAATTTCGCTCCCGTCCGTCTGCTCAGCCTGCAAACGCGCAACAGCGCTGCCTACAAGGGCTTGATGGTTCTGCTGATGCAGCACGGCAGCAAAGATCTTCTAAACGGCGATCCGATCGAGCTGACGACCTACTTCGACGAGGCGGTCGACATCCATCATTTGTTCCCGAAGGCGCACTGCGAAGCCCGCGACTATGAGAGGGACCGCTGGAACAGCATCGTCAACAAGGCGCCACTCACCGCGCGGACGAATCGCACGATCGGCGGCCGCGCGCCCAGCGAATACCTCGCCTTGATCCAGCAGCGGCATCGGATCGCGGACGATCGGATGAACGCGATCCTGAACAGCCACGCGGTCGATCCGGCCTTCATGAGGGCGGACGATTTCGAAGCGTTCCTCCGTGCACGGGCCGGCGCTCTTCTTGACCTGGTCGAGAATGCAACCGGCAAGCAGATGTCCGGCCGCGATTCCGAGGAGACCGTCAAGGCATTCGGCGACGCTCTGCCGGAGCGGATCGAATCATGAGCAAGGCGACGACCATTCTCGATCGGCTTCGGCCCAGTGCTGACTGGGCCAAGTCGTCTGTTTTCAGTCGGACGAGGTGGAAGAAGGTACGATTCGGCGACGTCGTGGACAACTTGAACGAAACGTGTGACCCGAAAGACGCGGGACTGGAGCGCTTCATCGGCCTGGAGCACTTGGAGCCAGGATCATTACACGTGCACACGTGGGGCAACGTTGCGGACGGTGTCACGTTCAACCGCCGCTGCCGACCGGGGCAGGTGCTGTTCGGCAAGCGCCGCGCGTATCAGCGCAAGGTGGCCGTGGCGGAGTTCGACGCGGTCGTGTCCGGCGATATCTATGTGCTTGCCCCTCGGGGCGACCGACTATTGCCGGAACTTCTTCCGTTCATCTGCCTGTCGGAGCGCTTCTTTCAGCATGCGGTCGGAACGTCCGCCGGATCGCTCTCGCCACGGACAAACTGGAGCAGCCTTGCGAGCTTCGAGTTTGAGCTGCCGGTTGTAGATCAGCAGCAGCGCCTCGCCGAGATGCTATGGACCATCGATGACGTCACCGAGTCCTATCTGAACGCTGCACGCGCGTGCGCTGGTTGGGTTAGCGCATTCAGTGAGCACAGATGTTTGGATGGACGGTTCCGGCGCGTCCGCCTGGAGGTGATTCTAAAAGCCATCACCGCCGGGAAAAGTGTCGTCGGCGTGAACGAACCTGCGTGTGATGGTGAACGCGGCGTCCTGAAGGTCAGCGCTGTTGGACCGAGGGGTTTTGACCCGGCAGAGAACAAGCGTCTGTTGAACCGGAGCGAGTTCGTCCCAACACTGTCAGTGAAGGCTGGCGACTTCCTGATTACACGGTGCAATACGAAGGAGCTCGTCGGACGTGTGTGCATCGCGCCTGAAGACCACCCCTCACTGATGCTCTGTGACAAGACCCTCAAACTCGACTTCGACGAGCAGGCGATTGCCCCGGCTTACATGGAAGCTGTTCTCAAATCGCGCGAAGTACGTGCACAGATCGAAGCGTTCGCGTCCGGAACAGGTGGTGCTATGAAGAACATCTCGCAGGATCACATTCGATCACTCCTCGTCCCCCTGCCGGAGCTTGCCGCGCAACAGGCCCTCGTTATGGAGCTGCAGCATGGGCTCGAAAGTCACGCGAGGCTAGAGGCCGCGGCAGAGTCTGCGACGTCGCTCCAGTTCGCCATCACCAATGAGCTAATGGGTATTCGCGTATGAGCTTCACTGAATCCAACACCGTCGAACAGATGATCCTCGACGCCATCAGCGCGCGCGGGAGTGCCGGGTCGCCGTGGGCGTATGTGCCGGGCGCAGAAGTGCCGCGCCAACTCGGCGATGTCATGGTGGAGCCGTGGCTGCGGGAGGCTCTGATCCGGCTGAACCCCGAGATCGCTGCGCAGCCTGACCGCGCTGACGAGGTCATCTACAACCTGCGCGCCTGCATCCTCTCGGTTCAGGCCGACGGCGTCGTGCGGGCCAACGAGAACTTCACCGCCTGGCTCCGCGGTGAAAAGACGATGCCGTTCGGCCCACACGGCGAGCACGTTTCCATCCGGCTAATCGACGCTGCCAACCCCGCCAACAATCGCCTGACGGTGTGCAACCAATGGACGTACCAGGCCGGCGCCGTCGAGAAGCGCTTTGACGTGGTGTTCCTGGTCAATGGCCTGCCACTGGTCATCGGCGAGGCGAAGACGCCCGCGCGCAGCTCCGTGACGTGGTTCGACGGCGCGTTCCAGATCAACGAGATCTATGAAAAGCAGGTTCCCGCCATGTTCGTGCCGAACGTCTTCTCGTTCGCCACGGAGGGTCGGGTATTTCGCTACGGCTCCGTCCGGATGCCGATCGAGATGTGGGGCCCCTGGCGCGACGAGGAAAATCAGGAAGAGGGGCAGCTCCACCATGTCCGGGCCTCAGTCACGAGCATGCTCAAGCCCGACGTGGTGCTGGACATCCTCCAGAACTTCACGCTGTTCGCCACGGACAAGAAGCACCGGCGGATCAAGATCATCGGGCGCTACCAACAGTACTTCACGACGAATCAGATCGTCGATCGCGTCGTCAAGGGCTATCCCAAGAAGGGCCTGATCTGGCACTTCCAGGGCAGCGGCAAGTCGCTCCTGATGGTCTTCGCGGCCCAGAAGCTGCGGATGCACCCGCGGCTGGGCAACCCGACCGTGATCATCGTCGTGGACCGGATCGACCTGGACACGCAGATCACCGCGACGTTCAACGCTGCCGACGTACCGAACATGGTCGGCGTCGCCACGCGGCAGGAGCTGCAGACCCTGCTGGCGCAGGATGTCCGCAAGGTGCTGATCACCACGATCCACAAGTTTGGCGAGGCCGGCGGGCGTTTGAACGAGCGGTCCAACATCATCTTGATGGTGGACGAGGCCCATCGCACCCAGGAAGGCGATCTGGGTCGAAAGATGCGTGAGGCACTGCCGAACGCGTTCCTTTTCGGCCTGACCGGCACGCCCATCAACCGGGCCGACAAGAACACCTTCTGGGCCTTCGGCGCCGATGAGGACGCCAAGGGGTACATGAGTCGGTACTCGTTCCAGGAGTCGATCCGCGATAAGGCCACGCTGCCGCTGCACTTCGAGGCGCCCGAAGTGAAGCTGAAGATCGACAAAGCGGCGATCGACGAGGCGTACCAGCAGATCACCGGCGACCTGAGCGAGCAGGATCGCGACGACCTCGCCAAGCGCGCCGCCAAGATGGCGGTGCTGGTAAAGAACCCCGAGCGTATTCGCGCCGTCGTTTCGCACATCGTGAATCACTTTCAGACCAAGGTGGAGCCGAACGGCTTCAAGGCGCAGGTAGTGGTCTTCGATCGCGAGTGCTGCGTGCTCTACAAGGCGGTGATGGACGAGCTGACTGGCCCCGATGCCAGCGCCATCGTCATGACGTCCGCCCAGGGCGACCCACCCGAGTGGAAAGAGCATGTGCGGGACAAGGACGCCGAGGAGAAGTTGTTGGATCGGTTCCGCGATCCGGCGGACCCGCTGAAGTACGTCATTGTCACGAGCAAGCTGCTGACCGGCTTCGACGCACCCATCCTGCAGGTCATGTATCTCGACAAACCGATGAAGGACCACAACCTGCTGCAGGCGATCTGCCGCACGAACCGAACCTTCGGTCAGGAAAAGACGCACGGGCTGATCGTCGACTACATCGGCATTTTCGACGACGTAGCCCGCGCCCTCGATTTCGACGAAAAGGCCGTACAGCAGGTGGTTTCGAACATCGACGAGCTTCGGAAGGCCCTGCCAGTGCAAGTGCAGAAGTGCCTGGCGTTCTTCGCCGGCGTGGACCGCAGCATGGGGGGCTACGAAGGCCTGATGGCAGCGCAGCAATGCCTGCCGAACAACGAGACGCGCGACAAGTTCGCCGCGGAGTACTCGGTCCTCGGCACGATCTGGGAAGCGCTCTCACCCGATCCGGTGCTCAGCCCGTACGAGAAGGACTACCGCTGGCTGACGCAGGTCTACGAATCCGTAAAGCCGCCGAGCGGCAACGGGAAGCTGCTCTGGCACGCGCTCGGGGCGAAGACGATCGAGTTGATCAACGAGAATGTGCACGTCGAGTCGGTGCGCGACGATGTCGAAACGCTCGTGATGGATGCCCAGGTTCTGGAGCAGATCCTCAAAGACGCGGAGCCGGACAAGAGGGCGCGCGAGATCGAGATCAAGCTGATCGCGCGGCTCCGGAAGCACCTCGGCAACCCCAAGTTCACGGCGCTCGGCGAGCGACTCGAGAAGGTGAAAGAGCGTCACGAGCAGGGGTTCATCACGAGCTTGGAATTCCTGAAGGCCATGCTCGAAATCGCGAAGGAAGTCGTGGAGGCCGAGAAGGCAGTTGACCCGGTCGAGGAACGCGACCGGGCGAAGGAGGCACTGACGGAGCTATTCAGGGAGGCGAAGGGCGCCAACACGCCTGTCATCGTCGAGCGCATCGTCACAGACATCGACGACATCGTGAAGAAAGTGCGTTTCCCGGATTGGCAGCACACGAGCCAGGGCGAACGGCTGGTGCAGAAGGAGCTGCGGCGCACCCTGCTCAAGTACAAGCTGCACACGGACCAGGAGCTGTTCGACAAAGCGTACGCTTACATCCGGCAGTACTACTAAGCCGGAGAGGATCGCTGTAATGGCCGCGAAACGGAGCACTCGAGGGCGACGAGCATGATGGGGCCTCGAGGTGAAGCCAGATCGAGAGACCGCAAATGAGCCAGGAAGGCAAAACGTTCGGTCAAGTGCTGCGGGAGCGTCGGGTCGCAAAGGGATTCAGTCTGCGGAAATTCGCCGAGATGGTTGGGGTGAGCCCGACGTACTTGTCGCAGGTCGAGCAGGACAAGGTCGACAAGCCCCCGACCGCCGAGCGCGTCAGACGGATGGCGGAACTGCTCAGCGAGAATGCGGATGAATGGAGTGCATTGGCGGGACGCATGCCCGAGGATCTACCCGAGATCATCAAGCAGCAGCCGACGCAGATGCCCGAACTACTGCGCGAGGCGAGCGGGCTTTCGCCGGAACAGCTAAAGCAGCTGATCGCGAAGATTCGGCGCACGAAGGAGAAGGATCAGTAAGCCATGAGCCGACGCGTCGCGGTCGCGCGAGACGACGTTCCATTTCTGCCGAAGCCGCACATCGAGCGCGAGGCCGAGCTCGTCCTCGCTGAGTGCGCCGAGACGATCGGCGCCGTGACGACGCCGCCGGTGCCGATCGACGAGATCGTCGAAGTGCATCTGAAGCTCGTGATTGAGCTGCTCAACATGCGCGAGATCTTCCCGTTCGGCGACGTGCACGGTGCGCTGTGGATGAACGCGCAGAAGATCGGTGTCGATACGAGCCTTGACCCCGCGCTGAACCCGCGAAAGCGCGGCCGCTATCACTTCACCCTGGCGCACGAGGCCGGGCACTGGCGGCTGCACCGCAAGTACTACCTGGAAGACGTATCGCAGGGCCGGCTTTTCGGCGATGATCTCACGAAGCCGGCCTACGTCTGCCGTTCCAGTGACAAGCGGCCGGTCGAGTGGCAGGCCGACCAGTTCGCGGCCAACCTCTTGATGCCCAAAAAGCTGGTGTACGCGGCATGGGAGCAGTGGCGCGGGAATCCGAACACTGTCGCTGTCGCTGAGATTCGGCTCGGCCGCGCCGGCGCCGCGGAACTGACCGACGAAGATGTCATGGCGGATTTCTGTCGACCGCTGGCGGACACGTTCCAGGTATCCCCGGAGGCGATGCGCATTCGGTTGAACGAACTGGAGCTACTCGTGAAGACGAAGACCGGCACGCTGTTCGGATAGCAGCGTGTTTTTTTACGCTGAGTGTTTGCTGTTTACGGTACGTGGACACGCTTGGAGACTGATGGAATGGCGAAGCATTTTGACCCGCGGAAGGTGCTCCGGCAAATTGCCAACCCCCTGCTCAAGGAGTATTTCGACCGGCGCGGCGAACTCCGCAACGTGGCGTGGGACGAACTGACGGAAACGAGGATCGAGCCCGTTTTTGAGGCCTGGCAGCAGTTGCCGGAGCGGCCACGGAAGGAGGTGCAGCTCACCCTGCAGGACGTCGTGGAGCTCGCCGACGAGCGCGGGCTCAGCGTGCTGGCCGAGGAGGTCAAGCTGCGCTGCCCGGAGCGGGAGGCGGAGTTCAACGGCTGGGATGGCCGTACCGATCGGGCCATGTGGGTCTATCTGCATGTGCCCGCGGCCTTCGAGGAGGCGGCGCTGTTCGCGCGCGCCGATGCCCTCGCCGCTGGCCGCTACTGGATCAAGCGGAACGGGCTACCCCGGCAGCAGCTCACGGTCTCGAGCAGGACCACCAGCGAATTGCAGGCCGCGCTGACAGGCTTCTACTGGCCGACTCAGATGCGCGGCTGCCACTGCCGGGTTGAGCACTACACGCGGGCGAGCGGCGCGGAGTACTTCTTCGCGTATCTCGACGACTACCCGGACAACCACCTGGTGTTTGACGACCAGGGCCAGGTCGAGAAGCGCTCTGATCGTTATGCCTTCGAGAACGTGTTCGTGTTCGCGCCGGGTGAAGGTGCGCTCGAGCTGTTCGCCCGCGGCAGTCGCAAGGTCAATGCTGCGCTTCAGGAGGCCTTCTGCCGGTCAGTGCTGGGCGTCGACGCCGGCGACACCGACCCGCTGAGGCCCGCCTACCAGCTCGACCACCTGCTCGATGAGAACTTCCCCCTGCGGACTGACCCGGCCGACCGCGTGGCCGACGCGCGCATCATGCGGCTGCGCCTGGAGCCGAAGGCAGCCCCGCTCAGCTACATCGAGCTGAAGGCCGACCCGAAGGAGCACCCGAGCGAGATCTTCCAGATGCTGGCCCATTACTGCAACACGCACAACGTGTCCCCCGGCCGCGTGCGCGTTCGCCAGGCCAGTTTCCGGCTGACCTTCATGCACGATGGCGTCGGCCGGCCGAAAACGCTCAGTTTCAACGTGAGCTGTCCGGATTCCTGCGACCTGAAGAGCAAGACCGACGACATGCGCACCGTCGGCGAGCGCTGCCTCAGACTGTGGAGGATCACCGGTGACTGATACGCTCGAAATCGTCTGGGAGCTCTTCGACGGCCCCAATCTGCTCCTGACCCACGCGGAGGTACTGTGCTGGCCGCCGGCCGCGGTCGCGGAATTGGAGCGGCTCGGATTCTTGCGCGAGGCGGCCAGCGCTGACCACGCCGTATGCCCCAACTGTCCAGACCGGCATGTGGAGGAAGTCCTGTGCCGCGCCGGGCCGGACGGGATCACCCGTTACTACATCCCGTGCCCGGAGAACCTACGCGTCGAGATCGCGGCCGATGATCTCCGGCGCTGGATGATCGATGTGGATGCCGTCGCGCGCGGTCTCGCCAATGCAGTCACCCCGCGCGGGCGCTGCACGCAGCGCGTGGCGGGCCGGCTATGGCGACTGGGCGCCGTCCCTTGGCAGGGCGTGAATCGTGACGTGCTGCTGGCGCGCGGACTCGGCTGGCCGGACGGCGGCGAGATCGTTCGACAGATCGGCGGAAACGGGCGGTCGATCGTCTTGCTGAGCGGGCCGGCGCCGCCGGCTCACATCTGGCCGGAACTGCCACCGACGGTCGTGTCGCTGACCAGCGTGGTGAGACTCCAGGCGGGCGCGATCACCGTCGCGCTTGCGGACGTCTGCGCGCTGGTGCAGGACGCTGATGCGGCCAACCAGGCGCGCCGGCCCGTGGCGCTGTCGCCGAAGCAGCAAAAACGCGAATTCCAGAAGGCGGCGGGCGATGTGCTGAAGTCGAAGCTGGGGGACGACCACTTCGTCCAGGCGTACGACGAGCACGGGAGTTATCGCAAAGCGGCCGCGGCACTGTCGAAGCAGTTCAGTTTTCCTGTCAGCAAGGACAAGGTGCGCACTGCGGTCAAGCGCCGCGGCGGCGTCGGCGCCGTGAGGCGCGATGCTGACAGCGAATGTGTCCGTCGCACTGTCGCGTCGCAGGGCCGCGACAGGAAAAGAAAATTCGCATCGCCAACCCAACCTCCCCAGCTCGAATGACTTGCGCGCTGCGTCGCATGCTGGCAGGTGTCGCGCGGTGCGGCTGAAACCGCGACACCGGGGCCGGCGGGTGCAGGCCGTGAGGCCATAACCCGGCGGTCACCGATGGCACCTGTTCGGCGACTGCGGCGTGTGCCGCAGCACAGGGTCAAGGGTTCCTCGATCTCCGGGCGACTGCTTCCGGCCTCGGAGATGCGATGGGACATGCACCCCGCCCCGAAGCCATCCTCACCGCGTACGTCACCGCCCTCATCCGTGTCAAAGCTCGTCAGCTGGTGCGCGACCACCTGTTCCGCCGCAGCGACGAAGAGGATCTGCGCCAGGAACTGACGTTGCGCCTGCTGAAGCGGGCGCGGCGCTACAACCCGGCCCGCGCCTCCCTGCACACTTTCGTCGACCGCGTGGTCGCGTCGCTGGCCGCGACGCTGGTTCGCGAGCGCCGCCGGCAGAAGAACGGCGCAGGCCAGGCGTCGATCTCGATCGAGATCGAATGTGACTGTGGCGACGACGGCGCCACGCCGCTGCGGGAACTGCTCCAGGAAGCCGACCTGCGCCGGCGCACTGGCGCAGCGTCTGACGATCTCGTGGAGCGCGCCGAGCGCGACGAAGCGCTGCACGCCGCCATCGCCAGCTTGCCGCAGCACCTCCTGGAAGTCTGCACGCGCTTGATGCATTCCTCCGCCGTGGACGTGGCGCGCGACATGGGGGTGACGCGGCACCAGGTTCATAAGGCGGTCGGCGCGATTCGGACCCACTTCCGCGCTGCCGGCCTGAACTGATTCCCCGGGTTGTCCGACAGCCGCACTCGCCACGGCGTATGTAACGAGCAGACGCCGTGGCGATGCGGCGCAGGACGGAGCGGACCATGACCACGGACGTGTACCGATTCGAGTTTGACGACCGCGCGACGCGCGAGGAGGCGGAGTTGACGCTGCACCTTGCCACGTACGCGGTCGAGGGTCTGTTCGGGGCCGCGCGGGTCCGGATGGACGTCGGCTACCACGTCGACGAGCCGCGCCATGCCATCACGATCGACGGTACGACCGACGTGGGTGCCGCCCTCGTACAGGTCTTCACCAGCCTGGCGCTCCGCGAATTCGGCGAAGAGGCGTTCCGTGTGCGGCGCATGCCGGCTCCTACTGCAGCCGAGGGGAGGGCGGCGTGAGTCACAGTCCGGCGAATTGTCCCGAATTCGACGCGTCCAACGGTGTGCCGCTGGTGCGCCTCGGCCAGGGCGATTTCACGCGGGACATCTGGGGCACGGATGCGCCCGGCCCGGACACCCGGGCAGCGAAGAACCTGCTGACATTCTCGGCGCTGAACACGTTCCGCAACTGCGCCCGGAAGTACAAGCACCGCTATGTCGATCAGCTCCAGCCGCGCGAGAAGCCGGAGAGCCTCTCATTCGGCAGCGTGATCCACGGCGCATTGGAACGCTGGCACCGCCTTGCATCCGACGCCGGTCGCCTGTGGACGGTGCTTGAGTTCCTCGATGCGCAGTTTCCGCAGCGCGACCACGACCCCGTCCAGAAACACCGCTGGCACCTGGCGCGCGCCATGCTAGTCGGCTATGCCCAGCGCTACCCGAGCGAAGACTTCGAGATCGTCGAGATCGAGAAGACCTTCACCGGCGAAATCCGCAACCCCGACACGGGCCGCCCAAGCCAAACGTTCGTCATGGCGGGGAAGGCGGATGGCATCGTGCGGGCCGACGGCGAGCTGTACCTGCTCGAGCACAAGACGGCCGGCGCGGTCGATGCCAACTACCTCGACAAACTCTGGACCGACACGCAGATCGCGCTCTACTCGTTCTACCTGCGGCAGATCGGCTACCCGATCGTCGGCGTGCTCTACAACGTGCTGCTGAAGACCCGCCTGAAGCAGCACGCCGGAGAGACCCAGGAAGAGTACGAAGCGCGACGCACTGCCTTGGCCGCGAAGAACAAGAGCGGCCGCTCCACAGCGCAGCGCCAACTCCCCGAAACCGACGAGGAATTCCAGGGCCGGCTCGCAGAGTGGTACGCCCGCCCCGAGGCCTTCCATCGCGAGCGCATCTATCTCTCCGAAGACCGCCTGGCGATGCTGCAGGAAGAGGTCTGGGAGATCACGCAGCAGTACCTCGACGCACGGCGCCGTGGGAAGTGGCTGCTGAACACGTCGAACTGCTTCGCGTACGAGCGCCCCTGCGAATACCTGCCGTATTGCCAGTCCGGCTTCAACCCCAACGTCCGCGACAACCTGTTCGAGATCGCGCCGCCACATGAAGAGTTGGCGACGGCGCCCTCCGGCGATTACGAGCCCGCATTCTGAAGGAGCACCCCATGCCCGTTGCCTTGCCCACCGAGCGCAGCAAACCCACGGCGGATCTGTCGCAGCAGACCGTGCTGGTGTACGGCCCGCCGAAGATCGGAAAAAGCTCATTCGCCAGCCGCTTCCCCGACGCGCTGTTCTTCGAGTGCGAGCCGGGGCTGAACCAGCTCGAGGTCTTCAAAGTGCCCACGTACTCGTGGGAGGACTTCCTGGCGGCCTGCAAGCTCGTGGCCAGCGGCGAGCACCGCTTCAAGACCGTCGTCGTCGACACGATCGACAACGCGTTCAAGTACTGCACGGACCACGTCTGCGGCAAGCACTCGATTGAATACGAAGGCGACATGCCGCACGGCAAAGGCTGGGCGCTCGTCAAGAACGAGTGGCACCGTGTGCTTACGCGGCTGGCCAGCCTGCCGTATGGCCTGGTGCTGATCTCGCACGCCCAGGACAAGACAGTCGAGACGCGCACCGGCGAGTACACGAAGACCCAGCCCAGCCTGCCGGACCGGGCCCGCAATGTCGTGCTCGGCCTCGTGGACATGATCCTCTACTGCGACGCGGTCACGCGCAAGGACGCCGCTGGCAACCTGAGCGTCGAGCGCGTCATTCGCACGAAGCCTCACCCCACTTACGAGGCGGGCGACCGCACCGGTCGGCTGCCCGAAGTGTTGCCGCTGGATTTCGAGGCGTTCTATCGCGCGTTCACATCCGCCGCGCCGCAGGTCACCCCGGCCGCTGCGCCGGCGAGCGGAAACGGTCAGCCGGGGAGCACCCGCAACAACGGAAAGGTGAAATGAACATGGCCGACACCCCCTTCGATCCACCGCCGCCGTATGAAGCGCCGCCCGCGCCGCTCGACCTGAGTGCTTTCGACGAGGAGTACGACGCCGTCGAGCCCGCCGACAACGACGAGGTGCCCGACGGCAAGTACCAAGTGCGCGTGCAGCGTGTGAAGCTCGACCGCAGCCAGAGAGGCGACCCGATGCTCAAGTGGGATCTGGTCGTCCTCTCGGGCCAGCACGCCAACCGGCACATCTTCAAGAACGCCGTGATCACGCAGGCCTCGCTGCCCTTCGTGAAGGGCGACCTGAAGACGCTCGGGCTCGAGGTGCCGCGCTTCAGCGAGCTGCCGCGTCATCTGGATGAGCTGCTCGACCTGACGCTGGAGGTCACGAAGCGCACCAAGGGCGAGTACTCGAACGTGTACTTCAACAAGCGCATTCAGGTGCCGGCAGGCGCAGCGCCAGCCGAGGGCGCCACACCGTTCTGACCGGCGCCGTTCGACGCACCGCCCGTCAAGGGTGCGGTCGGGGCGGGATGGCGTAACCCATCGGCCACGTGTGCCTGGAGATCGCCGGCTCCGGGCCGCCGGTGGGTTCAGACAGCCCGTGCCCGCCCCGGCTTTTTCTCATTCGCAGGGTGCGTTGGTGAGTGATTTTCGGATTGTGATCGACACGCGCGAGCAGGAGCCCTGGAGCTTCACCTGCGCGACGTTGCGCCGTGCCCTGCCGGCCGGCGACTACTCCGTCGACGGGCTCGAACATGCCGTGGCCGTCGAGCGCAAGAGCCTGGCGGATTTCACGCGGACGGTTCTGCACGAATTCCCGCGTTTCGCTGCGGAGCTTGATCAGCTCGCGCAGCTTTCCCACGCCTGCATCGTTGTAGAGGCCGACCTGGACCATGTCCTGCGCGGCCGGGCGGCGGACGCGTTGCGGGGAGCCTCGCCCGAGTCGCTCCTCGGCGCGGCCGTGCACATCCAGGCCCGCTTTCACGTGCCCGTGCTGTGGTGCGGATCGCGGCAAGCAGCCCGCGCGTTCACCGACGCCTATCTGCGCATGGTCGCGCGGGAGAACGCGTCCCGCGCCCACGGGGAGGCCCAGGATGCCTGAAACGATTCGCGGCACGATCGAGAAGACCTACCACAGCAGCCCGGGCTTCTCCGCGGGCGTGCTGGCGGCTGAGGATGGGCGCTCGGTACGCTTCGCCGGGAAGCTCTGTGCGAACGTCGGCGATGTCGTCGCCCTGGTGGGTCGCTGGAAGCACGATGCCAAGTACGGCCGGCAGTTCGTCGTCGACTCCCTCTCATACGACCTGCCCGAGACGACCGAGGGATTGGTGCAGTACCTGGCCAAGCACCCCGCCTTCGCCGGCATTGGGGAAATCACCGCCCGCAAGATCGTCACTTACGCCGCCAGCGCCGCCAACCTCGACCGCATCATCCGCCAGGATCTCGAGGAACTCCACCGCCAGCTGCGTGTTCCCCAGGCGACGCTGGAATCGCTGCGTGAGGCTTGGATCGCCAACAGCGCCGAGAACGAGGTGCGTTCATACCTGGCCAGCTTCGGCCTGACGCCGCACCAGGTAGAGACGTTGCTGAAGACGTTCGGCAACAGCATCGTTGGTGTGCTGCGCAACGACCCCTATCAGCTTATCCGGTACGTCGACGGCTACGGGTTCAAGCGGGTGGACAAGATCGCCCGCGCCATGGGCACACCCAAAGACCACGCCGGGCGGATTGCGGCCGGCCTGCTGTATGTCGTCGGTGAGGAAATCGCCGGCGGCCACACCTGGATCAACGGCGCCGACCTGATCGACAAGGGCAACGAGCTGCTCCTGCTCGATACGCTCGACAGCCGCGACGTGAT
Organism: Planctomycetota bacterium; assembly: GCA_040755725.1. Taxonomy (GTDB): domain Bacteria; phylum Planctomycetota; class Phycisphaerae; order UBA1845; family Fen-1342; genus JBFMAI01. Next base: position 8,589 of record JBFMAI010000020.1, on the reverse strand, counting down.
TCGCGGCGCAGGCGAGCGCCTGCTGCAGGATGGGGCGCTCGGGACGGACGGCAATGCCGTAGCGCTGCCGGCGATGCTTGAGGCGGAGCGACTGATCCAGCGCACGTTCGCGACGCATGCGTGGGCGGAGCGCCCGCTGGGACACCGCGGACTGACCGAGCAGCTCAATTCCCGCCAGGTCGACGCCCTGCGTACGGCGTTGCGGTGCACGATTGCGTTGATCTCGGGGGCCGCGGGCACGGGGAAGACGTTCGTCCTGGCCCGCATCGCGCGGGCGTTTCGCGACGTGGGGCTGCGGGTCGCCCTGTGCTCACCCACGGGTAAGGCCGCCAAACGGATCGAGGAGACGCTGCGCACCCAGGGTCTCGACCTCGAGGCGCGGACCATTCACCGCCTGCTGGGCTACGACGGTCAGAAATTCCGCCGGCCGAGCGTGTCGGAGCCGTTCTACTTCAGCGACGACCCCGACGTGGAGCCCGACCCACCGTACGACGCCGTCGTTGTCGACGAAGTGTCGATGGTCGATGTGCCGCTCATGGCCGCGCTGCTGCAGCGGGTCGATTTTGAGCGTACGCGGCTGGTGCTGGTCGGCGATCACAACCAACTTCCGCCCGTCGGCCCCGGAAACGTCCTGCGCGACCTGATCGCCCACCGGCTCGTGCCCACCGTGGTGCTCGAGACCGTTGAACGTCAGGCTGGCATTCTGAAAACCAACAGCACGGCGGTGCTCACGGGAGTGGTGTCGCCAACCGCCGTCCACGACCCCGCCTGGACGGTGGTCGACGCCTTCCAGGACGCGCTGCCGATCCAAACCTACCTGCGCGACCTAGTGCTCAAGATGCTGCCGCAGCGGCTGGGGCTCGATCCAGTGCGCGATATCCAGATCATCACCCCGACGCACCTGGGCGCACTCGGCACCAAGGCGCTCAACCAGATGCTGCAGCATCTGCTGCACGGCGACCCCGGCCGGAAGTTCGCCGTCGGCGACAAAGTCATCCAGACCGTCAACAACTACACCCTCGGCGTCATGAACGGCACGCAGGGCCGCGTGCTGGCGTACGAGCCGGGCGCCGAGGGCGGCTACTGGATCGCGTTCGACGGTGTCGGCGAGCGGCGCATTCACGGGGAGGACGTGCACCGCGTGCAGCTCGCGTACGCGCTGACGGCCCACAAGGCGCAGGGCAGCGAATTCCCCTGCGCGATAGTGCTGTGTCACCGTTCGCACTTCTTCGCGGATCGCAACTGGCTGTACACCGCGGTGACGCGCGCCGCGCGATTTTGCGTGCTGCTGGGCGATCGCTGGGGGCTGCGCAACGCGGCACAGAAGAACCACGTCATCAATCGCCGGACCTTCCTGGATCATTGGGCGCGGGCGCAGGCGAGTGAGATCACAGCGGAGGTGGCCTGTGCCGGATGATCGGCGCGCGTTCGACGCCCAGCGACTGATTGCGGCGGTGCCGGCCTGCTTGCGGCAGCGCGCGCAGTGGGTGGCCTGGACCTACGTGCTGCGCGACGGGCAGAAGACGAAGTGCCCGGTGAGTCCGACGCGTGGCGGGAAGGCCTCGTCCATCAACCCGGCGACCTGGGGCACGTTCGAGCAAGCGCTGGCGGCCTGCCAGAACTGCACCGACCTGGTGGGCGTGGGCTTCGTGTTCACACCCGACGATCCCTATGCCGGCGTGGATCTGGACGACTGCATCGACAGCGGCGGGCAGATCAAGCCGTGGGCGCTGGCGTTCCTGACGCAACTCGACAGCTACAGCGAGCTCAGCCCGTCCGGCACGGGCGTGAAGGTGTTCGTCCAGGCGCGGAAGGCCGGCTCGAAGTGCCGCAAACCCTACGCCGACGGGCAGGTCGAAATGTATGACCACGGGCGGTTCTTCACCGTCACCGGCGCGCATCTGCCCGAGTACGCAACGGACGTCGTGCCGCGGCAGGCGGCATTCGATGCGGTGTACGCCGCCGTGATCGGCGCCGAGCCGCAGTCAACGACCGCCCCTGCACCGCAAGCGCCGGCTGCGGGTGGACCTGTGGCCGCGCCCCCTCCACCCCCGAGCACGCCCGCCGTTATCGATGACGACGAGATCCTGCGCCTCGCCGGCAAGAGCCGCAAATCCGGCGCGAAATTCCAGGCCCTGTGGGCTGGCCGCTGGAACGATCATTTCAACTCGCGCAGCGAGGCAGATTCGTCGGTCGCGTTCACGCTGGCGTTCTACACGAAAGACCCCGCGCAGATTGACCGCCTGTTCCGCCGCTCGGGCCTGATGCGCGACAAGTGGGACGAGCAGCACGGCGAGCAGACCTACGGTCAGATGACGATCGCCAAGGCGCTGGCGACCGTCACGGGGCAGTACCAGCCGCGCAAGTCGTCGAAGAGCTGCGCCGCACCGGCATCGCGGTCGCCGCCGACACCGCCGGCTGCGTCAGGTCGGCCGCAGATCCAAGGCAACGAGCGCCAGTTGCGCGATATCCGCAGCGACGCGCTGGCCGCGCTGCAAGCGGCCAATCAGCCGCCACGGCTGTTCCAGCGCGCGGGCGGGATGGCACGGATCGCCTTCGTGCAGCAGGAGCACGCCACGGTCCTGCCGCGCGTCCAGCAGCTGGACCCCGACGCCCTGCGCGGTGAGCTGACGAACGTCGCCGATTGGTTCACGCTCAAGCACGGCAAGCAAGGTGACTACGTCACGTCCGACCTGCCACCGCTGTCGATCGCGCGCGACATCCTGTCCCAACCCAGCCTCGACCTGCCGCCGCTGTACGGCGTGGTGACCTGCCCGACCTTTGCGGCTGACGGCAGCCTGGTGGTCGCGGACGGGTACCACGCGACCAGCGGCCTGTGGCACCATCGCACGATCACCGACCTGGCGCCGGTCCCTGAGGCGCCGGACGAAGCAGCCATTACGGCGGCACGCAACACCGTGTTCGACATCCTGGCGGACTTCCCCTTCATCGACGATGCCAGCCGCGCCAACGCGGTGGCGCTGCTGCTGTTGCCGTTCGTGCGGCCGCTCATCGCGGGGCCGACGCCGCTGCACGCCGTGGACGCTCCTTCGCCGGCGACGGGCAAGGACCTGCTCGTGAAGTCGGCGCTGCTGCCCGCCCTCGGCCAGGAAGTCGGCGCGACCACCGCAGCGAAGGACCCCGACGAGTGGCGCAAGAAGATCACGTCCGCGCTGCTGGCCGACAGCCCCGCGATCCTGTGGGGCAACGTCGTCCAGCGTCTGGACAGTGAGCATCTGGCGGCGGTGCTGACCGACACGATTTGGCGCGATCGCCAGCTCGGCCACACGCGGGAGCTGCTGCTGCCCAACCGGGCCGTGTGGACGACGACGGGCAACAACCTGGCGTTCAGCCGCGAGCTGGCCCGGCGCGTGGTGTGGATTCGGCTGGATGCCCGCATGGAGACACCGGAATCCCGCAGCGGCTTCCGACATCCCAACCTGCTCGCCTACGTGCGCGGGCAGCGCACGGAGCTTGTGCATGCAGCGCTGACACTCGTCCGCGCGTGGCTGGCCGCTGGGCAACCAGCCGGCACGCAGGTGATGGGCAGCTTCGAGCAGTACGTCGCGGTGATGGGCGGCATCCTCGGCGTGGCCGGCGTCCCGGGCTTCCTGGCCAACGCGGACGAACTCCGCCGACGATCCGATGTCGAGACCGCCGATTGGCGCGCCTTCGTGCTCGCCTGGTGGCAGCGCTGGGGCGAGGCGCGCGTCGGCGTCAGTGATCTGGCCACACTGCTGTGGGAGGATGGCGGCAAGCGCACCGACCTGCTCACCACGCAGGTATCTGCGCCGACGGAACGCGGCGCGCTGACGCAGCTGGGCATGCGCTTGTCGCGCAAACGCGATTGCGTCGTCGCGGGGTATCGCATCACGGCGGCCGACCCCGACAAGAGCGGTCGCCAGCAGTACTGCCTAATTAGGACCGACGGCATACCTTTTCCCGAAAAGGCATACCTTTCGCATACCTTGACTTCTGAGGTATGCCAACCGAAGTCGAGTACTGACCATGATTTACAGCAGTCGGCATACCTTGGCATACCTTTTCCCGACCCCCCGCACATGTGTGCAGGCGCGTGCGCGCCCGCGCGCACGCACGCGCCCGCGCATGAGGCGACCCCCGGAAAAAGGTATGCCGAGGTATGCCCGACGGCGCAACCTCCGGCGGTTGCAAAAGATAAGCCGGCAGACCTTGCGGCATACCTTGGGCATACCTTGCCCGCCGCGCCGCCAAGGTATGCCGGACGCTTCGAGCACGAGAATGGCGTCGCGTGGTACGCGGGCAACGGCGATAGCCAGCCCAAGGCGATTCTCGAGCTGGCGCGCCGCCGTGACGGGTGGACGCCTCGGGACTGGTACAACCGCCTGCTCCAACTCGCCGGCCGCTGCGCCGACCTGAATCCCGAGCGCGCGGCCGAACTGCGCAGCGCTGCCGCGCTCATGGAGGGGCGTGGAGGGGACGCGCGATGAGCACCAGCGCCAGCCGCCAGCGGTTCCTTCCCTGCGGAAACGGTCAGTCTGGGTCCGCGGAACGAGGCACGAGGGTTCTCTGAGTTTGTTTCGACGTTTTGGACCGCCGACGGGCGCCAACGGGGCCGCCGTGGGCGACGCGGGGCGGACCGGTCGTCCGTTCCCACCACCCAGCCGCCCCGCTACGCCCCGGGGCCAAACGGGGCCGCGTGGTGGCCAACTGGGCGGCACGCGGACGGCCAGCGCGATCTTCCGCGCGCTTCCGGCAGCGCGCTTCGCGACAGCGTATGTAAACGTCTAGTGAGCCATGCGGCGTGCCAAGCCGTGGTTAGCCGGGACACGGTCAGGCGGGGCATGGCGGGGTAAGGATCGGTGAGGCCCGGCGCTTCAACAGAACGGAGATTCCGGCATGGATGCGAACAACGGATCGTGGAAGAACAACGGTGGCGGCGCGAGCGCGATCGGACCGGAGGTGACGAACGGCGGCGCGACCGCTATCGCGACGGAGCAGCCCTACGTGGCCTCTGTCACGGTGCGCGGCACGGCGGATCTGCTGCTCCACCGCTGGAACTGTGAAGCCGTCGATGCGAAGTCGCGCGCCGCCAAGGGCAGCACCGCCAAGAAGAGCGACGACCTCGAGAGTTATGTCTATCGCGACGACGACGGACACTTGGCCGTCCCCGGTGAATACCTGCGCCAGTCGATCATCGCGGCGGCGAAGTTCAAGCAGGACCCGCGTTCGCCGCGCAAGAGCGCCGTTGATCTGTTCAAGGCCGGCATCGTGAGCGTCACGCCGCTCGCCACGCTCGGGCCGCAGGCGCTGACCAAGTGGCACTACGAGGATCGCCGGCGCGTCGTTGTGCAGCGCGCCGCGGTGACGCGCGTCCGCCCCGCGATCAAGCAGGGCTGGGAAATCGCGGTCGACCTCATGGTGCTGCTGCCGGAGTACATCACCCCCGAGTTGCTCGCGGACACGCTCGGCGCCGCGGGGCGGCTCGTCGGGCTGGCGGATTTCCGGCCGACATATGGGCGCTTCGTGCTCACGCGTTTTGACGTCGGCGGAGCGGAATGATCCAAGCCGAGCCGCGCTGCGCCAAGGCGCGCTCTGGCGGGGCATGACGGGACGCGGTCGGGCCTGGACTGGTTGGCGAGGGTATGGCACCGCAAGCTCGGGCGGAGGCGAGGTATGCCCCGGAGAAGGCGAAACGGTGCAGATAGACGAGGCGCGGCTGGCTACGTCCAGGCGCGGCGAGGCGTGCTGAGCGGCGGCGCGGTGCGCTGAGGTCAGGTTTGGCTGGCATTGGCTAGGCTCGGCTTCGGTCGGGCACGGCGTGGTGAGCATTGAATTGCCGGGCCCTGGCGAGTCCAGGTGAGGTGTGGCTGCTTTCGACAGGGAGGTCGAAGATGCAGATTGAGATGGTTCCGATCGAATCGGTTTGCGAGTACGAGCGAAACCCGCGGACGATCTCCGAGGAAGCGGTCGCTGCGGTGGCGGGCTCGATTGCGGAGTTCGGTTTCAGAGTTCCGTTGGTTGTCGACGCCGCGAATGTCATCATCGCCGGGCACACGCGGCACCGCGCGGCGCGGAAGCTGGGGCTCACGACGGTCCCGGTGATCCGCGCGGACGACCTAACCCCCGCTCAAGTACAGGCGTTTCGTCTGGCGGACAATCAGGTCGCCACGCTGTCGAAATGGGACTACGAGCTGCTCCCGCTCGAAATCTCAGAGCTCAAGGCCGCGGGGTTTGATCTGTCGCTGCTGGCGTTCGATGGCGATGAACTCGCTCAGTTGCTCGACGCGGCGAGCGGTGTGAAAGCCGGGTTGACCGATCCAGACTCGGTTCCGCAGCCACCCGATGCGGCGATCACGCAGCCGGGCGACCTGTGGACACTCGGCGATCACCGCCTGCTCTGCGGCGACAGCGGATCGCCCGCCGATGTCGATCGGCTGCTCGACGGCCAGCCCGTCCATCTCGTGAACACAGATCCGCCCTACAACGTCAAGGTCGAGCCGCGCAGCAACAATGCGATCGCCGCGGGCCTTTCATCCTTCCAGGCAACGGAGGCGGCGCGACGCGACGGCGCGTTGCAGCACCACCAGGGTTTCGACCTCGCCCGTGATCCTGAGAAGGCCAAGCGCACGACAAAGAAACTGCGGCCAAAGGACCGGCCGCTGGCGAACGACTTCGTCAGCGACGAGGCCTTTGACAAGATGCTCGCGGCCTGGTTCGGCAACATCGCCCGCGTGCTGCTGCCCGGGCGCGGGTTCTACATCTGGGGCGGCTACGCGAACTGCGGGAATTACCCTCCGGTGTTGAAGGCATGTGGCCTGTACTTCTCGCAGGCGATCATCTGGGTGAAAGAGCATCCGGTCCTGACCCGCAAGGACTTCATGGGAAACCACGAGTGGTGCTTCTACGGTTGGCGCGAGGGCGCGGCGCACATTTTCCTCGGTCCGGCCAACGTGCAGGACGTCTGGTCGATCCGAAAGGTCAACCCGCAATCGATGATCCACTTGACTGAGAAACCGGTGTCGCTTGCCCAGCGTGCAATTCAGTATTCGAGTCGGCCAGGCGAGAACGTGCTCGACCTCTTTGGCGGCTCCGGCAGCACGCTGATCGCGGCGGAGCAAACCGGACGGCGTTGTTTTGCGATGGAGATAGATGAACTGTACGCCGACACGATTGTCGCGCGCTGGGAGCAATTCACGGGACGAAAGGCCGATCGTATCCGTCCGGCATCGTGATCTCCCTGGCGGGGTTCGGCAAGCCAAGGCGCGACCCGCCGAGGCGTGGCTGGGCCAGCTGTGGCAAGGTAAGGCATGGCAGGGCGTGGCTTTTTCTCAGGAGCCTGAAGGTCGAAAAGACGAGGACGCCAGCGCCGGGCTGGGCGCGGCACGGCGTGGCTAGCCGCGGCGCGGCATGCGATGGTCGGGCGAGGCATGGTACGCCGGAGATCTGAGCTTGATCAGCGGCGCGCTACTCACTGTTCGTGCGGAAGAACTCAGCGATGCGCGTCTTGTCCGCCCGTCCCTGGGCCACATCCAGGACGAGCTCGACCAGCGCGTCTTCGTCCGCGTCGATCATCACGCCGTTCATCTCGAGGAACACGAGCGCCGTCGCCGTTCCCGTGCGCTTGTTGCCGTCGACGAACGGGTGGTTCTGCACAATGTGGTAGAGGTAGGCAGCGCCCATCTCGTAGAGGTCACGATGCAGGAACTCGCCCCCGAACATCGCGCGCGGCATCGCCAAGGCCGATTCCAGCAGTCCGGCGTCGCGGATGGACGCGTCGCCGCCGTAGCGCTCGATCTGGTCGGCGTGGATGGTGAGCACCTCGACAAGTTCGAGGAAGTCCGGCTGCATGGCGCGCTATTCCGCGAGCTTCTTGAGCGCGCGGCCATAGCGCCGGTTGGTCGTGGTGAGCGCCGCATCGAAGCGCGCGCGGCGCTTGGGATCAGTGACGGGCGCGATCGTCAGCATCTTCCCGTCGGTGCTGACCTCGAGCGGCGTCTCAGGTGTGATCTTGAGCAGCTCGAGGATGGCGCGATCGATGATCAGCGCGTAGCTGTTGCCGTGCTTGGTGAGCGTCTTGAGCATGGGACCGTTCTCCAGGTCTTACATCGTATATCCATTGTATATCCCGCCCGCGGCCGCGTCAACCCCGCCCGCCGCCGAGACCCCGGCCCCGGCGGTCGCGTCCGAAGAAACGCTCGTTTCTCAGGGGTGGCCTCAGGGAAGCGCTCGCTTCGTAGCGGAGGACGAAGCGACGGCCGGCCGAAGAGACACCCCGGCGAAGTTGGCCGAGGTGTCGGGGGTGCGGTGATGCTGGGCCGCGTGCTAACCGGCGTATTCGAACAGGCCGCGATCGACCTTCCGAAACCGTGCGGACGCGCCCTTGTCCCGGACTTCGCGCAGCACCGCGGCGTACAACGTGGCCGCCGGCGTCTGCCCGTTGGGGCTCTGCCACAGACCCTGCTCGGCCATCGCGGTGATCAGTTCCTGCGCCCGCATCGGCTTGCCGGCGTTCCGCAGCACCTCGGCGGCGGCGTCCAGGGCGCTGACCCGCTTCGGCTTGGGTTCGGCGGCGGGCTTGCGGGCGCGGGGCTTTCTGCCCGCGGTCTC
>JBFMAI010000019.1:0-13459 GCA_040755725.1 Planctomycetota bacterium | reverse complement strand
CGGTGGTGAAGCGGCCCGAGGGCGGGGTGGTCCCCATGTCGGCCGAATAGAAGCACGAGAAGTCGTCCGAGTTCGGGTCGCAATTGCCCGTCCAGTCATTGCAGCACGAGCCGGGGATGTAGCGACCGAAGCAATAGGCGACGTCGTTTTGCGTGTAGGCGGTCGGCGTCGTGGCACCGGTTTCCCACCACCGGTAGACGAGCATGTTGCCGCCGTCGGTAGAGTGGGACCACAAGAAGTAGCACGCGCCGGCGGCCGTGCCGCAGATCGAGACGTGGCCCTTGTTCAGGTTCACGTCACTCGGCAGCACAACCCAGTACAGGTACCGGAGGCTTGAGCCGCCACCTTGCCAGTTGATCGTGTCGACGACGCGGGCGTTCGCGGTGACCGTGAACGTGGCAAACGGCGGGTTGACCACCGGAATGCCGTTGTTGTCATTGTAGAACTGGATGCGGAAGCTGTGCGACGGCTTGACGCAGCCGTTGTTGTTGGCGTCGATGTACGACCCGTACCAACTGATGCAGCGGACGGGATACGCCAGGGGCGGGTTGGTCATCACCGGGGGGAAGTTCTCGGCGGTGACGCGGCGGCAGTTGGCGGGGTTAGCGGGGTCGCAGAACCCCAGGTCGCTGTAGAAGTACGTGCCGCCGGACGTACCGGCATCCTGGCCCACGATGACGGAGTTGGGCGGGCACTTGGCGCCGCCGTCGCCGGCAAAGTCCATTTCGTTGTAGCCGAAGACGTAGCCTTCGCCGCCGGCGTTTTCCAACTTCATAGCGCGCGGCGGTTCGACGGCCGCGTTGCGCACCGACTTCTCCGCCGGGATCGGGGTGATCGCTCGGTCCGCCTGGGCCAGCACGACGCCGGCGCTCAGGAGGACGATACACAACACACTCAAGGTTCTCATAGTCTCGGATCCTCCTTCAAGTTCGCAGCCGCTCTACCGGACGGCTCCACCATCGCCGAATCACCACCGCCGACGGTCCGGACCACGCCGGACAGGGAAGTCGCCGGAGGAGGTGAGATGTCTCGGCAAGAATTGCGCGGTACAGATGGTCACGCGGGCGCAGTTCGTTGCTGCCGCAACCCAGTATTCGGGCGTTCTCGCGCAAGAGTTGAGCGGAACCGCCCAATCCGACGCGCGGTTGCGCCACGGAACCTGACCAGGGTCCGGCGTTCCGTCGCATCCGCGGCTAACGCGCAGCATGACCTGCACCTGATCTGTCGACAGGGGTTTGGGCGGGGAAACAACCCCACCGCACCAAACGCGCCAGTCGCGCGCCCTTCGAGGCGTCTTTCGCGGCGGTCTCTTGAGCTGCACCCGTTCATCCCGGCCCACCCGGGACGATGGTTACGCCGCGACGTTCATGAGATGGAGGCAGACGTGGGGAGCCGCACGCAGCGCTTCCTTTCTGTCCTCCGCTAAGAGCTTTGTATCGGGCGTGAGGCTGCAAGTCAACGGCTAGCGGCCCGAAAACGCCGGCCGCGCGCGGTTTCGCGCACGAGTTATGGGACATTCGCGGCCCGTGGGCGAACGGGAGCACGCCAAGCGCACCCGCGAGCGCTCCCGGCGACCACCGCCGGCTGCGGGATCGCGTGGGGTCCAGGCGTTGGCGGTCGGGCGCCGCGCCGCCTACAATCGCGCCGCGCCGACCGGGAGTCGGTGATCGGGCCATGCCCGACGGTCGGTTCGCGAGACCGCCTCATGTCCTGGGTTCTACTGGTGTCCGCCGTGGCCCGTGGGGTCGCTGCGGGTTGGTCGGTGGGGGTTCTGCGACGGGTTCGTGATTGGCGGCTGGGGTGCCTGACGGGCTTGCTGTTTCTCCTGACGGCGGAATCCGGCGTTCGCGTGTGGGGGGCCTGTCAGGACCCGGAGCGCGGTTTGGACGCCCGCGGGGAAGATGTCCTTGAGCTCGGGGTGAGCCTCCTCGCCATCGCGACGGTGGTACTTACGCACAGGATGTTGGAACGACTGCGCGGCCAGGCCGAGGCCCTGCGCGCGAGCGAAGACCGCTTTCGGCGGGTGACGCAGGCGACGCGCGACGCGGTGTACGACTGGGACATCGTGGCGAACCGCTCGTGGCGAAACGAGCGCTACTTGCAGATGTTCGGCCCGCCCAGCGACACGTCGATCCCGTGGTGGAATGAGCAGTTGCACCCGGAGGACCAGGCGCGGGTACTGGAACAACTGCGGGCGTTGTTGGGGGGACACGAGAACTACTGGAACGAGGAGTATCGTTTTCGACGGCGCGACGGAAGCTATGCCCACGTCATGGACCGCGGCTTTGTCGTGCGGGACGCGGACGGCCACGCGCTGCGCATGATCGGGGCGATGACCGACCTCACGGAGTGGAAACGGGCCGTGGCCGCCCTTTCGTGGGAGGTCAACGTCAACGCGGCGGCGGCGGAATTGTCGGCGGCCCTCCTGGCGGGGGAGCGCATCTCGATCGCGGACATCTCCCGTCTCGTGCTCGACCGCGCCCAGCGGCTGACCGGCAGCCCGCTGGGCTTCGTCGGCTACGTCGACGGCGCAACAGGCGACCTGGTGTGCCCGACGCTGACAGGGGAGGTATGGGACCAGTGCGCGGTCCCGGGCAAGGAGATTCGCTTCCACGATTTCGACGGGCTGCCGGGCCTCGCTCTGCGTACTCGCCAACCGGTGCTGACCAACGACCTGACGCGCGACCCGCGCGCCCGCGGCACAGCCTCGGGGCACTTGCCGGTGCGACGCTTCGTGTCCGCCCCGGCGCTGCTGGGAGAGCAGTTGGTCGGGCAGGTCGCGCTGGCGAATGCCGAACGCGACTACACGCCGCGCGACGTGGAACTGGTGCAGCGCTTCGCCTCCATCTACGGCATGGCGCTGCACCGCAAGTGGGCCGAGGACGCGGTTCGGGAGAGCGAGGAGCGTTTCCGCCAACTGGCGGAGAACATCCGCGAGGTCTTCTGGCTGATCGACCTGCGGGACCGGCGCGTGCGGTATGTGAGTCCGGCGTGCGAGGACATCTGCGGTGTGCCGCCGGCGCGACTGACTTCAAGCCGGACCGCCGTGTGGCGGGTGATACACCCGGACGACCGGACGGCGGTGTGGGCGGCGTGGCGTCGCCAGCGGGAGGGGGAGGTGACCGAGCAGGAGTTCCGGGTCGTGCGGCCGGACTGGACGGTCCGGCACGTACTCGACCGGGCGTTCCCGCTGCGCGACGCGGACGGACGGGTCGCCCGCATCGTGGGCCTGACCACTGACATCACCGACCAGAAGCGGGTGCAGGAGCAGGTGCGGGAGAGCCATGAGCTCCTGCGCACGGTCATCGCCAGCATGACGGACGTCGTCTACGTCAAGGACCTCGCCGGCCGGTACTTGATTGTCAACGACGCGGCGCGGCGGGTGCGGGGCGGGGGGCGCGAGTTGCTCGGGCGTACGGATGCGGAGCTCCAGGCGGCCGACACCGTCCGGGTGTGGCAGGAGGCGGACGACTGCGTCGTGCGGTCCGGCCGGCCCCTGACGACCGAGGAGCAGCTCTCGGTGGAGGGCCGGTCCCGCACGTACCTGACCGTGCGCTGCCCACAGCACGACGCCGCAGGCCGGGTGGTCGGCGTCGTTGGTTTGCAGCACGACATCACGCAGCTCAAGGAAGCCGAGGCGCGACTGCGACAAACAGAACGGCTGGCGTCGATCGGCACGCTGGCGGCGGGCATCGCGCACGAGATCAACAATCCAATCGGCGGCGTGTTGATGGCCGCCCGCACGGCGTTGAACGAGTTGGACGGGACGGCGGACCCGGCTCTTGTCCGCCGGTGCTTGGGCGAAATTGTCGATGACGCCCAGCGCTGTGGACGAATCATCAAGAGCGTGCTGCGTTTCGCGCGGCAGGAGCCGACGGAGAAGTGGCCGGCCGATGTCAACGCACTGGTCCGACGGGTCGTCGACCTGCTGCGCGAGCGTGTCCAGCGGGACGGCGCGGTCGTGCAACTGCACCTGGCGGAGGATGTGCCCGCCGTGCCGCTGAACCCCACCGAGTTTCAGCAAGTGCTTGTCAACCTGGTGCAGAACGCCCTGGACGCTGGCGGCCGGGGCACGGAGATCCACGTTCGCACCGCGCGTCACGAGGCCGGCGTGCGGCTGGTCGTGTCCGACAACGGCCCCGGAATCGCCCCGGACCACCTGGAGCACATCTTCGACCCCTTCCACACCACGCGGACCCACTTCGGCGGCACCGGCTTGGGCCTCAGTGTGGTGCACGGTATCGTAGAGGCGCACGGGGGACAGATCGAAGTGGACAATCCCCCCCAGGGCGGCGCCCGTTTCACCATCACGCTGCCGGGTTGAATCGCGCCGCCGCACACCATGCCACTGGACGCGGCACGGCGGAAGGCGTATGCTGACGATTACGCGGATGGTACCCGACTTTGGCATGAATACGGCGTGAGGCGGGTGGCGTGGCACGAATCGGCCAAGCGATCGAACCGGAGGGTGACTGAGAATGGACGTATTGGTGGTGGACGACGAGCCGCGGTACCGGGAACACCTGGGGCGGTTTCTGGAGCGGCTGGGGCTGCGGCCACACCTGGCGGCCACAGCGACCGAGGCCCAGACGATTGTGCAGCAGCGGCCGTTGGACCTGATGATCGTGGACATCCGGCTGGCCGACAGCATCGACGGCTTGGACTTCGCGGATTGGGCGCGGAAGCTCGACCGCAGGCTGGGGCTGATCGTCATTACGGGGTTCAGTTGCCCCAGCTACGAGTGTCGCAGTCGCGAGCTCGGCGCCATCGCGTACCTGGAGAAACCATTCGAGCTGCACGAGCTGGAATTGCATCTGCGGCACATGTTGGACCAGCGCAAGCTGCTGCGCGAGATTCACCGCCTGGAGCAGGAGTTGGCCGCCGCCGAAGGGGCCGACCCGCGACGGCGCGTGCTGTCGGAATTGCCGGTGACCTGCCTAGCTCGCGACGGCCGGCTCCTCTTCGCTACCCCCGAGGCCCACGCCGTGTTAGCGGCCGTCGTCGATCCGGACCTGCCGCGTCCCTTGGACCGGGTGGATGCCGGGCTCGGCGCGCAGCTTTGGCAGGAGAGGCGGATTCCGGGTGGCCTCGTAACGGTCTTCCGGCGGGACGGGACGATGGGACATTTCGAAGCCCGCGTCCACCCGTGCGAGTGGGAGGGGCAGGAAGCGCTGGTGGCGTTGTGGATGGAAGCCGCACCGTCCGGTGCGGGTGGGATGGACGAGCTCTGGCCGGGGATCCTGGTCCGGGCCGCGCAAGCGTTGAGGGCGCCGAACACGTGACCCCTCGGGAACCCCGCGGGTTCCCGGCTGACTCGATTTTCGTCGGTGTCCTCGGTTCGAGGAACCTCAATGCGACTCAGTAAAGCGTCCGCGTACGCGGTGTTTGCCGCAGTGTACATCGCCAAGCACCAGGACGAGGGCCCCGTCCAGGGGCGCCTGATTGCTCAGACGCACGGCTTGCCCCTCGAATACCTGCTGAAGATCCTTCAGCAACTGGTGCGGGCGGGCGTGTTGGTAAGCGAGACGGGGCGCCGCGGCGGGTTCCAGCTCAAACGGCCTCCGCAACGCACGACCTTGCTGGAGATCGTGGAAGCGATTGACGGGCCGGTCAACGGGCACCTGACGATGCGGGCCGACATCTCCGGGGCGGAGAGGGCCAAGGACCGGGTCGAGGCGCTCTGCGAGCGCATCGCCGAGGACACCAAGTCCCTCCTCCGACAAGCCACCTTGAAGCACCTGATGCTGCCGGACTGAGCCGAACCGGCAGGTGGCTGCACGGGTATTCGGGGTCGTGGCAGAACGGACGGGATGGCCAGGCTCCAGGCGCGGCAGGCGTTTCGCCCTCCCGTGTCGCACGATTGCGAATACCCGGCGGGATCAACCGTGTGCCGACGGGGCAGCGCAGGATTCGCGCGTCCGGTCGTCCGCGGGGGACTCATGCCCAGCGGAGGGAGCGCCGAAATAACGTACGGGAGCTCACCCCCGGAGAGGGTCCGCGCTGACGCGGGGCCTTACGAGTGGACTCCCCCCTGCGGTCCACGCCGCGCGGAACTTCGCGGCGGGGGCCGTTGGACGACGCGCGTTATTCAACCCGACGGGGGCCGATTGACCGGCCCGGGGCGACCGGTGGCGTTGCGGAACACAGGCATGAGTGACGCAGGCCGACGACGCGAACCGGGGGAGCTGCTGCGGGAGATCCATGCCGCCCTGGATCTGCTGGAGCGGAACCTGAACCAGTTGCCCTGGCGGGCCGACACCGGCAGCCACATCGACCTGGTCGTACAGCTCCGCAACCGGGTGATCGCGACCTACCCGCATGATGCCGGCTTGGCCGGCGACGTCGAGCCGGCGTTCGACGGGGCGTCGCCGTCGGCCGCGGTCGGGGGTGAGCGATGACCGACGCCGGGACTGAGCTGCGCGAGCGGATCGAGCGGCTGGAGGTCTTGCCGACGACGGTCGCCGTTGCGTTGCGGTGTATCGAGCTGGGCAAGGACCCCGACGCCGACATCGACCAGTACGCCGAGCTCATTGAGACCGACGCCGCCCTAAGCAGCAAGGTCCTCGCGGTGACGAATTCGTCGTGGTTCGGCGTGCGCCGCAAGGCGGTGACGGTAAAGCAGGCGGTGGGCTTGCTCGGCACCGCCAGCATGCGGGCGCTGGCCGTGAGCAACTGCCTGGCCGGACTGCACACCGCATGGCGGCTGGAGGCCGACGACGCCCGCGCCTACTGGGAAGCCTCGTTGTGCAAAGCCATCGCCGCGCGCCTCGTGGCCCAGGCGACCGCGCGGGCCCGGGCGGATGAAGCCTTCACGATGGGGCTGTTCCAGGACATTGGGATCGGCCTGTTCGCCGCGGTCGCGGGCGCGGAGTACTCGGTGCGGCTGCGCTCCGGCCGCGCCGGGGTCGAACAACAACTGGCCGACGAAACGGAGCGCTTCGGCCTCGATCATGCCGACGCCGGTCGCCTCATCGGCGAGCGGCTCGGTTTGCCGGAGCCGTATCTCAGCGCCATCGGGTTCCATCACCACCGGCCGCGGCTGAACGCGGCGGCAGGGGACGAGGCGGTGGCGACCGCGGGGCACCTGGCCGCGCTGCTGCCGCACGACATCCGGGGCTGGCACGCCGACGCGATGATCCCGGTGGACGAGCTATTGAGGCGGGAGTTGTCGGCCTGGTGGCCGGGGGCGGCCGCGTTCGTTGCGGAGGTGCAGCGTCATCTGCGCGAGTTGATCGGGATGTTCAGCCTCGGCGCGGCCGAGGCGCCGTCGCTCACCGAGCTGATCCAGCAAGCGTGCATCGAGAACGTCCGCAACACGGCCCAGCTCATCGCCGAAAAGCACGCCCTCCAGCAACAGACGCGCACGCTCGGCGGGACCGTGCAGGCGCTCCGGGCCGAACAGCAATCGGCGGCCGAGCGGGCGGCGCACGATCCACTAACGGGCCTGCTGACGCGGGATGCCTTCCTGGAACGCGGGCGTCAGACGCTGCGACAAGCGGGCCAGACCCCGGGGTCCGCCACCGTGGCGGTCTTCGACATCGACGGCCTGCAACGGGTCAATCTGCGGCACGGGCACGCCTGCGGCGACGCCGTACTTCAGACGCTGGGCCAACGGCTACGGGGCGCGCTGCGGCGGAACGACATCGCCGGGCGGTGGGGGGGTGACGAATTCGTGGTCCTGATGCTGGGGTTGCCCCAGGACAACGCGCTGCCCGCCGCCGAACGAATCCAAGCGGCCCTTCACCGTGAGCCGGTGGCCGGCCGCGAAGGCCGGGTGACCGTGGGAGTCAGCGGCGGCGTGTACTGGACCGCCGACGCGGGGGCGATCGACCTCCAGGGCCTGGTCCAGGCGGCGGACGAGGCCCTGTACCAGGCGAAGGTCCTATACGAGCATGGTCTGGTGCTGGCCACCGCGGCCACGCCACCGGGCCCGTGCGACTGAGTATGCACTCCCCTGGTCGGCTCGGGGGCCCGACACAACACTCGGCCCGCGCCGGCGACTTCCGGTGGTTGTTCGTCAAGCGGGCCGGGCTTCCTGAGACGAGTTGCGCACGAGACTACCGCGGCGAGCGGATGGGTGCGATGATGCGGCCCGTGTGACCAAGAGGAGAGCACCGATGAAGCTCCGTCGTCGCCGGTGGCTGCGGGCCGTGATGCTGGGGATCGTGGCGTTCCCGCTGTTGGCCACGGGGCCGTGCCTGAGCATTGCCCAGGAATCCGCCATCGCAGGGTTCTTCAAGGCCCTCACGCCGATCCTGGTCGATCAGCTCAAGGACCACCTCGGCGTGCGGGACACAGGCACCGGCGGAGCGAGCTGAACGTGCTCGGGGGCGGCGCCGCTTGTCGCTGTTTCACGGCCGTTGTACAGTCCGCGCGAAACTGCGGCGCAGCGCACCGATCGGTGGTAAGGAGCGACAGCGATGAAACTCGGCGTGATGGCGGCGGGCCTCGGTGGCATGGGGTGGGAAAAGGCCCTCGATTATTGCCAGAAGGTCGGCCTCGACGCGATCGAGCTGCCCGTCGGCTGCTACCCCGGCAAGCCGTTCTTCGACCCGGACGAAGTGCTCCAAGACAAGGCCGCCCAGCGGAAGATCGTGGATGATTGCCAACGACGCGGCCTGGCCATCATGGGCCTGGCCGTCCACGGCAACCCCGTCCACCCCGACGCCGCCGTCGCCCGCGCCCACAGCCGTGCCCACGACACCGCCGTCCAGCTCGCCCGCAAGCTCGGGACCGACGTGGTCATCAACTTCTCCGGCTGCCCGGGCGGCGGCCCGAAGGACAAGACGCCGAACTGGGTCACATGCCCCTGGCCGCCGGATTTCGAGGCGATTCTCAAGTACCAGTGGGACGAGGTGCTGGTCCCGTTCTGGACGGGCAAGAACAGGGAGGCGGCGGACGCGGGCGTGAAGATCGCGTTCGAGGCCCACCCGGGGTTCTGCGTGTACAACCCCGAGACGTTACTGCGGCTGCGGAAGGCGTGCGGCAAGCAGCTCGGGGCCAACCTCGACCCGTCGCACTTCTTCTGGCAGGGCATCGACCCGGTCGAGGCCGCCCGCGTGCTCGGCGACGCCAAGTGCCTCTTCCACGTCCACGGCAAGGACACCGGGATCGACCCGCACAACACGAAGATCAATGGCGTGCTCGATACGAAGAGCTACGGCGACCTCGGCGGCCGGTCGTGGGTGTTCCGCACCTGCGGCTACGGCCACGGCGACGAGTTCTGGAAGCCGTTTGTGAGCATGTTGCGGATCAAGGGCTACGACGGCGTTATCAGCATCGAGCACGAAGACTCGACGATGAGCGTGCAGGAGGGGTTCGAGAAGGCCGTCGCGTACCTGCGGTCGGTGCTCATCAAGGAAAAGGCGGGACAGGCGTGGTGGTTTTAAGAGCACCCCAGTGGTGACGCACATGTTCCGAGCCGCGACCGTGAGGGAGCGGTTCTTCTCACTCTCGGGGCATGGCCGCTCCCTCACGGTCGCGGCTCGGATCGTCGAGCGGGACGCCCGCACTCCCCCGTAGCGCCGGACCGGAGCTTGCCCGCCGTGGCGGGAGTCCGGCGTTGCGGATGCCCCCGACCGCACGTGACAGGTCGGCTCCCCGCGTGGTTTCCGGCCTTGTACTATTGACACGGGAGTTATATGCGCGGAGCCGAGGCGCATACGATCGTTGCGAGGGTTGAGCCCCGGCGTCGATGGCTTTGGGCATCCGCAGCCCTGATCCTCCTGGCCTACGTTGGCGCGTTCGCGCTCCTGCCGCAGGACGGGTTCTGGGTATGCGACGACGGGGCCAAGTTCATTCAGGTGCAGGGATTGCTGCGCAGTCACTACCGCGACTATGCCGTGGATTGGCCGGGACAGGCGTGCGACCCGACCTTCCGCTGTTCGCCGCTGCACGCGCCGTTCGGACGGGTAGCCGACGGGCGCCTGTACGTGGCGTTTCCGCCGTTCTTCGCCCTGATATCGAGCTTCCCCTTCCGTTTCTTCGGTTACGCGGGGCTGTGTGTGCTGCCGCTGGCGGCCGGCCTGGCGACGCTCTGGACGGTGTGGCGCTTGGCGGGGCGGTTGGAAGCTCCGTCGGAGGCACGACCGCTGGCGGTGTTGTTGGTCGGACTGGGCACGCCGCTGTGGTTCTACAGCCTCACCTTCTGGGAGCACACGCCGGCGACCGCCCTCGTCATGGGCAGTGTGCTGCTGCTGGTCCGGCAGCGTACGCAGCCCAGCGGGCTTGGACCGGCGACGGCGGGAGTGTGCTGCGGGACCGCCACGTGGTTTCGCGAGGACGCCGCCGTCTTTGGGGTCGGGCTCGTCTGCGTGATCTTGCTCTATCACCGCCACCGCTGGCGCGACGCGGGGCTGTTCGTCGCGGCGGTCGCGTTGACGTGGGTGCCTTTGGGGTTGTTTCAATGGTGGGCCCTGGGGCACCCCTTGGGCCACCATGTGGCGCCGCACGATCCGTTCGCGGCCGGCCTGGTTGCGTTCGGCCGCGACCGCTGGACCGTGCTGCTGAACCTGCTGGTGAAAGTACACGAGACGCTGCGGCTGTCGTGGTTGATTAGTGGCCTGGGGCTGCTCGCGTGGGCCGTCAATCCGCGGGTTCCGGCGCGTGCGTTTCGTTGGCTGGTCCCGGTTCTGGCCGGGCTGGCCGCCGTCGGAGCCGTGACCATCGGCGTCGGGTACCTGCGGGCCCGCAGTCCGGTGTGGTGGATGATGGACTCCAACGGGTTCTTCGCCGCCTCCACCGTCTTGTGCTTGGCGTTTGTGCGCGTGAAGTCAGCGAGCCGCACAACCGGTTCCGGAGAGCGTGGTGCCCCGCGGGGGACCGTGGAACACCTGCTGTGGGCACTCGCGACCATCTGGACCGCGCTGTACGTGCTGATCGCTCCCCCGCATATCACCGAGGGGATCCACTGGGCTTGCCGGTATCTCCTGCCGGTGTACCCACTCCTGGGCGTGCTGGCCGCCGGCACGGTGGCGCGCTGGTGGCAGGGGGCCGGTCCGGCCCACCTGAGTCGGGTCGTGGTGGTCAGTGCCCTCGGGCTGGCGGTGGCGGCGCAGGTTTACGCGCTGGATCTGCTGCGTTGCCGGAGGGAGTTCGTCCGCGAGCTGAACCATGTTGTGGCCCAGCGTCCGGAGCAAATCGTCATCACCGACGTGTGGCACGTTCCGATGGACCTGTCGCCCAACTTCCACGCGAAGGTCATGTTTGTTCCCAACAGCCCCCACGACGCGCTCCAATTGACGCGCGACCTGTACGCCGCGGGACACCGCCACGCCCTGCTCATCCGGCGACGCGATCCCCGCCTCGCGCTACCGCCCAACAGCCTGCTGCTCGACGATCCCGCGCTCAACTTCAGCCCGTTGGTCCTGACCACTGTGGCCCTCGTGCCGTGAGCGCGGCGAAGACGCGGAGGCTGATCCCCCGCCCGGCCAGGCACGAAGGAGCGCTCCCAACGCGGCGGTAGATGGGAGGGGCACGCCCGGCGGAGCGGCACCGCCGACTGCCTCGGCGGCCGGTTTGCCCGACCCGGACGCCGCCGGCGGTACGCCGAACCCTCCAGGGGTCGAGGGTCCGACCCCGCATGGCGCACCCGCCGGTTATCTTCTTGACGTAGAGGACCGGCCGCTGTTCCAGAAACGCAGGCGAACATGATAAGCTGGCAGGCGACGGTATTACCGGGAGCAGTAGACGTTGAACATCTCTACCCCGCCGCGTATCGGACGGATTCGCCTTGGAAGTAGCGCTTGACAATCTCCGGCTGGCGTTGCAGGGTGAAGGCCGGGGCTTGCTGGATGAGATCATCGGAGGTCCGACCCGGTGAGAGACGCGCAAAAACCCGACCATGTCAGCCTGAACACGGTCATCAGCCGGCTCAAAGAGGGTCGCTTTGTCATCCCGGATTTTCAGCGGGAGTTCGAGTGGCAGCCCTGGGACATCAGCGCGCTGATGCGCTCCATCTTCCTCGACTACTACATCGGCAGTCTGCTGCTCTGGAAAGGCAAGAAGGAGAACTTCACCGCGCTTGCGTGCGAGGCTGTCTACGGATACCCGGCCGGCATCGGCAGCGCCGAGCACATCGTCCTCGATGGCCAGCAACGCCTGACGGCGATGTACTACGCGTTCGTCGCGCCCGACATTCCGGTGCCGAAGCGCAAGAACCGATACCTCTACTTCATCCGCGTGGATGAGTTCATGGACGACGCGTACGACAAGGCCTTCGTCTACGACTGGACCCAGCGCGGACTGAAGCTGCTAGGCAATCGCGAGGAACAGTTTGCGGCTCACATGTTCCCGCTCGCGGTCATCGGCGAAGGGGGACGGGCGCTGTACAAGTGGAGCGACGGGTACAAGGACTACTGGGAACACCGGGCCGCAGAGGCCGCTGAAACCGGAGACACCGGCGCCGCCACGCTGGCCAGGAAACACGCGGCTAACGCGGATGCGTTTGACGAGCATGTTCAGGCGGTCACCGAGCACTACCAGATCGCCTACATCGAGCTGGATCGGGACCTGGAGGTTGACAAGGTCTGCGACATTTTCACGCAGATCAACAGCCGTGGCATACAGCTCGACGTTTTCGACCTTATCAACGCGTTGCTGAAGCCAAAGGGGCTCCAGCTCAAGCACCTTTGGCGCCAAGCCAGGCCGCGTCTGGAATTCGTCGAGTCTGACAAGCTCAACGTCTACATCCTCCAGGTGATGTCCATCCTGCGCCAGAACTACTGCTCGCCGAAGTACCTCTACTACCTGCTTCCCGGCCAGGAGAAGCCGATCCGGGAGTCCGACGGCACGCGCCGCACCGAGGTCCTCATTCCGGACGTCGCCGACTTCAAGCGCCGCTGGGAGGACGGCGTCGGCGCGCTGGAGAATGCCATCCGGCTGCTGCGCCACCCACAAGAATTCGGCGCGATCTCGTCCAGCTATCTTCCGTATGTCTCGATTCTGCCCGTTTTTGCCGCACTGCAAGCACACGTGCGGGCGCTGCCGGCCCACGTGCAACTCGAAGCGCAAGCGAAGGTCCGCCACTGGTACTGGGCCTCGGTCTTTACCAACCGCTATTCAGGCTCGGTCGAATCCACCAGCGCCCGCGACTATCTCGACGTCAAGGAGTGGATCAGCGACCCCACGGCGGAGCCGGCCCCGATCCTGGAGTTCAAGAGCCGCTTCCGCAACCTGGAGCTGCGCAAGGAGACCAAGCGCGGCACGTCCGTCTACAACGGCATCTTCAACCTGCTGGTCCTGCAAGGCGCCCGCGACTGGATGACCGGCAACGTCCCCCAGCACAACGAGCTTGACGACCATCACATCGTGCCGGAATCCTGGAAGAATTCGGGTTCATCTCCGAATTCCGGGGAACGCCGCGCGGATTTTGAGGAAGAAGTACGCGTCGTCGCGGAAGCCGTAAGCCATGCGTTTGATGACTTTGATCTTGTTGTTGATCCCTTCGAGCAGGCTGGTG
>JBFMAI010000018.1:0-7063 GCA_040755725.1 Planctomycetota bacterium | reverse complement strand
CGCCGCGATCACCGAAAAGTCAAAACCCGAACCCGCTTGCGAACCCGTGGAGAAGTAAACATCATGCATACAACTGGCTGGTTTTAACCTGCCCACCTCTGGCTGGTTTTAACCTGCCCGGTGACACATACCTCTCCTCCTGCTCATGCCTCCGTTAGTTCTCAACACGATGCGAGAACTCCTCAATCATCCACGTTAACTCCTGCGCACTTGCCGGTCAACCCTTTCTTGCTGAAGCCCAGCAAGTCCGGTGCTGAACGCTGATATGCGATCAGAACTTTTCCGTCTACTATTTTGGTTTATAATTAAATGTTGCCCCTTTGTGCGGTAATGGGACTATTTATAGGACTAACTTTCCTACGTACTGCTCTCTGCGGCCGACCGTTCTGCCGGCCAGACCGTCAAACCTGTTCGGAGCGCTGTCCCCCCGCCCCGCGAACCGCTGATTGTGCCCGATGGTGGTCCTCCGCAGTCCCGGCCGTCTGGCCACGCTGGTGCGTTCCTCCGTCATCGACCCCGTCCACCAACACACGGGCCAAGACGCAGCCGACACCAACATTAGGCAAGGCCAACCGTTTCCCCGGTATCCACCGACCTTTCGACCTGATACGTGCCTCACGCCATAGAATCACGCAGTGGACAACCTCACGCACTCGCTGCTCGGTGCCGCACTGGCCAAGACGCGCCTCGGACAGGCATCGCCGTGGGCTCCTGCCGCGCTCGTCGTCGCGGCCAACCTGCCCGATTTTGAGAACGCGGTGCTGATGTTCTGCGACCGCCCGACCAACATGGTCCAGCACCGCGGGATCACGCACGCGGTACTCGGCGTCGCCCTCCTCATCCCCCTGTTCACGCTGCTGGTCCGCGGCTTGGAGCAGAGGTTCGCGCGCGGCCGGCCGGCGGGGTCATTCTCGGCGCTGCTCGTCGGCGTGGCCCTGGCGGTCGCGTCGCATCCGCTACTGGACTGGCTGAACACCTACGGCCTGCGCCCCTGGCTGCCTCTTGCCGACACGCGCTACCACGGCGACTTGGTTTTTATTGTCGATCCGTGGCTGTGGCTGCTCCTGGGCGCGGGGGTGGGCCTGGCCGGTCGCCGGGCCCGGCTGGGCAGTGTGGCGCTGGCCGCGTTGGCCGTGCTGCTCACCGGGCTGGTGTGGGTTTACGGCGTCTCCACGCCGCTCGCCCTTCAGGTCGCCTGGCCTTTGGTGCTCGTCACGCTGGTCGCGCTCCGCCGGCACGGCGTCGGACGCACGCGCCCCAACGCGGTCATTCTCGCGTCGCTCGGGTTGGCGGCGGCCTACGTGGGGTTCCTGGGCTGGTCGGGCCGGACGGCGTGGCGTTTGAGCCGTCCGGTCATTGAGGCCCAGCTTCCCGCCGACGAAACGATCATCGCCCACACCATCAGCCCGCAGCCCGCCGATCCGCTGCGGTGGGAGATCATCGCCGAAACGCCGACGGCCGTGTACCGCCACACATTCTCAGTGACGGCCGGCCCCGGTGGCGCGGTGCGGCTGGCCAAGCGGCTGGATGATCCGTGGGTGCGGCGTGCGGCCGACAGCCGGGAGGGGCGGGCGTGGCGGCACTTCGCGCGGCACCCCGTGGCCGCCGTCGTAAAGAACGGCGCCGGCCGCCGGGTGTACCTCCTGGACGCGCGCTACGGGGTGTTCCCGCGGCGTGAGTTCGCGAGTTTCGCCATCGATGTCGCGGCGCCCGACGCGGTGATGAAGCCCGGCGACCGACGCGCAAGCTTTGCGCGGTGGGGAGCGGTTTCGGCCGCTGATAGCGACGCGATCATCTCCGCCGCGGCCCAGAACCGCCGATAAGAACGTGGGCCGAGCCGGTGGGCTTCGTGAGTGGCAGCGTATGACACAGGCAGCTCGTGAGCGCGCCGCGAACTCGGACGCGCCAACTCCGCTTGCGGCGCCGGCGCCCCCGGTGCGGGCACCGCAACCCTCGGCGTTCCCGCCTGGCCCCGTGGTCGCGTCGGGCGACGTGACGACGGAATGGGCGGCGGCGCTGGCCGTGGCCGTCGAGCACCTGGCGGAGGGACTGGTCATCACCGGGCTCGACGGCCGCATCGAGTACGTTAACCCCGCTTTCGAGCGCATGTGCGGCTACACTCGGGCCGAGCTCTACGGTCAGAATCCGCGCTTGCTGAAAAGCGGGTCGCACGACGCGACGTTCTATCGGGAGCTGTGGGAAACGCTGCGGCGGGGTGAGACCTGGCGTGGGCGGTTCATCAATCGCCGCAAGGACGGCCGGCTGTACCACGAGGAAGCCTCGATCTCGCCGATTCGTGACCTCCACGGTCGCACCACGAAGTACGTCGCGGCCAAACGGGACGTGACCCGCGAGGTCGCGTTGGAGACGCAGCTCCGTGAGTCGCAGAAGATGCAGGCCCTCGGGCAACTGGCCGGCGGCGTTGCGCACGAGTTCAACAACCTGCTGACGACCATCCTCGCCGCCAGCGAAACCCTGGGCCGCCAGGCGCCCCCGGCCCTCCGCGTGCAAACGGGGCGGATTCAGAAGGCGGCCCAGCGGGCCGCGGTCCTCGTCCGTGGACTGCTGGCGGTCGGTGGCCGGCACGTCGCGCGGCCGCGGACCCTCGATCTGAACGAGGTGGTCCGGGCAACGCTGGACCGGTTTCGGGAAACGCTCGGGCCGCGGATTGCGGTGCAGCAGCGACTGACCCACGGTGGCGCCCACGTGCGGGTCGATCCCGAGCTGATGGACCAACTGCTGACGAACCTTGTTTTGAACGCGCGCGACGCGATGTCCGGCGGCGGCACGCTGACCCTCAAAACCGCTACGGTCGAACTGCGCACCGCCGCGGATGCCGGCGGCGCACCCGTCGGGCCGGGGCGCTACGTCGTGTTGTCCGTGCACGACACCGGTCGCGGCATGGATGCGGCGACGCGTGCCCGTTTGTTCGAGCCGTTCTTCACCACGAAAGGGGTCGGCGATGGGACAGGGCTCGGTCTGGCCACCGCGCGCGGCATCGTGCATCAGCATGGCGGTCGTATTGTCGCCCACAGCGTGCCCGGGCGGGGCACGACGTTCGAGGTCTACCTCCCGCAGGTCGCCGACCAGCCGGATTCCGAGCCGGTCCACACGGTCCCGGTGTCGCGTCGCGCCGCGTCGCGCACCATCCTGCTCGTCGAGGATGAAGAGGAGGTCCGCGAAGTCACGCGCGAAATCCTCGTTGCCGAAGGCTACAACGTGCTGACGGCGACCGACGGCCACACGGCGTTGGCGTTGTGCCGAGCACAGGGCGACGCGTTGAGCCTGCTCATCACCGACGTGGTGATGCCCGGCATGAGCGGTTGTGAGCTGGCGCGGCAGGTGGCCCACCGGGTCGGTCGGCTGCCGGTGCTATGCATTTCGGGCTGTGCGCGGGGCGTGTTCGGCACCGTGGAACCCCTGCCGCCGGGAGCGGCGTTCTTGTCCAAACCCTTCACGCGCGCGGCGTTGACCGCGAAAGTGTGCGAACTGCTGCGCCGGCCCAGCGACGCGCTCGCGGACGCTTCCTCCGAGTTTCCTACGTCCCGCTGAATCACCGGACGCAATTCGGCGGCGCAAGCGGGGAGCGCGAGCCTCCCGGCGGGCCGCGGCTCGGCAGTCCCGGCGCGCCGAGATCGATCTCGCGTGCTGCACGCTCGCGGAAGGTGATTTGGTCCGAGCGCCCCCGCCGATCACGGCCCCGGTCGCATCAGCCCGGCGGGGGCTTCAGGTGTTTCGCAATGGTCGCGGCGAGCGACTTGCCGAGCAGCTCATCGCCGTGGGCCAGGATCTCCCCCGTGTCGCCGTCGATCAGAAACGGGGCGGGGATGGCCGTCACGCCGTAACGCTCGGCGATGTTCCCGGCGTCCTGGTGGATTTGCTCCCACGTCATCTCATTCTGCGTGACGAAGCGCTGAACCAGCGACGCGGCCCCGGTGTCCAGGGCGACCCCGAGGACCTCGAAGCCGCGCGGGCCGAACTGCTCACGGGCGGCGCGGAGATGGGGAACCTCCTGCCGGCAGGGCAGGCACCAGGTGGCCCAGAAATCGAGTAGAACCAGCTTGCCCTTGAAATCGTCGGGAAAGCGGACGGTCCGCCCGGTCAGCGTCGTCGCGCTGAAGGCCGGCGCCTGTGGAACTCCGCTCATCGTGCGCTTCGGACCGAGCGCGGGGGCCGGCACCCCTCACCGCGAACGGCCGGTGAGGCTGAAGTACCCGTAGGCCACTACCGCAATCCCGAAGACAATCGGCCAAACGTATTTCATACGGAACTCCCGGTCTTGAGCGTCACCGCACGGCGACGCGTTTTTTCTAACCGCCGTCTTCGCCGCTCGATTCCCGGCCAGGCGGCGCGGCATAAGATATTAGGCCCGCTAACCGAACCCGCCACGCGAGTGGCGGGCCGCCGGGCCCCGTACCGGCGTGCGGGGCTTTGAGAGCTGCTCTCGATCAGGCGGGCGCCGAAGACAGGCCGCGCATGCCGCGGAACACGATAACCGACACCCGGCCGACACCGCTCGATCCCGCCCTGGAACCGATCCGGGCCAAGGTGGCGGCCGGACAGCGGCTGGACCGCGACGACGGCCTGCGGCTGTTCCGCACCCGCGACCTGTTCACGCTCGGCGAGTTGGCCGACCTCGTCCGCCGACGCCTGCACGGTCGCCGCACATACTACGTCATCAACCGCCACATCAATTACACCAACTACTGCGTCCTGCGCTGCAAGTTCTGCTCGTTCTATCGGCCGTACGCGGTGGCCGGCGGGACCGCGGACGGCGGGTACGAGCAGTCGATCGACGAGATCGTGTCCCAGGCCGCCGAGGCGGTCGCACACGGGGCCACCGAGATTCACGTGGTCGGCGGGCTGCACCCCAAGCTGCCGTTCGACTACTACACCGACCTGTGCCGGGCGATCAAGGTTCGTTGCCCCGCGGTCCACCTCAAGGCGTTCACCGCCATCGAGATCGTTCATTTCACCCGCGTCAGCCGGCCGCGGCGGAGCGTGGCCGAGGTGCTGACCGCGCTGCGTGAGGCGGGGCTGGACAGCCTCCCCGGCGGCGGGGCGGAGATTTTCGACGACCGCGTCCATGACGAGGCGTTTCGCCACAAGGTCGGTGCGGCCCACTGGTTCGACGTCCACCGCACGGCCCACGAGCTGGGCATCCCCTCCAACGCGACCATGCTTTACGGGCACATCGAGTCGGTCGAGGAGCGGGTCGACCACATGCTCCGGTTGCGAGAGCATCAGGACGAATCGCTGGCGCGAATTCACAATTGCCAATGCAGGAAGAAGGAGGGGGCCGCCGCGGCGGGTGCCCTTTCTGCATTCTGCATTCATCATTCTGCATTTCAGTGCTTCGTGCCCCTTTCCTTCATCCCCGACGGCAGCGCGCTAGCGCACTTGCCCGGCCCGACCGGGCTGGATGATCTGCGCACGCTCGCCGTCAGCCGGCTGATGCTCGACAACATCCCCCACATCAAGTCGTTCTGGATCATGCACTCCCCGAAGCTGGCCCAGGTGGCGTTGAGCTGGGGCGTGGACGATTTTGACGGCACCGTCGTCTGGTACGACATCACCAAACGTGAGGGCCGCGGCACCAACCGCCAGGAGCTGACCGTCCCCGAGATTCGCCGCCTCATCCGCGAGGCCGGCGGCCGGCCCGTCCGCCGCGATTCGCTCTATCGTCCGCTGTCTGACTGACCGGCCGGCGTCTTCGCCGCCCCGTCGTGCCGGCACGGCGGCACGCCGAGCTTGGCGAGGATGTCCTCCATCAGGCACCAGCGCGTCAGAGCGGACTGAAAGAGGTTCAGCCCGACGAACGCGGTGAACAGCAGCCAGTAGGGGCTGTGCCAGCGCGCCAGGGCCAGGCTGGCCAGGACGAATGTGCCCGCGATCAACCGGATGTAGCGCTCCATGCACATGATGCTGTCCCTTAACCCCCCGCCCTCTTCGGGAGGGGTTGGGGGAGGGTAGAGTTTCTCGCTGTTGCCGTCACGATTCTCTAAATGACCGTGTGCGAACACGCGGCGCGGGAGGGCGATCCCGGCGCGCCGGGACTGCCGAGCCACGGCTCGCCGGGAGGTTCGCCCTCCCCACCAGTGCCGCCGAATCGCGCACGGTGAGGCAGTCCCTGTAGCGCCCGGCTTCGGAATGGCCTCATGTGTCGGCCCTCCGCGTCGCCCCGTACCTCAAGACAGTCGAAACAGCTCGTCGGTGCGCGTCAGCGCTAGCAGCCGCCGCACGCCGTCGCTCACCCCGCACAGCGGCAACGCCCCGAACCGCGGCCGCAGGACCCGTTGCACGGCGATCAACGCCCCCAGTTGGCGACTGCTGATGGCGGCGGCGTTTTGCAGGTCCGCCAGCACGCGGCGCAAGTCGGCGCTGAGCAACGGGTGGAGCTGGTCCGCCAGCACGCGGTCGTAGTCGGCCGGCAACTCAGGCAGCATGTCTCCCGTCGGCGACAACGTGATGTGCAGGCAATCGCCCTGGCGCTCCAGTTGCAGCGGCGACAAGTCCAACGGCATTTCCACAACCGACTCCCTGATAGCGGAGGCACCGGCCGGCCCGCACTGCGCCGACTCATATGCCCACCGGCGTCAGCGGTCCCGGCCCCGCGAAGCCATTGCGCCGGCGCGCCGTGCCCCTGTCAAGGGGCAGATACGCACCGCCGCGCCGCCGCCGCGGGCTGAGTGAACGGCAACAACCGCTGAACTTCCCTCCGTCACAGATGGGAGTTGGGGGAGGGTCGAGCTGGTCGGCCAACGTCGGATGCTCATTCTGCCGTGCGTGGAGTTGCGCGACCTGCACCAGTTTCAACTCGCCTTCGAAGGGTTCGGCAGCGGGGCGAGTTGTCACGCCGACGTGGTGAGTCGTTATCGGGCGATACAGGCGAAGGCCGGGGTTCATTTCACTTTGGCTGGATTATGAGACATTGCTAATGGTGCGGGGTCCATGGTGGGGCTCCGGCGCAGGTCAGCAGCCTGAACGAGGTGGAACCGTGTGGGCTGTTGGCGAATGGAGAGGGTGTAAGGTGGGCCGGTCGGCGGGAGCACATCACGCGTCG
>JBFMAI010000017.1:0-168436 GCA_040755725.1 Planctomycetota bacterium | reverse complement strand
ACAGATGATCTCCGCTTGGTGCGCCAGGTCGGTCAGCCCGGTGTCCGCCAGGGCCTGCTGCGCGTCCTCGCCGTTGGTCTTCATCGACTCGCGCGCCGCGTCGATCGCCCGCCTAAACCCGCTGCGCGATTGCCACACGGCCACGCTGGTGATCAGTACCACCGGTACCAGGACCAGCGCCATCTTCGATAGGATGATTTTCTTCCCGAGCGTCATGACGTTCTCCTGCCGTTTCCCGTGTCAAGCATCCGGTGTCCGAGGCACAAGCCGCGGCGGGCTCCGATACGACGTGTGAGACCCGCCCACGGGCTACAACGCGGACGCCCCGCGTCGCCCTTCCGCGGCCCGGTGACCGCGGACTTGCAACGGTTTCATCGGCTGACGACCAACCCCGCTGTGCTAATCCGACCGCGTGTTGACAAGACGCAACGTCACCGGAGCGCGAGGACCGATAAACGCTCGAGCGGCCGACCGGCGATACGACGAGCCGCGCCAGCATAGTAGTGGTCGGAGCCCCCCCCCGGTGACGCCGCGAATTGTGTCAATTACCCCGGTGAGGATGGCCCGCCCGGGTCGAACACGGCACGACCCGGCGCAGCACCGCCGCCGCCACCACGATCGTCCCAAACAGCAGAATCAGGCGAATAACCAGCGGCGGGGCCTGCACGGTAGCCGCGCGGACGTCCCGGGACGTAACGAATCGGCGCCACTGGTCCGGCCCCCCCTCCAATTGCAGCTCGAGGAACTGGTCGCCGAGGGACAACTCCTCCGGCCCGGGCGTCAACTCGTCCCGTCCGCGGGCGTACGTCCAGCGGGCCAACTCGTCCGCCAGCCGACGGCGCTCACTGACCTTCAGACGTGCCAACAACGAGCGCAGCTCGGCCCGCTCAGCCTTCAGCGAACCCCGGTCTTTCGTTATCAGCTCGTCGAAGTACTTTCGGATTGCGGCCGCCACATCCTCCGTCGTGTCCTCGGTTGCGCTCGCCTGGGTCGCCGGGGCCGGCGGCTCGGCCCCGGCGCTGGGTAGACGCGGCGGACGTGGAGGCATCGGCACCTCGGGCGGCAACCAGGTGCGCAGGGCCTCGTTGCGGATGACCAGACGCCCGTTGCTCAGCTCGACCACCGCGCCCGGCTGCCCCGGCCGGCCCGGCGGCCCTTCGACCACCACCGCGCGCGTCGTCGTGCGGGCCTGCGAACGGATCGCCACGAGAGCGCCGAACGCGAGCACGATCAGGACCACGGCCGCTCCCAGCCCGGTCCGCCGCCGCCGTGCGCCCGAGGCGCGCAACGCCAGGGCCACGGCCACGATCACGAGCACGACAATCCAGAACGAAACGGACGACACGCGGCGGTCTCCCAAGCTAGATAACGATCGGTCGGTTGGCTTGTCGGCTGGGCCACAGCAGGGTCACCGCGGCCACGACGAAGGCCGAGCCCATCATCACGAGCGGTCCCCACTCGTTCGCTCCCTGGAGGCCCGACAAGTCGCGGTGTGTGAAGACGTGCCGCAGGGCCGTCTCCCCCCACAGGTTGGCCACCACGGCACCCCACAACAGGGCCCCGCAACCGATGCAGCCGCGCACGAAGTGCCACCCGCCATCGTGCCGGCGCGCCACCACGAGCAACAGGCTGCCCAGTACGAGGACCAGCAGGATCACGCCCACCGGCACGCCGTGCTGCAACCAGGGTGCAACGCCGGGATCGACGTGCCACCGGCCCTGCTGAATCGCCTGGTCCGCGACGCCCAGGAACGTCCCCTGCCCCAGGGCCAACGTCAGTCCGCACAGCAGCAGCACCTTGCCCAGGAACGCCGCTCCGGCGCTGGCCGTCCGCCCCACAAACGACGGTTGCGCCACCGAGACCTCCCACGACTCGCGGGGCGGCGGAGGGGCCGGCGCCTGGGACGGCGGCGGCGAGCCGCCGGCGGCAACGTCAGCATTGGGCGGCGCGACGGCCGCCGGTTTGACATCGCCGGTCGTTTCCGCGGCCGGCGCGCCACCACCACTTGTCTCCGCGGGCTTGCCCGACGCGACCGACACGGTGCGTGCCACCGGCCACATGCCGGCGGCGGCCTGGGTCAGCAGGGAGATCGCGGCGCACACGCCCGCCGCGCTCCACATGTATTGATCCGAGTCTGCGATCGCCGCGGTGACGAGGCCGACGGCCCCCGGCCAGAAGGAGGACCGTGCGCTGACGTCGCCACGTCGGCCGGCCTCAATTCGGCGACCCCAATCGCAGATCAGGACTGCTGCCAGCGGTGCGAGGATGATCCGGGCGAGGTCCGGGTCACGGATTTCCTCCGACGCGAGGGCATAGCCGGGAAACATGATGATCCCGGCTAGGCTGGCGTAGACCAGGCGGTCCAACAGCGGGTGCCGCGTGATCGCCCGCCCCAGGAACCGCAGGTGCCCCAACAGCGGCCCCACCGTGCCGCCGATCAGGAAGAAACCCAGCGGCACCGCCGGCGGCGGGTCACTTCCCGGCCGTCCGTCGCTTACCACCCCGAGCACGGCGGCGATCGCCGCCGTTACCAACAGGAGGATGAAGATCTGCGCCCCGCGACGAGGCCGCGTGGGGGCGGCATGACGCGCCACTCCGCCCCACCCGCGGGCCGGCCCGAGATACTCCTCCAGTTTGGCCGCCCGACGTTCCAACTTCTCATTCAAACGGTCCAGCTTGCGCTGCAACACAGGCGGCAGCTCCCCACCGCCGACTTCCCGAGCATCAAGAACCGGCAGGGGTGGCAAGCGCGGCGGAGACGTCACGGTGGGGTCGGCGTCTTTGGCGTGAGGCGACCGCGGTACCTGCGTCAGCGCCGTCGCATCGAAAGCGTCGACGCTGCGGGCCACCTCCGCCGACTCCAGGACGGCATCGACCATCTCCTGCACGTCGCCGTACCGTTCCAGGGGGTCCTTGGCCAGCGCCTTGGCGATCACCGGCGCGAACGGCCGCGGAATACCACTGAGGTCCGGGTTGTCCCGCAGGTGACGCATGAGGATTTCGGCCATGCTCGAACCGCTGAACGGCAGCCGGCCCGTCAGCATCTCGTACAAAATCACGCCGAGCGCGTAGATGTCGATCGCCCGCGTGTAGTTGCCCGAGCCGATCTCCGGGGCCATGTAGTGGACGGTGCCCACGCTTACGGTCTGCCCGCTGTGCTGGGACACCGACATGTGCTTGCTCAGGCCGTAATCCCCGATCTTCACGTAGCCGTCGTCGTAGAAGATGTTCGCCGGCTTCAAGTCGCGGTGGACAATCCCCCGCTCGTGCAGGTGGCTGAGACCCGCCGCGATCCCCTTCAGGAAGAACGCCGCCTTGGCCACGCCCAGCCCCCCCGGCTCCGCGAGCAACAGCTCCCGCAGCGAGGGCCCGCTGACGTATTCCATGATGACGAACGGCTCCCCCGCCGCGTTCGTTTTCACGTCGTAGATCGTGATCAGGTACGGGCTCTTCAGGTTCATGACGTGCGAGATGCCGCGCAGCTCGATCTCCGGGCTCTCCCGCAGGTACTTCAGCGCCACCTGCTTGCCCGAATCGGCGACGGCGTAGTAGACCTCGCCGAACCCGCCGCGGCCGATGGCGCGTTGCACCGTGATCCCCTCCAGCGGGCGGTCGCCATGCTTGAACGTGTACGCCACGATCCGTCCTCCGCGAAGCGGACCCGCACCGCGCGGGCCCCTTCCCGTTACCCGCTCGTCCGACGCGCCGCGCCGTCGTACGGCTTGACCATCACCCGCAGGTCGCCGAACTCCAGTACCCGACCGGCGACCACCGGCTGCACCGCCGCGCTTTCCCACCGGGAGCCCGCGGTCTGCCGCACGTGCAACGCTCCGCCCCGCTCGAACAACACCACCTGCTCGTCGCCCTCACGCCGCGGAAGATGGCAGCCGCTCCCGCGTCCGATCAGGCACGTCCGCCGGAAGAGGATGACCTCCCCGACGTCCTGCGGCAAACGGCAGCGGTGTGACAGCCGCAGCACGGCCGATTCGCTCTTGGCGCTGGGTCGGCTGAAGACCAGCGCGACGCGCGGGCCGAGCGTAATGCGGTCGCCGTCGCGCAGGAGCGTGTGCTCGACACGCCGCTGATTGACTTCGACCGGCCCATGGGCCGTCACGAAGTAGTCCTCGCCTCGCCGCATTACGTCCGCATGGTGCGAATGCACGTCGCCCGGAAGCGGCACGTCCACCTCCGGTCCGCCTTCGCGCCCGAGGCGAACCACATCTTGACTGAGGAGCAGACCAGCCCCGCCGCCGTCCACCAGAACCAACAGCGGCCGATCCAGCCGCACCGCCGCTGGGTCGGCGGCTTCCTCCGCGGGTGTCGTCTGCCCGCCGGCGGCCTTGTCCGCCTCTTCGAGCGCGGCCGCGCCACCGGCGGTGCTGCCCGGGAGCACCGTGCCCAGGGGGCCGGCCAGCAACGCCTCGTGATCGGTGACGATCCGGCCCAGTACCTCCAAGGCTTGATCCAACCAAGCTCCACGGCCGCCGGCAGCCTTCAGTTGCAGCAGGGTCTGCCGTAGGGCCGGGTAGTCCGCGGCCGCGAGCAGCCTCCCCGCCCGCGCGCAGAGCCCGGCCACGCGCTGGGCGACCGCCAGCGCCGGGCTGATGGCCGCCAAAGCAGCCATTCCGGCGGCCGCGGCGTGTACTCGGTCCAGCCGCCCCTCGGCCACCCAGCTCTCCGTTGCTGCCGCGCCCGCTTCGCCCAGACGCACCGCAAACTCGTCCGTCTCCCGCGAGCGACCGTGTCGCCGACACGCATCCTGCCAGAATCCGATCGCCGCCAGCACATCCCCGCGCTCCAGCGACGTCTGCGCCTGTTCGAGCAACTGCACGCACCGCCGCAGCCGCACGTCCACCTCGCCGGCCAGCGCTTCCCGGCGTCCCGTATCCACCACCCGCTGCAGGTTCAAGCGGACCGTTTCGAGCCGCCCGGCTTCGAGTTGCGCCGCAGCCTGCCCCAGGGCTTGCCGCTGTTCACCTTCCTGGCGGGCCTGCTCGCGGGCCTCGGTCAACACCTGCTGCCGCAGGGCCCGGGCCTCGTCACCGCCCCGGTCGATGGCAACCAGCCGGTCCAAGTCGGCCAACGCCTCGACGTAGCGCCCTGCCTGCCGGTGCAATCGGGCGCGGGCCAGCAGCGGCCGGACCAAGTCGTCGAGCAGTTTCCGGCCCCGCGGCGTCTGACCGACGTCCGGCTGCCGGGCGGCCTCATAAGCCTCATCTACCCGCCCCTGACGCAGGGCTTTCTCTGCCGCCGCCAGTCGCACGTTGCAAAAGCGGGCAAACATCCGCGGTCCTCGACCCAGCCGGAGCCGGCTGCGGTCATTGTAGCGTCCGGTCCGTGTCGGCGTCGGCGGGGCCCGAGCCGTGGCGGGAGCCCCGTCCAGACGGTATTCGGCGGCCGTGGAGCACTATTCGTCGCGGAGGCCGCCGGGCCGTCGGAACGGGGGTGAACCGGCAAGAATTGCGCGGCAGGTGGCGTAAACCCCCCAATTCAGGGGGTGCCTATTGAGCGCGCGACGGTAACCAACCGATGCCGACCCATGACGGCACGCTGCGCGGTCCCGCGCCGTGCCTGGAAATACATCTCTACGGATGGTTGGGAAAGAAACAGGACATACCCTCTGTCAAGGAGGGAGAAAAGCACGAAGGAAAGGCGGTGTTGTCATGCTCCTTTCGATGTTTTTCGAGTTCCTGTCGTTGATTTCCTATCTCATCACACTCGGGGCGGAGGGCTAGCTAATGGCGGCCATGCCCTGCCCCAATTGGGCCGAGCCGCGACCGGAGGAACTCCACTTCGCCCGGCGGGTTGCCGCGGTGTTGTGGGTCGCCTCGGCCGCGATGATGGCCCTGTTGGTGGCCTGGTCCGTGGGACCACACTGGCCCACGTGACGCCCACGGAAGACTTGGGGGGTGCTTCGCCGGTTGCGGCCGGTCGACGCAGTTGACCGGCCCACACGACGGCACTTCGACACCGGGCCGGTGAAGCCGACAACGGCCAACGCCGGCCTGCCCGGCAGCAGTTGCGTGCTACAATCGGGCCCCGCGGCCCCACTGCCACCGTGAGCCGGGGCACGGGCCGCCCGGACGGGCCGCCGGTCGGATCGCCGTCATTTCGGCCCAAACAGCTCCAGCAGCAACCGCGGCGCGTCCTGGTTGCCGATCGGCTCGAGATCGC
Organism: Planctomycetota bacterium; assembly: GCA_040755725.1. Taxonomy (GTDB): domain Bacteria; phylum Planctomycetota; class Phycisphaerae; order UBA1845; family Fen-1342; genus JBFMAI01. The sequence goes on along the minus strand of JBFMAI010000017.1, from coordinate 162,262 downwards.
CCGACCCGGCCAGCGGCGCGGTCGTGAAGCTGAGGGCGGCGGTCGTCACCTGCGTCGGGTCGTTCGTCATGATGTCGTCCGGCACGGTCTGCTCGGTTTCGCGCAGACCGGACAGCAGGCCCACGTGGTGGGCCACCGCGTTGCCGATGGCCAAGCCCAGGTCGGAATCCGTTATCCCGGGGTGGTCCGCGATGATCTGACTCACCGACACGACCGCCCGCCCGCTGAGCGTCGCGTTGCGCGAGTCGACGTAGTTCGTCACGCCGTAGAACTGGAGGTCGTCCGCGTCGATCACCCCGTCGCGGTTGCGGTCGGGGATGCGGGCGGTGAGCATGGCGTCCGTGGTGTCGAAGTAGATCGTGACGTAAGGCGTGCCGGCCGTCGTCGGCGGGTCAGTGCTCACCACCACATCGTAAGCGTTGAATAGCGCCTGGACGCGGGCGCGGGCGGCATTGCGCACGATCGCCGGGTCGAAGCCGGCCCCGGTCACCTCGGCATCAAAGGGCGGCAGCACGAACTTCGCCGATCCGCCCACGGTCAGGTCGTGGACCGTCGTGGTGTTGAAGTACAGCCGGACGTGCTGCCGGCGCGGCTGGCTGTCGTCGGCGAACTGCCGGGCCACGCGCACGTTCACCCCGGGCACGAGGTTGTCCCCGTGAGCGTCGAGCACGACGTACATGTTGGGGCTGGCGTGGCCGACGAGGAGCTTGGTGGCCGGCGAGAACAGCACCGTCTCACTCTCGTACCACGCGAACAGGTTCCGGTCGGCGTCCAGCAGCAAGACGCTGAAGTCGTCGTGCTGATAGGTTTGCCCGTACCCCGGCACCGTCAGCACACTCAGGTAAATCCGGTCGCCCACGTCCACCGCGCCGAGGTCGAAGATCTGCCGGCCCGTGGTTTCCGGCGTGACCACGTTGGCCGCGTCGCTGCGCAGCGGAATGACCGGCGTGTCCGGCCCGATCGTCGTCGTGAACGCTGGCAGCACGTTAACCCGCGCCGGGGCGTACACCCGCACGGGCTTCGTCCGATCCGTCTGGATCTCGATCCACAAGTTGTAGAGGGTGCCGCCGGTCACCGCCGGCACCTCGTACGTGTCGGTCGCCAGCCGCAGCGCCGTCGGGAGCGTCAGGTTCAGGTCGTTGCCCGACGCGGGGCTGGTGTCGAGCTGAATCTCGTTGCGGGCCGCCACCGCCGCCAACATGCCGGCCCCGTCCGGCGAATACCCCACCGCGACGACCGGCGACCGACAGGGCTCCAGGGTCCGCACGACCGCCCCGGTGCTGACGTTCCACACGATCGCCGTGCCGTCGTCGCTCCCGCTCAGCAGCCGGGTGCCGTCGGGTGAGAAGGCCACAGCCCCCACCGCGTCGGTGTGCTTCTTGAACACGCGAACCTGGGTGCCGAACTCCGCGCTCCACAGAATGACGCGCTTATCGGCCCCCGCGGTGACGACCTGCGTCCCGTCCGGGGAGAACACCGCCGCCTGCACCGCCCCGGTGTGACCGGCCACGAGTTGAACGCCACTGTAAACCGGGGCGAACTCCTGCGTGAGGTTGCCGTTGGCGGTGCTCCACAGCCGCGCGGTGCGGTCCGAGGACGCAGTGAGCACCCGCTGCGGGTTGGTCGGCGAGAAGGCCACCGCCGTCACCGCCGCCCCGCCGTGGTCAAACCGCAGCACCTCGGCCCCGCTCGCGCGGTTCCACAAAATGGCCTGGCCGGCAGCGTCGCCCGTGAGCACGAAAGCCCCGTCGGGCGAGACGGCGACCGCGTTCACGGCCGCCGTGTGCCCCACGTAGGAGCGCACGATCGCGGCATTGGCCGTGTCCCGCAGGTACACCGTGCCGTCGTTGTAACCGACGACGAACTGCGCCCCGCCGGGTCGAAACGCCAACCCGTTCACCGCGCTGCCCGTGCCCGTGTAGCGGCGCAGCAACACGCCGCTCTCGCTGTCATACAGCCGCACAATGCCGTCATCCCCGCCCACCAACACGCGAATCTGGTCGCGGTCCGGGTGGTACACGGCGGCCCGCGGCGGCCCCTGCCGCAGGTCGAAGTTGGACGACAAGTCCACGAGCTCACGGCCGGCGGCCCCCGTCGCCGCGTCGAACAACGCCACCTGGGCGTTGCAGGCGTCCCGGTCGCCGTCCAGCCCCGCACGGAGCTGGAACGGGACCCCGGGGGCCACGTCGTAGACCGCGTGGACCCAGACGGCCGAGTTGCGGGCGTTGGTGCAAACGATGTTCGTCACGTCGGACGGCGGCGCGCGGAAGCGGATGCTCGGTTTCGGGATTCCAACCTGGATGACCACCTCGGCGGTGCCGGTGATTCCGACCACGTCGGTGACGGTCAGGCGGACGCGGTACGTCCCGGAGCTGGCGAACGTGTGGCGCACCGCGGCCAGCAGCTCCCGCGAGCCGTCGCCGAAGTCCCAGCGGTAGCGGAGGGTCTCGCCGCTCTTGGCGTCGGGATCGTACGACTTGGAGCCGTCGAAGTTGAACGTGGCCGGCGCGCTCTCGGCGGTCGTGCGATCCACCTCGATGATCGCCACCGGGCGCTCCGTCACGTCGATCCGGACCGTGTCGGAGGCCGTGGCGCCCCGGTCGTCCGTCAGGGTCAGCTTGACGGTGTACTGGCCCGTGCGGGTGTAGGTGTACGTCGGGGAGATTTCCTGGCTGGTGCCGACGCCGTCGCCGAAGTCCCATTGACGCTGCACGATGACACCGTCGTCCGTGCTGGCGCTGGAACTAAAGAAGACCTTGAGCGGCGCGACGCCGCGTTGCACGTCGGTCGTCAGCACCACCGTGGGGGGCAGATTGAACAGGGTTGTGCCGCCGCCCCCGCCGCCGGGGAAGCATCCGGAAGGCAGGGATTGTCCGAGAAGCAACGGGGCGGCCAGCCCCAACAGCACGGTGGAGCGCGGTCGTCGCAACATATCCAGCTCCTGAAGCGGCGTTCTGGGACCTAGTCCCTCGACCCGGCCGCGTCCCCTAAACGCGTGGGGACGGCCCGCAGCCCCAAGGCCAAGCCGCTGGGGCAGCTCACGGGAGCCGGGGGCGCGGCGTCCCGCGGCGGGACTCGACGCCGGCCAATAAGTATGGAGCGAGCCATGCGTCCCATCAAGGGCGCTGGACCATACGATATAATGAGGGAGCGAGAAGACGCGGGTACGCACCGGCCGAACCGGTCCCGTTCGGAGTTGAGCGATGAGGCCCTCCAGGCTCCTCCTGCTGCTGCTGACCGTCGCCGTGGTCCTGCTGCCAGCCGGCTGCCCGCTGGGCGCCCCTTCGGACGACGGACTGCCGATATCCGGGCCGGCCAGCGGCACCGGTGGCACTGGGTCGGGCGGGGGTTCGGGCGGCAGCTCGTCGTCGAGCCGTCCCCCGGTGGCCGCGGGCGGCAGCAGCACGAGCGGAAGCACCACGACCGACGCGTTGACGGTCGAGTATCCCGGCTGCAATGAGCCGCTCGAGGCCGCGTTCTGGCGGGCCGAGGTTCTGTCCCTGCTCAACCGCCAGCGGACGCAGCGCGGTCTGGACCCGGTCACGACCAACGCCACGCTGGAGGCCCAGGCCAGCCAGTACGCCTGCGAGATGGTCTTCTACCGCTTCTTCGCCCACGTGAACCCGGCGACCGGCTCGACCCTCGGGAAGCGGGCCGAGGAGTTCGGCTACGATTATTGGATCATCGGCGAGAACCTGGCCGCCGGGCAGCGCACGCCCGCCGAGGTCATGGCCGACTGGATGTCCAGCCCCTGCCACCGCGAGAACATCCTCAATCCCGCCTTCACCGAAGTGGGGATCGGGATTCGTTACGGGGGCGAGTACGGCTATTACTGGGTGCAGGAGTTCGGCCGCCCGTTCAGCGAAGATCCCTACCCGGGGCCCGCGTACCACGACCCCGAGTGCTCGCACGACGAGTAGACCCGCTAGCACGATGCCCCGCGCGAGTGACCGGCCGCTGGCCCCCGCGCTGGCGTGCGGGGTTCGGATAGGCGCTCCCGGCAGGAACCAGGTCGGATGCGGGCTGCGGCGGCCCAGGTGAATGCGAGCTGCGGTGCCCCCCTTGCCGCCCGGTCCACGCCCCCCACCCGGACCTACGACCCGGTGTTCAACGTCTTGTGGGTACCGTCGCACCACGGCAAGCTGCCACTGCGGTGACACTGACAGACCCACTTCTTGCCGGCCTGATCGATATCGACGTGGATCGGCCGGCAGCCCGTGCCCAGGCGGTTATGCGATCCGTCGCAGTACGGCAGTTTCGCCGACCAGCCGCACATGCAGTAAGCCCTCTTGCCCGGGGTCTCCTCGACCGCCATCGGCTTGGTCCCGTGCTTCGGCTCGGCCATCTGATGCACCCTTCTTCACCTGGCCCTGTGGATTGGTCACGTCCACCTGCCCGGCGATTATAGACCGCCCGCCCGCCCAGCGCCCGCCTTCCGGGCGGTGCGCGAGCCGGAGTGACCCGACCGGCGAGAACGGCCTGCCGCAGTGCTTGCCGGGGGCGTGACGGGCGGCGACGATGCCCGTATGACCAGCCGCGCCTATGACGGCATCGTCCCGAAGATCAGCCAGGCCGGCGACCGGCGGCAACGTATGTCGACGGTCGTGGACGCATTGTGGCCCGCGCTGCACACGACGGGCGTTTCGTGGGTGGGGTTCTACGTGTACGAGGGCGGCGACGAGCTGGTGTTGGCCGCCCGGCAGCCGAAGCCGGCGTGCTCGCCGATCGAACTGCACGGGGCCTGCGGGCAGGCGTTCCGCAGCCGCCGGCCGCTGATCGTGCGCGATGTGCGGGAGCTGGGCGCCAACTACGTTGCTTGCGACCCGCGCGATCAATCCGAAGTCGTCGTCCCGCTGCTGGACCCCGACGGCTCCTGCTGGGGGGTGCTGGACCTGGACAGCCACGACGTGGCCAGCTTCAGTCAAACGGACGTTGACGGTCTGCTGAAAGTGCTGCGCGCCGCCGGCCTGACGACATGACCGCGCCGCGGGGTTGGCGCCGGTCGAGCTGTTGGCCCGCACCGCCGAGCCGGCTCAGCCGGAGCTTCACCCATTCGGCCCCGAGGCGTCCTGCTTGACCCCCGCAGCGCCTCGGCTATCGTTCCACCGGACCTGTGGAGGCGGCTGCGCGAAGGAGGCAAAGCCAACGGCATGACCTCGGTAACGGACCCTCAGCAGGCAGTGCCCGACGGCACCGGCTTGATCCGAAGCGACCCCTGGCTCGGCCCGTACGCCGACGGGCTGCGCCGCCGCTTTCGGCACTACCAGACCCTGCGCCGGCGCGTCCTCGACGCCGCCGGCTCCCTCGACGCCTTCAGCCGCGGCTATGAGTACTTCGGCTTCAACCGCGGCGAGAAGGACGGCCGGCCCGGCGTGTGGTACCGCGAGTGGGCCCCGAAGGCCATCGCCCTGTCGCTCATCGGCGACTTCAACCAGTGGAACCGCTTCGCCGACCCGCTGCTCGCTTCGCCCGATCACCCCGGCGTGTGGGAACGCTTCCTCCCCGACGACAAGTACGCCGGCCGGCTCACGCACGGCAGCCGCGTCAAAGTCCACGTCCACAGCGCGATCGGCCCGTACGACCGCCTGCCCGCGTGGATTCGCCGCACCGTCAAGGACGAGCACTCGCACAACTTCAGCGGCCAGTACTGGCACCCGCCGCAGCCGTACGCCTGGCAGCACCCCGTGCCGCCCTTGCGAGGCAACCTGCGGGTGTACGAAGCGCACGTCGGGATGGCGTCGGAGGAGGAGCGCGTCGGCGGCTACGCCGAGTTCATCGACCAGGTGCTGCCGCGCGTCCGCGACGCCGGCTACAACGCCGTCCAGCTCATGGCGATCATGGAGCACCCGTACTACGGGTCGTTCGGCTACCAGGTGAGCAGTTTCTTCGCCGCCTCGTCGCGGTTCGGAATGCCGGAGGAACTGAAGGCGCTGATCGACACGGCCCACGGGATGGGGCTGCGGGTATTGCTCGACGTGGTCCACAGCCACGCGATCAAGAACTTCCACGAGGGGCTCAACCACTTCGACGGGACCGAATACCAGTACTTTCACGCGGGCGGGCGCGGGCAACACCCGGCGTGGGATTCGCTGTGCTTTGACTACGCCAAGGTCGAGGTCTTGCGGTTTCTGTTGTCCAATGTGCGGTTCTGGCTCGAAGAGTACCATTTCGACGGGTTCCGCTTCGACGGCGTCACCAGCATGATCTACCTCGATCACGGCCTGGGACACCATTTTACCCGCTACGACGACTACTTCCCGCCGCACATTGATGAAGACGCCCTCGCCTATCTACAGTTGGCCAACGAGGTGGCGCACGCGGTGCGGCCCGATGTAATCACCATCGCGGAGGACATGTCCGGGATGCCGGGGATCGCCCGGCCGATCGCGGAGGGCGGCATCGGCTTTGACTACCGGCTGGCGATGGGCATCCCCGATTACTGGATCAAACTGCTCAAGGAGAAGAAGGACGAGGACTGGAACCTCGGCGAGCTGTACCACATGCTGGTCAATCGCCGGCATGGCGAGAAGCACGTCGCGTACGCCGAAAGCCACGACCAGGCCCTCGTCGGCGACAAGACGATTGCCATGTGGCTGATGGACGCGGACATCTACTACCACATGTGCAAGGACAGCCGGAACCTGATCGTCGAACGCGGGATGGCGTTGCACAAGATGATCCGGCTGATCACGTTCGCCCTCGGCGGGGAGGCGTACCTGAACTTCATGGGCAACGAGTTTGGTCACCCGGAATGGATTGACTTCCCGCGCGAAGGCAACGGCTATTCCTACAAGTACGCCCGGCGGCAATGGTCGCTGGTGGACAACCCGAAGCTGCGGTACCACGATCTGGCGGAGTTTGACAAGGCGATGCTGCGGTTGGACACGGATTACGACCTTCTGGCGCAGCCGACCTGGGAGCGACTCCACGTCCACGAAGACCAGAAGTTGCTCATCTTCCGCCGCGGACCACTGGTGTTTGCGTTCAATTTCCATCCCACGCAGTCTTACACGGATTACCGGCTCGGCGTGCCCGAGCGCGCGGACTATCGGCTGATTCTGAACACCGACGATCCGTGCTTCGGCGGCCACGGCCTGGTGCAGCCCGACCAGACGTACATCATCCAGCCGACGCCCTGGCACGGCCGCCCGCAGAGCATCCAGGTCTACCTCCCGGCCCGCACGGCGCTGGTACTCGCGCCGGAGACAGGTGGCGGTGGAAGCCCTCCGCGGGTTGGCTGAGAGAGTGGCATATTCGCGTGCGTCAGCCCGCGCCGCCGGCGCCCAGAAAAGGGGTCGGGAGTCTTTTTCCAGGAAGGCCGGAGAAACGCAACAGTCATCCAAAAAGACTCCCGACCCCTTTTCTGGGCTACGGCGCGACGCCCGTCGATGGGCGCGGCGATTCCGCCGCGGTGAGCGCGTCGATGACGTTGCGCTCGTCGCGTCCGAGGAAGCGCGCTTTCTTGAGCCCCGCGCGAATATACTCGCGCGTCGCGGGCGTGCAGCACGGGTTGCGAATCAACGTGATCAGCGCCTCCGCCCGGTCCGAGCTGAACCCACCCATCAGAATCGCGTTCACGAGGTAGATCTGCTCGTGGGGCTGCAATTCCGGCTCGCCGGCGACCTGCTTCAGTATTATCAGCCGCTGACTGGGATACTCGATGATGTGCGTCGCCGAGTCGATCCGTTGCATCGTCGGCGTGTCCGGCCCCTTCGGCCGGCTGACGCACCCGCCCGCCAACAGCAGCAGCACCAGCAGCAGCGGAACGGTCCGTCGCATCGTCCACCTCGTTGTAACGCCGCGGGACGGGGTCGCCCGACGCCCGATGACGGGCCAGCCCCCGCACAAGCCGCGGCTCGGCCATCCCGGCGCGCCGGGATCGCCCTCCTGCGCCGGTCAATGTACACCCGCGCGGGGCCGCGGGTTGCGTTCCGGCTTGGCCGTCATAATACTGCGGCGCGGGGCCGCGCGGTCGTGCGGACGACGGCGGGCGGCCCGGCGGGAGGCCGAAAATGTCGAGTTCCGCGAATCGGCCGGGCACCGCGGTTCCGCTCCCGGCCAGTTCCTACCAGCCCCGACCCTACGACGGGCCGGCGCGCGACGAGCTTCTGGCCCAGCGGCACCGGTACCTGAACCCGGGATTGTTCCTGTACTACGACGAGCCCGTCTGCATCGTCGAGGGGCACATGCAGTACGTGTGGGACGAGCAGGGCCGGCAGTACCTGGACGCCGCCGGCGGCATCGTCAGCGTCTCCGTGGGTCACTGCCACCCGCACGTGACGCGGCGGCTCCAGGAGCAGGTCGGCCGGCTGGTCCACACGACGACGATCTACCTGCACCCGACGATCGTGCAGTACGCGCGGGCGCTGGCCGAGCACATGCCGGCGGGCTCCGGGCTCACGCAGACCTACTTCGGCAACTCGGGCAGCGAGGCCAACGAATACGCCGTCCTCATGGCCCGGCTGTTCACGAAGAACGACGCGGTCATCTGTTTGCGCAACGGGTACCACGGCGGCACGGGAGCGACGATGCGGATGAACGCGATCGGCGACTGGAAATACGCCGCCGACGCGGGGCTGGACGTGAAATACGCCGGCCCCGGGTACTGCTATCGCTGCCCGCTGGGACTCCGCTACCCCGCGTGCGACCTGCAATGTGCCCGCGCGATCGAGTCAATCATCCGCCACGAGACCTGCGGCCGTGTCGCCGCGTTCGTCGCGGAGCCGATCCAGGGCGTCGGCGGCGTCATTGTCCCGCCGCCCGAGTATTTCCAGGTCGCTTACGAAATCGTCCGCCGCCACGGGGGCGTGTGCGTCGCCGACGAGGTGCAGACCGGCTGGGGCCGCACCGGCGAGCACTTTTGGGGGTTCGAGAACTTCGGCGTCGTGCCGGACCTGGTGACGATGGCCAAGGGCATCGGCAACGGCACGCCGCTGTCGGCGGTCACGACCCGCCCCGACATCGCCGCCGTCCTGACGCAGAAGCTGCACTTCAACACGTTCGGCGGTAACCCGGTGTCGGTGACGGCAGGGCTGGCGACGTTGGAAGTAATCGACCGGGAGCGCGTGCAGCAGCGAGCCCGCGAGGTGGGGGCCTATTTGCGGTCCAAGTTGCTGGAGCTTCAGGAGAAACACGCGCTGATCGGCGACGTACGCGGGATGGGGCTGTTGCAGGCCATCGAGTTGGTCGAAGATCGTACGACCAAGGTGCCCGCGACGGCCGCCGCCGGCCGCGTCGTTGAGCGGGCGAAACAGCGGGGTTTGCTGGTGGGCAAGGCCGGGGCGCCCCGAAACACGATCCGCTTCGCTCCGCCGATGTGCCTGACCCGCGACGACGTGGACTTCCTGGCCGATTGCCTTGACGGGTGCCTGAGCGAGCTGTGAGCAGGGATGGAATCGGGCGGGAAGTCTGGACGATCGGCGGCGACCGACGATAATGCGTGCGGTGTGTTGCCCCCCGTGTGGGGTGAAAGAGCGGACCATGCCCAGGGCGTCGGCGCGAAACACGAACCAGCGGAAGGCGATTCGTGACGTGTTCACGGAGACCGATCGGCCGCTGAGCACGCACGAGGTGCTGGCGGCGGGGCAACGGCACAAGCCGGGTCTTGGCATCGCCACCGTTTACCGCACGATCAAGCTCCTGCTCGACGAGGGCTGGCTCACGATCGTCAAGTTGCCCGGCGAGCCGCCGCGGTACGAGGTCGCCGGCAAGCCGCACCACCACCATTTCTACTGCCGCCACTGCGACCGCGTGTTCGAGGTGCTGGGCAGCAACGCCCTGCTCAACGCCGTCGTGCCGAAGGGCTTTCGGCTGGAGGGCCACGACCTGGTGTTGCACGGTTGCTGCGCGGAGTGTGCCCAGAAGTCACGGTGACCGCGAACTCCGGAGGGTGCCGGCCGGCGATGGACAGCTTGAGCGACAAGATTTACGCGGCGTCGGACAACCGGCAGATGAGCGTGCTCGATCTACTGGCCCCCTTCAAACGCCAAGGCATCGCCCGCGTGACCGACCTGCACTTGAAGGTGAACCGGCCGCCGTGCTACCGTATCGACGGCAACCTGCGGATGGCGGACGCGCGGCCGATGGACGCGGCGACGCTGGAGCGGGTGGCGCGGACATTGCTGGACGAGACGCAGACGCAAACGCTGGAGAAGCTGCGGTCGGTCAACGCCTCACGGGTCATCGAGGGGTTTCGCTACCGGTTGAACGCCTACTACGACAACCGCGGGCTCGCGGTGGCGATGCGGGCCCTGGACACGTCGCTGCCGACGATCGACTTCATCGGATTCCCCAACGACGTGTGGAAGGACATCGTCAATCTGACGCAGGGGCTGGTGCTGGTGACCGGGACCACCGGGGCGGGCAAGTCCACCACCATCGCGGCCCTGATCAACGAAATCGCCCGCACGCGGCCGTGTCACATCATCACGCTCGAAGACCCGATCGAATACGAGTACGACAGTTCCACCGCGATGATCTCACAGCGGGCGATCGGCCGCGACGTGCCCAACTACGAGCGCGGCCTGCGGGACTGCCTGCGCGAGGACCCCGATGTCATCTTCGTCGGCGAAATGACCGACCCCGAGTCGGCCCAGTGGACCCTGGCCGCGGCCGAGACCGGCCACCTGGTCTTCTCCGGCATCCACACGCGCAACGCGGTGGGGACGGTGACGCGGCTGCTGGACATGTACCCGGCGAACCGGGCTGACGAAATCGCCAGCCAGCTCTCGCTGGGGCTGCGCTACATCATCTCGCAGAAGCTCGTGCAGCGGCAGGATCAGCACGGCCGGGTGGCGGTCATGGAGATACTTAATAACACTTACTCCGTGGCCAACTGCATCCGGCAGCTCAAGCTCGACCAGATTTACTCGTTGCTCCAGACCAACACCCGCGACGAGCCGCGCCAGCGGATGACCACCCTGGAGCGGTCGCTCGCCACACTCGTCAAGGCCGGGACCATCTCCCTGGCCGAAGCCGAACGCGTCGCCAACGAACCGCGCGTCCTGGAGGACGAAATGAAGCGGACGTAGCGGCAGGCGGGGGCGGTGCCCGTCGCGCTTCCAGTCCGGCCACCGATCCGCTAGGATGTCCGTAGGCAAGTCCTATGGGTGCGGAGAGGCGTGCATGGGGTTGGCTCCCGGCCACAGGGTGCGTCGAGCAGACCCGGTCGACTTGAACAAGCGGGTCGTCGCCTCGTGCTTGTGCATCAAGTGCGGGACGGATCTCCGCGGTCAGTCCGTCGAGGGCGCTTGTGCCGTCTGCCGGCACTCCGTGTACGACTCGGTCTATGGCGGCTTCCTCATCGACGCGCCCGCGCCGGAGATCCGCCGGCTGTACAGGATGTCCCACATCGTGGTCTACCCGGCCGTCCTGGTGGCCGCGATCACGCTCTTCATGCTGGTCAGCACGCTCGTGTTATCGCGGAGCGTGCTGCACGCCATCGACTCGGCGTTCGATGTCGTGCTGACCGGGGCGATGCTGGCCGGCATCGTGGCCCTGGTGGGAACGGTCGTCTTCACGGGGCGACACTCCGCCGCGTACTACCTCGCCCGCTACGGCCGCGGCCTGTTCCTGGCCACGATCGGCGTGGTCGCCGTCGTGTTGATCGCGGCCGCCGTCTGGTTCTGGGGCCACTTCGTGGAGTGCCTCGTGCAGGTGTTGTTCGCCGCCGTCCCGATGGCCATCTTCCTGCACCGCTTGCGGCACATGATGCGGATGGTGCCGAACAAGCGGCTGGCGGCATACGCCAGCCAGGTCTTGGTCGCCGTCGTCGCGGTGGCTGCCGCCGGCCTGCTGGTCCTCGTGCTGCGTCCGCAGGCCCGTCCCAACACCGACTGGAGCGCCTTCCTGATGGTGCTCACGACCCTGGCAACGCTGGCGGGGCTGTGGCTCGGCGTCGCCACGCTGCGGCTGGTCATTCTGGCCCGACGAACGCTCTGGGCCATCCACGACCGCCCCCCGGAGAAGCCACCCCCGGAAGCCGACGAAATCGCCAACGGGCTGGAGAACCCCTGACGGCTCGCTCCTGTCCAACACAGATTCCCGGGCCGAAACGTCATGTTCTTGTTGCTCCGCCGGTCCGTCGCGCGGTATGCTGTCGGAGGTAGAACCGGCGAGCCGAGGCCCGCGGTGGCGGGCGGCACGCCGGCGACGCACGCGTCGCGGACAACTGGGTTGGGTGCGCCGGGTTTCATTTCTTCGAGCCGACCGCAAGGTCATCGTCCGGCGACGACCGGACCAGGCTCCCACTGACGATGGAGGACAGCGATGAAAGCCCTGATCACGCGCGAACTGAGCCTAATGGCGGCTATGTGCATCGGATTGCCCACAATCGCGCTGGCGGGTCCGACCGAGTGGCTGCCGGTGAATCAGGCGATGCCGCCGGTCACGGCCAACGTCTGGGTCGAATCGCAGCTCGCCACGGATATCACGCTTCGCTTTGACACGCCAGGCGTGTGGGCCCGGCCGGTGACGGGGGCGGACGGCCGCGCGTACGCACAGCTCAGTGTGCCGGGCTGCGGGGCGACGGCGGAGGCGTTCGGGTACCCCGAGCTGCCGTTCAAGGGCTTCTTCCTGGAGTTCCCCGCCGGCACCGCGCCGGTCGTCGAGCTCCTGAATGCGGAATGGGTTGAGCTGGGCGGCGGGTACGTCGTGTACCCCTTGCAGCCGCCGCCGCCGGACAGCGACGGCTCCGATAATCCCCCGTTCGTGCGGCACGAGGCGGCGTATGCGGACGGTGCGTTCGTTCCCGCCAGCCCGGTGGTCTTGGAGGAGCCCGGCATCCTGCGCGGTCGGCACATCGTGTTCGTGAGGGTGTGCCCGGTTCAGTACAACGCGGCGACGCGGATGCTGCGGGCGCTGACCAGCGTGCGGTTCACGATCCGGTTCGTCGGTACGCCCGACCCGGCCGCCGCCGCCGACAAGCAGCGGGTGGCCACGCCGTGGTCCGAATCGCTGGCCGCCGCGGTGATCATCAATTACGAGCCGGTGGCGACCGCCGCGACGTGGGCCGGCGACGGGCTATCCACGGGACCGGCGGCGGACTACCTGATCATCGTCAAGGACACGTACTACGAGGAGATTTTGCCGCTGGCCGAGTGGAAGCACCGCAAGGGGTTCATCACTCGAATAGCGAAGATGTCGGAAGTGGGCACGACCACGGCCCACGTGCAGGCCTACATCAAGAACGCGTACCAGACCTGGACCCCGGCGCCGTCGTTCGTGCTGTTGGTCGGGGACTCGGGCGACGTGCCGCCGGCGCAGTACACGGGCTCGCTGAGCTGCACCTCGGACCACCCGTACGCCTGCATCGCGGGCACCGACTACTACGCCGACCTGACACTGGCCCGCCTGTCCCCGGCCAACGAGACCCAGCTCACCAACATGGTGGGCAAACTGCTGACCTACGACCGGACACCGGACGGCGGCAACTGGTACCACAACTTTCTGGCGGCGGCGGAGTTTGAGGACAACAACAACGACAGTTGGGCGGACCGCTGGTTCATGGAGACCGCGACGACGGTGTACGATTTCCTGGTCAACGAGCAGGGCTGGGGCGGGTATACGGCATTGTGCCCCAATTACTGGCCGATGAGCTTCTCGACGTATCACTTCAAGACGACATCGTACCCGCACCGCGAGGCGCTGAACCAGATTCGCTGGGGGGCCGGCATTCCCGATCCCATCCCGACCTGGATCACCAGCCGGTGGACCACGACCAGCAACGCCGTCCAGCAGGTGTCCGCGGCCATCAACACCGGCGTGAGCATCCTGCAACACCGCGACCACGGCGGCGAAACCGGGTGGAGCTACCCGCCCTACACGAATACGCACATCGCGGCCCTGAACAACGGCGTGATGACGCCCGTGGTTTTCAGTTTGAATTGCAGCACGGGGTCGTTCCAGGTCAGCGAGTGTTTTTGCGAGGCGTTCCTGCGAAAGTACCCGGGCGGAGCGGTCGGGGCGGTCGGCGCAACACGGACGAGCTACTCGGGTCACAACGACCTGCTGACCCACGGCATCTACACGTGCATGTTCGCGGGGTATGACCCGTCGCACACGGGAAACATGTACCCGGTGTCCCGCCGACCCGCCGAAGCCCTCAACTATGGCAAGTACTACATGGCCATGTACGAGGGATTGAACAACACCACCGCCGGCGAGTGCTACATGTTCCACTACTTTGGTGACCCGGAGATGAACATCCGCACGCAGGCGCCGCGGACGCTCGCAGTGAATCACCCCGCGGCGGTGGCCTACGGCCAGCCGGTCTCCCTCGTCGTCACGGTCCAGATCGGCGGGCAGCCGGTATCCGGGGCCCTGGTCGCCATCACGCACCCGACCGGGCCGGACTATTACCGCGCGACCACCAACGCGGCCGGCGAAGCGGTGTTCCAGAACGTTACGTTCCACGAAACGACCGCCTATGACCTCGTCGTCACCGCGGTGGATGCGCACCCGTATGAGGCGACACTGGCGGTCGGACAGGTACTCGTGGGCGACGCGAACTGCGACGGCCACGTGGACTTCGGCGACATCAACCCCTTCGTCCTGCTGTTGACGAATCCGGGCGCGTGGCATATCGCCTATCCCGGTTGCCCGCTGCTCAACGGCGACATCAACGGCGACGGGCTTGTGGACTTCGGCGACATTAACCCCTTCGTGCGGCTGCTGACCGGCCCGTAGCGGCGCAAGCCGGCGGAAACGCGGGAACGTCGGACCGGCGGCGGCAGTGCGGCGTTGGCGCGGACGCTGACGTGGGACGCCGAGAACCGGCTGGTGCGGGTGGAGCCGACGCCGGGGCAGTATTCCCCGCCGCCGGACGGGGCGCGGAAGATGGAGTTCGGGTATGATTACCTGGGCCGGCGGGTGCAGAAGTGCGTCCTGGTGTGGGACCCCACGCTGAACGGCGGCAATGGCGAGTGGTCCGACAGCGCCGGCCTGGGTGCGTACACCCGGCGGTTCGTGTGGAGCGGGTGGCTCACGTTGGTGGAATTGGAGGATGACACGGGCGTCCCGCCGGTGGACACGGTGCTGCGGGCCTACACCTGGGGCCTGGACCTCTCCGGGACGCTCGACGGCCTGGCCGGCGGCAGATGACTGTGTCGAGCCATGTCCAAGCCTCCTGGACGAGCGGCACGGCCGGCTCGGCCCGGACTGGCAACACACCATCCCGGTGGAGCCCAGCGCCGCAGCGCGTCTTCCGGTGCTCTCCGGTTGGGGATTGAAGCCGGGGTCCGGGGCAGAGCCCCGGCTCGGTCTGCTCACCTCTCCACGGCTCAACCACCCATCACTATTTCGCGTCTCAGTTACCCGGGTTTATACAACAGCACGAGCCGATTCACGTTCCGGCGCCAGTCATCTTCATAGGCTATTCGATAGGGCGAGCCAGTCACTTGGACGACGTGCCAACTGCGTGAACAATCTGTCGAGCCGTCCCCGCATGGGCAGACCTTGTTCGGCCGGACACAACACGTGATCGTCGATAAGCCGACGACACCGAGCACGCACGGTACGTTGTGCCGTCTTGGTATCGTGCGCAGTATGGAGGTCAGGAATCGACACATAGTCACTTGCATCGTGCTCGCTCGGCCGGTAGTCCCCAGGAGAGTAGTCCCGCCTGCGCTGTCGAGTGCCGAGCGGCGGCCGACCTCTTCTCACCGCCGGGCCAGCAGCGCCGCGCCGACGAGGCCGGCGTCCGGGCCCAGGGTTGCCAACGCCAGACGCGGGGCATCCGGCGCGAGCCGCCAACTGAGGCGCTCGAAGTGCGCCTGGGTTGGTTGCAGCAGCCGCGGTCCGGCGTTGATGAGGCCGCCCGCCAGCACAATCAACTCCGGGTTCAGCAGGTGCCGCAGATTCACCGCGCAGACGGCGAGGTAGTAGCACGTCTCATTCCAGATGCGGGCGGCGGTCTGGTCGCCGGCCTTTATCGCGGCCAGCACGTCCCGCGCGTCGAGGGCTTCGCCCCTCCGCACGCGGTCCGCGAGCGCCGACTCCGCCCCGTCGCGCACTGCGTCGATCAGCCGTTGGGCCACGGCATGGGCGGAGGCGTAGCGTTCCAGGCACCCACGTTGCCCGCACGGGCACGGCCGCCCGTCCGGCACGACGATCATGTGGCCGACTTCCCCCGCGTTGTCGAACGCCCCGCGCCACAGCCGCCCGTCCAGCACCACGCCGCCGCCGATGCCCGTCCCCAGCGTCAGCATCACCAGCGACCGCACGCCGCGACCAGCCCCCGCGACAAACTCCCCGTACGCCGCCGCGTTCGCGTCGTTCTCCAGCACGACCGGGAGCCCCAGCCGCGCGGCCAGGCGGTCGCGCAGCGGGACGTTGACGAAGCCTGAGAGGTTGGGGGCGGCGTGGACGATGCCGCGGGCATGGGACATGGGGCCGGGGGCGCCGATGCCCACGCCCGCAATCTCCTCGCGTGGCAGGTCGGCGTGCGCCCACAGCTCCTCGGCCAGTCGGGCCATGCGCTCGAGCACGTGTTCGAACCCGCGATCGCCCTGCGTGTCAATCGACTGCTTGACGAGCACGCGGCCGTCGGCATCACAAACGCCCCCCTTGATGTTGGTGCCGCCGAGATCCAGTCCGATGGTGTACGTCGCGGTCATGACGGCCCTCCGTCATCGCGGAGATGGACTCGCCCGCCGACGACGCACCCCAGAATGCCGATCTCGCGCAGCGTTTGCGGCCCCACACGCAGTGGATCGTCCGCCCAGATCGTCATGTCCGCCGGCGCACCGCGCGTGAGCACGCCGGCGGTTGCATCGGTCGTGCCGGCGGCGAGCGCGGCCCCACGCGTGAACGCGTGCAGCACTTCCGCCGTCGTGAGCCGCTGGGCCGGAAACCACCCCCCGGCCGGCGATCCGTGCGGGTCGGTCCGCGCGACGGCCCCGAAGAGGCTTCCGCGCGGGTCGAGTGGCTCGATCGGCACGTCCGAGCCGGCGGCCAGCGTGACGCCGGCCGCCAATAGCCGGCGGAACGGATACGCGTGGCGACGGGCCCGCGGCCAATGGCGGTCGGCAATCGAAATGTCGCCCGGGAGGTGGCACGGCTGCACCGACGCCACGATCCCCAGCCGGGCCATGCGCCGGACGTCGGCCGGCCGGACGCACTGGGCGTGCTCGATGCGATGCGGCAAGGCGGGGCGTCCGAAACGCCGGGCGGCGGCAATCGCGATTATCGCCTCATGCACCGCGCGGTCTCCGATGGCGTGAATCCACACCGCCCACCCTTGCCGAGTCGCCGCGCGCACGATTTCGACCAGCTCACGCCCCGCGGTGACCGGCACGCCGTGATGCCCCCGGCGTCCGGGATAGCTGTCGAACATGTACGCGGTCTGCGACCCGAGGGCCCCGTCCGCGAAGACCTTCACGCCGCCCAGTCGAAGCCACTCGTCGCCCCAGCCGCTCCGCAGGCCCAGCTCAACCGCCTTGGGTAGGTCCTGGCGCGCAACGGCGTGCAGGACGCGCAGCCCGAGGCGCCCTTCGAGTCGGTGTCGCATCAGGTGCGACAGCGATGTGCCATCTTCCATACTATGCACGCCGACCAACCCGTGTTCCCAGGCCACGCGATAAGCGGACGACAGGGCCTGTTCGATCGAACGCTCTACCTCGGCGTCTGAACGCCGCGCCAGTTCGCGCAGCGGATCGGGCAGCGATTCGAGGGCGCTCTCGTGGAGAATCCCGGTGGGGCGTCCGCGCGCGTCGCGCACGATCCGGCCGCCAGGCGGGTCGTCAGTCCGCGCGGTGATGCCGGCCCGCCGCAGGGCTGCTGTGTTAAGCCACGCTGTGTGACCGTCGTGGCTGCGGACGATCACGGGCCGGTCGGGCACGATGCGGTCGAGGTCGCGGGCAGAGGGCAGGCCGCGCGTCCACAGGTTCGGGTCAAACCCGCGTGCCAGCACCCAGTCGCCGACATGCCTCGTGCGCGCCTGCGCGCGGATTCGGTGCAACACGGCGTCGAGTGAACGCAACGCCGACACGTCGATCCCCAACGCGCGGTGCAGCGCCCAATAGAAAAAATGTGTATGGCAGTCCACCAGTCCCGGCGTGATGACCGCCTGCGGCAATTCAACCACTTGCGTGCGCCGCCCCCGCCATCGCAGGACGCGCGCCCGTCGGTCGATCAACATCACGCGACCGCCGGCGATCGCGATGGCATCACCGTGCGGGGTGCCCGCGGCGCGTGCCCGGCAGCGGTGCACCAAGAAGATAAGGTCAGCGATGCCGTCGGGCTGTCGCATGGTGGCGCGATTATCGGTCATTGATGGGCGAGGGAGCAAGGCGGGCCGTGGTCAAGGGGGACACAGCCGACGACCGTTGGACGCGGAGGGTGCGGGACGCACGGCGCGCAAAAAAAAGGAAGCGGAGCAGGCTGCGACGACCGGGGTGTTCGGGCCGAAGGGAGGGGGGAGGCCGTCGCGTTGATGCCTGCTCCGTTTTCCTTTGATGATTATACAAGGCAATCGCTGTTCCATCCACAAGATTCGGGCTGGAACCCACTTTTTCCACGATTTCACGTTCGCGGACGTTGCCCACCGCGCGCCAACTGCCGCAGGCGTGCGGGAAATCTCCCACGCCGCCGGCCCCGTCGGCGACCAACGCACGAGTGCTGACGGCGGGTGGCGCGGCTCCGCCGTGGCGTGCGGGGTTCTGATGGGCACCCTTACCGAGAGGTGCTCGATCGGTTGAGTCGCGCCAGCAGGTGTCGCGCAACGACATTGCCAGGGTCCGCTTGCAGCAAGCGGGAGGCGGTGGCGCCGGCGAGCTCGCGGTCGCCGGCCTTCCACGCCAGGCCGGCCACTAGCTCCAGCGTCTCCCGGTCCTGGGCGTTGGCCGCCAAGGCGCGCTGCGCCGTGCGTAGGGCGGACCCGAGCTCGCCGCCGGCCGCGAGGCTGTGGGCCAACAGCCGCAGGGTCCGCACGTCGTCCGGACGTTGACGCAGCAGCAGCTCGATGTGCGAACGGGCGGCGGCGGGCTGCCCCGTCGCCAGGTAGCACCGGATCAGCGTCAGCCGCCAGACGTCGGCCTCGTCGGCCTCTTCGTCCAGAAGCTCGCGCAACAACGGGACCGCCTCGGTGTAACGACCCGCACGGTAGAGCGCGACGGCGAGGCGCTCACGCAGGGCGGGCGCGGCATCGGGTACAGCCGCCGCCCGCTGCCAAGCGGACACCGCGGCCGACCAATCCCCGGTCTGCTCACAGCATTCGGCCAGCGCGGCTTGGTACGCACTGGTCCAGCCGAAGCGCGGCTCGGCCGCTTGCAGGTGATTCAACGCCTCCCGCGTTTGGCCCAGTTGCAGGCGGGCCTGGGCGGCGGCCAACAGGTATGCGATCTCGGACGGATCCAGTTCGACGGCGCGGTCGTACGCCTCCAGCGCCGCCTCCCATTGTTGCTGTTGCTGGCGTACTACCCCGAGCAGGTATTCGATCTCAGCCTGCGGCTTGCCGGTTCGTCGCGTCTGTTCGAGCAACTCGGCGGCGGCGGTGACGTTGCCCTCGGCCAGCCAGATGCGGGCCTGCAACGGGATCAGGGCGGGGTTGGCCGGATCCAGGCGTTGGGCTTCGCGGAGCTCCCCGGCGGCGGCGGGCACGTTGCCAACGGAGAACTGATCCGCCGCGAGCTTCACTTTGACCTGGGCGCGGGCGGCATTCCAGCGGCGGTTGGCGTCTTCGCGGGCCTGGGAGGGCGGCATCTGACAGGCTGGCAGCAGGAGCGCTACGAGCGGGGCGGCCAGCCAACATCCGGGTTGCCAACGGGCCGCGTTCATGACGCATCTCCAGGGTCGGGTTCGTGGCCGGGGCGGCCGAACAGCGGCGGCGGGGGCGGCTGATCCGGGGGGCGCTGCAAGTCGATTAGTTCCCAGATGGTGGTCCTCATGCGGGAGCCCTCGTCGTCCCACAACCGCTCGGCCAGCAGCCGCTCCTTGAGCTTCAACGCCGACAGGTGTCGGGGTTGGTTGTGGACCGCCATGCGGGCGTTGAGCAGGGCCCGCTCGGTGTTGTTGTTCTCAAGCTGTCGCAGGGCTTCGCGGTAGTACGCCTGCGCCAGGCGTTCGCGGCCGGTCCCCAACAACCCCTGGCGGAGACCGACGCGCACCCGCTCGATGTCATCCACCAACTGCGCCGTGTACTCGTGTTCGGCCGGCGACTCCTTAATGATGTGGACCGTCAGCAGAATGATGACCTCCTCGCGGACGGTCTGATCGTTGCGGCTGCCGAAGGCCAAACCGAGCACCGGAATGTTCCCCAGTACCGGAATCTGACTGCGCGTGTTGACGGTGCGCTCGCGGAACAGGCCGCCGATGAGCACCGTGTGCCCGTCCTTGACGAGAATGTCCGCGTGGGCCTCGGTCGTTTCCTCGAAGGGCAGGTTGGCCGCCGACAAGCCCCCATTGCTGTCCTTCGGATGGACGGCCAGCCGCACGCTACCGTCGTCGTTGATCAACGGGCGGAACTTGATCTGCGTGCCGGTCTCGAGGAACTCGACCGTCTGGACGGCGGCGGTCTCGGTGACGGTGGTGGTGAGGTAGCCATCGCGGCGGCCGACGATGACCTCGGCCTCCTGCTTGTTCAGCGCCACGATCTTCGGATTGGCGACGACGACGACGTCGGTGATCTCTTCGAGCGCGCGGATGAACCCCGCGATGCTGTCCTTGATCAGCCCAAATGTGAACCCGCCGCCGGTCACGTTGCCGGCGAACTCCGTGTTCACGTTGAACGTGGTGCTTTGGAGGTCCGCGGCGGGGAGGGCCCCCAGGCGGAGATCGGCCGACGCGGCACTCTGACCGCCGACATTCTGGAAATCGACGCCCCCAAGCATGGTGAAGTCAATGCCAAAGGCGTTCTGCTCGTTCAGCGTGGCCCGCAGCACCGTGGCCTCAATCAGGACCTGCTTGGGGCGCTGGTCGATCTGTTTGAGCAGTTCCTCGGCGGCGGTCAGACGGTCGGGTCGGGCCGTCACGACGAGGTAGTCCACGCCCGCGGAGTTCATGGTCGCGCCGGTCGCCGAGCGCGCGCCGACCGCGGCGTCCCCCCCACCTTCGACGATGTTGGCCTCGGGGCCGAGCACGGCTTTCAAGGCAGCCGCCGCTTCGGCGGGGCGGATGTAGCGGAGGGTGAAGACCCGCGTCGTGGGCGGGGGGAACAGAGTGGCGAGGTCCTCGTCCCGCCCGACGAACACCGTTCCCCCACGCATGGCGAAGGTGAACTTGCTGGGGGTCAGGATCGCCGTCAGCGCGTCTTCGAGCGATACGGCGTACAGGTTGGCCGACACGCGGCCGGTGACGCTGGTGCTGGCCACGATGTTCGCCTTGGCCTCGTAGCTGAGCATCTCGAGCACGGTGCCGATGTCGAGGTCACGCACGTGCAGGTCCAGCAGTCCCGAATCCCGCACGACGACTTGCTGTTCGGCGGGAGCGGCGGCGGGCTCGCCGGCCCAGGTGCCGGCGGCCTCGTCCGGCCGCGCGGGCTCCGCGCCGTTGGGCCGCGCGCTCCCGGGCTGCGCGCCGGCCGGCGCCGGACCGACCACCACGCGTTTGAGAATGTCCAGCATGTCGGGCGCGCCGGGCGCCGGCTGGCCCATTGCCGCCGACGCGCCGAGGAGGCCAACGAGTAACACGATGGCGCGGTCGCGGCCCGGGCGGCGACCTGCTGCCGCGGTCGCGGCCGGCCCCCGGCCGGTACGGCGTTTGGGGTGGTCTGTCATGGACGGCTCATGTTCCTGCCGCGGTGGCGGCCAAGGGCGGCCCGCCTCCGCGAGGCCGGTGAATGCGCGGCGCAGCCTCAGCGAGTCACCCACCGCAGGTGCCAAGCTGCCATAGGCGTAAATCGGTGCCGGGTTATCGGCGGGTTCAAGAAAACCGGCCCGGACCGGGTGTGAGCCGCGCCGACGCGCAGGCTTGGCCTCGTGGCCCGGAGACGGCAACCGAAGGCGCGCCGCGAGCGGGACGATGATTCAGGAGTAGTGTGGCTGCGAGCCTGGCAGTGGAGCGGCGCCCGGGAGCGGTTCCGGGTCACTTGCTCTGCGCCGCCGCCGTGTCTGACGGTGCCCCGACTGGGCGAGCGAGACGATGCAGAAAGAAGAATGTGCACTGAAGAAGGCGCAGGTACCGACGCCGGCACCGTCCGTCGTGCGTTCCATACTTGCTGGCGATCGCACCGGCGTCGCCTTCTGTTCCCTGTTCCCCGTTCCCTGTTCCCCGTTCCCTGTGCCCCGTTCCCTTTCCCCTGTTCACCGCTTCCCGCTCCCCCGATCCGCCCGGGCGTTTACACTCATCGAGCTGGTCCTCGTCGTCTGCATCGTGGGCATCATGGCCAGTGTGGCCATCCCCCGCATGGCCAACACGCTGGCGCGGCAGCGCGCCGTCGCCGCCGCCAATCGCATCGTCAGCGACTTGCGCCTGGCCCAGGCGCAGGCCCGGCTGACCAGCGCGGCCAAGACGGTCCAGTTCAACGTGGGCACGTCCAGCTACCGGCTCGTGGGAGTGACCAGCCCGGATCGCAGGTCCGAGACGTACACCGTCTACCTCGGCCGCGAGCCCTATGAGGTGACCCTCGGCAGTGTGAACTTCGGCGGCGACGCCAACTTGATCTTCGACGGGTACGGCACGCCGGACAGCGGCGGCAGCGCGGTCCTGCAAGGGGGCGGGCACATCATGACCATCAGCGTTGATCCAGACTCCGGCAAGGCCACGGTCACGGACAGCGGCGGGACGCCGGTGGCGACGTCAGGATAGGTCATGGTGGAGGGTGGCGGGAGACCGGGAGCATCGCGAAAAGGAGAAATGCAAGATGCAAGATGAAAAGAGGGCACTGGCGCGCGGTCGCCCCCTTTTTCATTTCGCCTTTTTCCGTTTTCGTTGGCGTGACCTTGGCCCCGCACGGGCGTGCGGGGTTCGGGTGGGCGGCCCTGCTTGCCGGCGCGGCGCGACGTTGGTTGAGCTGGTGGTCAGCATGGCCGCCGCCACGATCCTGATGGGCGGGCTGGCGTCGGCCGTCGTGCTGGCGACGCGGGCCCTGCCCGAGAATCGGGGGGTGCTGGAGAACGTTACGGCCGCGTCCCAAGTGGGGCAACAAGTGGCGGCGGACGTGTCCGGTGCCATCGCCGTTGTAGCGCGGTCCGCGCGGGTGATCGAGTTCCAGGTGCCCGACCGCAACGGGGACGCCACCCCGGAGACCATTCGCTACGCGTGGTCCGGGACGGCGGGCGATCCGCTCTTCCGTCAATACAACGGCAACAGCGCTGTGGCCGTGCTGGACAACGTCGGTCTGTTTCAGCTCGACTACGAGACGGTGTCGGTGACGACGACTGGCGACGCGACGGAGAATGAGTCGGGCGAGACGGAGCTGCGCAGCTACAACGCTTCCTCGAGTTTGTCCGACTACAAGATCAAGAGCGACAAGTGGGTGGGAGAGTACTTTCGGCCCATTCTGCCGGACAACGCCACCAGCTGGGCGATCACGCGGGTCGTGCTGATGGCGGCCCGTGAGGGCGCCGCCCTCGGCTCGGCCCGCGTGGAGCTGTACGGTGCGCGCACGGAGATGCGACCAGATAACGACGTCCATGCCTCGGCGACGCTGATCGAGGCCACGTTGAGCAACTCGTACACCTGGCACTCGGCCACCTTCTCCCCCGCTCCCACCTTCGCCCCGGACGCGAGAGTCTGCGTGATCATCCGCCACCTCTTCGACGCCGACGCCTGCAAGCTGCGCTATCGCGGCGGCGGCGCGACGACACCCAATCAGGCGTTGCTGACGACGTCCAACTGCGGCGTTAGCTGGACCGTCGAAACCGACAAGTCGCTGCTCTACTACGTGTACGGCACCGTCACCACGCCCGGGCCGCCGGAAGTGATCGTGACGCAGTACCTCACGCGGGCGCGCGTGACGTTGCGGGTGGGAACGGATGATACGACGCGGGTGGAAACGTCTGCGCCGGTCTTCAACGCGCCCGTGCTGCCGTGAGGAGCGGACAAAATGAAAAAGGAAAAAGGAAGAATAAAGAAAGGGTCTGACGGGTGCCGCCCTGCTCCCTACTTCATTTTGCCTTTTTCCTGTTGCCTTTCTCGATCCGTCACCCTCATCGAGGTGGTGATTAGCACAGTCATCGTGGCCGTCATGCTGACGTCGGCCATGCAGGCGGTTGGGGCGGCCCGCCTGGGGCTGCGGAAGCTCAACGACCGCAGCGTCGGCATGTTGCTGGCGCAGGACCTGATGGCCGAGATTCTCCAGCAGGCCTACGCCGATTCGGCCTATGGTCCCAGTTCCGGCATTGGGCCGGGCAGCGACGAGACCGTCACGGACAACCGCAGCCTCTACGACGACGTGGACGACTACCACGGCTGGCAGGCCAGTCCGCCGCAGTACAAGAACGGGACGCCCATCGCCTGGGCGACGGGGTACCAGCGCGCTGTCACGGTGGTCTGGGTGAACCCGGCGAACCCGAGTGCAACGGTCGGCAGCCCGTCGGGGGCAAAGCTGATCACGGTGACCGTGCGAAAGGACGGCCTGGACGTGGCCACGTTGACCGCCATTCGTACGACAGCCTGGGTCTCGCCAGCCACCGCCCTGGGAGCGACGCCATGAGTAGGAAACAGGGAACGGGAAACAGGGAACGGGGAGTAGGGAACGGGGAACGGGGAACAGGGAACAGGGAAGGGACTGAGGGATTGATGGATCGAGGGATTGAGGGGCAGAGAGGGTACGGGCCGGGGAACGGGGAACGGGGAACGGGGAACAGGGAGAAGACCGTGTTCTGGCGTGCCGGCGTTCCCACGTTCCCACCCTCCCACGTTCGCACGTCTCCACGTTCCCATGTCCCCACGTCCGCACGTCCCCAGGCCCGCCGCCCCGGCAGCGTCTACGTGGCGGTCTTGGGCACGGCGACGCTAGTCGCGCTCACGGGCATCTCCGCAATCCTGGCCGTGCGCACCCAACAGCGTGTCGCCGGCGGCGAGCAGGACCTTGTCGCTGCCCGCCACTTGGCGCTGTCCGCCCTGGAACTGGGGATGCTCAAGATCGCCGACGACACCAATTGGCGGAGCAATCTGACCGACGGCTACTGGTATACCAACAGCGCGCTGGGCGGCGGCACGTTCAGCCTGCACGCCGCCGATCCGTTGGACGGAGACCTGACGCGCGGCGTGTGCGACCCGCTGGTCTTGACGGGCTACGGGTACCAGGGGGCGGCGTGCCAGATACTGCGCGTGACGTTGGAGGCCGCGGCCGCCGGGACGGACCCCTTGTACAGCGCCATCATGTCCCGCAATCCGCTGGCCTATTGGCGTCTGGGCGAGGGGGCGGAGGCCACGACGGCGGTGGACCAGAAGGGGGCCTATCCGGGGACGTATCGCAACGGCGTGGCGCTGGGGGTGGCGGTGCCGCATCGCTGCGACACCGCGGCCGAATTCGACGGGGCCAATGACCTCATCGAGATCCCGCACTCGTCCGCTTTCCTGCTCGACAACGGGACCGTGCAGTTCTGGTTCTGGGCCGATAGCGTGGCCTACGAGCAGGGGCTG
This sequence comes from Planctomycetota bacterium, assembly GCA_040755725.1. Lineage (GTDB taxonomy): Bacteria > Planctomycetota > Phycisphaerae > UBA1845 > Fen-1342 > JBFMAI01. The sequence continues at coordinate 136,738 of JBFMAI010000017.1, read as the reverse complement.
CTGATGAAGGAGTCCCTCGGTTTCGACAACGGCGGGCACCTGGCCATCTGGATCAACTCGACCCAGCGGGTCATGGCTCGCCTGCAAAGCACGTGGGACAACTACTACCTGGAGTCCGGCGTCATCACGGCCCGTCAGTGGACCCACGTCGCGGTGACCTTCGGCACGTCCGGGTTCCGGTTGTACGTCGACGGCAGCTTAGTGGACTCGGACGGCTACAGCGGCGGGCTGGGCACCAGCTCGGGCGGGAGCGGGAACCGCGAGCCCCTTGCCATCGGGGTCAGCACGGCCATCAGCGGTGACTTGAGCGTCACGCCGTGGGAATGGCCGTTTCGCGGCCGCATCGACGAAGTGGCCCTGTTCGGGAGCGTGTTGAACGCCGGGGCTGTGCAGGCCTTGTACACCGCCGGCTCGACGATTCCTCCCCACACGATGACGGTCGTCCTGGGAAGCTGGCAGCCGGTCGTCAACTGAGGTGCCGGGGCGCGAGCGATCCTGTTTGTGCTGGGCTTGCGGCGGGGCGGCGGTTAACCTGACGGCATGCGCCCCAGCGTGATCCTGGGTCTGGAGACGTCGTGCGACGAGACGTCGGCCGCCGTCGTCGTCGATGGCCGCGACGTGCGGGCCAGCATGGTGAGTTCGCAAGTCGATCTTCACGCGCGGTACGGCGGGATCGTGCCGGAGATCGCGGCCCGCGCGCACATCGAGCGGATCGTGCCGATCATCGAGGAAACGCTGGCCGCCGCCCGGATGTCCTACCGTGACCTCGATGCCGTCGCCGTCACGATCGGTCCCGGGCTGGTCGGGTCGCTGCTGATCGGCGTGACGGCGGCGAAGACGCTGGCGCTGACGCGCGGGTTGCCGCTGGTCGCGGTGGACCACATCGAAGCGCATGCCACCAGCGCCGCTTTGGTCATCAATCCGCCGCCGTGGCCCGCCGTCGCCCTGGTGGTCAGCGGCGGGCACACGTCGCTCTATCTGGTCCGCGATTTCCTGGACATCGAGCTCATGGGGCAAACGGTGGACGATGCGGCGGGCGAGGCGTTCGACAAGGTCGCCGCGATGCTGGGGCTGGGGTATCCCGGCGGCCCGGTGATCGACCGCGTGGCGCGGGAGGGCGACCCGCGGGCGGTGCATTTCCCGCACCCGGGGCTGCGTCGCGCCAACTTCGACTTCTCGTTCAGCGGACTGAAGACCGCCGTGTTGTATCACGTCTTCGGCGTCGGCCGCAAGTACGGCTCGACGGCCCACCTAAGCCCGCGGCAGGTTGCGGACGTGGCGGCCAGCTTCCAGGCCGCCCTGGTCGAAACGCTGGTGAGCAAGACGGTGGCGGCGGCCCGGCACGCGGGCGTGGTGAGTGTCGTGGTCGGCGGGGGCGTGGCGGCGAACTCGGCCCTGCGGACCGCGCTTCAGACGGCATGTGCCGCGGCCGGCCTTCAGCTTCACCTGACGCCGTCGGTCTATTGCACGGACAACGCGGCCATGGTGGCGTCACTCGGCTATCAGCTCTTTCGGCGGGGGCGGACGGCGAGCCTGGATCTGGAGCCGCGGGCGGGTCTGGTGCGACCACCGCCGCGCCGGCCGACCCGGCGACAGCATTCGACGGCCCGTTCGGTCGGAGCCCGGTCAACAGATTCACCACAGAGGCGCAGAGGCACGGAAAAGATGTGAGAAGGTTGGCTGCGAGTGGAGATGGGTGTGATAGTCAGCAGCACGCCCCGATGACAAGAAACCCAACAAGTACATTCTTCTTCTCTGTGTCTCTGTGCCTCTTTGGTGATCTTCTTGCCTGTTGACTTGATGACAAAGGTGGGTCGGTGATGACCCGGCAGTTTCTGGGGATTGACATAGGCACCAGCGGGACCAAGGCCCTGCTGCTCGACGGGACCGGGCGCGTGCGCGCCACCGCCTCCGCAGGGCATCCCAGCCTGTTTCCGCGACCGGGCTGGTCGGAGCAGCGCCCGCAGGATTGGTGGGCGTCGGCCTGCGCCGCCGTTCGACGCCTGTGGGGGGGCCGATCGGCTTACCAAGAACGCATCGCCGCGATCGGTGTGTCGGGCCAGATGCACGGGAGCGTGTTCCTGGATGCCCACGGCCGCGTGTTGTGCAACGCCCTGCTGTGGAACGATCAACGCACCGCCGCCGAGTGCGCGGAGGTCGAGCGTCGCGCCGGGGGGCGGGACGAACTCATCCGCCTCGTGCGCAACGTGGCCCTGACCGGCTACCAGGCCCCGAAGATCCTCTGGCTGCGCCGTCAGCGCCCCCGGCTGTTCCACCGCGTCGCCACCGTGCTGCTGCCGAAGGACTACGTGAATTACCGGCTGACCGGCGTGCGGCACACCGATGTTTCGGATGCCTCCGGCACGCTGCTGCTGGACATTGGGAACCGCTGCTGGTCGACCGCGCTGATGGAACGGCTCGGCCTGAATCCCGAGCTGCTTCCACCGGTCACCGAGTCGTCCAGCGTGATCGGCGAGCTGACGCGTGACGCGGCGCGGGCGCTGGCGCTGCGCCCGGGCGTCCCGGTCGTGGCCGGGGCCGGCGACCAGGCCGCCGCCGCCGTCGGTGCGGGCGTCGTTCGACCGGGAATCGTATCGGCGACGATCGGGACCAGCGGCGTGGTCTTCGCGCACAGCGACCGACCCGTGCCGAACGACGCCGGCCTGCTCCAGTCGTTCTGCCACGCGGTGCCGGGGGCATGGTGCGTGTTCGGCTGCATGTTGTCGGCGGGGGGGAGCCTGCAATGGGCCCGCGAGGTGTTCTACGCGGACCGGCTGCGGGCGACCCGCACAGACGCGGCCCGGAACGCCCTGTACGCCGCGATGATCCGCGAAGCCGCCGGGGCCGGCGACGTGGACGACTTGGTCTTTCACCCGTATCTGACGGGCGAGCGCTGCCCGTATCCGCACCCGCACGCGCGGGGGGCCCTGCTGGGCCTGGCCCGGAACCACCGCCGCGGGACGCTCGTCCGCGCCATTCTCGTCGGCATCACGTTGAACATGGCCCGCCAACTCGAGCTGATGCGTGGTTTGGGCGTCCCGATTCGTGAAGTGCGTCTCGCCGGCGGCGGCGCCCGCAACTCGTGGTGGCGACAGCTTCAGGCGGACGTCTACGGCGTGCGCTGCGCGGTGATGCGGTCGCAGGAAGGATCGGCGCTGGGGGCGGCGCTGCTGGCCGCGGTCGGCGTCCGGGCATTCCGGGACGTCGTCGCCGCCAGCCGCGCGGCCGCGCGCGTCGCCCAGACGTTACGACCGGTGGCCGCGCGCACGCGCCGGTACCGGATGCTGGCGGAGCGGTTGCGGGCGAGTTACGAACGGATCGAGCCGCTGTACCGCGTCGCCGCCGCCGATTCGCCGGGCGGCCCTGCCCTCGGGTAGACTCCGTGGCGATGACGCTGTCGCACCGGCCCCTGACCGCGCAGGACCTGCTGCCACGCCCATTGCAACGCCTGGGCCGGCGGGTCTACCGCCACGCCAGCCTTCCCAGCACCAACACGTTCCTCCTGGAGCGTGCGGCGGAGGCCGGCGACGGGGCGGTAGCATGGGCCGAATCGCAGACCGCCGGCCGCGGACGCCTTGGTCGCCGTTGGCTGGCACCGCGCGGCTCGTCGATCCTGCTCAGTGTGCTATTGCTGGAGCCGCCGGATTCGCCGCTGCGGCTGCACGCCGCCCTGTTGGGCACCGTCGCCGCGTGCGAGGCGATCGAAACGGCGACGGATTGCTCGCCGGCGGTGCGCTGGCCCAATGACGTGTACCTTGGTGGGCGTAAACTGGGCGGCGTGTTGGCGGAGACGGGCGCCGGAGTCGGCGGCGTGGTCGTCGGCGTCGGCATCAACTGCCTGCAACATCGGCGGCACTTCGCGGCGGAACTGCGGGACACGGCGACCTCGCTGGAGTGCGAGAGTCGCCACGCCATCGACCGGGCCGCGGTCGCCGCCGCGCTGCTCGTACGGCTCGATAACTGGCTCGTCGCCGCATCCCGCGACCCGGCCGCGTGGGCCAGGCTGCGTGCCGCCTGGCGTCAGCGCTGCGAGGACCTCGGTCGGCCCGTCGCGCTGGAACACGACGGGCGGACGTTCCGCGGCACCGCGGTCGATATCGCGGACAACGGTGACCTGATCGTGCAGCTCGATCACGGCGGGAGGCGGCACTTTGCCTCGGCGAACACCACGCGGTCCGGGTAAGCGGCGACGGAAGGCCTCCGGCCCATCACGCTCGGTAGCGCAACCGACCGCGCCCGCGGCAGGGCGCCCCGGTGGCCGGCCGCTGTACGGCAGCGCGGGGCTGTGCGCGGTCGGCGTGACCGTGGGGCTGTTGCGGGTCGCGGAGGAACTCAATCAACATCTGCCCTCCGCCCGCGACGTCGTTGGCCTGATGGGCGTCGCGGCCGGGGCCGGGATCATCGGCGGGTTGTGGCTGCCGCAGTGGTTCCTTCGCCGACGACTGGGCGGCGTCAGCGGGCGGCCCATCGATCACACACCGATCCCGGAGCCGGAATTCGCCGCCTCACTCGTCGGGCTGCTCGTGCTGGCACTGGCCGGGCTGTCCGCCACGTTGGCGGTGGTCCTGACGGGGGCAGAATCGTATCGCGGGTGGTTGACGCTGCGGTTCCTTCACCCCCCGTGGTTGACGCGTGTCTTGTTGACGGCGCCGATCGCCGCGGGACTCGCACTGGCGGCCGCGGCCGGCGGGGTCGTGTTGATCGCACTGCACGGCTGGCACCGTGTGCTCCGCGGCCCCGGCGCGCGGGCGGCGCCGCTGTGGATCACGCTGTTGGGGACCGCGTCGGTCGCGGCGGCGGCCGTCGCCGCCGCGCCGCGCCCCCCGCGGCTGGACTTCGTGGTCCTGCTGACGCTCTTCGTGGCGGCGGCGCTGGCCGTGTGGCGGCGTTCGAGTTCCGCACCGCGGTCCGACTCCCAACCCGTCGGATCGGGGGTGGCCCGGGCGCTGGCTTGGCCGCTGCTGGTCATGGGCGCAGCCGCGACGGCCGCGGGGCTCGCGCTGGTTGTCGCGGCCCCTGCCCATCCCGTTGTTGGGCAGCCGACCGCCGGGATTCCGGCCCTGTACGGCGGTTCGGCACTGGCCGGCGTCCTCGTCACACGTTGGCCGGCGACGGGTCGCGGCACGGGCTTGGGGACGTTGGCGTGGTTGCTGCTGGCCCTGGCCGTGACCTGGGGTTTGCCCACGGGGGGCACGAACTTTGGCGCGGTGGTGCGCTCTGTACTGAATGTCGGCTTGGCGACCGCGTGCGTCGTCGTAGTCGGTCGCCGCCTCGCCCGCGCCTATAGCCGCGCGCAGCCCGCGCTCGTCGCCGTGGGTGTTGTCGCGGGGGCCGGATTCGGACTCGGGACCGCGGCCGGCCCCCTCCTCCACGCAGCGCTGGACTCTCCCACGATCCCCTTGATCGTATCGCTCGCTTTGACTGCGCTGACGGCCTTGGCATGGGTCTATGCGCGGGCGGCTTCAACCCGTCGTCGGGGGCTCGGTCTGGCGGTCGTCGGCGTGTGGCTGCTCGCCCTGCTGCTGGTGCCGCTCGCGCCGCCGCCGAATACACCCGATCCGACCACAACCGCCTTTACGCCCCCTGACCTCGCCTTCGTTACGTCGGGTGTGAACGCGGCTTGGCGAACGACGGCTCCGCAGACCTCGGCTACGTGGCGGGCCGCCGACGTGGACCTCGGCGGGCCGCGTCTTGATCTGCTCGTGTTGACTGGGCCGGACGTGGAACGACGGTCGGCCGCGCGGCTCATTCGTCGCTGTACCCGCGCTCTGTTGCCCGGAGGGCGTCTGGCCTTGGTGGGGCCCCAACCGGTCCTCACCGACGCCGCTTTTCGGGTCTTTCGCGAGGGGCCGGACGGGGTGCCGGAGGCGGTCTTGGTGTGTCGGCGGGGGCCGGAACCTTCGGCGCGCGTGCTCGTGTTCGGTCGTGATGCCGCCGCGTGGTTGCGAACACGGCTGGCCGCGGCGGACCCGGGGGCCGAGCTCTACGTCGTGGACGACGCCGACGCCGTTCGCCGCGGGCTGGCCGATCGCGCGGGCCGGTGAAAACTGGCCAAGCCGGCGGTTGCCCGCTAGGCTGGCGCGCCGGCGAAGGCGGCGTCCCCGGCCCGATTCGAGGTGTCCGCATGTCTCTGCTCGTTACCGGTTCGATCGGCATCGACACCGTTGAGACCCCCGCCGGCCGCGCGGCCGACGTGCTGGGCGGCTCGGCGGTCTACTTCTCGCTCGCCGCCGCCCTGTTCACCAAGGTCCGGCTGGTCGGCGTGGTCGGCGAGGACTTCGACCTGGCGGCCCTGCGACCGCTGGCCGACAAGGGCATTGATCTGTCCGGCGTGGAGGTGCGCCGCGGCAGCAAGACCTTCCGCTGGCACGGGTCGTACGCGGGCGCGATGAACGAAGCGCAGACCGTCGGTGTCCAGCTCAACGTGCTGGCCGAGCGCGGGGCCACGCTGCCGGCGGCCTTCGCCGACAGTCGCTTTGTCTTCCTCGCCAACACGCACCCCGTCCTCCAGCGCGAATTCGCTGAGCGCCTCTCGCGCGCCGACCTCATCGTCTGCGACACGATGAACCTGTGGATCGAGAACGAGCCGGCGGAACTGCGGCGGACCTTGGCCGCCGTTCACGGCCTGGTGCTCAACGAGGGCGAGGCCCGTCTGCTCACCGGCAAGTCCAACCTGGTCGGCGCCGGCCGCGACATCCTGAAACTCGGCCCCCGTTTCGTCGTCATCAAGAAGGGCGAGCACGGCAGCCTGCTTGTGGCCCACGACGACCTGTGCCTCATGCCCGCGTTTCCGACCGAGAACGTCGTCGATCCGACCGGCTGCGGCGACAGCTTCGCCGGCGGCATGATGGGTTATCTCGCCGCGCAGGGCCGCGTGACGCGCCCGACGCTGCGGGGCGCCATCGCCCGCGGGACGGTCGTGGCCTCGTTCGTGCTGGAGTCCTTCTCCATCGACGCCCTCGCGCGGAGCAGCGCGGCCGAGGTTGAGGAGCGGCTCGCCACGCTGCGAGAGATGGGACAATTCACTTGAGACCCACCACACGCTCGACGCGCGGGCCACGTCACACCCACCGATGTGTGCTCCGCGACCGCCCAGACATGGCCGTCGCCCGCGCGGCGGCCTGCCTGTTCGGTCAAACGCGGCGGACGGCTACGGTCGCGCGATCCCCTCGCGGATGGCGAAGCGGGCCAGGCTGACGCGGTCGTGGATGTCCAGCCGGTTCATCACGCGCTCGACGTGCCGGTCCACGGTGCGCAGGGCGATTTGCAGCCGCGCCGCGATCTCCTTGTTCGTCAGGCCCTCGGCCACATGCCGCAGGACCTCTATCTCGCGCGCCGTAAGGTGCGACGCCCGGCACGACGCGCCCCCGGCGGAGTCGGCGTCGACGGGGGTGGTCACCATCCGCGACTGCACCTCCGGCGAAAAACAGGGGACGCCGGCGGCCACCGACCGGATCGCTTCGACAATCTGCTGGAGAGATTCCGTCTTCGTCAGGTACCCAATCGCCCCGGCTTGCAGCGCTTGTTCAATGTAGCGGTCGTGCCAATAGCCGCTGAGCATCAGCAGTTGAGTGTTGGGGCTGCCCTCCCGCACACGCCGGACGGCCTCGAACACCGACAGGCCCGGCATGTCCACGTCGAGCACGGCGACCGTCGGCCGGTGTTCCAGGACCGCGGCCACGGCGTCGTCCGCCCTGCCGACGGCGGCCACTATCTGGATGTCATCCTGAGCGCTCAGGCAACGAGAGAGGCTCTCGCGCACCAATTCGTGATCGTCCGCCAATACGACCGAAATGCTCACGGGCCAGTCTCCCAGCCGCCCGTCGTACCGGCCCCGGCGGGCCGGCACGTGCAAGTAGCGTGCGGCGGGTTGCCGGCTTTGTCAATGATCCAGAATCGCCCGCACCCGTTGCCGCAAGCCAACCAGCGTGAAAGGCTTGTCCAGCAGTTCGACGCCTTCATCCACTACGCCGTGCCGCGCGATGATGTCAGCCGCGTAGCCGGACATGTACAACGTCTTGATCTTGGGGAACCGGACGCGCACAGCTTCAGCCACTTTGCGGCCACTCTGGTCGGGGAGGATGACGTCGGTCAGCAGGAGGTGGATGTCGCCGCGATGGGTCCGGGTCAGCTCCACGGCCCGGTTGCCGCAGTCGGCCGCCAGGACCGTGTACCCGTCGCGTTCGAGCACGCGGCACGCCAGGCTGCGGACGGCCTCTTCGTCCTCGCAGACCAGAATTGTCTCGTGGCCCCGAGTCGGTCGTCCGTCGCCGGCCGGCAGCGCGGCCGGTCGCTGCCGGGCGTCCAGTGCCGGCAGGAGGATGCGGAACACGGTACCTTCGCCGACCCGGCTTTCCACGTGCACGCTCCCGCCGGTCTGCTGGACCACGCTCTGCACGGTGGCCAACCCCAGTCCCGTTCCCTTGCCCGGCGGCTTGGTGGTGAAGAACGGATCGAACGCCTGCGCCAGCGTCGCGGCATCCATGCCGCAACCGGTGTCCGCGACGGTGAGCTGCACATAACGGCCGGGGGCGACGGCGGCGCTGTCCACGGCGTCGCGCGGCCCGATCTCGACGTTGGCGGTCTGTAGTGTGAGTCGCCCGCCGTCGGGCATCGCGTCCCGAGCGTTGACCGCCAAGTTGAGGACCACCTGCTCGAACTGGCTCGCGTCCATCCGAACGCAGCGCAGCCCCGGTTCGAGCTGAAGCGTCAGGTGAACGTCCTCGCCCAGCGCCCGGCGAAGCATGGCCTCCATGTCCGTGAGCAACGCATTGGGATCAAGTACCTCCGGCCGCAGGGTCTGCTGCCGGCTGAAGGAGAGCAACTGGCGGGTCAGTGCGCGGGCCCGCTGACCGGCCCGGTCAATGATGTCCAGTTCGCTTTGCAGCCGGCCTTCGTCCACCAGCCCGCCGCGCAGATCGGTCCGCAGCAGCTCGACGTTGCCGAGAATGGCCAGGAGGATGTTGTTGAAGTCGTGGGCGATGCCGCCGGCGAGGCGCCCGACAGCTTCCATTTTCTGCGCTCGTTGAAGCTGGCGTTCCAGGGCCGTCCGTTGCGCCTCGGCCTGCTTCTGCTCCGTGATGTCAAGCATCAGGCCCTCCAGCGCCTGCAAGGTGCCGTCCGGACCGAACACGCCCCGCCCCTGCTCCCAGACCCAGCGCTCCACGCCGTCGGCCCGGACCAAGCGGTAGGTGAGCTGGAACGGTCGACGGGCCGCGACGCCCGCCTGCACCCCCGCGTAGACCGCCGCTCGGTCCTCCGGGTGAATGAGGTCGGCGTAGGCGACGGCGCGGTTGCCCACGAGGTCGCCGGGTTCGTAGCCCGTTAGCGTCCGGCAACCCTGACTCACGAACTGCATGGTCCACTGGGGGTCGTTACGACACCGGTAAGCCATGCCCGGGAGGTTGTCCATCAACGTGGCCAGCGTGCGCTCGCTTTCGCGCAGCGCCTGCTCGGCCCGCTTGCGCTGGGTGATGTCCGTGGCGATGTGGATGACCCGGTCGAGGTGACCCTCTTCGTCGAGCAGGGGCGTGCAGGAGACCAGGAAAGTCCCCCCGAGGGCCTCCATCTCCATCTCGACCGTCTCCGCGCAGCCGGAGCGGCGCAATTGCTCGAAGGGGCAAGTGAGCGGCGGCTCGGCGGTCCCGTGAAAGACCTCGTGGCACTTGCGGCCGCGCAGTTTGGCCGCGGACATTCCCGTCACCCGCTCGACCGCCGGGTTCGCCTCGACGACGCCGTGCGCGGCGTCCAGAACCAGGGTGGGGTGCCCGATGGCCTGGAAGATGTTCCGCCAGGCCTGTTGGGCCCGGCGTAGCTCCTCCTCGACCCGCTTCTGTTCGGTGCGATCGAGCACGATGCCGATCATCCGCTCCGGGCGGCCGCTCGGGTCGCAGAGAACCTGCCCGCGACTGAGCACATAGCGCACGGTCCCGTCGGGCCACACGATGCCGTGTTCGAGATCGAACAGCCCACCATGCAGGCTCTCCTGCGCCAGCCGTTCGACGCGCGTCCGATCGTCCGGATGGATACAGGGCCTCACGGCGGCGAGCGTCCCCGCGAACTGACCGGGGGTGCGACCGTAGATGCGGTGCGTGGCTGCGTCCCATTCGACCCGGTCCGTGCGGACATCCCAGCACCAGGTGCCGATGCGCGACGCGCTCAGCGCCAACGCCAGCCGTTCGCGGTTCTCGCGCAGGGCTTCGAGCGCGGCGGCGTGCTGGCGCTCGGCTTCGAGCTGCGCGAAGGCGCGCTCCACCGCCTTGAGCAGGGCCGTTGGATCCGCCGGCTTCTGGAGATAGTCGTGGACGCCGTGCTGAAGAGCCTCAATCGCGGAGGACAGCTCGGCGTACGCCGTCAGCACAATGCAGCGGAGCGTCGGTTTGAGTCGCCGGAGTTCCGCGATCACTTCCGTCCCGCGCACCGGGCCCAGCCGTAAGTCAACCAGGGCGACCTCGGGGCTGAACTCCTGGCACTGCCGGCACGCGGTGGTGATGTTGCCGGCCACCGCTACCTCGTAGGCGTGCGCCGTCAGCAGCTCCCGCAACCCGTCGGCGCAGTCATGGTCGTCGTCGATCACCAGGACGCGACGCGGCACGGGCGGGACAACCGGTGACTCTTGCTCTTGTGGAGTCATGACCAGTTCCTTGCGCGGTTCAGACCATCGCCATACCGACCCGTCAGCGGGGCCTCAACCGGCCGCCGTGCCCGGGGACCAGGACCCCAGGTCAACCTCCCCGGGTTGCTCTGCACAAGGGGCCGACCACGCCGGCCAGGAGGGCCCATGTCCTGGGACACCATACCGAACCTCACGTCGGCGCGACTCACTACCCTTCACCATCGGGCGGACTGCCCGGCGGGCAGCGCGCCTCGGGCGGCAGGGGTTGGGTCACAACAAGTGGGGTCTACGCCGCCTGCGCAGGCCCGCTGGAGTTTCCACCCGGCCGAGACAACAACCGCCGCGAAACCCGCTTCACCGGCCAAGGGGACACCGAACACCGCTCAGTATAACACCGTCGGCCGCCTCACGGGACCCCCATGTCCAGGGGCTGACCGCGCAGGAATTGCGCGGCCCGGGCTGTCGAAGGGACCGCCCCGGCGCGCCGATACACCACCAGACGTCCCGGGGATGAGCGTGTCCCGGGGTCGATGGACTGCGCCCCATGGTCAAGTTGGATCCTTCTGAACTGCCGCCGCCGGTCGCCCGGGCGCTGCTGGCCCGCGGGACGCAGGTCCCGCCGCTGGCCTGGCACGAACAGCCCAACCGGGCGGCCAAGACCGCGCTCGACGAGCTGAAGAGCGACGCCGCCCTGATGGGCCGCGAAGCGATCGCCTCCGGCGAGATGGCGGCGGCGGCCCGCGCGTTGCTGTACTTGTGGAACGGGTGGCCTGCGGAGGCGGCCATGTACGCCCACGGGGCGGCGGAGCGCGAGCAGCAGTACATCCAAGCGCTGACGGAGCGTCAGGCGGGGGCGTACCCGGCGGCCAAGACCGCGTGGCAACAGGTGGGGGAGCACCCAATCTTCGCCGAGTTGGCCGCGTTCGCGCAGCAGGCCATTCCCGCCAAGAGCAGCGGCCCGCTGAAGCGACTGCGCGACGTCATCGACTTCGCCGGCCAGTGGGAGCCGCACCTGTTCACCGACCTGTGCGACCAGGCCGCCTCCGGCAAGCTCGACTTGGCCGCGGAGGAGCTCGTCCGGCGGCTCCAATGCTGCGAGCTCGAGCTGCTGCTGGTGCATTGCTGTGAAGCCGCCACCGGGGCCAAGCTCCGTCGCGCGCGAAGCGCCGCGCCGCGCCCCGCCGCCCCCGCGCCCCGCCGCCCGGCCACGCCGGCCCACACACCCGCCAAACCGGAACTCACGTCGGACGGCCCGCGCAAGCCCCGGCCGGTGCTCAAGCCGGTGGAGCTGGAGTCCGGCATCGGCATCGCCTGCCCGAAGTGCCGCGCCGTCAAGATGGTCCCGGAGTCCCGCCGCGGCGCGACCGACACCTGCCCCAAGTGCAGGACGGTCTTTCAGGTGCCGGCCCGTCCGGCCGCCTCGCGGCCGGCCGCCCAACCGTGACACCGACCTCGCCAGATTGGCGGAAGCCCTCCTTCTGATTCACTCCGAGTGACAAGCTACCGCAGGGCGGGTTCAATAGACGTCATGGAAGTCACCGGAGAGATGGCCGCCACGCGGGCGGCGGTGGCGGCGGCCCGCGCCGCCGGTCGGTCGATCGGCCTGGTGCCGACGATGGGGTATCTGCACGCCGGCCATCTGTCGCTGGTGGCCGCGGCCCGGCGTGACGGGCATTTCGTGGTCGCCAGCCTGTTCGTCAACCCCACCCAGTTCGGTCCGCACGAAGATTACGACCGCTACCCGCGCGACACCGCGGGCGACCTTCAGAAGTGTGAACAAGCCGGCGTCGAGCTGGTGTTCATGCCCGACGTTCCCGCGATGTACCCCCCCGACGCCGCCACGACCGTCCATGTCGCCCGGCTCACCGACACCCTGTGCGGGCCGTGTCGGCCTGGCCATTTCGACGGCGTCGCCACGGTCGTCGCCAAGCTGTTCAACATCGTCCAGCCGGACGTCGCCTACTTCGGCCAGAAGGACGCCCAGCAGCTCGCCGTCATTCGGCGGATGGTCCGCGACTTGGACTTCCCCCTGCGAATCGTGGGCTGCCCGACGGTCCGCGAGCCCGACGGCCTGGCCATGAGCAGCCGCAACGCCATGCTGTCGCCGGATGAGCGGCAGCGGGCCACCGCGCTGTACCGCGCCCTGACCGCCGCCCGCGCGCGGATCGTCGCCGGTGAGCAAGACCCGGCGACGGTGGTCGCGGCGATGCGGCGCCTGATTGAAGAAGCTGATCCGACAACGATTGACTACATCAGCATCGTCGATCCGGAGACCATGCAGCCGTTGGACCGGATCGGCGGGCCGGTCCTGATCGCGTTGGCGGTGCGTCTGGGGGCCACGCGGCTCATCGACAACCTGACGGTGGACCCGGGCGGGCGCGAGGCGTAGGATGCGGTGGCGAGTAGCGAATAGCGAATAGTAAGTGAAAAGCGGCGAACAGCGAATGAAGAGGCGCGAAACGAGCCGGGCGGGCGATAACAAGATGGGGCCGCGGCCATGATGCCGGTGATCTGGAAGGTGCCGGGGCTGGGGATTGAGATTCCCGGCTACGGGCTCATGCTCATGATCGGGTTCATGGTCTCGATCCTCTGGGCCGCCCGTCGGGCGGAACGCTCCGGCGCCAACCCTGACGTGGTGATGAACTGCGGCTTCCTGGCCCTGCTGGGCGGGGTGGTCGGCTCGCGGGCCATGTACGTCTGGCACTACTGGGAGCAGTTCGCCACCCGCGGCAGCCCGGGGGCCGTTCTCTGGGCCATCCTCGACGTGCGCAAGGGCGGGCTGGAGGTCTACGGCGGCTTCATCGCGGTCGTCCTGCTCGTACTGGTCTACCTCTGGCGCGGGAAGCACTCGATCCGCTGGTATCTCGACATCATGGCGCCCTCGGCCGCCCTGGGCATGGCCATCGGGCGCATCGGGTGCTTTCTGAACGGCTGCTGCTTCGGTGGCGTGAACACGGAACTGCCGTGGGCCGTCCGTTTCCCCTACGGCAGCAATGCCTCGTATCAGCAGTGGACGGAGCGGCAGCCCGGGGCGGGGCTGCCCGAAGAGCTGCTGTTCTTCTCGCCCCAGGGCGTGTTCCTCGACGGGGCGGCGGCGCAACCGATCCCGCGGGAGAGCCTCCGCGCCGGCGACGCCGAGCTGGCGGCCCTCCAACGACGGACCGACAGCGCCCGGCGTGAGGCCGCGGAGCTGAGACAGCGGGCCGCCACCACCGGCGATCCGCAGGAGAAGCGTCGTCTGCTCGCGCGGGCCGAGGCGTTGGAAGTCGGGGTTGCCGAGCACTTGGCCCTGCGCGTTCAGATGGCCCGCTACCACTGCTCCGTCGATCATCTGCGCGATCTGGCCCGCCAACATCCCTCGTTGCCGGTACATCCGACGCAGCTTTACTCGACGGCGATCCTCGGGCTGCTCGCGGTCCTGCTGAACGCGCTGTACTGGCGGCGGACGCGCGACGGCCAGGTGATCTGCACGATGCTGCTTATCGAGCCGCCGACCCGCTGGGTGCTCGAACTGCTGCGGGCCGACAACCCCGTAGACACGGCCGGGCTTACGATCTCGCAGTTTCTGGCGATCCTGCTGAGTGCGGCGGGGCTCGTGGGGTTGCTGGTGCTGCGACGTATGGCGCCGCGCTCGCCGCGCGCCGTCCTATGGGTGCCGCCGCCGGCCCCGACCGCGAACAAGAACTGAGTGGGTCTTTGCCGTCGTGCGACCTGGGAGGGCGAACCCGGCGTGCCGGGGCCGCTGGGCCGCGGTTCGCCGGGAGGTTCGCCCGGCCGGCGTCTCATGATCCTGAATGACCATTAGGCGTGCGGGCCCACATCCGCCGCTCGTTGTTCGGCGGGCGTGCGGGAGCTAGAATCCCGACGGTGCCCGGCACTTGCCGGGTACACAACGTGGACTTCGAAATGTCCTCTGCGGGGTTGTCGCAGGAACCAGACGAGGCAGGGTGCCGGATGTCGGACGAGAAGAAGATCATTGTGGACGACGATTGGAAGGAACAGGCCAAGCGCGACAAGGAACGGCTGGCGCGGGAAACCGCGGAGCCGGAGCCCTTGCCGCCGCCGAGCTTCGCCGAACTGGTCAACATCGTCGTGATGCAGGCGATGGCCGGGCTCGGGCTGTTGCCGAGCGCCGACGGACGGCGGTTCCCGCCGAACCTCGAAGTCGCCAAGCACTTCATCGACCTGCTGCAAGTGCTGGAGGACAAGACCCGCAACAACCTCACCCCCGAGGAGAAGAGCCTGCTGGATCAGGTGCTGTACGAGACGCGGATGACGTTCGTGCAGGTGGCTGGCGGCGGCGGCCGGCCCCCCGGCGGCCCGCCGTCGAAGTAGCGGGGTCACGTCGCGCTACCCCCTCAGCGCCCGCCGCTGGTCGCTGCGAGGTTGGCCGGTCGGATGGAGCGAGTCGATCAAACGGGACCGGCGCCGACGAGGGTTCGATTTTCGCATGGCAGCGAGCGCACGCCAACCTGAGGTGCCGGCGCGGGCGTCTTCGGCCGGTCCACCGGAAGCGACCCCGTGGCCCGACCGCGAGTCCACCAACGCGTATTTCCGGTATCTGCTGCACGTGGGGTTGCCCGTGGGGGCCAGCGTCGTCCTGCATCTGGCGGTCATCCTGTTCGCGGCGCACTACGCGATTCGCGTGCTGCAGCCGACGTCGCCGGGCTTCGCCGAGTGGGAAGGGGGGGTGATCGACGCGGGTGACTTGGCCGACGCGTTTCAATGGTCCGACGCCGCGCCGCTGGAGACCCCGCACGATGCCCCGCCCGAACGGGCGCTCGACACTCCGCCCGCCCTGCCACCACCCCCCGACGCCGACCTGCGGGCCCTCGCCGAGCGGTCGCCGGGCGGACCCGGCTCGGCCGGCGAATCCGGAGGGCTGGGCTTTGGTGACGGTGGCCTGAGCGTGCTGGGGACCGGCAGCGGGGCCGCGGAAACCGGGGCCGGCGGCTTCGGCTCCGGCTTCGGCGCCGGGGGCCACGGCGGCCAGGTCGGCCTGTGGGACCTGCGGGTCCGCGCCCAGAAGATCGCCTACGTCGTCGATTTCTCCGGTTCCATCATCGTCGCGGTGGACGATCTGAAGCGCGAGCTGAAGCGCTCCATCGGGCGCTTGCACCCCTCGCAATCGTTCAATGTCATCCTCTTCTACAGCACGGGGGGCGGGCAGGACGAGAAGATCCGCACGGAGAGCTTCCGCCCGAAGCTCGAACCGGCCGACGACACCGTCCGCCGCGAGTTCTTCGCCTGGCTCGACCGCAGGGCGCCGATGGGCGTGACCGAGCCGCTGACGGCGATGAAGCGGGCGCTGGCCCTCGAGCCCGACGTGGTGTTCTTCTTCTCCGACGGGTACTTTGACGACCGCTTGGTCGGCGAGATCGAACGCGCTAACCGCGGCGCCCGCACGCGCATCTACGGTCTGGTGTTCGATGAGATCCTGCTCCAGGATACCAGCGGGCTGCCCCGCGAGACCGAGGGCGCTCGCCGCATGAAACGCATCGCCGAGAGCAACGGCGGCAAGGTGAAGATCGTGACGGGCCAGGACCTCGCGCGGCGGTGATGGCCGGCGGCGCGGACACCTCAGGAGAAGGCATGAGCAGCAGGACATTGTGGCGGTTGGTCGGGGTGGCGGCGGTCGGGCTCGGCCCGGGCGCGTGGGGTTGGGCCCAGACCGACACCGGGACCCATCCGTCCCTGCTCCAGATCATCCGCGACGGGATCGAGCTGCCCACCTACTTCATCGTGGCCGGGTCGATCGTCACGCTGGCGCTCATCGTCGAGCACTTCATTGTCGTGCGGCGGTCGAGCATCGCCCCCCTGGACCAGGTGCGGCGGTCGAAGTCGCAAATCGAGGCGCGGGATTTCCGTGCTTGTCTCGATACGCTGCGAAGAAGCCGCACGTTCTTCGCGCAGGTGATGACGGCGGCGCTGCACCACGCGCGGCACGGGTTTGACGCCATGCACGAGGCGGCCCTGGAGAAATCGGGCGAGCTCAGCGGACGGATGTTCCGCAAGGCCGAGTACCTCAACATCATCGGCAACCTCGGGCCGCTGCTCGGGTTGCTCGGGACCGTGTGGGGCATGATCGAAGCGTTCGGCAGCCTGGGCGCCGCGGGCGGGCAGGCCGGCGCCGGCGACCTCGCCGGCGGCATCAGCAAGGCCCTCGTCAATACGTTGCTGGGGCTGGCGCTGGCCATCATCGGGATCGGCTTCTTCGGCGTGTGCCGCAACCGGATCGAGTCGCTGACCGTCGCGGCCACCGTCGAATCGCTCGACCTGCTGGAGTACTTCCGCCCCGCCGTCGTGAAGCCGGCCCCCGAGCGGCCCGCGGCGGACCCGCAGCCGGCGACGTGAGACCCTGGGTCGCCCGGCCGGTGGGCCGAGGGCGACGTGCGAAGTGCGAAGTGCGGAGTACAAAGTGCAGAGTAGCAGGTGCCAAGACAAGGGTCAGGTGACACATGACAGGTGCCGAGAATCGAGTGCGCCGCCTGCCCTTGGCCCTTCGCCCCCTCCGCCCTTTCTTGACATGACCACAGCATGAACCGTCCCCCGCGTCCCGTCCCGATGACGCTCAATCTCGCCCCCATGGTGGACGTGATGATGTGCCTCATCATCTTCTTCCTGCTGGCGGCGAAGATGGTCGCGGCGGAACACTACCCCGTCGCGCTGCCGTGGGCCGTCGCGGCCAAGACGGTCGAGCCGGGCGACCTGGGGACCCGCGTGACCATCACGGTGCGGCCGGCCGGCGCCGGCGAAGCCGCCGAAACCGCTGAGTACGTCGTCGCCGACTGGGACGGCCAGCAGATCGTCGAGCGTGTGCTTCGTCCTGAGGACGTGGAAGCGTTGCTCGCCGCGCGCGCGGCGCGGGCCGCGCACGACAGCCAGAAGCTCCGCTGCGTGATCCGGGCGGATGAACGGGTCCGCTACGAGCATGTCGAAGTCGTCCTGCGCGGTTGCGGCCTGGCGCAGATCAGCGACATCGTCTTCACCGTCAACCAGGGGGCCGATCCGAGGGAACCGGGATGAGAAGGCGACCCGCGGCCCCCGGCGAAGGGGTCCCCAACCTCGCCCCCATGGTCGATGTCATCATGGTGCTGCTGGTCTTCTTCCTGCTGGGCACTTCGCTCGAACTGGTTGCCCAGGGCGCCTTGCAGACCGAGCTCGACCCGCGCAGCGGGCCCGGCGCCGGCGTCCGTGTGGACATCCACCCGCAGATTCGCATCGCCTTGACCGACTGGAACGACGGCGCCGGGGCCCGCATCGCCCTGCTGGACGAGCCGCTGCCCGACAACGACTTTGAAGCGCTGCACCGCCTGTTGCTCGAACGCCGCCGGGCCGGCGCCGACCCCGCCAACGCGCTGGTGATCGGGGCCGAGACGACCGTCCGCTGGCGGTACGTCGTCCGCGCCATGGACGCCGCCGTCCGCGCCGGCTTCACCAACGTCCAGTTCGCCGTCAGCTTCCGGCCCGCGCCCTAGCCCAACGTCGGAACATGCGACGTGGGAGAAAGAACGCCGCCACCTCCTCGTCGATCAGGGTCAGGTTGGTCGTACACCCGAACTGGATGCTCTTGCCGAGCGCCTGGGCGCGGCGCTTCGCATACGGCACGAGCTGCCGGATGAGCGGGAACTGGAGCAGCGGCTCCCCGCCGAAGAGGTTCACCCACAATTCGCTTGCCCGGTAGGAAGCAGCCATCAGCCAATCGACGGCCGCGAAGGCCGTGTCGGGCGTCATGTCCGGCGCGTCCGGCTGCACCCGGTCGCTCTTGAAGCAGTAGCGACAGCGCAGATTGCGGCGCTTGGTGACATCCAGGTCCAGGACGGTAATGGCCATGTGGCGCGGCAGGGACCCCGGATGAAAGGTGCGGCGGCGCGACCAGTGGCCGGGGGCCGGCCCCACCACGGGACGCGCTTGCTCCTCCACCGCCGCGAGCGCGCCAGGCGCCGCGTCCTCGGGAGGCGTCGTCGGTGGCGGCTGGCCGGGGTCCTCGGGCAACATCGGGTTCCCTTCAGCACGCCGGAGCAGGGGCGTTCTCCGCCCACACGCGTAACCGGCCGTCCTCGGCCGCGGCCCGCAACCGGCTGTCCGGCGCGCGTGTCTGAAGCAGACGTTGGGTGGACGCCGCCTCGGTGAGGTCGGCGATGATCCGCGGCATCAGGGCCTCCAGCGCGTGACAGAACAGCCGGCGCCACTTCATCAGCACGTCGGCCGGGTTGCGGCGCCGCACCCCCTCGCACGGGGCACTCAACACAGCGCATAGGGGCCCCCATGAACAGGCGGGCTCGAGTGGACCGGCCATCCCTGCGCCGGGGTCAGCGCCTATTGCGGCGTCTCTTTCCGCCTGCGAAAAGGAACCCAGCCGCGAGGACCGCCCGTCGGCAATTCGACCCTCTCCCAACCCCTCCCTGAGAGGGAGGGGGGTTGGCAACCGGTTCTACTGCGGCAGCAGTTGACTCAGCGGGATTTCGGACAATTCCACCGCCCAACTGCCATCAGGCTTCTGGTTCGGCAAGTACGCGAGCACAACACCACGGGCGTCGTTCAGTGCAACCGGCTTCCAGCTTTCCGTCGCGGCCAACTCGTGTCGCTGACCGGACAACGTGTCAAACACCGCGGGCGCCCAGCGACACGTTGCTTGATCGAAGAACGAAGCGACGACGTAGCGCCCGTCGCCGGTGATGAACAGCCCGCCCGGATCGCGCAGCAGTACCTGGCTCAGCCGGCGGGTCTGTCCCGTCTCGTAGTTGACGAACTCCACGTCATAGGAAGCAACGTTCAGCACGATCTCCGGCGTCGGATACGGGAGGAGCCACTTGACCGCCCATGGGCCGCGCGGGCCGCAGCCAATCCAGTCGCCCTTTCTGACGCGTTGGACTAGTGGCTTGACGAACTCCAGCTTCGCCGGGTCGTAGACCCACCACGAATGCCAGTTCGGCTCTGATGGCGCCCGTGAGACAATCCACAGCTCGTCGCCGTATCCGGCGATCAGGTTGAGCTCGGCGACCTGCTGGGTGTCGACGCTGCGTTCAAAGACGGTCACGCGCGCCACCCAGTCAATCACGCGGTAACGCGCGCGCATCGCCGTTCGCATGTGAGGGACGAACCCGGGGTCCTCCATGAGTTCGTCCAGCCGCTGGCGATCTTCCTCGGCCATCCAGGTCTCGTGCACGCACAGCCGTTCGTCGGAGAGCCAGACGATCTCGTAGCACTGCAAGTTCGGCCGGACCCCGCCGATCAAGTCATACAGGCCGTGGAGCTCGCCGGTGGCCAGCTCCAGGATCATCGGTCGGCCCTCCTGAGCGTGTTTGAACGCGAGGTAGCGCCCGGACGGGGAGTACGCCGGCCGATGCACAGCAGCGGCGGCATCAAACCCCGCGGGCCACGCGATCGCGGTACCCAGGGCAGTGGCGCCCCACACGCGGCCGGTGACTTGGGCCGTGGCGGCAGTCTCCATTCGGAGCAGCACGAGCACCACGGCGGCGCCCACGGCCATCACACCCACAGGAGTTAACCACTTCCTCTTGTCGGTCAACATCGCGTGTCTCCTTGGCACTATCCCTGCCCCGGAGGGGGCTCAGTTGCAGGGTCCTTCCCCACATTCGCTTCGGGCGGATCGCAGGCATTCGATGAGGGCGGCTCACACACGTTGGCGTTCGCTGGTTGGCAGCAGTTGGAGAAACCGAGGAGGCCGGTGCAGGTATTGGCACCCGCGGCCGCCACGCATGAATTGGCACCATACGCACCGCTGCACTTGTTGACCTCTTGGCCGCTCCCGCCTGTGCAGGTATTCACCTCTTTTGTGCCGCGGCAGCTGTTGCCCCCGACCGGTCCAGGGCACGTGTTGGTGGGCCCCATGACGCTACTGCACTTGTTTGTGCCCGCGCAGGTCGTGCATTCGTTGAGCTTGACCTCGCACGCGTTTGGGCTGCTCCGGTTGCAGTCGTGTCCCACCGGCGGCGGCTCATCGTCCCCCCGCGCCCCATCCGTCAGTTGGCCGACAAGGATGCAGCCGGCGACCGTGGTCACCGTCCGCCACGCCAGCAAGCCGAAGAACTCCCGCCGCCCCAGCGCCAAGTCCGCTACGTCTTGCAGATCACGATTGAAGTCCCCCTGAAGAGCGTTGCCGACCTTCTCAGTGCCGTCCCCGCGGGGGGGGGCTGGCTACCCATCGAGCCGAAGTGCCCACTGCCGTCCGTTGCCATCGCGCCCTCCACCTCACAATAAGGCCTCCCGAACTTGCCCGGGAGCCTCAAGCGCCTGCCTTCGCCGGGCCGCCGACCCCGAGCCACACAGCCGGCACCGCGTCGGCGACTCACCCGCCGCCGCACCCCGCCCGGGCATGACCCACAATGGACCCCCGCCGCACCGACGTGGTTCAGCAGCGGCACAACCCGTCTACGTCCAAATATCGTCCCGAATTGCCGGTACGTCAATTAGGGTTTCCCCTAATATGCCGCGCTCCAACGCCGGCAGTGGGGCGGGCGTCCCTGCTTGCCCGGGCAGGCAGGCCTGCCCTCACTCACGCTGACGATTCCCCGCAGACCGCTCCATGTTGCTTCTCGCCGGCCACCTACTTCGGGGAGCGTTGGACGCTGCGTTCTCGCGCGGGGCTCGACGTTGTAGTATTCGTGCTGCGGTCATCGCGCCGGTTGCCGAAATGGCCGGGCGCGATTCGGCGGCGCCCTTGGGGAGGGCGGGCCTCCCGGCGAACTGCGGCTCGGCAGTCCCGGCGCGCCGGGATCGCCCTCCCGCGCCACATGTTCGCGCACGGTCAATTTGGTTGGCGGTGAAGCGGTTCGCCGCCGTGAGGCCCCGAGTAGGAGAGCAGTTGTGTTCCGCAGAGGTCGTACGGTCTGGTCGCTGACCGTCCTGCCGGGCTTGCTTCTGGCGGCCTCTGTACTCGCCCAGCAACCGCCCGCAGGGAACCCGACGGAGCTTGAGACCCTTGTGCGTGAAGGGCGCAGCGAGGCGCTCGCGGCCCGGCTCGCGGGCGACCAGGGTCCCGAAGCACAACACCTGCTGGCCCAGGCCCACGCCAACCGCGGCCGACAGGCCGCGCGGCCGGAGGACCGGCGGGCCACGTACGCGGCGGCCCATCAGCACTACCGCCAGTGGTTGGCCCTGTTGGAACCGCCGGCCCGCCGGCGCGAGCTTGCCGACGTGGTCCGCTTGGCGGCGGCGCGCGTCGAATACGCCGGAATGGTGCTGACGGCGGAGGCAGCGCCGCTGCTCGACGAGTGGGAGATCTGGGCCGGCCGGCGCGGGGACCGGGCGGAGCTGACGCGACTGCTCGACATCGCGCGGGAGCAGTCCACGGCGGCACTGGCCGAGACGGAGGAGTTGTTCCGT
The DNA here is from genome assembly GCA_040755725.1 of Planctomycetota bacterium. GTDB lineage: Bacteria > Planctomycetota > Phycisphaerae > UBA1845 > Fen-1342 > JBFMAI01. The sequence goes on along the minus strand of JBFMAI010000017.1, from coordinate 114,774 downwards.
CACCTGGACCGCCAGGAGGAGGAGCTGCTGGCGACCGGGCTGTACGACACGCTGCTGCAAAGCCGGCTGGACGCAACCCTGCACGCCGGCTGGGCCGGCTACCACCTCGGAGTCCTGCAAGACAAGGACCCGACGGCGCGGCAGGAGCGCTTGGCGACGGCCGAACGGCGGTTTCAGACGGTCATCGACGGCGGCCCGTTGGGACTGACGCGGACGTACAGCCACCTTGGCCGCGGCATGGTCCAGCGGGAACTGGGCCACTTCGACGAGGCCGAAAAGAGCTTCGGCTACGCGCTGGACGGCGGCGTACCGGCGGCCGTCGAGGCCCAGGTACGCTACGAGCTGGCGCGCACGCAGCTTCGCGCAAACCGGTTCGACGAAGCCCGTACGACGCTCAAGCCACTGGTCGAGAAGGACCCGGACCGGTTGCCTCGGGATGAAGAGCCCGGCCGCTTCTACGTCAATCTGGCGCACCTCTGGTTCGCCAACAGCTACTTGATCCAGAGCGAGGCCCTGCGCGCCGTTGCGGGCCGCGGCGCCGCCGACGCGAATGCGGCGGCGCAGGTGCGGCGTCTGCGCGACACGGGCTTGTCGAGGTTCCAGCGTCTGGCGCAGCGCGGGGGACCGTGGCCGGCACTGGTCCGCCAGTACGTGGGCACCAGCGTGGACCCGCGCACACCGATCGCGGAGCTCACCCCCGTCGAACTGCTGTACTCCGCCGCCGTCCTGATCGAGCGCAAGCAGTATGGCGAGGCGTTGCCGCGACTCGAAGCGGCGGCCAAGGGGGCCCCGGACGCGGAATTGGCCGGCGACGTGCTGTTCGAGCTGGGCCGCTGCTGCTACCTGCTGGACCGCGAGCGGGCCGCGGCCGAGACGTTCTCGAAACTGGCCGCCGATTACCGGGGTCACCCGCAAGCGCCCCAAGCGGCCGGCTTCGCCTACGCGCTGTGGGGCCGTGTGGCCGAAGCGAGTGGCGATCCGGCGGACTACCACCGCCTGGCCCTGGCCCTGCGGAACCTGCTGGAGAACTTCGCCGACCATCCCAAGCGAGATGAGGCCGCCTGGCTGTTGCCCGCGGCCCTGCAACGCGCGGGCCGTTTCGACGAAGCCGCCGAAGCGTTCGGCACCCTCCCCGCCGGTTCGCCGCATTGGGAAGAGGCCCAGTTTCGCCGGGCGCTGTGTCTGGCGCGGGCGGCCGAGGCCGCCACGGGTCTCCCAGACGACGAGCGGCGTGGGCGCTTGCGCCGGGCCGCCGAAGCGCTGATCCGCTACGCGGACGAGGCCCGGCAGCGCGCCGCGGGCAGCCCGCGCGCGCCCGACATCTTGAAGTGGGCGGCGGAAGCGGATATCGCCGCGGCCGAACTGCGTGCGTCGTCGGGCGTGGACGATCCGCGGGCCGCGCTGGCCGTCGTCGAGTCGTTCGAGTCGCGTTATCCCGGTAGCGGCTTGATGGGCCGCGTGCTGGCGGTCCGCATTCGGGCGCAACGCGCCTTGCGGCAGTTCGAGCAGGCGGCGCGCCTGCTATCGGGGTTTCTCGATGCCGCCCCGCCCGAGCAGATCGGCCCGACGCTCGCGGGGCTGGCCGCCGGAATGCAGCAGGAGGTGCAGCACCTGCTGGACAGCGGGCAGGCCGACGCCGCCCGGGCCCTGGCGGCCGACGCGCTGGTCACCTTCGAGGAACTGGAGAAGTGGACGCGGGCGGACGCCGGCCGCGCCCACGCCCTGGACGCCGTCCTCGCCGGTCGGGCGTGGATGCTCTACCACGCGGGCCAACTCGCGGCGGCGGAGCGCGTGGCCGCCGAACTCCTGGAGCGCAACCCGCGCCAGGGCGACTACCGGCACCTGCACGCCCTCATCCTCACCGCACAGACGGAGATAAACGACTCGAAAGCCGCGATCGAAAAGGCCGTGGAAGCGTGGACCCAGCTTCTGGCCGATCCGGGCCTCCGCCGCCAGGCACCGCAGCGATACTGGGAGGCGCGCTACCACTGGTTGGCGCTGCTGTTGAGGGAGGGGCGGGCCGCGGACGTCGAAGCGGCAATCACGCAGGAGCGCATCTGGCAGCCCGGTCTGGGCGGGCCGCCGTGGGCCAATAAGTTCGCCGAGCTGCTGCGCGCCGCGCGGGTCGCGCAGGGGAAGCCGCCGGAGACACAGCCAACCCCCTGAGCAACCGGATTGGCCGGCGCCCGGGGGAGGACGAGCCTCCAGGCGAGCCGCGCCGGACGGAATTACGAGCGTTGGGGCTGCGTGGTGGGGTGGCTCGCCGGGGGCTCGATCGCGGACGGTGTGGGGGGCGAGCGCCGTTGCTTCCAGGCGGCCTCGTTGGCCCGCACCTGCTCGTCGATGCGACGTAGGTGCGGTCGCGGGTCACGATCAAACTCCGCCGCGCAGCCCTCGCAGCAGAAGTAGACCGTGCGGCCGTCCACCGCGCGGGTGACACCCGGGTTGATCGTCATGCCGCACGTGGCACAGCCGGTCTGGAACGTGTAGCACGCGCCGAGCTTGTCCCGCCCGGCGGCCGGGTCGGCCAGCCACTTGTCGCGGGCCGCCTCGGTGGCGAAGTAGATGGCGTCTTCGCCGACCCCGACGTAGATCGTGCTCTGCGGTACCTGCCCGGTGACGGGGCAACGCACTTGCACGCGCAGGGGTTTGTCCGCTTCCCACTGCGTGCGCACCCCGTCGGCGAATTCGTAGGGGTCGTCCCGGAACTTCTGCAACGCCGCCGGGTCCGCGCAATACACCCATCGATTGCGAAATCGCGTGACGCAGGCCCGATCCACCGGGCGCCCGGTGACGGGGCAGCGGACGACCGGTGCGGCGGCGGGCTGCGTGGATGCGGGTGCGGTCGTCATCCGCTCGTGCCCGTGTTGGGCCCGCGCCGGGACGGCAAAAGATAGTCCCCAAAGCAGTAGCACGGCCCCCATCGTCAAGCGGCCCATGACACACCCTTCGCCCGCGGTCGGGCGCTACGAGGGCAGGTACTTCTTCGTCGCTTCACAGAGCTCTTTGACGTGTTCGACGCTGGCCGCGAACATCTCCTTCTCGCGGGCGTCCAGTTCCACCTCGATTACCTTCTCGACGCCGTGCCGCCCGAGAAGGCACGGCACCCCGACGAAGTACCCGCCGACCTTGTACTCCTTGTCGCAGTACGCCGCGCACGGCAGCACCCGCCGCTTGTCGCGGAGGATCGACTCGGCCATCGCAATCGTGGCGGCGGCGGGAGCGTAGTAGGCACTGCCGGTCTTGAGCAGGTTGACGATCTCGGCGCCGCCGTTGCGCGTCCGCGTGACGATCGCGTCCAGCTTGCCCGGCGCGATCAGTTGCGTGACGGGGATGCCGGCGACCGTAGTGTAGCGCGGCAGCGGCACCATGTCGTCGCCGTGGCCGCCCAGCAGCATCGCATGGACGTCCTCGACGCTGCACCCGACCTCGGCGGCGATAAACGCGCGGTAGCGTGCCGTGTCCAACACACCGGCCTGGCCGACGACGCGCTGCGTGGGGAAGCCGGAGACCTGGTGCGCCGTGTAGACCATCGCGTCGAGCGGGTTGGACACGACGATGAGAATGGCCTTGGGACTCTTCTCGACGGCCCGCGCGGTCACCTCGGCCACGATCTTCACGTTCGTTTCCAGGAGCTGATCGCGGCTCATGCCCGGCTTGCGCGGGAGACCGGAGGTAATGATGACCAGGTCGCTGCCGGTCGTCGCGTCGTAGTCGTTGGTGCCGGTGAGCCTGACGTCGTAGCCCTCCACCGGGGCGGCCTGCGTCAGGTCGAGCGCCTTGCCCTGCGGCATGCCCTCCACAATGTCGACGAGCACAATGTCGCCGAGCTCCTTGGCGGCGGCCCAGTGGGCACAGGTCGCCCCGACGTTCCCTGCTCCAATGATGGTGATCTTGGCTCGCTTCATGATCTGTAGCACTCCGACGGTTCGGCCAGGCCCGCGGCGACCGCAGCGCTTCGGGCCGCCGGTGACCCGGATTCTACCGCCGGCTCGCCGACGTGGCGACGGGCGGGCGCGTGGGGGTCCGGATCGCAGGTCGCCAAGGGCCCCGCATCGTGCCGACCCCTCCCCGACCCCTCCCGGAGAGGGAGGGGGGCGGGGAAGTGCGCGTCACTTGCTCGCCGAGTGCGCGATGAACGCCTCGAGTTGCAGGAGCCGGTCGCCGGCCAGCTTGGCCGCCTGGAGCAGCGCAACCATCGAATCGACTTCCTCGACCTGCTCGTCAACGAACCAGTTGAGGAAGCTCCGCGTCGCGTAGTCCTTCTCCTGGTCGGCCAGGGCCACCAGCTCGTTGATCTGCCCGGTCACCTTGCGCTCGTGCGCCAGCGCCGCCGCGATGGCATCGACGACCGTCGGCCATTCCGCCGGCGGCTCGGGGATCGCGTGCAGCCGCACCTGACCTTCGGCTTCCGCCACGTAGTCGAGGATCTTCAGCGCGTGCCCCCGCTCTTCCTCCGTCTGCTCGCGGAAGCGGCGGGCCAGGTTCTTCAGGCCCATCCCCTCGAACATGCACGCCATCGACAGGTAGATCTGGGACGCGGTGAACTCGTGGGTAATCTGGGCGTTCAACTTCTTGTTCATGGCTTCGGAAAGAGGCATGTTCACACCTTCGCTTTGTGGGTTGCTCCCGTGCCGCGTGCGCGGACGGGCCATCGTGAAACGCTCGAGGTCGCCCCGCCGCCGGGTCGCCACCGAGGACCCGCGTCGCCGCCCCATCGCGGCCGTGGTCCGCACGGATCAGAGATTATAGCCATGCTGCCGGCCGCCGCCACCGCAGTTCGGTCAGCGTCGGAACAGGTACGCCGCGAGGCGGTCCCGTGTGTGATGCAGCCGCCACACGTTCCGCCGCACGAGCGCAGCCTTTGCCACATGCCGGCGGGTGTCGGCGGCCAGGGCGGTCAGGTCCAGCTCGGCGGCCCGGCGCCGGACCTCCGCCACGACCTCCGCCGGCCACGGTTGACCTTCGTGAACCACGTATTGGATGGGCCAACGGCCGGCCGCCTCCAGGAGCGGGGCCACCCCACGATAGAGCGCCAGGGCGGCGACGCGCCGCTGCTGCTCGTCCTCCGCCACGGCCGCATCGAGCAGGGTGTCGAGCCCGCGCAAGTCGCCGAGCTCCAGCCACGCGCACGCCCGCCCCAGTTGGTCCCACGGGTCGGGCTGCGGCGGTATCTCGGCGGCCAGCGCGCGGAACCGGGCCGCATCGAGGCGGGCCGCGGCTACCCACGCCGCTTGCCGTGCATACGCGTCCGGGTCCTCCCGGACGACGCGGGCGGCGTGCTCGGTGAAGCGCGGATCGCCCGCCCGGCCCAGGGCGTACACGAAGCTCTCGCGCACGGCGGCGTCGGTTTCGCTCTGCTTGTCCAGCGTGTCGGCGATGTACTGAAGGGCGGCGGGGGCATGCTCACGGGCCACGAGCCAGGCACCGAGCTTGCGTGCCTCGTCCTGAGGCGACCGCAGCAGGACCAGGGCCTCGCGGTCATGCCCGCCGATGCGCTGATACTCCACGGCCACCGCCGCCGCGAGCACCAGCGCGGTCAACCCGCCCGCGACCCACCCGCGTCGCCGCCGCGTCCAGAATGTGGCACCAGCACGATCCATGTGGCCGGCATCTCCGACGGCGCATGATAGCGTCGCCGGTCGGAATGGGCGCCGGGGCGCTTTGCCCACTCCTCCCGCCAGCGATAGACTGTCGCGTCGAGGCTGCGGTCCTGCCGGCATGCGGCCGGCGGCACCGCGGCAGGCCCGCGCACGGACCACACACATGAACGAGGTTATCTCCGCCAAGCTCGACGCCACGCCGCATCGTTTCGCGGTGGTGGTGGCCCGGTTCAATGAGTTCATCACGGGGCGGCTGCTGAGCGGGGCGCTGGACGAACTGACCCGCCACGGGGCGGACGCCGCCCGCATTACGCAAGTGTGGGTGCCCGGCTCGTGGGAGATCCCCCTCGCGGCCCAGGCGCTGGCCCGCAGCGGCCGCTACGCCGCCGTCATCTGCCTCGGCTGCGTCATCCGCGGGCAGACGCCGCACTTTGAATACGTCGCGGCCGAGGTGGCCAAGGGCATCGCGCAGGTCTCGCTGGCCACCGGGGTGCCGGTGACCTTCGGGGTCGTGACGGCGGACTCGCTGGAACAGGCAATCGACCGGGCCGGGGCGAAGACGGGAAACAAGGGGGCGGACGCGGCCCGGGCGGCGATCGAGATGGCCAACCTGCTGACGGTCATTCCCCCGCCGTAATAGTCCGTCGCGATGGATCGTTGGCCCCCTGTGGCCGACGTAGCGTGCTGGCACCGCTTCGAAATCTTACGTCCGCCACAGGGGGCGGACGCTACAGGGCGAGTGGCGACGGACGGCGAACGGGTGTGGTTCCGACGATGCCGCTGCGTGAACGGTCGCAGGCCCGCGTCCTGGCGCTTCAGGCGTTGTGCCTGTTCGACGCGCTGGGCGATTCGTTCATCGGCCAGCTCGACACGTTCCTGGCCGACACGGTGAACCAGGCGGACCTGGGTTGGAAGCGGCCGCCGGGGCCGAAGTTGCTAACGTTCGCCCGGCAACTGACGCTGGAGGCCTGGCGTCACCACGGGCGGGCCGACGAACTGCTGCGGGCCCACGTCGCGGGCTGGTCCGTCGAACGCATGCAACCCGTGGACCGCAGCATCCTGCGGTTGGGCCTGTACGAGCTGCTCGAGTGCCCGGAGACGCCGCCCGCCGTCGCCATCAACGAGGCCGTGGAGCTGGCCCGCCGCTTCGGCGGCCACGAGTCACCGGGGTTTGTGAACGGCGTGCTGGATGGTCTGCGCCGGGAACTGGACCGGCAAACCGGTCGGTCGGCGGACAACGCTCGGCCGCGCGGGACGGCCGCCGCACCGGACGCCACGGAGTGAGAGAAGTACGATGGGTCTGTTTGACGTTTTTCGCCGGGGATTGAAGAAGACGCACGAGAAGATCGTCTCGGGGCTGCGCAGCCTGCTGCCGGTCGGCCGGGCAATCGACGACGAGCTGCTCGACCAGCTTACCGACGCCATGCTCGCCGGCGACATGGGGCCCGCGGCGGTCACCACCCTGGTTGACGAAGTCCGCCGCGCGTGGAAGGGCGGCCAGGTCCGCGAGGCGCAGGAAATCTTGCCGTTTCTGAAGAAGCGCATCGCGGAGACCTGGAGCGACGCCGATCGGGCGATTCGCTTCGCCGCTGCTCCGCCCACGGTGATCTTCGTGGTCGGCATCAACGGCTCGGGCAAGACGACGAGCGTCGCCAAGCTTGCGTGGCACCTGCGGCAGCAGGGCAAGTCGGTGCTGCTGGGGGCGTGTGATACGTTCCGCGCCGCCGCCATCGACCAGCTTGTCATCTGGGCGAAGCGGGCCGGGGTGGACATCGTCAAGCACCAGCCCAACAGCGACCCGGCGGCCGTCGCCTTCGACGCCTGCGAGGCCGCCGTCGCCCGCAAGGTGGACGTGCTGGTGGTGGACACGGCGGGGCGGCTGCACACGCAGGAGCACCTGATGCGGGAGCTGAGCAAGATTCAGCGCGTGGTGCAGAAGCGCATTCCCGAAGCGCCGCACGAAGTCCTGCTCGTGCTCGACGCCACGATCGGCCAGAACGCGATCAACCAGGCGAAGATCTTTTCCCAAGCGGTCAACGTGACCGGGCTGTTCCTGGCGAAGCTGGACGGCTCGGCCAAGGGCGGCATCGTCGTCGGCATCCGCGACCAACTCGACATCCCCGTCAAGTTCGTCGGCCTGGGCGAGACCATCGAGGCCATCGCCCCGTTCGACCCACAGGCGTTCGTGGACGCGATGTTCGAGGGGTTGTAGCGACGCGGCGTCGCCCGCCCGACGACCAAGACAGAACGGCCAACGATGCACCCGCTTCTCGATCTGCTCGACCGGAACGCCACGCAGCGACAGAGTCACCCGGCGGCCTGCGACCAGAGTCTGTCGCTGAGCTACGCGGCCCTGCGGGCAGGGGCTTGCGGCCTGGCCGCGAAGATCACTGCCCACACCGATCGGCCCCGCGTCGGGCTGCTCGCGCCGACTTCCACCGCGTGCGCTGCGGCGACGTTTGCCTGCTGGTATGCCGGCAAGGTGCCGGTGCCGCTGAACTTCCTGCTGGCGCCGGCCGAGCTGGCGCACATCATCCGCGACGCCGAGCTGGATCTCGTGCTCGCTATCGACAAGTTCGCCCCGGCGGCCGAGGCGACCGGCCTGCGCGTGCTCCCGCTGAACGCGCAAACGCTGGTGCCCGGCGACCGCCCCGCCCCGTCCGTCGCGCCGCACGACACCGGCGTCGTCATCTATACCTCGGGCACCACCGGCGAACCCAAGGGGGCGTGCCTGAGCTTCGACAACCTGGCGCAGAACGTGTCGGCGTGCATCGCGGCGGCCGAGTTGTCGCCGGACCAAGTCTTCCTCAGCCTGCTGCCGCAGTTTCACGCCTTCGGCTTCACGACGAACACGCTGGTGCCGCTGCTGATGGGGGCAACGGTCCACTATCTGCCGCGCTTCAGCCCCGCGACGGTGGCCAAACTGATCGCCGAGCAGCGCGTCTCGGTGTTCATCACCATCGCCAGCATGTTTGGGGCCCTGGCCGCGATGAAGGACGCCGGCCCCGAGGCGTTCGCGTCGCTCACCCATCCGGTCAGCGGCGGCGAGCCGCTGCCGCCCATGGTGGCCGAGGTCTTTGAGCGCCGCTTCGGCAAGACGATCTTCGAAGGCTACGGTCTGACCGAGGCGTCGCCGGTGGTCACGTTGAACACGCCGCAGGCACACCGCGCCGGCACGGTCGGCCGGCCGCTGCCGGGTATCACCGTGACCGCGGTGGACGTGGACGGCCGGCCGCTGCCGCCGGGGCACGACGGCGAGCTCGTCGTGCGCGGCCACTGCGTCATGCAGGGGTACCTGAACAAGCCCGACGCGACCGCCGGCGTCATCCGCGCCGGCGCCCTGCACACCGGCGACATCGGCCGGCTCGACGCCGACAGCTTCGTCACCATCACCGGCCGCGCCAAGGACATGATGATCGTCGGCGGCGAAAACGTGTTCCCGTTCGAGATCGAAGCGGCCCTCATGGAACACCCGGACATCGCCGAGGCCGCCGTGATTGGCGCACCGGACGACGTGCGCGGCGAGGTGCCGGTGGCGTTCGTGATTCCCGTCGCCGGCCGGCCCGCACCGAGCGAATCCGACCTGCGCGGCTTCTGCCGTCAACGGCTGGCTGCGTACAAGGCCCCGCGTCAAATCGTCGTTGCGGCGGAACTCCCGCGCGGCCCGACCGGGAAGATCCTGAAGCGCGCGTTGCGTGTGCCGTAGCTGCCGCGGCACACCAGAACCAGCCGACCGCAACCGCGGTTGGCAGTCCGCCGCGGAATTGCGCCGGCCCCCCGCGGCCGGCGTGGAACGTCGAAGGCGCCTCGAAATCTCGCGTCCGCTACGGGGGGCGGACGCTACGGCCCGCTTCGCGGCGGACTGCTGAGGGCGCTTACTGACTGCGGAACCAACTGGAGGTGTGAACATGAATTACCGTCGACTCGGGCGTTCCGGCCTGAAGGTCTCGGAGATCGGGTTGGGTAGTTGGCTGACCTATGGCGGCGGCGTGGGCGACGAAACGGCCCACGCCTGCATCCACCGGGCATTCGACCTCGGCGTCACGTTCTTCGACACGGCGGACATCTACGAGCGTGGCGCCGCGGAGGAATGTTTGGGACGCGTGCTGCCGAGGTATCGGCGTCGGGATCTGGTCATCGCGACGAAGTGCTACTTCCCGATGAGTGACAATCCGAACGATCGCGGGCTGTCGCGCAAGCACATCTTCGAGAGCCTCCACGGCTCGCTGAAGCGGCTTCAGACGGACTACGTGGACCTGTACCAGTGCCACCGGCCCGACCCGGATGTCGAGATGGAGGAGATCGTCCGCGCAATGGACGACCTCATCCGACAGGGCAAGGTGCTGTACTGGGGCGTCAGCGAGTGGCCCGCCGCCGCCCTGCGGAAGGCCCACCAGGTGGCCGCCGCCCTCAATGGCGTCCCGCCCGTCTCCGAGCAACCGGAGTACAGCCTCGCGGCCCGACGGGTGGAAACCAACGGCGTGCAGCAGGCGTGTCTCGACTTGGGCATGGGCATGGTCGTGTGGAGCCCGCTGAAACAAGGCCTGCTGACGGGTAAGTACAGCGGGGCGAAGGTGCCCGCCGGCAGCCGCGCCGCCCACCCGCGAATGAGCATCTTCATGCCGAAGATTCGCCGGCCGCTGACCGATCGCGTGGACCAGTTATCCCCCATCGCACAGCGCTACCGGATGACCCTGGCCCAGCTTGCGCTATCGTGGTTGCTGACAAGGCCGGCCGTCGCCAGCGTGATTATCGGAGCTACCACGGTCGCACAGGTTGAGGAAAACTGTTCCCGGCCCACGGCCGATCTATCTGCGGAGGACCTCGCGCGGATGGACGCGGTGTTCCCCGCCTCGGAGAACCCCTAGCCGACCGCGGGGGCCGAGCCGAGGCCGATCGTCACGTGATGCCGCCGCGGCCGGAGGCGTGCCATGGACAGCGCCGGCAAGTCGTTCAAGATGCGATCCGCCGAAGACCGCCTCCGCGCCCAGGGGCACCTGATCGGCGTCTACTCGCAGAAGGCCGTGGCTTGCGGGTGCGGCACGACGATTTGGCTCACCGAAGGGGGCAAGGAAGTCGAAGTCACGGCGGTGTACAGCTCCGAAGCTCAAGCCCGGTCGCAGGAGCGCTGGAAGGACGTTGTCGTGGTCGGCAAGGTCGTCCGGTTCCTGCGCGCCGGCCGCCCACAACTCGATTCGTACACGCCGGACCCACCGACCTGACACTCGGCACAAGCCGGCCCGAAAACCGGTTTGGGTACGATGGCAAAGAGGCCCGTGCCCTCAGGGGTGCTCAAGCACAGCGCCGGCGAGGCCGAATACTCAGCGCTGCGAGCAGCAAGACCGTGGCCGGTTCCGGGACCGGCGCGATGGCCAAGTCGTCGAAGAGCCTGTACCCGTCACCGATCACACCGGCGCAAGAGCCGGCGCCAGTCCCCAGGCCGACGGTCCAGAGTTCCGTACGCGACGCGGCCCTGGTCCAGGTGGCATGATAGAGGGCATCGTCGCGACTCCAGTCAATCGTTAGTCCATCAAACAAACCGGTGTCAACGCCCTCGGGTCCCAGGCAGAACGCCCTCAGAGCATTCAGGCGGCGGATACCGTCACGGACCGTGTCATCCATGTACAACACCCCGGTGGAGCTGGTGCCGAGCCCAAGGTCGGCCGAGGGCTTCTGGACGTCGATTGTGCCGACCAGACTGCCTGCCGGCTACTGAGGTCGATCGTGTACAGAGGCGCCGGGGATCCCCAGTCGATGGAGCCGACTGCAAACATCTGATGGGTGATGGGGTCCCGCGAGATGTCGAGAGTCAGATCCTGACCGACCGAGCCTCCGCGCGTATGACCACGTCTTGCGGAGGCGGGTAGAACACGCGGACAAGATGGGTTGCGGTTTCGAGTCGGGTTGACTTGCCAAGGAGGCCCCGTACGGGCGCCAAACCGAGCACGCCGGGGCCTTAGCCCAACCCCGCCCCGAGCAGGTCCATCAGTCGCAGCACCCCCACCGGGCGATCGGCATCATCCGTCACGATCAGGCTGGTGATCTGGCCCGCCCGCATCAGCCGCAGGCAGTCGATCGCCAGGTGCCCACCCCGCACGGCCGAGGTGGGCACGGGCGGGGCGGCGGCGGACCGCCGACTCCGCTGAAACGCCGCCCGCGCGTCCAGTCGGCGCGGATCATCGACGCGCTCGAATACCCGGCGGAGGTCACCGTCGGTGAACGTGCCCAGCAGCCGGCCGTCCCCCTCGACGATGAGCGCCAACCCCAGTTGCTTGCGTGTCATCTCCACCACGAGGTGGTTGAACGTGTCGTCGGCCTTCACGAGCGGCAGGGCCTCGCCGGCGTGCATGAGGTCGGACGCCCGCAGCAGCAGGCGGCGGCCCAGCGTGCCCTCCGGATGGTACTGGGCGAAATCCTCCGCTCGAAACCCGCGTTTGGACAGCAGGGCCATCGCCAGCGCGTCGCCCGCGGCCAGCATCATCACGCAGCTCGTCGTCGGGGCCAGGTTCAGCGGGCCGGCCTCCGGCACATCGGGCAGGCACAGCACGTACTTCGACAACTCCGCCAGGCGTGAACCCCGCCCTTGCGTCACGCCCAGCACCGGCCCGCCCAGCCGCCGGAAATGCGCCACGAAACGCAGCATCTCCTCCGTGTTCCCGCTGCGCGACAAGGCGATCAGGCACTGCCGTTCGGTCACAATCCCCAGGTCCCCGTGCAACGCCTCCACGGGGTGCATGAACACCGCCGGCGTCCCCGTGCTCGTCAGCGAGGCTGCGATCTTCTGCGCGACGTGCCCGCTCTTGCCCAGACCGCTGACGATGATGGGCGGGCTGGCGGCGAGGATCGTGTCCAGGATAGCTTCAAACTGACCGTCGAGGTCGCCGGCCAGGCGGCGCAGCGCCTCCGCCTCTTCCGTCACAACCTGCCGCGCAATCTCCAGCGGGCTGTTCACCGAGTCTCCTTGCTCGACGGCCGGGTCGCGGCCTGCTCCGGCCCGGTGGGGGCGACGGCGGGCTGTTCGGAACGGTCCAGCGCCGCAAGCTTGGCCCGTAGCCCCGCGCTCAGCGCCGCCGACCCCGCTGCGGTCTCGGGGGCTTCCAGCAGCGTCAGCGCCTTCTGCCACTGCCGACGGGCGGCCGCCAGGTCGCCCCGCCGGTACTCCGCGTCGCCCAAGTGGTCCTGGACCACCGCATCCTGCCCGCTGCGCAACTGCGTCGCGCGGGACAGGTAGGTGCGGGCGTCGTCGAACCGGCCCATCTTGTAGTACACCCACCCGAGGCTGTCCAGATAAGCCCCATTCAGGGGTTCGGCGGCGACCGCCAGGCGGACCATCTTGAGCGCCCGGTCGAGGTGTTCGCCGTGATCCGCCCAAGTATAGGCCAAGTCGTTGTTGACGCCGGGATCGTGCGGCTGGAACTCCAGCAGCCGCTCCATCACCTCGACCTGCTCACCGAGCCGGTTCGCCGTCCCGAGCACGTGGTGCAGCAAGCGCAGCGTGCTGAGTCGCGCCAAGCGGTCGGACTCCGGCATTTCGCGCAGCCATTGTCGGCACAGGTCGATCGCGCGCTCGGTCTGCCGCGCGTCCGCAAGCAAGCCGATCATCTCCTGGCGCAATTGGTCCTGGGCCAGCGGGCTTTCCCGAACGAAACCCTCGCCGAGCAGCGCCTTCAGATCATCCAGTGCCGCGTCGAGGTTCCCCGTCGCGGCCCGACAGCGGGCCCGCCACACCAGCGCCGACAGCGTCTCCGCCGCCGACGTGGGCACGAGTTTCTCACTGGCCGCCAACGCCGCCCCGGCCTGTTCCGCGCCGAGCAACGCCTGGACCAGCCACTCCTGCAACTGGAACTGCTCCGGCTGCTCAGCCAGCCACAACCGAATCTGCCGTTCGGCGGTGCCGTAGCGCTCGGCGTCGAGGCACGTCTGGACCCACTCGGCCCGCCGGTCGAAAAGCGCGGCCACCACACCCGCGAGCTCGCGTTCCAGGTTCTTCATCTGAGCGGCCGCGTCGGCGTCATCCGGCGCCGCCCGCAACCGTTCGGCCAGGGCCTGCGCCCGGCGGCGCAGCTCGTCGAAGCGCTGCGTGGCCGGCTCCAGCCGCAGCGTCGCCCATGCGACGGCTTCGCTCGCCCGCTGCGCGGCCAACAGCACCCGCAGTTTGGCCCGTGCCCAGGCGTCGGAATCCGGCTCCGCCGCCAGCCACGCATCCACACGCTGCACCGCCGCCTCGTAGTCACCGAGTTCCAGGAAGGTCGCCAGGAGGTTCAGTCGGGCGGCGTTGCGTTGCTCGGGCGGGATGGGGAGCTCCAGCAGTCGATCGTACGTCTGGCGCGCCTCGGGGATTCGAAACTCGGCGAGGTGGGCCTCGGCGAGCAACCGCAGCGCCTGCGGCCGGCGGGGATGGCGCGCCACGAGCGGCTCCAGCAAGCGCAACGCCTGCGGCCCCTCCAAACGGCGCAAGTGAATCTGCACGAGCAAGTACACCGCCCGTTCGTCGTCCGGAGCCATGTTCCACACGCGCTCCGCAATCGGTAGCGCCTCGTCCGGCCGTTGGTTCATGAATAGCCCGACCGCCAGTCTCAGCCCCGTGACCACGTCGTCGGGGTGCTCCGCCCACTGTCGCGACAGCTCCGCCAAGTGCTCCGCTTGCATCGGGGCGTCCGCGAACCGCAGCACCGTCCGAATTCGCCGCAGCGTGTCCGCCGGCAAGTCGAGCCCCTCGGCTTGTTGAAGCGTACGACGGGCGATCTCGGCCTTGCCGCCCTCCAGGTAGCAGTCGATCAATTCTTCGACCGCCTCACCCAAGCCCGGGGCGAGCGACCAGGCCTCCTGGAAGTACCGCTGGGCGGACAGCAGGTTGCCCGTCCGCCGGTACTGCCGCCCCAGGGCCAGCGCGTAGGTCGGATCGGCCGGGCATTCCTCGACCGCCCGCCGGTACGCGGCCTCCGCGGCGTCGTGCTCGTCGAGGGCCGCGTGCGCTTGCGCGGCGAGGTAATGGGCGGCGGCCATGTGCGCGTGACCCGCCAGGATCGCCTCCGCCTCGCTCCGCGCGGCCTCCCAGCGACTCGCCGCGAGCCACATGCGGCCGCGCCCCAGCCGGGCCAACGGGAAGTCCGGACGGGCCGCGAGGGCCCGTTCAAACAGCCCCTTCGCCAGTTCCGTTTGTCCGGCGGCGGCGGCCGTCGTGGCCAGGACGGTGAAGGTGGCGTAATCACTGTCGGGCCGTTCCGCGAGGTCCCGCACACACCGCAGGAACTCCTCCGTGGCCTCGATGCCGCGCATCCAGGCGGCCAGCCGCTCGGAAAGGATGTCGGCCTCGTCCCCCCCGGCGCGCACCAGCCGAATGAGGGCGTTCAGCGCCGCGGTCCAGTCGCCGCCGGCCCGCAACGCACTGGCCAGCGCCCACTGCACATCGACCGACTCGGGCTCGGCCGTCGCCAGCGCCTGCCACAGCCGGGCCGCCTGACTCGCATTCTGGTCTTCGAGCCGCCGCGCCACGCGCCGCGCCTGCTCGAGGCCCCTCCCCGCTTCGACCTCGCCGGCCAACTCCACGACCCACTCCTCCAGACGGCCGGCAGCCGTCGCGGTCTCCAGCGCCAACGCGAGGATCACATCGGGGTTCGTCGTCGCCGCCTCGGTGGTTGCCGGCGCCGCCAGTTGTCGGCGGCAATAGTCGAACGCTTCGGCCGCGCGGCCGGCCTCGATCAGCGCGCCCACGTACAGTTTCTGGAAATAGGGCTCCCCCGCGCGACGTTTAAGGGCCGCTTCGGCCAGCGCCACGCGCTCCGCCGGTGGCCCGACCGGCCGCAACAACTCCAGTTGCCGTTCGATCAGCCCGTACGGATGGGCCTGAAGAATCTCCGCTACCTCCGCGTCCGCGCGGAGCTCTTCAGACCCTGCCTGGACGACCTCGTCGAACCGAGCCAGCGCTTCGGCCGCGGCCCGCGCGTATCCCGCCGCGGCCAACACCTCGCCGAGTTCGTACCACGCTAACGTCACGAGCACGGGGTCGGCTTGGCCGTCGCCGCCGGCGAGTGTCGCCGTGCGCAAGTGGGCCAGCGCCAACTCGGGCCGGCCCGCCGCACGGTGCAGGCGCCCGAGCAGCAGGTGTCCCTCGATGGAATCGGGTTGTTGCCGCACCGCCGCCTCGGCCGCCAGGCGGGCCTCCCCGTCGCGGCCCAGCCCCCGCTTCGCCTTGGCCAACAGAATGAGCAGATCGTGCCCCGGCTGGCGGCAACCCTTGAGGGCGGCATCCAACTCCATCACGGCCCGCGCGAACTGCCCCTGCGACAGCAGCTCGCGCGCTGCCTCGGCGCGCGCGGCCGTCGCGTCGTCGGGGGCCGTGTCCGCGGTGCCGGCGCCCGGCGGCGCCCAGCGCGGGATTTCGGTCAGCGGCACGCCGGCGTGCGGCGCCGGCGCCGCGGCGTCCCCCTCGCCAGTCGGGCGCGCCGCTTGCCCCCATGCCCACGTCGCCCAGGCCGAGACCAAGCCGCACGCGGCGACCGGCCATACGAGCCATGGCGCGCGGCGGACGGTACCGCGTGCGGATTGTCGAAATTGCGGTCCTACGAACACGGTCAGCTCCCTTCGCACGCGGGCCTCGCGTGAGCGATCCACCCCCTCGTCGCGCGCGATTGCTTCGCGCGATCTGCGCGGCCAGTCGCATCGTCCGATATCTTACAGCCGCCTACAGAACCCGCCACGCGAGCGGCGCGGCACTTGACCCCGCACCGGCGTGCCGGTCGTGACCGGCGCTCGCTGCGAATAGGGGTTCCCCCGCCTCGGCCCGACGACGGATGCACGCTCCCGGCGTTCGGCCCGTCAAGCCAACTTGGCTTTGCGCCCCGCCCGGGCGGTGCGGCGGGTACCGGCGGCCCGAGTGACGGACGAGCCGGCCGACTTGCGCGGGCGACTGCGCTCGGCATTGGCGGCGCTCTTCGCCGGCAGCTTGCGGTCGGAGGCGGGGCGACCGGCCTGCGCCGAGCGGGCACGCGGAGATTTCGTACCACTCGGCTTCGCGCGCGGTGCCGGGGGGGCAGTATTCGCGACGGACGAACGCTTCGCGGACTTGCTCTTCTCCGGGAGGGCCGGGGCGGCGGCGGGCGAGGGCGCCTTGGCCGCCGCCGGCGACGGACCGACGGGCGCGGTCAACACCTCGGCATCGTCGAGGTCGTCATCGGGCAGCGCGTCCGCGGGGGCGACACGGCCGATCAACTGAAGCATATTGCGCGCGGTGCGGTCGGGGGGGACGCTCAGAATGCGAGTGACCTCCCGTTTGCGGACTGCCGCCCCCATCTCGCTCCAGGCGAAGCGCTTGAACAGGGCGTAGAACTCGACGCCGCTTTCCTCCGGCACCTGCCGCTCGAGGAACTGCTGGGCCTCCAGGAGCGGGCACCGCCCGTCGACGATGCGCTGGGCGCGGGCGACCGCCCACATCGCCTCGTCCAACGGAATGGCATGGTGCCGCAGCCCCAGCAGGCGGATGCGGGCCCGCGTGTACGGCTCCAGGCCGTCGATCTTCTCCAGGGCCGCCGCCGCGTCGCGCCGGGGCATCTCGATCAGCCGATCGAGTGACACGGTGTGCTCGCGGGCGAACACCGCGTTCAGCGCCCGCGTGATGTCCTCGCACTTCAGCCGCGCATCCGGGAAATCCCCCAGAATCGCGGCGAGCTCGATGGGCGGGATCACCCGCAGCTCGTTGTAGTCTACGACCATCCCGCGCAACCGCTCCAGCCCTTCACTGGCCTTGGTCTCCGGCGTGTCCCGCGACAGGACACCCAGGATCAACTGCGTGATGGGGTCCGTGATCGCCGGCGGACTCACCTTGCCGAGCTTGGCCCGCAGGGAGCTCCACAACAGCTTGAGACGTCGGGCACATTCCGTCGCACCCCTCATTGCTTAAGCGTCCTCCTGGCCGGTGGGAGGCGGTGGCTCGGGCCGCGCGGCCGCCGGGCCATCCGCCAATCCGGACGACTCCTCGGCCGTCGGCCGATCGTCCACATCTCCCGCCTCGTCTTGCTCCCGCTCCCACTCGGGGACCTCCCCCAGTTCCCGCATGGCCTGGTCGATGCGGCATACCGTCTCGAAGCTGCGGCGCAGCGAATCGTCGAGCCCGAACACCAGGCGCGGGAGCTGCCGCAGGTGCAAATGGGGGGCCAGCTCACGCCGCAGCCGCCCCGCTGCGTGCCGCAACGCCGTGACGCACAAACGCCGCTCGCAGTCCCGCCCCATGACGCTGACGTGGACGTGGGCCACGGACAAGTCGTCGCTCACCTCGACGCGCGTGATGGAGGTGATCGGCGGAATGCGGGGGTCGGCGAGCCGGTTCTGTATCGCGTCCGCCAGCAGCGAACGGATCAAGCTGGCGATACGTTCGATCCTGCGTGAGGCCATCCAGTACACCATCCGCGGGACGCGGCCCGCCGGGGCCGGCGTCGCCCTCGCTCGTTTCGTGCCCGGCCGCGGCCACCGCGTCACAGCAGCTCGAGGTCGTAGTCCAACAGCGACGCGTGCGGATAGGCGCGAATCTCGTCCACGATCCGGGCCAGCGCGCTTTCGACGAAGCGCGACTCGTTGGCCACCATCGCCAGCCCGAGTGTCACCGCCTGGCAGTGGTCCAGGTCGTCCACCTCGGCGATGGACACATTGTGCTTGGCGCCGAGGCGGTCTTTCAGGCTGCGGGTCACGCGCCGCTTGTCCTTGAGCGTGCGCGCCTCGAACAGGCCCAGCCGGATGCGCAACACGCCGACGATCATGACCGCGTTCCTGGCCGGTCACCCGGCCCGCCGCCCTACAACTCCTGCGCGACCTCGACCACCTCGTAGGTCTGAATCACGTCGCCGGGCTTAATGTCGTCGTAGTCCTGGATCTTGACGCCGCACTCCAAACCGGCCCGCACCTCGCGGGCGTCGTCCTTGAAACGCTTCAACGACACGATCGCCTTGCCCTCGGTAACGACCCGCCCGTCACGCACCAGACGCACGTGGTGATGGCGGCTCACGACCCCGTCGGTGACATAGCAGCCGGCAATGGTCCCGACCCGCGTGACGTTGAACACCTGCCGCACCTCGAGCGTCGCCCGCAGCTCCTCGTGCTCCACCGGCGCCAACAGCCCCGCCAGCGCCCGCCGCACGTCGTCCAGCAACTCGTAAATCACGCGGTACGACCGCACCTCGACGCCGAGCTGGTCGGCCAACTGCCGGGCGCGGTCCTCGGCCACCACGTGGAACCCGATGATCAACGCCCCCGAGGCCTTGGCCAATTGAACGTCGGCCTCACTCACCGCGCCGACCGCCGCGTGCAGGATCGTCAACTTGGCCTTGTCCGCCGGCAGCTCGCCCAGCGACTTCCGCAGCACTTCCACCGAGCCTTGCGTGTCGGCCTTGACGATGACGTTGAGCTCCGGCACGCCCGCTTCCGTCTCGCCGCGCAGCAACGACTCCAGCGAGCGGACCTTCGGCGCCGCGTCGAGCGCTTCTTCCCGGCGACGCTGCTGCACCTCGGCGGCGATCTCCTTCGCGCGGGACAAGTCATCCACCTCGTACAGCCGGTCGCCGGCGGCGGGCATCTCGTCCAGCCCGGACACCTCGACGGGGGTCCCGGGACCGGCTTCCTTCAACGTCCGACCGCGATCGTCGCGCAGCGCGCGAATCCGGCCCGCCCCCGGCCCGCATACCACGCACTGACCCGGACGCAACGTGCCCTCGCGCACGAGCACCTGGGCCACGACGCCGCGCCCCTCCCGCATCTGGGACTCGATCACGACGCCGTGGGCCGGCACGGTGGGGTCGGCCTTCAAGTCCAGCAGTTCGCTGAGGGTGCTGAGGTGGGCGACGAGTTCGTCGATGCCCTGGCCGGTGATCGCGCTGGTCTTGATCACGTCGGTCTGCCCGCCCCACTCGGTCGGCGTCAAACCGTGTTCGGCCAGTTGCGCGTAGACGCGGTTCACGTCCACACCCGGCATGTCGATCTTGTTGAGCGCCACCACGATGGTCACGCCCGCGGCCCGCGCGTGCGCGATGGCTTCGACGGTCTGCGGCATTACGCCGTCGTCGGCTGCCACCACCAGCACGACGACGTCCGTCATGTGCGCGCCGCGCGCCCGCATCTCCGTGAACGCGCGGTGGCCGGGCGTGTCCAGGAACGCGACGTGCCAGTCGCCCCGGTCCAGCCGGTACGCCCCGATGTGCTGCGTGATGCCGCCCGCCTCCCCCTCCGCGACGCGCGTCTTGCGGATCGCATCCAGCAGCGACGTCTTGCCGTGGTCCACGTGCCCGAGCATCGCCACGACCGGCGGCCGGGGTTGCGGGTTCGGCCGCTCCCGCGACTCGAACTCCTCCTGAAGCACTTCGTAGGCGGTCTTGGCTTTGGCCACGCGCACCGGAACTCCCAAGTCCAGAGCCAGCACCTCGGCTATCTCTGCGTCCAGCGACTGGTTGATCGTCCACAACCGCCCCGTTTGCTCCATGAGCTTCTTCGACAAGGCGGCGAAACCCACGCCCACCGCCGCGCAGAAGTCCTTCACCAATATCGGGGTCGTGATCGTCACCGGCTCGCGGCGCGCCACCAGCGGCGTGCCGGCCTGCACCGTCTGCATCCGGCGTTTCTCAGCGGCCCGGCGGTCCCGCAACCCGTGCCCGGTCACGCTGGCCAGTCGCTCCTTGCGCTCCAACAGGTCCTGATCGCGCCATTCGCGGAGACGCTGGTCCACGTCCATGGCCGGCCCGTGCCGACGCGGGCTGCGCGAGCGGGCACGCGCCAACTCCTCTTCGTCGGCCCGTTTGCCCTTCCCGCGTCCGCGGCGCGCCACCGCCGGTCCGGCTGCCGCCGGCACCGCTTCGGTGGGCGGGCGCAGGCCGCCGACGCGTGGCCGGGGCACGCGCGCCGGTTCCGGAGCTTCGATGCGCACCACTTTGGGCCCGCGGATTTCCGCCGGGGCCGGTACAACCTGCGGTCCGGCCGGCCTAATGGGTTCGATCGGACGTGGGGGCTCCACCGGAACGAGCGGAGGGGGGGGCGGCTCGGGGGCAGGCGGCGCAGCGGCTTCCATCGGCGCCTCGATCGGCGGGGCGGCGGGGGCCTCGGCGACCAGGCGCTCCGGTTCCGGGGCCGCGGCCGGTGGGGCCACCGGCTCCACGACGGACACGCTGACCTCGCTCAGGGGAGCCGCAACAGGCGGCGGGGTCTCTCCGGAAACAGCCGGCGGGCCGGGCTCAAGTACTTCGGGGGCAGAAGGCTCACTCGGCGCCGACTCAGCCGCCTCGGCCCCCTCGGGGGCCTCCGCCACGCCGACTGCGCTCTCGCCCGCCTCACTCGGAGCTTGTTGGGCCCGCCGACGGGTCTTGCGGACGCGCTCCACATCGACGCGTTCGCCGATCTCGACGGACGTGACGTCATCGCCGGTGGAGAACCACTCGCGGATGGACTCCGCCAGGCCGATCGAGATGACGGCCATGTGGTTCTTCAGCTCGATGCCCTCGGCGCGGCACTTCTCAATGACCGCCTTGCTGGGGACACCCAGTTCCTTGGCCAGTATGTGGACTCGCAGGGTGGCCACGTACAACTCCGTCAGACCACGCGATCATGCCTAGGCAGATCGCGGGGACTGCGCAACCAGACAGGGCCGGCTGCCGCGCGCCGGTCGGCGGCAGCACCCCATTCACCGCCGCGAGCCGGTTGCCACCCGACTCCCGACGTGCCGTTCGGGCGCGCCGGCGACCTCGGCCGCCGACACGACCGGCCATTAAACCCACAAGATACCGCGCTGGGGCGGTTTACGCCACTGCTGGACGCCAGTTTCCGAGAAATCATCGTTTGCCGCTCAACGGCGGCCCATCCGCTTACGATTTGGTCATTATGGTCATTGACAGCCCCCAACAACGGGTGGTAAGCTCCCGCCCCGTATGTGCTGCGGGTCTTGCCGGTCCCGCGCGACAGCGCTAAGGGAGGGCGCTGTCCACGCCGCGGCATGACGGGATAACTCATGGGCATCGGCAGCCGGCGGTGAGGTTGTCATGAGGGTCTTCATGCTGGGCTGGGAGTTTCCGCCCTTCATCAGTGGCGGGCTCGGCACAGCCTGTTTCGGGCTGACGCGCGCCCTGGACCGTCTGGGTGTGGAGGTGCTCTTTGTCCTGCCCCGCGCGGTGACGAACCCGGAGGGTTCCCACGTCGAGATTCTGTCCCCCGCGACTGCCGCCGCAGAAGGCAAGATTATCGACACCACAGGGTTGTTCCGGCACACGCAGTTCCGGGCGGTGGCGGCCACGCTGAGGCCGTACGCACGCCCGGACGAAGCCCGCACAGAGGATGAGGACGTGGCCGGGGGTCGACTGGCCCCGGGGCGAGGTCGGCCGCGACGCCGTCGGAGGGGGGCCCAGGCCGCCGCAGCGGGCATCACAGCTCCACCGGCCGATAACTACGCGGGCGACCTGTTCTCGGAGATTGAGCGGTACGCCGCTCTGGCCGCAGCACTGGCAATCGACGAGGAGTTCGACGTCATCCACGCTCACGACTGGATGACTTACCTCGCCGGCATGGCCGTCCAGGCCGAAACCGGCCGCCCCCTGGTCGTCCATGTGCATTCCACCGAGTTCGACCGCTCCGGCCTGCACGTTAACCAGCGGATCTACGACATCGAGCGGGCCGGCATGCACGCCGCCACCAAGGTCATCTGCGTCAGCCACCTGACCCGCAGCATCGTACTGAAGCACTACGCGGTGGACCCGCGGAAGGTCGAGGTGGTCTACAACGCCATTGATGAGAGCGACGCGCCGCCGGTCGAACTCCCGCCCATCACGCGGGACGACAAGATCGTCCTGTTCCTCGGCCGCGTCACGATGCAGAAGGGGCCCGAGTACTTCCTCGCCGCGGCCAAGCGCGTGCTGGAGGTCATGGACAACGTGCGCTTCGTGATGGCCGGCAGCGGCGACATGATCCGCCGCATGATCGAAATGGCCGCCGAAATGGGCATCGGCCACAAGGTCCTGTTCACCGGCTTTCTGCGCGGCAACGACGTCCGCCGCATCTACCGCATGGCCGACCTGTACGTCATGCCGTCGGTCTCCGAGCCCTTCGGTCTCACGCCGCTGGAGGCCCTCTCCAACGACGTGCCCGTGCTGATCTCCAAGCAGAGCGGGGTGGCCGAGGTGCTCAAACACGCTCTGAAGGTCGACTTCTGGGACGTGGACGAAATGGCCAACAAGATCATTGCCGTCCTGCGCCACCCCCCCTTGCACGCCACCTTGCGCGACCACGGCAGTTTCGAGGTCAAGCGGTTCAGTTGGACGGACTCCGCGGAGAATTGCCTCAAGGTGTACACAGCGGCCCTGGGGCCGACAGCGAGCTGATCGAACCCGATGGCGTCCGTCTGTTTCTACTTTCAGGTTCACCAGCCGTTCCGGCTGCGACGATTCAGCATCTTCGACCGGGGCGCGGACTACTTCGACAACCCCGTCAATCAGGAAATCCTGCGCAAGGTCGCCACCCGTTGTTACCTGCCTGCCAACGCGGTCCTGCGCGAGCTGATCGACCGTCACGAAGGACGGTTCCGCGTCGCGTTCAGCCTGACCGGCTTGATCATCGAGCAGTTCCAGCGGTTCGCGCCCGAGGTGCTGGACTCCTTCCGCACACTGGCCGAAACCGGCGCGGTCGAGTTTCTGGCCGAAACGTACTACCACTCCCTGAGCTTCCTCTACTCCCGGCAGGAGTTCACGGCGCAGGTCGATCTTCACCGCCGGCTGATCCAGCGTCTCTTCGGGCAGACTCCGACCGTGTTCCGCAACACGGAGCTGATCTACAACAACGAGCTGGCGCGGGCCGCCGCCGACCTGGGGTTCCAGGCCGTCTTGTGCGAAGGGGCCGACCACCTGCTGGGGTATCGGTCCCCGGCCCGACTCTACTACCCCCCTAGTCGTCCCGACCTGAAGCTCCTGCTGAAGAACTACCGGCTGTCCGACGACATCGCGTTTCGCTTCTCTAACCGGGATTGGCCCGAGTGGCCCCTCACCGCGGACAAGTTCGCCACCTGGGTCGGCCGCGCCGATGGCGACGGACAGGTCGTGAACCTGTTCATGGACTACGAGACGTTCGGCGAACACCAGTGGGCCGAGACGGGGATCTTCGACTTCCTGCGGGCGCTGCCGGCGGCGATCCTGCGTCGCGGCGACACCGATTTCCGCACGCCGGGGGAATGCGCGGCGGCCTTCCCGGCGGCCGGCGAATACGACGTCCCGCACATGATTTCGTGGGCCGACGTGGAGCGCGACCTGTCGGCGTGGCTCGGCAACGCGATGCAGTCCAACGCCTTGCACGAGCTCTACCGTCTTGAGCCGCTGGTCCTGGAGCGCGGCGATGAGGCGCTGCTGCACGACTGGCGCCGGCTCCAGACATCAGACCACTTCTACTACATGTCCACCAAGCACTACGCCGACGGCGCCGTCCACAAGTACTTCAACCCGTATGATTCCCCCTACGATTCGTTCATCAACTTCATGAACGTGCTGGACAACCTGCGGGCCCGGCTCGGTCGCCCGCCCGCCTGACGTCCCGCTTACGCGCCGACCAGTTCCTCGGCCTCGGCCTCGAAATCGCCGCGGAGCTTCAGCAAGGCGCGCGATTCCAACTGCCGCACGCGCTCCTTCGAGACCCCAAACCGCTGGCCAATCTGCTCCAGCGTCCGCGGGGCGCCCGCGTCGTCGAGCCCGTAGCGTTGCCGCAGAATCGCCCGCTCCCGCGGATCGAGGGTCGCCAACATGCGGTCCAGACTACGCCGCACCACGGCGAGGTGCTCGCCGTTGTGCTCCTCGGGCAGCGTGGCGCCCACCGTCTCCAGGACTTCGTCCCAGCCGGTCTGGTACCGGTCCGCATGGCGGCGCGACTCGGGAATCGAGCGGGCGAAGTTCTTCATGATCGCCCACGAGGCGTAGGTGCTGAACTTGAACCCACGCGTGTAGTCAAACTTGTCGACGGCCCGCATCAGCGAGACGTTGCCATCGCTGATCAGCTCGAACAGGTCCTGCCGCGGCTGCACGTGCCGCTTGGCGATGCTGACCACCAGCCGCAGGTTCGCCTGTACAATCTCGTTCTTGACCGCCTCGGCCTGCCGCAGCCAGCCCTCGATTCGGTCCAGTTCCGCCGCCGAAACCGTGTCCGGGTCCAACCGCTCGACCGCTTGCCGTGCCTTGTGCCGCAGGTAGTTCATCCGCCGGAAGAGAATGAACTCGCCCTCGGGCGTCAACAGCGGCAAGCGGAAGAGGTTCGCCAGGTAGGCGGGCAGGGCACTGGGGGCGCGGCGCGCCGTCGGCGGCGTCTCGCGGTAGAGGGGGACGGAAGGCGCCGGATGCAGTATCGTCTGCTCCGCATCCGGCGCCTCGAAATCCGGGCTCCCAACGGATTCGATCTTCCGTACCCGCAACTCACGCGCCCGCATCTGCGTGATCGTCTGGTAGACCCACGCGATGGGGCGTTCAAATCGCACGGCCAGCGCCTCGACCGAAGTCCCTTCGGTGTACGCCTCCCAAACCGCCAACCGCTGATCGTTCGCCTCAACCTGGAGCGGCGAGCGGTTGAAAATGCCGGCCCCCGGGTTTGCTTCGTCATGGTGCTTGAGAATCAGTCGGATCGTCTCGACCGCACGACCGGCCTCGCCCGCAATCGTCCGCGCGACCGCGTTGACCGTCCGATAACCGTCACCCCCGGCTAACTCCCGCGCCCGCACGAGGATGCGCTCACGCTCCGCCGGCGTCAGTTGCGAGAAGTTACCCCCCCGCGTCACGAGGCCGGTGTTCTGGGCCACGAACCGCCGCACGCACCGGTCCACGAACAACAGACGCGTCCGTCGGTCCTCGACGAGGAACCGCCACCCGGCCAGCCCCCGACGCCGCCACCGGAAGATCGTCTTCGTGCTAACGTCGAAGCGGTCCGCCAAGTCATGGACGGCGTACACCGGCTCGGGCCACAGTTGCAGAACCAGACCGGCGTCGGCGCTGATGTCCTCGGCGAGGACGACCAGGTCGCTCACCAAGCTCTGGCCGTCAAGCAGGCGACCATTGCCCAGCGCGGAAGTGGGGCGGAACCCGGTGAGGGCGTGACACACAAACTCGTAGGGGTATTCGCGTTGGCCCTCTATAACGCTGAGCAGGAACTCTATGCTGAGGAGTTGGCGCAGGCGAAGCCGGCGCGGACCTCGCATGAGCTGCAGCACGAGTGAACGAATACTGGGAAGCGCGTAGCGATCCATCTGGCTCCCTCCTTTCGGAGGCCGACACGGGGCAGACTCACACCCCGCAGCTCGGGTCGGTCGCCAATAACCAGATGGATAAGATGATTCTTTCGAACGATGATCGTTCGACCGAGCCTAGTTGCTTGACGGTAAGCTTTCTTTTCGATTGCTCTCCTCAAGTAGACCGAAGAGCTATGACTCCAGTCGTCTAATATTGTCAGCTCACCCAAATGCCACGTCAACAAAAATCCAAGAAAATCCGTGACCGCTATCGGGAACGATCGCGAACAAACAGGTAGTACAGCGCCCCCTCGGCTCCGGTCCGGCCGGCAATCGCCTCCGCCGACGAACCCACTCCCATGAACACGTCGCACCGTCCAGCCGCTCGAATCGCCCCGCCCGTGTCCTGGTCCAGGGCGAACCCACCGTACGGCGCTTCAACGACCTGCCCATCATAAACCATTGGCAAAGTTGTGGTTAGGAACGACAAGCACGCCCGCGGAAAGACTTCCTTGTCCGTCGCAATCGAGCGATATGGCGTCACCGGCGTGTTCAGGCTCCCAAACGGCCCACCGGGGGCCTCGCGGAAGAACACATAACGCTCATTCTTCCAGCAGTAGTGGTACACTTGCTGGGGGTGCTCGCTGAAGTATCGCAAGAGTGTCTGAAGCGAAAGCTCGTTACGTCTGATAACTCCATCGGCGATCATCGCCGCCGACACGGGCGTGTATTCGTGGCCGTTGTTGCCGGCATAACCCAGCTCGTACAGCGAACCGTCGCCCAGCCGCAGCTTAGCCGACCCCTGCACGGTGACGACGTAAGCCTCGAACGGGCTCTTGAGCCAGGCGATCTCGAGACCGTCCAGCAGACGCCCTTCCTCGATCTCCCGCCGACTCGGGTAGCGCGGGTTCAGCGAACCATCGGGGTTCCTGCGACCCAGGGTGCGACCCTCCTCGTCCTTTGCAAGGTCAGGCGGCAAGGCGTAGAGCGGATAGCGGTACGGCCCGACCCGCTCACGCCGTCCGTCGAAGATCGGGCAGTAGTACCCGGTGAAGTAGACGGTGCCCCGGTCATCGCAGCCGACCGACTGGTAGACGTCGAAGTCGGCGCGAATCGCCTCGTTCAGCGCCGCCGGCGTTTGTGCCGTCGCCAGCACTTCGAGAAACCGCTCCAGCGACGCGATCGCCCGCTCGTGGGTGATGTCGCCGTAGGGGAAGTAGCGCTGGCTGGAGGGCTTGGCGAGGTATGCGAGGCTATGCCGCACGGCTTGCTCCAAACCGGCGCGCTGGTCAAAGCCCCGCCCAAAGTCCGGGTAGTCCTCCGGGCCGATCTTCCGCAGCGCCAAGGCGCCGGGCGGCAGCGGGCGGCCGTAGTCCTTCTCCACCGGCGGCCGATACGCCTCCATTTCGCCGGCCGGCTTGGCGCAGCCGACGCGCAATGCCGCCAAGGTCAGCCCCGCCAACACCGCGAGCGCAACACGCCGCATACTCGACTCCTTCAGCAAAGACCGCGCGGACCTGTCCGTGGAAGCGAGATTCTGCCACGCGCGACCGCCCAGCACAACACCGCCCCGCGAGCATTGCCGTGCGCCGAGCCCAGTGTTAGGTTATGGGTAGCCGGTCTACGGGCGCTCGGCACTCGCCGACCAGGAGCGGCCGGCAGAACCAGCCGCACAAGCGGCCGGCCACGACGGCCCGCGCGCAGGCAGGCGGGGTTGTGCTCGGTGGCCCGCACGGATTTCTGACGCATTCTCGGTGCCGTGTCCGGCGGCCCGGCCGGCCAATTGCGTCTTGAGGCTCGCGAATGAACAGGCCCATCGCGATCATACTGGCCGACGATCACGCCTTGGTTCGCACCACGCTGCGCCGCACCCTGGAGGCCGAACCCGACTTCAAAGTGGTCAGCGATGTCGGGACGGCGGACGACGCGGTCCGCGACGCCGAGCAGCTCAAGCCTGACATCGTGGTGCTCGACATCGACATGCCGGGGCAGGTGGCGTTCGACGCGGCCCGGCGGATTCAGGCTGGCGGGGCGCGGGTGGTGTTCCTCAGCGCGTTCTTTCACGACCGCTACATCGATCAGGCGTTGATGGTCGGTGCATCGGCGTATATTACCAAGAACGAGCGGCCCGAAGTTGTGGTGCGGGCCATCCGCGCGGTGGCGGCCGGGTCGGCGTACTACTCGCCCGATGTTCAGGCCCGGATCGTGATCGGGACTGGCGGACCGCGGCTGGGTGGGGCCCGCCAGACGCGCGGGGCGGGATTGACGCGGCGGGAGCTGCAAGTGCTCCAGTACATCGCCCGGGGCCTGTCGAAGCGAGAGATCGCCGAGGTGCTGCGGCTTAGTGAGCGCACGGTGAACTGCCACACGGCCAGCATGATGGCGAAGCTGGACATCCACGACCGCGTGCAACTGGCGCGGTACGCGATCCGCGAAGGGCTGGCCGAGCCGTAGGGTGAGGGCGTCCGGAAACGACGGCGGCCCGGCGTTCCGCGCGGAACGCCGGGCCGTCAAAGCCGGCAATCACCTACTCTTGCCCGATCAGGACTACCATCGGCCGGGCGGGCTTAACTACTGAGTTCGGAATGGGATCAGGTGTGGCCCCGCACGTGTGGTCACCGGCAGTCTGTGTGCGCTGGAATTCAAAAGGGCAACGGCAAAACTCAAAAAGTGCCGTTGTGTCGGCGGCGGGGTTGCCAGCGGCAACCCCCTCTTTTCATTCTGCCTTTTGCATTTTGAATTCTACAGCGATGGCACGCTGGTTGCGAAGGTGGGTACGCTGGGCCTCCGAGCCGTTGCTCTGAGGTGGTGCGGTGTGGCCCCCGGGGAGGGGGGACACAGCGATTCATAAATGCGGTCAAGCCGTCGACCGTTAGTACCGGTAAGCTGAGGACATCTCTGCCCTTACACACCCGGCCTATCAACCACGTGGTCTTCGTGGGGTCTTCAGCTCACCCGAAGGGAGCACCGAGTCCTTATCTTGGGGACGGCTTCACGCTTAGATGCTTTCAGCGTTTATCCAGTCCGTGCTTAGCTACCCTGCCGTGCCGCTAGCGCGACAACAGGTACACCAGAGGCACGTACCACCCAATCCTCTCGTACTAGGGTGATGGCCCCTCAAGACTCGTACGCCCGCAGCAGATAGGGACCGACCTGGCTCGCGCCGGTCTGAACCCAGCTCGCGTACCACTTTAATCGGCGAACAGCCGAACCCTTGGGACCGCCTTCAGCCCCAGGATGTGATGGGCCGACATCGAGGTGCCAAACGACTACGCCGCTATGGACGCTCGGTAGTCATCAGCCTGTTATCCCCGGAGTACCTTTTGTCAGTTGAGCGATAACCCTTCCACACGGGATTACCGGATCACTAGGGCCTGCTTTCGCATCTGCTTGACGTTTCTGTCTCACAGTTAAGCCGGCTTGTGCCCTTGCACTCGCCGCACGATTGCCAACCGTGCTGAGCCGACCTTTGCACTCCTCCGTTACCTTTTGGGAGGAGACCGCCCCAGTCAAACTGCCCACCTAGCACGGTCCCCCGCCCGGATTCACGGGACGGGGTTAGGTAACTAATAGCACAAGGGTGGTATTTCAACGGTGGCTCCCCGACGGCCGGAACCGTCGGATCAACGCCTCCCACCTATCCTACGCATGCGATACCAATTACCAATACCAGGCTGCAGTAAAGGTTCACGGGGTCTTTCCGTCTTGCTGCGGGTACACGGTATCTTCACCGCGACTTCAATTTCACCGAGTCGGTCCTTGAGACACTGCTCCAGTGATTACGCCGTTCATGCACGTCGGAACTTACCCGACAAGGAACTTCGCTACCTTAGGACCGTCATAGTTACGGCCGCCGTTAATCGGGGCTTCGGTTGTCAGCTTCGCCTTGCGGCTGACCGACTTCCTTAACCTTCCGACACCGAGCAGGCGTCAGTCTGTATACGTCCTCTGTACGAGTTGGCACAGACCTGTGTTTTTGATAAACAGTTCCCAGAGCCGATTCTCTGCGCCCTCCTCCCGAAGGAGGGAGGGTCCCCTTTTCCCGAAGTTACGGGGTCAAATTGCCTAGTTCCTTAAGGACCGTTCTCTCGAGCGCCGTTAGGATACTCTCCTCGCCCACCTGTGTCAGTTTTGGTACGGATCCGCATTTTGTCCCCGGACGGTTTTTCTCGGTCACCCGGCCATGTGCTTCGGCAACAAAGCGGCCTCGCCCTTGCGGGCACCCTCTAGGCTCGTAGTGGGCCACACTTTGGGATGACGTCCCCGTCGGTTCAACCGCATACGGAGTGCAGGAATATTAACCTGCCGTCCATCGTCTACGCCTTTCGGCCTCGACTAAGGTTCCGACTAACCCTGGGCGGATTTCCCTTCCCCAGGAAACCTTGGGCTTACGGCGAGCGGGATTCTCACCCGCTTTATCGTTACTCATACCGGCATTCTCACTACCACCGGCCGACACCACTCCTTACGGTATGGCTTGTATCTCCGGTGGTACGCTCCCCTACCGACCACGAGCCCGTGACAGGTGACAAGTGTCAGGTGCCAGAGCGCCTGTCACCTGCGCACCTGCCACTTGTCACGGACTCGCAGTCCCGTAGCTTCGGCGCTGCGCTTAGTCCCGATCATCATCGGTGCCCATTTTCTCGACCAGTAAGCTATTACGCACTTTTTAAATGGTGGCTGCTTCTAAGCCAACATCCTGGCTGTCACGGAAAACGGACTTCCTTAAGCACTCAGCGCAGCTTAGGGGCCTTAGCTGACGGTCCGGGTTGTTTCCCTCTTGACCATGAACGTTAGCGCCCACAGTCTCACTCCCGGGATAGTCGTCGCGGTATTCGGAGTTTGATTGAAGGCGGTAGTCGGGTGGACCCCGCGTTTCATTCAGTAGCTCTACCCCCGCGACGTAGTGGCCCGAGGCTGTCCCAAAAGACATTTCGGGGAGAACCAGATATCTCTGCGTTTGATTAGACTTTTACTCCTCCCCACAGCTCATGCCAGAACTTTTCAACGTTCACGGCTTCGGTCCTCCAGGACGTTTTACCGTCCCTTCAACCTGGCCATGGGTAGATCACGCAGGTTCGGGTCTGTCGCATACGACGAGCGCCCTGTTCAGACTCGCTTTCGCTATGGCTACGTGCCGGAAGCACTTAACCGGGCCGTATACGACAACTCGCCGGTCCATTATGCAAAAGGTACGCGGTCAGCCGTCCCGAACAAGTCGGGAATCGGCCTTCCACAGCTTGTAGGTATATGGTTTCAGGTACTTTTCACTCCCCTAGCAGGGGTGCTTTTCACCATTCAGTCGCCTTACTTGTTCACTATCGGTCGTGCAGGAGTACTTAGCCTTGCAGGGTGGGCCCCGCATGTTCAGTCAGAGTTCCACGGCATCCGACCTACTCGACCGTCACGGTTTGCCTGCCGCCTACAGGACTGTCACCTTCTGTGGTGGCCCTTTCCAGAGCCTTCGGCTCCGCGCACCATGACGTATGGCTCGAGGCCATGGGCTAATCCGCGTTCGCTCGCCGCTACTGACGGAGTCTCGGTTGATTTCCTTTCCTCCGGGTACTGAGATGTTTCAGTTCCCCGGGTTCGCTCCAGACGGCCTATGCATTCAGCCGCCGGTGACACCAAAGGTTGCCCAGTGGTGCCGGGTTGCCCCATTCGGACATCTCCGGATCAAAGCCTGTTTGGCGGCTCCCCGGAGCTTATCGCAGCCTGCCGCGTCCTTCATCGCCTCTGCACGCCTAGGCATCCACCATACACCCTTAGTAGCTTGACCACATTTATGGATCGCTGTGATCAAGACGCACCTTCTCTCCAGTGACGGAGAGGTTGTATTCTCGAGAGCAACGAATCCGCGACGCTGACGGACGGGGTGGTCCGCGCGCCGCCGACTCGATACCCGGCTTGGATACCTGTTCGTACCCACTATGAACTTGTCATAGAACCGGCCAACCACGGTCCAGCGGCGTCAGCCGCGGACCGCCGTCCCGCGAAACGCGGGCTTGCGGGCACCCGTCACGATGCCCGGAAACTCACGTTTCGCTGCGGTTGCCGCTCGACTGGAGCCGACCGGGATCGAACCGGCAACCTCCGCGTTGCAAACGCGGCGCTCTCCCGATTGAGCTACGGCCCCGACTGGAGCCTGCAAACTAGCTGCTCGAAACCGGCGACTCCGGGCACGCCGACCGCGGTCGTCCCGCGTCCCGCTTCCGGCCTCTAGCTTCTCGACCAGGACACGCCTAGTCGCACCGTCCACCGGTGCCTCAGGTTCCTCCGCCTCGGAAGAGCCGGTAGGCGAAGATCCCTACTATAGCCGCGATCGCCAGCAGTTGCAACACGCCGACATCCATGTTCGGCCTCCGGTGGCTCGCCGGCGTCGCCTTCAGTGGGCCCGACAGGATTCGAACCTGTGACCTCGTCCTTATCAGGGACGCGCTCTAACCAACTGAGCTACGAGCCCTTTCGGTCGAGGCCCGACGCCGGCCCTCCCCACCGGCCCGCGGTACCAACCGTGCTGCGGTCCGAATCGCCCGGACCCTCGAACCTCGGCACGTTGCTCACCCTGTCGGGCGGCATCGCTCCCCATCCCGGTCGGAAACGGGGAGCACATTAATGTACCCGGCCAGCGATTGCTGTCAAGCCACGACGAAGAAAAATCGCAATCGGCACACGGCCCGTCCACGCAAGGAAGCCCAACCGCCACGACCGCGTGCCGGCGGAGCGGACCCAACCATTTGACGTACAGGCACTTGCGCCGCGCCCATAGCGACCGTCGGCAGAACGAGCCAGCGCGCACGACGCGCACGGCGGCACACATCGAACTCTCGAGCGCCGACCAAGTGGCGGCCGGTCGGCATCGGGGTTGTTCCGACCAACGACTCCGCCGGCCGCATCGCACGACGCGCCGTCGCGTCACCTGGTCAAAGCGGACTCCACGCGCTCGCAGACGTAGTGATACGCCAGCGCGTGGGCTTCCTGAATGCGGTCGCTGGCGGTGTGCGGGGCGCGGAAGACATGGTCGCAGTGCGCGGCCATCGCGCCCCCCGTCTGGCCGGTGAAACCGACCGTCAGCGCCCCCTGTTGGCGGGCCAGTCGGCAGGCCGTGACGACGTTGACCGAGTTGCCGCTCGTGCTGAGGGCCCACACCACGTCGCCGGGGCGCACCAGCCCCTCGAGCTGGCGGGCGAACACGTGCTCATAGCCCAAGTCATTGGCAATCGCGGTCAGCGTCGAGCTGTCGGTCGTCAACGCCAGCGCCGGCAGCGCCACGCGCTCGCACTTGTAGCGTCCCAGCAGCTCGGCGGCGATGTGCTGGGCGTCCGCGGCGCTGCCGCCGTTGCCCAGCGTGTACACGCGGTGCCCGCTCCGCAGGCAGGCGGTAACCGCTTCCACAATGGGATCGAGCGTGGCAGCCTGATCGGTAAGCCGGCCGACCACGTCCTGGTGTTCACGCAGCACACCGAGCCAATCGCGAGCCATTGGGTCGTCCTTCAAGTCTTGCAGATTGGACCCCGCGCTAGCGCTTGGGGCTCGTTCGTTCGGCCGCCGGCCGCTACCGCCGTCCCGGGCCGCCGCGGATCCGTTCCAACTCCGCGGACGTGCTGTAGCCTTCCACCAGCTCGATAAGCACGACGCGGCCGCCGCGGGCCTCGACGGCCTCACGTCCGACGACACCCTTGCTCGCCCAGTCGGCGCCTTTGACGAGCACGTCCGGCGCGAGTTGCTCGATGAGCCGGCCGGGGTCGGGCTCGTCGAACAGCACGACGTAATCGACCGCGTGCAGGGCAGCGAGCATTCGCGCCCGGTCGCGTTGGCCGCGGATGGGGCGGTCCGCGCCTTTGTCCAATCGACGCACCGACGCGTCGCTGTTGAGGCCGACGACCAACATGCTGCCGAGTCGCTTGGCCTTCTCCAGAAGCTCCACGTGTCCGGGGTGCAGGATGTCGAAACAGCCGTTGGTGAACACGACCGTCTCCCCCCGCTGCCGCCGGGCATCCAGTTCCCCTTTGACTTCCGCCGCCGTGCGGAGCTTGCCCGCGTCGGACTGCGGGCCGTGACGCAGCTCGTGCAGCACCTCGTCGCGGGTGATCGGCACGCAGCCGAACTTGCTGACTTCCAGCCCGCCGGCGATGTTCGCCAGCACCGTCGCCTGTTCGAAGGTCGCCCCCGCGGCCACCGCGACCGCCGTCATGGCCAGCACCGCGTCGCCGGCGCCCGTGTTGTCGTACACAGCCCGCGGAGTGGTCGGGAACGACTGCGGGCCACGGTCGCGGCGTAGCAGCAATGCCCCGTCGCGGCCGAGCGTGATCAGCAGCGCCTCCAGATTCAGCCGCTTCAGCAACTCCGTGCCGGCGTCGGCTAGCTCCGCATCCGCGACCCGCCGCCCAACGGCGATTTCCAGCTCGGCGCGATTGGGCGTGAGCAGCGTGGCGGCGGCGTATTTCTCCCACGCCGGCGTGCGGGCCGGGTCCACGAACACCGGCTTGCCTGCCTGCCGGGCCGCCGCGATCACCGCCGCACAGGTCTCGTGCGACAGCACGCCCTTGGCGTAGTCCTCCAGGCAGACGACGTCGACCGCGGGCAGGGCGGCGTGGGCGGCGGACCGCAAGCGGTGCCCGTCGGGCGGCGCCGGCGGACGCACAATCTCGTCATCGACGCGCAGAATCTGCTGGCGGTGGCGGTGTTCGGCCAGTCCGACGAGCCGGGTCTTCGTGATGGTCGGCCGGTCGGCGACGGGGATGAGGCCGTCACAACGGCAGCCGGCCTCCGACAGGGCTTGGCGCACCCGGTCGCCGAAGGCGTCCTGACCGAGCAGGCCGCAGCAGACGACCTCCGCGCCGAGGGCGGCCACGTTCAGGGCCACCGAGCCCGCCCCGCCGACGCGGTCCTGACGTTCGATGACGCGCAGGACCGGAACGGGGGCTTCGGGGCTGATGCGTTCGGCGTCGCCGAAGATGTAGCGGTCGAGCATGAAGTCGCCGAGGAGCAGGACGCGGGCCCGGCGGAAGCGCTCGACGAGCTGGAGGAGGTCGGTGGTCATCAGGCGCTACAGTTTACCCACGGCCGGGCTGGCGGCCTACGGGCCGGGAACAAGTGGCGAAGCACTTCTGCGCCGGCCCCCTGCCGTCCGCGGCCGGACTTCGGCACATGGTCTGGCTCTTCATACGGGCATGCGACGGAGCGGGGCGCCGGACGGGAGGTTGAGGCTGTCTCCTGCGGCGACCCTGCCGGCCGGCCGGGCCGCGACTTACCGGGAGGCTGGCCCGCCGGTGCAGCACGATCGCGGATCCCCGTTTAGTCCGCTTTGGTCTTGAAGTCCTTTCCGATCCAGCCCTTGGCGAGGATGAGCAGAATCGTGGACGTGATAGCGATGCAGCCGAAGATGAGCCACATGAACTCGGTTTTCTTCTCGCCGATCTCTGGGCAGTAGCGGTTCATCATCCAACCGGAGTAGAGCAGGGGCACGAGCATTTTGGTGAGGAACCAGGGCAGTTGCGCAACGCCCATGTACGCCCCGGTGCGGCCCTCGGGGGCGATCTCGGCAGCGTATTGCAGGAAACGCGGCTGCCACATGGCCTCACCGATGGTCATGATCAGGATATAGGGGAAGAGGGTCCACCAGTGCGGCCCCAGGGCCAACAGGAACGCCGGCGCGGCCATTACGCACGTGCCCAGGATCATCATATTGTAGACTTTGGCCTTCTGCGTCACGGCAGTGATGATCGGCACCAGAATGAAGATGAGTATGGGATTGGCGTTCGAGGCGATTTCGAAATACTCGCCGATCCAGCCGCCGGCAAAGGCACGCGAAATGTACTGCGGCAGTACGAGCCAGTTGTAGGTAAACAGCGTTTGTACGGGGATTAGTGCGAAGATGAAGAAGAAGAACTTCGCATTGGTCAGCGGATGCCGCGCGATATAGCGGCGAGTGTCGGGAATAATCACCAGGAGCAACCACACCGCCGCGATGAGGCCTGCCCCAGGCCAGCGGTACTTGTCCGGGAGCCGCCAGCAGGCGGCCGCCACGATCAGGGCAACGAACACCCACAAGTGCAACGGCGGTAGGCCGCCGCCCGGCAGCGTTTCCGGGGGAGCGGTGGGTTTGGCTTCCGCGGTCGATGCCAAGGCGGCCTGCTCGGCCGCCTTGATGGCCGCCGTCTCGCGTTTGGCCGTGGCGACAGCGTCGGCGACAGTCGAGCGCGTGAGGATCAGGACGGTACACAAGAGGGCCACCAGCGTAAAGGCCGTGTAGACCCAGTACACGCCGGTGATGCCCATGCCCGCCCAGTTGTCATCGCGCAGGAGGAACGCAAAGGAAGGCAGCCAGCCGCCGAGGTTCATCAAGGCATACAGCATGGCGAAACCCATCGCGGCCGTTTTGGGGGTCGTGAATTGGCGCACCCCCGCGTACGCCGCCGGCTGATACATGCCGTAGCCGATGATGACGAGGAGAATCCCCGCCATCGTGACCCAATGCAACGGGGAGCCCACCCCGTGAGGTGTGAGGCCGAAGATGGTCGGCGCCGCGGAGATCAGGACCCGCCCCAACAGCAGGAGCACAAAGGCGGCGATGAGCGCGAAACGCACGCCCCACTTGTCAGCCACGAATCCCAGCAGGAACATGGCCAGGGTGATGCCGGAGGTCAGCACCATGACCATGTTGTGTGACCACTCGTCCGCATGTTCCACGCCCTGGAAGATGTACGACGAAAAGTGGATCGCCAGGTACCCCAGCATCCCGAAGTACACCATCCCTTCAATCACGTACGCGAGGTTGATCCCCCACAGCGCCCGCGGAGCGTGAACGAGGTCGATGAACGGCTGGACGATCTCTTGCAGGGGGTTTTTGGGCGGCTGGTCGGCGCCGCCGGTCGGACTGCTCATGGGGGGCCCTTTCGTTCCGGGGCCGCCCGCGGCGCGATCAGCGCGCCGCCCCGGCGGCCGCACGCTTGGTGCAACGACGCCATCTGCGGACCAGAGCGGCCTGCGCGGCGACAATCCGCCACGGCGCCGCGCGGCGCTTTGCTCCGTCTCGCGGAGCGGGCCGCGTCCGGTCCGAGCGCGTAAAGCTAGCCGCACCGACCGCCCGCGGCAAGCCGCGGAGCGCCGGGACGTGGCGGAGGGGGGCCGCGCCCTGTATCGGACGCGGACTGCGGCGTCTGTGGACGGACAGGAACCCGCGCGTCTGGCCGGGAACAGGCCCGGATGCGGCCCCGCAGAGCCCCGGGGCCAACGGGAGCACGGACCCCGGCCGGGTCAGCGCGCGGGGGCCGCTGCGGGCTCCGGCGCCGCCGGCCGCGGCGGACTCTCGGGCAACTCCACGGACACGGGCTTGGCCTGCCAAATCTTCTCGGCATACTCGGCCACGGCACGGTCGCTGGAGAAATGACCGACGCGGGCGACGTTGAGGATGGCCGCGCGGCTCCAGGCCGCCGGGTCACGCCACAGCGTGTCCACCCGGTCGTGCGCCGCGAGGTACGACTCGATGTCGGCCATGAGCATGTAGTGGTCGCCTTCGGAGGTCAGCCATTCGAGGATGGGGCGGAACAAGCTGGGGGCGGCGGGGTTGAAATCGCCGTTGGCGACCGCATTCAGGGCCCGCTGCACGACCCGGTTGCCGTGGTAGGTCTCCCAGGGGTTGTGGCGGCCCCGCCGCTGGGCGACCTCGTCGGCGGTGAGGCCGAAGAGGAAGAAGTTCTCGGGGCCGACGGCTTCGCGGATCTCGATGTTGGCCCCGTCCAGCGTGCCGATCGTCAGGGCCCCGTTCAGCGCGAACTTCATGTTGCCGGTGCCCGAGGCCTCGGTGCCGGCGGTGGAAATCTGCTCGGACAGGTCGGCGGCGGGCATGATGCGCTCGGCCCGCGACACGTCGTAGTTCGGGACGAAGACCACGCGCAGCCGGCCTGCGATGCGCTTGTCCTGGTTGATCGTCCGGGCGACATCACTGATGAGCTTGATGATGAGCTTGGCGCGGGTGTACGACGGGGCGGCCTTGGCGCCGAAGATCACGACGCGCGGCACCAGGTCGCTCTTGGGATCGTCCAGCAGCCGCTGATAGCGCACGACGACCTGAATGATGTTGAGGAGCTGGCGCTTGTACTCGTGCAGGCGTTTGACTTGCACGTCGAACAGGGCGTCGGGCGACAGCGCCACGCCCATCCGCTTCTGCGTCCAGGCCCCCAGCCGCTCCTTGTTCGCCCGCTTCACCGCCCGAAACTCGGCCTGAAACTCCGGGTCGTCGGCGAACGCCTCCAGCCGACGCAGTTGCGACAAGTCCCGCGGCCAATCGTCGCCGATCCGCTTGCTGATCGCCGCCGCCAACGCGGGGTTGCACACCAGCAGCCAGCGCCGCGGCGTGACGCCGTTGGTCACATTCAGGAACTTGTCGGGCCACAGCTCGGCGAAGTCGGGGACGACGCGTTGGCGGAGTAGGTCGGAGTGCAGGGCGGCGACGCCGTTGACCCGCCGGCTGCCGACGATGGCCAGGTGGGCCATGCGGACG
Source organism: Planctomycetota bacterium (assembly GCA_040755725.1). Lineage (GTDB taxonomy): Bacteria > Planctomycetota > Phycisphaerae > UBA1845 > Fen-1342 > JBFMAI01. Next base: position 76,451 of record JBFMAI010000017.1, on the reverse strand, counting down.
GTCTGCGGGTGGCCTTCCTCGATGAGCGACAGGCGCCGTCGACGGTCCAGGTTCCCCGGCCAGCGGGCCTGGACGTCGCGGTCGAGGAAGCGCTGGTTGATCTCGTAGATGATCTGCAAGTGCCGCGGCAGGACCCGGCGGAACATGTCCACCGGCCAGCGCTCCAGCGCTTCGGGCAGCAGCGTGTGGTTCGTGTAGTGGAAGGTCGCGCGAGTGATGTCCCAGGCACGGTCCCACGGCAGGCCGCGCTCGTCCACCAGCATGTACATGAGCTCGGCGACGGCCAGCGCGGGGTGGGTGTCGTTGAGCTGAATCGCCACCTTGTCCGGGAACGCGTCGAAGTCGTCGTGGGTCTTCTCGTACCGGCGGATGATGTCGCTGAGCGTGCAGGCGACGAAGAAGTACTGCTGCGCGAGGCGTAGCTCGCGACCGGCGTCGGTCTCGTCGCTGGGATACAGGACCTTCGAGATCGTCTCGTTCAACGCCTGCTCGCGGACGGCCTCGACGTAGCCCCCGCGGTTGAACGCGGCCAGGTCGAACGTCTCCGACGCCCGCGCCGACCACAGCCGCAGGATGTTCACGGTGTTCGAGCCGTAGCCGACGATGGGGAGGTCATAGGGCAGCCCGATCACCAGCCGGTAGCCGCGCCACACCGGTCGGAACCGCCCCTGCGCGTCGGTGCGGTCCTCCACGTGCCCGTACAGCCGGATCGGGCAGGCGAACTCGGGCCGCGGGATTTCCCACGGCGAGCCGAAACGCAGCCAGTAGTCGGGGCGTTCGACCTGCCAGCCGTTGACGATGTCCTGCTGAAAGATGCCGAACTCGTAGCGGATGCCGTAGCCGTAGAACGGCAGCCCCAGCGTCGTCGCCGAATCGAGGTAGCAGGCCGCCAGCCGGCCGAGGCCGCCGTTGCCCAGCCCGGCGTCCGGCTGGAGCTCGCAAATCTGGTCCAGGTCCAACCCCAACGCGCTGAAGCGCTCGCGACAGGCTTCGTAGAGCCCCAGGCAGACGAGGTTGTTGCGCAACAGCCGGCCGAGCAGGTACTCCAACGAGAGGTAGTAGACCCGCTTGACGTCCTGCTCGTGGTACGTCCGCTGTGTGGCGATCATGCGGTCCACGATCTGGTCCCGCACCGCCAGGGCCAGGGCCACGAAGTGGTCGTACGGCTGCGCGGTGTCCCAGGCTTCGCCCTGGGTGAACCGCAGGTGGTGCTGAAACCGCTCCAGGAGCGCGTCGGCGGTGCGCTCTGCGGTCCCGCGGCGCGGTCGGCGAGTCGGGGTCTTGGCCATGTTGGGGTACCTCGTCGGTACGTCGTCGGCGTGGACGGGAGTCCGTCACGGCATCCGTGCCGTCAGACTGAACGCCGCAGCGACGATACCGGTACCGGTGGGGAATTGCAAGGCGAGCCGCCCGCAGGCCACCGCGCCTGCATCACAGCCTCGGCGGTCACGCGCTGCGTCGGCCTGCTACGGCGCGAGGGTGCGGTGGACCTTCCGCCAGTAGACCTTGAGCTTCGGATCAGTCTGGACACTCGCCGCTCCGCCGGCGACGGCGACCAGATCATCGAACCACTCGGGCTTCACGTTCACCGCCAGCTTCGCCGCCAAGTGCTCCGGTTCCGGCAGGGCGCCGAGCTGACCGTTTCCGCCCGGGCACGGCCCGCACTGCTCCCAGCAGCAACCCTCGATGACGCGCAGAATGAACGGGTTGATGTCGCCAAAATCAAGCGACTGTCGCAGTTGCAGTCGCCGTGGTAGATCCGGCTGCCGCCACATCCCGGGTAAGCTACGGCGAAGGCGCCGGGGTTAGTCAGGGCCATGACAAAGGGATTGATGTCGCCATAGTCCACGGCCCCGTCGTTGTTCATGTCCCCGCGGCAGAGTGTGGTCTCAAACAGCCGCTCCTGCCATTCGGGCTGACACGTCAGGTAGCCGGCGCTACCCACGTCCGGCCGCTCGATACAACCGTAACCTCTGATCCAGCGGTCATCGGGGTCATATCCGTCGTAGTCCACGGCGATGAACGAACGCGGCCCCTCCAGGTCCCCATTCAGGTGAATCAGGGCCTGCCCAAACTCCTCACCAAAGGAGCCGTTAATGACAATGTAGCCGCCCAGCAGTTCCGGCGGGGGGTTGTGCGGGTCGCTCGGGTCGCGCAGGGTGCCGCTGACCCAGATGCGGCTGTAGCCGCGCAGGTCGCCGGCCACAATGACGTGGCCCGTCAGATCAACTTCGCACTCCGGCGTCCCGGTGCTACCCACTCGGATTTCCCCGCCGTACACGATCGACCCCCCGACCTCGATCCGGCCGGAAATGCCGGCGCACCACGTCCAGATGACGCCGGCGAGGTCGCCTTCGATCCGGATTACCCCCGATATGTCGCCCACCCCTGTGAACAGCCCCTCCGTATGGATGAAGCCGTGTACGTCGCGCAGCACGTGGATCAGGCCCGAGATGTCCCGCGCCACGTGGATCCAGCCGTCCCAGTGCAGATCGCCGTTGATGATGAGCTGCCCCGTGAGGCTGGCCGCGCCGGCCAGGATGAACTGGCCGCGGAGGTCGCCGCCGCCTTCCGGTGTCCCGACCGTCACGGTTCCGGCGAGGTTGCCCGCCGTCAGGAAGGAATACAAGTCGCGGCCGACCGTCAAATCGCCCTGAACACCCCCGCACACGCTTTCAACCAAGTCAAACCCCGTGCGCACCGTGCCTTCGAACTGGCCGCCGATCCACAGATACTCGATGGTCCCCGCCACGTCGATCGTGCCGGCGTAGTCCTCCGCCTCGGGTTCGCCGGGCGGGACGACACCCACGATGATCCGTGTTCCCGCCGGACCAGGGTTGGGATCGGTCACGGTCAGGTTCTGCATCGTGCGACACCGCAGCTCGCCGAAGAGCGACTCGAGGTGGATGTCGTGCAGAATGTTGCGGCGGACGTGGCAGGGGCCGGTGAGGCGCGTGGCCCGCACGTCGCCGTCGGCGGCCAGGTTGCCGTAAGTCCGCAGCTCGCAGAGGTTGGTCTGGGCGGCACCGGATAGTCCACGAGGTCCACGTCCTGGGCGCCCCAGAACTCCGGGCCGTCCGGATGAGCAATGTAGAGGTTGATGACGCCGGTGACGCCCGGCGCCACGGTGATCGACTCGATGTGCCCCGGCGGCCGGTTCGGGTCCTCCGGATCGTAGGCCCAGAACTTGAACGTACCGGCAGACTCGAGCACGATCATGTGCTCTTCTTGGTAGATTGTGTACTGGATGTTCGGGGCACCTCCCCATTCCTCGATCCAGTTGCTGCCTAACGCCGGTGTGGTGAACGACAGGCTCATCCACAGTCCCATGATCATCTTCCGAGTCATCGTCAGTTCTCCCTTCCTGTCATGCGGCCCAGATCATACAAGACTCATGTCCGACGGATCCGCAGTGCTGTCAACAATGCGAACAGACCTGCGGCAGACGCGGGTTCTGGCACCACGCCAAACCGGAAGTAGTCCCAATGGTGCAGACTTGCCGCGCCTTGTGCCCCATCTCCAAACGCTACATACGACTGCACGAACTTCTGCACGAATTGGCCGGCATGCGCGAGCTCACCGTCAATGTAGAGCTGATAGGCGCGCATGTCGCCTGAAACCAGCCGATAGTCGTGAGCGAGACGCGGCGTGATCGGAATGGTCAAGAGGTTCTCGAACAGGCTGTAGATCTTGTCCTGCGCGAAGGTCAGACCAACGGCCCACGCATCATCACTGCGCAGCGCCACCCCGGGGTCGGACAGACCGACTACTTCGTCCACCCTCAATCGCCACTCCATGACAAAGAGATGGCCCGGAGGAGGGTCGATCTGGCCGGGGCGCTCCATGTACGAGTAGTCCACCACCCCCGGATCGTAGAGCGAGTCGTACGTCAGGACGCCGCCCTCCAATGTCCGGTACGCGCCCCCACCTTGGTACGGCCCCTGCCAGTTGCCCCACATCCGCTTCCAGCCCTGGTTCTCGGGGACGTCGTCGCCCTCCCACGCGACCCAGTAGGGTTCCGCGGCCGGCAGCGCCCCGCAAGTCGCCCAGCACGCGACCGCAATCGCCAATCGGCTCATGATGTGTCCACCTCCTGGGGCCATCTGATGTGCTGCCAACGGCCCCACCGGCCTTCGTTGAGTGAATTATAATCGTTCGATTGGTTAAATGTAATCGGGAGCGCGCCCGGACTCTGGCATGCAGACGCCCGGCACCACATGTGGGTCCCCGGAGGGGGCGGGGCTTCGGACTCCACCGGCCGTGCCGCCACCGCGTGTACGGGGCGCCGGCCGCCGGTTTCCCGTGCTCACCCTCGGTCCCCCCGTGGCTTGGTCCCGCAAGCGCTGCCCCCCTTCCGCGCCACCTGACCCGCGCTAGCGTGGTCGCGGGCGGCGGTTCGGCGGCAACATGCCTTCGGGACGGCCAAAGATCATCCGGCCGGCGGAGGTTTGCAGGACGCTCGTCACCGTCAGCGTGACTTCCTCGTTGATCTTGTCGCGGGAGTTCTCGGCGACCACCATCGTCCCGTCTTCGAGGTAGCCGACGCCCTGCCCCTGCTCCTCGCCGGGCTTGATGATCCGGACGGTCATGGTTTCGCCGGGCATGACGACCGGTTTGAGGGCGTTGGCGAGGTCGTTGATGTTGATGACGTCGACACCGCGGATTTGCGCGATCTTGTTGAGGTTGTAATCGTTGGTCATGATCCGGCCGTCGACCTTCTTGGCCAGGGCGACCAGCTTCTGGTCAACGTCGCCGGACTCCTCGACGCTGGGCAGCCGCGTGTCCGAGATGCGGATGTCGATCTTCTCGTTGGTCTGGAGCTTGTTGAGCATGTCCAGGCCGCGGCGGCCGCGATTGCGCTTGAGTTTGTCGGCGCTGTCGGCGATGGCTTGGAGCTCCTGGAGCACGAAGCGCGGGATGACCAGCGGCGAGTCGATGATCCGCGTCTCGCAGATGTCGGCGATGCGGCCGTCGATAATGACCGAGGTGTCGAGGATGAGCGGGCGGGCCCCGCGGCTCTGACGCGAGAACTCGACGTAGGGGATCACGAACCGCACGTCGTCCTTGGTTTGCAGGATGAAACTGATGGTCAGGTAGCAGCAGACCACCCCCAGCATCAGCTTGACCGCTCCGACAACGGTCTTTATCTCCTCGAACCCCGCTTCGTTGGGACGTACCTGCCAGAACACATCTACCATCAGGTCCACGATCAGCCCGAGTCCGAAGGCGAACACCATGCCCGCGACGAGCCCCAGAAACGCTCCCGAAAGCGCCGCCAGCGATTTCCGCGTCAGCAGCAGGTCGGCCCCCACCAGCACGATCCCGAAGATGCTTGCCCCCAACATCATCAGATAGCTGTAGCGCGACGCATCGCCCGTGCCTCGGCTGATGGCCAACGAAGCCGCGGCCATGAGGATCACGAATAGCCCACGCAAGATCCAAAGCACCATCGGACGACTCCGTCGGGAATGGGCCGCTAGCAACCGCTCGCCGCGCGCTGCCCGGGTTGCCCGCTTCACGCGACCGGGCAGGCACCGGGGCCCTCTCGGGGCGCACGAACTCCCATTCTACGGCGGCCGGGGCACGGCTCAAGCACCGCGCGGAAGGCTCCGGGCGCTCGGGCGGCCGCCGCTCGTTCGCTGCGACGCCGGGTTGCGGTCAGGCCGCCCCCACACTATACTGGGGGGCTCTGTGTGACTTGGGAGAGACACCATGTCGATCGACCGCTCGCTGCGCACCAAGAGCTCGCTGGAGCGCCATCGCAACGTGCTGACGCGCGCCGAGCGCGTCGCCCGCCTTATTGAACAGGAACAGTGGACCGACGACCGCAGTCCCCTGGCCCTGCCCAAGATCGCCCACCGCAAAGCCAAGACGGGCAAGCAGAAGACGCCCAAGGCCGAAGCGGCGGCGGGTGCGGCCGCGGCGGAACCGAAGCCGGAATGACGGCGAGCCGCGGCGCGCCTCGCGGACCTCGGCGCGTCCTGGGTACGCCGGCTGCCCCGGGCGGGCGTCGTTTTTCATCCGGAACTAGAAGGGCCGCCGTGAACCAAGCGGGGCCCGCGACGTAATCGTTATGGCACTTTAGGCACGTGGGGCGGCGGCGCGGCGTTGACAGAATGCCGGTAGTGCTTACATTCACTGATCTTACGTCCGACCCACCCGGGGAGGTTCCGCGCCGTCGCGGGGTCCGGACGCCAATCTACGGTGCACGATGGCCCACGATCACATGTCCGTGAAGTCTGAGACTTGGCGGGCCACCGCCAAACTCGTCGCCACCATGCTGGGCGGCGTCCTGGTGCTGGCGTCCTTTGTCGCGGGCTGGCTGTTCCAGAGTCCCGACGGCGGGCTGAGCGGGGCGTTCTACCGCGACCTGTTGGCTGCCATCGGGGCCCTGTTGTTGGCCCTGCCCCTCTGGTGGCACGCCCTGAAGGCGCTGCTCACCGGCGAGTTCCACATGGACGAGCTGGTGGCCCTGGCAATCCTGGCGGCGATGGTGAAGCACGAGTACCAGACCGCGGGCGTCGTGGCCTTCTTTCTCCTCATCAGCATTCTGATCGAGACCCGGACTGCCCTGGGGGCGCGGGCGGCCATCGAGGGGCTGATCCGGCTGACGCCGACCAAGGCCCGGCGCCTCCGGGACGACGGCACCGAAGAACCCGTTGACGCCCACGCCCTCCGCCCCGGCGACGTCGTCCTCGTCCTCCCCGGCGACAACGTCCCCGCCGACGGCCGCATCATCGACGGCCACTCCACGCTCAACGAAGCGAACATCACCGGCGAGTCTCTTCCCGCCGAGAAGGCCGCCGGCGACGAGGTCTTCGGGGGCACCAGCAACGTCACCGGCGCCCTGCGCATCCAAGTCACCAAGGTCGGCCACGACACCACGCTCGGCCGCGTTCAGGACCTCATTCTGGAAGCCGAGCGGACCAAGATCCCCCTGATGCGGCTGATCGACCAATACGCGTCGTGGTACACGCCGGTGACGCTGATGATCGCGGGCGTCGTTTGGTTCTTCACGCGGGACCTCAACAAGACGATCGCGCTGCTGGTCATCGCGTGCCCGTGTGCCCTGATCCTGGCCACGCCCACGGCCATCGTGGCCGCCCTGTCGGCCGCGGCCCGCCTGGGCGTCTACATCAAGGACGTCACCAACCTGGAATGGGCGCGGCGGCTGACCGCCGTCGTGCTCGACAAGACCGGGACGCTCACGACCGGTGAACTCGCGGTCACGCGACTGATGCCGGCACCGGGCGTGGATGCGGCGGAGCTGCTGCGGACGGCGGCGTCGGTCGAACGGCTCAGCCGGCACCCCGTCGCCCGGGCGATCGTCGCCACCGCCGAGAAAGCCCGCGTCCCGCTCACCGACGCCTCCGGCTTCGAGGAAGTCTCGGGTAGGGGCGTGCGGGCCCAGCTTGACGGGGAGCCGGTGCAGGTCGGTCGGCGGACGTGGATCGCCGAAGCCGGCGCGGACCTATCGTTCCTCAAGGATGAGAAGTACCAGGAGCCGGAGGGGCTGAGCACGCTGTACGTCACGCGCGGCCCCCGCGTCCTGGGGTGGATCGGCCTGGAGGACCGCACGCGGCCGGAGGCCCGCCAGGCATTGGACGAGCTGCGGGACTTGGGCATTCGTGACCTCATCATGGTCACGGGCGACCGGTGGTCGGTGGCCCGGCGGGTGGCGGCGGAGATGGGCTGCTCCGATGTGCAGGCCGAGGTGCTGCCGCAGGACAAGCTCGCCCTGGTGGACGCGCTTCAGAAGAAGGGCCACACGGTGGCGGTGGTCGGCGACGGCGTGAACGACGCCCCGGCCCTGGCCGCCGGCAATCTCGGCATCGCCATGGGCGCCGCCGGCAGCGACGTGGCCATGAACAGCGCCAGCGTGGCCCTGATGAGCAGCGACCTACGCCGCGTCCCGTTCCTGGTCAGCCTCTCGCGCGCCACCACGCGGGTGATCTGGCAGAACCTGGTGTTCGGCGTGTCGTTCATCCTGGTGGTGGAAATCGCCATCGTGTTCGGCGACGTCCACCCGATGTTGGCGGCGTTCCTGCACATGGCGTCGTCGGCGATGGTGGTGTTCAACAGCGCCCGCATGGTGCGGTTCGGGGAGCACATTGAGTCGCACGTGCCGACGCCGCGGACGGCCCGCGAAGCGACGGGGCGCGTGGCGTTGCAGCCGGTGTGAATCAGCAGAGGAAGGGTGCAGACCGCCGTGCAAAGTGCGCAGTGCAAAGCGAAGCGGAGCACGCCCACGCGGCCAAGACGCCCCGCACTTGGCGACTTTGCACTTCCCCCGCGCCTACCCCACCTCGCGCGTCTCGAACAGCGTCACGCCCAGACCCAAAATCCCCAACGAGTACAGGGCGGAGTACGCGGCCACGTGCACCACCTGCACAGCCGGAATGGTCCGGTCCTGCGTCAGCGCGTCGCCGGCCCAGAAGAACTGGAAGTTCGGGACGGCCGCATACAGCAGGCTGTAGACGCCGGCCTCCCCGGCCGCGGCGGGGCGGCCGAACAGGTGGTCGGACAGCAAGCCCAGCAGGTATACCCCGGCACACAGCAGCAGCGTGGTGACCTGCCCGAACCGCGTCGCCAGGGCCACCGCGAAGGCCGTCAGAATGAGCACGCCGCAGAAGGTCATCGCCACGGCGTACGGCAGTTGCAGGTCGCCGAAATCCGCGCTGGGCGACTGGAGCGTCCACTGCCGCGAGACGCACAGCACGATCCCCACGGCCAGCGTGCCCAGGGGCACGACCCAGGCGGTCAGCGTCGTCGGGAAGTGCCAGCCGTAGACGTAGTTGCCGAAGGTCGCCGCCACCAGGCTGATCACCAGCGCGCCCAACCCGAATACGAGCACCGGCTGGTCGGCCCGATCGGCCGCCGTAGACAGCACCCCATGCCGCACGGCCAGCAGGAACACGAGGGTGAGGAAGTAGTACCCGATGAGGACGGCGCCGCACACGCCGAGGTACTTGCCCACCAGGAACAGCGGGCGGCTGACCGGCTTGGAAACCACCGTCAACACGGTGTGCGCTTCGATCTCGCGGGTGATGACACCGGTCGCGCTGAAGGCGCTGACCAACAGCCCGTAGAGCAGGAGCGTGGCCAGGCCGATGTCCTGGACGATCTTGGTGTCGCCCTCGGAACTGCCCAGCGAGAACGCGGCGATGCTGGGCGACAGCGCCAGCCAGGCCGCCATGACCCACAGCAGCACGGAATACACCGGCTGGCGCACCGTCTCGATCAGTGCGTTCTTTGCAATGGCCAGCAACTTGGACGGCATGGGTTGATTCCTGCGCTTCCCGGAGGACCGCCCTCGGGGTGGGACCGGCGTCCCCGTCGGTCATCCGTGACGTATTATCTGCCGGCTGCGGCCCGCGGACAAGGAACCTCAGCCCGGCGGGGCGAGACGACCCACGCACGAAGGTTGGCGTGCAAGAGGTGACGTGTGACGGAAACGCTGCATACGCGTAGTCGGCGGGCCAGCCTGGGCGGCCTGCTGCTCCAACTGGTGGCGTTCGCCACGACCCTGGCACTGGCCCTGGTCAGCGGGTCGGCCGCCACCGGGCAACTGGCCTGGTACCTGCTCGGCGGCGTCCCGCTCTGGTTCGTCGCCCTGCTGGTGTTCCGTCAACGGGAACTGGCCGACCTCGAAGCGTTGGACCTGGAGGAACTGCGGCGGGAGAAGCAAGCGACCGGCGGCGGGGAGGCGCTATTTGGGGATGAGGCCGGCGGCGTGGGGTTCCGCGTCGCGGAAGCGCGCTTGCGCTGGATGCAGCGCTGGCTGGTTCCGGGGTTCGGGCTGGCCAACGCGATCTACCTGGCCGCGATGGGACTGTGGGCGTGGCGCCGGTTGGCGGCGACGCAGGTATTGGCCGGGGTCGAGCTGCCGGGGCTGCGCATCGGCGGGCCCGGCTGGCCGACGCTGACGCACGTCCCGATCGCGATGGTGGCCCTGGCCGTCCTGATGCTCGGGACGTTCCTGTATTCGCGCTACACGTCGGGCATGGGCCGCGTGCCGGAGTGGCAGTTGCTGCGGGGTTGTGGGGCGTACCTGCTCGGCAACGCCCTGGCGATCATGGCCCTGCTGGTCACGCTGGGCATACACCAGTACGCGGGGACGCCCACCTGGGAACAGGCGCTGGCGTACATCCTGCCGGTCGTGATGGTCGTCCTGGCGCTGGAGACGCTGGTCAACTTCGTACTGGACATCTACCGGCCCCGCGCCCCGGGGGTCGAAGCCCGCGCGTGTTTCGACAGCCGGCTGCTCGGTCTGCTCGCCGAGCCGGGCGGCATCGCCTCGTCGATCGCCGACGCGATCAACTACCAATTCGGCTTCCAGGTCTCGCAGACGTGGTTCTACCAACTTCTTCAGCGGGCGTTCGTGCCGCTGGTGGCGGTGGGCGCCGCGGCCCTGTGGCTGCTCACGGGCGTGGTCGTGGTTCAGCCCTACGAGCACGTGATCATCGAGCGGTTCGGTCGACAGCTCAACGCGACGGATCCCCTGGGGCCGGGGCTGCACTTCAAGTGGCCGTGGCCGATCGAAGCGGCCCGGGCCTACAACACGGGCCAGTTGCACGAACTGCACGTCGGGTTCGCCGACGCGCGGGCGGTCCCGAAGTACGACGAAGCACTGAAGCAAGTCATGCTGTGGACCGACGAGCGGCACATGGGGCTGGAGCACTTCGACTTCATCATCCGCCCGTCGACGCGGACCCCCGTCGGCCCGGCGGAGGCCCCCGCGACGGCCCCGTCCCTGGGCAGGGACACGGAGACCGTGAAGGATGCACCGGTCAACCTCTTCCGCGCGGACGTGGCCGTCCAGTACCGCATTGGGGCCCGACGACTGGATGCCTACACGCGGACGATGCGCGACCCGCACACCGCCATCGGCAACATCGCCTGGGAAGAAGTGGGGCGGTTCCTGTCCGGCACGACGGCCGACGAGCTGCTCGGCCGCGACCTGGCGGAGATCGGCGAGATTCTCCGGGGGCGGATTGACCAGCGCGTCCGCGAGCTCGGCTTGGAAGTCGTGTACGTGGGGCTCACCAACGTCCACCCGCAGAAGACGGTGGCCGAGGCCTACCGCAACGTCGTTAAGGCCGAACAGGAGAAGGTCGCCGCCATCCGTGAAGCGCTCGTGACCGAGAACGAACGCCTGGCCAAGGTGGCGGGCGACGCGTCCGTGGCCCGCCGCCTGGCCCTGGCCGTGGAGCGGGCCCGCAAGACCACCGAGCAGATCAACGACGATGAGCAGCGCCTGGCCGCGGCCGACCCCGCCGCCGTTCAGGCCCTGACCGCGCGGCTGGCGGAGTACGCGCCGCAATTCCGCACGCACGTGGACGCCGTGGCCCGCCTAGAGCAGGCCCGCGATGAGCTTCAGCAGGTCGAGTTGGACCTCGAGTTGGGCTTGGGCTACACGCTGGAGCAGCGGGCCCAGGCCGCCCAAGCCGTCCGCGACGCGGAGCAACAAGAACAGGCGGCCGCGGCCGACTTGGCGGCTGACCTGGGCTCCCTGCGGGCCGGAATCGTCTCGCGGCTAGGGGCCGGGCTTGGCGACACGCTGCTGCGGGTGGCCGAGGCCCGCGTGGCGCAGCGCTATTGGGAGGACCGCCTGGCCGCAGGCTTCAGCCCCACGCGACTCGAGGGCGAGGCGGCGGCCATGCTCGCGGCGGCGCTCGCGGAGCGCTGGACCAAGGAGATGGACGCGGCCCGGCAACTGGTGCAGATGCAGAACGAGCGCGAGGCGTACCGCGCGGCGCCGGCGGTCTACCAGGCCCGCCGGCTGATTGAGGTCCTCGTCGAGGGACTGAAGGACGCGCGCAAGTTCTTCCTGGCGTTTGAGCCGGGCTCGCGTCAAGTGCGAGTTCGGTTTGTGGTGGATGATACGTTGCGGGTGGAGCCGATCGACATCGCCCCACCCAAGCCATAGGCCCCGGCCGCGGCCGCCGCGCTCCCGCGTTGCCCGTAGGGTCGGGGCGGACCGGCAAGACGACGTGGTCCCCGAGGAAACCCGATGAGCAGAATATCCATTCCCACGCTGCTGGTGGCGGCCTTGGTCGTGCTGATCCTGGTGGTGTTCGCTTTCACCTACCAGGTGGCGTTCCACCAGGTGGCCATCAAGGTGCGTTTCGGTCAGGCGGACGAACGCAGCGTCATCCGCGAACCGGGGCTCAAGTTCCGCTGGCCCTGGCCGGTGGAGTCCATCGCCGTGTACGACGCGCGCCTGCGCACGCTGGACACCCCGGAAGCCGAGATCAAGACCGAGGACGGCAAGAACGTCGTCGTCGGGGCCTACGCCGTCTGGAAGATCGCCGACCCGCTGCAATTCTACCGGCAGGCGCCGCGGCGGTCGGTGGAAGAGGCCGAGAAGCAGATGCGCTCCCGCCTCAGTCAGGCGCAGACCACCGTGATCGGCAAGAGCACCTTGGCCGACTTCCTGAGCCTCGATGCCGAGCGGAACGACCGCCGCTACGACCGGCTCCTCCAGGAAATGCGGGACAACGTGGCCCCGGGACTGCGGGCGGACTACGGCATCGAGGTTTGCCAAGTCGGCATTCGGCGCATCTCCCTGCCGAAAGAGGCGGCCGAGCAGGTGTTTGAGAGCATGCGGCAGGAGCGGAACAAGCTGGCGGCCCGCTACCGTCAGGAAGGCCGGTCGCGGGCTGAGGGCATCAAGGCCCGGGCCGAGGCCAACGCCAAGCAGATTCTCGCCTTCGCGGAGCGGCGGGCGCGGGAAATCGAGTCTGCCGGCATCCGGGCCAGCACGCGCATCCTGGAGATGATCCCGCAGGAGGACCGCGAGTTCTTCGAATGGCTCCGCTGGCTGGACGCTCTGCGGGCCTCCCTGGCCCAGAAGACGACGATCTTCCTCGATCAGAAGTCCCCGCTGTTCGCGCCGTTTGTGAACCCCCCGGTCTCCGTTGAGACGCGGCCCTGACGCCGTGAGGTGCCTTCCATGACCCGAGTGCCGTTGCCCCCGTCGCGTCCGAGCGGGCCGTCGGCCGACCCGGCCCAGGAGGCCCTGGTTCGCGCGCTGCGGGCGAGTTTCAACATCCTGCGCGTCCTGATGGCCGTGCTGGTCGTCCTCTACGTCCTTTCGGGCGTGTTCCGGGTCGAGCCGGGGCAACAGGGACTGGTGGCCCGCTTCGGGCAACTGCGGCTGACCGAGCGCGACGGCGGCCAGACGCCCGTCTTCGCCCCCGGTTGGCACGCCGCCCTGCCCGACCCGTTCGACACGAAGTACACGATCACCGGGCAGGTGCAGAAGCTGGTCGTCACGACCTTCATGTTCGACCACAAGGAGGCCGCGACCTCCAAGGACCTGGCCCAGATCGTGAGCCAGTCGAGCTCCCTGACGCCCGGGATCGACGGCGCCATGTTCACGGGCGACCGGAACCTGTCGCACGGGCGCTGGGAAATCGAGTACCGCACCGACGATGCCGCCCTGTTTCTCCAGAACGTCGGCGAAAGCCCCGCTGCCTTCGAGCCGCTGTTGCAACGGCTGACCGAGACGGCGGTGGTCCGGGAGGTGTCGGGACGGACGGTGGAGCAGGTCACGCGGACCGCGCTCGATGCCGTTCGCCAGGGTGTGCAGCGCCGGCTCCAGGCCGCGCTGGATGAGCTGAAGACCGGCGTACAGGTTGTGCAAGTGGTGGCGTACACGATCGAGCCCGGCCCGGTGCGCCCCGCGTTCCTCGACGTGGTGCGGGCCGAGAACGAGCGGCTCAGTCTCCAGGAGAAGGCCGAGGAGGAAGCCACGGAGATCCTTAACCGGGCCGCCGGCCGCCACCACCATGAGCTGATCGAACTCATCAGCGCCTACGGCGACGCCCAGTTGCGGGGGGCCGACGAGGCCGAGCTGGACCGGCAGCGCGTCGCGATCGACGGCCTCCTGGCGCGGGTCCAGCGGGATGGCGCGGGCCAGGTGGCGGTGAAGCTGGCCGAGGCCGAAGCGCGGGCCGACCAGATCAACGAGAGCTTGCGGAGCGAGTTCAAGCAGTTCCAGGACTACCGGGCGCAGTCGCTCGCACAGCCCCGCATCACGCCGCTGACCCTCTGGGTCCAGATGCGCCAGCAGATTCTGGGCAACCGGTTGAATGAGGTCTTCTTCGTGCCCGACGCGCGGGAGATCGAGATTCACATCAACAGCGACGAGCAGCGCAAGATCGAGCTGGCCGAGGAGGCCGCGCGCGAGCGTCAGCAGGGACCGAAGTAGGCCCGGGCCCCCGGCCCCGCGAGGCACCCATGATCGCCACCGCATCCGTCATCCAAGCCGTCGGCCTGACCAAGGTGTTCCGCGACTTCTGGCGGCGCGCCCGCGTCAAGGCGGTCAACGACCTCGACCTGGACATTCGGTCCGGCGAGGTTTTCGGCCTGCTGGGCCCCAACGGTTCCGGCAAGAGCACCACCATCAAGATGATTCTCGGGCTGCTCTACCCCACTCGCGGACGCGTGTCGGTCTTCGGCCGGCCGCCGGATGACGTCCGCATCAAGGCCCGCATCGGCTATCTCCCCGAGGAGTCGTACCTCTACCGCTTCCTCAACGCCCGCGAGACGCTGGACTACTACGGCACGCTTTTCAAGCTGGACAGGGCCGAGCGTCACCGTCGCACCGACGAGCTGCTCGAAATGGTGGGCTTGCGGTCGGCGGCCCGGCGCCCCGTGGGCGAGTACTCGAAGGGCATGGCCCGCCGCATCGGCCTGGCCCAAGCGCTGGTCAACGACCCCGATCTGTTGATCCTCGACGAACCCACCAGCGGGCTCGACCCGATCGGCGCAAAGCTCGTCAAGGACATCATCCTGCGCCTGGCCCGCGTCCACCGCAAAACCATCCTTCTGTCCAGCCACCTGTTGGCCGATGTCGAGGAAGTCTGCGACCGGGTGACGATTCTCTACGGCGGCCGCGTGCAGGAGAGCGGCTCGCTGGAGGACATCCTCAGCCAGCGGGACAAGGTCCAGATCACCACCGACCGGCTGGCGCCCGAGACGCTGGCGGAGTTGACACGGCTGATTGAGCACCGCGAGGGGAAGACCGCCATCGTCACCACCCCGCGCGACCGGCTCGAGGCGCTCTTCCTGCGGATTGTCGAGCAGGCGCAGGAGCAGCGGCTGGAAACGTCCGGCAGCGCCCCCGTCGGCGAAATCGCGGGCTTCCTGGGCCAACGCGACGAGGGCCGCGCGCTGCTGGAGCAGTTGGTGCAGGTCGAGCCGTCCTCCGCCGCCCGCGCCCCGGCGGCACCGGCCCCCGCGGCCGCCGTGGACCGGACCGTCCTGGAGCAGTTGGCGGGCGCCGGGCCGCCGGCGCCATCGGTCACGGACGCCGCCGGCCCAGCGGACCGCCCCCTGGAGCCGCCGGCGACGACGACGGAGAACGTCGACCGCGATTTGCTCCGTCGGTTGACGGGGGATTCGGAGACGAAGGACTCCGCATGAGGCGTGCCCTGGCCATCGCCCGGCTCACGTTCGCCGAGGGCGTCCGGATGCGGATCGTCCTGGTGTTCCTGATTCTGCTGGTCTTTCTGGTACTGCGCATGCCGTTTGCCCTGCGCGGCGACGACACGCTCACCGGGCGACTCCAGAACTTCCTGGCCTATTCGCTCGGGGCCCTGGGCCTGTTGCTCAGCCTGGCGACGGTCTTCTTCTCCTGCGCGACCCTCACCCACGAGATCAAGGAACGCTCGCTGCACCTGGTTGTCACCAAACCGGTCACCCGCTTCCAAATCCTGGTCGGCAAGTGGCTCGGCGTGATGCTGCTGAACCTGCTCATCGTCGCGTTGTGCGGCGGGGCGATCTACGGCCTGGCCTACTTCATCCAGTCGCGGCCCGAGCAGTTCGAGCGCGACCGCCTCCAGGTCCGCGACGTGGTCTGGACCGCCCGCCTGGCCGCCCGGCCGACCGTGCCGCAAGCGGAGATCGTGCAGGAAGCCGCCCGGAACGTTCAGGAGCGGATCGACCGGGGAGAGCTGGAGCCGTCGCAGCAGAAGGAAGCCCTCGCCGCCCGGGCGCAGGAGGTGATGAACCAGTGGCGGAACATTGAGCCGGGCGGCTACCGCATCTACCGCTTCGAAGGGCTCGCCCCGCCGGAAACCCAGGACACGGTCATCCAAATCCGCTACCAGGCCCGCGGGTTGCCGATTCCGCCGGGGGAGATGCTGACCATCATGTGGGTCATCCATGACCCGGAAACCGGGGCGCCGCTGGCCCAGCGGCAGACCCGCGACCGCAGCTCCGAGACCCACGAGTTTCTCGTGCGAGCGGAGGCCGCGGTCCGTAACGGCGTCCTCGATCTGGGCGTGTCCAACGTGTACCCGCCCGAGACGCCGATCTCGATTTTCTTCGAAGGCGACAACAGCTTGCAGGTCCTCTACAAGGTGGGCGGCTTCGAGGGCAACTTCCTGCGGGCCCTGCTCATCATCGTGTTCCAACTGGCCCTGCTGAGCGCCCTGGGCGTGTTCTTCGGCGTGTTCGTGTCCTTCCCCGTCGCCTGCCTGTGTACGGGGGCCTTTTTTCTGATCGCCCTGACGTTCCCGTACCTGATGGAAGCGATGGGAACCAATATCCAGGCGCTGGGCGAGTTCGATCCGTACGGCCCGCTGGGGCCGTACGTGCGCCGCCTGCTCGTCCCGATTCTGCGCGTCGCCGTCCCCGATTTCGCCCACTTCAGCGGCGTTTCGTACGTCGTCGACGGCCTGGCCATCCCGGACGGACTGATGCTGCGCTGTGCAGCGCGGACGGTTTTGTACGGCGGCGTGCTGCTGTTGCTGCCCGGTTGGCTGATCTTCCGCCGCCGCGAAATCGCGGAAGTCATTGTGTGAATGTGGAAATGAAGCAGGAAAAAGGCAAAACTGAAAAAGGGCGCCGGCCGGCCGACGCCACTGCGATGTGGCATGGAGCCCCCGACCCCGCAGGCCCCCTTTTTTCATTTTTCCTTTTTCCTTTTGAATTCGCCGGAGAATGACCTTCGTGTCCCGCTCGCGCTTCATCCAGCTCGTCGGCCTGCTGGCCTGCGTCGGCCTCCTGGGGGTCGCCGCGAGCCGCATGCCCACGATCAACGAGGGGCGCCGGGCCCTCAACCTGATGGGCGCCGACTCCCCGCTCGAAAACACCCCGCCGGAGTACGTCTTCTACATCCAGGCCTTCGGCGCCTTCCGCGGGCTCATCGCCGACATCGCCTTCATCCGCGCCGACCAGCTCAAGCAGGCCGGCCGCTTCTACGACGCCATGCAGCTCCACCAGTGGATCTGCGCCCTCCAGCCGCACTTCCCCGGCGTCTGGGAATACGCCTCCTGGAACCTGGCCTGGAATATCTCCGTCACCACCTTCACGCCGGAAGAACGCTGGAACTGGGTCTACAACGGCGTGAAGCTGCTGCGCGACCACGGGATTCCGCTGAATCCCAAGGCGGTCAACCTCTACAAGCAGCTCGCCTGGACGTTCAACAACAAGATGGGCGAAAACACCGACGAGCAGCACTACGCCTACAAGTGCAACTGGGCCTGGCGAATGCACCTGGTGCTCGGGCCCCCGCCCGACCCGCTGGCGGGCGCCGATCCGGCCACGCTCGCCGCGGACCTGACCACGCTGGAAGAGCCCAAGCTGCTGGAGGAGGCCGCCCGCCGGACGTACGCCCAAAGCCAGGAGAAACTCCGCAAGGCGGCGGAAAACGTCGGGCTGGAGGCCCCGCCGATGCCTGACCCCGCAGCCATCGAGGCCGGCCGCGCCCCCGCGCTGACCGGCTCGATCGAGTTCAAGATCGCGCAGCGCGCCGCCGCCGACCAACTTCGCCCGATCCGCGACGCGGCCCCCACGCTGGCCGAGTTGTACCCGCGGCACCCGGAAGCCCGGCGGATGGTCAGTGAGCTCCGCGCGCTGGGGACCGACCTCAGCGACACGCCCCTCACCGAGGACGCCTATTGGCGGGAGGGCGGCCTGGCGCACGCCTTCTTCCTGCCCTACCGCGCGCTGGTCAACCCCGCCGGCTTCCGCGAGCGCTTCGGCCGCGAGTCGCGGGCCGCGAGCGCGCTGCAGGAACGCATGGATGCGCTTGGCCGCATCCTGGGACTGCCGACGGGCGACCCGGCGGGCGCGGCGCTGGTGCAGTATCTCCAGCGCAAGGTCTTGCGTGAGGTCTACAAGCTCGACCCCGCCTTTCTGCTTGAGCTGGTGGAAACATTCGGCCCCATCGACTGGCGCTCGGTCGACGCCCAGGGCCTGTATTGGGCGGCCCGCGGACTGGTGGCCGGCGGCGACACGGTCAGCAAGTTCGGCAACGACAAGACCAACACCGCCCGCATCATGTTCTTCTGCCTGCGCAGCCTGTTCCTCCGCGGCCACCTGGTCTTCGAGCCCAACCCTGACGCGATCCACGCCTCCTACCTGAACCTCAGCCGCGATCTGAACATGATCGAGCCCATGCATCGGGCCTATGTGCAGTACGGCGCCTTGTTCGACCCCACCGGCGACGTGCCGGGGCTGCCCGGCACATACCGCGGCGGACACATTAACTTCCTCACCGAGGCCATCCGCCTGCTGTACCTCGCCGGCCGCGAGGCCGAGGCGGCCGGCTACTACCGCGCGCTGCGGCAGCTCTACCCGCGGACGCCCGACGGCCGGCCCGAGCCGATGTTCGCCAAGTCCCTGCACGACTTCGTGCTCGACAGCTTCCGCGACAGCCTCTTCGCCCCCGCCAGCCGCGACCTCCTCATCATCGTCGACGCCTGGCTGATCCAGGCGTACGACGCGCTGGCCGCCGGCGATTTCGTGGGTTATGCCCGCCACATCCGCGCGGCCCGCGATTACCACGAGAGCTTCATGCGCGACAAGCGCGACGACCCGCTGACGCGGCGCACGTGGCTCAAGGACTTCGCGCAGTTGCAGGTCGATGCGTTCGGCGCCTACCTTGCGCGCCCGTCGCGTTCCTCCGCCTTCACCCTGCACAAGACCCGCCTGTGGCAAAACGCGCCGCTCCCCTTGCGGCAAGGCGTCTACGACGACTTGCTGCCGCTGCTCAAATCGGAGTGCGAGTTCTACCGGTTCGACGTCGCCCGCGCCTTCCCCGAGCCGAGCGGCATGGACGAGTACCGCCGCCAACGGCCCCCGCGCGGCGAAGAACTACCCGAAAGCGACACCCGCACGCTCCCGCGCGTCTCGGGTTGACGGCGGAGCGCGACGCCCCTCGCCAAGTCGCCGTGCGCGAAGGCGCGGCACCGGGGGGGGGCGATTCCGGCGTGCCGGGGCTGCCGAGCCGCGGCTCGCCGGGAGGCTCGCCCTCCCCTTGTCCACCCTCGAATCGCGCACACCCGCTCAGCGATGGTCGGCCGCTATCCTTCGGGGCCGGTCAACGCCTTCCCCGCACGTGCGTCAAGAGCCACAAAGAGCAACGGCGGCCCGAAGACCGCCGTTGCCTGAGGCTCCAACTCCACTGGTGAGAAATCACCAGGCCGCTTCGGCCTAACGACGCCGCAGCGCCAGGCCCAGCACCAACACCAGCAGCGACGCCGGCTCGGGAACCCAGGTGACCTGGGTGACGAGCGGGGCGTCATAGAAGTACGCGAGCGTGGTCGCGTTGTAGGTGGTGTTGTAGCCGGCCAGATTGCTGCCCGGCATCCAGCCGACGGGGTGGTCGCAGTACTGCGACGTGGCCGCGGTGTTGCCGTCGTGCGTGATCTCGAGCACCAGGTCGCCACCCGTGTAGGTGTACGGCGTGGAGAACGACATCATGTAGCCGAACGGGTTGGTGGGCGAGCCGATCCCGAACGAATTGGCCGGGATCGTCATCGGGCCTGCCCGAACCGAGGTCCGCGTGCCCGCGACGTAGTTGTTGGCGATCGTCGCGCCCAGGCTGCTCACCGCGGCCTTGCCCATGTAGATGTCGTAGTTGTTCCACGGGGCGTTGACCGAGGGCCACGGGGCGGTGGAGCCGCTCCAAATCCGGAACTGGATGCCCGTGATCTGGGCGCCCACCGGGACCGTGGCGAGCTGGCTCGCCGGCAGCAGCTCCACGAACGTGCGCGTGAACTCGCGCAGCGGCGTGTTGAGACCCTGAGTGCCCATCACGTTCGCATAAGCGTTGGGCACTACGACCGAACCTTGCGCGAAGACCGGAGCGGCGATGAGCCCGATCAACGCAAACGCTAGGACTTTCCGCATGTTCTCCTCCTCACGAAGAACCTACTACTCCGGGCACGTGCCGGCGCGGCCCCATGCCTCGCCGAGCATTGCCCCGGTACTTGACCGTTTCATCCCGTGCGCCCAGTGGTCGGAGTGTTCCGTACTGGCTCGGTCAGCGGCACACGCGTTCGTAGCGCAGAGTCAGCGCGCCGGGTCGCACCCTCACGCTCGCGCCTGCTCCCATGCGACGAGGGACCGCAAACCAAACTCCTCCAATCGCAAGTATGCGACCTGTGGATCATCATGTCAATGCGAATTTCAAATCAAAACGGCAATGGGACTGCGGCCTGTCGGACGCCCGCTGCGTTGACACCGATCCGCCCCAAGAGGCACTGAGAACGCCCGTCACAACCCCGCACGCCAGTGCGGGGGGCGAGCGGCCCACCACTTGCGTGGTGGGTCCCGTCAGCAACTCTAAGGCATTCTGAGCAAGACAATTACAAGAGGTCTCCCGCCGCAGACGCCGCCGCCAAGCTGGGTGGCCAAGGGCTCTCCGCTCTGCTTGACGGCTCGCCGGCCACCACCGTCACCGCCTTCCCCAGCGGCCGCCAAACCGCCGCCGATGTCGTACCGAATACAGCGACCGTCCGTGTGCCCAGCAGCGCGGCCAGGTGGGTCGGGCCGGCGTCGTTGCCGACGAACATGTCCGCCGCGGCCAACAACGCGACCAGGTCGTCCGCCGACGGGGAGCGGAGCACTTGGAACTCGCGGCCGATGGCACCGATGTCGCCGGCGGGCCACGTTTCCAGCTCCACTGGCCCCAGCAGGAACACAACGTTCGCGGGACGTTGCTCGCGCAGCTCGCGCCCCAGGGCGATGAACCGATCCAGCGGCCAGCACTTCCGCCGGCCGCCGCTGCCGGGATGGATCAGGACGACCGGCGTCCGGGCTCCCGGGTCCGGGGGCGGGGCCGCGCCGACGTGTGCGGCAGCACTCGTCGCCAGTAGCGCCCGTCCGCGGGCGCGGAGGGCGTCGGGGACGCCGAGACTGCGCTGCGTCGGACGCTGGTGAATGCACTTGGGAACTAGAAGCCCCTGCCGCTCGAGCTGCGATTGCCACTGCCCGGTGATGTGACGCTCGATGCCGGGTGACGACCGCGGGTCAATGCTGTACAGCGCGGCCGGCTTCAGCTCCAACAGCCGCCGATGCACGAGCGCGTGCGGGTCGCCGAGCGCGCTGATCACGCGCCGGCCGCGAACCTGGTCGTTCAGCGGCGCCGGCGGTGGGTCGTCCGCATCGGAGAACAGCCAGTGCAGCCCGAGCCCCTCCGACGATTGCCGCGTGATGCTCGGCCGGCACAACGAGAGATCGCCCGGGTTCACGCGGGAGATGACGTGCAGACCGTGCTCCGCGACGCCCGGCAGCCGTCGCGCAAGCTGGATCGTCAGCACCAGGTCCCCCAACGCCCCGCCGTTCAGAATGAGCCAACCGTTCATCATACGCCGCGTGCCCGTCGTTCAGTCGTCCCGCCCGCGGTGCAACCCCTTGAGGAGCTGGATCTGCCCCGCGTGGTAGACGTCGTGCAGCGCCACGCCGCGGACCAGCATCGTGGTCGAAACCTGGCTGTCGCGCGGCCGGCCGGCAAGCTGGGCCGGGGTGAGCTCCGCCACGGCGGCCCGCAGGGCATCGTGCTCGCGCAACAGCAACCGGAGGCCTTGTCGCCAGGCGGCTTCGCTCAGCGGCCGACCGAGATCGAACCAGTTGTTACCCTTGAGCGCGAACGAACCGCGCTTCTCGCCACGCAAACGGCGGCGCACGCTGTACTTCCAATACGCGCAGTGGATGGCGATCTCGGCGATCGAGTGTTTGCCCGACGCCGGCCGCCAGGCGGCCTGAGTCGCCGTGAGCCCGCGCAGGCTGCCGCGCAGGTTCGTCCCGTGCCAGGACTTCCGGTCGAACGCCTCGTCGAGCAGGGCCAGCAGCAACGCCCTGTCCGCGTGCGCATGTCGCATGCCGAGTCCTCCGGGTCCGCGGCCCGCGATTCCCCCATCTTACAGCCGCCAGCAGAGCCCGCCACGCGAGTGGCAGAACGCCCCGCCGCGCACTCGTGTCGGGGACCCCGTTGGGCGCTCTTGCGGTCAACCTCGCGGCCGAAAAACCCCCGGCGAACGCACGCCGGCGTGTCGCCGGGCCGGTGCCCAAACGGCAGCCGAGACCCAAGCCGCCGCCCCGCAGCGCCGAACGGGGTTGTCCCAACCCCCCGCGACGCTACACTGGCCCCCCGGTGTGGCGCGACGATCCCCGGCGGGCCGGGACCGCCACAGATGGTGTTGCCAACGTGCATCGTTGGGCCAGTTAGTGGAAAGGATGAACCCATGTTGACCAGACTCATCGCAGCAGCGGGGGTGTTGGTGGGCGTGACGTTCCTGGCGGGTTGCAGCGGCAGCAGCGCCGGGCACGCGGGCTTCTCGATCGGCAAGAACTTGGCGCGCCAGGACACCAACCTGCGCGTGTACCTCGACGGCGAAAAGGCCAAGCAGAACACGCTCAAGAAGGGCCTGGCCGGGTACTCGCCCTTCACGATCAAGGAGGAGGTCACCGGCTCCCCGACGTTCCGCTACGAGATCATCGAGCCCAAGAAGTTCGGCTTCATCAAGTCGGTCATGATGGCCGTGCACCAGAAGTTCGAGGCCGACTTCTCCGATCTCGCCGACTACAAAATCTTTCCCCGCGACACCAACGACCCCGAACAGAACATGAAGCCCGGCGTCGATTACGACCTCGGCCACCTCGGCCCCCAGTTCAAAATCCTCGACAAGAAGGACAAGGAAGTGGAGAAGGTCGAGTTCGTCCCCGGCGTTGAGTACCTGCTGGTCTTCACGGTTTCCGCCGATAAGAGCGAGACGATCCAAATCTACTTCAAGACGAAGTAGTCCGGACGCGTTCATCCGAACCCTGCAGCGGTCGGCCCGCGACTCTCCTCCCTCTCTGGGAGGGGGCGGGCGAGCGTCGTGGCAATGGGGAGTGCCGACCTCGGCGCCGGCGGATTGCCGCCGTCGTTCGAGCGCTGCGGCGGGGTCCAGCGGTGCTGGTGTCGCGCCCCGGCCCGGCTCTATTATCCGTCCTTGTAGTCCTCATTGGAGCATAATCACCGATGCAACCGCGGATTGTGATAACTCGCCGCGTCCCCCCGCCCGCGGCCGAGATGTTGCAGCAGGCCGGGCTCCAGGTGGACCTGGTGGACCAGGACGACCCGCCCGGCCGGGACGAGCTGCTCCGCCGCGTCCCCGGGGCCGCCGGCCTGGTCACCATGCTCAGCGAGAAGGTCGATGCGGACCTGCTGCGGGCCGCCGGCCCCGCGCTCAAGGTCGTCGCCAACTTCGCCGTCGGTTTCGATAACGTGGACCTGGAAGCCTGCCGGCAACGCGGCGTGCGGGTCACGAACACCCCCGGCGTGCTGACCGACGCGACCGCGGACCTCGCGTGGGCGCTGATCCTGTCGGCGGCCCGGCGCGTCGTCGAGGGCGACCAACTGGTGCGCACCGGCCGATGGACCGGCTGGACACCCCTGCAACTGCTCGGCCTGCAACTCACCGGCTCCACGCTCGGCATCGTTGGGGCCGGACGCATCGGCACCGCCACGGCCCTGCGCAGTCAGGGATTCGGAATGCGGGTGCTTTACACCGACGCCCGGATCAACTACGAACTCGAAGAGAAACTCGGCGCGCGGAAGGTCGAACTGCCGCAATTGCTGGCCGTGTCGGATGTCGTTTCGCTGCACGTCCCCCTGACGCCCGAGTCACGCCACCTGATCGGCGCCGCCGAGCTCAAGTCGATGAAACCCACCGCGATCCTGATCAACACGGCCCGCGGACCGGTGATCGACGAGAAGGCCCTGGTCGAGGCGCTGCGCGAACGACGAATCGCGGCGGCGGGGCTGGACGTGTACGAACACGAGCCGCGGCTGACGCCCGGGCTGACCGACTTGCCCAACGTCGTGCTGCTGCCGCACCTGGGCAGTGCCGCGACGGCGACGCGGCAGAAGATGTCGCAGATGGTCGCGGAGAACGTGATCGCAGTGCTCCGCGGCCACGAGCCGCCGAACCCGGTCGTGTAACGGGAGGGCGAGGCTCCTGCCGAGCCGCAGTGACGGGAGCCTCACCCCCCCGCGTGGCGTACAATGGGCGGCCAGCCACATGGAGGTGACCATGTCCACCCGCGTCAGCACCCCCGCCGACGTATTCCCCAAGTCACTCGACGCCATTCCTGCCGAGGCGCGCGTCGAGTACTACTCCCACGGCGCCCGCTACCTGCTCGACGGGCTCGTGTACACCTGGGACGGCCCCTGTGAGGAGGTCTTGTCGCCCGTCTGCCTCCACGGGCCGAACGGACCAACGCCGTATCGCCTCGGGCACTACCCGCGGATGACGTCGGACCGGGCGCTGGAGGCGCTCGCCGCCGCCCGGCGGGCGTACGACCACGGCCGCGGCCCGTGGCCGGCGATGTCCGTCGCCGACCGCATCCGGCACCTCCAGGCGTTCATCCCGCGCATGGAAGCCGTGCGCGACGAGGTCGTCCGGCTGCTGATGTGGGAAATCGGCAAGACGCTGCCCGACGCCCGCAAGGAGTTCGACCGCACCGTCGTCTACATCCGCGACACGATCCAGGCCCTCAAGGAACTCGACCGCATCAGCTCCCGCTTCGCCGTCGAGCAGGGCTTCATCGCCCAAATCCGCCGCAGCCCGCTGGGCGTCGTCCTCTGCATGGGTCCGTTCAACTACCCGCTCAACGAGACGTACACCACGCTCATCCCCGCCCTCATCATGGGCAACACGGTGATCTTCAAGCCGCCCAAACACGGCGTCCTGCTGCACGCCCCGCTGCTGCAAGCCTTCGCCGACTCGTTCCCGCCGGGCGTCGTGAACACGGTGTACGGCGAGGGACCGGTCGTCGTCGGGCCGCTGATGCAAAGCGGCGACGTGGACGTGCTGGCGTTCATCGGCTCGGCCCGTGTCGCGTCGATCCTCAAACACCAGCACCCCCGGCCGAACCGCCTGCGGTGCGTGCTTGGCCTGGAAGCGAAGAACCCCGCCGTCATCCTGCCCCACGCCGATCTCGACCTGGCGGTCAAGGAGTGCCTGCTAGGGGCGTTGTCTTACAACGGCCAGCGTTGCACGGCGATCAAGATCATCTTCGCCCACCGCAGCATCGCCGAGACCTTCGCCACCCGTCTGGCCAACGCGGTCGGGCGGCTCCCCGTGGGCATGCCGTGGGAAGAGGGCGTGCAGATCACCCCGCTGCCGGAGGAGAACAAGCCGCAGTGGTTGAAGGAACGGGTCGATGAAGCGATCGCCGGCGGCGCCCGCGTTCTCAACCCCGGCGGCGGCGTGATCGATCACACCCTGTACTATCCCGCGGTGCTCTATCCCACCAGGCCGGATATGCGCATCTGCCAGGTCGAGCAATTCGGCCCGGTCGTGCCGCTCGTACCGTACGACGACGAGCAGGAGGTCATCGACTGGATGGTGCAGTCGCCGGTCGGCCAACAGGCGGCCCTGTTCGGCGGCGACCCGCGGCGGCTCAGCCGGCTGATCGACACGCTCGTCAATCAAGTTTGCCGCGTGAACATCAACAGCCAGTGCCAGCGCGGCCCGGATACGTTCCCCTTCACCGGCCGCAAGGACTCGGCCGAGGGCACGTTGTCGGTGTCGGATGCGTTGCGGGTGTTTTCCATCCGCAGCCTTGTGGCGGCGAAGGACAACGAGGCCAACCAACAGATCGTCTCGGAGATCATCACCGGCCGACACTCGAAGTTCCTGTCGACCGACTTTATCTTCTGACGGGGCCCGTTTGAACGAGTCTCAAGCGCCAGCACGGGGTCCGCGCCGCGCGTCGGTCCTCCGACCCAACGCCGCCCCGCCGGCGCGCCGGGGTGCTCGCGGCCCACTCGACCGGATGGCTACTTCAACTGCGCGCGGTATGCCGCGGCGGCGTCGGCTTTTCCCCACGCCTCGTACAGGTCGATGACATAGGTCAGCGTCTTGTGGGTGTGCTCGTGGCGGGCGCCCAGGGTCCGCACCAGGCTGTCATAACTCGGTACGAGCAGGGCCTCGGCGTCCTCGAACCGCCGCAACGCCGTCAAGCAGCGGCCGTAGTTGCGGGCGAAGATTTGGAGCGTGAAGTCCTCCGCCGGCAGAACCCGGCGGGCCGCGTCAATCAGTTCCACGTAGAGGGCCGCGGCGTCGGACGCCCGCCCCAGGTCGACCAGCAGCGACGCGAGGTTGTTCTCCGCGACGAGGGCCTTGCGGCTGTCCGGGCCGACGCTGCGGCGGAAACCCTCCAAGGCCTCCCGCGCCAGCGGTTCCGCTTCTTCAAGCCGGTCCTGGTCCTGCAGGACACGGGCCAGGTTGCTGAGGGCCGCGAAGAGGGCGGGGTGCTCGCCCAAGGTCCGGCGGCGAATCGCGACGACCTCCCGCAGCAGCGCCTCCGCTTCGGTGGATTCATCCAACGCCTTCAGCGTCATGGCCAGATTGTCCATCGCCGCCAGCGTGTGCGGGTGCTCGTCGCCGCGGGCGGCCCGTTGAATGGCCAGCGCCTCACGCAGCAGGGGCTCGGCGGCGGCGGCGCGACGCGTCAGCTTCAGCAACTGCGCCAGGTTGTTCAACAGCACGGCCCGCTGCGGATCGTCCGGCAGGCTGATTCGCCGCTGGATGTCCAGCGCTTCGCGCCACAAGGCTTCCGCGTCGCGCACCTCCCCGGCCCGCTGCAGCGCATGGCCGAGATTGCTCATCGCCAGGACCGTCTCGGGGTGTTCCGCGCCGAGCGTGCGCCGCCGGGTCGCCAGGACCTCGCCCAGCAGCGCCCGCCCTTCGTCGGGCCGCCGCAGTTCCAGCAACACCAGGCCGAGGTTGGCCGTCGAGGAGAGCGTGTCGGCGTGCTCTGGTCCGAGCAGGTCGGTCCGCAGGCCCAGGGCCGTCCGCAGGTGCGGCTCCGCTTCCGCGTTCAACCCCAGGCCCATGTAGGTGACGCCGATCGTGTTCCGCAGGGCCGCCTCGATCTCCGGTTGGTTCCGGAGCTCATGCTCCAGGTCCTGCGCGGCGCGCTCCAGGACCTCCACCACGCGCACTTCGCGCCCCTCGCGTTCGGGGGCGGCCGATGACAGCATGGCGCGAATGAAGGCACTGACGGCATTGGCCTTCGCCGCCTCGCTTTCCGCTTCCTGCCACCGACGGGCGGCGAGGGCCTCCGCGTCGAGCGCCCGATTTCGCTCCGCTTCCGCCGTGGCCTGCTGCGCGCGGGCTCGCAGCAGGCCGAACGTCGTCCCCGCGGTGCCACCCAGCAGCGCCAGCAGCGCCAGCGCCGCGCCCGCCACCAACGCCCGGTTCCGTCGGGCGAACTTGCGGAACTGGTAGATCACGGTGGCGGGCCGGGCGGCGATCGGCTGGTCGGCAAGGCAACGGCGGAGGTCCGCCGCAAGGTCGGCCGCCGACTGGTAGCGCCGCCCCTTGTCCTTCTCCATCGCCTTGGCCACGATCGTCTCCACGTCGCCGCGCAGGGCGCGGTTCTGCGAGCGCAGCGGCGGGGGCTCCAGCTCCGCGACGGCCCGCGCCGCGTCGGGCAGGCTGCGTCCGCTGACGTCGATGGGCGTGTGGCCGGCCAGGAGTTCGTAGGCGACGACCCCCAGCGCGTACACATCCGCCCGCGTGTCTACTTCGCGGGGGTCGCCGGCCAGTTGCTCCGGGCTCATGTAAGCCAGCGTCCCGATCAATCGCCCCATGTCCGTCCGCAAGGTGGTGAGTCGGAGGTCCGCCTCGGTCACCCGCGCCACGCCGAAATCGACGATCTTGGGCTGCCCGGTCGGGTCCACCAGGATGTTGGCCGGTTTGAGGTCCCGGTGGACCACGCCCTTCTGGTGGGCGTGCTGCACCGCGTCGGCCAGTCGCGCCAGCAGTTCCAAGCGCTGCCGCACCGTCAACCGCACGGCCGCCGCATGCTCGCACAGCGACTGCCCCTCGATGTACTCCATCGCGAAGAACGGGCGTCGTCCGCCGCCGAGGTCCGCCGTGCCGGTCTCGTAGACCTGGGCGATTCCCGCGTGTTGGAGCCAGGCGAGCACCTGGCCTTCGTGCTCGAATCGCCGCAGGGCCTCGGGCGACTCCGCGCCGGGGCGAATGACCTTCAGGGCCACGATGCGCCGCGGGCTATCCTGCTCCGCGCGGTAGACCACCCCCATGCCCCCTTCGCCGACCACCTCCAGAATGCGATAAGAGCCGATGCGCTCCGGCACGGCGGACAGCCCGGACACGGGCCGGCCGCGGCCGAGCGTGGAAGCCAATTCACTCCGGGGGGCAACCTCCTCCAGTTTGAAGTCCATTCCCAGCGCCGGCGCGTTCAGAAACGTATCCGCCGCGGCCGCACTACCCAGCAGCGATTCCACCTCGCGGCGCAGCTCGTCGTCGCCGGCACACCGCGCGCTGAGAAAGTCGCCCCGCTGAGACACGGGCACTTCGCGCGCGGCCAGAAAGAGCGCGCGCACCTGCTCGTAGCGCTGCGGCGTCATGGGGCGTCATCCGGCCGCAGCTCGCGGCGCAGCCACGCCCGGGCCATTGACCAGTCGCCGTCGATCGTCCGCGGCGACACCCCGAGCACTTCCGCCGCCTCCCGCAGCGTCAAGCCGCCGAAGAAACGCAGCTCGACGATGCGGGCCTGCCGCTCGTGCAGGCGGGCGAGCTTCTCGAGGGCGGCGTCCAGTTCGATCAGGTCCACGTCGCGGTCGGCCGTGAGTGCCACGTCCTCATTCAGCGTGACCCGCTCGCGGTCGCCGCCGCGTTTGGCCCGCCCACGGCCACGGGCGTGGTCGACGAGGATGCGACGGATGGCCTGGGCGGCGAGGGCGAAGAAATGGGCCCGGTTCTGCCACTCCACGTCCTCTTGCTTCACGAGGCGCAAGTACGCCTCGTGAACCAGGGCGGTCGCTTGCAGGGTATGGCCGGGGTTCTCGCGTTGGAGATAGCTTTCGGCCAGCGCCCGCAGCTCTTCATAAACCATTGGAAGCAAGCGGTTTATGGCCGACTCGTCCCCGGAACTGGCCCGTTTCAGAATGCGGGTCACGTCGCTGCGCGAGGCCAAGCGCTGTTCACCTCCGGCATTCCCCCTTCGCAAGCCCTGCATCGGCTTTGCGAGTTTCCGACCGGATTGTCGCGTTACTGACCGAGCCGGTCAAGTAAGAGCCCGCGGGGCCACGGACCGGTCGGACTTCGCGCGCGACGTTCGAGCGGAACGTCGGCCACGGTATTTGTTTGAGAGGATGGCACGATGCGGAACTGGACTTTTGTACTTCTACTGGCGGTCGCCGTCCCGGTCTTCCTGGCACCGACGACCGGCTGTCACATCATCTTCCCCGACCTGTTCCCCCCGCCCGATAACGGCGGCGACAACGGCGGTGACAATGGCGGTGACAACGGGGGCGATAACGGTGGCAACAACGGCGGCAACGAGACGCCGGAGCTTACCATCGTCAAAACCAACATCGCGGTCCGGCACGACGCCGGCTTGCGCGTCGGCGACGACCTGATTGTGTTCGGCACCGGCGTCGTTACGGGCGTGTCGTACATCGTCCCGTCCACGAATCCCACCGCCGGCACCCCCGTGCCCAACACGGGCAACTACCGCAGCAAGGGGTTCGCCGTCGGCGGCCGGACGATCTTCCTGGTCAACAACAACTTCCAGGTGGCGGTATTCAACGTGGACGCGGGCGGGGCTCCGACCGTGTTCGCGCAGGAGGACATCCGCCTGGCGAACATCCCCGCCGGCGCGAATGACGTGGGGCACATCCAGGCCGACGGTGATTACTGCATCGTGCGCTGCGACGCCACCACCGTCACGGACGGCCGTGTCCTGAAAGTCATCGATGTCAGCGGCGACACCCCGGCCGTGCTCTCGCTGAACAACCCCCCGGGCGTCACCAGCGGCTTCGCGGTCCAACAGGTCGCCGTGGACGCGGCCACCCAGCGGGCCTTCGCCGCGGCCGGCACTCCGGCGGCGCTGTACGTCTACGATCTCACCACCCCGGCCGCCGGTCCGACCGCGATCGCCCTGCCGAACGGTATCAGCGGCGTCCAGATGCGGGTGAGCGGTGACTACCTGATCGGCCTGGACGACCGGGCCTACCCCCAGGCGTTCCTCGTCAATCTGAAGACGAAC
The DNA here is from genome assembly GCA_040755725.1 of Planctomycetota bacterium. Taxonomy (GTDB): domain Bacteria; phylum Planctomycetota; class Phycisphaerae; order UBA1845; family Fen-1342; genus JBFMAI01. Next base: position 46,139 of record JBFMAI010000017.1, on the reverse strand, counting down.
AAGGTGGTTGCCCTGACGAGCGCGGCGGGGATTGCCGACGTGGCCATCGGCGACACCACCTTCGCCTTCTTCGCCGACGCCGACGCGAACGACCGCAGCGGCGGCGACCAGCGGGCCGCCGTTGGGACCGTCCCGGGCCCCGGCTTCACGAAGGCCGCGCTGAACCAGTACATCGACGGCTCTACCGAGAACAACGGCCTGCGCGGCTTCGCGGGCAGCCTGTGCATCACGCCGGACGGCGACCACGTGTTCCTGGCCGATTCGTACCTGCAATACAGCCTGGGCACGGCGGCGTTCGTGGTGCCGGACGACCCGGCGAACACCGACCCCTGGGCCTGCCCCGCGTGGGACATCTATTGCAGTGCGAACACCGTCGGGTTCAAGACGGCCCCGACCGCCGGCGGCGGGACTGACCGCACCGTCGGTTACATCCGCCTGACCGACTAGGCCGGCGCGCGATTCAACAACGAGCGAGGGCGAGGTTCCCGCCGGGCCGTGGCTTGCCGGGAACCTCGTCCCACGCGCGCGGCGTGATCGAGGGCGGGGTGCATTCAGCCCGGCCGAGATTTCGGAGTATGGGACGGGGAGCGATGTGCCGTCCGGCTTGACAGGACGTGGCCGGTCCCGATTTGGCTTATCCGGCCACAATGGGCGGTTCCGTTTGTCGTTCGCCGCTCACGATTTGTACACTTTCAGCAGAGCGCCCAGCTTGCCTCGCGGTACGCCGGCTTGCCCGAACCGACGCGGTTCCGGCCGGCCGCGCGTGGGCTGCGGTGGCCGGGAGGGACGGGCAAAGCCGCCCGGACGGCGGGCGCGACTCTGGGGACGCGGCTTGGAGAGCGGGAGAGCAGCATCATGCGCGACATCCGACTAGCGCTCCGGCGCCTGCTCGTGGAAGAAGACGGTCCGACGACCCCGGAATACGCGGTCCTGCTTTGTCTCATCATCGTGGCCCTGATCGCCGCCATTGAGGGGCTGCGGGACGGCATCAACCGGGTCTTCGAGTCGGCGACGGACGCCGTGCAAATCAGCGGCACGTGACGACCTGGCCGGGGGGCCGGGACGCCGGGCGACGGGGGGACCTTCTCGGTTTGGGGGCACCCCGCACTTCGTTTGACAGCGCGCGCTGTGGCGCTATAATCGCGGCCTGATTCTCAGCCAACCTGCGGCGGTGCAACCCGGGCGGTTGTGCCAGTGGAGGCAGCTATGTATCCAACCGCCGGACCCGTTCGGTACGCGGGTCTCGTCTTCGGAGTGCTGTTGGTCGGGTCGATCGCGGTCCTCGCCCAGACGACAACGGAGGGGTTCATCACGGGCACCACGGCCCAGGCATGGGAGAAGTGGTTTGACGCCATGCAGGCCATCCTGGACCGCAACCCGGAGCGGGCGGAGACCGCGTTCGGCGAGCTGCTGGCCCTGGAGCCTTCGCCCTTCCGCGTCGCGCTACTGGCCGATCACACGGTGCAGCGGACCGCGGCCGGCGGGGCCGTCCTGCTGTTCGAGCAGGACATGGAGGCCAACGCGCTGGGGCCGAACGGCCAGGCGGTGGCCCAGCGGCTGACGACCGGCCGCGAGCAGATGAACGAAGCCGACGACGGCTTCTACTTCTGCCAGATCGGCCGTTTCGACGTGGCCCAGGCCAACTTCCGCGCGCTGCTGGACGCCGATCCGGACCCGGTGGCCGTCCTGGAGTTCACCGATCGGTCGCCGAAACGCCGCGACATCTTGCTCCAGCTCACCGGCAACCCCACCGTGGGCGATTCGGCCCGCGCCCTGCTGCGGGTACTCGACCGCGGCGAGGTCGCCATCAAGGCCGACCCGACGCGAATCAAGGAGAACATTGCCCGCCTCGGCGGCCCGCCGCGCGGCTACGAGAACGCCTGCGAAGCGCTCAAGGCGTCGGGGGAGTACGCCATCCCGTTCGTCGTGCAGACCCTGCGCGACCCTGGGAAGCAGGAGCTGCTGCGGCCGATCGTGCGCTGCCTGCCGCAGATCGACCGTCCCGCGCTGAACCCGCTGGTCATGGCGCTGCGGATGAACGACGACGCGACGCGGCAGTACCTGACGGAAGCTCTGGCGCAAATCGGTTACACGCAGGCCGTCCCGTACCTGCTGCGCCTTCAGGAGGATCCAACGACCTCACCCAAAGGGCGTCAGGATGCCACGCAGGCCCTGGAAGCCCTGGCCGCCCGCGCTGCCGGGCCATTGCCTACGTCAGCGGCCGAGGCCTTCCTCGCACTCGCCGAGGACTACTACGCCGACAAGCCGTCCCTGGCCGCCGACGCCCGGTTGGATACGGCCAACGTGTGGTACTGGCGGGACGATCTGCTCCAGAACGTCAAAGTCCCGACCCCGATCTTCAACGAGATCATGTGCATGCGCTGCTGTGAGGAGGCGCTGCGGCTGAACGCGGGACTCAGGCCCGCCTTGGCCCTGTGGCTCGCGGCCAACCAGCGGCGCGAGGCCCAACTCCCGCCCGGCCAGACCGATCCCACCCGACCCGAGGACTTCCCGCCGCCTTTGTACTTCGCCCAGTCCGCCGGGGCGGACTACTGCCTAATGACGCTGGCCCGGGCGGTCGATTCCGGCGACCCTGCGGTCGCGCTCGGCATGGTCGAGGCGCTGCACAACACCGCCGGTCCGGCCAGTCTGCTGGCGGACGCGGCCGGCCGTCTGCCCTTGGCGGAGGCCCTGTCGTTCCCGGACCGCATGGTGCGCATCCGCGCCGCGCTCACGCTCGGGCGCGGCCGCCCCGTACAGACGTTCCTGAACCATCAGAACTTGATGCCCGTGCTCGCGGAGGCGCTCACGCTGCACGCGGGTGCCCGGGCGGCGCTCATCGTGGACCCGGATGCCGCGTCGGCCAATGCCGTCGCCGGGGTGCTGCGCGCCCAAGGCTATGAAGTGGTCATCGAGGCCGGGCTGCTGCCGGGCTTGGAGCGCGTCCGCAAAGACCTGCCCGCCGTCGACGTGCTCTTCATCGCTTCCGACGTTCGCGAACCTGAGCTCGCGGCCGGACTCGGGATGTTGCGCAGCGAGTTCCGCTTCGCTTCCGCCCCGGTCGTCGTGGTGTCGAAGGCCGGCGGCGCGGACCTGGTCCGGGCCCTGGTGCGGGCCGATCACCGTCTGACCGAATTGCCCGCCGGCGCCGGGCCGAGCGAGATCGGCCGCGCCGTGGCCACCGTCTCGCACGCGGTCGGCGCCAAGCCGATCACGCCGGAAGTCGGGGTCCAACTGGCCTATGAGGCGGGCGCGGTGCTGCGCGACCTGGCCCTGACGAACAACCCCGTGTTCAACGTGGCCGACGTCGAGCCGGCGCTTCTGACCGCGCTGGGCAGTTCCGACGTGGCCTTGCGGGTGCTGATCGCGGAGGTTCTCGGCTATCTCGGGTCGTCCAAAGCCCAGGAAGCCATCGCCCGGATCGCTTTGGACGCCGCCGAGTCCGAGGACATGCGCCTCAAGATGTTCGCGGCGCTGACCGAAGCGGCCAAACGCCGGGGCAACCTCCTGGGGGACGAGGCGGTCCGGCGGATCATCACGATCGTGGAGAGCGAGCCGAACATGACCCTCCGCGAGGCGGCGTCGGCGACGCTGGGGGCGCTGAACGTCCCCGGCGAGCCGGCCAGCACGCTCATTCGCAATCAGTACGGAGGCTAGGCGCCCGATGCTTCACGCCCTCATGCCGCTGTCGGTGCTACTGCTGGTGCCGCAGCTTCAACAGCCGGTCGGGACCGGGCCGGAGCCCTCCGCGACGCCGATCTCGTGGGAGCTGGAGTTCCGCTTCCTCGACCCGAAACGGATCGAGATTCAGCTTCCCGGTACGGACCGCCCCGAAGTGTATTGGTACGTGGTGTACACCGTGGTGAACACCAGCCCGCGCAGCCAGCGCTTTTACCCGATGTTTCAGATCGTGACCGAGGACTTGCAGGTGTTCGACACCGACCTCGGCATCAGCCCGCTGGTGTTCGAGGCGATTCGGGAGCACCACCGCATTACGCACAAGTACCTCGTGGAGCCGACCAAGGCCATCGGGGCCCTGCTCACCGGCGAAGACAACGCTCGTGAGTCGGTCGCCATCTGGCGGCAGGTGGACCTGACGGGCAACAGCTTCCGGATCTATGTCGGCGGACTGAGTGGCGAGAACCAGTTCGTCCGCAATCCGAGTTTTGACGCGTCTCGCCCTGAGAGCAAAGAAGTTATCGGACCCGATGGGGTTCCGCGGTCCGGCCCCAATCCCCGCCACTTCACCCTTCGCAAAACCCTCGAAATACGCTATACTCTTCCCGGTTCGCCGCAGGCCCGGCCCCAGGCTGTCCCGCAGCGGACCGAGGTCCGTTGGGTTATGCGCTGATCGTTGCGGCGAGTCCGTCGACGAGCGGTTAGTTTGTCATCAAAGAACGGAAGCAGCTATGGCACACAAGAAAGGTCAAGGCTCGACGCGAAACGGCCGCGACAGCAACCCGCAATACCGCGCGGTAAAGCTCTTCGGTGGGCAGCGCGCCCGCGTCGGCAGCATCATTGTTCGGCAATGCGGCACCCCGTTCAAACCGGGCCGCAACGTGGGGCGCGGTCGCGATGATACCTTGTTCGCGCTCGCCGACGGAGTCGTCACCTTTCAAGGTCGCGTCGTCTCCGTCCTGCCCGGCGAAGACGCGAACTGAACACGGCACTGGAGTTTCGAAAGGCCGCCGCGCAGGATGTTTTGGCGCGCGGCCTTTCTGCTGCGCGGCGCGGACGGACACGGGCCGGCGGGGCCGAACCGGCGCCGCCGCGCGTTTCTCCCGGCCAAGCGGGCCCCGTTCAAAGGAGTGAACATGCGTGTGAGCAACAGACGACTTGAGCCGTGGCTGGCGGCCGTCCTGGGCGGTCTGACCGTCCTGGCGGCGGGAGGTTTGTGGCAGGCGCTGGTTTGGCCGCGGGCCGCGGTGGCCCAGGTTCCCGACAGTGGCTTGCAGCGAAAAGAAATGATCGACGAGCTGCGGCTATCGAACAAGAAGCTGACGGAGATCGCCGGCGTCTTGCGCGAAATCCGGGACCTCCAGGCCCAGCGGAAGGACTCGGCGCTGCCCAAAGGCCCCTGACGGCGGACCGCGCGACACCGGCCCCCGACGGTGCGGGGTGACAGCGCTGCGTCGACCGATGGTGTGAGCGCACGGATCGACAGGAGCCCCAGGGTGATCCGCGGCGTGGTCTTCGACATGGACGGCGTGCTGGTACGGACGGATGCCTTGCACTACCAGTCCTGGCGCCAGCTCGCCGAGGAGGAAGGGCTGCGGTTCGATGCGCAAATCAACCAGCGGCTCCGCGGTCTCACCCGCACGGAAAGCCTCGACGTTGTTCTGGCCGCGTCGGGGCGGGTGTGCAGTCCGCCGCAGAAGCAGGCGCTCGCCGACCGCAAGAATGCCGCGTTCCTCGCGCTGGCCCAGCGCCTGACGCCGGCCGATCTGCCGCCCGGCGTCACCCCCCTACTCGACGAGCTGCGGCGACGCGGGATCAAGACCGCGGTCGCGTCGTCCAGTCGCAACACGCGGCCGATACTGACCCGTGTGGGGCTGGTGGATCGCTTCGACGCGATTGTGGACGCGAACGATGTCCCGCTGAGCAAGCCCGACCCAGCCGTGTTCCTGCGTGCCGTCGAGCTCATCGGCCTGGCGCCGGCTGAGTGCCTGGTCATCGAGGACGGCCTGGCCGGCGTCGAAGCGGCGCGCCGCGCGGGGATGGCGGTCCTCGGCGTCGGGCCGGCGGAGTCACTGCCCGGCGTGCCGCGACGTGCCGATAGCCTGGCCGACGTTACCGTGGACGCGCTGCTGGACGTGAAGTGAATGTCGCCGGCCGGCGGGGCCGCGATCGCCGCGCGTTCCTGCACGCGCGACCGAAAGAGCGGCGACGCACCAACGTGAGCCCGGGAAACGCTCGGCCGGTCGGCCGGCTGTCTCAGGAGAGCTACGCGTTGTGCCCTTTCACGGGCCTGCGGGGTTAGCTGACGGGCTAGGCCTTGAAAGTGGCCCGGGACCGACCGATCCCTGCGCCCCGGCCGGGCCGCCCGGCGGCCCGGCGTTGGGTTCCCCGCTCCCCGGCCTCAACCGGGGACTCGGCTGCCACAACATTACTATCGTCGGATCAAGACGGTGCTCCCGTCAAGGCGCCGGCGCGGGCCCGCCGAGTCCGCGCCGGGGCGGGGACGGGCGGCCCGCCCCCGGTTGAGGATCCCGACCGGTCGAAATATTTGACTGGACATAATAAACGACCATTCGCAGGACTGGAGCATGATCCACCTGAACGCCTCGAGGTTCAAGGAGCAGTGCCTGCGCCTGCTGGATGAGGTCGGCCCGGACGGCATCCTCATCACCAAGCACGGCAAACCGGTCGCCAAGCTCATGCCCGTGGCCACCGACTGGGGCCGGCTGATCGGCACGTTGAAGGACAAGGTCCATATTCGCGGAAACGTGTTTACTACCGGGCTGGCGTGGGATGCTGAACCTGGACACTCACATCGTCCTGCACGCGCTGCGCGGCGAGCTCTTCGCAAGGGAACGGCGGCTCCTCGGCCGTGAGCCGCGGAGCAGCTCCGCCATCGTCTTGTGGGAAATTACCAAGCTGGCCCAGCTCGGTCGTGTGACGATCGATCTCGACGATCCGGACGTCGCCGACGCCCTGGGCCGTCTGCCCGTCTGGCCCATCGACCTGACCGTTTGCCGCGCGCTGCGCTGGCTGGACTTCGCGTCCGAACCCGCCGATGAGCTGATCGCGGCGACCAGCCTGGCCCGTGGCGTGCCGCTGGTGACGCGCGACCGGCGCATCCGCCGCTCGAAACTCGTGCCCCTTGCCTGATGCGCACACGGGGGGTAGCCGGGGGCCGCCGTCACGCCGCGAGCGATGCCGCCCAATTCGCCACACGGAACATGAACCAGAGCATGGCGGCAGCGGCGGCGAGGCTGAAGACCACGAACAACAGCAAGAGTCTGCCGGACGCCTCGGCGCCGGGACCGGGGGAACCGCCGGGAAATCCCAAGTACCACATGACCGCACCTCCTGGCACAGTCTGCCGCGCGTCGCGGGCGGCGGCCATTCGAATCCCGGGCTGTTTCTCGAATCGGCCGGGTCCGCAAACATCGCGGGCCGCAAGCACCCCTCGGGGGCCACGCTCCGTCGCGGATGATCGACCGCCGGCATCACCGCTGGCGGGGGCCACGAGGTCGGCTAGGATAGGGCGGCGTACGCGGAGCTAGGCCGCCCGGCGTGACGGGCGCGTTGCCGGCTGCCTGCGGAACCGCGAGCGGGCTTGCGGAGATTCGACGGCGTGAGCGAGACTCCGACCACCGAACCGGCCGGCTGGCGAGCCAAGTGGCACGCGGGGTGCTTCGGCTGCCGCCCCCGGGAGGTCGGCGGCCTGGAGTTGAGTTTCCAGACCCACCCCGACGGCACCGTGACGGCGCGGTTTGACTGCGATCCGCGGTACCGCGGCTACGCCGAGTGGATTCACGGCGGGATCGTCGCCACGCTGCTCGACGAGGCCCTGACGGAGTGTCTGGTCAACCGCGGTGTGCGCGGGATCACCGCCCGACTCAACATACGCTATCGCCGGCCGGTGGACGTTGGCGTCGAGGCGATCGTCCGCGCGCGACTGGTGCGGGCCGAGGGGCCGCTCTACGTCGTGGAGGCGGAATTGCGGCAAGACGGCCGTGTTCGTGCCTTGGCTGACGCCAAGTTCTACGGTCAGTCGCCCGAGGAGGCCGCGCGGGGGCGTCTGCCCGGACACTTTACCGACGGCAGCTCAACATAGCGCCGGCCGCCGGCGGCGCCCGCTACTCCCGACCGCAGCACTTCTTGTACTTGCGCCCGCTGCCGCAGGGACAGGGCGCGTTGCGCGGGATGTCTCCCTCGCGGACCGGCAGCGTGCGAACGTGGTTCTGTTCGCGCTGCGGATGAACGCGCATCGGCGGCCCCATCCGCCGCAGCGGGCACGGCAGCTCGCCAAGGAACATGGCACAGACCTGCTCCCAATCGTGAGGGTCCGACAGGTTCCAGTTGCGCAGCTCGAGCACCAACGGTTCGTCTTTGGGTCGATCGGCGAGTGCGGTCCGGCTGCGCGCGGCCAGGGCTTCAAACGCTTCGTTTGGGTCCTTGAGCTCGTCCAGTAGCCCGCCCAGGGCCTCGGAAACCATGCTGAGTCGAAGCTCGCGCCGCAAGTGCGTTGCCGCACTCACGTGTTGGAGAACGGCTTTCCAATGGGGCACGGCTTTCTTCCGTCGCCCCTGGCAGGCCAAAACATCGGCCAGGCACGCATGTGCTTCGGCGTCCTCCGGGTCCAGCTCGACCGCGCGGCGGAACGCCCCCTCCGCCAGATCGTCGCGCCCGCCGTGCTTGTAGATGTTCGCCAGTCGGACCCACAAGAATGCCCGGTCCGGTTCTGTGGCGATGAGTCTTTTGACGTGGGCCTCACTCTCCGTGGGGTAGCGAAACGACCGGCCGTCGAACGTCCGTGCCTCGCCCACGAGGATCGGCAAGTCCTCCACACCCGCTGCGTACAAGACGAGCAGGGCCAGCAGGCGCGAGCGGGTGGCGTTGGTGAGTTCCCACGGCCCCCCGGCGTCACAACGGCGACAGCGGAAATAGCCGGTGAACCCCACGTGCGCGTCGATGGACTCATCTGGGCCGCGTTTGACAAACTCGGGCGCCACGACCACGGTCCCCACGCGATAGCGCCCGCGTTTCTTGCACGCCCCGCACACCAAGTCGAGCGGCGCCTGACAGCCTGGGAACTCGCTGGGCGTGGAGATTCGCCGCGGCGTGCCTTCGGACCGCGTTCGCGCGGGATGCATGACGATGCTCATGTTCACACCTGCCTGACGACGAACCCGACTCGCCAACGTGCCTTGCGACGCCTGGCGCGCCACCATCCGTTCACTCTTGCTCGCGCCAGGGGCACTATATATGGGGGACAGAGCAGAGTAAAGACACAATTAGAGGTTGACCTGGCTGTGCTGGGCGGAGTTACTATGATCGGAAGCGGTTACGGGAGAGAAGGAGCTGACGACGACCGGCGGGACTGAGCTTCGGCCAAGCCGGCTCGCAGGCGCGGGTCGTCGGGGGCGATGCGCAGGGCCGCCTCGTACACCGCGACCGCCTCGTCCACGCGCCCCAGCGTTAGCAGCGCCTGTCCCAGGTTGCTGCGGGCGGGAAGGTAATTGGGTTCGAGTTGGGTGGCCGACCGGAACTGCTCCACCGCCGACTCAAGCTGTCCCAGACGGACCAGCGCGACTCCGAGGTTGAAGTGCGTACGGGCCGACTCCGGCTTCAGCCGCAGAGCTTCGTGATAGTGCTGGATGGCCCGTTCGAGGTCGCCGCGTGTGGCCAGGATGGCGCCCATGTTGGCATGGACCTCGGCGATGTGTTTGTCGCGCTGGAGTGACTGCTCGAAGTACCGATACGCCTCTTCATCGCGTCCCAGGCGGGCCAGGGCCGCCCCCAGGCCCCCGTAGGCGGCGCCGCGTTTCGGATCCAGCCGGATGGCGACCTCGAAGTGTGGGATTGCCTCCGCCGGTCGGTTCTGCGCGAGCAGCACAATGCCCAGACCGTTGTGCCCGTCGTACATGTTGGGGTTCAGGCGCAGGGCGGTCGCGTACTCCTGCGCCGCCTCGTCAAGCCGTCCCTGCCGCGTCAGTTCATCCGCCAAATCGTTGTGCAACCCGGCGACCCCGGGCGCGAGGTCCAGCATGTGGCGATAGAGCGTCTCCGTGTTCTGCCAGGTGCGAAGTTGCGCCCGGGTCCCGGCGATGCTCAGCCCGGTCAGCCCTAACACCAGCCCGACGCTCGCCACGCGGGCCGAAATGCGGGCCGACGGCGTGGCCCGTCGCCACAGCCACGTCAGGAACGAGACCAAGACCATGAGCAAGCCGACCGCCGGCAGATAGGCGTACTTGTTGGCGGCGATGCTGTGCGTGAAGCCGATGACGCCGAGCGTGGGGAAGATGGCGACGAAGAAGAACAACCAGCCCGTGGCCGCCGCCCGCGTCCAGCGCAGCGAGATGAGCAGTACCGCCAACAGCACCGGCGTGCCAATCACGCCCGCCAGCACCATCGGGCTCGACAAGTCGAACGGCTGGGGGAACGCGTAGTGCGCCGACAGTTGGACGGGCCAGACGATCTTGCACAGGTAGAAGACCACGTTGTGACAGATGATGAACGGAATCCACCCGGGCGAATACTCGTGCGGCAGTGCCAACGCGGCGGTGCGGCCTTGGGACACGACGGTCACGACGGCGGAGGCGCCGGCGACGATGAGGAACGGCACCTTTTCGAGCAAACCCTGCCAGCTCAGGCGTCGCAGCGGCCAGAAGTCCAGCAGCAGCAGCAGGACCGGTAGCGGCGTACTGGTCGGCTTGGCCAGCAGGGCCAGCACGAACATCAGCAGCGCGCCCGTGTAGCACGCCCAGCCCCGCTCAGCGAGGCGCAAGGGAACGGGGAACGGGGAACGGGGAACGGCCAGCCCGGGCGGTTCCTTCCGCCCTGTTCCCTGTTCCCTGTTCCCTGTTCCCTCTACCCCGCCTTTCCCCTGCGGGGCAGACGCGGCCAAGTCCGGACGGACGCGTGTCCACTTCACGTACAGGATAAGGCTGGTCAGGCTGAAGAAGGTCGCCAGCAGCGTCTTGCGTTCGCTCAGCCACGCAACCGGCTCGACCGTCATCGGATGCACGCCGAAGAGCAGCCCGGCCAACGCCGCCGCCCACACCTCGCCGAACAGCCAGTACAGCAGGAGGATCACCAGGAGCGTGTTGGCCACGTGCAGAATCACGCTGGTTTGGTGGAAAGGCCGCAGGTGGTCGGTCCGGCCACCGCGGGCCCAGTCGAGCATCAGCGAGACCATCGTCAGCGGCTGGTAATAGCCGTGCACGGTCGATGGCGTGAGTACCTCGGCAAAGAGCTGCCCCGCGGACTGCCAGCTCGGATGCCGGACCAGGTGGTTGTCGATCAAATACTGGCGGTCGTCGAACGTGAACGCCCGGGCGGACAACGCGGGCCAGTGGACGGCGGCCACGACCACACCCACGGCGGCCGGCAGCAAGAGCAGCCCCAGCGTCCGCCAACGTGCCGACGCACTCGACGCCGACGGGGCTGGCGACTTTGGCTTAGCTCGTTCAGGCCGCTGCACAGTTGGCTCGCGAGGAATCGAGGGGGTCACGGCGAATCGAAGAGGCACGGCTCGTCGCGGGCGCGCTTGGGCACCGTCAGCCCGAGGTGTTCGTAGGCCGCCGGCCGGGCGACGCGGCCCCGCGGCGTGCGGATCACGAAGCCGATCTGGAGCAGGTACGGCTCGACGACATCTTCCAGTGTATCGCGCTCGTGGCCCATCGTGGCGGCGATGGCCTCGATGCCCGCCGGCCCGCCGTCGTAGTGCTGAATCAATGCGTTCAGGTAGGCCCGGTCGAGGTTGTCGAGGCCCATGCCGTCGATCTGGAGGATGTCGAGCGCCGCATCGACGACGCGCGGCGTCAGCCGGCCATCGCCGCGCACGTCGGCGTAATCGCGTACCCGCCGCAGCAGGCGGTTGACGATCCGCGGCGTGCCGCGCGACCGCGACGCCAGGCGCTGGAGCGCCGCCGGCTCGGCCTGTACCTCGAGGACGGCGGCGCTGCGTTGCACAATGCGGACCAGCTCGTCCTCGTTGTAGTACTGGAGGTGGAACAGCAGGCCGAAGCGGTCGCGCAAGGCGGCCGACAGCATCCCTGCGCGCGTGGTCGCCCCGACCAACGTGAACCGTTTAAGCCGGAAGTTGACCGTCCGGCCGCCGATGCCGCTTTCGGTCGTATAGTCGACGCGGAAGTCTTCGAGGGCGGGGTAGAGGAACTCCTCGACGACCTTGGCCAGCCGGTGGATCTCGTCGATGAACAGGACGTCGCCGGTGTCCATCTGCGTGAGCAGCATCATCAGGTCGCCCTGGCGGGCCACCGCCGGCCCGCTGGTGATGCGGATGGTCGTATTGAGCTCGTTGGCGATGACGTGGGCGAGGGTGGTCTTGCCGAGGCCGGGCGGGCCGTCGAGTAGCACGTGGTCCAGCGGCTCGCGGCGTTTGCGGGCGGCGTCCAGCGCGATACGAAGCTGCTCGCGGACGACCTCCTGCCCGATGCACTCGTCGAGCCGCGCGGGGCGCAGCGAGGTCAGGAAGCGATCCTCGTCCGGGCCGGGCTGGGTGAACACGCGCTCGATGGCCATGCGAGCAGTTTAACCGGTCCGCCACACCTCCGGCACCGGGGTCCCACACTCCGGGCAGCGGCCCGACGTGTTGCCGATCAGGCTACAGCCGCACGCGCGGCAACGGTACAGGCCCAGTAGCCGGACAACCTGCTCATCCGGGACCCCCGACAGCCCAATCCGCAAACCCGCCCGACTCAAGGCACGCGTCGCCTGCTGGTTCGCCGCCAGGGGCATCAGGACGCCGACATAGGGCATGACGAGCAGCAGGATGTACAACATGCGCCCCAAGATGTGCCGGCGCAATGCGGTCAGCAACTGGACCACGCTGAGGACGATAAGTGTCTGGACGACAAGCCGGGCTATCGCGAGCGAGGCTTCCGCCACTTGCGACAGCGACCAGGTCGGCAAGCAGAAGCTACCGTTCAGCGGCAGCGAAACCACGAAGAACCATAAGAGCGTTCGTTGGCGGCGCGCCACCATTCGCACATCCACGCCCTTCCTTACCCAGCCGGGAACGGCTTCGCCGGCCGGAAAGTCAAAGCCGCAATGCGGACACCTCGGGCCTTTCCCGTCAGGTACGACCGCCAGGCAGATTGGGCACCTTGGCTCAGCCATCTTCCAGATACCCCTCGTACTGCCCGGCGGTCGGTGGCAGGTGTCAGCCCCCGCGCCTATCCGTGCTGTTTGGCCGCGTACGCCGCCCGGACGATCGCGTCCGGCTCGGCGAGCGTCGGATCACGCTCGACGGCGGCGGCGACCCAACGCTCCGCATCCGCCCGGCGGTCACCCCACTGCACGAGAATCTCGACCGCGACACGCTGGGCATTGGTCAGGGCCGGCGCCGCGGCCGGCGTGCCGGCCGGTCCCGCAAACTCGCTGACCTGGCCGCGTAGGTCGGTGATGATCTGCGCCGCCGTCTTCTTGCCGATCTCCGGCAGACTGGTCAGCAGCCGCACGTCGCCGTTCTCGATCGCGGCAGCCAGTTGCGGCACGGGCAGGCTCATGGCCCGCAGCGCCCGGCGGTTACTGATGCCCTTCACCCGCGTGAACGTCGCGAAGAAGGCCCGGTCGGTCTCGGACAAGAACCCGATGAGTCGCGGGATGAGGTGCGCGCCGGCGGGGTTGCCCTCGAAATACTGGAGCGTGAACAGCGTCACCTCGCGACCGACAAGTTCTTGCAACGGGTTCCGGGTGCTCGCGGGTACAAAGACTTCGTAGGAGACGGCGCCGACGTCCATGACGACGGCGTCGGGACCGAGGCTCGCCACGCGTCCGGTCAGGCGGCAAATCACGGGACGACTCTCCGCCGCTTGTCCGCCGCCGCCGTGGTGTGGGCCTCGCGGTATCGGACACCGGACAAGGCGATGGCCAGGGCGTCGGCGACGTCATCGGGTTCTGGGACGGTGGGCAGATTGAAGGTCGCGGTGACCGCTAATTGCACCTGCCGCTTGGTCGCCCGCCCGCTTCCGGTGAGGAGCTTTTTGACATGGGTGGCAGCGAGGGGAATGATCTCCAGACCGGCGCGGGCGGCCTGGAGCAGGACGACGCCCCGCGCGTGGCCCATGAGGATCGCGGTCCGCGGGTGCCGGTAATGCGCGTACAGCTCCTCACAGGCCAGCGCCGCCGGCCGGAAGGCACGCATGATCGACTGCAAGCCAACCTCCAGCTCGGCGAGCCGCTCGGCCAGCGGTCGCTGCGATCGCAGGCGGATCACGCCGGCTTCCAGCAGCCGCGGCTCGCGGGGGCCCGCGCGCGGCAGGACCAGGGCATACCCCGTGCGCTGGAGCCCCGGGTCGATGCCCAGCACCAAGCCGGGGACCGTCGCCGTCGGTTGGCGAACGGTCGATCGCGTGCGGGCCGCGGGCATGGCGACATCATCCGCGTTTTCGGACGAATCGCAACGGGGAGAATCGGGTGGCGTGGTCCGCGATTACATCGAAATCCACGCAACCGCGGCCCCGGCCGCACCGCGACGCCGCACCGCTGTTGGCGTCATGGGCGGGCGTTTTGTAACGTCGTATAATGGAAGAGGAAGCGAGGCTTACCACGCCCAAGCTGTTGACGACCCCTCCGGCCGTCGGCCGCGGGGCGGAAGGAAGTGGTGCAATGACATCGCGTTATGTGCGATTGGCCCTGTGGGCCTGCCTGGTGTGGGTCGGGTTGTCCCCGGTGGCCGTGCGGGCCGGCGACGAGCCGCTCGACACCGCGTACGCGGCCATTCTGCGTGGCGACTACGAGGCGGGCCGCGCCACCGTGGAGCGGATTCTCTCCTCCGCGACCGACGCTCGGGCACAGCGTGTTCGCGGCTGGCTCGATGCCTATCACCGCGCGGTGGCCTCGCGCAATGAGCTGAAAGCCAAGACCTTCGCGTGGAATATCGAGCGGGCGCAGGAGGACCTGGCCGCGGGGAGGGTCTTTCGGGCGCTGAGTTTCGCTGCCCAGGCGGCGCCCTATGCCGACGACCCCGCCGTGCTGGCGTCTTGTCCGTGGGTGCGTGAGCTCGTCGCGCGGTGCCGGGAAGAGGCCCGACAGCTTGAACGGGAGGACCGCTGGAGCCGGGCCTTGAGCTACTACGTCCTGCTCGGCCGGGTCCTCCGCGACGATGAGGAGATTCGCCAACTCAGCGAGAACGCTACCCGCTACGCCCGCATCGAGCTCACTTACAAGGACCGCAAGTCGCTGGACGAGCGCATTCGCGGCGTGGACAAGGGCCTGTTGCGCTCCGCCGTCAAGATGATCGAGCAGCTCTACTACCAGGAGCCCGATTTCCGGGAGATGGCCGGGGGCGCGCTGGACAACCTGCTCACGCTGGCCGGTGTGTCCAAGCTGCGGGGCTACCTGGACGGGTTGGGCAACCCGGCCCTGCGCGAGCACTTCGTCCGTCGACTGACGGAGCTGCGGGCGGGGCTGGCGGCCGAGAAGAGCTACGGATACCGCGACCTGGTCCGCCTGTTCAACCAGGTTTGTGATCTGAACCGCGAGAGCGTCGAACTGCCCGAGGGGCTGCTGGTCGTGGAGTTCGTCGAGGGGGTGCTCGGCAAGCTGGACGAATACACCGGCATGATCTGGCCCGCCGACGCCGCCGACTTCGAGAAGATGATGATGGGCGGCTTCGAGGGCATCGGGATCCAGCTCGGGCTCGATGAGCGCACCAATCGCCTCAAGGTCGTGACGCCGCTGGAGAACTCCCCCGCCCTGGAAGCCGGGATTCAGCCGGACGACGTGATCATCTCGGTCAACGGGGAGAGCACCGCCGGCTGGACCACCGACGATGCCGTCCGCAACATCATGGGGCCCAGCGGCACGCAGGTGGTGCTCACCGTCCAGCGCCCCCGCACGGGCGAGACCATCCCGGTCAAGCTCACCCGCCGGCGGATCGTGCTGACGACCGTCCGCGGCGTGGAGCGCGTGGGCGGCAACGGCAACGGCTGGAACTACATGCTCGACAAGGACGCCGGCGTGGCGTACATCCGCCTGAGTGGCTTCCACCCCGATTCGGCCCAGGAACTCCGCGCGGCCCTGACGCAGGCCCGCAGCCAGGGCATGAAAGGCCTGGTGCTCGACGTCCGCCACAACCCCGGTGGGTTGCTGGACGTGGCGATCGACATTGTGAGCACGTTCCTCGACAAGGGGGAGGTCGTGGCGACCCGCGGCCGCATCGAGTTCGAGAGCCGGTCGCGCGTCGGCGGCGAGGCGCCGTTCAAGGAACTGCCGCTCGTCGTGCTGGTCAACGAGGGCAGCGCCAGCGCGTCGGAAATCCTCGCGGGCGCCCTTCAGGACCACCATCGGGCGATCGTGCTCGGCGATCGGACGTTCGGTAAGGGCAGCGTGCAGCACGTCCGGCCGCTGGGCGATGAGGCCCGCCTCAAGCTGACCACGGCGCTGTACTACCTGCCCAGTGGCCGCACGCCGCACAAGGCGCCGAAGGCCGAGCAGTGGGGCGTCGACCCGGATTGGAGCCTGAAGCTGACGCCCAAGGAGTTTCGGCGCGTGCTGGAGCGCGAGCGCGAGTCCTACATCATCCACAATGAAGCCCCGGACGCGGGTAACAAGGCCCTGACGGACGAGGAACGGGACAAGCTGCTGCAAGCCCTCAAGAGCGAGGACAAGTCCAAGGACGACGATCCGCCACAGCTCAGCGAAGAGGATATCAAGGCGCTGGAGGCCGACCCCAACGAGGCGCCGAACACCGACCCGCAACTGGAGACGGCGCTGCTGTTGATCCGCGTGAAGCTGGCGGCCGACGTGCCCTGGCCCCGCGAGTTGGCGTCCGCGCTGCCGCCACCACGGTAGCCGCCCCCGCGCCAGCGCGGGAACGCGGCGGGGCGGAGCGGTACCCTACCCCCCCGGCGCCGGGCCTTGGTGCCGGATGTCGGCCGCGATCGTGTGCAAGTGCTCCAGCGCCCGCGGGGCGATGGCCACATCAAGAATGGCCCGTCCGTCCTCAAAGCGGCGCTCGTGAATCTCGGCGAAACGCTCGAGAAACCCCAGCGACTTGCCGTCGTGGGCGGGCACCGAGAGCGTGATCCGCTGCTGCTCGCCCCGCATCCGCGCATCGACCGCGGCGCGCAACTCCACCAGCCCCGCCCCGTTGCAGGCCGAAATGGGCAGCGCCGCGGCGAATTGCCCGCGCAGGACACTCAGCGCCGCCGGATCGGCCACGTCGATCTTGTTCAGCAGCAGCAACAGCGGCTTGTCGCCCACCCCCAAGTCGTCCAGGACCGACTCGACGGCGGCGATCTGGGCCTGCGCGTCCGGGCTGGCCGCGTCCACGACGTGCAGGAGCAGGTCGGCGTGGATGGCCTCCTCCAGCGTGGCCCGGAACGACGCCACCAGGTGGTGCGGCAGATCGCGGATGAATCCAACGGTGTCGGACAACAGCACATAACGCCCGTTGCCCAGGTCCCACCGCCGCGTCAGCGTGTCCAGCGTGGCGAACAAGCGGTCCTCGACGCGCGTACCGGCATCCGTGAGGGCGTTCATCAGCGTGCTCTTGCCGGCGTTGGTGTAGCCGACGAGCGACACGGTGAAGAAGTTCTGGCGGGCCCGCACTTGCCGTACCTTACGCTGGTCGATCTCGGCGATCTGACGGCGCAGAAACGTGATCCGCTGCTCGACGAGGCGGCGGTCGATCTCGATCTGCCGCTCGCCGGGGCCGCGCGTACCGATGCCGCCGACGACGCCGGCCCCGGTGGCCCCGCCTGCGCCGGCGATGCGCTCGAGATGTGTCCACATGCCGCGCAGGCGCGGGGCGGTGTATTCGAGCTGGGCCAGCTCGACCTGGAGGCGGGCCTCGTGAGTGCGAGCGCGGGAGGCGAAGATGTCGAGGATAAGCTCGCTGCGGTCGAGTACCTTGCGGGCGGTAGCCTTCTCGATCTCGCGGATCTGCGAGGGCGACAGGTCGTTGTCGAAGATCACGACGTCGGCGGCGTAGGCGTCGGCCCGCTCCCGAATCTCCTCCAGCTTGCCCTTGCCGACGCAAGTGGCCGGGTGGAAGCCGGGCCGCCGCTGGACCACGCGACCCACCACCACGCCCCCGGCCGATTCGGTGAGTTCGGCCAGCTCCGCCAAGGGATCGTCGTTGAACGGAATCCGCCCCTGGCCCAGGATCACCTTGACCAGTAGAGCGTTCTCACGTCGAACCGACAGGCTCTCGCGCGGATTGATCGCCACAAGCACCGCCTATTCTCGCCGCCTCGCGGATCGCCAGCGGCCGTTACACAACCATAGTGTACCGAAGCGGCGTCGGCCGTGAGGGGTCGTCAGAGCTCCTCCGGGGTTTCGGCCGCGTCGACGGCGAGCCGCTCCAGCGCGTCCGGGGGGAACAGCCGCGTCAATACCTCGGTTTGCTTGGCCACGTCCAGGTATTGCGGGTCGAGCTGGAAGGCGCGGCGCAGGGCCTCTTCGGCCGGGGCTGCCTGCTCGACCTTGGCGCAGGCCAACGCCAACAGGAACTGCGCCGAACCCCGCCGCGGATTGATCCGCAACGCCTGCGTCACGTGGTCGAGCGCGTCGTCGATGCGGCCGGCGTCGAGTTCCACGCCGGCCAGCGCTTCCCACGCCGGCGCGAGCCGTGCGGAGGCCGCCAGCGCGTTCTTCAGGTGCATGATGGCCAGCTCGGTCCGTCCGAGCCGGGCCTCCAGCAAGCCCAGATAGTAAAGTGCGTCGGGGCAGGCCGGGTCCAGCTCCGCCGCGTTGCGCAGGGCCTGGCGTGCCGCGTCGCTCTGCCCCGCGAGCATCAGCGTTACGCCGCGCCATACTTCGATCTCATAGCGACTTGGCTGGGGCGCGGCCACGGCCGGGGCGGTCGTGGGGGTCGGACCGGCCGCAAGCCAGTCCAACAAGGCCAGAGACTCGACACAGCGACCTGCCCGAGCCCACGCGGCCGCCGTCAGGAACGCGTGCTCGCGGGACCATTCGTCGGGCGTGTCGCCGACCGTGGCGATGATCTCGGCCAACCGACCCCAGCGTTCCAGGCGCAGAGTCAGCCGCGCCAACCGCAGGCGGTCGGCGGGGCCCAGACCGGCCGCCGGGGTCACCGGCCCCAGCGCCCGATCCGCCCCGGCGGGGTCGTCCGCCGCCAGCGCGGCGCGGGCCCGCAGCAGACCGGTCACGGCGCTGGGCGCGTGGCGGCGCGTGAGCTCGTCGATGAACGGCAGCGCGTCGGCGGGGCGCCCGCGGTCAAGGAGCAGAGTCGCGGAGGCCTCCGCAAAATGGATGCGCCACACGCCGCCATCGGGGGCCTGCCGGGCGAACAAGTCGGCCACGGCGTCACGACCCAGGAGCCGGGCGAGGAGGGCCAGGCGCACCCATGTCACCGACGTCCAATTGGTCCGGCTCATGTGTTGTGAGGCGAGCTCGACGAGTCGTTCCGCTGCTCCGGCGTCCGCGAGCTCGTCCACCGGGCCCGGTTCCTCTCCAAGCAGGGCGTCCAGCTCGGCCCGCAGCGCTTCCTCCGATGGAACCAGCGCCGGGGAGGGCTCCAGCGGTTCCCCCGGGTGGCCCGCGGGAGCTTCGGCAACCGGATGCGTTGGTTCAGGGCGACCGTCCGGGGTGGCCGAGGAAGCCGGCGGCGTCGGCGGGGAATCCGGCGGGACGGGCGGCGACTCGTTGGGGAGGATGGCCGGCTGGTGCTCCAACGCCTCCAGCCGTTCCGTCAGAGTGTCCAGGCGTTCGGCCTGTCGCCGGAGCGCCCCGCGGGTAACGATCACGTTTCCGATCAGGATCAGCAGCAGCGCCGCCGTGCTGACCAGCCAGTAGGCGTACAGCCGCTCGATCGCGTCGGGGGACCGGCGCGGGCGAGCTGGGGTCGGGGGGGGCGGCGCGGGCGCGCTCATGGCTTACTCCTCGGACGAAGGCCGGTCGAGCGGCGGCCCGTCCTCCGGGTCGGGCGGACGTTCGTCGCGCTCGTGGTCCTCGGTCGTAGCGGCGGAGATTTCCTCGTCGGTCAGGCGATAGCCGGCCCAGGCGTCCACGTAGCGTGTAGCCCGGCCGCCGACCTTCTGGCGGGAAACCGCCTGTCCTACTCGGATGACCAGGTAGGCCCCGATGACGTACAGCAGTATCAGCAGGCCCGAAATCAGGAGGATCGTGAGCAACGTGGCCAAACGCCTGGCCTCGGCGGCCGCGCGCTCAAGCTCCTCCTCCGATGTGATTACGCCGATCGCGGGACCCGGGTATCGGTGTCGCGCCAGGAAGACGTACACCGTGGCACAGACGGTCACCAACAGCAGGCCCAGAACCAACAGGGTGACGGTGCGGCCGACGGACGAACGGGGGGGGGAGGTCATAACCCGGGCCTCATGAGCGCCCTCCTAGGTGCTCGCGGGGCCGTAGCCGCAGCTCGCTCTCCAACTCCGTGATCAACTCGCGCGCGCGGGGCGAAACAGCCTTCGGCACCATGATGCGGACCACGGCGTACAGGTCCCCCTTGCGCTCTCCCGGCAAACCCCGGCCGCGCAGACGCAGCTTGGTCCCGCTGGATGTTCCCGGCGGCACCTTGACGACGGTCGGGCCTTCCAGCGTGGGGATCTCGACCTCCGCGCCGAGCGCCGCCTCGCCGAACGTCAGCGGCAAGTCCAGAAGCAGGTCGGCTCCCTCGCGCCGGAAAAGCGGGTGCGGCCGCACCCGGCAGCGGATCATCAGGTCGCCCCGCCCGCCCGGTCCCGGCTGACCCTGCTCGCGGAGGCGGATGCGCTGGCCGTCGGCCACGCCGGGCGGAACGCGGAAACGGATGGTCTCATGCGGCCGGCCGGCGTCGGCGCTGGCGAGGACCACGTCGCGCGTGGTGCCGCGCGCCGCCTCCTCGAACGACAGCTCGATCTCGTGCTCGATGTCGGCCCCGCGCGGGGCGGCCCGCCGCGACTCCGCGCGCCGCCGTGGCCGGGCGCCGCCGCGATTGGGCGTGCGGAAGAACTGCTCGAAGATGCCGGTCAGGTCCCCCAGGGAGCCGAAGTCGAAAGCGATGTCCTCGAACGGCACGCGCGTCCCCGTGGTCCAGGTGTGGACATCCGGGGCCGGGCCGCCGGCCCCGAACCGGTCGTACTGGGCCCGCCGCTGCGGGTCCCCCAGCACCTCGTACGCGGCGTGGACCTCCTTGAAGCGCTGCTCGGCGGTCTTGTCGTTGGGATTGCGGTCGGGGTGGTACTGCTTGGCCAGTCGGCGATAGGCCTTCTTGATTTCCTCCGGGGTGGCCTGGCGACTCACCCCCAGAATCTCGTAAGGGTCTTTGTTGAGGCTCATGCCGCTCCGATGCCGGGCCGCGACCGGCCGCCCTCAGGGCAACTGGGCCAGCCGCCGGGCGGCCTCCTCCGCGTAAATGGTATCCGGGTACTTGTCCATGATCTCACGGTACAGCTCGCGGGCCTGCGTGGTCCGGCCGGTGCGCTCGTACGCGCCCGCCTGGAACAGCAGGTTGCGGCACGCCCGGGACGCCTTGTGATCGCGGACGTAGCCCATGACGGCGTCGTTGGCCCGCAGCCGGTCGAGCAGGGTCCGGGCCCGCTCGACCGCGCTCGTCGAGCCGTATTCGTTGACGATCTCCTCGAGTTTGTCGAACGCCAGTCCGAACCGCCGAGCGCGGATCTTCTCCAGCGCGTCGGCCAGCATGGCCTCGGCGACGCCGGCGTCCTCCTGCTGACGGAGGATGCGCGAGACCTCCGGCGTCTTCTTCTCCAGCGATTTGAGTTTCTTGCGCGCGCTGGCGGCGACTTCGACCCCGCGGAACTCCCGCCGCAACTCGACCAGCAGCTCGACGGCCTCGTCAAAGCGGCGTTCGGACAGGGCCCGCTCGGCCTGCGCCAACTTGTCGCGGCCCAGCGCCTCGATCAGGTCGAGCAGGTCCTGGCAGCGACTCTTGAGCGGGTCGCCGCGGAGGGCGGCGTCGAATGCGCTGTTGGCCGCATCGAACGCCTCACGGTATTTCTCGCGGAGCAGCGCCTGGCGGGCCTGCTTCAGGTACGACTCGGCCTTGGCGGCGTCCTCGGGGTGGGTCTTGGTAGGGGGGGTGTCGGCGGCGGCCTTGCCGATCTCCTCGACGAGTGACGAACCGCCTTCCTTGCCGGGCCAACCCGTCCAGGTGACCTTGCCGCGCGGGTCGATGATGACGACGCGGGGGTACGACTGGATGTCGTAATCGTCGAAGGTCCGTTTGGCTTCGAGCGCGACGGGGAAAAAGACCTTCTCCTTCTTCAACATGTCCTCGACGCGCTTGCGGTCCGCGTCCGTCACGCCGATCACGAACACGCCCGCCGAGCGGCCGAAGCGCGACCCGTTGACCAGCGTCATCAGTGGCATGATCGCCTCGCCGCCTTCGTGCCAGGAGACCCAGAAGAACAGGACGACGATCATGCCGCGGTACTCGGTCAGCGAGAGCGGCTCGCCGTTGGTGTTCATCCACTCCTTGGCTTCCAGGTCGGGAGCGTAGGTTCCCGGCTTCAGATCGGCCCGGGCGGCCCCCGTCCCCCACGATGCCAAACACAAGCCGGCCAGGATGACCCATCGCATCGGCATTCTCCACACCACGTTACGGCTCCGGGGCGACCTAGTCCATCACGTGACCCCGGGTGCTCTCCTTGAGCCGCCGCGCCCGCCACGCGAGTGGCCGGCCGCCGGCCCCGCACGGGCGTGCGGCGTTCTGATAGCTCTTATACACCCGGTTGGGCGGAACTCAAGCCGGGGCCGCCGGCGGGCCCCTGCCACAGCGACCGGCCGGCCCGAGGGGCACCGGCCCCGCCCCCGCTAACACGGTGCGTGACCTTTGCCGCCGGACATCGGGTCCGTGACCGCCGGCCCCGTGACGTACCGCGAGCCGGGCGGGAGCCGCTCGCGGGAGTCACAATGTCGGCATGGAACGACGGACTTCTCAGGTTGCACCGGGCCTCGGGGACATGCGCCTCGATAAGCGGGTCTGCGCGTTCGGCGCGCTGGGGGACGACGACGAGGCGGCCTACTGGCGGACGCGCTCGCCCGAGGAGCGGCTGGCCGCCGTTGAACTGCTGCGGCGAATCGACCGTGGCGAACATGCAGCTACCGCCCGACTTCAGCGAGTTTTTGAGTTTGCTGAACTCGGCGCAAGTTGAATACCTGCTCCTCGGCGGCTACGCGGTCGCCTACTACGGCGTGCCGCGGGCCACCGGCGACATGGACCTGTGGGTCAACCCCGACCCCGACAACACGGGGCGTCTGGGGGAGGCCCTGCGGCAATTCGGCCTGGACGACGCGGCCATCCAACCGGAGCGGTTCCAGCAGATCGGCCAGGTCTTCCGGATAGGGGTCCGCCGCTGCGCATCGAACCCCTGACATCGGTGTCCGGCCTCGATTTTCGGACCGCGTACCAGCGACGCCGGGTGGTGCGTCGGGGCGATGTCGACGTGTCACTGATCGATCTTGCCGACCTGAAGGACAACGAGCGGGCCGTGGGAAGTGAGGCACGCACGGTGAAGACGAAGACCGTCTACTTGTTGGGCGCGGGGTTCTCGAAGCCGGCGGGCATGCCTTTGGCGACAGAGGTGCTTCCTCTGCTCATGAAGTCAGGGCGCAAGGACGACAGCCAGGACGACGACAGGGACGACGAAATGACGGCTTGGCTGGCCGACCTCCAGAAGCGTGTCGAGTGGCTCGAAGGCGGCGGATCGGGACACCGCGGGCTGAACATCGAAGAGGTCTTTCATCTGGGGCACTTCGATGCAGAGGTGCATCGACTCAAGCAACAGCTCTGCCCCGTGGGACGGAGCAGCGGAGAGACACCCTGGCAGACGGCGGAGGATATCGAAGGCTGGCTGTCCTATCTGGAGGAAGCCCTGGTCGACGTGCTTGTGCAGAAGGAGAGCGAGGCAAGGGAGAGCAAGGCCAACCTCGATCAAATCACCCGATGGGCCCGCACCGTTTGCGAAGCGGACACCGTCGTGACATTCAACTACGACACCCTCGTCGAACGGGCGTTTGAAGCCCTTGACCGTCACTGGAATCACGGGTTCAAGCTCGAGAACGGCGCGGGCGTGACCGTCTTCGAGCTACACGGCTCGATTGACTGGATCGTTGCGGACCGGGACGCCCAACTCGCGAAGTGTGAGCTGCTCTTCGACAAGCCTAACGCCAACCGCAGTAACGTGAGAACGGGTCACGTCGAGGACGACTGTCGGCTGTGGCGATGCCGCGATCGCAGACAAATTCGAGCGTGGATCAACGGTCACCATATCCAGAAGCTCAGGCAAGGTGCGTGGCCGACGACACCCGGAGTGGCCGGCCTTGGGGCGCACAAGGAACTCCACCGTGTGCCGGGCCTGGGGCGGACTTGGGCCGGGGCCATGCGGGCTGTGCGCGATGCGGACCAACTTGTCGTGGTCGGCTTCTCAATGTCCGACTTCGACACGATGGCACGCCTGCAACTCTCGTACGTCGCCCGGACCAGGCACGAAGAAGAGCCGCCGCTGCCCGTGATCGTGATTGACCCGGCGGCGGATTGCTCCCCCTTTCAGGCCCGATTTACGCGGGTCTTCCACGACGGGGTCCGGTTTGTGAGGAAATCGCACGAGCAGTTCAACTGGGGCACGCTGCGGAAGACCGCTGTCGATTGAACCGCGCGCGGGGGATAGAATCCACGTTGTCGAAACCGATCGAAGCGGAGCACCCATGCCCCCACGCCGAAAGACTCGCTCCATCACCGTCGGCACCGTCCGCATCGGCGGCGATGCGCCGGTCGCGCTGCAAACGATGACCTCCTGCCACACGCACGACATCGACACGTGCATCGCCGAGATTCGCAAGCTCGCCGCCGCCGGCGCCGACCTCGTTCGCGTCGCCGTCCCGGACAAAGAGGACACGGCGGCGCTGCGCGAGATCATCCCCGCCAGCCCGGTGCCGATCATCGCGGACGTCCACTTCCACTTCGAGCGGGCGTTGGAAGCGATCGAGGCGGGAGTTCACAAAATCCGCCTGAATCCCGGCAATATCCAGGACCGGCCGAAGGTC
Organism: Planctomycetota bacterium; assembly: GCA_040755725.1. Classification (GTDB taxonomy): domain Bacteria; phylum Planctomycetota; class Phycisphaerae; order UBA1845; family Fen-1342; genus JBFMAI01. The sequence goes on along the minus strand of JBFMAI010000017.1, from coordinate 21,473 downwards.
GAGCGCGTCATCGCCGCCTGTCGGGAGCGCGGCATCCCCATCCGCGTCGGCGTCAACGAGGGCAGCATCGTCGAACGCCGCGACAAGGACCTGCGGGCCAGCGAGAAGGCCGCGATGGAGCGCGACCACGCCGGCACGCTGGTCCGGCTGATGCTCGACAAACTGGCGGAGTATCTCAACATCTTTGAGGACAACGACTTCCACGACGTCGTCATCTCAGCCAAGTCGATCGATCCCCGGCTGGTCATCGACGTGTACACCGCGATCAGCCGGCGATGGGACTACCCGCTGCATCTCGGCGTCACGCACGCCGGGCCGCCGGAGACGGGCCGGATTCGCTCGATTGCGGCGCTCGCGACGCTGCTGGCCAACGGCATCGGTGACACGATCCGGATCAGCTATGCGGCCGACCCGGTGCATGAGGTCGAGGATGGGAAGGAGCTGCTCTGTTCGCTGGGGCTGCGCGCGCGGACGGAGCCGGAGCTGATCGCGTGCCCGACCTGCGGGCGGATCGAGGTGGACCTGTTCAAGCTGGTCGCGGACGTGAAGCGGACGATCATGCAGGAGATCAAGCTGCCGATGAAGGTCGCGGTCATGGGCTGCGTCGTCAACGGCCCCGGCGAGTGCGAGGGGGCGGACGTGGCGATCTTCGCCGGCAAGGCCCGCGGGATCATCTACGTGCAGGGCGAGCAGAGGCAGACGGTGACCGAGGACCGGATGCTGGAGGCGCTGCTGAACGAGTGCCGCGAGCTGGCCGCCCGCGTGCGACGCGGCGAGGCACGCCTGATCGGGACGGCGGTGGAGGTGAAGCCGCCGAGTGCGCTACCGGTGATTCAACGCTCGTAGCGCCGGCCGGTGTGGCACCAGCCAACGACAGGGCCAGGCATTGGACGCGGCAGCCCGGCCGCCGCGCCGCAGACCGGTGTTGGGCCGACCACGCTGGATTGTGCGGCCCTCCCCCGGAGCGCTTCATATCGGTTCGCCGCCACCCGGCCCGTCGTACGTGGCCGTCTTCACCCGCGCGCAGTTCTGGTCGAGGGCGGGCTGAAGCAGGAGGATCGCGGTCAGGCGGCGGACGACGCCGGCGACCTCGCGGGCCTTCTCGGGCGTCAGCGGCCGCCCCAGCAAGGTCTCCTCACGGTAGCTGAGCCACTTCTTGATGACCTGGTAGCCGCCGATGTGGTACTCCCACACCGCCCCCGGGATGTTCCGCCAATAGACGGCGTCGTTCAGGCACACGTCGCACGTCCGGCCGTCGAGCAGGCGGAGTACGTCCTTGGCCGGCACGCCGGCGTCCGCGGTGAGCCGCTCGGGGCGGTCTTCGATGACGATGGACCGGTTGAAATCGAGCGGGAAGAGCGTATGCCGCGTTTCACCCACGGGATGCACCTCCGTGTGCGATTCGTCAGCATCACAATACCGACGAGACTGCACGCGGAGGCTGCTTTTTCAAGCGCTACGCCGCCCGAGGCGTGAATAAGACGGGTTAACGAGTGCGTCGGCGCAGGTGGCTGCGGTGTAATTGCGGGGGAGCAGGCCAGTATGATCGGCGCCGTGGGTCGGCAGCTTCCGGCATCCCGGGGCCTCGCGGACGCGGCGCTCAGGACTGGGGCCGCCCTCCCGCAACCTCATCTCACGAGAGGAGGGCCGTACGGGACTCAGGGCAGAACACGGCTGCGCGCGGCCGATACGCGGCGGCACAGCGGCCCGGGGGGAGGCGTACGGCGGGTCGTGGCCTGACGGTCAACCTTCGAGCGCGCGCACGATGAGCGTGTCGTTCTGGCCTCCGAAGCCGAAGCTGTTGGACAGGCAGGTGCGGACCTTGGTCTTGCGCGGCCGGTTCGGCACGTAGTCGAGGTCGCAATTGGGGTCGGGCTCCGAGTAGTTCGCCGTCGGCGGGACGATCTGGTCGCGGATCGCCAGCACGCAGGTGATGAGCTCCACCGCGCCGGCGCCGGCGATGAGGTGCCCGAACATGCTCTTGACGCTGCTGATGGGGATCTGGCGGGCCCGCTCGCCGAAAAGTGTCCGAATCGCCAGTGTCTCAACCTTGTCGTTCTCCTCCGTGCCGGTGCCGTGGGCGGAGATGTAGTCAATGTCGTGGATGCTGACGCCGGCGTCGTCCAGCGCCCGCTTCATCGCCGCCACCGCCCCGCGGCCGGACTCGTGCATGTCGGTCACGCGGAAGGCGTCGGCCGTCGAGCCGTAGCCGATGATCTCGGCACGGATGCGGGCCCCGCGGCGGCGGGCGTTCTCCAGTTCCTCGAGGATGAGAATGCCGGCCCCTTCGCCGAGCACGAAGCCGTCGCGCGTCCGGTCAAACGGCCGCGACGCCGTTAAGCACGAGTCGTTCCGCGTGGACAGCGCCGTGAGCCGATTGAAGCCGGTCACACCCAGCGGGTGGATCATGCTATGCGCGCCGCCGGAGATCATTACGTCGGCATCTCCGCGGCGGATGAGGCTGGCGGCCTCGCCGAGGGCCTGCGTGCTGGCGGCACAAGCCGTCAGCGTGTTGAAGTTCGGCCCCTGGGCGTTGAAACGGCAGGCGATGTGACCGGCGGCGCAGTTGGGGTCCTGTTCGAACTCCTTCACCGCGGTCAGTCGCGCCCGGGCGACCTCGGCCCAGCGGAAGGCGTCCAACTCGCGGCGCTGGGGGTCCCAACCGGCGATGGCGGCGGCGACGAAGTTGTCGAAGTCGATCGGCCCCTCGCCGCCGCCGAGGTACACGCCCACCTGCTCCGGATCGGGGGGTGGGCCGCCGTCGAGGCCCGCGTCCCGCCAGGCCAGCTCGGCCGCGGCCAGGGCGAAGCCGGCGTTGCGGGCGCACGTGCGGTGCTGTTCGTAGCGCGGCCCGAGGAACCGCCGCAGGTCGAAGTCCTTGACTTCGGCGGCGAACTGCGTGGGAAACGTGCGGGCGTCGAAGATGGTCGTCGGCGCGGTCCCGCTCTCGCCCCGCAACAACCGCTGCCACACGCCGTCGATATCGTGTCCGAGCGGCGTGATCCAGCCCATACCGGTGATGACGACACGACGATTCATGCGACAAACCCTCTACCGGCGGCTACCCGCGAAACCGCCGAATCACCAGCGCCGCGTTCTGACCACCCCCCAGAGCGTAGGCGACCGACACCGCGTACTCCGCCGCCGCGTCGACCGGCCCTTTCGTCACGACATTGAGGCCGCACGCGGGGTCCGGCGGCGTGCTGTTCAGCGCCGGCGGGATCGAGCCGTAGTGCAAGGCGAGAACGGCGGCGATGAAGTCGATCGCGCCGCTGCCGGCGCCGTTGTTGCCCAGACCCGCCTTGATGTTCATCACGGGCACCGTCGCCGCCCAGCGGCCGAGCAGGGCGCGAATCGCCGCCGCCTCCGCCGCGTCGTGCTCCACCAGGCCGCACGCGAACGACCCCACCAGGCCCACTTGACCCGGGCCGACGCCCGCGTCGCGCAGGGCCTTGCGGAGCGCAATCGCCGTCCCGCGCCCCGCGGGGTGCGGTCGGCTCGGCTGCCCGGGCTCGTGGGCGTCGTGCCCCGCCCCAAACCCGACGAGCTCCGCATAGACCCGCGCGCCGCGCAGCCGCGCGTGCTCCAGTTCCTCCAGCACGACCAGCCCGCCGCCCTCGGAAACGACCGTCCCGTCGCGGTCGGCGGCCAGCGGCCGGCACGCCTGCTGAGGCGAGTCGTTGCGTGTGCTGAGCCGGCGGCCCAGTTCCTGCCGCAGCAGGGCCATCGGATTCGTCTTGCTCTCGGCGCCGCCGCAGATGCACACGTCGGCGGCGCCGCGGCTGATGGTGCGAAACGCCTCGCCGATGGCGAGGTGGCTACTGGCTTCGCCGCAGGTGATCGTGTTGCTCGGCCCCTGGGCGTCGTGCACGATGGTGACGTGGCAGGCGAGCATGTTGGGCAGGAACTTCAGCAGCCACAACGGCGTCAGATTGTTCATGCCCTCGCGGCCCCAGCGGGCGAAACTGAACCCGCCGTCGTCGCTGGCGCCGTGCAGCACCTCAGCCAGCTCGGGCAGGTCGGCACAGATCAACCCCGCGCCGATGTTGGCCCCGAAGCGGGCGCTGTCCACGTTGACGTCGCCGTCCGCCTCGCCCCGCTCGACGAAGCACTTGGTCCGCAAGTCGGCGTCGCGCAAGGCGTGGTACGCCGCCGCCACCGCCAGCACGATGTCGCGGGCCATGATCTTGGACGCCTTGCGGTAGCTCTTGGGGACGTAGTCCGCGACCTTCAGGTCGTCGATTTCGGTGCCGATTTGGGAGTCGAAGCGGCCGGGATCGAACGCCCGCAGCCGGCGCACGGCGTTGTGCCCATCCAGCAGGGCTTTCCAGAAGGCGGCCGCCCCGCTGCCGAGCGGCGTGACGGGCCCCAGCCCGGTGATGACCACGCGCCGGGCGATCACAGCGCGATCCTCTCGCCGGCGGGCTGGGTGTACGTCTTGAGCAGGGCCATGAACTCCTCGGTGAAGACGAAGTTCTCCTGGGGGAACTCGAGCCCGCTCACATTCTGATCAATGTGCGAGAAGACCAGGTCGACCTCGGCCACGAGGTCGTCGCCGCAGCGAATCTCCCCGCGCGTCATGGCCCCGGAGTCGCTGATTTGCTCGACCTCGGCGATGTAGCGAATCTGGTCGCCGGGCCGGACCAGCCGGTGAAACACCGCCCGCTTCACTTTGGCGAGAATGACCTTCTCGGCGAAGTTCCGGGCGTGGCCGACCAGAATGCCGGCGGTCTGGGCCATGCCCTCGATCATCAGGCTGGCCGGCTGGATGGGGAACCCGGGGAAATGATCGTGCAGGTGGTCCTCGGCCAGCGAGACGTTCTTGATCCCGACGGCCCGCTGCCCGGGGACGAACTCGGCGAAGCGGTCCAACCAGATCCAGCGCACGCGTCACCTCACGAGGCGGCCAGCTTGGACTCGACGAAGTTGACGATCGTGCCCACGGTGAACACATCCAGAATCTTGTCGATGTCCGGGTCCTGCTCGAACTTCGACCAGTCGGCGTGCTGCACACGCTCCTTCAGCGCCGCCAGGCCCGCCGCGTTGAGCTTGCGGTTGCTGACGTAATCCGGGTTGCTGAGGACGTCGCGCGGCGTAAGCTCTTCTTGCGAAATCTTGATGTTGAAGGCCTTTTCGAGGCGGAAGACGATGTCAAGGATGTCGATGGACTCGGCCTGGAGATCGCCGGTCAGCGTCGCCGTCTCCGTCACTTCGTCCTCCTCGACGCTGAGGGCGTCGACGAGGGCTTGCCGCACCTTCTCGAAGATCTCATCCCGTGTCCATGTGGCCATCAGGCGCATCCTCCAGGCGAGCTCACGGCTCGCGCACTCTCACAGCCCCGCCACCGGTTCGGCGGAGCGGCCTTTCCACAAGAGCCGAAACAGGTTCCGTTGCTGCTCGCGCAGGCGGCGGTCCACATCGTCGTAACCCGGGTCCTGCTGTGCCAGCGTCAGGTGCCGCAGCAGGAAGCGGCCCTTGACAATCTCACGCCCGTCGACGTGGCCCCCGGCGGCGAAGCTGCTGTGCTCCGGGTTGAGTTCCTTGCACTCGGCCTCGATCGTCAGCAGTTGACCCGGAGCCAGGAAGCTCTTGTACGTCACGTTGCGGGCCTCCTTGAGCAGCACCAAGCTCGGCTGGAAGTCCAGGTGCTCGCGCACCACCCACGCGCACGCCTGGACCAGGGCCTCGACCATGAGCACGCCCGGCAGGACCGGGAACGTGGGGAAATGGTCCGCGAGGTACTCCTCGGCCAGCGACAGCGCTTTCTGCGCTACGATCCGCCGGCCCGATTCGAGCTCCACAATCCGGTCAATCAGTACGAACTTCACTCGTCCTACCTACACGTCGTTCCCGCGCGGCCAATCCCGCGACCCGCGGGGCGGCCCCGGCCGCCGCGAATCCGGCGGATTCTACCGTCCCGCGCCGGGTCTGGCCAGCCGGCCGGGCAGCCCGCCGACCGGGTTCAGACGCGGCTAATGTGGTCGGGGTGCTCGCGCACGTGGGCGGCGATCCCGTCGGCGTATTTCTGCATCAGGTTCTGAATGCGGGCCGGGTCCTCGGCAGGCCCGTCAGCGCCCGGCACGTACAGCGGCGGTTTGACGATCAGCCGGAAGTAGAAGTTCGGCCGCGACACGACGAACGCCTGGCAGATCACCGCGCGGCAGCGCAGGGCGACCTGGAGCGTGCCGGTCAGGAACTCCCGGGTCTGTCCAAACACTTGCACCGGGCAGGTCTTCAGCGTCAGCCCGCGGACACGCCCCACGTCGAGCGCGCTGCCCACGACGCGGTTTTCCTGAAAGCACCGGTAGATGTCGCGCGGGAAGCTGTCCGCGTAGAGCACGCGCACCGCGGCGTACTCCGGGAACGTCCTGGTGTACTTCTCCTGAATGTACAGCCGGATTGCCCCCTCGTTGCGGTCGCGTACGCCGGCACAGCGGTACCCCAGCAGCGCCATCAACAGCCCGGCCACATGGTGCGAGCCGTGATGACTCAGCATCACATACACGCCGCGCCCGCGCGCCAGCCCCTCGTCCAGGTGCTGCCGGCCGTGGAACCGGATGCGCCGCATGATCTTCTCCCGCGGCAAGCGGTCGAAGATCAGATAGAAGAGCTTGTCGCAGCGGGTGCGGCGGAAGTAGTCGCGGATGATCTTCCGTTCGCGCGCGGCGGAAAGGCCCTCGGGGAACGCCGCCCGCAGCTCGGCCCGATAGCGGGCCCGGCGCCGGAAGTTGATCAGGTATTCAAAGAAACCGAACCAGCTCCCCAGCAAGTACAGGCCCTTCAGGCTGAAGACCGCGGTCCAGGCCGCGAGGAACCCGCGAACCAGCCCGTACTTGGCCCGATCCAGCCAACCCACGCGCTTCTCGGCGCGCGCCGGGGGGCCGGCCGACGAAGTCGGCGTGGACGCGTTGGGCCGTAACGTCTCGGTGCGCGTCATGCTCAGATCGGTCGCCACAGCGGGCCCGCGCCAGGGTCGGGCGCGGGCACACGTCGGTCCCGGACGCGGGCCGACGCCGCCGAAGAGGCCCCGCCCGCCCATCCGCTCCGCCACGGCCCGACGGATTGCCGCCGGGCCGTTCCGGCATTGTGGGCACTCCCCGTTAGACAAGCAATAGGGGCCGGCGTTGGGATGATACGATTGGCGGGGCCGCGGACCGTTGGGCCTCGGCGATGGGGGGCCCCCCGCGCACCTACCCTACCGCACGTTCACGTCGATCGAACCATTCGAGGTGCGGACCCGCACGGGGACGCCGCCGCCGTTCAGCGTCGCGCGGAATGCGCCGCGCTCGGTCTCCACCTGCCCAAGGGCTGCTTCGGCCGCGTCCACATGGACCCGTCCATTACGGGTCCGGCAGTCCAGGGCCGCCGCCGTCGAACGCGGCAGCGTGATCTGAACATCGCCATTGCTGGTGTGTGCCTCGACGGCCCCGGCGGCCGCCGGGGCGGCAGCGTACTCGATGCGGCCGTTGGAAGTGATCAGCTCGCACGGGCCGCTGATCCCCCGCGCGATGAGCTCGCCGTTGCTGGACTTGGCCCGCAGTGATCCGGTGACGTTCTCAACCTCCACGCTGCCATTGGACGTATCCGCTCGCAGGTTGCCGTCCACCTTCCGGGCCCGAATCGCCCCGTTGCTCGTGTCCAGGACCACGTCGCCCTTCAGGTTCTCCACTCGAATCGAACCGTTGCTGGTGTTCACGGCGGCGGCACACGGCTCCGGCAACGTGATGCGCAGGTTCGCCGCCGGAGACTTCGACTGAAGATGCGGGGGGTATTGCAACTCGACGCGGAACGTGCGCGGGTGGTCGGGGTCGGCTGCGGCGTGCAGCTTCAGCGCGTCCAGATTGGCTTCCGCCTCGCCGAACGTGGTGCCGCCGACACGCAGGGTGGCATCAATGGCGAGGCCGTCCGTGCCACCGGACACGAGCTCGACGCTCCCGTTGCGGGCATGGACCTCGATGCGCTCGTATCCCGCCCACGGCTCCCGAAACGCAACCTCCCGCGTCGCGTGTACCAACGAACCACAACCACCTGTCAGGGCCATCGTCGCCACGACGGCCAATGCCCACGCGCGTGCCATGAGAATCTCCTGGATCAGACGGTCGATGGCCGCAGGCCGGTCCCGTGACCGCCTGGGGGGAGTTCGCGGCCACGGCGGCAATATTGCGCCGCCCGGAAGTCAAGAAGGCCCGGCAAACCGCCGGGCCTGTCGAGGACTGTGCCGCGATCCGGGCGCGCCTACTGGATTTCCACGGTGGCGCCGGCTTCCTCAAGCTCCTTCTTCCATTTCTCGGCGTCCTGCTTGCTTACGCCTTCGAGGAGCGTCTTGGGGGCCTCGTCCACGAGGGCCTTGGCTTCCTTCAGCCCCAGGTCCGCCCGGGCGGCCCGCACGACCTTGATCACCGGGAGCTTCTTGTCGCCGGCGGTCTTCAGGATCACGTTGAATTCGGTCTTCTCCTCGGCGGCCGCGGCGGCGCCGGCGGCCCCACCGCCCGCGGCGGCGGCCATCACGACGGCCCCGCCGGCGGCGGGCTCAATGCCGTACGCCGACTTGAGGTAATCGGCCAGTTCCTTGGCCTGGATCAGGGTCAGGCCGGCGATCTTGTCGCCGAGGTCCTTGACCGCGGCGCTCACAGGTGCTTCTGCCATGTTCGTCAACTCCGCATCCGACGTTCTGGACCGCTCGGATAGCCGGGACCCCGCTGGTCCCGTTTAATCCCCGCGGGGAGCACTCCGACGCGGACCGCTATCAGCAATTCAAGAGGAAGAAGGCAGAATGAACAGAAGCCGCTCTCGGCGGCCGGTCGAAGTTCTGCCGCCGTCTTCTTCTTTCTGAATTCTGCCTTTTTCCTTGCGCATTCCTTCTCAAGCCGACTTCCGAATTTCCTCGCCCTTTTCGAGCTTCTCGATCAGGGCCTTCAGGCAGCCCGCCACGTTCCGGCCGCCGGACAGCACCGCCGCCGCCAGGTTCGCCCCCGGCGACAGCGCGATGGACACGATCCGGGCCTGAAGATCGGCCTTGCTGGCCATCCTTGACAGGCCCCGGGCGCGCTCGGCGTCCAGCAGCTCGCCTTCCAGCAGCGCTCCCCGCAGCCGGAAGCTGTCCTTGGGGAACTTCGGGGCCCATTCGTCCAGCAGCTTGGCGATCTCGATCGCCGAGTCGCCGCCAGTGATCAGGGCGGCCGGACCGCTGAGGGCGGTCGCCAGCGGGGCCAGCGGACCGCTGGCACACGCGCGACGAAAGAGCGACGTCTTGATCACTTCCAGCCGCATTTGGCGCGCCCGCAAGTCCCGCCGAAAGGCGTTGGTCGTGATACCGTCGACGCCGACCAGCTCGACCCAGACCGCGTTGGACTGCGCGCCATAGCGGTGGGCCAGTTCCTTGGTGATCAGTTCCTTGACCGGCTTGCTCATGTCCCACTACTCCGTCACAACCGTCGCGGCGTCGATGTGAATCCCCGGCGTCATGGTCCCGCTGATGCAGATCTTCTTCACGTACGTGCCCTTGGCGCTGGCCGGCTTCATGCGGCGGATGTGGTCCACAAAGGCCAGGATGTTGGCCTTCAGGTCCTCCGGCGCAAAACTCAGCTTGCCGACGACCGCGTGGACGTTGCCGCCGGCGTCGTTGCGGAACTCGACTTTGCCAGCGGCGTATTCCTTGACCGCGGTCGCCACGTCCGGCGTCACCGTACCGCTCTTGGGGGAGGGCATCTTGCCCTGCGGCCCCAGCACGCGGCCCAACCGGCCGACCTTGCCCATCAACGAGGGGTGGGCAATCGCGACGTCGAAGTCGGTCCAGCCCTTCTGGACCTTCTCGATCAGCTCGTCGCCGCCGGCCTCGACCGCGCCCGCGGCCTTGGCGGCCGGTACGTCGCCCTCGGCGCAGAAGGCGATCACGCGCTTGCTGGCCCCAATGCCCTTGGGCAGGCTGATCGACCCCCGAATGGCCTGGTCCGCCTGGCGGGCATCAATGCCCAGGTGCATCACCAGGTCGACGCTTTGATCGAACTTGGTCTTGGAAAACGTCTTGAGTTGCTGGACGGCGGCGTCGATCGGCACCGTTCCGCGCGGCGCCAGCTCCGCATCCTTCTTGTAACGCTTGCTGCGAAAACGCATCGCCAAGCTCCCACTAAGGTTACCGGCCCGTGGTACGGCCGCCAGATTGTCCTGCAAACGCAATAAAACGAAAAAGTGATAGGGTGAACAACACGGGCGTCAACGCTCGTTTCACCTTATCACGTTATCACCTTGTCACGTCGTCATCCTGTTCCGTCGCTCCCTCGCGCTCTCCGCCTTCGGGTGCGTCAGGTCACTCAATCCACAATCTCGATACCCATGCTCCGCGCCGTCCCCGCCACGATCCGCATCGCGGCGTCCGGGTCGAACGCGTTCAGGTCCTTGGCCTTGGTTTCAGCGATCTTCCGCACGTCCGCCCGCGTGACGCGCCCGACCTTGTTGCGGTTGGGCTCGCCCGAGCCCTTCTCCACGATGGCGAGGGCCGGGTCCAGCGGCTTGGCCGCCTTCATCAGCAGCACCGCCGCCGGGGGGCTCTTGACGACGAAGTCGAAGCTCTTGTCCTTGTAGACGGTGATCTCGACCGGGCAGGTCATGCCGTCCATGTGCCGCGTGCGCTCGTTGAACTGCGACACGAACTGCCCGATGTTGACCCCGTGCTGCCCCAGCGCGGGGCCGACCGGGGGCGCCGGGGTGGCCTTGCCGCCCGGGGCCTGCAACTTGATCTTGGCGATGATGGCCTTGGCCATGGTGCCTTCCTGAGTCGGTCAGCGCCGCGCTGCGGACGCCCGAGCGCGGCCAGAACGGTCAGTATACATCCGTCGTCGGTCGAGTTCCAGGGCCCCCGGGGACGGGGAAGCCGCAGCACCACGCCGGTCTCCGCCGGCCGCTAGAGCTGCTCCACCTGCCAGTACTCGATCTCGATCGGGGTGGGGCGGCCGAAAATCATGACGATCACGCGGACGGTGCCTTTCTGGGCGTTGATCTCGTCCACGGTGCCCTCGAAGTTCTCGAAGGGGCCTTCGGTCACCTTCACCCGGTCGCCCTTCTTGAACGCGAGGTTGGCTAGGGCGGGGCCTTCCTCCGGGCGGATCGCGGCCGCCAGCATTTTCTCGACGTCGGTCATGGGCATCGGGGACGGCTTGCCGCCCGAGCCGATGAAATCACCGACGCCGGTCGTTTCCTTGATGACGAACCACACGTTCTCGGGGATGCGGCCGTCGTCGTCGGTCGCCATCTCCACGAAGACGTAGCCGGGGTAGAGCTTGCGGTGATAGACGCGTGAGGTGCCCCCGCGCACGCGCTTTTCCCGCTGGGTCGGCACCAGGATGCGCCCCACGCGCGCCTCCAGTTGCTCGATCTTCACCTTGCGCTCCAGGGCGTCGCGCACCTGATCTTCCTTATTGGAAGCCACCCGCAACACGTACCACCCCATCCCCGGCCGGACGAGTTCCACCTTCTCGGCCACCGGCTTGGCCGGCGCGCTCGGCGACGGCGGACCGCCGGCCGCATCCGTGACCACCACGCCCGACTCGGTGGGGGGTTGGGGCTCGGTGCCGGCCGGCGCGGCCTCGGGCGTCGGGGCGAGTTGTTCGGGTTCGCCAGCGTTCATGCCTATTGCCCGCCGCCGAAGAGGCGGCTCACGTCGAATTTCAGCACGCCGATGCCGCCGAAGAAGAAGATGAAGAACATGTCCACGATAAACAGGAGGAACGCCAAGGCCAGAACGGTCACGATGACGACGCGCGTAGCGCCCCACACCTCGCGGCGTGTGGACCAGTTCACCTTCTTCATTTCGCCTTCGGTGGCGATGAGGAAATCCACCACGTTGGGCTTGCGTCCGACCAGCCAAAAGATGAGCCACGCCGCCGCCAGCAGGACCACGACCGGCAATAGCGTGCGCAAGTAGTAGTTCGCTTCAATGAAGGCGAACAGACGGATCCGCGTCCACACAAAATGGGCCGCGCTCACGGCCAGCACACCGGCGCCGATCGCCGTCAGCCAGCGTACGTGTACGCCCTGCCCCGGTTTGAGGATGCGCAGCGGCGACGGCGCGCCGTGAGCGGTGGCCGGCGGCGTCCGAACGGGCGGTCGAGTCGCGGGCGGCTGCGCCGATGTCTGAGCCTGGGCCTCTTCTGCCATAACTGGTCACACTCCCGTCGCCGGGGTCCGGTCGGCCGGGGCCGGTCGGTCGGCATCGCACGGGTACTCCCGGCCGTCTTGCGCCCGGACGCGCCGCAGCGGTCGGGGCCGGCCACAGGAGCGGAGGGACTCGAACCCCCAACCGCCGGTTTTGGAAACCGGTGCTCTAGCCAATTGAGCTACGCTCCTTTGGAAGGGGCCGGGTGGCCCAGGGGCCGAGGGGGCCGGCGCTCATCACCTTGGGCCCCTTAGCCCGCGGGGCCCTCGAACCCTACTTCCGCTTGATCTTGTGTACCGTCCGCTTCCGCAAGCGCGGGCAGTACTTCTTCAGTTGCAGTTTGGGGACGCCGCCCATCACGTTGACTGACGTCCGATAATTCAGGTCGCCGGTCTCCGTGCACTGCAACCAAACCCATTCGCGTTTCTGTGCTTTGGCCATACCGCACTCTCCCGCGGACCACGCGGCACCGGGCGGGTGGCCCGGCGCCTGCCGCCGGGTTCACTATTGAATGATCTTCGTCACCACGCCAGAGCCGACGGTGCGGCCGCCCTCGCGGATGGCGAAACGGAGCCCTTCTTCCATGGCGATCGGGTTGATGATCTCGACGCGCATCTGGATGTTGTCACCCGGCATGCACATCTCGGCCTTTCCGCCGTCGCGGGCTTGCAGTTCCTTGATGGCGCCGGTGACGTCGGTCGTCCGGAAGTAGAACTGCGGACGGTAGTTGGGGAAGAAGGGCGTGTGGCGGCCGCCTTCCTCCTTCTTGAGCACGTACACCTCGCCCATGAATTCGGTGTGCGGGGTGATGCTCCCGGGCTTGGCCAGCACCATCCCGCGCTCGAGTTCCTTCTTCTCGACGCCGCGCAGCAGGCACCCCACGTTGTCGCCGGCGATACCGGAATCGAGCGTCTTGTTGAACATTTCGACGCCGGTCACGACAACCTTCCAGTTCTTCTTGGCGTGCAGGCCGACGACCTCAACTTCGTCGCCGATCTTGACCTGGCCGCGCTCGATGCGGCCGGTGCCGACGGTGCCGCGGCCCTTGATGCTGAACACGTCCTCGATCGGCATCAGGAAGGGCTTGTCCTGTTCGCGGACGGGCTCGGGGATGTGGCTGTCCAGGGCCTCCATCAACTCGGCGATGGGCTTGAACCCGGCCTCGTTCTTCTCGAACGCCGCCTTGAGGCATTCGGTCGCGGCGCCCTTGATCACGGGGATGTTATCCCCGTCGAATTCGTACTTGTTCAGCAGCTCGCGGACCTCCATCTCGACCAGTTCGAGCAACTCCGGATCGTCCACCAGGTCCGTCTTGTTGAGGAAGACGACGAGCGCCGGCACGTTCACCTGCCGCGCCAACAGCACGTGTTCCCGCGTCTGCGGCATCGGGCCGTCCGCCGCGCTGACCACCAGGATCGCCCCGTCCATCTGGGCGGCGCCGGTGATCATGTTCTTGACATAGTCGGCGTGGCCCGGGCAGTCGATGTGGGCGTAGTGCCGCTTCTCGGTCTCGTACTCCACGTGCGCCGTCGCGATCGTCAGAATCTTCGTCGGGTCGCGGCGGCCGTCCTTCTCGGACGCCTTGGCGATTTCGTCATACGACTTGTACGTGCCCAGCCCGCGGGCGGCCTGCACCGCCGTCATCGCGGCGGTCAGCGTCGTCTTCCCGTGGTCCACGTGGCCGATGGTTCCGACGTTCACGTGCGGCTTGGTTCGCTCAAAAACACCCTTGGCCATTGATGCTCTCCACTCGTCGCCAGGAGGGCCTCGCCTGGTGTGGCCCGATCACGGCCACGGCACCCTGTTTACGCTAACGCTCCGTTACATTCACCGGCCACGCCCGCGGGCCGTGGCGGCGCGGAAGCTGCTGATGGGGGTTGAACCCATGACCTCCTCCTTACCAAGGAGGCGCTCTACCACTGAGCTACAGCAGCGCTGCCCGGCAACGATTCAGCCGTGCCGCCGGTGCATGTCCGCTCTGAGGCCGGCCCGGCGAGCCGGAATTCAGCATTCTAAGTGTCCCGGCCGGCTTGTCAAAAGGAAAAATCTGGCCACTGACCCGACTTTGGGCATAATGCTCGGGGGTCGGGCCGGGCGGCCCGCCCCGGCCCCCCGCGGAGCCCCGCCATGCCCCCAACACGACGCTTCCTGGCCGAACTCCCCCACCGCGGTCGCGTGTGGCTGGCGGCCTGGCCCGAGCGCTGGCGCGCGTGGCGGGCTGAGCTCCGCGAGGATCCCACCGTCCTCTGGCGCACGCCGGCCATTCGCCTCGGTGGGTTGGCCCTGGCCGGCATCGCGCTGCTCGCCGCAGCCCATGTGCTGACCGCGGCCTTGACCCCCGCTGCGGCTCCGGGGGCCCTCCAGGTTCCGACCCGCACCGCCACGCTGTACGTGGCCTGCACCAATCCCGCGTGCCTGACGTCGTTCGTCACGAGGCAGCCGATGGATTTCAGGGACTGGCCGCTGGAGTGCCCCCAGTGCGGGCAGCCGTCCGTCTACCGGGCCACGGTGTGTCGGGCGTGCGGTCAGTGGTTCGCAACCGCTCCCGGCAGTAGCAGAGAGTGCCCCCGTTGTGCGGCCCGCGCGGCTCAATCAACCCGGCCGGCTCTCAAGGCACCGTCGCCGTCAAGCGACGACGAAGAAGACCCGTGGTGAGCACGCCCTGGTGGGACGGTGGGTCCGGCCGGCGGTCAGACCGCGCGGAAGACCAGGCAAGTGTTGTGGCCGCCGAACCCGAATGAGTTGCTCATGGCCACGCGCACGCGTGCATCGCGCGCGGTGTTGGGCACGTAGTCGAGATCGCACTGCGGGTCGGGGTGGTGCAGGTTGATCGTCGGCGGCAACGTGCCGTTCTGGATCGCAAGAATGCACGCGATGGCCTCGACTCCGCCGCTGGCACCCAGCAGGTGGCCGATCGCGCTCTTGGTGCTGCTGATCGGGACCTTGTGGGCCGCGGCCCCGAACACCCGCTTGACGGCGTTGGTTTCGGCAATGTCGCCCAGGGGGGTGCTGGTGCCGTGCGCGTTGATGTAATCCACGTCCTGGGGATTCAGCCGCGCGCTGGCCAAGGCCATCGCCATGGCGCGGCCAGCTCCGCGGCCCTCGGGCTCCGGTTGCACGATGTCGGACGCATCGGTCGTGGCGCCGAAACCGACGACTTCGGCTAGGATCGGCGCCCCCCGGCGGCGTGCGTGCTCGTATTCCTCGAAAATCAGCACGCCCGCGCCCTCACTCAGTACGAAACCGTCACGGTCCTTGTCGAAGGGGCGCGACGCCCCGGCCGGGTCGTCGTTGCGCGTGCTGATGGCCTTCATGGCGGCGAAAGCGGCGATGCCCAGCGGGGTCAGCGCGGCTTCACTGCCGCCGGTCATGATGATGTCGGCGTCGTTGCGCTGAATCGCGTGGTAGGCCTCCCCCATGGCACTGCCGGCCGACGCGCACGCCGTGGCCACCGAGGCCGAGATCCCCTGGAAGTTCAGCGCGATGGCGATGTGTCCCGGCCCAGCGTTGGCCATGAGCTTGGGGATCGTGAAGGCCGAAACCTTGCTCGGGCCCTTGTTCAACAAGCGCAGGTGCTGTTCCTCGATCTCCCGTAGGCCGCCGATGCCCGCCCCGAGAATCACCCCGGCCCGCTGCGGGTCGAAGGCGGCGCCCGCCAGACCGGCGTGGTCGTGGGCCTGCTTGGCGGCGGCCAGGGCCAGCAGGGCAAAGCGATCGAAGCGCTTGGCCTGCCGGGCGTCGATGTAAGGGGTAGGGTCGAAGTCCAAGCACTCCCCACCGATATGGACCTCTTGAATCGCGTGCTCGAACAGGGTGATCGTGCGGATGCCGCTGCGGCCGGCCACGAGGCCGTCCCAGTAGGCCGACACCGAGGCCCCCAGCGGGGTGACCGCCCCCATTCCGGTGACGACGACCCGACGTTCGGTCACAGCCGATCTCCCGCGTGGCGTCAGGCCTTGGCACTGTCCAGGTGCTTCAGGATGTAGTCGATGGCCATCCCGACGGTCTGTATCTTCTCGGCTTCCTCGTCCGGGATGCTCATTTCGAAGGCATCCTCGAACTCCATCACCAGCTCGACGGTATCCAACGAGTCGGCGTTGAGGTCGTTGACGAACGAGGTCTCGCGGGTGATCTCAGACTCCGCGACGCCCATCTGCTCCGCGACGATCTTCTTGACCTTGGCTTCAATCTCAGACGCATCCGGCACGAGAGTGTCTCCTGCGTGGGTAGGGCTTCCGCCACGGAAGCCCGCCTCTATGTACCGGGAGCCCGCGGGTCGTGCAAGGAGCGGCCACACGCCGCCTGTCCCAACGGCCCCGATCACCGCCAGCCCGCTGGCGCCGGCCGCCGACGCCGACGACCGGCCCCGTCAAAGCGGCGGGGATGATAAGGGCTCCGCCGTCGCTTGCCAAGGTGCCGCGGAAACCATTCGGCCGCCGACAATCGCGACGGCTGTGCGGCTCCGCGGGGGGATGCTACGATTCCCCCATGCGTGACCCGGCCCGAGTGCTCTGTCGCCTGGCCCGCTGGGCGTATCGACGGCAATTGGTCGAAGGCACCGGCGGCAATTTCTCGTGCCGGCTTGAAGGCGGGGACATCCTGTGTACGCCGACGCAGACGTGCAAAGGCTGGCTGACGCCGGCCGACTTGTGCGTCGTCGCCCCGGACGGGCGGCTTCTGTCGGGCTCGCGCTCCCCCAGCAGCGAGCTGGCCATGCACCTGGAGATCTACGCGGCCTCACCCACGACGCGGGCCGTCGTTCATTGCCACCCGCCGTACGCCACGACGTTGGCCGTGCTGGGGGAGACGTTGCCCGAGGGGCTGTTGCCGGAGGGCGACGTGTTTCTCGGTCCCGTCCCGCTCATCCCGTATCAGCGGCCCGGAACGCGCGACATGGGACGAGCGCTGGCCCCCTACGTCAACGATCACGCGGCGGCCCTGCTCCAAAACCACGGGAGCGTGGTTTGGGCGAGCGACTTGGAGCGCGCCTGTCTGCTGACCGAGACGCTGGAGGCGGTCTGCCGCGTGTACTACCAGGCGCGACTCATCGGCACGCCGCAGCGGATCCCTGACGCCGAGCGGGCCACGCTGGCCCGGCAGCGCTCGCGGTCCTGAATGGGTATTTGCGGTCGTGCGACACGGGAAGGCAATCCTGGCGCGCCGGGACGGCCGGGCCGCGGCTTGCCGGGAGGCTCGCCCTCCCGCCCAGGGCCTGATGCCCCTGAACCCCCGCGTAGGCCGAGCGGCCGTTGTGACCGCTTTCCGAGGCGTCACGAACGGCCGGCCCGGTCTGATCAGGTTTTCGACCCCCCGGTGGCCAGCATCGCGGCCAGGTTGGCCAACTGCTTCTGGGCGTCGGGCGGTTCCTTGGACGGCTGCGGGCGTTTTGTCGGGGGCGCGTTGGGGTCGTAGAGCGACTCGGTGGGCCGGCGCGGCCCCCGCCCGTCCAAGGTCCGGTCCTGTCGCCACCAGCGGTCCACGATCTCCTCGACATTGCTGTCGGCGGTGCCCGTGCTCCAGAGCTTAAAGAAATCCACGTCGCCGCTGCGGGGCAGCCGCGGCGGCAGGTCGATCAGGGTGCGCATCGGCATGAGCACCGAATCGCCGATGATGAAGCCTTCGCCGGGCCTCATGCTGGGCAGCAGGCTGATGAGGCTGCGGAACTGGTCGGAGACCACGCGGGCGACGTAGTTCTGATCGTCCGGGTTGTTCATCCGCATGAGCACCATCGAGTTGCACTGGCTGAGAATGGTCTCGGAGATTTCGCTCGGCCGCTGCGTGACGATCATCGCCGACACGCCGTACTTACGGCCTTCCTTCGCCACTTTCTCGACCGCCTCGCGGGCGAACATGCGGTCGGCCCGATCGGTGCGCGGCAGATAATTGTGGGCCTCCTCGTAGACCAGGACAAACGGCTGGCGGACCTCCGGCGGGGCCCAGAAGTTGAAGTCGAAGAGCGTCCGCGTGAGCACCGCGACCGTGATGTCCACGACGTCGAACGGCAGGCCCGACAGGTCCACGATGGTCAGGTTCTTCCGCGAGCCGAGTCGCCCGAGCAACTGGCGAATGACGGCCGCGACGCCGCGGCTGAGCTCGCCCGGCGCGTCGCCGACGTGCAGTTTGCCGGACAGGTCGGGGTTGCGGGCGGCCTGCTCCTCGGGCCGCAGCAGGAAGTCGTACCGCCGGTCGTTGAGGCGAGTTTCCAGTTGGTTTACGAATCCCAGCAACCGCCCGAAGAAGGTCGCGTGCGGGATCTCGCCCTCGGCGTTGCCCTTGTTGAACTCCATGCGGCGGCTCATCAGCAGCCGTTCCTGTTCTTCGGACGGGAGCTGCCGGTACGGCAACCGGGCGAAGGCGTAGCTGTCGGTGTTCAGCACGAACCGGGCTTCGTTCATGTTGAGCGCGTAGGTCTTGAGCTGGTCGATCGAGTAGTACACGGGGGTGTCGATCGTGTACTCGGCGAGCAGGCCGAGTTCCTCGGCCGCCTGCCGCTTGAGCCGCTCGAAGGCCATCCGCAGGAAGACCTTCTGCGCGTTGATGTTCATCGGGTTGGTCGTGTCCACGAACAGCCGCTCGAACTCCGAGTATTGCAGCATCCAGTACGGGATCGCCAGGTTGCGGTCGGAGAGGTACGTGACGTTCGGCAACGGCCGCCCCTGTTCGTCGCTGAACGCCGCCAGGTACTCGCCGTGCATGTCAAAGAGCACGAACTGGGCGTGCGGCAGTTGCAGGGCCTCGTGTAGGATTTTGGCGGTGGTGACGCTCTTGCCCGAACCGCTGTTGCCCATCACCGCCACGTGCTTGGCGAAGAACTCCTTGCCCAGGGCCTTGACCTCGAAATCGGTATCGACCGCGAACCGCCCGAAGGAAAACGACTTGCGCTCCGCGGTCCCGCCGGCCAGCTCGGTGAAGCAGCCGAAGATCAGCTCGAAGTCCTCGTCGATCCCCAGGCGCACCGGGTCACCCAGCGTAGGGTATTCGCTGACCCCGCGGCTGAACTTGTCGTTGCGCACCGTGCCGAGGAGTTGGACAGTCATCGTGACACGGCGGGGCTGCCCGGGATTGGGGCCCGGTTCCAGCTCGCCGGCCGCCCCCACGCGGGTGATGTAACCGATCAGCGTGTGCTTTTCCAACGGCAGCGTGACGTAGGTGCCCAGCCGGCCGACCCGGTAGATGGTGCCGTGGTAGTCGATGTGCAGGTCATGCACCGTAATCTGCACGTCCACCTGGTCGCCGTTGACGCCGATAACATGTCCAATCTTGAGCGGGTCCATAGGGAATCTCCGGGGCGACTGGCACCCACGCGCCTTATCGACCATTCCGTGAAGAGGCATCAGCGGTCGGCCCGACGCCGGAGTCTGACGGCCCCTGCCTCGGTCCGGCTTGCCCGGCGGCTCCCACGTTGGCACCCGTCATGCCGGCTTCGTGGGGGAATTGGCCCGGAGAGAACGGGGCGGGCCTGTGCGCGCCCGTCGGCGGGACACCCTTGACGCCGTCGCGACAATGAGACGGGTAGCGACTGTTTTCATGTCCGTCATACGATTCGTGGAGGTCTTGGTCATGCGCAGAGGAACCTGGGTATGGTTTATCGTGGGACTCGCGCTGGTTGGCCTGGGCGGATGTCCGTCGCCCACGGCCCCCGATGCGACCAATAGCGAGTCGTTGAACCCGTCGTCAGACACCGACCACACGGGCGCCGGCCGGCCGGCGACCCCGGTCCACCCCGAAGAGGAGCCCACCGGCTCCCAGGGCGATCACTGGACACCCCCACCGGAACGGCTTCCAAACCCCGACAGCGAACCGACTTCGGGCGGCGGAAGAGGCGGCTCATCGGGCTCGACGGCCACCGGCGGGACGGAGGAACCGCAGGCCGACCCCCAGCCTCCCGCCGACCCGGTGGGCACCGCAGTCGATCAAGTCGCGGTCCAGCTTCTGGCGGCGTGCCGGGCTCTGGCGGCGCCGGCCGCCCTGGCGGACGCACGCCTGGTGCTAAACGCGTATACGGCGGGGGAGTTCGGCTACTGCCCGACGATCCGCCCGTACGGGTCATACTCGTACCGGGCGACCAACCGGCAGGCGTGCCAGGCGTTGCCCGAGGCCTGGTCGAAGTTCGTCGTCCAGGCGACCAGTTGGCCCACGTTCCCGCCGGCGTCGTGCATGTACAGGGCGTGCAGGTTGCCGCCGGACGGGGCGGCCCCGGGGGCCTTCACCGTCAGCAGCTCGCCACGGCGAGTCGCCTGTGGCGACTCGCCTACGCCGGCCAGGCCGTCGAGCCGCGCTCCCGGGTCTGGGCTGCGCCCCATGCACTCACAGACAAATCACTGCGGACCGCGCAGGTGCTACGGCTTCGTCGCGGCATCACCGAACTGCCGGAGGTAGGCAGGCCACGCCTGTGCGTTGTAATCCCACTGAACCGCCGGCAAGTCGTCACGCGAGCATGTTGATCGAGCCAACTCAGCGTCGAAGCAGCGGGCGTACCAGCTCTCGTAGGCGAGCGCGGCCTGCTCCAGGGCGTACCGCTCCTTTTCCTCCGGTGCGGCATCGACCGGCGGCACGTAGAGCAGGCGCGCTGTGGAAGAAAAGTAGGGGTTCTTGCGGAGAATCGCCTCGATCAGATAGCATGCCACTTCTCCCACCCTCATACGATCGCTCCGTATAGACGAGCTCAGCGGATACGAGAAAATACACGGCGAGCAACGGTGGTCGCGGACCAGGCGAATCAAATCCGCGATCGCTGCCTCACCAGCGTCGACGAAAAGACGTATATCCGCGATGTCCAGGAACACAACACCACACTCAGTACTATATACTTCGTAGCCTTCTCTATCATCGACAGTATTTCTTGCTTCTGAGTAGAGCCTTGTGTGCATCGTCGCTGCCTCGGGTGCCTCCGGCGGCATCCGGCGCAAGGCGTCCCGCTCATCGTCCGTACAATCCTCGGCGCCGCAAAGGAGCACACACTGAATCCACCGTCGAGTGCAGGCCAATGGCCCCATTGTGGGTAATCGCTGTCGCTCGGTTGGAGCAAGGCACGTGTCCTTGCTGGCCTCGGCGTCCGTCGCCAGTCGTTGGTTGGCAGATGCATCTCGGCAGCCTAGGAGTACTAACATCATACCACAAACAATGCCCACCCTGCCAACCACCATTAGTCCGGCCAGCCATTGCGGCATGCATATCCTGGATGTCATGATCTTGCTAGAACCTATCCCTAAACTTGCATTTTGTGTATTCATGATGTATACTACACCACATGTTGAGGCTCACGGATGAGATTCGCAGTTGGCTGTTGGAACGGATTCCTGACACGCCGATCAGTCCGAAG
>JBFMAI010000016.1:0-22963 GCA_040755725.1 Planctomycetota bacterium | reverse complement strand
CGTCGGGCATGCGCCACTGCGGCGCGACTCCATTGTCGTCCATCCTTGGACCTCCTCGCTAAATCGGCAACCCCTTGCCGTCGCGAGGATTATACGCTCAGAAACGGTTATGGGACAGGCCCTAAGAAGCTTCGGCTATGTTAATTGTCGGATCGATTACTACGGGGTACTGGCGATCCGGTGCCAGAAGCCACTCCAGCGGAATGGCCGCCTCCAAGACATAGCCACCATCGACGTTGCGTAGGCGAGTCTCACTGGGAGGCCGGGACAAGTCCGCATCCGTTGCACCGACGATATCCTGGCGTAACTCCGCGGTGCCGATTTCATATGTTGTCGTTGGAGGGATCATGGCTGCGACATCCCCGACCGGATCGCGAACCTCGATCGCCGAGGATGAGCCCCCCGCGGTCTCAACAAGGCAGCCGCCGAGAGGCAGTCGTATATGTTCGGCGAAGACCAGTTTGGCGGCTTGCGCATCCGCCACAATGATCCGAGGTGGCCTGCGAATTATTACCTCGTGTTTCAAGCCCCTGCAATGAACGGTCAGGCGCTCATCGGCGGCGATTTCCGTGAATGCAGCCTGGTAGTCGATTCGATTGTCCACGACACGTGCGCGCGCGGTAGATCGTGAGTAGCGCGCCAGCACGCGCCCGTCGGCACCTTCAACCCGTATTTCGGACGCGCCGCTCACTTCAATTCGAAGTGCCTCAGTCTCAACGACGTACCCGTCTGTGGCAGACGCCCCAAAGAAGGCCTGGAACAGGTGGTGGGTGACCGCAAACGGGTGGCCGGCATGAATCCCGCTGTCGTTCGGCTTGATGATTGGTTGGATTTCCTGCCACGCGCCAGTCGCGGTGCGGTAGTGGACAGGTGACAGGGTGATGACGGCAGTTTTGGTTCCGTCTGGGTTCTGGAACTGCTTGGTGGATGGGCCACGCAGCTCGACAACCTCATCCTCGGGGTTCCGGCCGGCAAAGGCGCCGTCAGCACCCCAGAGGGCCGGCGAAGGCTCTGCGGGTTGTTCCGGACTCATGGGACCGGGCGCCGCCGCGGCTCTACCGTTCGATTGGGTGGAGACGGCCTTCTGGGCCCAGACGGGGGCCGACAAGGCCGCCAGCAGCACGACGCCGACTAACCGAAGATACGCTGGAACGGTGCAGAGCCGTCCCGTCCTCAGTGCTGTTGTTCGGTTGCGCATGTTGCGTTCCTCCTGTACCTTGCTCTCGCACGACGTGTCGTCTCCGCGGCGGGTCGCGCGACCCCGCGGCAATCCGATTTTGGCAAGCTGCGGGGTCGAGCCACCCCGCGTGACCCGTGCCCGGAGCCGAACGCCGTAGGTACGTGCGTCGTCTGGGCACGGCCGGCGCACGGAAATTCAGATTTTTCAGAATTCTTTTCGCCGGGGCGGGGGAGGAGGGGCGAGTAGTGAATGGCGAGTTGCGAGGTGGGGCAGGGTCGGGGCAACCGCAAAGGCGCCGGGAGCGCCGAGGATGCGGAGGGCGGACGAGATCCGAGCCGCGACCGTGAGGGAGCGGATGCTCCCAGTTGCGCGCACGACCGCTCCCTGACGGTCGCGGCTCGGTTTGTGCCGGCCGACGGCTCGTCGGCCACTCACCGGCCGTTGGCCGGTGCCACACCGGCTTGCGCGCGCCGATCGGCGCGACACGGGGGCCGGCATCGGGGCGGGGCTGGGCTTGTGGTCCACGGGGACGCCGCGCTCGGAGGTCCGGCGCTACTGGCTCGGGCGGTACGGGGCGGGGCGCGTGGCCGAAGGCAGGATCGGCGGCAGGTCGTGGAGGGTGATCAACGCCGGATCGGGCGGGCCGGTGGCGGCTGGGCCGGAGTGGGCCGAGGTGCGGTCGGCTGAGGCGGCGTCGGTTTGATCGCTGCCCTGCTGTCTGGCGGCGTTGTACGCCCGGCGGTACTCATCCGAGATAACGCGCGTGCCCGGGATTTCCTCACCGTGCTCGTCGACCTCGAAGCTGAACCCCCCGCGTCCGTCCCAAGTAACGTCTACCCCCACCGCCCGGCCGGGATCGGCCTCGACCGGTCGAGTGACGTCGTAAAACATAAACCCTCCTGAGCGGCGTCCGGCCCACTCCGGCGGCCAGAGGCACTTGTACCACGCCGGGTCGCAAGGGCTGTCGCCGGCCTGCGTCCGCAGGAGGGCGTGCACGAGCTCGCGGTACCGGGGCCGGATGGCGAAGACCACCCAGGGATGGGCGATCTCGAGACCGGGGTACCCACGGTTCTCCCACTCGACCTCGGCGTTCGCGCCGGTGAACACGAGCTGCTTGGCATCCTGCATCCAGTAGCAACTGCTGGCGCCGCCGTCGTGCCATATCTCATACAGCACGTCACCCCGGAGGTCGTAGATGCGGATCACCAATTGAGAGTACCCCAGTCGCACGAAGCCGGCAATGATCTCGACTCCGGGGTGTTCGGGAAAAACGTCAACGGCCGCCGCAAACGCAGCACCGAATTCACGAGCTTGGTAGCCGCGCCCGTGTGGATCCGGCAGGGGGTCGCCGTCGCGCAGCTTGGCCATCCACTCGGGGTCACGGACGCTCACGCGCGTGTCATAGAAACGCAATTCATGGGGCGTGTAGTCGATCGAGTCGGGCTGATAGAGCACGACCGCGATCTTGCCCCCGCCGAGCTCGCGCGGCCGGTCCACAAGTCTCGCGAATTTCACGCTCCAGGGGGACGGTCCGCTCCAAGTTTGCAGCGTCCGGCCCCATGCGGACTCCAGGCGAGCTTCGTAGCCCGACCGGCTCCATTCGTACCCCGCCTTCTTGAGCAGCACCATGCGCGCGGGCCGCTGGTTCACGAGCCAGACGGCGCCGACGGTCGCCACCAGGATCACGATGCCGATCGACACACACGCGGTCGCCGTCGTCACGTACGGATGCCGCGCGACCCACCGCACCGCCCGCGTCCAGCGCGTCGGCGGGCGGGCGGCGATCGGCTCACGGTTCAGATAGCGGCGGATGTCGGTCGCGAGGTCCGCCGCCGAGGCGTAGCGCTTCTCGCGGTCCTTCTCGAGGGCTTTCAGGACAATGGTGTCGATGTCGCCGCGGAGTTCACGGGCGAGACGCCGGGCATCCACGGGGGGCGCGCCACTCCCGCCCGTCGCCAGTGTGAGTCTGGGTGCCACCGGTGTCTCGTCGCGGCCTGATCGCGATGCAAAGCAGGGCTTTGCACTACGGGTGCTGGCCGGCGGCTCGCCGGCGTGGGCACGCGCGGAGCCCGGCCCCACCGCAAGCGGGCCGAGCCTCGTGCTCGGCTTCGGCGGCACCCGCTCCTTGATCGTCCGCACGGCCGCGTAGATCGTGCTGCCGGTCGTTTCGTAGGGCAGCGCCCCGGTCAGCAGCTCATAGAGCACGACGCCGAGGGAGTACACGTCGGTCCGCGTGTCGATCTCGTGGGCGTCGCCGTCGCACTGCTCGGGGCTCATGTACTGCACGGTGCCGACGATCTGACCGGCGGCCGTGCACTGTGTGGCGAGCGTCACGTCGGCATCCGTGGCCCGGGCGACACCGAAGTCGATCACCTTCAATGTGCCATCAGCTCCGACCAGGATGTTTCCGGGCTTCAGGTCGCGGTGGATGACGCCGCGCTGATGACCGTGCTGCACGGCATCGCAGACCTGCGAGAACAGCTCCAGCCGCTGGCGCGTGCTCAACCCCTGCTCATCGGCGTACTGGGTGATCGACCGGGCGTCGGGGACGTACTCCATCGCGAAGTACGGCACGCGGACGCCGGCCAGCTCGTGCATGCCGGCGTGGTACACCTGGGCGATGTTCGGGTGCCGCAGCCGACCGAGGATTTCGGCTTCGAGCTGGAACCGCCGCGCCACCGCCGGCGTTGCGGCCCACCCCGGCATGACCTTCAGCGCGACGGTCCGGCGCGGGTGCTGCTGCTCGGCTTCGTAGACGGTGCCCATGCCGCCGGCGGCGATCAGCCGTCTAATCTCGAATTCGCCGACGGTCTGCCCGATGAGCGGGTCGGGGCCGTTGGTCGACCCTGACGGGGCGGCGGGCGGTGGCAGGTCGGGCGGCTTCAGGAACGCGGCACCCGCCTGTTGGTCGTGCCGCAACAGCGATTCGACCTCGGCGCGGAGCCGGTCGTCGTCCCCACAGGCGCGTTCCAGTAAGGCGGCCCGCTCCGCCGGCGCGCAGGCCAACGCGGCCCCGAAGAGCTCGTCGATGCGCTGCTGAAAGTCAGGCGAGACGGTCATGTCGGTTCGCCGTCCAGCTCGCGGTGCAGCCAGGCCCGGGCCACACGCCACAGGTTGTCCACCGTGCGCGGAGCGATGCCTATCGCCGCCGCAGTCTGCTCCACGGTGAGCCCGGCGAAGAACCGCAGCATGACGACCTCGGCCTTGCGCGGGTCGGTCCGCTCCAGTTTTGTGAGCGCTTCGTCCAGCGCCAACAGCTCCAGCGGGTCGTCGTCGCCCGCTCGTGGATCCGCGACCGACTCAACCGGCTGCGCTCGGCGGGGTGCTTGGCCCGGTGTGCTGGGGTGGGCACGGCGCCCGCTCTCGCCGTCCAACCCGGGGCCGCCGCGCTTCAGCCGTGCACGAGCACGTGCGTCATCCACGCAAATGCGGCGCATGGCGTTCGCGGCGGCGGCGAAGAAATGTCGGCCGTTGTGCCAGTGGACGTCGGCGTCGCCGTTATCGACGAGGCGAAGATAGGCCTCATGCACGAGCACGGTGGTTTGCGGGCCGAGAGCACGCTTCTCGGCCAGCGCTTGACGATGAGCCAGTTGTCGCAGTTCTCCGTACACCAGGTCCCACAGATGCCGGCGCGCTAAGGAATCCCCCTGTTCAACGGCATGAAGCAACTCCGTGATGACACCCGCGTCGCGAGGCCCGTCCGCTGCCATGGGTGGCCCGTTGCGTAGTTCGCTCTAGCAAATGTGCTATCGCCAGTATAACCGCCACGGACGACATCGGGCAAGCGAAAGTGCCCATCCCCCGGTTCAGCTCACGCCGCTGGAATCCGGGGCCGGCCGCCGCTGGCCCGCGACCGGCGGCCCGGTTGCGGTTACCGGCCGCCCCGTGAACCGGCGTAGGGGGACCGCAGACAACCAAGTCAGGAGGGCCTACAATGCTGGTCTTCGTCCGACGTTCGCCCTCTAGCGGGACAGGATGCCATGACGCTGGAAGAAATTCGTGCCCGGTTCCCGATCACCCGGCGGTACAACTTTCAGGATCACGCCGCGATTGCGCCCCTGTCGGGGCCGGCGGCGGAGGCGTTGCGGACGTACGCCGACGAGGTGGCCGAAGCCGCCTACCTCCGGGGCGACTACTTCCGGGTGATCGACCACGTTCGGCAGGCCGTCGCGCGCCTGATCAACGCCGACCCGGAGGAGGTGACCTTCGTCAAGAACACCTGCGAGGGGCTGAACTATGTGGCCAACGGCATCCCGTGGGTGACGGGCGATAACGTCGTTTCCAACACGATGGAGTTCCCGGCCAACGTCTACCCCTGGCTGGCGCTGGAGCCGCGCGGCATCGAGCTGCGCCGCGTCGCGGAAGAGGACGGCCGCGTGCCGTTCGACCGACTCGCCGCCGCGATCGACCGCCGGACGCGCCTTGTCACCGTGTCCGCGGTGCAGTGGGGCAACGGGTTTCGCATCGACTTGACGCGGTTGGGCGAGCTGTGCCAGACGAAGGGCGTGCTGTTGTGCGTCGACGCAATCCAGGCGCTGGGAGCGCTGCCCGTCGACGTGCGGGCCATGAACATCGACTTCCTGGCGGCCGACGGGCACAAGTGGCTGTGCGGCCCGGAAGGGGCCGGGGTGTTCTACTGCCGGCGCGAGCTGCTCGGGCACCTGCGGCCGACCGAGCCGGGTTACTTGGGCATGAAGCATGATTTCGACGCGCCGGAGCGGAAGATCGATTATCGGGACGACGCCCGGCGATTTGACAGCGGCGCGTACAACGTCCCCGGCATTCGTGCCTTGGGGGCCTCGGTCCAACTGCTGCTCGAAGTCGGATCAGAGGAGATACAGTGGCGTCTGAAGCAGCTCACGGACCAGCTTGTGGAAGGGTTGCGCGGCAAAGGGTGGCGCATCTTCAGCCCGCGGACGCCGAGCGAATGGAGCGGCATCGTCTCGTTCGCGTCGGATAAGCACGACCTCCGTGCGTTGCAGCGGCACCTGCGGGACGAGTTCAAGATCGTGTTAGCAGTGCGTCAGGGCCGCTTGCGCGCCAGCCCGCACTTCTACAATTCCCCGGACGAGGTGGAGCAGTTGGTCGACGCGTTGCCGCTCGGCTGACGTGAGGGGCCGGTTAATATCGGGAATCGCGCGGGGGCCTTGAACACCCCGCCGGGGGGATACGTATAATATGGGTGGTGGCAGCGCTAGGGACCAGCCACCGAGGAACCACGCCATGCGGAAGACGGCGCTCATGGTCCGCTGTGTACCGCGTTACGGCTTCGACAACACCGAAGTCCGTACGGTGGACCTCGACGTGCCGCGGGACGCCGACGAGCGGACCCTCCATGAGGCCCTGACCTTCTACTTCGCCGGGCGGGGAATCAGCGACGCCGTCTACGACATCGGCGTGGACGACAACGGCTTCTTCGCCATCGTCAACGACGAGGCGTACGAAGTCCCCTGGGGCACGCCGCTGCTCTAATCACGCGCCTTCACCGCCCCCGCCTCCTGATTACGGTCAGAGGACGGCTCGGGCATTCACGCTCCTGCAGCAGGGTCGCCGCAGGAGACAGACTCGCCCCCCCGTTCGGTGTCGCATGTCCCCCACGGCCCAGACGACGGCGCGCGGTGGATATTCCCGGCGTCTGAGTCTATCGTCACATGATCGCGGGGCCGACGCGTCCCGCGGCTTGGTTACCGTCCTCGGCCCCACCGGAGTTCACCAGCATGAGCGATTTGCCTCCCACGCCGACACCGCTTCCCGGAGTTACGCACGTCATCGCGGTCGGGGCCGGCAAAGGCGGCGTCGGCAAGAGCACCGTGGCCCTGCTGGCCGCGTTCGGGCTGCGACGCAAAGGGGCTCGGACGGCGTTGCTGGACGCCGACGTCTACGGCCCATCGCTACCCAAGCTGACCGGCACCGAAGGTCGGCGGCTCGATCTCGACGAGTCGGGCCGTGTGCGGCCGATTGACGCCGACGGCGTCAAAGTCGTCAGCATGGGCCACCTGGTGGGCCCGGAACAAGCGGTGATCTGGCGCGGCCCGATGGCCCAGAAGTACGTCAAGGAGTTCCTTGACCGCACCGACTGGGGTGAGATCGACTACCTGTTCGTGGACCTGCCGCCCGGCACGGGCGACATCCCACTCACGCTCGCCCAGACGATCCCCCTGACGGGGGCCGTCGTGGTCTGCACGCCTCAAGAGGTCGCTCTACTCGATGCCGTGCGGGCCTTGCGGATGTACCAGAAGCTCGGGGTCGAGCCGTTGGGGATCGTGGAAAACATGAGCTACTACGTCTGTCCGCACTGCGGGCATCGCGATGAGATATTCTCCCACGGCGGCGCGCAGAAGGCGGCAGGGGAGCTGGGGGTGCCGTTCCTGGGAGCGATCCCGCTAAACGGAGTGGTGCGGATCAGCGGCGACGCGGGTCGCCCGTTGGCGAACTTCACGGAGGCCGATCCGCCGGTGATCGCCGCTCTCGAAGACTTCGTAGCCCGACTGGAGTCGGCAGTGTCCACCCAAGCGGCGAAGCGCACGCCGCTGCCCCAGGTGCGGATACGTTGAAGTACTTGACCTTGTGTCGCGTCTATATAGCAGAATACGTCCCTTAATACGTCGTAAGATATATAAGTGCCGCATAAATGGAGTATTTTAGTGTATGATCCTCGGAGACGTTTGGTTATCGGAATGTTTTTCGGGCCGAGACCCGTTTTTTGCTTGACTTCCGTGTGCGGGAGATTAGCCTAAAGAAAGCATCTCAGGCAATGGTCGTACCCGCGAGCGGCTCAGTTGGAGGAGCTTAGAGGAGGCTCGGGGTCCAATGAGGTAAGTGGCGGATTTTGGGACATAACCGCCCGAGCCTGTGACTGCGCGTTGTACGCATCCGCCGCCACGATGCGTGGGCAGACTAAGAGTCAGGAGGAGCGATTCATGGTACGAGTTTTGACGTTGGTTGCGATGGCCGGTGTGGTGGCCGCCGCGAGTGCGGCGATTACGCCCATCGGCGAGTTTGTCGGCACCTATTCCGAGGGCTTCGAGAAGCACGCGACCGGGCAGTTTGTCCCGCAGCTCGTGGTGTTCGACGGCGCCGGCGTTGTTAACCAGGTTGGCGCCGGCCAGGGTTTGCACGTGACGACCGGCTGGGCCTACTACTTCACCACGTATCCCCACGGCGGCTCCAAGTTCATGGGCCCGACGTACGGGATCACGGCGGAGTGGGTGTTCAACCAGCCGGCCCTGAAGTTCGGCGGCTTCTTCACAACGAATTACCAGTCGTCCGGCGCGACCGCGACGTTCTTTGACGAGAACAACAACGTCCTCGGAACGGCACCGGTCAAGTGCATCGCCGGCAACAACACCTGGGGCTGGGACGGTTGGGAGTTCGACCCGCCCGTCAAGAAGGTCCAGATTGCATCCGATTGGGGTGCCGGCCACGTCATGCATGACGACATGCAGTACACGCCGGTCCCCGAGCCCGCCTCGTTGGCGCTGCTCGGGCTGGCGGTCCTGCTTCGCCGGCGCTAGGCCGAGGGTGACGACCGTTTGGGTCGTTTCCCGCACCTTGTGATGTTGCTCACTGCGGGCCTGACGTTCACGTCAGGCCCGTTCTTATGCGCCGACGGCATTCACTTCCGCCATGCACGCAATCACGGTCGGGGACTGACGGCCGGGGTGGGAACCAAGCAGGGGGCTCAGGACTCGGCGGACTCGCAGCGAGCAATCGCCTGGAAAAGCTCGTCGGCGGTGGCGGCCCGGGCCACCGCACTGCGGAAATCCTCGATGTTCATCAGCCTGCTGATCTTCGCCAGGGCCTGAATGTGGGGCCCGGTTTGGTCCGGGGGGCTTACCAGCAGCACCACGAAGGTCACCGGGCGGCCGTCCAGGCTCTGGAAGTCCACCGGCTGAGCAGGTTTTCCGGCGGCCATGACCAGCCGGTCGCATCCGTCGCTCTTGCCGTGGGGGATGGCGAGGCCGTAGCCGATCCCCGTGGTCCGCTCGGCCTCGCGCTTCAGGACGGCCTCCAGGGCGGCGTCGCGATTGACCAAGCCCCCGGTGGTCGCCAGAAGGTCGATGAGCTGCGCAATCACGCCCATCTTGTCCGAGGCCGTCAGCGGCACGCGGATACGGTCGAGGGTCAGAATCTTGGTCAACTGCATGAGGTCGCCCTGTAAAGAGCCGCAAAGCACGCACTATAGCCCGCCCGCGGCCGGGATTCCAGGGGGGCGGCCCGGGGCCGGCGGCGCCCGATTGGTTGACGGCTCCCGGCGCGCGGCGTAGAAGGGGCGTACGGGGGATCGGCGGACGGGATGGAGACCGGCCGCACCAAGGAGATTCGGGCATGAGACCGGTTATGCGAACAGCGGGCCGCGGTCTGGCGGCGATACTCTGCCTGTGGATGCTGGCGACGCCGGGGGCGGCGCAGGTGCCGGGCGTGGACAAGGTGAAAGGCGCCATAGAGAAGGGACAGGAGAAGCTCAAAGGCGAGAAGAACGCGGACGGCCAGGAGGCGACCGACGCGGCCCGCACGGGCGGCAAGATCGTGTTCTCCAAGTCGCCGATTGACCCGGCCCGGCCCGCCAACTTGGCCACGGAGTTCAAGACGGGCGAGCCCATCTATGCCCTCGTGCAGGTTGAGAAGACGTGGCGGGAGCTGCTCGGTCGCGGCGACAAGAGCGTCAAGGAAATCCAGGTTCCGATCGACATGCTGGTCGACGCCGCGGACGTCGATTTTCAGTACGTGACCATCAAGAAAGCCGAGGCCCTGGATACGAAGTTCCTCGTGCTGGATATTGCCCCCGAGCCGGAGAAGATGACCGCGTACAAAGACCCCGGGTTCTTCTACGCGGAAGGCAAGGGCCGGCGCAAGATCGGGCCGGACCAATACACGTACAACCTGGGCGAGCTGAAGCCAGGCCGGCACACCGTGCGCTTCCAGGTTCGTAGCTACGGCGACATCTTCTCGGCGGGCGAGTTCACGATCGCGGGCGACAACTACAAGCACTACCTGGAGTTACGTGAGAAACTGCTGGCGGAAGCCCTCAAGGTCGCCACGATGCCCAAGGCCCAGAAGGTGGACCACGAGCTGGAGGCCACGATGCGCCAGCTCCTCGAAAACGCCGGCTGGAAGGACATCCGCAAGCTCGTGATCGTGGACAAGGACTGGTGGTTCGATCGGGCCTCGGGTGGCGATTCGCCGATCGTCTCGCGGCACATCGCGGCGGCGGCGGCGACCAAGGCGGACGACGGCAGCTTCTACTGGTGCGTCTGCACGTTCCACCAGCAGAAGCGACTGGACGGTTCCTTCGGTCCGCTCGAGCTGACCGACGTCGGCCCCAGGAAGCCCATCGCGGAAGAGAACATCGACAAGTAACGCAGCCGAGCCTTCCGGCTTGTTCGCTGGTAGGGGGGCCCGGGCGTGGCGAGGGGCTGTACGCCGCTGCCCCGTTGTTTCAGCAGCCCGATAATACCTGCGTTTGGGCTGAACGGATCGCTGGCGGTGGCGTATTCCGACGGGGAAGCGTTCTGCGTCGCAAGAACTTGTTTGCTCATGCCGTGGCATCCCCTACGATGAGGGCATGAGGAAACGAAGCCACCCGCGGCGATGTTCGCCGCATCCAGTCACCGTTTAACTTGGAGGTGTCCGGTGCGTGCATGGCGAGGGATTCTGCCTGTTATTTGTCTGACCGGCCTGGCCGGTGACCTGGCAGCTCAGGATGCGAGGTGGACCGGGGGCCCGGCGGGTGGGATGGTCACCGAGGACGAGCAGGGACAGCCGATTGTGCTGCCGCGTTACCGGGAAGGGGGGACGCCCTACAACCCCGCCCAAAAGTTGACGCCCTACGCGATTGAGGTGGACCAGCAGATTCCGTCGGCGGGGCTGATCGAGTCGCCGCCGGAGTACGGCCCGACGCGGGGCGTTCTATACCACTACACGTCGAGCCAGTGGGCGAGCGTGGTGCGCGACCTGGTGGTGGCGTTGACGGCGAGCCCGGCGCACGACGAGATCGCGTGGGTGGTGGTGCCTGATGCGACGCAGCAGCAGAACGCGACCAACGCTTTCGTCGCCGGCGGGGCGGACATGACCAAGGTCCGGTTCATCATCCAGCCCGCCAACGCGCTGTGGATCCGGGATTACGGGCCGCACTTCATTTGGCAGAACGGGGCGTTGGCGATCGTGGACAGCCACTACTACCCGAGCCGGCCGCTGGACAACTTCCGGCCGACGTTGCTGGGCGACGACTACTTCATTATGCCGACATACGACATGGGGTTGTACTACTCGGGCGGCAACTTCCAGCCCGGGCCGAACCGCAGTGCGTTCGTCACGGCCCTGGTGAACGGTGACAACCCGGCCAGTGCGGGGTTCACGCCGGCGTTGATCGCGGAGTTGTACGCGCGGTTTCAAGGCATCGACACGCTGCACGTGATGCCGCAACTGCCGTCCAGCGTGGACGGCACCGGCCACATCGACATGTGGATGTACCTCATCGACGAGCACAACGTCATCATCTCGAAGTTCAAGACCGGGTCGGACCCGACGGCGATCCAGATCACCGAGAACGCCGTGCCGTACATGCAGGCCCTGGGCTTCAACGTCTATCGCACGTGGGCCTGGAACACGGGCAGCACGCACTGGACGTACACCAACGCGTTCCGCGTGAACGACCGCATCTTCATGCCGACGTACTCCGGCTACCCGACCGAAAGCGCCGACGCCCTGGCACAGTTCCAGGCGGCGGCCGGACCCAACGTCCAGATCGTCCCGATCGAGTGCACATCGATCATTCCGGCCGCCGGCGCGGTCCACTGCATCGTCATGCAGGTGCCGCGCTACACGGCGTCGGTGCCGGCGGTGGATGTGATCTCCCCGGACGGCGGCGAGCTGCTGGTGGCGGGCTCCACGGCGACGATCCAGTGGGTGGCGACGGACACCAACAACGTCGAGATCCCGCGGATCGACCTGTACTACACGGTCGACAACGGCCAGTCGTACGAGTTCATCGCCACGACGACCGACACGGGCTTCTACGACTGGCAAGTGCCCAACATCAGCGCGGCCCAGGTGAAGGTCCGCGTGGTAGCCATCTCGGCCGACCTCGACCAGGGCGAGGGCCTCAGCGACGGCTTCTTCCGCATCGCCCGTGCTTACCGGAGCGTCTATGACTTCCGCACCGGGGGCGGGGTGGACAAGTTCGGCTTCGGCCATGACACCGCGAGCTGGAGCAACGTCAGCGGCGTGCGCCTGCCGGTCACGGCCCCCATCACGAACTTCGAGCCCACCGCGTACGCCCGGTTGGCGTATTCCGACGCGACCAGCACCAGCACCAGCGACCCGAACCGCTACAACTCGCAATGGCCGACAGCGAGCACCAATGAGTCCACGCATGTGTACGAGTTCACGATCGCCGAGAACCCGGCGATCATCGACGACCTCGGGATCGTCTGGGAGGGTTTCGCCAGCCGCTGCACGCAGGTGGAGCTGTACGTGTGGGACCGCGTCGCCCAGCAGTGGAGCGACGGCGCCGGCCTGCTCGACCAGAACCGTTACATGGACAGTTGGGCGGGCAACCGCGACGGCCACTTGCGCGGGAACGTCCGCGCCAACTTCAGCCGCTACATCGACGCCAACGGCAAGCTCACGCTGCTCGTCTACGCCGAGCGGCAGTACGACCCGACGTATCACGACTACATCGGCGTCACCGTCACGGTCATCGGCGAAGCGCTCACCGGCGACTTGAACTGCGACGGCCTGGTCGACTTCGGCGACATCAACCCGTTCGTCCTGGCCCTCACCAACCCGGCCGCGTGGCAGGCCGCCTTCCCCGGCTGCCCGGTGCTCAACGGGGACGTCAACCTCGATGGCGTGGTGAACTTCGGAGACATAAACCCCTTCGTCCGGCTGCTGACCAACCCGTAGCGACCGAGGGCGCGCGCGGAGCCCTGTCAGGACACCGCCGCCCCAGGCCGTTCCCTCGGCCGCCGCTTTTCACCGGATCAGGGCCGGCCACGGCTGGTGCGGCGGCCTCGCTGGCGCTATAGTGTCGCCGCCGGCCCCGGGGCCCGGGGCCGGCGTGGCACCGTGCTTCGGAGGCCGGCTCATGGAACAAATCAAGCGACTGGGGGTGTACCTGGACGAGTGGCCGGACGACATGAACGTGTTGGCCTACACGGCGCGCCTCGCGCAGCTTGCCGACCTCGAGATGGTCCACGTGGTCTACTACTCCCGGCGGGCCCCCGACGACCCGCGCGGCCCGTACGAACACGAGCGCACGCTGCGCGACAACCTGCCCGCGGACCTGATGCAGCGCGTCACGCTGCAAATCGAGCCGCAGGGGGCCGTGGAGGCGACGTTGCGCGCCGCCCGCGAGCGTGAGCTCGATTTGATCCTGGCCGGGCGGACGCTGCCCGCCTCGCAGTTGGCGACGGGGCACGCCTTCAACCGCCTGGCCCGCAAGGCCCCGTGCAGCGTGATGTTGATTCCGGAGGGGGCCGCGGTACACCTCTCCCGCGTGCTCGTGCCGGTGGATTTCTCGGAGCACGCCAAGCTGGCGTTGCGGGCGGCGGTCGGGTTGGCGCGGGCCAGCGGCGAGCCGCGACCGCAGGTGCTTGTACAGACCGTCTTCAGCGTGGGCTACGGGTACAGCAAGACCGGGCTGACGCTGGAGCAGGCGGTGCGCGCGCAGGAGCAGGCACACCAGCGTCGCCTGGAGGAGTTCGTCCGCGACGTCGACTTCAGCGGGCTGACTTGTGAGCTGCAATGCTCCTCGGCCGACGAACCCGAAGCCGCCATCGTCCAGTTCGCCCAGGCCCGCAAGGTGGACCTGATCTGCGTCGGCAGCCGCGGCATGACCCGCATGGCGTCGGTGATCCTCGGCGGGACGGCCGAACGCATCGTCGCCGGGGCCCCCATGCCCGTGCTCATCGTCAAACGCAAGGGCGAGACGCTTGGCCTGCTTGACGTGCTGCTGGGGAAGTGAGCGCCGACCGCCCCGTCGCCTTGCTGCGTAAGGGCAATTGGGGTGTTGACTTGCTGGGTTCGTGGGGGACGATGCGGCGCGGGCCGACGGCCGCGGGAGCGCCGATCCGAGTTGCGGCCGGACCACCGGTCTTTCGACGCGTGGCGCGGCCGGTTGACTCGCCTCCCCGCCGCGGGGTAAAAGGGTGTATTCGTCGGCGGCGCGGTCCGATGGCGGCGTGGCCCTGTAATAGCTTGCGAGGACGCCGGGGAGCCATGATTCGACTGACGCAACGCTCGCTCGGTGCGGCGGGGGCCATGCTGATGCTGTGGGGTCTTTCGTCGGGATGCATGCTCGGTCACGAGATGGCGAGAATGCGTCTGGCCGACGGGGAGGCCGCCTTGGCGGCCAACCGGTTGGAGGTGGCGCTGGCCGAGTTCCGCGAGGCCGTGGAACTCGATCCGCACTTCGCCGAGGGGCACTACAAGCTCGGCTTGGTGTATCGGCAGCAGGGGCAACTGGCGCAGGCCGCCGACGCGCTGCAAGAGGCCGTCCGGCTCGATCCCACGCAGGTCGCGCCGATCATCGAGCTGGCCGACGTCTACCGGCTACTGGACCGGATGACGCAGGCCATCCGGGCGTACCTGATGGCGTGCGACCTGGACCCGCGGAACTTCGAACTACGGTTCCGGCTGGCCACGTGCTACCACCAAACGGGGGAGCTTGAGCGGGCGGTCGAGAGCTACCAGGAGGCGATCAAGCTCGACCCACGCAACGCGTTCGCCCGCAGCAACCTCGGGGCCGCCCTGACCGCCCTCGGCCGGCATTACGAGGCGATCAAGGCGTACAAGGAATCCCTGGAGTGCAATCAGGCCCAGCCGCTGGTCCTGGTCAACCTGGCCACGGTGTACCTTAACCAGGAGCGCTGGGAGACGGCCCACCGTACCCTCAAAGTGGCGCTCCAGCTGGACCCCAACCTCGCCGCTGCCCACGAGCGCCTCGGCTACACGCTGTGGCGCGAGGGGGCGTACGACGCGGCGGCGGAGAGTTATCGCCGGGCGATCGAGTTGGACCCGCAGAACGCTCCGGCGCACGCGGGCCTGGGGGTGGTGCTGATGACGCAGTACCTCGACAACCCGGAGCGCGTCGCGCTACGGGACGACGCGGTCGAGTCCTGGCACCGCAGCCTCGAGCTGCGGCCGGACCAGCCGAAATTGCGGGCGCTCGTCGAGAAGTACCGGCCCAAGGCCGAGCGCCCGGCGATCGACCTGGAAAGCTAGGTGCAGCGCTCGGGTCCCCCCAGCGCGAGCCAGGTTGCCCGGTGCGAACATGCGGCGCGGGAGGGCGAGGCCGGCTCCCACGGCGACCCTACCGGCCTGCCGAGCCGCGGCTCGCCGAGAGGCGTGCTTTCTTCGTGTACGCCGCCGAATCGCGCACGACCATCTGGAAAATCAAGAAGCCGTTCACGTGGGAGGAACCCGCTTCTTACCCCGACGCGACCGCGACCCTCCCCCAACCCCGCATTGGAAGGGGGCGGGGTGAAGAGCGCGGCTCGCCCCAGCGCATCCCTCCCCATTGCGGCTTGCCCAGGTGCGCCGCCCTCTAATGCTCGTCCGGCTCTTGGGCCGCGAGCCGCTGCGTCGGTCGCCGCGGCTCGTCCGCCAGTCGGCGCAGCATGACCGCGAAGACCGCCGACGACTGGACCGTCCCGCGGCGATCGACGGTCTCGTACGTGTCCCCGGTCGTGTGGTAGTGCTGCGCGCCGGGCCCCAGCTCGCCGCCCACCGCGAGGGTACACACGCCCTGCTGCATGAACGGCGCGTGGTCGCTCCACATCCCCTTGGCCTCCGCGATCTTCAGGTCGAGCTCGTAAGCCGCGAGATCGGCCCGCACGCGCTCCAGCCACGGCTGCACCTCGGGGTGGCCAAAGGCGACCAGCCGGCGCGGGGCGCCGGGCATGTCCGCGTTGATGACGGCGATGACGCGATCCAGCTCCGCCGAGTGCTCGCGCACATAGGCGCGGCTGCCGTTGAGACCAATCTCCTCGGACATGAACCAGATGAAGCGGAGGGTGCGGCGGGGCCGCCAATCGCGCTCGGCCAGCGCGGCCAACGCCCGCGCGGCTTCGAGAATCGCGGCCGACCCGCTGCCGTTGTCCATGCCACCCTCGGCCAGGTGCCAACTGTCGAGGTGGGCCGTCAGGATGACGACCTCGCGCGCCAGCGGCCCGCGGCCCGGAATCTCGCCGACGATATTGCAGGGTCGGCACGGCCACGCTTCGGCATCCAGGCGGATGTTGATGCGGACGGGGCCCGCAGCGACCTGGGCCAGGAGCTTCTCATCATGCGGAACGACCACGACCGGCTCCG
The DNA here is from genome assembly GCA_040755725.1 of Planctomycetota bacterium. Taxonomy (GTDB): domain Bacteria; phylum Planctomycetota; class Phycisphaerae; order UBA1845; family Fen-1342; genus JBFMAI01. The sequence goes on along the minus strand of JBFMAI010000016.1, from coordinate 6,468 downwards.
GTCGCGGCTCACGGTGACCGTTGCCGATAATCGGCGCGCGCTCGGCCGGGCTGGTGAACACCACGCCCGCGGCCCCATGCTCGATGGCCTTCCGGACGATGGCGCCGCGCTCGTGCCGGACGTCGCGCACCAGGGCAAAGCGGCCGCGGAGCGGCTCGGCCCCGGCCTTAATCTCCTCATCCGTCCCAGAGCCCAAATCGACCAGTTCCGCCGTCACGCCCTCCGGCGGCGTGCCGAGCGTCATCGCCAGCGCGACGGCGCCGGTCAGCTCGCGCGGCGGATCGTCGAGCACCGTCACCCGGGTTTCGCGCACCGTCCAGCAGGTCATGTCGAACGGCTCGGCGTGCACGTTCCTCAGACCATATGCGCGGAGTTCGTCGGCGATGAACTCCTGCGCCCGCTCGGCGTTCGGCGTGCCAGTGAGGCGCCCGCCGGGCATCGCCAACGTCCGCAGGTTGGCGGCGAACGCCGAGCGCATGGTCACTTCGCCGATCAACCAGCGGTCGAGGTGGTCGCCGGTGGGTTGTTGACAGCCCGGCGCGGCCAGTAGGAGCGCGAAGCCCGGGACGATGGGGGCGAGGCGGACGAACGGCAACATAGGGGGATGCTCCGGCAAGGGTACCGACTCCGGTGAACGCAAGATTCTACCGCGCCCTCGCGCGATTAGCTGTCCCCCGTCGGTGCCCGCGGAATGGGCCACGCAGGGCACGCGGGCCAAACGGTTTGACCGCGAGCACCTCCGATGGCGCGCGGCGGGGTAGAGGATCGTCGTTCAATAGCCGCGGCGCGTGTCGGAAGATGCCGTTGGGGAGCGCTCCGCCGCCCGGGCGGCGACAGCCCGCCGCAGCGCCGCCATGTCCACGTACCGCCCGGGGCAGGCAGTCTTGTTGGTGACCTCCCCGTGCCCGAACACCTGGCCGGGGCTGATTCCGGTTTCGTCGATCAGCACGGCGATGAGGTCTTGAAGCGTCCGCATCTGCCGCGCGGAGGGCGCGTGGGTATCGAAGTCGCCGATGAGGCAGATGCCGATGCCCTGTTCGTTGAAGAAGTTGTTCGGACGCCACACACCCAGGTAGCGGCCCGCGGGCGCCTTGCAGTGCGCTCCCGTTTGCTGCAACTTCCACCGCGGCCCGACGAACAGCTTCCCGTCCGGGCAATTCTGGCCCCCGCCGATGACGAAGTGATAGCCCAGGCCCGACCACCCGCGTTGCCGGTGCCACGAGTCCATCCCCTGCGGCGTGGACTTATCGCTCGCGGAGTGGTGGACGATGATCGTCTTCCAGCGCCCCCGCCGTATCCCGCCCGGCACGCGAATGTCCGCCGCGCTCACCGTCGACGGCCGCTGCTCCGGCGCGACCTTCTCTGGCTCCTCGCGCGGCGGGGGGGGGATTGCGGCAATGACGCGCGGGGGCCGGGTGCTGAGAATCGGCGAAGGCGGCGGCCCCAGCTCGTCGCGCCGCGACGGCCCCTGACAGCCGGCCACGACCAAGATTAACGGCCACGCACACCAGGCAGTCCGTTGCAGTGTCATCGGCGTCTCCGACGGCGGGGAGCGGGTCCTTCCGCAAAACGGGGACTATACCGGCGACCCCGGCCGTGTCCACACCTTGTATCGGCGGTGGAAAAACAGGCGCAAACTTGCGCCCCGCGGCGAAGCCCCGGACGACTCCGCGGTAGGGGAGAGAGGGGCAGAGCTCCGGCGACGCCGCGTGGCCGCAGGGGGCCGGAGGAGGGCCACATACGCGCGACGGGTACTGCTTCTTTTTCGCTCCGGGCCCTCGGTGGCGCCAGGGCCGGGCAGCCGCAGAGCGTGGCCCCCGGCTTTGCGCGCACGATGGAGCGCTTGGCCTTCTACCGGATTGGAACGGGCCTCCGGTCGATAAACGAGCCGACCTTCCCGGCTCCTGAACCGGGATTATTCACCATCCCGGTGCTGGTGGCGTAACGCAGCGCGGTGGGGGCGTTCAAGCGCGAGAGAGGGGTTCGAGGAGCGGTCGCAGGCGCTCGGCCGTGCCTGCGGCCGAGAGTGCCCCCTACCCCCACAGGCCCGACCGGCTCGGGAAGGTGACGTGGCCCGCGGGTGAGGCAACCGGCGCGGGTTGTCGGAGGAATCACTCACGCAGAACCAGGCTCAAGTGCGCGTGCCGTGGCGGCGGCACCCAACGCCGCGGTCGCGGCGGTCGGCCCCAGATGCCTACGCCCGCCACGCCCGGCGCGCTGCGGGGCAGACCACGCGGTTGCCACCAGCGGGCGATCCGCCCCAGCAGCCGGTCCCACAGCACCCCCGCCGCACGGGCCACGTCCACCAGCACGCGTCGGCTATGTTCCACCACCCGCGCGCCGGCTTCCAACACGGTCTGCTGCACACGCTTCAAGTCCCAGCCGCAGCCGGACGCATCTTCCAGTCCTCCCCACAGCATCCCGGCCAGGTTGAACGCCAGCCGCTTCAGCAACAGGCTGGCTTCATTCGCAGCGAACGAACCCGCCGACAGACCGTTGCCGATCACGCCGTTGAACTCGCCCAGCCGGTCCTCGAACGTACCACGTTTCAGGATCGTGTGAATGAAGCCCTCCCCCAGACGCGCGGACTCGTAGCTGTCCGCCACCCTGAAGCTGGCGACCAGCGGATAGTACATCGTCTGGCGGTAGTTGCCGTGGTACGCGCCCCCGGGCTGCCGGCCATGCACTTCGATCGGGAAGGGATCGATGTCCAGCGTTCCATGCGCGACCTGGCGCGCGCGCCCCGTCGCCCGCTGGTGCCGCGCGACCCATTCACGCAGGGCCGTCCGCAACGCCCGGCGATTGGACGGGCTTGTCAGCCGGTCGATCAGCCGCCAGTCCGAGGGTTGACTGGCCAGGCGCTCGGGCAGGCCGCGCCGGCCGGGGCGGTCCCAGACCGCCAGCTTCAGGGCCACGTCGTGGGCCAAGGCGTCCTGGTCGTCCTGGTGGGCGTAGCCCAGCGCCACGGCGCAGAGGTGCTGCCGAAGCAACTCGACTTGCTCGTAGCGGATGCGCTCGGGGTCACGATCATCCGTGAGCTGCGCGGCCAGATCGGCCGTCAGCCCGAGGCGATGATCCGCTTCCCGCAGCAAGAGCGCGCCGGCATCCGACGTGATCCGCGGATCGGCCTGCCGCAGCTTGATCGCGCGGTTGAACGTGGGCTCAAACAACCATCCGCCGGCGCCGCGGCCACCCGCGCCGCCTCCACCCGCGCCGCCTCTACCAGCGCGACCGGCCCGTCCCTGACCTTCACCCAGGAGGTGCTGCTCCCGCTCCGCGGGTCAGGCGTGCCTGTACGCATGTTCTACACCGCCGAACGGAACGGGTTTGCACCGACGCTCACGAAGTTGGTGAATAACCCGGGATAACGGCTGGGACATCACGACTGGTACATCAATCGGGGGTAGGTCACCGAAGCGCTGAGCCCCTGCTTACCTGACCTGCTCCGGCGGTTGCCCCCCGAAGGCGCGATGTGTTCCGCGATGTTTTCAAGCGGCCACGTTTATGGGACCTTCGCCCCGGGCGTTAGCCCGAAGTGTAGTGCGCGCCGCATATGCCCGATGATCCCTGTGGATGGCGCGGGACCGACGTTGGAGTTGAACGGCAGGACGCGCCACCCGGGGGCGGCCATACGGGGTCACGGGCGCGTCGCGGGCGGTCCGCAAGGTGCCTGGGCTCGCGGTTGCGCAGGTGCTAGACGAGGGCGCAGGCATGTGCAAGCAATGGGTGGCGACAACGGTAGCAATTCTAGGTCTCAGCGCGGCTAACGCCGCGGGTGGTGAGATTACGGCTCGCGGCTCCGATTCGACGCTGGGACTGGTAAAGGCCCTGGCGGAGGCCTTTCAAAAAGCCAGTGGCACCATCATCAGGCTGGAAGGCGGCGGATCGGGGGCTGGCGCGGAGGCTTGCATGGCTGGTCAGGTGCAGTTGGCTTTCCTCTCACGCGACCTGAAGGAGGAAGAGAAAAAGGGCGGCTTGGTGGGCGTGGCGTACGCGCACGACGCGGTTGCCGTAATCGTCAACCCGGCTAATCCCACGAACGAGCTCACCAAAGCTCAGCTTCACGACCTGTTTACCGGGGCCAACGGACAGTGGTCAGATGGCAAGCCGGTCGTTCTGTTCAACCGCAACGAGAACTCCGGCACGCGCGAATGCTTCCAGCACGCGGTGCTGGGAAAGGACGCGTTCGGTCCGAAGGCCACCGTGAAGCACGATGCGGCTCTGCTTAGCACGGTGGCCAAGGTGCCCACCGCCGTCGGCTACACGTCCGCGGGCGAAGTCAACAACACGGTCAAGGTGCTGAATATCGACGGCGTGGCCCCAACTCCGGAGTCGATCCGCAGCGGCAAATACCCCATCTGCCGCACGTTGACGTTGGCCACCAAAGGTGCCCCGAGCGGAGATGTGAAAGCGTTTATCGACTTTGTGCTGAGCGATCAAGGGCAAAAGATCGTCGCCGACACGGGCTATGTCCCCATCAAGTAGTCTCGGTGGCACCGGGAGCAGTGCCAATCGAACGAAACGTTTGGTATCTCAGCCAACTGCTGTCGGCCGACTGTCACGGCCTTGCGGAGTGTGACTTCGAAGCGCCTCAACGGTGCGCGGCGTTGAGACGCCGTTCGCAAGGATGATCCATGACCACCCGCGACAAACTTCTCCTCGGATTCGGCCTCTCGACCAGCATCGTGTGTGCGACGGCCGCTGTGGGTTGGTTTCTTTCTCGGGCCTCGGCCTGCGAAACGCGCCGCATGGTGGAACAAGCCTTGCCGCGGTTTCAAGCGGCCCAGAATTGCCTTAATGCGTTACAGGAGGCCCAACTGGCCGAGTCGCGCTTCGCGTTGAAGCCCACGGCAACACTCATCGCCCAGGTGAACGACGCTGTGCAGCGTATCCAAGATGGTCTAGCTGCGGTGGACGCGGCCGGCGCGGAAGCGGTGCACCAGGCCCGCGCGGCAGCAGAGAGGTACCTGAGCATATTTGGGACGATTGTCGCCCTCCGTGAGCAACGGGGATTCACGCACGAGCAGGGGCTGGAAGGCCGGTTGCGTGATTCGGTCCACAACGTGGAGAAGACCGTCAAGGACCAAGGGTTGGCCGAGCTGAACGTGTTGATGCTCATGTGCCGGCGGCATGAGAAAGACTACATGCTGCGTGGCGACCCGAAGTACCTGAACGAAATCGCGGCGCGCATCGGGGAGTTTAAGCAGCTCATGATCGAGTTCTCGTTGGGTTCGGAACTTCGCGAGACCATCGACAAGTTGTGGCAATCCTACTATCGCGACATTGAATCCCTGGTGGCCATTGACCAACAAATCAATGCGGCCCGCACCGAGCTGGAGACCGTCTCAACGGAGCTGCGCGACAGCATCCACCGGATCGCCGTCGGTGCGACGGACACGATTGTGGCCACCAAGGGCGCGGTGCTGACCAACCTGAGCCGAACCCAATGGCTGCTGTTGGCGGCGGCCGGGCTGGCTGTGTTGACCGGGAGCGTCATCGGCCTAATTGTGGTGCGCGGCATCACGACGTCCATCCGGCGATCGCTGATTGACCTGACCAGCGGAGCGGATCAGGTGAACGCCGCCGCCGGTCAGGTGTCAGCCGCCGCCGCCCAATTGGCTCAGGGCGCCAGCGAGCAGGCGTCCGCCGTCGGGGAAACCACCAGCGCGCTGGGGGAGATGGCGGCTAAGACGCGGTCGAACGCGGAGAGTGCCGATCAAGCCAACCGGCTGGCGGGCCAAGCCCGGGAGCGGGCCGGGGCCGGCGAGCAGACCATGGCCCAGCTCAACAACGCCATGACCGCCATCAACGAGTCTTCCTCCCAGATCAGCCGGATCATCAAGGTCGTCGAGGAAATCGCCTTCCAGACAAACCTGCTGGCACTCAACGCGGCGGTGGAGGCGGCCCGGGCCGGCGAGCATGGCAAGGGTTTCGCGGTGGTGGCGGAGGAAGTCCGGAGTCTTGCCCAGCGCTGCGCCAAGGCGGCAGGGGACACCACCAGCCTGATCAAAGCATCCGTGGACCGCGCTGCGGAGGGAACCCTGATTGCCCGCACGGCGGCGGAAGCCCTGCGGACGATCGTCGGCGACGTGGCACAGGTGGCCGCACTGCTGGGCGGCATTGCGCAGGCCAGCGCGGAACAATCTCGGGGCGTGGACCAAATCAACGGGGCCTTGGCCCGTGTCAGCGCAGTCACCCAGCAGAGCGCCGCCGGTGCGGAAGAGTCCGCGTCCGCTTCCGAGCAGCTTTCGGCCCAGGCGGGCGTGCTGCGCGCGATGGTGGCCAACTTGGCCAAGGTCACTGGGGTCCGCCTTGCGCAGTCGGACGCAATGCCCGCCTGTTAAGGGCCTGTCCCATAACCGTTTCTGAGCGTATAATCCTCGCGACGGCAAGGGGTTGCCGATTTAGCGAGGAGGTCCAAGGATGGACGACAATGGAGTCGCGCCGCAGTGGCGCATGCCCGACGAA
>JBFMAI010000015.1:0-8730 GCA_040755725.1 Planctomycetota bacterium | reverse complement strand
CGATTCGCCATGCACAGCCTCCTGCCGCCAACTGCTGGCGGCATAGGCTGTCACCGCGAACCGCAATCTCCTCAAGTGGCTGGTTTTCACCCGCCCCCGCCTGGCTGGTTTTGCCCGCCCGCTGACATTGTTTTGACGAGGCCGCGACGGTGCTTCGAAAGACGCTGGACCAGATCGTTCGTGCTGCCGTAATAGCGGCGACCGTCGCTGCACTTCAGGATGTATACGTAGCAGAGGCCCACGCATCGTATCCTACCGCACGAACGATGCCGCGTGTCCAGGGCAACCGGCTGATCCAGATCAATAAGGGCGATCTGCTCGGGGCCGGTTCGTTCGAGGGGGACGGCAGCGGCAGGCTGAAAGAGAACATCTCGCCGGGCGTCACGGTGGCCAAGTTCACCTACGACGGCCTGGGCCGGCTGATCCGGACCGAGCGGTGGCGTAGCGGCGGGGCGACGCAGGTCGAGGAGTACTACTACGATGGGGTCCGGCGGATCCAGGAGGTCGAGACGACCGTCGGCGGCACTTCGCCGGGAACGGTCACGCGGGAGTACGTCTGGGGGCCGGGTTACGCCGACGAGATTGTCTGCCAGCTCGACTACTCGGGCGACCCGCTCGGCGGCACAGGTGTCACGCCGGAGACGTACTACTACCTGCAAGACGCCAACTACAACGTGGTTGCGGTGGTCGCTCCGGCCGCCGCCGGCGGGTACCCGGCCCAGGTGTTGTACCAGTACACCTACGGCCCGTACGGCGACGTTCTGGCGGCGGACGCCCACCCCACGTTACCGCTCCCGGTGAACCGGATCGGGCACCAGGGGCTGTTTTTCGAGCGGCTGACGACGGGGTCGGTGGACGCCCCGACGCTGGCGGTCGGCGCCCGGGGCCTGTATCACAGCCGTAACCGCTGGCTGCACACGGATTTAGGCCGCTTCCTGACCCGCGACCCCGCCGAGGCGGCGATCCCGATCCTCACCGCCCTGGCGTTCAATGGCGACACGTTGGACGGACTTGCCGCCGGGACGCCGACGCTCCCCTTCAGCCCCACCGGCCACTACGCCGACGGGATGAACCTCTATCAGTTCGTGGGCTCCAACCCCGTCAATCGCAGCGATCCGCTGGGGCTCGGTAGCTGGGACGACCCCTTCGACGACGTGGACGAGATCATCTGGCGCATGGCCGCTGAGCGCTCCACGGCGCTGGAGGAGGGCATGGCGTACTGGAAATCGTGGGCGATTACCGCGGCCAAGGGCGCCCTTCTGGCCGGTGTCATGGCCACTGGGCCGCTGGGTCTGCTCGCCAGCGGCGCCTACATGATGATCGAAGCCGGCTTCGACATGTACGAGAAGGGTGAAGTGACCTGGAAGAATGGCGCTGAGATGGCGGCGGGACTGACCATCGTCGGCAGCATGGCCCTGCAGGAGGGGTTGGCTTTCTTCGAAGCGGAGCGCGCCGCGCTCCAAGCCTACAAGGCGGGCGATATGGCGGCATTTGCCGCCTCTGCGGCTCGCCCCACGCGGACAGTTCTGTCCGCCCGCGCCCTGGAGTCGGCGTCGCGGGGCAAGTTCCACAACTTCCCCCATAGCTTCGACCTGCATGTCGTCCAGAATGGTACAATGACCGGAAGTAGCGGCGGTTACGTGCAGTTCAACCTGAGAGGAATGCACAATGAGTGGTCGGGGGCGTACGAGATCGGAGGGCAACTGAAATGCGGAGGTGATGTGTTGCTCGTAACGCACCGCTTCTTCCGGCCGGACCGCTAGCCATCAGGAGAACGCGCCATGGCCAATGAGGGACTACAAGCCCTTAACGAGAAGGAATATGCCGCCGAGGTGGTGCCCGTTCTGGCGCCCGGTGTTGAGATGGTTGTTCACCGGAGGAAGGGTGACAAGCGTTTCAACCCGTCGTTGCTCCTAGTGCGTTTTGCTCCTGTCGGTGGCCCGGAGTGGTTCGGAGCGTTTGCTCGCGGCGGGTTTGGAATCGGAGTGGAGGGGCTGTTTGCCGCCGGAGCCCGCCGGGAGTGCTACGTACTCGCCCTGGGCTCGGCTTATGCGGTTCGCGTGGACAGGCCGCAGGATGTCTCATTCATTGGCGGCGATCCAGTTGGAGACGTGGTGTCGTCATTGGAACGAGGCTGGGTGGTCATGGTGAGTCTAACTGACATTGTGCTATGCCAACCCGGAGGCACCTGGACAAGTCCACGGATCTCCTACTCCGCGCTTCGCAATAGCCGAGTCACTGGAAATCTCTTTGAAGCCGAGGGCTGGTCTGCGCCGCATAACGCCTGGCTGCCTGTGAAGATCGATCTCGACCGAAAGGAGTGCATCTGCGCGGCCTTCCCGTAGCAGCGCCCAGCCAAGGGTTCTTGAGCCCGAAGTCCGGGGCCCGCGCCAGCGGAAGCCCGCCGCGCGGGCGAGGGAATGATGCCGCTCGGCGTGTGCTTTGCCGGCGGGGCGCTGATCCTGACGCGGGACGGGCCTGTGCCCATTGAGACGCTGGACGTCGGGGAGCGAGTGTGGACCACCGTAAGCGCTCGACCAAGGGCGGGTTGACGGCGTGTGGCTGACGGCCGAGGGGGCAGGGGGCGAGGATCTACGCTGCGGATTGAACGGGGTCTGGGTTGGCGGGGCCGAAGCGGGTCTTCCATTCGCGGGGGATCAGTTCAGAGCTGCGCTCGGCGCGGTGGCTGTGGATGCGCATCAGCACGTCGCGGAAGTAGGCAAACGGATCGACGCCGGCCAGTTTGCAGGAGACGACCAGGCTGTACAGGATTGCGGCGTTCTCCGCACCGCCCTCACTCCCGGCAAAGAGCCAGTTCTTGCGACCGATCACGAGCTGCTTGATTTGTCGCTCCGAGTGGTTGTTCACCATCTCGGCGGACTGCACCGGCTGAGGCGAATCGCCAGGTTCGCGTGATTCACCCGTTCCATCCGTGCTTCGGCCGGTCGTTTCTGCTTCTGCACCACGGGCCCGCGTCTGGGGCCGACCGCGTCCTCGTTCAAGACCGTGGCGGCGCAACATTTTACCTTCTCACGAGATGGACGGACCTGGGGAATCCGGACCCATACGTGGCTGTGGCCGAAGGGCGGGCCAGGTTCCGCGTCCCGGATCTGGTTCTGCTGGCCGGGATGCTGGCCCAGATGCAGCCGGAGATCCCATCATGACGCGGCTGGACGCTGTCACATCAATTCCGCCGTTGTGTCACATCTATTACGCCGCGAACCGTGGTGCGACTCAGTCCGGTACGCGTCATGATACCGCAGAATATACGATATACAGCCGCAATCTCTTCGCCAGCGCGGTTGACGGCGGGCCTATGTGGTACGTATATTATGTGACACATTGGTACTCTATCACGGAGGATAGCTATGAGAGCCCGCCAGGACGACAAGGCCGAACTCTTGCGCTCGCGCGGCGCCTTGCACACCCATCCCGAGCGGGTCCAAGACGAGCTGTTCCGCACATCCACGTTCTTCGACCCCCGCGACCGGTTGCAGGTCTGCTACGAGATGCTGCGGCGCCACCAAGTGGACGGACAGAGTGTCGCGCAGACGGCCCGCGCCTTCGGCGTCAGCCGACAGCACTTTTACCTGTTGAGACGTGCCTTCGAGGCGCACGGGTTCTTTGGCTGGCTCCCCCAACGGCGGGGTCCCCAGCGTGCCCGCAAATGCTCGGCGCAGGTTCTGGAGCACGTGCAGGTCCGGCGCCGAGGATCACCAGCCCTATCTTGGAGCAAACTGGTGGACGAGGTGGCCGCGAACTTTGCGGTTCGCGTGCATCCCCGGACGCTGCAGCGGGCGCTGGCCCGCCAGGGGAAAAAACGGCGCCCGGCGACCGGGCGGACGGGCTGAAGGCGACGATCACGCCCCGCGAAGCGACCACCCGCTACGAAGCTCTGCGCGCCGCCGCCTGCGGTTCGGGCACGGCGTCTGGAATCTCCCCTCACGAGTTGAACGTGTTCCTCGTCCGCGGCATGTCCGGTTGGCTGGATGTCGTCGGGGCGTTCCACCGGGACCACCGGCCTCTGAGCAGGTCGGACAGGAGCTCGGGGCTGGGCGGCGGTGCTGACCGGCCGCCCCTTGCCGCCCCGGTCGCCGATACCGCGGCGGTGATTCTGATTGCGTCGATGGTCAGCCAGTGCTTGGGCTTTGGAGGATCCTGCTATGAGCGAGACGGGGAAAGTCACTCGCAGTCACTTGCAGCGCGCCGCCTATCTATACATCCGGCAATCATCGGTGTACCAGGCGACCTACAACCAGGAGAGCACCGCGCGACAGTATCGGTTCCGGGAACGAGCGGCTGCGTTGGGCTGGCCGTCTGACCGGATCTTGGTCATCGACGAGGATCAGGGGCAATCCGGTGGAAGTGCCGCCGACCGCACCGGGTTCCAGCGCCTGACGGCGGATGTCGGGCTGGGCAAGGTCGGCATCGTCCTGAGCCTGGAGGTCTCACGTTTGGCACGGAACTGTGCCGACTGGCATCGATTGCTGGAAATCTGCGCGTTGACGGACACCCTGATCGCCGACGAAGACGGCCTGTACGATCCCAATCAGTTTAACGACCGGCTGATCCTGGGCTTGCGCGGCACGATGAGTGAGGCAGAACTGCACCTCCTACGCGCCCGCCTGCAAGGCGGCAAGCTGAACAAAGCGCGGCGCGGCGAACTGAAGCTGATGCTGCCGCCGGGGTTCGTCTATGACCCTGCGGGGCGGGTGGTTCTCGACCCTGATCGCCAGGTTCAGCAAGCTGTTCGCCTTTTCTTCGACACCTTCGAGCGTACGGGCAGCGCGTGGGGCACCGTACGGACGCTGGTACAGCAGCGGGTCAAGCTGCCCATCACCGTCCGGACCGGTCCAGCCGCAGGCGAGACCGCTTGGGTTACGCCGACGTTGAGCCGAGTGCTGCGCATGCTGCGGAATCCTCGCTACGCCGGAACCTACTTCTACGGGCGGACTCGACAGCGCCAAGGACTGCTGACCCGCTGGCTCCCCCAGGAAGAATGGAAGGTGCTGATCCCCAGTGCGCATGCCGGCTATATCACTCCCGAACGCTACCAAGCCAATCTGGGGCTTCTGGAGGCGAACAGCCTGCGTCTACGCAAGAACGGTCACCCGACGCCGGCCCGGGAAGGCGTGGCGCTCTTACAGGGCTTGGTGATCTGTGGACGATGTGGGCAGCGAATGACCATCCGCTACCGTCATGCCCGGGGACTCGCGACGCCCGTGTACGTCTGCCAGGCAGCCAACCAGGAGCGGGGCGGCCACTTCTGCCAGATGATCGCGGGGCGAATCATCGACGAAGGCGTCGGCAGGCAAGTGATGGACGCGATGACGCCGGCAGCCCTCCAGGTGGCCCTGGAGGTGTTCGAGGAGCTGCGCCGTCGACACGAGGAGGTTGATGCACTGCACCGTGCCGAGATCGAGCGCGCCCGTCATGAGGCCGACTTGGCGCAACGCCAGTTCCTGCGCGCCAACCCGGAGAACCGGCTGGTCGCCGACGCACTGGAGCAGCGCTGGAACGAGCGGCTGCGGGAGTTGCAGGCGGCCGAGGAGGCTCATACCCAGTGGAAACAGGAGGCGGTGACGGCCCTGGATCAAGCGACCCGGGAGCAGGTTCTCCGCCTGACCCAGGACTTCCCCACGGTGTGGAACCACCCGCAGACTTCACCGCGCGATCGCAAGCGGATGCTCCGGCTGCTCATCGAAGACGTGACCCTGACGCGCGGCGAGAACATCCACGTTGGCATCCGCTGGAAGGGTGGCGCCCTGACGCAGATGACACTGCCTCGCCCCAAGGCGGCGTTTGAATTGAGGCGCACACCGCCCGAGGTGTTGGAAGCGATCAGGGCCTTGACGAAACACCACGCGGATCGGGCGGTCGCGCGCATCCTCAACGGGCAGGGGCATCGCTCCGGAGTCGGCCTGAGCTTCAACAGCGAGTCAATTCGCAGAATCCGCGCCGCCTACGCCATTCCCGCGTATGCTGACCATCTCAGGCAGGCCGGTCTGTTGGACTCGGACGAGATGATTGCCCGGTTCGGTCTGACAGAAGCGATCCTGATCAAATGGAGACGATCCGGCCAGATCCGAGCGGTCCGAGGCAATGGAAAGGACTACCTTCACGAGCCGCCCGATGCGAAGTCGCTGGAGCTGCTACCCAAGTTGCGAAGACGGCCCAGGTCGACGAGAACCGGCTGCCAAACGCCATCAGGCGCAGGAGGCGTAGTATGAAGCGACGTTGTTGTCGATCGCCAGGAACGGCGCCTCGGTGTAACGGGTCAGCGCCTTCCAGTTGTTGAGCGTGTAGCCGAGGGCCTCGCCCAAGGCACTGCGCGGCAGAACGACCAGCGACAGCCGATCCAGTTCAGCCCGCAGTTGGGCGAGACGGCGACACGAGTGACGCTGTCGCCAAGCCCGCAAACGGTGAGCGCTCGACGAATCACATCTTGAAGTTCGGACCTCCGATCTGCGACGATGCCGCGGGGGGTGCGGCATGTCGGAGCGTGCGGCGTATTGGCAGCGGTTGCTGGGCGAGTGGGAGCGGAGCGGGCTGAGTCAGGCTGAGTTCTGTCGGCGGCAGAAGCTCAAGGCGGTGACGTTCGCGTGGTGGAAGCGCCGCTTGCGGGGCCGCCCGGGCGGGCCCCGCGCCGATCGTCAGCGCGCGACACGGAGCGCCGGGCGTGCGGCGTTTGTGGAACTGGCGCTGCCGTCCCAGCCCAGACGCGGCGGCGTCCGGCACACCAGGCCCGCTGGCGGCCGCAGCGGTCGCCAACTTCCGCCAGGCCAGCTACGGCCGCGCGGCCGATTGTCTGGCAGATGATCTGGACCGCTGTCTGACGTTGTACCAGTTCCCGGAGGCGCACGGCTCGCACCGGCGAACGACGGATGTGATCGAGTCGCCGTTCGCGGGCGTGCAGTTGCGGACGAGCGCGGCCAAGCGGTTCAAGAAGACCAAAAGCGGCGTGTACCTGGTGCATCAGGTGCTGGTGCGGTTGGCACAGACCTGGCGGCACTTGAAAGCGGCCCACCTGTGCGACCAAGTGCCATTGCCGGAGACGAAGAAGAGCAAAGGGAAGACGAAGACCAACGCGGCGTGAGCGAGCGTGACGGATGCCCCGAAATCAATTTGCACAGGAATTGACACTACCTCCTGGCGACGGTGCGGGCCACGCACTGCAAGGGCGTTTTTCAGGACGCCTTCGCCTTTGACGACCTGGCCGATGCCGAGCCGTTCCTGAAGCAGTGGTACTTCTGGGCCACGCACAGCCGGATCGCGCCCATGATCAAGGCGGCCAAGACGATCAAGGCCCACTGGGCGGGCGTGCTGCGCTGGTTTACGTCACGGATCAGCAACGGTGCGGTGGAGGCGATTAACGGCCTGATCCAGTCGGCCAAGCGGAAAGCCCGCGGCTTCCGCTCCAGCGCCTATCTCATGACGATGATCTACCTCATCGCCGGAAAGCTGGATTTCAAGCTCCCGGCCCTGGCTCCAGCTGCCCACAGGAAATAGCGAGGAAGCTGAAATGCGCGGGCTAGCCGGGGTGCCGCCCACCGGGGCGGGGGCCTCGTCCGATAGCAAGCTTGTGCAACGCCGGCGGGGGGCCGTCCGCGAACCGGCACCGCTCCCGGCGTGCTTGACGGCACGCGGCGGGGTTATGAACACTTCCGTGAGATGGCGGACCTGGTGCGAGACGACAATCGTCGCCGGATATTCCGAGTCACGTTGGCGGCCGTTGGACTGCGCGTGCTCATTGAGCGTGCCGTCGGCCACTTGCTTGATGCGCACTCGGAGGGGTTCGGAGCGCTCCTGCCGCCTGACGCCGCGTCCTTCCGTGTGGGACAGATCGTGCGGGTCCGGTTCAAGCTCAACCAGCTGGTCATCGACGGGCGGGCGATGGTACGGAATGTCTGCCGCCGACCGGACGGTCGCTGGCGCTGCGGCTTTGCCATCGTGCCCACCGACGACGTGCTGCGCCGCGCGCTGCGGCAGGCCGCGATCGCGGCCCAACGCCGCCGGCTTCAGCGCATCGCCGGCCGAAAGTAGGGGGGACACTCGCTGGGTGCGGCCCGCAAGCAGCCCACTACGGAAACGTCGCGCAACAACAAACCCCGCCGCGGCGGGGAAGACCGCCGCCGGCGGGGGTTGCCGTTGACGCCCCCACGGGGACTCGAACCCCGGTCTCCAGGATGAGAACCTGATATCCTAGGCCGCTAGACGATGGGGGCGGCGTCCACCCGTTGCCGGGCGGAATAACACAGGTTAGCGGCGCCGCGTCAAATCGTCAACGGGTCGGGCTGGGACGGCGAGCCGGGGACCGTCCTTGGTTCGCCGGCGCACGGCTTGGCGGGGACTCCGCAGGCGCCGAGGACAGTGCGCGATCCGGCCACGCGCGCGGTGAGGGCGAGTCTCCCGACGAGCCGCGGTTCGGCAGGCCGGCAGGGTCGCCGCAGGAGTCAGCCTCGCCTTCGGGCGCCGCGTTTTCGCGCATGGTGATTTAGTAGAACCCGCGACGCGAGTGGCGGGTTGCGTGGCCCCGCACGCGAGTGCGCGGTCCTGCTCGGCGTTTTCTCGCTCCGTGCCACGGGAGTCTGGGGAGCCATAAGACGACCGGCACCGGGCCCGCGATGACGGACCCGGTGCCGGAGTCGATTCGTCGGCTGGACCGACGACTTACGTCACTCTCCGCACGCCCCACGGCCGGTACGCCACTCGGTCGCCAAAGGCGAGCGG
>JBFMAI010000014.1:0-6542 GCA_040755725.1 Planctomycetota bacterium | reverse complement strand
CGTGTCGTCCAGGGCCAGCAGGACCGGGCCCGGCGCCAGCCAAGGCAGAATCAGGTGGAAGACCGCCAACCCGAGTTCGTCGAGCGACCAACGGGCGGCGGCGAAGACGCGATGAAAAGCCGAAGGATGCTTGGTCTCGACCGCGTCGGCCGCCAGGATCATGCGGGTGACGGTCCGCCGGCGGGCAAAAACCCAGCCGGCGAGCACGATCACGAAGCGGGCGAACGTCGGCGCGGTCATGACGCACGAAACCTGTTGGACCAACTCCAGAAAAGACGGTACAAGTTCCACGACGAGCCTCCTTGCTCCACGGGTTCTGCCTTGAACACACCCATGGTGCCGGAGACTCGTTTTGTTTTACAGGGGTCCGCCAGAGTCAGAACCTCTGCAAGAAGTGCGAAAGTCGAACTAACTTGGGCTAACGGTCTACAACGGGGAGTTGATTGCTGGGGGTGACTTCCAAACCGCCGGCGGCGTCCCGTGCAACAGGATTGCCCGCTGGGACGGGAGCAGTTGGCAGCCGCTTGGGTCGGGGATCGGCGGGAGCTACCCATACGTGCTTGCACTGACCACGTGCAACGGGGAGCTCATCGTGGGGAGCACGTTCACGAAAGCAGGTGACGTATCAGCTTTAGGCATCGCACGTTGGAACGGCAGCACGTGGCAACCGCTGGGGCCTGGAATGGGCCCCACCAACTCCTGGTACGTATATGACCTGACGGTCTACAACAGCGAACTGATCGCGGGGGGCGATTTCACTACCGCCGGCGGCGTAGTCTGCAATCATATCGCCCGCTGGAATGGCAACCGTTGGCAGGCGCTCGGATCGGGCATGGGCGGTAACAACAACCACCCGTATGTCTACGCTCTGACCGTCTACAACGACGAGTTGATCGCGGGCGGCGAATTCACTACCGCCGGCGGCCTGGCCTCGGCCCACTGGGCCCGCTGGGGCTGCAAGGTCTGCCCCGGCGACCTGAACTGCGACGGCGTCGTCCGCTTCGACGACATCAACCCGTTCGTCCTCGCGCTGTCGAACTGGACCGAGTGGCGGTACACGTACGCCGGCTGCCCGGAACGCAACGCCGACGTGAATGGCGACGGGCAGTACGGCGGCCTCTACGGCTTCGGCGACATCAATCCGTTCGTCGAGCTCCTGGCCGGCGCCGGCGGCCAGCCGATCCCGTGTGCGCGACACCGTGAGTAGCACGGGCGTCCGCGCCTGCGTCCCCGACGGCCGGTGCGGAGCCCGCGCCTACGGGCCGGCGTATTCCGCCCACGTCTTGGGCGTCTCCCACACACGAACACTGTGCAGCGTCGCCGGGGATACATGCTCGGCCAGTAGCCCCCAGATCACCCGCGCGATGTTCTCGACGCTCGGGTTGATCGTCCGAAACTCCGCCGTGTCCGCGTTCAGGTGCGTGTGGTCCAGCCGGTCGATCACACGCTCCTTGACCACCTGCTCGAACCGCGGCAGCGGCAGCACGGCCCCGGTCCGCGCGTCCGGCTCGCCCGCGACCGTCACCTCGACCACGTAGTTGTGCCCGTGGCCGTTGGGGTTGTTGCACTTGCCGAACGTGTGCCGGTTCTCGTCCTCGCTGAACTGCGGGCAGTGCAGGCGGTGGGCGGCGGAAAACTCGAATTGTTGCGTGAGCAAGACCATGGCGGGGTTCTCCCGGCGGATGGCGTAGCGCAGATGCGGGGTCGGGCACAACTCCAGCGCGACCAGAGGGGCGGCCAGCGGCAGCTCCGGCAACACCCGCTCCCAGATGTGCCCCAGCAGGTGCTCGGCGGACATCCGCCAGCCGTGCTCACGGAGGGACTCCGCCGCGAACGGGATCGCGTGGCGACGCAGCAGGTCGTCGAGGATGGCGATGTTGCAGAGGTACCCGGTGACCGGGTCGGGCTCGCCGGCGACGGTCGCCCGCAGCCGGAGGTACGGCACGATGCCGACCGCGCTCGGCCAGCCGCCGAAGGAGTTCGTGACCGGCCGCGTGAATTCCACGTGCCCGGCCCAGTCGCGGTCAACGGAGAAGCGGACTTCGCGCGTCAGTCGGATCACGGTCTACAATTCTATCTAAAAGTTGGCGAGCTGCGGGCGCGGCCCCGAGTTGGCCAACGCGCCTCCGGGCCAGACCGCGGGCGGGACGCCCGCACTCCCGCGTAGCGCCGCGTGAACACGAACCCGGAGCGCTGGCGACGGGTCTCGCGGAGACCCACGGCCGGTGCGGAGCCCGGTCGCCAAAGGCGACTCGCTGTGGCGCGCCGCCACAAATCGCCGTCGGCCGCCGCAATTTGCCGCCCGGCCGCTACGCGTGGCGGCCCAGGCGTCCCCGCCTGTGGTACCACGGCCGGCACGGTTGGGCGGCGCCGGGCCGCCGACGGTCCTGAGGGTTTTGAGATGTCACTGCCGTACGAGTTCACCGACGCCCAATTGCACGAACGCCGTGAGCGCGTGTTCCTGGTGTTGGCCGGGTTGTTCCTGGGCACGCTGGCGATGCTCAACATCCTCGGCGTGACGCGGTTCATCGACCTGTCGTTCACGCTGTTCGGGCGGCCAATCCCGTTCATCGTGGCCGTCGGCGTGTTGCCGTACCCGCTGACCTTCCTGTGTACGGACTTCATCAGCGAGCTGTACGGCCGCCAGCGGGCGAACTTCGTGGTGTGGGTGGGGTTGCTGCTGAACATCTGGGTTGTCTTCGTGCTATGGCTGGGCGGGGTACTGCCGCCGACGCCGACGGTCGAACCGGCGACCGGGCTGCCGTCCAAGGAGGCGTACGACTGGGCGTTCTTTCGCGTGCGGCAGCTCACGTTCGGGGCGGTGGCGGCGTCGATGCTGGCGTACTTGGCGGCGCAGTTCTGCGACGTGTTCCTGTTCCACTTCTGGAAGCGGCTGACGCGCGGGCGGCACCTGTGGCTGCGGAACAACGGCTCGACGCTGGTCAGTCAGATGGTGGACACGGTGGCGGTGATTCTCATCACGCACTTCTACGCTCACGCGCTGCCGATCGACACCGACCGGCCGCTGTGGCCGCAACTCGGCGTGTTCATCGCCTCGGGCTATGTCTTCAAGTTCATCGCAGCCCTGTTGGACACGGCGCCCTTCTATGTGGGCGTCCGGGTGCTGTCGCGCTACCTGCGCATCGAACCGAACCGCGAGCACACGGGTTGGCACAACGGCAAGTAGCGCGGCTCATTTCATGAACAGCATCTCGGCGTACCGGGGTAACGGCCACAGGTCGTCGGGAATGAGCTGCTCCAGCTTGTCCGACACGGCCCGCGCCTGGGCCATCGCCGGCACCAGCTTGTCGCGGACGTGCTCCGCCTGTGCCTCCGCGTCGGCGGCGTGGTGGGCCTCGGCCTTCTCCACGGCCGCGATCGCCTGGCGCAGCTCGGCCACCAGGTCCACCACCTCCTGAAGCTGGGCCTTGCCGTCCGGGCATTTCACCCCCGCGTCCAGCGTGGCTTCGACCGCTTCGCCGAGCTCGCCCTGGAAGCGCAGCGCGGCCGGCAATACTTCGCGCTTCAACATCGACACGAGCGTGCGGGCCTCGATCGCCACCACTCGGTTGTATTTCTCGAACAACACCTCGACGCGGGCCTCCAGCTCCCGTGGGCTCAGCACGCCGTAACGCTGAAACAGGTCACGGGCCTTCTTGGTGCGCAGGACGGGCAGGGCGTCGGCGGTGCTGCGGAGGTGGGGCAGGCCGCGTTTCTTGGCTTCGCGGTGCCACGCGGGGCTGTAGTTGTCGCCGTCGAAGACGATCCGTCGGTGTTTCTTCACCACCTCTTGGAGCAGCGCCAGGACCGCGGCTTCCAGCTTGGCGGCCGTCCGGCCCTTGCCGAGCTTCTTTTCCAACTGGGTGGCCATGAAATCGAGGGACTCGGCGACGATCGTGTTCAGCACGGCGTTGGGCCAGGCGCTGGACGCGCTGGACCCCACCGCGCGGAACTCGAACTTGTTGCCCGTGAACGCGAACGGGCTGGTGCGGTTGCGGTCGCCGCCGTGCCGCGGAATCTGCGGCAACGTGCGGGCGCCGAGGCTGAGTTGGCCGCCCTTCTTCGTGCCGCGGGGCTGCCCGCGTTCGAGCTGGTCCAGGATGTCGCTGAGCATCTCGCCCAGGTAGACCGAGAGAATCGCCGGCGGGGCCTCGTTGGCGCCGAGCCGGTGGTCGTTCGCGGCGCTGGCGATGGAAGCCCGCAGCAGGTCGGCGTGCAGGTCCACGGCCCGAATGACCGCCATCAGGAAGACCAGGAACTGGAGGTTGCTATGGGCCTCGTCGCGCGGGTCCAGCAGGTTGACGCCCGTGTCGGTCGAGAGCGACCAGTTGTTGTGCTTGCCCGAGCCATTGATGCCCGCGAACGGTTTCTCGTGCAGCAGGCAGACGAAGCCGTGGTGTTCGGCCACCGTCCGCAGCATCTGCATCGTCAGCATCTGGTGGTCGGTCGCCACGTTGGCGTTCTCGTGGATCGGCGCGACCTCGAACTGGTTGGGCGCCACCTCGTTGTGCCGCGTCTTGAGCGGGACACCCAGCTCGTACAGCCGCCGCTCAACTTCCGTCATGAAGGCCATCACGCGCTCAGGAATGGCCCCGAAGTAGTGGTCGTCGAGCTGGTGACCCTTGGGCGCCGGCGCCCCGATCAGCGTCCGCCCGCACAGCCGCAGGTCTTCGCGCCGGTCATAGAACACCCGGTCGATCAGGAAGTACTCCTGCTCGCAGCCCAGCGTGGTGATCACCTGCTCCACGCCCTCGTCGGTCCCAAACAGCCGGAGAATCCGTAGCGCCTGCTCGCTGACGGCCTGGATTGACCGCAGCAGCGGCGTCTTCTTGTCGAGGGCCTCGCCGGTCCACGAGACGAACACGGTCGGAATGCACAGCGTCGGGCTGTCGCCGGTCTTGAAGATGAATGCCGGGCTGCTGGCGTCCCAGGCCGTGTAACCGCGGGCCTCAAACGTCTCGCGGATGCCGCCGGAGGGGAACGAACTGGCGTCCGGCTCGCCTTGCGTGAGCTGGTTGCCCGAGAACACCTCGATCGCCGTCCCGCGCTCGTTGAGTGACAGAAACGCGTCGTGCTTCTCGGCGGTGGAGCCGGTCAGCGGCTGGAACCAGTGCGTGTAGTGGGTAGCCCCATGCTCCAGCGCCCACTCCTTCATCGCGGTGGCAACCGCGTTGGCGTGCCGCGGGTCCAGCGGCCGCCCCTGCTCCATCGTCTGCCGCAAATTGCGGTAGACGTCGTCCGGCAAATGCCGCCGCATGACCTCGCCCGCGAACGTCAGCGAGCCGAACAGCTCCGAGTTGGTTCGTCTGGGTGCTCGATTGCGTTTCATCACCTTCGACCTCCGGCCGCGGCGCGTCCATACGTGGGCGGCCCGTCACCCCAAACCGCGACACGGTACCGAGGTGCGGCGCTGGCGACAAGCGGCGATACGCCTCGGCGTTGGCTCCGTGATCGCTCCCGGCGGTTTAGGCTTGACAATGCACTGAATGCGTGGCATAGTACCATTGGTCGGGGTGTGGAGGGGGCGTTCCCCCCCCGCGGACACGACGCACAGGAGGCGACCATGTTCACATATGGGCTGTTGGGCGCGAGTTTGGTGGGCTTGTTGGGTTTGCAGACCGGCCAGGTGCCTGGAACGCACTCGGGAACAAAGGAACCCCAAGGCCCGCAGGTCACGACGTTCCAGGTGAAAGCGGCGGTACACTACGTGGAGCTCGGCTACCATTTCAACCTGGTGTTCACCGGGAGCTTCACGGACCCGACGGACTTCGACAAGGGAATCCAGGTGACGGGGATTGGGGAGGGCATCTATCGCCCGGGGGCCAACGACAAGGCCAGCGTCATTCGTGACATTACGGTTGTTCTCGAGCTGTCCTCGCGTGTGGACGGTGTCACCACGCAGCAACTGGCGCGCGGCGATCGGTTGGTATACGCCCCAGCCGTGCCTTCAATCCAGTTGCTCCACATTCAGCCGATGAGTGACGGCGGTGCTCGCGCCTTGGTGGCCAGCGTGGCGGCGCGAACCGTCTCGGAGTTTGAAGTCTCCCCGTCCCTTGTCCGCGCAGTCCATCCGGACAAGGTCGCTGCGGTTGTCGCCGAGCTTTTCAGGCATCTTCGCGCCGGCAGCGGGGAGGCGGGCGGAATGGACGGCGTAGAGTGCAACCCTAACTTCACGCAGTGTGCCGACACCGCCACGCGAACCTGCGCCGGCCAGGGCGGTGTGTGCAGCCTGAGCTATGAGTGCATTCAGGAGACCGGTGCCGTGAAGTGCAGCTTCACGTGTTGCGGCGTGCAGCCGCCACCGGGAGGCGGATAGTCGGCACCGGCGTTGCGCCGGGACGGAGAGAGCGCATATCGCGCCGTCAATGGGAGGCGCGTCGGTAACGTCGGTACGTTCACGCCATCGGCGCGGTGACGGCCGACGGGCAGTCCGCCGCCAGCGGGCACTGGGCGCATTTCGGCTGCCGGGCGATACAGACCCGCCGACCGTGCCAGATCAGGGCGTGGGCGAGCCACGTCCACGACTCGCGCGGGAACAGCTC
>JBFMAI010000013.1:0-20151 GCA_040755725.1 Planctomycetota bacterium | reverse complement strand
CCTTGACGCAGGCGCGTCAAGGGGGCGGCGTGTCAAGGGCTGGAAGAAGTACCGCCCGTCCCAGACCAGGTTCCCGGCCCGGTCATACACCGGCTGTTTCACAAACTCGCCGGCCTGACTGTCGTCCTTGGTAATCTGGGTAATCTGGTTGGCCGGGTTGACCTCGTGGATCGTCGTGATCCAGTCCTCGGACTGGCCGTTCCCGTCCGCGTCGATGTCCACCTGGAGGCCATAGGGGAAGTTGGGATCGTTTGGATCGCCAGTCCAGTTGCCCAGCAGGTCCGGCGTCCAGGTGTGGTAGCGCGTCGGGACGCCGGACTGCGGGTTGATGTACGGGTCAGGGACGCCGGTGACCAGCTCGCCCAGGTCGGCGGCCCGCAGCCGGCTCAGGGCGTCGCCGCTCGCGCCGCCCACTTCATGGGAACCCGCCTCCAGTATGTGTGCCATCAAGCGGGTTCATCCTGAACGGGATCCACTCGTCACGTGGCGCAGACCAGCCTCTGCCCGTGAGGGCTCCGCGATCTAAGGATCCCAGCTCAATGCCGTCGTACGACACCTGCCCGCTGAGCCATGGACCTGACCGCGTTAGCCCGGCGACTTTCGTATACGATGCAAACACCAGCACACCGGCCTCCTCAAGAACTCGCACCTGGAGTATCGGACGAATACTGATTGCATCGTACCGAAGTGGGCTGTTGACATCAACTAGGTAGCCGGCACCGCGGGACACTACACAGATCACATCGCACGTTGGCGTGGCATATACTCCCGTCGCGCCGTGCCTGGCGGTCGCACCGGCAAACCGCCCGACCCAGCGACCTTGTCTTCGAGATTCAATTACCACACACGTCTCATCGATACCCGTAGTCAGCCCTGCCAGAACAAAGGAGTACTGCCGGCAGCCCGGCGGAATCGAGCCGATGATCGTGGCGTCGTATGTACGTTCGAAACGACCCTGCAAGGCCCTATCCATAGTCGTCCTCTCTCTGCTCTCACCATCTTGCGGTTCAATCCGGGTCGAAGAACCGATGAGTGATGATGATCGTATCACCCGAGTCTGTCAATTCACCGCCGATTTGGTAGCGCCCAGAATCCTTATTGATTAGAACCTATCCCTAAACTGGCATTTTGTAGACTCATGATGTATACTACACCACATGTTGAGACTCACGGATGAGATTCGCGGTTGGTTGTTGGAACGGATTCCCGATCCGCCCATCAGTCCGAAGGGTGGCCGCCCGCCCCTGGACAAGGCCAGGGCCTTGGGCGGGATCTTCTGGATTCTGGACAACGGCGCCAAATGGAAGGACCTGCCGCGCCAGTTCGGAGCCAAGAGTGCGGTGCATCGCTATTTCCAGCGTTGGGTGCGGCAGGGCGTCTTCGAGCGCATCCTGCGCGAGGCCGGGCGAGTCGTCGAGGAGCGCGATGGCTACCGGCTTTACGAATGCTTCATCGATGGCACATTCAGCAAGGCCCGCGGCGGTGGCGACGGCGTCGGGCTCACGAAGGCCGGAAAAGGCGTGAAAATCATGATTCTGGTCGACGCCCAGGGTCTGCCGGTGGCCATCGAGACCATGACGGCCAGCCCGCACGAGAGCAAGCTGGTGCAGCGTCTCTTCGACTTCATGCTGACCAGTGCCACGCCAGAGCGTGTCATTGGTGACAAGGCCTACGATAGCGATGAACTGGCAGCCGATCTGGCGAAGCAGGGCACGGAACTCATTGCCCCGCACCGCTCGAATCGCAAGCATGTCACGCAAGACGGTCGTCCTCTGCGCAGGTACAAGCGCCGCTGGACGGTCGAGCGCACCATCGCCTGGATCCAACACTTCCGGCGCCTGTGTATCCGTTGGGAGAAGTCCACCAAGCTGTTCCAGGGCTTCCTGCATCTTGCGTGCGCCATTCTGTTGATTCGGCAGGTTTAGGGATAGGCTCCACTGCCGGCGCGCGAGTCAACAGCATTTGCGCCCCATTGTACGGATTGTGCGCAAGTCACACGGTGACGTCAGCTTGTCGGTGAACGTAAATGTGAGGTATAGACAAACGCCGACACCGTAGGTCTGTGTTGGTGGAAGTGTCCGGTAGCGGCGGCGCGCGATGTGCCTATCGCGCACCAGCTATGATCGCTGCGTCTGTCCCGGGACGCCTAGCAGGCGCGTGCTGGGACACAGGAAGCCATCCCGAAACCCGGATCCACAAGGACTGGAGAATCGAGACAGCGGCTTCTGCCGAGGAATTCGACCCGCCCCCAACTCCGCCTCGCCACAGCGAGTCGGTCACCACGGCGACCGACTCGTCCGCCGTGGCGGACGAGTCCGCGCGGCGACCTGCGAGGGAGGGGGGTTCTGCGATAGCTCTTGATTCTTGGGGTGGGATCGGCGCCTCGCCAGCCAGTCGGCGGCTGGTCGAGACGACGAATCACGTTATGACCGGGCAGAGGGTGTACAGCTACGACGACCACGCCGTGCTGAGCCGGTTCGTGTACGGGAGGGTGGGGCGGGCGTCCCCCCCGTCAACGGCGTCGACGAGCCCTTGACACGCCGCCGGCCGGGCGGGTCCGCTGGCGGCTCGGCGGCCGGTTCCGCTTGGCGGGGGCGGACCTGTCCACGGGCCGCCCGGCGGCTAGAATGCAGCGTGCGCCGGCACCGGGCCGCCGCGTACCAACGGCTTGCGAGGGACGCAGAGCATGTTCGAGTTTAAGCTGCCGGATCTGGGTGAGGGCGTCCACGAGGGCCAGGTGGTCAACGTGCTCGTCAAGGAAGGCGACACGATCGCCGAGTACCAGCCGATGCTGGAGGTCGAGACCGACAAGGCTGCGGTGGAGATCCCGTCGCCCCGCGCGGGCGTCGTGACCAAGGTCCACGTTGTCCCCGGAGCGATGGTCAAGGTGGGGCAGGTGCTGGTGTCGATCGACGACAGCGGGGCCCCGGCCGGCGACGGCCGAGGAACCGAGCCGGCGGAGAGGCCCGCCGCCGCGCCGGCGCCGAAGCCGCCCGCCGAGCCGGCCCCGGCATCTCTGCCGGTCACGACAGCCGGCAGCCCGCTCCCTGCCAGCAAGCCCGCCGCGCCGACGGTCCCCGCGCCGGCTCCGGTCAAGCCGGCGGCAACCGCACCGGCGGCACCGACGGGCAAAGCGGCGGCCGGCCCGGTCCCGGCGGCGCCCGCGGTCCGCAAGTTGGCGCGCGAAAAGAACGTGGACTTGGCGCAAATCGCCGGCAGCGGGCCGGGCGGTCGAGTGTTGCGCGAGGATGTCGAGCGGGCGGCGTCGGGGCAGCCGACGGCGGCACTGGCTGCGACCACGTCGGCGCCGCCGGCACCGGTCGGCGCGGTCGAGGTGGAGCTGCCCGATTTCAGCCAATACGGGCCGGTGCGGCGGGAGCGCGTCTCGCAGATTCGCAAGACCATCGCGCGACAGATGACGCGGGCGTGGCTGAACGTCCCCCGCGTGACGCACTGCGACACGGCCGACATCACCGAGTTGGAGCGGAACCGCGTCAAGTTCAACGAGGCCGTGAAGGAGGGGCAGGCGAAGCTGACGCTGACGGCGATTGCGCTGAAGGCCGTTGCCGCGGCGCTGCGCGACTTCCCCGTGCTCAACAGCAGCTACGACCCGGCGTCGGACGAGATCATCTACAAGGAGTACACGCACGTCGGCGTGGCGGTCGATTCGCCGCGTGGGCTGGTCGTGCCCGTGCTGCGGGACGTGGACCGCAAGTCGCTGCCGCAGATCGCCGCGGAGTTGGAGCAGATCGCGGCCAACGTCCGGGCGGTGAAGTTCGACATCAAGGACCTGCGCGGGGCGAGCTTCACGATCACGAACTACGGGGCGGTCGGCGGCGTGTTCGGCACGCCGATGGTGAACTACCCGGAGGTGGCCATCCTGGGGATGGGGCGGGCGAAGCTCCAGCCGACGGTGCTGGACGGACAGATCACGCCGCGGCTGATCCTGCCGCTGTCGCTGTCGTTCGATCACCGCGTCGTGGACGGGGCCGACGCGGCCCGCTTCACGACCGAGGTCATCCGCACGCTGGAAAACCCGCTACGGATGATCAGCCTGACCTGAGTGCCGGCCCGCGTCGTCGCCGAGAGGCGGGGACCCGCTCGCGGTGGACGGGGGGCCCCGAACCGAGCATAATCGCGGGTCTGTCAACGCGGCGGGCGTGGCCGGGGCGACCTGTCGCTGTAAATGCTCCGACGGAAGGACCATGAGCCGTAGTAATGCCCATGACCCGCCGAAACCGGCCCCCGATCCGGCCCGCCAGGCCGAGTCGGTCCCGCCCGCGGGCGACATCCCCAGCGACGAATTTCGGCGTCTGATGCACCGGGCGGCCGACCTGATGGCCGACTACCTGGAGCATGTTCACGAATACCCGGTCGTGCCGCCGATCGCGCCGGGCGACATCCGTCGCTCGCTGCCGCCGCGACCGCCCGACGATCCGGAGCCGCTCGACCGCATTCTGGACGACTACCGCCGGCTGATCGAGCCGAATGTCACCCACTGGAACCACCCCGGTTTCATGGCGTACTTCGCCGTGACCGGCTCCGGCCCGGGCGTCATCGGCGAATCGCTGGCGGCGGCGCTCAACGTCAACGCGATGTTGTGGCGGACCGGCCCGGCGCCGACGGAGCTCGAGGAGCACGTCTGCGACTGGCTCCGGCAGATGCTCGACCTGCCGCCGCAGTTCCGCGGGCACCTGAACGACACGGCGTCGATGAGCTCACTCGTCGCTCTGACGGCGGCCCGCGAGCGGGTCCCCGGGGCGGACATTCGGCACCGTGGCATGGCCGGCCGGAGCGATCTGCCGCCGTTGACGCTGTATTGCAGCGACCAGGCCCACTCATCAATCGAAAAGGCCGCGCTGACGCTGGGGTTCGGGCTCGATAACCTGCGGCGTATCCCGACCGACGAGCGCTTTGTGATGCGGATTGACGCACTGGAAGCGGCTATCGCGGCGGACAAGGCCGCCGGACGCCGGCCGGTTGCGATCGTGGCCACGATCGGCACCACGTCGACGACCTCGGTGGACCCGGTGCCGGCGATTGTCGAGATCGCCCGGCGGGAGAACCTGTGGGTCCATGTGGACGGGGCGTACGCGTTGGCGGCCGGCATCTGCCCCGAGTTTCGCGGCCACATGCGGGGCCTGGCCGACGTGGACTCGATTGTGACCAATCCGCACAAGTGGCTGTTTGTGCCGGTCGATTGCTCGGTGCTGTTCGTGCGCGACCCGAGTCTCCTGCGGCGGGCGTTCTCCATCGTACCCGACTACCTCACGACCAGCGAAACGGGCGTGACGAACCTGATGGACTATGGCGTGCAGCTTGGCCGGCGGTTTCGGTCGCTGAAGCTCTGGATGGTGCTGCGGGCGTTCGGCGTGCGGGGGCTCCAGGA
Source organism: Planctomycetota bacterium (assembly GCA_040755725.1). Taxonomy (GTDB): domain Bacteria; phylum Planctomycetota; class Phycisphaerae; order UBA1845; family Fen-1342; genus JBFMAI01. The sequence continues at coordinate 14,762 of JBFMAI010000013.1, read as the reverse complement.
ACGGATTCGGCGGCACTGCGCGTTGGCGCGGCAGTTCGCGGCGTGGGTCGAAGCGCAGCCGTGGCTGGAGCTGTTCGCGCCGGTGCCGTTCAGCACCGTGTGCTTCCGCGCCGTGTCCGACGGGTCGCCGGAGGAGCAGGACCGTTTCAACGAGCGGCTGCTGGCGGAGGTGAACCGGGCGGCGACGGTGTTTGTCTCGCACACGCGGCTGCGGGGCCGCTATGTGCTGCGGCTGACGGTGGGCAACCTGCGGACCGGGACGGCGCAGTTGGAGGAGGTCCAGCAACGGCTGCTGGACGCCCGCCACCGTCTGATGGAAGGGAGAACTGCGTGAGCCAACGCGTCCTGGCGGTCTTTGGTACGCGGCCGGAGGTCATCAAGCTTGCGCCCGTCATCCACGACCTGCGCCGCCGGCCCGACGAAGCCCGGCTGGTGCTCTGCTCCACCGGGCAACACCGCGAGATGCTGGCGCAGACGCTGGCGGCGTTCGAGCTGCGGCCCGACATCGAGCTGGGGGTCATGCGCTTCGATCAGCACCCCACTGAGCTGCTCGGTCGGCTGTTGATCGCGCTGCGACCCGTGTTGGCTGACTTGCGGCCGGACACGATCGTCGTGCAGGGGGACACCACCTCGGTGCTGGCGGGGGCGCTGGCGGGGTTTCTCTATGGCGTCCGCGTGGCGCACGTGGAAGCCGGGCTGCGGACCCGCGACAAACGCGCCCCGTTTCCCGAGGAGGTCAACCGGCGGCTGGCCGGCGTGCTCGCCGACGACCATTTTGCCCCGACCGTGCGGGCCCGTGACAACCTGTTGGCGGAGGGTGTGTCGCCCGAGCGCGTCTTCCTGACCGGCAACACCGTCGTGGACGCCTTGCGCTGGATGCACGCCCGCGTCGCGGAGCGGCGGCTGCCGCCGGAGCTCGATCCCGGGGCCTCCCGGCTCATTCTCGTCACGGCGCATCGGCGGGAGAGCTTCGGGCAGCCGTTTCGTGACCTGTGCGCGGCGCTGCGCGACATCGCCGAGCGGTTCCGCGACGTGCGGCTCATCTACCCGGTCCACCTCAATCCGCACGTCCACAAGACGGCACACGAAGTGCTCAACGGCTGCCCGCGCGTGCAACTCATCGAACCCGTGGACTACGCCCTCTTCGTCGGCCTGCTCGCCCGCGCCCATCTGGTACTGACCGACTCCGGCGGCATCCAGGAGGAGGCGCCGGCGCTCGGCAAGCCGGTCCTCGTCCTGCGTGACAAGACCGAGCGGCCCGAGGCTGCGGCCGCGGGCGTGGTCCGCGTGGTCGGCACCGATCGGGAGCGAATCGTGGATGAGACCGCGCGCCTGCTGACCGATGCCGACGCCTACCGCGCGATGTCGCGGGTCGTCGATGTCTACGGCGACGGTAATGCGTCCCGGCGGATCGCCGAGGTTGTGCTCACGGGGCAGATGACCACGCCGCCCTTCGCCCCGCCGATCGCCTCCGCGGAGTAGACCGCTCATGCGGGTCTTGTGGCTTGTCCGCCGCAACCTCGTCCGGCACCCCGGCGGCGACACGGTGCAGATTCAGCAGACGGCGGCGGCGCTGCGGCGGCTCGGCGTCACGGTTGAGTTGGCCGGCGACAGCGACCGCGATCTGCGGGCTCACGACCTGGTCCACCTGTTCCACCTGGACCGGTTGTGGGAGAACATCGAACACGTGCGGCGAGCACGCGCGGCCGGTCGGCCGGTCATATTGAGCACCATCTACTGGCCCGGTGACGAATTCGACCGGTCCGGGCGACGCGGGGTGCAGGGGTGGGTGGCCCGGTGGGTTGGCAGTGGGGCCTATCAGAATCTCCGCCTGTTCCAGCGGTGTCTGCTTCATGTTTGGGAGCGGCCGCGGTCGCGGGCACCGTCCCTGCTGTTCAGCTTTCGCCACAGTGTCGCCGAATTGCTGACGTCGACGGCGGTGCTGCTACCGAACAGCCGGGCGGAGCAGGCGCAGATCGAATCGCGCTTCGGCCTCGCGCGCCCCGTCGTCGTCGTGCCGAACGCCGCCGACCCGGCCACGTTTGGACCCCCGCCGCCCGAGGCGCCGCCGCGGGCCGGCGTGCTGTGTGTCGGCCGGATCGAGCCGCGGAAGAACCAACTGGCCCTGATTGAGGCCCTGCGCGGCACCGGCCTCCCCTTGACGCTCGTCGGCCCGGTCGGGCGCTACAGCCGGGCATACGGCCGGCGATGTCGCCGCGCGGCCGACGCGACCGTGCGCTTCGTCGGCCCGCAACCGCCAGCGGAGCTGCGGCGGCTCTATCACGCGGCGGCGGTCCACGTGAACGTGAGCTGGTACGAGACGCCCGGGCTGGCCAGCCTGGAGGCGGCTTTGTGCGGCTGCGCGCTCGTGGTCACGCCGGGGGGGTGTACACGGGAGTACTTCGGCGACGGTGCCGTCTACGCCGAGCCGGACGACCCGGCGACGATTCGGGCGGCGGTCGCGCAGGCGCTGACGCGGGGACCGGCCGCCGGGCTCGCCGAGCGCGTCGCGCGCGAGTACACCTGGGAGCGCGCGGCCGAACAGACCCTCGTGGCTTATCGTCAGGCCTTGAACGGGGCCTGACGCACTATGCGGGCATTCACGGACGTGGGGCCCCGCCAGGGAGGGCGAGCCTCCGGCGAGCCGCGGCCCGGCAATTCCGACGCTCCGGGATCGCCCTCCCGCCCGGCACGTCCGCGGACGGTGGTTCAGCTTGCCGGAGAGGGCGCTGTCAACTCCGCCGCCGCGTCCGCTTCCGTGGGGCTGCTGTGCAGGCCGAGGCGGGCCGTGAGCCGCATGAGCGTCACGTACAGGGTCGGCACGACGATCAGCGTGAGCAACGTGGCGAAGCCCAGCCCGAAGATGACCGCGATGGCCATGCTGGCCCACCATTGACTCGACTCGCTGCGCGTGGCCCACTCGAACGTGTGGAAATCGTAGCTCATGCCAATGGCCATCGGGATCAGCCCGAGGATGGTCGTGGTTGCCGTTAGCAGCACGGGGCGTAGCCGCGTCGCGCCGGCCTGGAGCGCGGCGTCGATGAGGTCGACGCCGCGACGCTGGAGTTGCCGCGTGTAATCGAGCAGCACGATGGCGTTGTTAACGACCACGCCAGCCAGGCTGATCACGCCCACGCCGGTCATGATGATCCCGAAGGGCATGGCGCAGATGATGAGCCCGGCGAACACACCGATCAGCGACAGGATCACCGTCGTCATGATGATGAACGGGACGGTAAGGGTGTTGAACTGAGCGACCAGGATCAGCGCGATCATGAACACCGCGATGACGAACGCCTTGCTCAAGAACGCTTGCGCCTTCTGCTGTTCCTCGTCCTTGCCGGCGTAGCGGATCTCGTAGCCGGGCGGCACGTCAAACCCCGCCAACCGCTGCTTCACGTCCGCCAGCACTTCGGTGTCCAGCCGCCCCTCGGCGTCGCCGCTGAGGGTGACGACGCGCTTCTGGTTGATCCGCCGGATCGTGCCGTAGCCGCCGGTGTACGAGAAATCGCCCAGCGAGCTGAGCGGGACGGCCTGGCCGAGGCTGTTGGGCACGCGCAGCCGGAAGATGTCGTCGATGTTCTCCCGCTGCGCTTCGGGCAGGCGCACGGTGATGTCGTATTCGTCGTTGAATTGGCGGTACTTGCCGACTTCCGAGCCGAAAACCGCAGTCTTCAGGAAGTTGCCGACGATCGCCGTGTTGACGCCCAGCAGCATGGCCCGCCGGCGGTCCACGTGAAAAGCCAGCTCCGGCCGCGTGGCCTCGTGGTCGCTGCGGAGGTTGACCAGGCCGGACACGTTGGCGATGCGGTGCCGGGCCGCTTCGCTCAGCCGCTCCAGCTCCGCGAAGTCCTCGCCGATGAAGCGGACCGTGACCGCGCTGCCCGTTGGCGGCCCTTCCTCCTCTTTTTCCACCTTGATCTCGGCGCCGGCCAGGTCGGCGATGGCGTGCCGCAGGGACGCGATGACTTCGGCCGACGGCCGCTCACGCACCTCGTAATCGTGGAACGTGAGCGTGATGGTGGCCAGGTGCTCGCCGCCCGAGCTGCCCAGCGGATCGCCCGCGCCCCCGGTACCGACATTGGTGATGACGCGGTCGAGGTCGGCGGCGTAGGGGGCCAGCCGTTGTTCAATGACCCGGGCGAGCTGGTCGGTCTGGCGGATGTTCGTGCCCTGCGGGCAACGGACGTTGATCATCGCGCGGCGCGGGTCGAAGTTCGGAAACAGCTCGACGCCGTGGCCGAGCTTGCCGTACAGCGTGGCCAACCCGACCAACAGCAGCACCGTCAGCGTCAAAGTGGTGAAACGATGGGCGAGCACGACCTCCAGCACGCGGCCGTACCCACGGATGAACCAGCTTTGGCGGTGGTCGGCGGCGGCGCGGCCGACCGCCATCGAGCTGAGCACGGGGTTGATGACGAGGGCGACGAACAGCGAGCAGGTCAGCGTGATGATGAGGGTGATGGGCAGGTATTTCATGAACTCGCCCATGATGCCGGGCCAGAACATCATGGGGAAGAACGCGGCCACGGTCGTCGCCGTCGAAGTGATGACCGGCCAGGCCACCTCCGCCGTCCCGCTCATGGCGGCGGCCACTCGCCGTCCCGTCAGCGTGTAGTGGCGGTAGATGTTCTCGACGATGACGATGGCGTTATCGACGAGCATTCCCAGGGCCATGATCAGGCTGAACAGGACGATCATGTTCAACGTGTAGCCCAGGGCCTGGAGAACGACGAAACTCAGGAACATGCTCATGGGGATGATCGCGGCGACGATCAGGCTGGTGCGCAGCCCCATGAACACCATCATCACGGCCACGACCAGGATCATCCCGGACGCCAGGTTGTTCTCCAGGTCGGCGACCATCATCCGGATGTCCTTGGACTGGTCGAGCGTGACGTCGAACTGCACGCCGGCGGGGGCCCGCTTGCGGAACTCCGACAGGACGTGCTTGACCGCCTCGGCGATGAACAGGATGTTCTCCCCGGCGCGCTTCTGCACCGTCAGGGTGATCGATTCCTTGAAGTCGAGGCCCCCGTCGGGCCGGGGCGTTCCCAACCGCGAGTAGGTGGTGCGGTCCTTGAACGTGTCGCGCACCTCGGCCACGTCGGTAAAGTAGATCGGCCGGCCGTTGCGCACGGCGATGACCAGCCCGTCCACCTCGTCCGGCTCGATGAACTCCGCCGGCACGCGGACGTTGAACTTCGTCCCCGGCGTCTCCAGCCCCCCGGCCGAGATGTTCACGTTTTCCGCCGGGATCAGGCTCAGGATTTCCGGGATCGTCAGGCCGTAGGCGGCGACCTTGTCCTGGTCGATCTCCAGACGTATTTCGCGCTCCAGCCCGCCCAACACGTCGCAGTTCAGCACCCCCGGAAGGGCCTCGATGATCTCCTCCAGGTCGTCGGCCATCAGCTTCAACAGCACGGGCGACAGCTCGCCGGAGATACTGACCATGAGGATCGGGAAGTCGGCGAAGCTGATCTCGGTCAGGGTTGGTTCCTCGGCCTCCTTGGGCAGTTCCTTCTTGGCCCGGTCCACCTTGTCGCGGACGTATTGCATCGCGTCGTCGACCTTCACGTTGGGCAGGAACTCGATCGTGATGATCGACATGCCTTCCTGACTGGCGGACGTGACCTCCTTCACGCCCTTCAGCCCGGCCAGCTCCTTCTCGATCTTGATGGTGACCGACGACTCGATGTCCTGCGGCGACACGCCTTCATAGGTCGTGGTCACCAGGACGAAGGGGATCGAGATGTCCGGCGCTGCCTCCCGCGGGAGCGTGACGTAGCTGTAAGCGCCCGCCACGATGATCAGCAGGGCGAGTACCCCCACCGTGGTGCGATTGCGAATGGCAGCGTTGGAGAGGATCACGGGGTGGCCTGGAAGTCCACAATAAGGAATGCAGAATAGACAATACAGATCCACCGTCCCGGTCGCGCGTCTCCGCGAACGGGCCCCGCCCTGTATTCTCTATTCCGTACTCTGTATTCGCCTTGCATTGGTTTCGTATGGCTCGACCGGCGCCCGGGAGATCATTGTTCTTCGACGACCTTCACCGGCTGCCCCGGGCCGACGTAGCGGTGACCCTCGACGATCAGTTGGTCGCCCGCCGCCAGCCCACTGAGCACCTGCACGTCGCGGCCCTTGATGACCCCCAGCTCCACGTCGCGCCGCTCCGCCTGCCCATCCCGCACCACGTACACCGCCCGCCCGCGCTCCAGGGGGATGACGCTCCCGAGCGGAATCATGATCACGTCCCGCAGCACCCGCCGCGTCAGCCGCGCCCGCACGATTTGCCCGCTCCGCAGCAGGTGCCCGTAGTTGTCCACCAGCACTTCGATCCGCGTGGTCCGCGTGCCCGGGTCGGCCACGGCGTTCATGTAGGTGATCCGACCGGTCAGACTGCGCTCCTCCGGGGCGACGGCCACGATCGTCACCGGGTCGCCGACCTTCAGGAAGTGTACGTCGCGCTCGGGGATATCGACGACGACCTTCACCCGGTCCATGACGACGATCTCGGCTACAACGTCACCCGGGCCGGCGTACTCGCCCACCTCCATCGGCAGCCGGTTGAGAATCCCGCTGACCGGCGCCGTAACGGTGGTCCGTTCGAGTTCGCGGACCACTTCGTCCAGGGCGGCCTTGCTCACGTCCCGCCGCGTCCGGGCGTCGTCCAGCTCCGTCTTCGATGTGCTGCCGCGCTCGAACAGGTCCTGGATACGCCGGAACTCCCGCTCGTCGTAGTCGAATTGGGCCGCGGCCCGGTCGTGGCGGGCCTGGAGTAAGTCCTTGTTGAGGTACAGAATCGGCTCGCCCCGGGCGATCGGCTCGCCCTCGGCGAGTATGGCTCCCTGTGGATAGTCCCGCCCGCGCCACGTCAGGGCACCCACACGCTCCGCGCGGCGCTCGATGCGCCCCGCCACCTCCGCGGACACCTTCACAATCTGCTCGGGCTCGACAACCGCCGTCAAGTCAAACATGTCCGGCAGCTCCGGCAAGGGAGCAACGCGCCAAGTTATGACGTTGACGGGAGTTAGCTCCGTAGGAGGCAACGGCATGCTCGCCGGCGGCATCCGGGCCACCAGGACGACGCCGACGACCCCGAGGGCGATCAGCCCGGCGCAGATCGCCAGCCGGAGCCAGCGCCGACCGGGCTTGGTGGACGCCCGCTCTCCCAACTGGGTGCGACTCATCGTGACTCACTTCCCCCTGACGGGGGCTCCTGCCGACAGTCCCCCTATTAATGCAGGTTCCGAGCCGCTTGGCAAGGCCCGGCCGCCAGAGCGGCCCACGGCGCGCGGCGCTGATTCGGACGCAAACCGCCCTCGGGATCGGAGTTATGGCACGGCCCGCAGTGGCGACTTGAAGAATCAGTCGGGTTCGACGGAGGCGAAGTACGATGGCCGGCCGCCCTGGACACGGAGAATGACCGCCGGCTTGCGGGCATTCCGCTGCTCGTCCATGGAGATAATGCCGGTCACCCCATGAAAGTCGCGGGTCTGCGCGATTGCCGCGGCTAGGTCCTTGCCGCTCAGTGACGGGGCCCGCCGCATCGCCGCGATCAGAATGCGGGCCGCGTCGTAGCCGGTCGCGGACATACCGTCCGGAATGCGCCCGAACTTCGCCTGATAACGCTGCACGAAATCCTGTACCTCCGGCCGCTGCTCCTCGTGCGAATAGTGGTTGCAGAAGAAGCACCCATCGAGGGCGCTGCCGGCGTTCTTCAGGTCCTCCGCGTCCCAGCCGTCGCCACCCAGCAGTGGCACGGTGATACCGAGCCGGCGGGCCTGCACGGCGATATTGACCACCTCGGTGTAGTAGCCGGGGATGAAGATCGCGTCGGGCCGGGCGTCGCGGATGTTGGTCAGTTGCGCGCTGTAATCCGTGTCTCCGTCGCCGTACGCCTGCTCCGTCACCACGGTGCCGCCCAACTCGGTAAACGTCTTCTTGAAGAACTCGGCCAGCCCCGTCGAGTACACCTGGGCCCGGTTGTAGAGCGTCGCCACACGTTCGGCCTTGATCGGCTCGCCGCGCGCGAACTTCGCGCACGCGTACCCCTGAAACGGGTCGATGAAGCACACCCGGAAAACCATGTCGCCGATCTCCGTCACGCGCGGGTTCGTCGACGACGGCGAAATCAGCGGTACGCCGAAACGCTGCGCGACCTGCCCGCCGGCGATCGACCGCGATGACGCGACCTCGCCGAGGACCGCGACGACGCGGTCCTGCGTAATCAGCCGCGTAACCGCGGTGGCCGACTCCTGCGCGCGGGCCTGGTTGTCGTACGTGATGACCTTGAGCGGCCGACCATTCACGCCGCCGCGTGCGTTCTCGTCCTCGATCGCCATCCGCACCCCGGTATCGGTCGAGACGCCCCACGTCGCCTCCTGGCCGGTCATCGAGGCGAAGTGGCCGATAAGGATCGGCTCGGGCCCGCCGGCTGATGGCTCGGTGGCGGGCGTCGCGCCACGCTGGGTCGTGGTCGCCGTTGTCGGTGGGGGGGTGGTCCCCCGGTCACATCCGGTCCACGGGAGCAGGGCCAGAAGGAACGGGATCGCCAGTCCGACAGGGCGCGCTATTCGACGGATCATGTCGTGACCTCCGGGTGCAGGGGTGCGATACGCCAAGCCGGCGCCGGTGTCAAGGCGGCGTTGGCGCCGCACACGTCTGGCGAGCGGGGGACGACATGGCGGGGCGGTGTGTGTTTATAGGACGTTACATGCGCCGGCGGCAGGTGCCGGATTTGTGTATGCTCAAGTCTTGACGTTCGCCTGCCGATACGCTATATTGTGAATGAAATAACACTGTGACTAATGTAGCAACATCATGATCCGGAGCGAGCAAGTGGCAAGACGCGGTCCAGTACGGCTCAGGAGGGCAACCACCCGCAGGGCGGCCGAGCGTGCGGTAGCGGGCGCCTCCACCGGCTTCAACCCAAGGTGCTTCTCGTGATACCGCCGAGAATGGTCGAGCGGCTTGTTGCCTACCGCCGGCACCTACGCCGCTGGTTGGCGGACGGCAAGCCCCGCATCTACTCCCACGAGCTGGCGGGGCTGGCGCAGGTGACCTCCGCGGTCGTCCGCCGGGACGTTATGACGATCGGGTACACGGGCAGTCCGGCGAAGGGCTACGCCGCCGCCGGGCTGGTCGACCGCATCGGGCGCGTGCTCGATCCGCCCCAGCGGCCGGGAGTCGCGCTGGTCGGTCTGGGTTCCCTGGGGCGTGCGGTGCTCAAGCATTTTGCGCGGCTGCACCCGGAACTGCGGTTCGTGGCGGCGTTCGACGTATCGCCGGAGAAAGTCGGCCGCATCATTGACGGTTGTCGCTGCCACGGCAGTGCGGACCTGGAGACCGTCTTGCGGGCGGACCCGGCGTTGGTGGGGATCATCGCGGTGCCCGGGGAGGCGGCCCAGGACGTGGCCGATCGGCTGGTGCGCGCGGGGGTGCGAGGGATTCTGAACTTGGCGCCCGTTCGGCTTCAGACCCCGCCCACGGTGTACGTCGAAGATGTGGACTTGGCCGTTTCGCTGGAGAAGGTCGTCTTCTTCGCCCGCCCGGAGACGGAGCGGCTGGAGGCGTTGGCATGACGGGTTCGAACGGCGTGAGCGTGGTGCTCGATCGCTTTCCCGAAGCACGCCGGGAGCAACTGATCCCCATCTTGCAGGCGGTCCAGGACCACTTGGGCTACTTGTCGCGGCCCGCGATGGAAGCCATCGGGCAGCGGCTGTGCCTGCCGGTGAGCAAGGTCTACGGAGTGGCCACGTTCTATAACCAATTCCGCTTTCAGCCGCTGGGGAAGGTGCATTGCCAGGTGTGTCGCGGAACGGCGTGCCATGTCAAGGGCTCGGCGGCGGTGCTGGACGCCCTACGGCAGCAACTGAAGATCGAGCCGGGGCAGACCGCGCGGGACGGCGGGTACAGCCTGGAGGTGGTCGCCTGCCTCGGGGCCTGCGGGTTGGCGCCGGTGGTCACGGTCAACGGTGATTTCCACGCGGGCGTCACGCCGGACGGCGTCGGCAGGATTCTCCGGCAGTACGAGGCGAAGAACTCGGTGGCGGCGGGGGATCACGGGAATGGACATGACGACGCCACGAGATGACATCACGAGCAGGGGCCTGGCGAGGCTTCGTCCGCATGACGTGGCCGAGCTGCTGTGCGGCCACGGCACGAACGGCCGGCCTTGGGGGGCGCACTTGCGCAGGCTGCGGCGCCTGGACGTTGCTAAGCCGGTCATCTACGTGGGGGCCGGGACGTGCGGGCTCGGGGCGGGGGCGGGCAGGACGCTGGAGGCGGTGCGGGCATACGTCGGCGAGCGTCGTCTGGACGCCGACGTCCTGGAAGTCGGTTGTATCGGCCTATGTTCCGCCGAGCCGCTGCTCGATGTTCAGCTCCCCGGGCGTCTGCGGATCAGCTTCACCCACGTGAAGGCCGAGCGCGTGAACGAGCTACTCGACCAGGTGTTGGCGGAGAAGGTGCCGGCCGACAGGGTGCTGGGGCAGTTCCGGCCGTCGGGCGGCGGTGAGGATGGCACGACGCCGCGGTCCTGGCCGGGGGTGCCCTTCCTCGACGAGCACCCGTTCTTCAAGCCGCAGACGCGGTGGGTGCTGGCCAACTGCGGCCTGGTGGACCCGAAGAGCATCGACGAATACCTGGCCCGCGGCGGCTACCGGGCCTACGCCCACGTCCTGCACAAGCTGACGCGGGCCGAGTTGTGCGACGGGGTCGAGCGCAGCGGACTGCGCGGGCGCGGCGGCGGCGGCTTCCCGACGGGCCGCAAATGGAAGATCGCCCTCAACACGCCCGGCTACCAGAAGTACCTCATCTGCAACGCCGACGAGGGGGACCCCGGGGCCTTCATGGACCGCGCCGTCATCGAGGGCGATCCGCATCGGCTGGTCGAGGGCATCGGCATCGCCGCCTACGCGATCGGGGCCACCAAGGCGTACGTGTACATCCGCGCCGAATACCCGCTGGCCATTCGGTTGCTCAGCGGGGCGATCGAGCAGGCCAAGGCGTACGGGCTGCTCGGCGAGAACATCCTCGGCAGCGGCGCCAATCTCGAGATCAAGCTCAAGCAGGGGGCGGGTGCGTTCGTCTGCGGTGAAGAGACGGCCCTAATCGCCAGCGTGGAGGGTCGGCGGGGGATGCCGCGACCGCGGCCGCCGTTCCCCGCCGTCAGCGGCCTGTTTGGCAAGCCGACGGTCATCAACAATGTGGAAACGCTGGCGAACCTGCCGACGGTCGTCGGTAACGGCCCGGACGCGTTCGCCGCGCTGGGCACGGCGACGAGCAAAGGCACGAAGGTCTTCGCCCTGTCCGGCAAAGTGGCTCGGACGGGCCTGGTCGAAGTGGCGATGGGCACCTCGCTGCGGCAGATCATCTTCGACATCGGCGGGGGGCCCGCGGGCGGCAAGGCGTTCAAGGCGGCGCAGATCGGCGGGCCGTCGGGCGGCTGCATTCCCGAGCAGCACCTCGACATCCAGATCGACTACGAGTCGCTAAAGACCGTCGGGGCCATGATGGGCTCCGGCGGCCTGGTCGTCATGGATGAAGACAACTGCATGGTCGACGTCGCCAAGTTCTTCATGGACTTCATTCAGCGCGAGAGCTGCGGCAAGTGCATTCCGTGTCGGGAAGGCACGCGGCACATGCTGGAGATCCTTCAGTCGATCACGCGGGCCCGGCGGAGCGAGTCCGGCGTGCAGGCGCTGGAGCGCTTCAAAGGCGTGATGTACCTGAACCGTTTGGCCGAAGTAATCCGCGACACCAGTCTGTGCGGCCTGGGACAGTCCGCCCCGAATCCGGTCCTCAGCACGCTGCGCTGGTTCCGTGACGAGTACGAGGCCCATGTGTTTGATCGGCGGTGTCCCGCGCACGTCTGTGCCGAGCTGCTGCACTACCGCATCGACCCGGAGAAGTGCAAGGGTTGCACGCTGTGCGCCAAGCAATGCCCGACCGGGGCCGTCAAGGGCGCGCTCAAGAGCCCGCACTACATCGTGGAAGAGCTGTGCATCGGGTGCGGCGCGTGCCGCCGCGCGTGTCGCCTGAACGCGGTCGTCACGAACTGATCGGCGGAGTGGACCGTGATTACATTGCAAGTCAACAACCGACCCATCGAGGCCCAACCGGGCGAGATGCTGCTGACCGCGCTGCGCCGCGCCGGCATCAACGTGCCGACGTTGTGCAACCTGGAGCAGCTCACGCCGACCGGGGCCTGCCGTTTGTGCGTCGTCGAGGTCGAGGGCCAGCGCAACCTGATGCCCAGTTGCGCGTTCCCCGTCGCGCCCGGGATGAAGGTCTGGACGCACTCGCCGCGGGCGCTGCGGGCCCGCAAGACGATTGTCGAGCTGCTGCTTGCCAACCACCCCGACGACTGCCTGTACTGCGTCCGCAACAACAACTGCCGGCTGCAACAGCTGGCCGCGGAGCTGGGGGTCCGGCAACGCCGCTATTTCGGTGCCCGCCGCCAGTACCACGCCGACACCTCCAGCGCCTCCATCGTGCGGGATCCGGCCAAGTGCATCCTGTGCGGCAAGTGTGTCCGGGTGTGCGAGGAGATTCAGGGCGTCGCGGCGATCGACTTTATCCATCGCGGCAGCCGGGCGCACGTGGGGACCGCGTTCGACCAGGGCCTCAACGTGTCGAGCTGCATCAACTGCGGCCAGTGCGTCATGGTCTGCCCGACGGGCGCGCTCACCGAGCAGAGCCACATCAAGGAGGTCGTCGAGGCGCTGAATCACCGGCTCAGGGCCGCGGCCCCGCGGGACGGCGCCACGGCCAATGGGGGGCCGCTGGTGGTCGTCCAGCACGCCCCCGCCGTCTCCGTCACCATCGCGGAGGAACTCGGCCTGCGCCCCGGGGCCGATGCGGCGGGCATCCTGAACGCCATGCTGCGGCGTTTGGGCTTCGACCGGGTCTTCGACACGTCGTTCAGCGCCGACTTGACGGTGATGGAGGAGGCCGCCGAGCTCGTCCACCGCATCAAGACGGGCGGGCCGCTGCCGTTGCTGACGAGCTGCTCGCCGGGGTGGATCAAGTACGTCGAGGAGTTCCACCCCGATTTCGTCGGCAACCTGTCCACGTGCAAGAGCCCGCAGCAGATGCTGGGGGCCCTGATCAAGAGCCACCTCGCCGAGTGCGAGGGGCGCGACGCGGCGGACATCTACAGTGTTGCCATCATGCCCTGCACGGCCAAGAAGTTCGAGGCGGGGCGGCCGGAGCTGGCGCGCCACGGGCTGCCCGACGTGGACGCCGTCCTCACCACGCGGGAGCTGCTGCGTCTGATTCGGCTGCGCGGCCTCGATCCGGCGCGCCTGGATCCCGAGCCGGCGGATTCACCCTTCGGGGAGCGCAGTTCGGCGGGCAAGCTGTTCGGCGCGACGGGCGGCGTGGCGGAAGCCGCCTTGCGGACCGCGCACTACCTGCTGACGGGACAGGAGCTACCGGTGGCCCGCCTGAAGGCCGTCCGCGGGCTCGACGCCGTCAAGCAGGTCACTGTGAAGATGGGCGAACTGGAAGTCCACGTCGCAGTCGTGAGCGGTCTGGCCAACGCGGGGCGTTTGCTGGATGAAATCCGGACCGATCGCCGGCATCTGCACTTCGTCGAGGTGATGACGTGTCCGGGCGGGTGCATCGCGGGTGGCGGGCAGCCGCTGGGGACGGACCGCGCGGCGCTGAGGTCGCGGCTCGACGCGCTCTACCGCATCGACCGGGACGCCCCGTTGCGGGCCGCGCACCGTAACCCGACAGTGCGGCGGCTCTATGAGGAGTTCCTGGGCGAGCCCTTGAGCACCCGCAGCCACGAGCTGCTGCACACGCAGTATCATGCGCGGGAGGTTGTGCATTGAGGAATGAAGGAAAAAGGAAGAAGGAAGACAGGGAGTGTGGACGTCTCGTCGGCACACAGCCGGGAACAGGGAACGGGGAACAGGCGGCGGTGCGCCGAGTACCCGGCCCCGACGCCACCACAATCTTGCTGACGTGCGCGGCGTTTCCGCGCGGCAAGGAGGCCTGAATCATGGTTCAAGGGCGTCATTGGCGGAGAGCGATGATCCTGGCGGCACTGCTGGGCGCTGTCGCGGGCGCGGCGCAAGGCGAGCCGTACTGGATCGCGTACGAGGGAAACGACTACCCGGAGCGGGAGGGCTGGTGGCGCATCTGGTACGACATCCCGGCCGAGCGCCGGCTCGAAGACGGCTGCCTTGTGATGGACACGCTCGGCGATCCGTTCATCGGTGAGTACTATCAGTGGCCACCGGTCGGCAATCTGGATCCCCATCCCGGCGAGGTATTCGTCATGCGCTGGCGCATCCGCATCGACGAAGTCAGTGGGAGCAGGTTCGATGCGGGGATCCAAATCAGGGCCGACGACGGATGGGCGGCGGGGTTCAGACACTCAGAGGATATGATCCGCGCGGTCTGGGTTTTTGGGGTGGAGGCGCATTTCCAACCATGGGTATTCCATGACTTCGAGTTTCGATCCGGGGACATGCGCAACTACGAACTGTACGTCGACGATCAACTCGTGCTCGAGGGACGATTCGTGGAGCTGTCGGAGTGTTCCCGGATGTCCTGGGGCCAGAGCACGTCCAGCGCAGGCAGCCTGACGCGCTGGGACTACGTTCGCTTTGGGGTTGTCCCGGAGCCCTCCACCTGGCTTATAGTGCTCGTTGCGCTGCTGTGCGTTGGAACGCGGAGAATCTGATTGGCGAGGTCACGAGTCGGTGGCGCGCGGCTCACGCCTTGCGAGACCCGCAGAAAGG
>JBFMAI010000012.1:0-44496 GCA_040755725.1 Planctomycetota bacterium | reverse complement strand
CGTCGGGCATGCGCCACTGCGGCGCGACTCCATTGTCGTCCATCCTTGGACCTCCTCGCTAAATCGGCAACCCCTTGCCGTCGCGAGGATTATACGCTCAGAAACGGTTATGGGACAGGCCCTAAGTACCTCCGTGGCGAGTCAGTCGCGGCGCATCCTCCGCCATCCAGAGTGCGCCTGGCGCGCTGGGTGAGTCGCGTTGACTACGTCACGGATGCAGCTTGGGAATGGAACATACCCATGTCACGTAGGGAGCTCGCCCATCTACTAAAGCGAGAGACCTTTTCCTTTGTTCTGGATACCGTTCACGGTCAACTGTCCTGCGGCAATGTCTCCATGGAAATGGCCAGGCTGGATCAGCCGGGTAGTGATGCCATCGCGTTGCTGAACTGTATCTTCGATTCAATGAGTACACGTATGTATAGTCGTTGTGCCCTATTCGTGGACGGCGGTCAGGCTTTGCGCTCGAGAGTCGCTCGGCTAAAGAAATGGCTGAACGATAATTGCGCTGGACTTGGAAATGTGCTAGTGCTGACAGCGAACAAGAAGGGGGTCGCGCCGGTCCCGCGTAGGTGGTCCGGTTGTCGAATCCGCTCGTACTGAACTCAAGTACTCAAGAGACAGATGCGCGAACTGATGAAGCGCGCGCCACGACGGGGCCGGCGGCGCAGTATAGGGTGTTCACGTGCCGCAGCGCGGCAGCCAATCGCGGCTCGGCCGGCCGGTCGCTTGCGGGCCCGTGGTTCCGTGCGAAAGTAGCGGGAGCCAGGCTCTGTTCGTCGGGCACGGTCGGCTTCGAGTACGCTGGCACCGAGAATGTTTACTCTGACAATCAGACCCGTTACAGCCAGTCTGAACCCGGCGATCATCGCTCATCGCTGTCACCGTGGCACGATCGTGTCAGATCGTGGCAAAAAAAGTGTGGCTCTTGCGGAGCTTCCGCGTGAGAGACATCAATAGGTGCGCCGCGCAGGACCAGTGGTGCGGACTTAGAGGCCCAGGGCGCACCGCCGAATCGCACGAACACGGCCCGCGAGCTAGACGAGTGTGAAGCGGGAACGTGGTGAGCCGGTGGGCATCGCACGGTGCAATCAGGAGATGCGCCGGTGGTTCCGAAGCTGGCTATCGGCGCTACGTAAGTTCCGGGCTCGTAGATGGCGTGGGCTCACGGATGCCGCACCTGCGCGGCGCGCCGTCGAACGCGGCACAGGAGAACAGCTATGAATGCCGGCCGAGAGCACGAAACGAACTGGAAGGAGTTCGAGGCTGCGGTGAGCCAGCTGCGCCGTCTTCACGCCGAGTGCCAGCGCCTGCTCGGCGAAGCAGAGGCGATTGCATTCACGCGGATTGGGGCGTCGACGGGTCGTGACGCCGCCGCCGGCCGGATGTCCACGTTCAAAAACGTCCCTCACCTACAGGTGTCACGGGGGCTGCTGCTCGATGGACCAGGGGGGCCGGCGTGTCGGACGTTCCGGCTGAGGGGAGCCGAGCGACGTGTCCTGGCGCACCTTTTGCTCAACGACTCTATTCACGTTCTTGAAGTGATTGCGCTCCAGGCCAAGAGCGGAGTGGGGACATTCCGCGATCGCAAGCGTCACGCACAGACGACGATCGCCAAGCTGAAGGCCACGATTCGCAGCCTGGGTCTCGACATCGCGAAGGCGGATGGTCGTCGCGGCGATGCCTGGTTTTTCATGCGGAAGGGTGCGGCCATCACATTCTCCGTCGAACGTGCAAAGGCAATCACGGAGCGCGCGGTCGACGATCTGAAAAAGGGGAAGCCGAGCAGCGCGCTCTTGGTGGCGATCGATGCTCTCGCGTGCGACGACTTGGTGCAGGAGGCGCATGAGGTGCTCTGCAATGCGGTGGTCATGGCGGGCACCGTGGGCGACCAGGCCGCCGAGCGGATCGCCAAGTCGACACGCCACCTGGCAAGCCGTGTCGAACAATTAAGGCGTGGCCTCCAGGTTTGCGAGAACTCGCTGGCGTCCGAGGATGACGACACGGTCCGGGCGGGCCTCGAGCTCCAGGCGAGGAAGTTCACGATCGAGCGGGAGCGGATTGAGAAGCTCGTTGCGGTCACGAACGAGCGTTTCGGCCCCTTCGGTCAGGGGTCGCCGAAGGACCTCCGGGTCAATGAGGCGATTCAGGAACTGCGAAGCAGCAACCTGACGTTTGAACAAGCTTGGGGCCATCCACTATTCACCCGCGTCTTGGGACACCCTTCAGTCGGTTGGCCGCTGGACGAAATCGTTGATCAGGCCAAAGCGCGCGACAGGGACGAGCAAACCGCACTGCGGGACCGGGTGAAGGCTGAGATCCTGACGCTCGTGCTTGACCCGGGGGCGAGGCCGAACATCCGGTGGATCTGCAATTCCGTCAAGCATCTGATTCCGCAGATTCTGGAGGCGGGCGACGCAAGGAGATCGCCGGAAGCACGTGACGCGAAGAAAGTCGATGAAGCTGTCGACGCGTTTCATAAGGAGCACGGTTTTGCGCCGTCCATGGAGGTTGCGGAGGAGTTGGAGGAACTATCTCGCCTCTCCGGCCTGTCAATCGTGCGGCTTAAGGCAGTTGCGGACTGGAAGAAAGCTCAGCGACTGAAGCCCTTGGAGGCCTTGGAATGGGAACAGCGCAAGCGCACGAAGCGGTGGAGCGATGATGCATATGGCGACGACGACGTTGATTATCCCGGTGATGAAGATAATGACGACGGGCTTGCCGGAACGTGTGTCTCAGGGTAGCGCCGGTGCGGTCGAGGCCGGTCTGGTTGTGAAGCGCAGCTGGGCATCAAGCTGCCTTGGGATGTTTGAGACCTCCTTCTGTGGCAGCGCACGGGCCTGAGCGGGAGCAGGGGGTGCCGTACGAGGCTGGCCAAAGGCTTTAGGGCACACTTCGCACGGGAGCTACTGCGGTGCTGATGCTGGCGGAACGTGAGTCTGTGGGGGGAAAGGGACGTGTGAGCAGATTCGGGCTGGGAGTGACGCGGCGAGCGATGGGGAACGGTTCGGTCAGGTACGTGGAGCGTCGACGCGGAGAGTACCCTGTTGGCGGCAGGAAAGTCGCGGGGGCGAAGTTGATCTGCGACGGGACGGGTGCGAATGAGCGTGTTGGAGAACGGGTTCAGTTGAAAGGTGAGCGGGGCGAAATTGAAAGATGAGCGGGGCGAGGTTTGCGTGACGGGAATGTGGCGCGGGGGGCGTACCGAGGAGCAGCGTATGCTGGATTCTGCGAACGGTCCCGTGGTCGGAATGGCGGTGGGTCTGGAGGAGATGGTCGGCGGTGTTGAGTGGGGGGCGTAGCGTGGGTAGGAGGAGATACTCGGAAAGTGGCACGGTTGGCGAGCGGAGAGTCGGAATGGGATCGGGCTGTCGGAGAAAGGCCGGAGCGGTACGGGGTCCCGATGAAAATACGGCGGTTCGCGGCGGGCGAGGAGGGTATGGGGTAGATCGGCGTGGGTGTCGGCGGGCTGGAACCGGAGCGTGGCTAACGTTCGTAGGGCAGTAGCCGGTTGGGGTAGCGTGGTGCGAGTGCGTGAGGAGGGGAAACGACGAAAGTCTGTTCGGAGTGCGGCCGGAGGCCGGGCCTCCCGTTGAGGGTGGCTGTCGGCCCGGTGGGGCTGGTCGGTGGGTATCAGTTGGATCGATGGCGTGCTGCGGTTTTGGGGTGGTCGCAGGAGGAGTGGACGTTCGACGGTGGAGCACGGGGAGGTTGGTGATGGCGGGGAGGGGGGAGAGCGGACGACGCTTTGCGGGGGCGCTAGTGAATGGGGATAGAGGGAGGATCCGCTGAAGCATTGGGGCGTCTTCAATGGCGAAGGTGGAGGATTGGGGTGGGCAGTGGGAATCAACTAGGGGTGAGCGGTGCGTGCGCGGCACGGCGGCTTGGGGCGGAGTGAGGAGCGTATGAGGGGGAGGCGAGTGGGCAAGGACTGGCTGGAGCGAGACGTGGTCTGGTTGTGAGTGGAGGAGGAAAAGAGATATCAGAACGCCAACCCGAACCAGAAATCAGAACCAGAGCGGCCATCAGACATACTCGGGCGTCGTCGCGGCTGGGTCCGGCCGACCAGCGTGCCCCCGGATTGGCCGACCAATCCGCGGCTCCATCGAGCCGCTTCGGGCTTCGAACAAGGCCCCGGACACACCCGCTGCCGTCGACTGCGCGCGAAACGTATCGCAGACTCACTTGCCCCCTCGTACGGCTGCAGTGGCGGCGGTCTCGGGACACGACGGTCGCGATGGCGTGCAGCATGTTCCCCCTCGCGGGATCTGGCGGGGTGAGCCACCGAGCGGAATCCCGTCAGCGGATCGGCCCGCATCGCGACGTGATCGGACCCCCGGCGCGGCTTCACCGACTCGTTCGTGGTTCCCCCAAGCGGCGCACACCGGTCGGGGCTCATGGGCCGCCTGACGCCCCGACACGCCCGTGCATCACCGAGCTATGCCTGCGGTCAGCCCCAGCCGGCACAGCGCGAGGACAAGCAGCGTCGCCGCAGCCACGTAGTGCTTACGGCGCTCGGGATGGCCGGTCCAACGGGAGGGAATAGCGCGTCCGACAGCCGCGAGCAGCGGGTCCGTCACCGGCTTACCCACTTGGTCGAACGCCAGGACGAGTCGCCCGGGCCACCGCTGCGCGAGAATTCGTACGACCACGAAGAAGCTAAGGACGTCCAACCCAGTCGCCATCAGGTGCACGATGGACGCGAGAAGCAGTTGGAATATGAGCATGGCCTGCACCTCTCTGCGTGTCGCGTAGGGCGCAAACATCGCCCCTGAGATCCATCGAGGCGCAGAATGTTTCTCGGGAACGCCGACACTGAACGATCACTCTGGCCGCGACACGGTCTCCGCGTGGCAGTACGTACGCGTTCCGGGCCAGCGCCAGAACTCCGCAGATGGGCGAACCGATTCAGGCCACGTCAAACGCCCCATTCGCCCCATCGCCACTCGAGACGACCAGCCTCGGTCGCGGATCGAACTCGACGGTATCCCGCATTTGCTCGGGAATCAGGGCCGCGTAGTGCCGCCGGCAGATCTCCGGCGAGTTCCCCATCAGCTCCGCGATCTTGAACAGCGATTCGCCCTTCTGCGCGAGCTGGCTTCCGAACGTGTGCCGGAAATCCAAGCAGGACCACACGAGGTTATGCGCGCGGTTGATGGCCCGCAGGTCGTGAGAGAAGTTGTCGGGGTCCCAGCGCAGCCCGCGTCTCGACGGGAAGTACCACGGGCCTTCTGCCGGAGGGACGTAGGCGTTGAGGTGTCGCCGCAAGGCCGACGAAATCGGTATCCGGCGGTTACGCCGGGTCTTTGGCCGCCAAGTCTCGCCGTTCACCGTCTTCTTCCAGACGCGGATCATGCCGGCTTTGAGGTCAACATCCTCGCGCGTTAGCCAAATTACCTCCTCGCGACGCAGGCCGGCGTAGACGAGAACGGCTACCATGGTTTGCAGGACGGGCTTGTCGGCCAGCACCTTGAGTTGCTCATCGATCTCGGCCAGTGACAGGAAGCGGATCTGCCGCTCATCCTGCTTGCGAGGCGGAACCGCGTCCACCGGGTTTGGATGCCGGCGGTCCGAGGCGCGAAAGCCGTGCTGGCGGATCGCGTAGTTGAACATGACGTGCAGCACCTCGCGTACCCGGTTGGCGGTCTTGGGCGCCACGCCGTCCTCTGCGATGCGAATCGTGATGAACTGCTCGATCTCGCGGGCCGTGAGTTGCTCCAGCGTGCTCACGTTTACATGCCGGTGCGACAGCCGGTCTGCGACCCGAATCAGTTTCCGGGCCTCGAAGCGGCGGTTGAGCGTGCTCCTTGGCCGGAGAGCATCGCAGACCGGGCCGAAGAACGTCCGCAAGCACGAGATGTCGTTCTTGTACGCCTTGTCCGAGCGAACCGTGGTCAGGTACGTGCAGAACGCCTCAACGAAGGGCACGATCGGAGTGGCGGTTCTCGGCTCGAGTTCGCCGGCGAGCAGCTCGAGTTCGATTTTTCTCAGCTTCTTGCGGGCGATGCGCTCGTCCGTCGTGCGTAGCGAGTGCCGAACCCGCTTCGCTCCGACGTAGTAGCACGCCCACCACGCCTTCTTGCCGGGCTTTCGGAAGATGTGCGCCATCGCAGGGCCTCCGGTGGCTTTTCCGGCCCTGCGAGGTGGCTCACTTTGAGCCACCCCCTGCGCAAAACAAAACGCAGGACCGGAACGCAACTTCCTGATCCTGCGTAAGTTACGTGATTAGAGGGATCGAAACCGTCCTCGAACGAAAGTCTAGAGACAAAACAGAGACATGGTTCGCGTTTAACTCGCCCCTTCGAACTTAAGCCCCTTGGTTAGGTTCGCGCACGCGAACTCCACCCCCTTGATCTGGCTCCCTCGGGCGAACGGAACCAAACTCCTGCGGATTGCGGCCGCGCCAGCGCGGGTCCAAAATGTCGGACACCGCTTTTCGCTTCAGTAACGCTGACGATTCTTCGAGGGCTCACGGGCCATGCTCCGTTGGTTCTACGTCGCCATGCACCTCCTCCTGGAAGCCAGCGCCGCCCGTCGCGACGCTCGCATCCGGTTCCTGAAAGCCGAGGTCGAGATCCTCCGCCGCAAGCTCGGCGGCAACCGGGTCATACCGGGTCCCAGCGACCGCGCGCGCCTGCTGGCCATCGGCCAGGAACTCGGCCACAAGGTCGCGGACATCATCGGGATCGTCACGCCACGGACGTATTCTCGGTGGGTCGAGGAGCTGCGCGAAGGGCGCCCGGCGAAACGCGTCGGCCGACCCAAGATCGCCCGCGACATCCGTGACCTGGTCACCCGGCTCGCCCGCGAACACTGTGGCTGGGGATACCGCCGCATCATCGGTGAGCTGCGGAAGTTGCGGCTGCGTGTCGGGCGGTCCTCCGTTCGTCGGATTCTGCGGGGGGTTGGCCTCACCCCGTCGCCGCAGCGCCGTGGCCGGGCGGGAGAAACTGTGTGGCGGAATTTCATCCGCCTGCACGTGAACACGCTCGTGGCCGCGGATTTCTTCACGAAGAACGTGATCACGCCGCTGGGCGCCCGCGTCGCCTACTGCCTGATGTTCATTCACGTCGGCACCCGCAGGGTCTACCTGAGCCCGCCGACGTACCACCCGCATGAGCAATGGGTGCAGCAGCAAGCCCGGAACGTGCTCATGTGGCTGGAGGACAGCGACTTGCCCATCCGCTTCATTCTGCACGACCGCGACGCGAAATTGCTGTACGGCTTCGACCGCGTGTTCGCGAATGCCGGCGTGCAGCGGGTGCGCACGCCGGTGTTGGCGCCGGATGCGAACGCTTATGCTTCATGGTGCACCTCATTGGCTGCATGAGAGCAGAACTCGGGGAATCGGCGCCTTTCTGAGAACTTCCGGCCCTGTTGTTTCCGTGGGCCGTGCTTACCGACGGGTTTGTATAGATACCGATGGTTGTCATTGTACGCTTCGCCACGCAGCAAGCCATGGCGTCTCCAGACGCGTACCTGCCCGGCGGTGATGCTCAATTGCGCGCCGAGCTCCGCCGCTGTCAACAGGCCGCGTTCGCGGAGGCGCTCGTAACGTGGCTTCAATCCGTACCTGAATCGAATCCGTCCGACCAGATGACCGGTGAACTCCAGCTTGGTCCCGGTGTGGTAGCCGCCACGGTTCAACTCAGCCGCGATGGCGGCTTCGCTGTGATGATCCAGGAGTTGGTCGATCCGGCGCACCACTTCCGGATTGGTGGCACGCAACTTGGGGGCGTCCAGTGGTAGTGGCACCATGAGTGTCCGGGTGGCGCCGCCCTTCAGTCGGATCTGAACCTTGATCTGGTTGGGCTTGGTCAAGGTCACGTCCTCGATCAGCAGGCGTACCACCCGTTTGCGGTCCTGGTCGCCGGTATGCGGATCATGCCAGAGCCGTGGCAAGTCACGGGCCAGCGCGAGAACCTGTTGCCGCCTGGCATCATCCAAGCTCATCTGGTCCTTCTGCCGCTGCTGTTCGTATTGTTCCTGTGCGGCGGTCAGAGCGCGGAGTTTGTCGTTCCAGTCGGCTTCAAGAGCGGCGGCGACCAGCCGATTGTTGGGATCCACCTGCATGAAGCGGCTGCGGGCGACGTCGGTCTCATACTGCGCCCGTTCCACCTGCTGCCGGCGCAGGCGCGCCACCTCCTCAAGCCGAGTGTGCAGCTCGGCCTGTACGGCGAATGCCAGTTCCAAAGTGACCGGCCGCACCAACTCCAGCAGCAACGCACCCACGGCCTGGTCGACGCCGGCGCCGGGAACCTGCTGGCAGATTGCGTGACCGTGCTCAGTACTCTCGTGCTGGCACATGTAGTCCGGCACCAGAGTCCTTGCCCGGGTGTGGTACTTCACGGTCATGCGGCGGCCACAGACACCGCAGACCACCAATCCTTGCAGCAGCGCCGGACCTTGCCCGGGCGGGCTGTGCCGTCGATCCAACCCATGGGCGCGAGCGCAGGCATGCAAGGTCTGGAGGTGGTCTTGGTACTGCTGCCAACTGATATATCCGGGATGGGCATCGAGGATCAGGGTATGCCACTTCTCCTGCGGCTGGGGCTTGTAGCCACCCCGTCCGGTCGGTCGCCGGCAGGCCTTGGTACGACCGAAGACGTAGGCCCCGGCATAACGGGGATTGCGCAGCACCTGGAGGCTCCGCGAATGGCCCAGCGGCCCCCAGACCAACTGCCCCTTGTGGATGCCGCCCCGCAAGCGGCGCGGGAAGCTCAACTGGTTCTGGGCGAAGTACTTCACGACGGCTTGGGCCGTGCCCTGCCGCTCGTAGACCTGGAAGAAGGTGCGCAGGGCTTGTTGGACCTGCTGATCGGGATCCAGGACCAGCCGACCCTGCGGATCGTAGATCAGGCCGACCGGCAAGGCGAAGCGCAACTCGCCCCGCTGCGCCTTGTTGCGGCTACCACCCTGCAGCCGAGCGCGGAGGACATGCAGTTCCGCCTCGCTCATCGTGCCCTTCAGACCCAGCAGCAGCCGGTCGTTGAAGCTGGCCGGATCGTACAGGCCGTCCTCGTCCAGGATCAGCGTGTCAGTCAGGCCGCAGATCTCCAGCAGCCGGTGCCAGTCAGAGCAATTACGGGCCAGCCGGGATACTTCCAGCCCCAGCACGATGCCGGCATGTCCCAGGCCCACCTCGGCGACCAACTTCTGGAATCCCTCGCGGTCAGCGGCCGAGGCGCCGGATTGGCCCTGGTCGCCGTCGATGATGTGCACGTGGTCAGTCGACCAGCCCAGTGCTATCGCGCGCTGCTTGAGGTCGTACTGCCGTTGGGTGCTCTCGGTGTTGTGGAAGACCTGCTGCAATGTGGATTGGCGGATATACAGGTAGGCGTCGCGTTGCAGGTGCTCCGCCCGCACCTTCTGCCGCGGATCGTTGGTGGTGATCATGCCCAGCGCTCCTGTCTTGCGGTGAGAACCATGTTGGCCAGAACGGTCACGAGTTGGTTGGACACGGGTACTGGCAACGCGGACGGCGGAGCGCGGGACAGCATGAGCGGTGGAGCGGGTGACTCGGGGCCGGTTGGTCTTGGACAGGCCTGCATCCAGGCCGCCAGACCCTGCCGCAGGAACAGGTTGAGCCCCCAGGGCACGCTGGCGGCCCCCGTGTGGTTCAAGGTCGCACCCCGCAGGGCTTCGTACCGCGCCGTCCATTCACCGCCCGCAGCCAGCCCGCTTACGACGACTCTCGGTGTCGCCCCTTTTTTGCTCGGCGGGCCAAGGCTCGTTCGATACTGCGGGGATGGACCGCGAACCCCAAGTGCTGCCGGATCAGGCGTGCCAGCTCCGGGGCACGCAGCTGGCTGTCGGCGGCGCGCTGCTGGTCGATGAACTCCAGGACAGCGGCTGTCAGCTTGCTGGCCTGTTTGGGGCCGCGCCGGTGGGGCAGCAGGCCTGGCAGGCCCTCCTGCTGAAAGGCCGCCCGGGCCTGGTAGAACGCCACCCGCGAGAAGCCAAAGGCGCGAGCCGCGGCGGCCACGGATTGTCCTTCCACCCGTGCGCGGCGCAGCATCTCGTACTTGACCAGCACCAGGTCGCGGGGATCGAAAAACTCGCTGTGCTGAAAGAGCGGATCGCGGACATGCTCGGGTCGTGGGTGTAGGGCGCCCTGCTTCCACAGGGATCGGCTCTTGCTGTCGCGGGGCGGGTTCATGGGCGGCTCCGATCAGCGCGGGACATTGTGTTAATAGAATTATGCCGACACACACCGCCCGGTCAAGCCCATTCTGTCGCCACAGTGCCTCATATGATGCTGCAATTGCGAAATACTCCGCCGGTCGATTGGTCGCTACCCGCTCAGCGAGCGGCATAGTCGCCTTTACACATTCGGCATAATTCCGTTTGCGCCTCCAAGCCCGCAACTCAGCGTCCATGGGGCACCTCCCGCTTGAGAACGGCCACCAGGCGGACCAGTTCCAGCAAGTCCTCCAGGCGAAACGGCGACCGGCCGGCGGAGATGGTCACGAACGGATCCGGCGGCTCCAGGTCCGTCCAACCGGCGGGAATCGAGATCAACCGCTGGCGCCGGTCTCGGTAGTAGATCAGCTGCTCGCCCCAGTTATTGCGAACCGTGACCACCGAAAACTGCTGGCCATGACCGGGATGAAAGGGATGCAGGACGCGAAAGGCTGGCCCCGGATCGGCCCCGCCGGGTGCATTCCGCGGCGAAGACAAACGCCTTCGCCGAAAGCTGGATTGGCTCGTTCAAACGCGAGTGCTTGAACCACTTCCTCTGCTTCAGCTTGGGGCATCTCGAGCACATCGCCCGCCAATACACGCTCTTTTTCAACAAACACCGCCCGCACCAGTCACTCGGGAACCGGACGCTACCTGAAGCCCACAAAGACCCGCCCGAAGCCGCCCCCTTGAAGCGGGCCGGCAACGTGAAGTGCCGGCGCTTCCTGGGTGGGCGGTTGCGGCACTACTACCGCGCGGCGGCCTGACCGCTTGCCGGCCCTACCGACGCTACCATCGGAGCATGCCTCGCAGCGTGCAGGAGGGCCACTGCAACCCGCGGTCGTCCGGAACGACAGAACCGGCCACTACTCTGCTCGCCGGACGGAGGTCCGAGCGCGCTGCACGGATCGGCCTTCATGCCCGCTAAGTTAGGGCATTCGTCATCCATTTGCAGGGCCGCCCACATTCTCAACCTGTGCTGGGTGGACCCGCGCGCCGTTCGCGCAGTCGCGGCACGCCTCGCCACGCGCAAACGAGCCCGGCGTGCTTTACGCTTTCCGCGACCGACGCTACGCTCTTGCTTGAGTGCGAATTCACCTGGAAAGGGTCTTGCGAGTGGCTCGGAGCTACGACGCCCTTGTTGTTGGAGGTGGCCCTGCAGGGAGTGCCGCCGCCATAACTCTCGCTCGTCGAGGCGCTCGCGTACTGATTATCGACCGCCGAGCGTTCCCACGTGACAAGGTCTGTGGCGGCCTTCTTACCAACAAGGCTGTTGCATTACTTCAAGATGCCTTATCTGTAGACCCTCGCGCTACGAACCACTTCACGACACGCGGCTTCGAGTTATATTCGCGAAACGTCCTGCTGAATCGAGCCTACGGGCTCCACGACCTGCTATTCGTGCCCCGCTCGTCGTTCGACCATCAGCTTCTAAGCACCGCCCTTGATTTGGGGTGCCATTTTCACCAGGCCCATCTGCCACAACTCCCTGAAGGACATGCACTTGACCTTCCGCAATGTGCAGTGACGTTCAATTACATCATCGGTGCCTTTGGCGCCAGTAGCACTATCGCGGCATCTCCGAACCGGCGGCGCTGCACCGCGACTCGCGCCGATGCCGCCGTTCGGTCTCGCACTGCATTCGGTATGCAAGCACGCGTACCCGCTTCACTTCTCTACGATCGCGCTGACGCTTTACCACGCGTCTACTTCGGCTACACTCGCTGTGGCTGGGCATGGGTGTTTCCTCATGGCGACACGGCTGAGGTCGGAATCGGCGGCATCGGGCTCCATCACCAGGCAAGGCAGCACCTGCGCGAGTTCTGCAGCAGCATCGGCCTGAGAGACTTGAGCTTGCTAGCGCACGCCCGAGGCGCTTGGATACCCTACGGCATGTTCCTTACCCGCCCCGCTTCCGCGAATACCTTGCTCGTCGGGGATGCAGCGGGCTTTGTCGAGCCGATCACCGGAGAGGGCATCTACTACGCGCTGCTTAGCGGGTACCTTGCAGCCATCGCCATCGTTGAACACAACCACTCTGCCCCCGATGCCTACATTTCTGCCTGCCACGATCAGATACTGCCCGAACTGCGCTCGGCTCGTCGTCTTCGACCACTCCTGTTCAATCGGTGGCTTGCCCCCATATCGCTCGCATGCATTCGCCGCGACGCACGACACATGCGCCGTTACCTCCGCCTACTGGCCGGCGACATATCCTATCGAGGCTATTTCATGAGGTTCTTCGATCATCATGATAGCTGATGCCACCATCACGACGGTTATCGCGATAACTCGAAGAGGCCAAACACGGAGCATCCCTCCAGTGCTCATGTGGTTTGCTCTTCTAGGGCTTCCTACCTACTTGGGCGCCACGGCCTACCTCGTCATACGCTGGAGTGCTGTGACTGCTACGGCGCCACAGCTGATTTTTACCTATGTGGCGCTCACTTGGCCATGGGTTGGTGCGGTGGGCCTCTGGTACTATGAGAAACGCGTAATCCCAGACTTCAGCGCCCATGTCGCGGGTGTCCTATCTGGCTCGCCTGACTACATGCCGGGTCTGTCCCGCAGTACACGAAACGCCGTTGTGTTCTTGTGGGCGGCCCTCGTTGTGGTGGCATATCTTTTATCACACCAGTTTGTAACCCACCGCTTCGCGTTTCAAGGCTGGTCTGATCCCTGGTACATCGTCTCCTGCCTGGCGGTGACAATCTGGGCGATTTTGACTGGTACAGGCTTCACTGGCGTACTCAATACCGGTGCCGTTGTTCAAAACGCATGCAAACGACACACGTTCGTCATCGATCCATATCATCCTGATAATGTTGGTGGACTCGGCGCGTTCGGATCACTTACCATCCGCACAACGATGCTATTCTCAAGCGGTGCGCTGTATGTTCCAATACTCACGCTAACTGCCACAGAACTTGGCCCCTATATTGGTGCAGGCGCATGGGCTTTGGTAATCTTGTTTTCACTCTTCATCGGCTGGTCTTTTCTCGTTCCCAATTACACTGTTTTCGCCACAGCACGACGCGCGCTCGCCGCGCAAGTGGCTGGGGCGCACAAACAACTCGCCGCACTGGCGGAGGTAATCCTTAAAGGTCACCCGTCAGATCAGCAACACACGGCCTTCGCTAATGTGCACACGCTGTACAAGGATCTCCGTGAGACGCAGATCTTCCCTTTTGACCCGGCGACACTCGCCAAGCTTGTGTCCGCGGTTCTGCTGCCGATCTTCATGCTCCTTCTCGAAAAAGCTGTATCGCGTCTCACAGGCTGAGTTTGTGATCGGCGCTGTGCGGAACTTGTCGCGGGCTCATGTAAGCGGCGTAGCGGCGTGGACTCCAGGGGTGGCGATAGCCAGGCACCACCTACTGGAGGTTTCGTTCGAGTATGATCTGCAGCACCACCGGTATAGATGAGAAACAGATGATGGACATCGCCGCCCCGAGCGACTTCATGCGAAATGGCCATGCTTGGACGGCCTCGACCTTCTCACGCAATTGCAGCAGCGCCTCGAACTTACCCAGTGCCGGTTGCGCCTCGCCCTGCTTTATGCTATCCAACAGGATCCGGAAGGCATGATGAAGTTCACTGTCCAGTTCCCGCAGCGTGCGGCTCTTTGCCTCGTGCAGTCTCTGTGTCACTGGAAGCGCCGGAATTACGATGGAGGCGATCAACACGACAGAAGAGAAGCACGAGTACGCTACGACTAGCCCTCCAATGGGGAGCACTGAAAACAGAATGCTCGATAGGCAAATGCAGATGTATACGCTACTAAACACGGCGAGGCGTCGCGTGGCGCCAACAAGAAAGCGTGTGGACGGGTTATCGACCTGCCACAAATCCACCTGTACAAGCCGGCCCATGCGCGTTGCCCGGTAGAAAAAGGCGACGAGAGCATAAAACCCGACGCCTGTCGCGTAGTTGACACAAAACAAGAAACACACCAATAACACGCGAAGCGCCAGTGCATCCCGCCAGACGCCCAGAAACACGGGCGCGCTCCCAATCAGCGCCCCATACACAAGTCCGGCGATTGCCATACGACGGACGTTTATGACCGACTCGCATAATTGCGTGTGCTCGGCGACGGCGCTCTCTGGGTTCGTGCTTCCGAGGACAAACGCGTAGAAATCCAGCCCCGTTCTTGTTACATAGGCGCGCAGCGCGCGTAACCCAGCTGCGAGTATCATTGTGCCTGCAATTAGCATACTGACGAATAGTGCATCCAGGATTGCGGTTGTGACCCACCACTGCGCTATGACATATACAATGCCAGAGAATACACACAGCACGACGGCAGCGGTCACCAGCGCGTTAAGGCCGCGCGCCTTTGGCGCGCGGTGCTCAAGCACATCGCGAGACAATTCTGCTGTTTCCGGCAACATCACGTTCTGTGTGCTAGGGTCACGTGTCATTGTCTAGCAGGTCCCTGAGAACGGAGCAATAGTCAACGGGGCGCTCCACCATCGGCGTATGACCAGACGACGGTAGCTCAATGTAGGTCGCGTTGAGTTGTTGTGACAACCACTTCGCGGTCTTGGCTGAAACCACGGAGTCAAACTGTCCCCGGGCAACAACGGTCGGTGTGATCCAGCCGGAGTTTGGGACAAGTGACTGATGTGATAGGCACAGTTGCCGGAGTAGCAGCTCAGCGGTTCGAGGGTCAGCGTAGCGCACGGCCTCAATGATGGCTGCATTCACACTGCTTATTCGGTGGACGGTTGACAGTCTACACGCGGCCACGACGACTGCATCTGCAAGCGCGGTCGGTGCGCGGCGCAGCACATGCAGGGCCGCTCGTACGACTCCGGCATGGGCGAGCGCGCGAACGGGCATGGCTAGTCCATCGACGGGGCAGCCGCTGAGCATGAGGCGCGATACGGCGCCGTGATCAGCGGCGACGGCCTGCAGCAGTAGAATGGCGCCCAGTGAATCGCCGACGGCGCAGTGGCATGGATATTTCTCGCAGAGCGACGCAATGCAGGCTTGAACGATGTGGGCATAGCTGCGAAGCGTGCACGCTTGCGCAGCTAGTGGTGGAGAGCGCCCAAAACCAGGTAAATCGATGGATGTGGTGCGATAGTATCCTGAGAGTGCGTCGGCAACGGTTGACCACACGTCACCAGAATGCAGCCAGCCGTGGACGAACAAGACACTGGGCCCGGACCCAAGTGTCTGTTGATAGAGCTGGTGTCGCACGCCGTCGACGTAGATAGCGTGAAGCCCTTCAGATGGCTCGCCTCTCCTCACGGCAGTGCACGTCCCGGGTAACGACCAGCAGCACGACGGTTGGCCACTTTTGCTCCAATGTCATCGGGAGGATGCGGCACGCTTGACGATTTGCGCTCCTTATGGGCACGATGTAAACGAACGAGCATCAAGCGACACTGGCCGCCACCGCTCAGTGCATTAGGCAGCGGTGCGTTGCCGCTGCGAGCCCTGTCGCGAAAGTTTCACGCTCGCAACATCAGCTGCCCTCTCAGGTTCGCCAATGGAAACGGAGCGAGGCAGCGCGGCTCGGTTGGCGCGGCGCCATAGGTAACCGAGACCGAGGATGAAGCCGATGCTCACGGTGCCGCAACCACCGGACCCCTTGAAACCCTCTCCGAAGCCCTGAATCTCCTTGCGCGCCTGTTGGGTTCCTCGAGCAGCTTTCTCACCTGCCCAGCGGCCAGACTGCTGGCCATATGCCAAGGATGTGGGCCAGCAGGCAAGAAGTATGCCCACGGTGAGAAGCACGCGACGCACGAATGTTCCACGCGTCATTCTATTCTCCATTGTCTAGTGCACTGTTTCTGGCATGACAGTAATAGCCACCACCGCGGCGATCGCGAGAATCAGACCGGCCAACACGATTCCGACTGCGATGTTGCCCTTCTTGAGTTCTTCGATTTCGTCAATCTTTGGAGTCAGCCAGGTAAAGATTTTCATCCCGATTGCCAATCCCAGGCCCATAGAGATGGCGCCAGTAATCGCCCACCCAAGGGTCACCGCATATTGCCTAAAAATGAAAACGACGTACTCCATGTATGCGCTCCTTGTGCCGTTGTGCTACTGCGCGATGTACACCATCGCTTGTTCGCCAGTGTTGTATACCCCAAGCTTCACGCCTTCGATCTCGAGCGTACCCTCCCACGGCCAATGCCCATATCCTTCAGTGTCCTTCGACGTCGACCGCCCTCCAACGGTCAGCGACCAGACGGGGCAACTGTTTGCCATCCAGCCCAACTGAGAGTGCTTGGCATACAATTCGACAGACACCTGGTACTGACGGAGGCTAGAGTCACGGAGTATGGTAGTCCAGACCCAACGTGACCCGATTGGGATTCGACGCTCGCGCTCATATGGCGGCTGTACACTGCGGATAAAGGAAAGGTCGAGGGTTGCCGATGAGTCGCTAATATTCTCAAACGTCCCGACGCGTGCCGATCCGGTGCTCCGAGGCGCAGCGCAGCCGCAGGCGAGGCCGAGAACTGCCAGGAGGGTACACGAGGCGCGTTTGCACGTGGTGGGAGGCAGCGTCATGGTTACTCCTTCGGGCTGATCGCGAATTCAACAGAGTCCAGCTCAGGGTCACTGCCGCCGGTCCACGTCGTCTTGAATGTGATCCGCATGGACTTGCTGACCTTTTCCGTCGGGACCTCACCAGCGACCGGTGCACCGCCCGAGCGTGGCATCAACGCGCCTGCAGCAAGGTTATGTGTAAGTACGCGCTGTGTGCCCTCCAGGATCTCGACCCGAATCACTGGCATATCGCTTGGCAGCGATCTGAATCTGCCGGTCGTGACCGCCGTTAACCCAGTGACGCTTAGCGAAAGCGCCCGCCCATCGGCTTTGAAGTCGACGCGCCCGGTCCCGGGCTGCGGACGCATGGACACGCTGCACTTTGCTATCGGTTCTGCCGGAGCCAACTTACGCGCCTCGCTTCGCGGAACAGCGACTTTGCCTGAGCCAGCACATTGGGCGCAGGGTTCCTTGTGCGCAGGAATTGTGATCTTACCCGTTCCGTTACAGCGGCCGAGGGGGTGCTCACACTTGATGAGCAACTTGCCACCCGGTACTCGCCGCTTGCCGGTTCCACCGCAATCTGGGCAGGTCTCCTTGGATTCCGGCACGGTGGAAGATCCAGTCCCTTGGCAGTTTGGGCAGTCGATGCGTACCATCAGGCCGGATTCGGCTGCCGACTTGGCACTCTCTTTCGCGGGAAGCGCTGATTTCCTTCCGGGGTCAAAGAGCCATAACTCACAGACTTTGCCGTATAAGGGCGCGACGCCGCACTCTTGCAGCAGCAGGCGATCGGACCAATAGGAGTTAAAGTCACCTTCGAGCGTACGAGCAGACGTTGTGCGGTTCTGACTGAGCGTGAGAATAATGAACGCGGCTTCACCGGGCACACGAATAGTGGCGCTCCCTGACCCGCGTATCTCTTGGCACGCCTGTTTGGCGTCCGGAATGAGCATGCGCAGCCGGGTGTCGTCATCGAGATTGGCCGACGAAGGATCATCCCGGAAGAACATGCAGAACAGGTACCCCTGCTCCGGGCGCTTCTGGGTCGCGCTTTCTGTGTAGGTGCCGACCGCGGAGTGAATCTCTGCCTGGACGATGATCTCGTCGGCGCTCTCGCCTTTATATGCGTTCAGCCCGCCCGCATAGTACTTGCCCAGGATCACCCCGCCGCCAGGGAGCGATTCTCCTTGCTCTCTGCATTCGCGATTCATCGCGTGCTCTTTGTGCCATTGGGCCTCAGCCTGGCTGGCGCAAATCAGCAGGAGGACCGTCGCAGCTACCGGCCATCTGTACGCAAACCAAACTCGCATCGGACAATCCTCCAGCCAACGATCCGCTTCACTTCAGGCGAATCCACCCAGGCTCACCGTATCCACCTCCGCCCCGAAACTCACCATCGGTGAACTGTACTTCAAAGCAGGCAAGCGACGACAGGCCGGCCTCATCGATAAATATCACCGCATAAACGCAGTCCTTCCTCGATGGACTCTCACGGTCGGTCTGAATCATAGTTGGTGGACCGAGTTGGGACTCGACGGAGCGCGGAGTCCAAGTCTTCGCGAAGTCCCAAAAGTCCTCGCGCTCAAACAGCTTCTGAAATCTCACAGCGTCTTTTGCTGAGACTATGTTCCGCCCGCTGTGGGTGACTTTCTGGAAGCGATCCAGGTACTCATCTGGCTCAAAGAGGACTATCTTGAGGCTATCGCTGTCAGTAGTCCTCGCGAGCCTGATCTGCCGAGGACCTGCGTCCCACGTCAGCACCGTGGATTCGGCGCCGCTGCCGTCGTTGCGTTCATAAGTTGTGGTCGCCGGGGTTCCGTACGCGTCACCGAGTCGACCGCCCAACTGATCGTTCTTATCCACAATGAGCACGACTTTCGTAACAGCTTCCGTTACTCCATGAACCTGGAGACACAGGCGCCGCACTTTCGCGCCATGCCATTCTAAGAAGATGTTCTCATACCAATAGCTATTATCGCGCAACAGTGCGCCAAACAGCTTGTCGTCGTCCTCGGCATCCGGGATGCCGTCATTGATCCGCTCGTAGGCCCGAACCGGAGCGCCGAAGGTCGGGTTGAGAATACGTTGCGCCTCGGTCAGCGAGATGTGCCCAATAGAGCTCAGTTTCAGCGGGCCAAGCTGGCGATCGTCACTGCCTTCTGGGCGAGTAGCAGCGAATGGTCCCGTTGTACTTGCGGGCTTCGAAGTGAGGCCGGGCCGGGTCGTTTGGGCGAGGAGTGCAGGAAGGAGGTGTGCGACCATCACGAGTGCTGCGGCTCGACAGATGCGCGCTCGGGATCGCTGCACGGGGGGAGGCATGCTGATGCTCCAACGCACAAGAAGGCCTCGCCGAGAATCACCTGGGCAGGCGGACGACCGAACTAGCTCGTTCCCACTTGCCGGACGCCTCTTTGTGCCAGATGCCGACAACAAACTGGTCGCCCGCGCGCTTACCGCGCAGCCGTGACTCCAGGTCGGATTCACTGCTAACTGCCCGTTGATCAACGGCTTCGATGACCACCCCTACGCGCAGGCCCGCATTGTCCGCTGCGGAGGACGGCTGCACGTAGCGTACGAGGAGGCCCTGGGTCCCCGGATACAACCCGATCTCGCGCCGCAGGCCATCGGTCAGGACCTCGACCGCGACTCCGAGCGGGTGGCGCTGCGCTTTCTCTACCAGCGCACGCTGCCGGGCCTCGCGAGCTCGATCTTCCTCCATGCGGCGGTGCTCGGCTTCCTCGCGTTCGCGTTGCTGCCGCTCTTGTTCTTTGGCCTCCGCCGCGCGGCGATTCTCTCGCTCGCGATCGTCGTCTTGACGGGAACCTGGGGATCGCTCCGGCCCCTCTCGCGGGCGCTCGCCCCTTGCATCATCACCGCGATCGCCAGTGCGGCCCTGTCGATTGATGTTCACGTCGACGGCGCCGGATCGACGAGCGAGGCGAATTTCCAGCAGGTAGACGAAGTACGGACCACACTCCGACTGTGGATGCTCGCCTCGGCTAAACCAGTTGTGGGGCTCACGGTACACGGTTCCGAAGTTCTTGTCGCGTATTCGCTCGAAGAACTCGGACTGTGTGGTGTTCTTCTTCTCAAAACCACCGAAACGGAGCCCCAAGTCGAGAACGCAGAACTTGACGCCAGGCGCCGTGATCTCTTTTTTCCATGCAGCTTCGAACTTCTCAAAAACCCGGGGCTCCTGCAGTTGGCTGGTTCGGTCTTGGCCGACCTGAAGCATGTGATAGAAGTCGAAAGCCTCGTCCAGGGCCTTGTAGTCCGGGTGCCTTACTCGCAGCTCCTGTACTTTTTCCACGTCATCCACCGGGCGAATCCACGTGCTGTGGACGTCACTGTACTCGACAACGCCACGTTCATTGACCTTGGGCTCCGGCCTGCCCATGTCCCACGGGTACGTTTTCTGCCAGCCCAATGCAAAAACGACGACGCCATCTCGTGCTGTCTCGGTGGTCAGTTCAAACTCGCGGGTTTGAGGTTCATAGGGTTCGAAGCGTCCGGATGCAGGACCAATTCGCTCTTCGAGGTAGTGGCCGCGGAGACTCACCGACGCGCGAGGCACGGGCAGCCCCGTTTCGGCGTCGCTTACTTCGATACGCACCGCAACCGTGCGCGGACGTTCAGACCGATTGTAGATCGTCGAGTCCCACACCCCTACGTACCAACCGGGGTCGCCGCCGGCGAGGGATGCGCGAGAGAAAGCGACCGTCGCGGAGATGACGACGATTCTCAGCGCCCGAGACGTATCCATGTAAGGCCCCGTCTTTCTGGTTTGCCGGTTGTGCGGATGGACGGAATTGGTCCCGCAGGACTCAGGTGCCGAAGAGTCCGGCGCGCTACGTGTATCTTGTGCCGTGTATGTGACATGGGTCGGCTCGCCCATGGAAGCCGGGCTTATAGTTAGGCTATCGACCGCGTGTGAACTCGTCAACACCGCCTCAGACCCTTGTACGCTCGAGCGCCGGACGGATTGCGGCGGGGCGAGTCACGGGGCCCGCTCCACGCCGCCAGCCGAAGCCAGCGGCCGGCGGATGTCTCCCGAGAGAACATGCGTCATCTGCAACCAACGAGCGCAAACGTCCTGCCGTTTTGTGAGCCAAGGCTTACGGCAGCTCGGCACAAGACGGAACGTAACATCTTGTGCGCGAATACGTTACCGTTCGGTAGCCAGTCTGCGTCAGGTCAGTTGACCTAGCGCTGGCACCCTTCGCAGCCAGCTTGTTTTCGATGAGGCGATGTGCCTGGACCTGCCGCACGATGCCCTAGCGAGGATGTCGCGACGGCTGCCCCGGAATACGCCGCTGCCGAGAGAAACCACCCGGCGAAGTCCGTGACGCCACGTGTAATTGCGAACACAGCCAGGGCGGCCCAGAAAGTCTGGCACGCCCAGCAGCCAAGGAGGTATTGGAGCGCCCGTCGGGGCAGCGACGTGCGCGAAAGGCGCTGAAGCTCGATGCGGCGGGCGTCGAGCTCGGGTTCCGTAAGCGGGACGGCGGCGGCATGTTGCGAGCCACGGGCGACATCCTCCTCCCACTTCGTGCGGTTGGCGACCTCCCAGTTGAGCCGGTTGAGCCGCTGGCGGCGCGGGTTGTCGCGCAGCGCAAGCCGGTATTGCAGTTCCGCCGCCGGGAACGATCCGAAGATCGCTTTCGCCAGCGCGCAGACCGCGAGGGTCCAGACGAAAAAGGACGCTACGTACGCCCAATCGGTGATGTCGAAGATGCTCGTCATGTTCCGGGCCTCCTTGCCCTCAGAGTCCTTGTGCCACGCGCGCCGCTCTTGCCTTTTGTGCGGCGCACTGTTCCAACCGTTCGCGCAGCAGGTGCCGCACGATCCGCGCTTCGGCCGGCGCGTTGCTCGGGTCCACGGTCAAGTCGCCGTTCTTCGGCAGCTTCCAGCCGGCATCGAGCTTGGCGAACAGCGCCGCGATGGCCGGCTCGCGTTCGATCAGCCAGCTTCGCAGCTCGGCCTCAGTCGTCCCGTTCAGCAGTTCGACCGCCCGCGCCAGGACGTAATCACAGGCCAGTAGGCCGAGCTCGTCGTCCGGGCAGTAAGCCGTCAGGTGCACGCGCTTCGGACCGACGTTGATCGACACGACCGGCATACCCTCACGCTCCTCTCGTGCCGCCCGCGACGAGCCGGCGTTCCCACATCCAGTGAATCTCCGGCGCCCACGACGCCGAGGCGAACGCCACGAGCCGCTGAAGCTCCTCGAAGCGCGTCGCGCCAGGATCGCGATTCTCGAAGCCGATGTTGATCGCCCCGACGTTCGGCACGCCGGCGAGCTTCGCGACCTCCCGAGTCAGCCGGCGGCAGCGGCCCCAGACGTTGGCGTCCAGCATCATGTAGACCATCCGGTAGAACGGCACCGCGGCCACGACCAGCGTGAGCTGCGCTTCCGTCGGCAGCGAGCCGAAGAACGCGGTCGCGACCAAGTCGTTGTCCGACTGGATTGCGGCCGTGACCATCAGTGCGTCGAACGGCCCCTCGACCACGAACAGCGTGTTCCCGCCGGCCTGGACGCGGTCGGCTTCGTAGAGCGTCGTTTTGTGCCCGCCTTCGACCGGGTAGCTGAGCCAGCGCTTCCGCTGCCGGGCGTCGATGGCCCGAGCCGTGTAGCCGAGGTCCCGGCCGCCCTCGCGCACCGGGAACACCACGCGCCGCTCCTGCTCGTCGAAGCGCAGATCGAACCGTGGGATCAGCTCGTCCAGGCGCCGCGCGGGCACGCCGCGCCCGACCAAGTAGTCGTAGCCGGGCTGGGCGATGCCCTTCGGCGTCAGCGGCGATAGGAGGCTCACATCACGCACGTTCCGGCTCCCGTCCAGGTCTCACAGGGGCAATCGTGCATCCACGTTGCCGGGTCCTTGGTCAGGTCGTAGTTCTGCAAGCGCGGCACGCCGCGGCCCTCGTACGGCGGCAGCCCGCCGTTGCGGCCGGGGAAATGGCGGTACGGCCGGCCGGAGCCGTCTAGGTTCAGATCGACTGCGACCCACGCCGCTTCGCCCTTGCACACCGGGAAATCACCCAGCGAGCACTGACAGACGTGGCCCGTGCAGCAAGCCGACCCCGCCCACGCCGAGAAGCACCCGCTCTGTGAATCGACGAACTGCGTGCACAGCGGGCCGTACTCGCCGTGATAGCCGTAGCCGGGGATCGCGGGCGGCAACGCCAGTGTGTCGCCGAACGAGCAGTCCGGGCTGCAACCCGGCATCCCATCGCAGCCGGAGTACCACGACGGCACCAGGCCGCGCCAGTAGATGCCCGTCACCTCGTGAAACCACAGGCCGCTGTCCGGCCCCATCGGGTACGTTTCGCCGCAGCCGAACATGTCGCCGAGGCAGTTGCCGCTGAACTCACTGCCCGGCGGTCCCGTCGCCTTGAAGTACAGGCCGGGATGCCAAACGTGGTCCAGGCGGTTCTTCTTGAACTGGCCGCCATGCGTGGAGTCCCAGCCGTGGTTGCAGGTGTCCGGCGTGCAGGCGTAATAGCTGTAGCCCTCCACGCGGCGGAGGCAGTTGTAGCCGGCGTGCGGATCATCGACGCAGTGCTGCGCCTGCCAGTCCCACGAGCGGCAGCCCTTCTCGTTGCGGTGGTAGCCGCAGCCAAGCGAGGCCTCCATGTCGTCGCCGTAGCCGTCGCAGACCGTGTCCTCCCAGTAGCCGCGCTCGCAGGGGCAGTCCGGGCTCGTTTCGGGCGAGTACTGCGAGTAGCCGTGCTTGCGGCTCATCATGTGGCACTTGGCCGACTGACAGTTCTGCGTGCACTCCTGCCACGTCGGCACCGGCCATGACTGGCAGGTGTCGGGATACTCGGTCCACTGGTCGTCGTAGCCCGGCCCCCACTGGTGATACCAGTAGCCCAGGGCGTGGTCGTACGGCCAGCACGCTTCCGCGTTAGCGCAGCACTTGTCGCAGCCCTTGCGGTACTCGACGTGCGCCGTGCCGTAGCAGTCGTGGTAATCCGCGGCGTAGTGGTAGCCGCAGTCCTTGCCCATGAACTGACCGGGCGTGCGCTTGCGGGTGCAGAGGCCAATTGAGGTCCACACGCCGTAGTCGATCAGGTAATCGACAGCGTCGATGATCTCTCGGATGTGGACCGCCTCGATCACGTCGCCCGGGCGCAGGCCCCACGAGGGGTACTTGGCCCAGACCTTGGCATAGTCGTCCCAGGCCGGCTCGTACATCAGGACGAACGTGCCCGGCGCCGTGCCCCACGAGTACCCGCCGCCGTAGAACGGGTTGTCGAAGTGCAGGTCGTCGGCGTAGAGCATGTTGATGCCGCGCCAGGTCTTCCGGGCTGCGGCGCTGCCCCACGTCTCGCCTTGGCCGGGCACGTGGTTCGGGTGATTGTGCAGCGGGCGCGGGTCGGGCGTCGGCCCGCCGACGAGCCCCTTGCCGCCGGTCATGTAGTGCGGGTGGACGTTGCTGCCAGACCAGCGGAACTTGATCGGCATCGGCACGCAGCACAGGCCGTCGTCGCCGCCGCGGAAGCGCGGGTTGTGGTGGAAGGCGTCGCAGCGGTCGTCCGTCTCGGCGCAGGTGTCGTACTCGCCGGTGCAGCAGTCGCCGCCCAGCCACGACAGCACGAAGCGCACCATGTTGATCAGCGCCGGCTGGATCGTCTCGCCGCCGTCGCAGGCGAAGAAGTCGGTTCCGTGCCGGACGTTCACGCCGCCGTAGTCCTCCAGCATCTCGGGCAGACCGTAGACGTACGGGTTGAAGTGCGCGAACCACTGGAGGTAGTACGCGTCATCGTCGGCCGACGGGCTGTCGCCGCCGGGGTCGTACTTCGTAATGTCGGGGTCCTGCGGGTCCGGGTCGTTGTAGAAGTAGCGCACGTACCAGCGCACCTCGGTCCCGTGG
Source organism: Planctomycetota bacterium (assembly GCA_040755725.1). GTDB lineage: Bacteria > Planctomycetota > Phycisphaerae > UBA1845 > Fen-1342 > JBFMAI01. Next base: position 19,924 of record JBFMAI010000012.1, on the reverse strand, counting down.
GCGTACGGGCCGCGCTGTGCTGTGTACGTCGGCCCGCCGCTCATCGCGACGAATGACCAGCTCGACCAGGCGCCGCCCGGCGCCTTGGTCTGGTAGTACAGCCGGACGTTCGTCGGTGTGGGCACGCCGCCGGGCTTGGTGTACGTGAAGGTGACGACCTGGCCCGTCTTCTGGACATAGCCGACGCCGTCCTGCCGGCCGGGCTGCGTGGCGCCGAACCAGCCGGAACCTTCGGGGTCGAACGGCTCGCTGGCCTGGTCGCGGGACACGCTGCCGAGCGGGAAGTACGTGCGGTCGTGCGTGCCCGTCGCGAACTGCCCGGCCGGATCGCCCGAGCGCGTGCGGATCGGCACGCTCGGCTTGGGCATCGGGCAGCAGGGCGGATTCTCGCCCAGCGCGGCGTATTCCTTGCCTGACGGTTGATAGTCCCAGCACGTGCCGGTCTCGTTGCAGCCGATCGGGCCCAGAAGCAGCCGGCGCTCCCACATCTCCGGCCCCCACAGGCAGCGCGGGTGCTGGCGGTCGTACCATTGGCGCTTCGGGTTGCCGTTCGGGCGCGAGCCGAACACGGCGTACAGCAGCCCTTCGAGCTTCTCCAGCGCGAGCGCGAACTTCCCGCCGAGCGTGTCCTCCCAGTTGATCTCGCCTGGGCCGGCGGGCGGCGAGCCCTTGGGCAGCACCCTCACCCCCGGCGGATGCAGGTCGGACCACCGGGGCTGACCGGGGACCGTGCCGCCGCGCGTGGCCAGCGTCTCCTCGCCGTGCGAGTGCGTCCCGTACGTGGCGTGCTGCTCGCTGGTGATGTCGACGAACGCCACGGCTACACCCCGTCCAGTTGGAACTTCACCTTCGCGGGCACGCGCAGCGTGTCGCCGTTGGGCACGCTTGCCGGCGGATCGATCTTCGTGACCCACATCAGCTCGTTGCTTCCACCCACCATCCCGTACACCGCCAGGCCGCTGAACGGGCCAAGGGCAGCGCCGCTCGTGTTCTGCCACTGCGGCGCGGTAGCGGATTCCACGCGCGGCGGCGGACCGGCGACGTACGTCCACGAGCTGAGCGCCACCGCGGCGAAGTGCGTGTGGAAAAACGGCGCGATGTCGGCGTACGCCGTCCGCCGCGTGATCACCGGCGCCGTCGCCAGCAGCGGCCGGCAGTAGATCGTCGTGTACCGGCTGCCGGTCTTCTGGAACGCATACTTGGCGAAGCGCAGCGCGAAGTCCCGCGTGATCCGGCCGAAGATCCGGGCCTGGTAGATGACGTGCAGCGCGGTCCCCGGGCGCAGCAGCACCGGCGCCCGGAACGCCGCCGCGGCGACGAGCTTGTTCCGTGACGTGTCCGCGACGAACGCCAGCGTGATCGGGAAGCCGCCCAGCTTGCGGAAGTCACACAGCCAATCGAGCTCGCCCGACGGGTCCCACTGGTACATGTACGGCCGCAGGCACACGTTGGGGTTGTACGGGTCGCAGTCCGTGCCGGAGCGCTTCCGCGGCCGCTGCCAGGGATAGCCGACCTCGGGCTCCCACGACTCCTTCGGCGTCCACTCTGGCGGCGGCTGCTCGACCTCCTCGGGCGTCCAGGGGAAGTCCCAGTCCGCCGCGGCCTGCGGCGACCACGCGTGGTTGTTCGGGAACGTGACCTCCTGCGAGACGAACCCGCCGCCGTCCGCCTCCATCGACGCCGTGAAGTTCAGCGCCTGCCGGGCGTAGCCGAACGAGGTCCGCATCGGACTGGTGTAGCAGCCACCCTCGTTGGCCTGCGCGTTCGTGCACTGCGTGAACGTCAGCGTCGGGCCGAAGGCCACGCCGCCGCCGGTGTTGGGCCGGTCGTTCGGGTAGCTCGGCGTCGGGCCGGCGACGCCCATCTGGAACGTCATCGCCGCCTGATATGCCGGGAAGAGCTGGCGGTAGACGTGCTCGATCCCCTCGTACGCCAGCAGATTCGGCAGCGCGAACCGGGCCAATTCCACGCCGCTGTCATGGTCAACGTGTCGCACCAGGAACCGGCCCATCAGTACGTCCCCCGGTAGTGCGACCGCGTGCAGACGAAGGCGTCCACGCCCGGATCGGGCGCTGCGAAGATCAGGACCACGTCGCCGACGACCAGCGGGTTGACCCACTGTCCGCCGGCACCCTGCTCCTCCAGGTTGAAGACGCTGTTGTACGCCAGCCCGCCGCCGACCTGCGTCCAGGCGCCATCCTCGTCCATCGTGGCCTGCGCCGCCGCGTAGCGGTACGGCGGCGCCGTGCCCGACTTCGACGTGATCATCGCGAACGCCGCCGCCATCGACGCGGCGCCAGTCGGCAGGCCGATCTTCGCCACGACCCACGCGACCGTCGGGTCGGGATCGCGCTCGCTGGGTGGCTGGACCCACAGCAGGCACGCCGAACCCGCCGCGCCGCTGTCGAGCTTGTCGGCCTGCCCGTCCTTCGCCTCGGCGAAGACATGGCCCTCGTCGTTCATCTTCACGCGGGCGACGCAGACCCCGTCCACGCACCCGCGGCCGAACAAGCCGTTCTTCACGGGCTCGAGCAGGATGACGAACCGGCCCGCGTGCGCCGCGGTGGGCGTAATCCCCTTCAGCGCAACACGCTCCTTGAACGCGTCGGCGTTGTCCGTGGGCTTGATCACGGTGCCAGCCACGCCGAGCACGTCGAAGCGCTGGCGATCGGCGCCGCTGTCGTTGCGGACCAGGACGATCCCCGTCTGCCGCCAATCGGGCAGGCCGTCACGCGTGGCGCTGCGCTGGCGCTCCTGGTAATCCCGTGCCACATCCACGAAGGCGTTGAACGTCGCCGCCGGGATGACGAGCGGGTCGCCGCTGCGCACTTTTTTGAGTGTCGTGCCCATGGCTCACCCGATCCCCAGCAAACTCAGATCGCCGTCGTCGTATACCCGCTCGATGTAGACCGCGATCGGCTTCTTCACGAGCGCCTTCGCGGCCGTGTCTTCGCTGTCGGCGTAGCGCACCCACAGGTACTCCCAGCCCTTTTTGTTGATGCCCGTGATGTCGCCGATCGTGAGGTTCGTGACATTCGGGCTGGCCGCGAAGCGGAACGTGATCTCCCAGTCGCCGTACCCGCGCCGCGAGCCGGACGCGCCGAGGAACAGCACTTCGCCCGCGCTAAAGCCCTTGAACGCTCCCGAATTGACGCGACCGGTGAGCTGGAACAGCGTCATGCGATAGGACGGCGTGACCGTTGTGTCGGGCAGGTAGTGCGTCTCGGCGAACTGGTAGACCGGGACGGTGATGTCGACGCCTTCAACCGAATCCGCCGTCACACCGATCGCCCCCTTGAAGTCCGGCGCTGTGCCGGCGGGGTACTTCGCGATCGTCTGCTTGCTTTGCGTGACGTGCTGCGTGCCGCCGCCGGTATCGAACGCGAAGGTCGACTCGTTCGTCGGTGTGAACGGGCCGTACCGGACGATCCCCTCCCAGAGCTCCTCACCGATCGGCTGAACGGTGACGGTGTCCCGGGGCAGGAAAAACCAGCCGCTGCCCCATGGGTCGTACGTGGCCGGGCTGCCGGCGACCAGCGCGTTGCGCGCTGCGATGTCGTCGTTCGTGCCGCGGATGGTGTACCGCAGCTCGACCGAGGGGCTCGTGCCGGTGGTGACCAGCCGGCTCTCGAACTTCTCGACGACCTCGACGGGCAACGCAGGTCTCCTACGCGAACGTCAGGCGTCCGGCGCTTTCGGCCAGACGCTTCGTGTGCTTGGCGGTCTCCTCGGTGGCGCGGGCGGTGCGCTCGGCGGCGCTGCCGCCGCCCAGCCCGGCTGCGCCGAGCGGGTTGAACGTGCCGATCACGCTGATCTTCTGCGCGAGCAGGCTGCCGAGTCCGGCGAGCTGATCGTCCAGACCGGCCAGGGGATCGCGGGGCGGCCGTTTCGGCGCACCACCCTCTGCGTCGGCCGCCTCGCGCTTGCGGCGGGCCTCGGCCACGGCGTCGTCCAGAGCCTTGCGGGCTTCGTCGAGCTGCTGCTGCGTCTCGCGCACGCGGGCATCGGTTTCCTGATCGAGCTGCCGCTGCGCGTCCTGGTCCTGTCGGCCGATCTCCTCGAGCGCGCCCTCGTGGGTGCTCTTGGCGCGCTCGCGCTCCGCCTGGCGCTGCGCTTCGCGGGCCTGCAGCGCCGCGTCACGCTGCCGGTCGATCTCCGCGTTGACGGACGAGAGGTCCTCGTCGGCCATCTGCTTGGCCGCGTCGACGTCAAGCGTCTCGTCGAACAGGCCCCACAGCTCGAGCAGGCGCTTCGTGGTCCAGTTGATCGCCGTGTTCCAGGCCTTCTGGAAGCCCGCCGTGAAGCTGGTCCACGTCTGCGAGAGGAAGGACGTCGTCTCGATCGAGGCGACCTCGAGGGCGTGGAACCCGATCTCGGCCGCCGCGAGGGCGCCGTACCACATGCCGTACGCGATGCTCAGGAAGAAGCGCTTCGCTTCCAGCCACGCCCGGTTGAGCGCCGCCACACCCTGCTGCCACGCTAACTTCAGGCTGAGCCAGAGGATCTGCGCGGCCAGATTGATGTCGCCCGCGGCCAGGGCGTCCGCGATCCCGCCCATTACCTTATATACAGTGTCGCGCAGCCGGCCGAACTGCTCGCCCAGCCAGGTCAGCGCCTCGCTCCCGGCGCCCGTCACGACCAATAACGTGGTGCCCAGCGCCACGGCCGCGGTGATCACCAGCCCGATCGGCGAGATGATGGCTGCCAGCGCCGCGCCGATCGCGCCGAAGGCCGCGCCAATCCCGGTCACGACCGTGGCCAGCCAGCCGAACACGGCGCCGACGCCCGAGATCAGCGTCCCCGCCACGATCAGGCCGACACCCACGGCGGTGATGGCCGCCGCGACCTGCAGCGCGGTGACGATCAGCGCCTTATTCTGCTTCAGCCATTCCGTGACGCGCACCACGACGCGCGTGACCGCATCGCCCAGATCCTTGATGGTCGGCGCCAGCGCCGCGCCGATCGTGAACGCCGACTGCTTCAGCACGCGCCAGAGTGTGTCGAGAGTATCCGCCAGCGCTGCGGCATCCTTGGCCGTCTCGCTGGAGACCGTGAGCCCCAGCTCGCGGGCTTTGCGCTGGTACCCCTCCAGCCCCTTCGCTCCGTCTGCCAGCAGCGGCAGCAAGCGCGTCCCGCTCTTGCCGAAGACTTCCATCGCCAGCGCGGCGCGCAACGTCGGGTCCTGCACTTTCGAGAGTCGATCGGCGATCAGCTTGAACTGCTGCTCGGGATTTAGGTTGACCAGGTCGGTGACGCTCAGCCCCAGCCGCCCCAGGGCCTCCGTCGCGGAGGCGGACCCCGTCGCTGCCTCCGTGACGACCTTCTGCATCTTGCGCAGACCGGTCTCGAGCGTCTCCAGGTCGGCGCCGGCCAGATCGGCCGCCCAGCCGAGCTCCGAAAGCGTCTCGACACTCACGCCGGTGCGGGCGGACATCTCGTCCAGCGCATCGCCGGTGTCGACGAAGGCCTTCACCGTGCCGCCCAGGAACGTCAGCGCGGCCGAACCGAGCGCCCCGAGCTTCAGCCCCACCGAGCGGACCCCCTCCCCGAAGGCCTTCAGCCGCTGCTCGGCCTTCTGCAGCCCCTTGGCAATCTTGTCGTCCACGCCGAGCTCGACAAACGCTCGCCCGGCGCGGATGCCTTTCGTGTTCGCCATCATCGACCGTCCGATCTCGGTGCCAGCTCGCGAATCGCGCGATACTCCCGACTCTTGCTCATGATGAACGTGCCTGGTACCGTCTTGGGAGCGGGCTCGCGCGAGCTGGTACTACTTCGCGCGGTACCGGACAGCACTATCAGCAGTCCGCATGGGAAGGCATCCGTGTGGTGCGTACGCTGCAAGACAACGCGACCACAGCTAAAAGAGAAGCGTCGCTTTTCGAGACGCCTGCTGGCTGCATGTGTCGGGCTTGTTTTCCTAATGGTGGCAATCATCGCCGTCGTAGCGCAGTTCTCGGCTGGTAGCGCCGCTATAACGGGGATCGCCGGTCTGGGAGCGCTCGCTCTGCTATATGGCCTTGCGGCGGCTCTGCACTGTGAAAAATCGACAGACCTGTTCGCGGAGTTTCTTTGCCCTGAGTGTGACGACCGTCTGTTGTACGGGCGCCCTAGCACGGACGATGAGGCCATCGCGAGACTCCGCCAACACCTTGAAGCTGCAAAGAAAGCACAGCGCGAAGCTGAGGAGAAGGCACAACGCCTTGAGAAGCAGTTCGGTGAGAAAGCGACAGTGAATGAACCACTATCCTGTCGCCAGTGTAAGAACCTCGTACCCAAGGCGGCGTCATTCTGTGGTCGATGCGGCCACCGCGTTGGCGAGCCATTCTAGTGGGGGCAGAAACTGTCATTAGTAGCCTCCGCGCACGCTGCCGCCCCAACGCTTGGGGAGCTGCGGGCGCTCCTTCTCGAGCGCGGGGCCCATGAATGGGCGCTGATCGATGGCCACACGGGTGCGGACAACCTGGCCGCGCCGCCGGCGTCGCACCTCGGTCCTGCCGCCAAACTCGAGCACGTTGGGAGCGGTGCTGCGCTGGAAGCCCACCGGGCCGACGACGACCGAATCGCTGGCTGGGTCGTACCCGAAGTAGATCAGCCGGCGCAGCGAGCCTTCGTGTGAGTGCGGCGGTTGGCCCGCCGGCGCGCTACCCTTTTTCGTCCGGATGCTGTGTTTCGCGGTGGTGCGGATGAATGCACCCGCCTTCGACAGCACGGCGCGCTTGGCCTTGTCCACGGCGCGCAGCACCGTCTGCTTGTCGAAGAACAGGTCTTTGATCTGCATCGTGATCATGCCGCACACCTCGCCCCCAGCGTAGGAAAACGCCCGCGGAGCGCCGGATCGGCCACTCCGCGGGCGCCATCACTGGAACCGACTACGTGCCGGTCGGCGGCGGCGTGGTCTGGGCCGTCTTGGCCCCGATCTGGCCGAAGCCCAGCGAGCCGATCAGGCTCGCGATCTTGGCCGCGACGTCGTCGCCGCTCATGACCTTGCTCAGCGAGACCGCCTCCTCGGCGTCCGCCTCGGTCAGGGCCTTGACGATCTTGCCCACCGCGGCGGTCAGCACGGTGCCCAGCGCCTGCTGCTGCGCGATCGCGTTCTGCGCCGCCAGGTTCTGCTGGTTGACCGCGTTGCTCATCGCCAGGTTGTGGTAGAACGACGGACCGTCGCCCAGCGACTTGAAGTTGGTGGACGACACACTCTGCACGACTTCTTCCGGAAGAGGCATGTGCATTCTCCTTACGCGTTGCCTCACATCACTGCACCCGGGCATCCGTGCCCGGGAGTTTGCCTGTGGTAAAGAACTCCTTGATCGCTTCCATCCCGACCTCCACCGGCGCAGCGCGCCGCGCGAACGGGTCGAAATCCGCCGGCTTGAGGGCCCGCGTCTTCTTCGGGTCGCGATGGCAGTTCGCGAGCAGCGCCAGCAGCGCGCTCGTGCGCGCCCACTCGTCCTTCGCGCGCGCCTCGGCCAGCGCGAGCAGCTCGCGGAGCGTCAGTCGGCCCGGGTCAATTCCGGCGATTCCGGCGCACTGCCAGATAAGGTCCCAGACGTCACGAGCGCTTGGGCGACGATCTGCTCCGCGTCGACAGTCGCCAGCCGGGCCTCGACCAGGTCCCGTGCTTTGTCCATCACCCGCCAGGTGGTCTCGAGCACGCGCTGGAGGTTCGCCCGATCCCTCGGGCTCGGGGAAAAAAGCACCAGTTCCTCCAGCAGCGCCTTGGTCGCCTGCTCGATCGCGTCACCCGCCATCGCGCGGCCGAAGTCCTCATCGCTGACGCTCTTCGCGTCCGCCTCGGGCTTGCACACGGCGTAGACGACGTCGCACAGGAGCACCGGATCGCGGTACAGCCGCTCGATGAGCTTCCCGTCGAGGATGTCGAGCAGGTTCACGTCGACCAGGCCGCGCACGCGTTTGAGCACGTCGACGTTGATGGCGATCGTCCATGTTCGCCCGGCGTTGTCGGTAAAGGTCTTCATGGCGCTCAGCTCCCCGTGACCCAGGTGCGGTAGACCGCGAGCTTGGCGGTCACGCTGACCGTGATCGCCTCCTCCAGCTCCTCGCTGCGGCTGAAGGACGTGATCGAGAAGTCGCCGTCCGGGCCCTGGCCGCCTTCCCTGTCCAGCACCTTCAGCGCGATCAGGCCGGCGGTGAGGTAGGCGTTCTTGATCGCCGTGAAACCTGCATCCGCGGGGTCCCAGACCATCTCGAACTCGACCGAGCATTCGCGCAGCGTGGGCGCCGTCGCCCGCCAGCCCTGGTTGGCCCGGGTGGTGACGTCCGCCTCGCCCGCCTCCAGATTCAGCGTGACGTTGCGGACGTTGGTCATTTCCGTGGACGCGGGATTGCCCGCCGCGCCGTGGTACAGCTTGGCGTTCATCCCCAGTACGAAGTTGGCCATGTTTCAGTCCTCCATGACTGCCGGGCGCTACGTGAGCCCGAGTTCGATCACCGTGCCGGCCGTGGCCCGCAGATACACCGTCTGGCCGTAGGACGGACCGAGCATCACCATCGAGTCGGCTGGGATCGTCAGCTTCGCGGTCGCACCGGACACGTCCCGGACCTCCACGTTCGCCGCCAGTGGCCGCACGATCAGTGTGGCGCCGCGCGGCACTTCGACCGCCTGGTCCGAGCCCGTCGCCGTCAGCGACTCGAGCGCCTTGAAGTTCATGGGCCACTCCTTCGGTTTGAGGGGCACGACGGGCGGCGTGTGCAGCAGCACGTGCAGCCCGGCCTGCGTGGCCCGCAGGCCATAGCCGGTGTTGACGACTGCACCGACCAGTGCGGCGTTGACCTCCGCGCGCGTCCACGGCTTGGCCGTCGCCGGGGAGTTGCGGGCAAACACGAAAACCGTGTCGTACGTCCCGCCGGGCAGGAAGTTCGCGGTGGCCTGCTCGGCCCCGCCGACACGCAGCGTGACCCGCCCGTTGCCGCTGCTGGTGTTGCGCCAGCACACCGCCGCGGCCACGGCGATGACCTTCTCGCCGGGCGCCAACACCACGTCTGCGACACCGACATTGAACACCGCACCGGGGTAACTGCCGTCCAGGTACGTGGCGTCGCCGTCCTGCGGGACCTGGCTGACGTACTCCCAGTAGTCCACGTCAGGCTCCTTCTCCCGCCTCGGGCGGCGGCTCGCTCGGATACGGCGTCCACCCAAACTGTGAGCCGTTTACGTTCGCGTTCAGCCGCGCCACGCGCACCGTCGGCCCGAACATCGTGGCGTCGTCGCACGTGTACACGTCGTCCACTTCGACCGTGTAGCCCTGCGACGCAAGGTTGTAGCGCTTGCCCAGGTACGCCACGTTCATCGACCCACCCGGCCCGCCGAGGCCGTGTGCCACGACCGATCCGTCCATGCGCCAGACGTACCGGTCGGAGAGCACCACCAGCTCGCAGAAATACCAGCGGTTCAGCTGAATCGGCCCGAAGCTCGCTAGATGCGGTGAGCCCACCGTACCGAGGTGCAGCCGCAGCGTGCCGTCCGAGCCCAGCCGCAGCGACGCTCGGTGCGTGGCGCCCGAGCCGATGAAGACCAGGTGCTCCCACTGGCCGTTCGTCTGCGGCAGCGCGATCACACGCAGGCCGAAACCAATCGTGTATGCCGTTCGGCTGATCGTGGTCGGGTTCCCATTGGCGTCGTAGCCATTCCCCACCGCGATGTTGATCAACGTGGTCCCGGTCGGCACGGTCAAACGGCAGCCGTAGCCGCCGCTGCGCTTGTACGCCGCGCCCACCGTCGCCCCGCTGACGGTGACCACTTCGGTGAAGTCGGCCGCCTCGAAGCCCGCGAACCACTGCAGCGGCATGCGCGCTCACCTCCGCACCCGATACGTGACGGTCAGTAGGCTCGTGAACTGCCGGTACTGCTCCAAGTGCTCCGGCGCGAAGACCGGCTCGTTCTCGAGCGCGAGCCAGGCCGCCAGGGCGAATCCCTCGATTTTGCGGTAGCGCAGGTGATCGCCGATCTCCTCGACCAACTTCATGAGCACATCCAGGGCCGCAGGATCGTCGACATCTACCTTGCGCTGTACGCCAATGTCGATCGCACAGTCGTAGAAGCCGTCGGCGCGCGTGGCTGCACTGATCGCGAGGCTCTTCGGGATGACGGTGACCTTCACCGCCTGCAGCACCTGCAATTCCACGGCCGGGCGATAGCCGCGCTCCGCCTGGAACGACATGCTGAACGTGCCGGCGTTCAGGCTGGCGACGACCGCATCGGCGAGCGCAATGAGTGTGCTGTCCGGCATCACGAACCTCGCATCAACCCTTCCAGCCACGCCCCGAGGAACTTCAGCAGCAGCGTGCCCACACCACAGAGCGTCGCCAGCGAGAGCTTCTGGATGGCCGCGAGCCGGGATTCGACCCGCTCCATGCGCACCAGCAGCGACTTCTCTGGATGGCTGTTGCCGAAGACCGCCGAGCGGATCTCGCCCAGGTCCTTCAGGCAGGTCGGCTGGAACTGGCACTTGTCGGACTGACCGTCGCTCATGGCTCTAGCGCTCCATGCCTACGAATTTCGTGTGGATGCGCAGCGTCCGGCGGTACGCGTCGCTGTAACGCCACGGCGGCTCGCCGCCCGGCGCCATCACCTCATAGAGGAAGATCTGGTCACCATCCGTCTCGCGGATGCGGTCGCCGGCTCCGGGCAGGTCCTGCTTGCCCGCCAGGACGAGGTCCGCCGCCGTGATCAGGTAGTCCCGTGACTCCGTGCGGTGGATCACGCCGTACTCGTCGGCCTGCTCGAACGCGGTCTGCCCGATCGTGGCGGGCAGGCTCACACTGTCGCCGGCGCGGAGGTAGGTGACCGTCCGCGACAAGTGACGTGTGCGCTGCTCCTGCAGCCACGCCGCGCCTTGTTCGAGCAGGTTCGACATGGCCGCCTACTGACTCATCCGGACGCGCACCGTGGCGGCAGCGTCCGCGGCTGCCTTCACGCACTTGCCGAGCAGCTTGTTGCCGGAAGCGGTGGTCGTGGCCACGTTGTTCGTGTCGTCCCAATAGACGTTGGCGCCCGCGGTGATCGCGGTGCCGACGCCCGTCGCCTTGGCGAAGTCGAACACGCCGTCCACCGCCAGCGACCCGAGCGCGTTCGCGGCGATCGGGGTACGGGCGACGCCGACCAGCTCGCCTTGCACGATGACGTCGCCAGCGGCTACCGCAGAGCCCGGCGTGTAGTCGACCGTGCCACCGTCGTGCACGAATGTTGCCTGTGCCATGAAGCACCTCCGAATCCAGCATGAAGAAGGCCGGATTCAGAACGGGGCCGCCGTTCTGAATCCGCCGGTTGAGTTCGTTACACCTCGCCCTTGCTCTTGATCCCGCCGCGGGGTTCCTGCAGCGCGACCCCGAAATCGTGGTAGCCGCGCATCTGCACGCCGAGCACGTTGAAGTCAGCGTCCGCAGTCTCGATCGTGGGCGCCTCCTGACCGTTGAGGAACGCGACCTCGATCACCGCCAGGTCGATCGGATCAGCCAGCAGATACCAGGCCTTTTCCGAGTTGCCGGTGTACTGCGTGTTGCTCAAGTACCGGCTGACCTCCGCGCGGAACTTGCCGGTGTGTGGGTTGGCGATCGGGTACTTGGTGCTGGCGGTTGTGTCGCGGATCTCCAGCGACTTGTAGAGCACCGTGGCCATGGCGCTCAGCGCCGTGGGTACGAGCACCACCGCCGGCATCGCACCGAGCGGCTTGCCGTCCGGGTCGGTCTGGTCCAGGAACGCCTTCTCCGCCTTGGACATGCCCTCGATCGACAGCGCCGTGTCGGCCCCGGTCAGGTAGTTGCTGTTGCCGGCGGCGAAGAACGCCGCGTTGTTCATGAAGATCGACCAGAAGATGTCGTTGATCTTCAGGCCGCTGCCGCGCCCCAGCTTGCGGGGAACCGTGGTGATCGCGCCCAGGTCATCGTTGATGATGTCCCGGCGGTCGATCGCCAGCAGCAAGCCGTACGTGTCGGCCTTGTTCGTGTAGGCCTGCTCACCCAGCGTGCCGTGCTTCAGCTCGCCGCCCGGGGCGACCTGCTCGTACTGGTCCTTGCCGATCAGCCGGTAGCTCGTGACCGTCTTGAAGTCGCTGACGTTCCGGACGGCGCAGATGTTCCGCCACGTCCGCTCGACGCTGAAAAAGCCCTCCAGCAGGAACTTATTCGCGACGTTGCTGAGGATGCCGCCGATGTCGATGGTCGAGAAACCCGCCTGCAGGTTCTGGCCGAAGGCACAGCGCAGCACCTCGCGGCTGTCGCGGAAGTTCCGGCCGGTGTAGCCGTTGGCATACGCCGCCTCGAGCAGCAGTTCCTGCAGCCCAATCCCGCCACGGAAACGCCGCTGGGCGGCTTCCAGCGTCGGCTCGTCGTACAGCTCGTCGACCTTGTTCAGGCCGGCGGTGAGCATGCACGCCGCCTCGAGCACCTGGGCACCGGCGGCGTTCTCGGCCGTGTGGATCGCCGGGGCTTTCGGGCGGTTCGCGCGCAGGACGGCCAGTTCCGTCTTGTCGCGCGACCAGCCCTCGGTGATGGCCTGGGCTTCGATCTCGGCGTGCTTGCCCGCGCAGAGCGTGCGAATGGCGGCAATGCGCTTGGTCTCCGCCACGGCCTGCGCCCGGAGTTCCGCGACCGGGTTGGCGGCGGGGCCGGCCTCCGTGCCGGCACCCTCCGCCGTGTCGCCCGGCGCGACATTTTGCGGCGCATCCTGCGCCTCGGTCTCGAGGACCTCCGTGTCCTTCGTCTCGTCCATGAGTTCGTGCTCCTGCTGCTGTGCCGCGATCGTGGCGGAGGTGTTCCCGTCCGCGCCCAGATCCACAAAGCTGATCTCGCCCAGCACCGTCCGCCGCGCCACGTAGAGCGGTCCCTCGAACGTGCGGCTGTTCACGGTGACGCTCTTGCTCGCCCGGATGAACTCGGCCTGCGTAACCTGGGCGCCGATCGACGCCTGCCAGGGGAAGCCCCGCTTGCCGCTGGCGACGACTTCACGCGCCGCCACGGTGTCGCGCGACACGATGCCTTCCGCGATCAAACGCCCGCCCTCGACCGCAATCCGCTCCGTGTGCCCGACGCCGGCATACATACTGTGGCCGAAACGCACCGGCCGGCGCTGCGACGGGATCGACAGCCCCTCCAGGTCGACGACGACCGGGAACCGCCAGCCGTCCACACGCAGTGGCTCACCGGTGTAGGCGAGCATCGTGAAACGCGGGATGGCCTCGGCCTCGCCTTCGACCGCCAGGGCTTCGAGCGTGATGCGGCCCGGCAGGCAGCGGAGTTCGAGTTGGTCGGGCACCTGCTCCGGCACCTCAAGCGGCCGCGCGGTCTGCGACGTCTTCCGTGACATCGTCGTCTTCCTCCTGGTCTTGCTGCTCTGCGGTCTGGGGTTGCGGTGCGGCCGCCTGGGCCGTCAATCCGAGTTCCCGCATCAGGGCCGTTTCGCGCGCCCGCTGGCGGAGTTCGGACTCCCAATCCAGCCCGGCCTTCGCGTACTCGGCCGCGAGGGTGGTGGTATTGCTCTGCAGCCGCGTGGCCTGGGCCGTGGCTTCCTTCTGCGGGTCGACGTGCTCCAACCCGTCCCAGAACCACTGGTGCGACAGGTCGACGCCGAGCTCGCGCAGCCACTGCGGCAGGTAGCCCTCGACGAGCACCGCCTCGTCCAGCCACGCTTTCAGCAGCCGGTCGAGCACCATGTCGCCGAGGAAGTTCTGGTCGATGCGGATCGCTTTGAAGAACGCCTGATGGTCGAGCCGCCCCGAGGCGTAGTTGTAGCCGGCGCTGTTGCCGGCCGCGATGTTGAAGGGCATGTTCAGGCAGCGCGCGATCTCGTTAATCACTTCATGCTTGAAGTCGCCGTAAACCGTGGTGGGCTGTTCAGCCTTGACCTGGCCGATCTTCCAGCCGTACGGCATCGTCATCCACGTGCCACGGTCCATCTCGACCGTGTCCATCGGCTCCACCGCGGCCGATTCGGCATCCGCCGGCGCGTCGGTGTAGATCACACCCGAGGGCAGTGCCGCCTGCTCGGCCGCGCCGAGCACGGCCAGCGTGTAGCGCCGCAAGGTGGCAAAGAGGGACAGCGAACTGGTGATCTCGGGAACGCCGCGACTTTGGCCCGGGCGTTCGGCCCGGAACAGATGCACGACCGCCTCGGCCGGCATCAGGTCATAATCATCCACGCCGGCGCGCCAGGCCCGCTGATCGCCCGGGTGCCGCCGCAGCACGTAGTAGGCGACCGGGTTGCCGAAACCGTCGAAGACGATCCCGTCCACCGCGCCATCGTCCGTGGGCCGGACGCCGAACGGCGTCGAAACTTGGTCGGCCTCGATCAGGCGCAGGTCGAGCTGCACCGGCCCGGCGATGCGCGGGTTGCTGGTCAGCAGGCCGAAGCACTCGCCCGTCTCGCATTGCGCGATGCGCATCGTGCGGAGCTTGTGGGCCAGGCCAATTGCCCTGGCCCAGCGGGTGAATTCCCGCTCGATCAGGCGATTGGCTTCGGGATCGTCGGTGAGCATCTGCAGTCGCGGACCGGTGCCCACCACGTAGTTCGCGAGCGTCAGTACGATGCCCTTGGCATAGCTGTTGTTGGCCGCCTCGTAGCGCGCGCGGCTGCGCAGGACGCGCCGGACCTCGGCGCTGGCGGCGGAGTTGGCGGACAGATGATCCGCATGCGCCCAGTGCCGACGGTTCTCGGGCGTCGTCTGCGCGGCGTCATACTTGCCGCGCACGACCAGCAGCCGACCGCGCGGGGCGGTGGCGCTGTGGTTCTTGCGTGCGCCGAGCTGTCGCAGCCAGTTGAACACCGTCACACCGCTCCGGGAGGCACGACCTTCGTCATTCGCACGCCGAGGCCTTGCTTCGCCGCGTCCTTGCTGGCGAGGTACCGATCCGCCTCGATCTGGTCGCGCAGCGGCTGCTGCTTGACGGTCTGGCCGTCGACCGACACCTCGGCCGGTTGCTGGGCCGCCTCGTGGATCGCGCTGGCGATTTCCTCAGGCATCGCGTGCTCCAACTTGCGGGAGCGGGACTTGAACCCGCAGCGCCGGCGCATGAAGCCGGCATGTTGCCGTTACACCATCCCGCTACGGGTTACATACGCCACGCCGAGCCGGGCTGTCGGATGGATGCTGCCGACCACGGGAATTGTTCCACCGGTAGACATGGCGACGGTGGGACGGGCTAAATGCCGACGCGTTCGGAGGTGGTAATGCGGCGTCCACAGTGTCGGCATTCCCGGCGCCGCATGATGCGGCCCCCTTGGGCAGCGCGCGTGTAGACCACTCGGAAATGCCGGCACCCGCAGTGCGGGCATTCCAGCCCGCGTGGGGCCTGCCCAGCGGTCGTGCTCGGCAAGGCCTTCATCGCCGGGATCTCCGCAATTCCGAAAGCCGCACGGCCGGACGGGCCTTCGGCGTGTCGCCCACCAGCCCGGGCGGCGCAGCGCCGCCCATCGAAGCCGCCACGGCGCAGCCGACCAGGCAATCCAGCCAGTGGTTGTCGAGACCGTCCACCCGCAGTTTCCACTCATCGACCGTGCGGCCTCGCCCCTCGGTCTTCACGCGGTACTCGCTGGTCAGGTGGTCCGCGAGGAGACGGTGGCGCTCGGGCTGCCGACCGAAGAGCGACAGACAGCCCGGATCGCCGATCGGCACTGCCAAACGGGCCTGGATGAACGACTTCCAGTAGTTCGTGTCGAACACGACGTGCCGTACGGTGCGCCGGCCGGTGATCACCGGAATGCGCCAGTTCAGCCCCACGCGATCCCCGCGCTTGCGCTTGTACTCGCTGAACGGGATCGATGACGCACCGACGTACCGGCCGTGGCTGGGCAGCACTATGCCGGCGAATTTGCTCTGCCGGCAGAACTGGTACACGACGTCCGACGACTGGCCCCAGTTCGCGTCGATCAGGCAGCGGTCGATCCGCACCTGCGCCCCGTCGTCGCGCTGCCACTCGCGCCCGAGCGTTCGATCCACCAGCCGCTCGAGCCCGGCGTAGATTGCCCCCTCGATGCCCGCCCGTGGCGCCGCCGCGCCCAGCGTGCGCCGAATGTCACGCAGCGTGAAATACTCGGCCTTCTGATCCGGCTCCGTCCCGTAGTCGAGGACGTAGCCGCTGAAGTCGTTCTCCCACGCGGCGACGAGCCAGAACAGCGCCTTCGCCTGGACGTCGACGAACATCGTCACGTGCATGGCCGCCAGCGGCACCTCGCCGCGGCGCTGACCGTTCAGTTTTCCCAGGATCTGCTCGACGGTGAGCAACTCGTCGTCGACCTGCTCCTCGGGCAGGGGCTCGTTCTGATACTCCGCCCAGAACGCCGCCTCGCCCCGGTCGAGCTTGAGGTTCATGGCGTGCTGGATGGCCGACAATTCGTCCGGATGGTGTCGCTCGGGCCAGGCGATCACCGCGCCGGCGTCCATCGCCGCGCGGTTGGCGCGGTAGAACTCCGTGGCGTCCGCGATTCCGCGGTCGGCCTGCAACCCCAGCCGCCACAGTTCGGCGTAGCGCGCCCACAGCGCGTCGTCGGCGGGCCAGGCGTAGACCATCTTCGTCCGTTCGCCCTGCCATTGCGGGTGCTGCTCGCGATCCAGAATACGGTCGGCCAGGTCGTCCGGCCGGACCACCGTCAGCGTCATCAGGCCAGCGATCTTCCGCCCCGGGCCGGCCAGGCCCAGAATCGCGCCGGCGAGGATTCGCTCGCGCGTCATGCACTGGCTCGGGCTGCGGGCGGATTCATCGGTCTGTGGATCGTCGATCAGTACGAGCGACGGGCGCACAGATGAACCGTCGGCGCGCTTGTGCTTCATGCCGCGGATGCGGCCCGTGATACCGGCCACGCAGACGATCGCGCCATTCGATGCCGGCGAGTTATTGCCTAGCCACGCCAGTGGCGGCAGCGTCGGCAGCACGATCTCCCGCGCCGTCCAGCCGATGTGCGTCTGCTTCCCCTGGTAGAGCTGGCCCGCGGCGCGCTGGTGGATGCCCTCCAGCGCCCGCACCGGCCCCACGACCTCGGAGAAGTCGTCCTCGAGCAGGTCGTTCGACTCCAACTCGACCTTGATGCTATCGAGCATGCTTGCCGCGTGCTCCTCGTCACTGCCGATGAGCGCGACGAACTCCCGGTGCCCGTACACCAGCGCCCACAGGCAGGCGACTTCACAGAGGCTGGTCTTTCCCGACCCGCGCGGCATCGCCATCGCGAACAGCCCGCCCTCCAGCACGGCCTGCTCGATCTTGGCGATGACCTTCAGGTGGTCGGGCGACCACGGCAGATGAAACGTCTGCGGAAAATACACCTCGCAGAAGTGGCGGAAGTCGCGTTCGGCCCGAATGCGCTGCTCGGGATTCCGTGGCGTATGTACCCACTCGCCCGTGGCGATGTCCCGACCCAGCAGCGCCATCTCGCGATTGCGCTGCGCGGCGCGCTCCTTGTGCGCCTCGTAACCGGTGAGGCCCTCCGCTTCCGGCCGTGGCTTGTGGCGCTCAAACGCCAGCCACGCGACGTAGCGCAGCAGATCGACGGTGCGCCCGTCGCCAATGCGAAATCCCACTCGCGCGCGATGGCGGTGCAGCTGCCGCTCGGAGATGACCTCGCCGAGCGGAGTGCTGTTGAGCAGCCGGACCAGTTCGGTCGGCTTCAGTTTGCGCGGGTCAATCGGCACCGGACGCCATCTCCCGTACAAGCCACGCTGCGTAGTGAACCAGGTTGAGCGTGCCGTCGGCGTTGGTCGGCGCACCGGCCGCGACGTCCGCCTCCAGCATCTCGACCGTGACGGCCTGGCCACCGACCGCGGAGAGCAGCCGGGCGGCCTCCGCCACGGGGAGCGCCGTGGGGTTCAGCTTGGCGTCGGCGCTGGCCATCACGCTGCCTCCCGCCCACGGCCGCCCCACGGCCCGACAGGGCGGCCCCGTGGCGGCGTATGTAACGAGTGACGGGTCCAGGCCGCCCCGGTGGGGGCGAGAGCGCTCTCAGGGCCCGGCGGACGGCCGACTCGGACCTGGCGCCAAGACATGCGAGAATCTCTCGAATTCCTTGCACCATCGCCTTGCTTTCCCGCGAAAACGAGCGACTCATGTGTCTGTACGCATGGGGCGTACGCGATGGAGAAACGACGATGAACGCGACCACGAGAACCAACCGCCGCCTGACGCCCGGGACGCTGGTGGTCAGCCGCGAAGACGGCGAGCCCGGCCGGATCGTCCGGGTCTGCACCTTCCGCCGCAACGGGACCGACGCCTGGTCGTACCTGGTCGACACCGCCGCCGGCCGCGAGATCTGGGAGGTCGGCGAGTTGTTTGTCCCGCAGGCCTGAAGACAGGGAGCGACCGCCATGAAGACGCGCAAACCCAAGACGATCGACACGACCCGCCTGGACGCGCTGCTGCTCGGCATCGCCCAGGGCCGCCTGGGGATCGAGACGCTCGAGCGCCGCGGCCTGGACCGGCTCGACTTCCACGAGGTCTACGGGCCGCAGGTCCGCCGCGCGCTGCTGCAGGCCTACGTGCAGGGCTACCAGGACGGCGCCCACGATCGCGGTGCCGGGTTGGACGCGCTGGTCGCCATGCTGAGCGCGGGCGAAAGGCGGGTTCCCGCCGCGCCCGAGAGCGCACTCGGACCGGCCGCAGATTCCACTGACAAATCGCAAAATTCCGGCCCCCCGAGTGGATTCCCGGCGAAAAGCAGCGAACTGATGTGACTGTCGCAACGCGAAGGAGAAACGCCGATGACAACGAACCACACGAACCAGACGCCGGACGCCAGCGAGATCCTGGAGACGCTGCGGATCACGAAGGTCCAGCGCCGCACGAGCTGCGGCGGGTCCTGGGTGGTCGGCACGATCGCCGGGCACCGCTTCGACGCCCTGGTCTTCCCCGAGCACGCCGAGTCGCCGGATTTCGAGTTGGGCGACAGCCGCATCTCGAAGCTCTGGCTCAAGCACCTCGATACGCGAACGACGGCCGCGAACTTCGACCGCGGCTGGGACATCCGCCCGACTACGCCGATCGCCGCCACGATCGTCGACCTGTTGGCCGCCGGGCTGGCCGAGACCATCTACACCAAGTAACGCGGAGAAGCAGCGATGAGCATCCAAATCAAAGCGATCGAGTTCCCGACGGCCCACGAGGCCATCCAGTGGACGTACGCCAGCGGCAAGGGCGAGGCGATCCTGCTTGGCGGCAAGAACTACGTCGCCGAGCAGGCTGAGATCGATCGCCTGGCCGCTGCGGGCGTCGAGTTCGCGTACCTGTGCGACCACGAAATGCCGGACGGCACGCATCGCATCATCACGGTCCCCGTCAACTAACCGGAGGAGAGCACCATGCCAGCGAAGAAGAACGAAAAGACCCTGCCGATCGTCGCGCGGGCCCTGGCCAACCGCATCGCCGCGAACCAGGCCGGCAACATCGGCGACGCGACCGACGACGGCCGCAAGGCCGACCTGACGGTCAAGGCCGCGTACATCGCCCTGAAGGCCCACGAGGACATGTCCTGGCTCCGCGACAAGCTGAGCGAGGCGATCGGCCGGATCGAGTGCGCGGAGAACACGAAGGATGCCCACATGGCGCTGGTCTGGCTTCGCACCAGCCTGTGGGACGACGTCCAGGCCGCGCTGACCAAGCTCGAGGCGTACGACGACCTGCTCGCCTGAAGGCGCCGAAACCCGCCGCGGCGGGTCGCCCGGGCGCTGGAGACCCGGGCCTGACGAGGCCAACCACACAAGGAGACGGCCATGAAGAAGGACGAGATCAAGATCGGGCACACGTACACCGCGAAAGTGAGCGACCGCATCGCGACGGTGCGGATCGACAGCACCAACACGCATGGAGGGTGGAACGCGACGAACACCGCCACGGGCAAGCGCATCCGGATCAAGAGCGCGCAGCGCCTGCGGCGAGCGGTCAAGGACAACAAGGAGCCGGCCGCGGTCGCCGCCGCCGACCAGGAGAA
>JBFMAI010000011.1:0-112177 GCA_040755725.1 Planctomycetota bacterium | reverse complement strand
CGATTCGCCATGCACAGCCTCCTGCCGCCAACTGCTGGCGGCATAGGCTGTCACCGCGAACCGCAATCTCCTCAAGTGGCTGGTTTTCACCCGCCCCCGCCTGGCTGGTTTTGCCCGCCCGCTGACAACGCCGGTGCCACCCAGACGCCCAGCCGCTACGGGCGGCGGACGAGCCGGCCGGGTCGCGTACACCACATCCCCACCAGGGACGACGCGATTAAGGCGCCGCCGAGGCCCTCGCACAGGCCCGTCACAAGGTCGTCGGGAAACGACGGCAGCGGTGTGCCGCAGGGGAACACCCGCGGGTCGTACAGGACCGCCCCACGGATGCACCCGTCGGCGTCCGGGCAGATGGTAATGCAGTCCGGATCGGCGGTGCCGACGATGCGGACGGCGTCGCCGAAATCGAACCGCCCCGCGTCGGGCACGACCCAGGAGCCGCCGGCACCCTCGAATAGGACGCACCCGGCCCCCTGCACCAGCACGCCGCACGCGTCGATGGCCCGCGGCCCCTCGTTTTCATCGGTTTGGGTCAAGGCGGGCCGGGTCAGGAAGAGGATGCCGGCCAGCGCGGCCATGCGCAGCGTCATATCGGGACCTCCGCCGAGGGGTGTCTCATCGCCGGCATTCTAGGCGGGCATTCGTGCGCGTGCGACCAGGGAGGGCGAGGCTGTCTCCTGCGGCGACCCGGCCGGCCTGTCGAGGCGCGGCTCGCCGGGAGGCTCGGCGTCCAATCCCGGCTCACCAGGAGGCTCGCCTTCCCATCCCGGGTCACCGGGTGGCTCGTTCTCGCGCCGCGACTTCCGCGCCGGGCGGCGCGGGCTGGGTGGTTCCCGAGCAACCGGTATAATGCCGCCGGCCAACGTGGCCACGCATCCCCCGGGAGGCCGGACATGGCCGAGCAACTCATCGGCAAAGTGACCCACTACTTCGGCAAGGCACAGGTGGCGGCGATCGAGATCACCGTCGGCGAGCTCCGCGTCGGCGACACCATCCACGTCGTCGGGCACACGTCGAACTTCACGCAGAAGATCGACTCGATGCAGGTGGACCGGCAGCCGGTCGAGGTGGCCAAGGTGGGCGACCAGATCGGCATCCGGGTCGTGGAGCACGCCCGCGAACACGACGAGGTCTTCCGCATCACGCCCGGCTGACAGCCGCTAACCGCCCGCCCCACGCCACTCGCGGGAGTCCCGCCGGCGCACTGGCCTGGCCCGGCGGCAGCGCGCCCCGCACTCGCGTGCGGGGTTCGGATGAGCACGAGCACCCACGGACAGAGCCCACCACGGCCGTGGTGGGACACGCCGGCCGGCAACTGGCCAGAGCGCGGGCCGCACGCGGCTCGTACTGCCGCGGCGGCCCGACCGGAAGCTCACGGTGGCGCGGCCGGCGAGAGCGGCCCCGCGGTTACGGGTTCGTCAGCAAGGTGACAAACGGGTTGATGTCACCAAAGTCGAACCGGCCGTCCTCATTGATGTCCCGGTTCTCGAAGGGGCAGCCGGGGTAGGTGGCCTCGTAGAGCGCGGGGTTGCTGATCGCCATCACAAACGGGTTGATGTCGCCGAAGTCGACCAGTCCATCGCAGTTGAGGTCGCCCTTGAGCGAATCGGGGATCACTGTCAGACGGGCCGCATTGCTGATGCGGTCGCCGCAGAGGTTGCTCACCACGCAGTCGTACATGCCGTTCCACCGCGGGGAGGCGTAGAGGATGACCAGGCGGTTGGTATCGGCGAAATAGACGTTGCCGCCATTCTCCAGCGGCACGCCGTCTTTTCGCCAGCGGTAGGAGAGCGGCTCGCCCCCGCTGGCGGTCACAGTGAACAGGGCGTTCTCACCTTCATGGACGGTGACATCCTGGGGGTGAGCAGCGATGGTCACGGGGTCCTTGACCGTCAAGGCCGCGTAGCTGGAGACGTTGGTGCAGCCGTCCAGCGTGTTGGTGACGAAGCAATTGATGGCGTTGGTGGCATCGGCGGGCGTCACGTTGACGATGCGGAGCGTGGCCGTCTGCGCGCCGAAGATGTGTACGCCGTCATCGACCAGCGGCGTCGCCCCCACGCGCCACTGATAAGCCGGGGCGGTGATGTCCACTTGCACCGAGTACTCCGCCTGGCCGCCAATGCACACCGTCTGAGCGACCGGCTGCTGGAGGAACTGCGGCACGTCGCAGGGCGGGTAGTCCCACCCGATGGCGTCGAACATGTTGATGTCGGCCATCGTGAAGTAGTTGGGATAGTGCGTCTCGCCGTAGGCGAAGGCCGGGTCCATCAGCCCGATCCAGTTGGCGCTCTGCTCGCGGAAGTGGCTGGCCTGATACGGGTCGCCGTCGGACATGCGGTACTCGTTCGTGATGATGTCCGAGATGTGGGCGTCGTCGGGCGTGTTGTAGTCCACCAGCCGCGGGAAGGTCTGGAACTGGGCGTAGGTGCCGGGGTTGTAGGTCGTGCCGGTGCGCTGGAAGCGATAAAGGTCGAGCGAGGTCACGGCGGTGCTGGTCGTCCAGTCGGCGGCGGACACGAAGCCCAGCGCGTGGCCGACTTCGTGGATCAACACGTCCACAAAGGACATCTGGCCCGAGCTGATCCCGTTGGACGGGTCGTAGTCGAAGGGGAACTGCGTGTTGAAGGTGATGCTCGCGGCCGACCCGCTGACGGTGCCGATGGCCGCCTTGTAGTTGGCCTTGGTCCATTGAATGACGTTCTCGTTGGTCACCGTGCTGGAGCTGCCGTCGTAGCGCACGGGCACGGTGCTGCCGGTGGGCAGCCAGGTCTGGATCACGTCGTCGTCGTCCATGCCGTTGACCAGGTTGTTGCGGGACGTCGAGTACGCCACGTTGTTCACGTAGGCCGACGACGTGGCCCCGATGACCCCCCCACCGCCCATGTCCTGGAAGCTCATGCTGATTGTCGCAGTAACTAGGTCTCCAAACAGGCTTTCAATGTACTGCTCCGCCATCGTGATGGCCGGTCGGGCCGCCGTCGGGACGGAACTCCCGAGGTTGAACACGAGGTCCAGGCCCGCATCGCGGCCACTGTCGAGCACAACCACCGGGCCCGCCGCCATCTCGGTGTAGTGGCGGTCCGCCCACAGCCGCAGGTCAAACTCGCTGACGCCGGAGAGGTTGGAGCCGCAGACCAGCTTCCACCGCTCAGAGGTTTCCACCATGACCTGCGAACCGTCGGCATAGATCGTGCTGACCTGCGGCCCGCCCGGGATGACGAAGGTCGGGCCGCGCACGGGGGCTTGCAAGGCCGGCTGGGCCGCGACCGACCCCACCAGCCCCAACGCGAGAATCACCGCCACCACTCCCCCGGGGACCACCTGTGCTCGTCGCGCCACGCTGCCGTTTCGAAGGCTCATCGACTGGCTCCTGGGCGTGCGCGGAGTCACTCCGCGGCACCGGCGGGCTGGTAAGGGGACATGGGCGGCGGTCGCCGCGTGACTTCCTGCGTCGGGTCAAACAACGAGTGAACGGACCATCCAGCGCACCCGGCCGTCCCATGCGGATGGCGGCGGCCCCGCCAAGCCGCCGCACCCACCTGTCTTCACTACTGAGACTAGGCAGCCCCCACCGCCAAGTCAATGTTATTTGGGAGTGGGCCCCAGCCGGCAGTGGGTGGGGAGCTTATGGGGCGTGCTCGGCGTCTTGCGCGGCCTCGCCGGGCAGACCCTCCGGAGTCAGTTCGGCGCGAGCGCGGGCCAGCTCCTGTTCCAAACGGGACAGCTCGATCTCCGCGGCGACCACGGCCATCCGGCGGTCCAGCAACGCTCGCTCGTTGTCCCAATGGGCCTCGAGGATGGCGTGCTTCTTGCGCTCGGCCTCGAGTTCGCGTTCCATCTGCTCCAGCGGCAGCAGGACTTCCCGCAGGAGGCGGAGTTCCTCGCGCTGTAGGTCCCGCTCACGCTGCGCCTGCACCACCCGCTGCCGGGCTTGGGCAACGGCGGCTTCCCGCGGGGCGTCGTCCGTCGGCGCTGAGGTGACAACCGTATCGAGATGGGTCAGTTCGTCCTCGGCCGCGCGGCAGTCGGCGTCAACCCGATCGAGTTCGAGCTCGGCGCGGGCGATTCGGAGCGGGATCGTTATCTCGACGAAGATCTCCAGACGGCGTTTGGCGAACTCGAACTCCTTCTCCAGGCGGGCGATGGTCTGCCGGTGCCGCAGGTCGCCGTGCTCCACTTCGATCTGGGCTTGGGCGAGCTTCAGCTCCGCCACCTCCATGCGGCGTTCCAACTCGGCGATGCGCTGTGGGCGCGCATCAAGACCGCTGACCCTCGCCACCCCGCCAGCGTCGTGCCGTTGCGGTTGGGACGTTCCCGGCGCGGCACCGGGGTCGCGGCCACTCGGCGTCACGGCCGGCGTCGAACGGCCCGACGAAGCGGAGGCACACGCCGCGAGGCCGAGCAGCCCCACGGCGACGAACGTTCGCCAAGTCGTCGCCTGCCGCACGCGCCGCATGGTCAATCCTCCAGAAGTCCGCGTTCGGCCGGGGCCGGCGCCCAGGCCGGGTCGTTGGTTGGGCGGTCGGGACGTGACGAAAAAAGCGACGGGGCGCTAGGCCGTCGAGCGGCACGTCCCGTCGCAAGGTCGGAGCCAACCTCCGCGATTGCCGGTGGAAGAGGTTTGCTGGAACCCTGTAGCAAGGTGGGTGGCCCGCGCTGCCCCGACCTAGCGCTCGACGGCGCCGCCGACGGGGTGAAGTCGTTCAGGGCCTCCCAGGGTTCAGCGCAACGGTTCTCGCAAACGAGTTCTTCCTTGTCGCACAACGCAGGGGCTGTTCCGTTGAGCCCACTGTTCTGAAACAAGTATACCCATTGAATCGGCCGCGCGGCGCGGAAAATCGAGGGATTCACGGCGGATTTGCTCCGCCCACATGTCGGCCCAATCCGACCGGTCACGCGGCCCAGCCTCAAGCGGCGTCCACCAGCGAGTTTATGAGTCGCGGGCACCTCGGCGGTCGAGGCGTCGCGGCCGGCCGTGCAGCGCTCCCGGATTTCACCCTTCGGCAATCCAGCGCTCCAACTGCTCGCGGGCCTCGGAGTCGCGGAACTGCTGCGGCGGGTGCTTCATCGTGAACGCGGAGATCTCGTACAGCGGGCCGCCGATACCGCGGTCCAGGGCCAGCTTGGCGCAGCGAATGGCGTCGATGGCCATGCCGCCGCTGTTGGGCGAGTCCTCGACGCTCAGGCGCAGCTCGATGTTCATCGGGATGTCGCCGAAGCCGCGGTATTCGAGCCGCATGAAGCAGACCTTGTTGTCCTTCTGCCACGGGACGTAGTCCGACGGGCCGATGTGGATGTTGCCCTCCTCCAGCGGCACGTCGAGCTGCGACTGCACCGATTCGGTCTTGCTGATCCGCTTCGAGCGCAGCCGGGATTGCTCCAGCATGTTCAGGAAGTCCGTATTGCCGCCCGTGTTGAGCTGGTAGGTCCGGTCCAGCTTCACGCCGCGATCCCCCATCAGCCGCGCCAACACACGATGCACGATCGTCGCCCCGAGCTGGCTCTTGATGTCGTCCCCAACAACCGGCACGTTGCGGCGACGGAACTCGGCGGCCCACTCCGGGTGCGAGGCGATGAAGACCGGGATGCAGTTGACCATCGCCACGCCGGCCTCCAGGCAGGCTCGCGCATAGTGCTTGACCGCGTCCTCGGCCCCCACAGGCATGTAGCACACCAGGACCTCGGCCCCCGCCTCCCGCAGGACCGCCGTCACGTCGCACGGCGGCACGTCCGCGACGCGGAACGCCCGGTCGTCCGGGTAGTCCTGCATGTGTTCGGCCACCCCGTCCAAGACCGGGGCCATCCGTACTGTCACGCCGTATTTCGGCAGCTCGCGCTGAAAGATGGTCGTGCAGTTCGGCGGCGCGAAGACCGCTTCTTCAAGGGGACGGCCGACCTTCCGGCGGTCCACGTCGAAAGCGGCGACGACCTGGATGTCGCCGATCCGGTACCCCCCGAGGACCGGGTGGACCAGTCCCGCGGTCTCGCTCGAGGCCTTCCGCTGGTAATACTCGATGCCCTGGAGAAGCGAACTCGCACAGTTGCCGACACCGGCGATGGCTAGCTTGATGGTTGCCAATCCACGCCTCCCTTCGTGCGCCGATCCCCGGGCAACCAGCCCGTGTCGCGTACGTTCGGCTCCACCGCGGGCCCCAGCCCCGCGCGGCCGCTCAAGCGGCCCCGGGGTGTCCCGCCGGCGATGGCCCGGCGATCGGCGTCTCTCACACGTGCGCGAGCCAAATACGACGCTCACAGGCGGCGAATCGCCACCGCGCCACGCCCGTAATATGCGCGCCGGCCGCCCCCCTGTCTACGGGGACTCCTTGACTTACACGGGGCGCGCATCGGCCCCCGCCGCGGCCGGCGCCCCTCCGTTGTGGCGGGCCGCAATCTCGGCCAGGGCTTCGGCGACAAGGATTATGTCCTCGCGGGTCAGAAACGGCCCAAGGGAAAGCCGCGTCGTGCCTCCGCAGTCGAGGGTGCCGATTGTGCGATGAGCAAAGGGCGCACAATGCAGGCCGCTGCGTGTGAGAATCTGGTAGCGAGCCTCCAGAATGGCGGACAGGTCCGCAGGTTGCAGGCCCGCGATCCGAACGCTGAACACGCCTACCCGCTGGGTCACGTCGCGTGGGCCGTACCAGCGCAGCCCCGGAACCCGGTCCAATCGGTCCGCCATCTCCTGGCACAGCATCTGCTCGTGCCGGCGCAGCGTCTCGACGCCCTGCTCGTTGATCCAGCGGACGGCGGCGAGCAAACCAGCGATTCCGGGGGCGTTATGGCTGCCGGCCTCGAACCGGTCAGGGAGGTTCTCGGGCTGGTGGGGGCTCTCGCTCGCGGACCCCGTGCCGCCCTCGCGGACGGTCCGCAGGTGCCGCTCGGCTCCGGCGCGGATGAGCAGGACGCCCGTCCCCAGCGGCCCCAGCAGCCCCTTGTGGCCGGGACAGGCCAGGAAGTCGATCGGCGTCGCCCCGAAGTCGATCGGCACGTGCCCTGCCGACTGGGCTGCGTCCACCAACAGGAGCACCCCCTTTTCGTGGCAGACCGCGGCGATGTCCTCCAGCGGCTGAAGCACCCCGGTGACGTTGCTGGCGTGGTTGACGACGACGAGCCGCGTGTCGGGTCGGATCGCGGCGGCGAGCCGGGCGGGGTCGATCCGCGTGGTAGCGGGATCCGCCTCGACGGCGGTCCAGGTGACGCCGATCTGCTCCTGGAGGGCCGATAGGGGGCGGAGAACGGAATTGTGGTCCAAGCAAGTAGTTACGGCGTGGTCACCCGGCCGCAGCGCCCCTTTCAGCGCCAGATTGATGGCGTCGGTGCCGTTGAACGCGAACACGACCTGGTAGTCGGGGCCGCAGCGGAACAGCCGGCCAACTCGGAACCGGCACTCCCGAAGAATCCGTTCGGACTCCACCGCCTCTCGGTAGGCCCCCCGCCCGGCGCTGGCGTGAACGGTTTCGGCGTAGTCCACGATCGCGCGGAGCACCGTCGACGGCTTCGGATAGCTGGTCGCCGCGTTGTCGAAGTAGCGCTGGTGGCTGTAAGTACTCGTGCTTAACATGGGGCGCTAAGACGCATGCGTTCGTCGGGCGGACGGGGCCCAGTCACCTTGCCGCGCCATTGTAGGCCCTTGTTCGGAGGTCAGCCAAGCCCCCAGCGGCTGCACTACCCTAGCGTCCGGCGTCGCTGTGCCACGACACACCCGCATCGGCGATTGGATTATCAAGCCGGCAATACTAAACTGACATCAAGCAGCGTGCGGATCGAGCGGGCTTCCGCAAACCGGCGACTGTGCGGACAGCGGCCCGTCGGCGAAGAGGTGGGTACGTGTCGCTGCGGTCGAAGGACCGCTCCGTGCGAGCACATGCGGAGGACCGGCGTGGCCAGTCATTACGACTGCTCGCTGTTGGTGCTTTCGGACGAACCGCACTTCTTCGATGGGCACCGGTATTGGTGCGCGTTGACTTTCGACTATTTTGTCAGCGCCATAGGCAGCTACCTCCGCCGCACGACGATCGCCGTGCCGGTCGTCCGCGACGGTCAGCCGTTTGGGCACGTTATCGACTTGCCGCACATCGAGTTACGTGCTCTACCGCACTGGTACTCCCTGGCGTCGTTCCTTCTTCTGAGTCGTTCCGACCGGCGCCGACTGCGCGAGCAGGCCCGCGACTTGGTTGCGGAGCACGATGCCGTCTTCGTTCGCTTGCCATCCCTGGCCGCAGAGGTCTTCGCGCGCGAGGCCCGTGAGCAGGGCAAAGTATTCTGCACGCAGTTGGTTGCGAACATCCTATCGGCGGCCGGGCCGCTTCATTCGCCAAACCCCCTCGTGCGGTTGGGCGCAGGTCTATTCGCCCGCTGGGTGCATGGTCGCCAGATGCGCATGGTAGGGCAGGCGCGCGTTCCGTTGGCCGTCGGCCATGAGCTGCATAGGTTGTGCCTGCGGCACAATCCCGCCAGCGAGTTCTTCATTGAGACCCTGGTATCCGAAAAGGACGCCTACGAGCGACCGGGCCCACAGACACACGATGGCCCCCTTCACATCCTCTGTGTCTCGCGGCTCACGCGCGGGAAGGGTCTGAAGTACTTGCTGACCGCGCTGGGGTTGCTCGTGCGTGGCGGCCTGAACGTGCGGCTGCGGGTTGCCGGCGGGAGTCAGCAACCCGACTACGCCGAAGAGCTCGGGCAACTGGCGCGCGCGGAGGGCGTAGGCGATCGCGTCGAGTGGCTGGGTCACGTGCCCTTTGGCGAACCGCTGTTCCGCCTCTACCGGGAATCGGACGTCGGTGTTCTGCCTTCGCTGTCCGAGGGGTTCCCGCGCTTCATAAACGAGGCGTGGGCCTCGTCGCTGCCCCTTGTTTGTACGCGTCTGCCCAGCCTGTCACCGCCCGTGGTCGATGGGGAGAACGCCATCCTCGTGGATCCGGGCTCAGGCGTGGCCCTGGCCGACGGTCTACGGCGCTTGATAGAAGATGGCGACCTGCGGCGACGGCTGGCCACGGCTGGCCTCCAGGCATTCCGTGAGCTGACCCTTGAGCGTCAAAGCCGCCGCGTGGCCGAACTCATCGCCGCAGCAGCTGCCGGGGAACCCAGCTTCTCGGTCGCGGCGCCCCAACGCCCTGCTTGCACGAAGGCAGTCCATAACCAGGTGTCTCGTGATCTCGTTTCCTCGGCCGACACCGAGCGCTAGGCGGCAACGTTCACCTCAGTGAGATTCTCTTCCTGCCGCAGGGCTTGAGTTCAATTCGCCCATTTGTTAAGCTGCTCTCGTGCGCAGCGCGGCCCGACGCCTCGGGCACCTTAGGACGTAAGCGGACATTCTAGGACCGACCGACGCCGGACCGGTGGGAGACCGCGCCCCGGGACGGCGCCGGGGGGTAGGCCGCACGGAGGCCGTGCCCGTGGTGTTGGGCTCCCGTGATGACGGTTCGACAAAGGCGACGCAGGCCAGCGTACGGACGTTGGGGATTGTGGGTGCTGTACGAGCGTACCACTGGGAGGGGAAGGTCCAGGTGCCGGTTTGGTTCGGTCGTACCATTGACCACCTGGCCCGGCGCGTGGAAAAGGTGTACGTGTGCCTTCCCTTGCGCGAGGGACCGCCAGACGACCAGGCCGACCACGCCCTGGCGGCGGACAACATCGTCATGGTCCCCCAGCCGTTCTATCGAACGACCGCTGGGGCCGTCCTGCGCCTCTGCGGGATTGCCCACAGTTACCTGAAGGTTTGCCGCGCTGCGGACGCCCTGTATGTCCGGGGTCTGTGCCCCTACGGAACCGTGCTGTATGGACTGGCCGCCTTGTTCGGCCGGCGAGTCTGCCAGCGGATTGTCAGCGATCCAATCGGCTTGTTGCGCTCCCATCGGCGCCACGGTCGTCTGATGACGCTTGCCGGCATTATCTGGGCATGGAATGCCCAGATTGTGGCGAAAGTCGGGCACTGGCTGACCGGTGGCGCGTTCATCTGCTCGGGTGGGGCCCTCGCCGCCAAGTTCGAGTCGCAGCGGACCTTCACGCTGGTGGCCGGTCCCCTCAGCCAAGACGAGTTCTTCTACCGTCTTGACACCTGCCAGGGGGAGCGGATCCGTATTCTCCTGCTGAGCTACATCCGTCCGGAAAAAGGGGTGGAATATCTGATCGAAGCCGTCGCCCGCCTCACGACCAACCGCCCCTGGGAGTTGTGGATCGTCGGCCCGACCGAGCACTACACCGAATACCGCGCGAGCCTCCGACAGTTGGCCACTCAACGCGGGCTGGCGGATCGCATACACTGGGGGGGGCACGTGAAATTCGGACCGGACATGTTCGATCTTTACCGCAGTGCCGACGTCTTCGTGCTGCCGTCGCTGTCGGAGGGCGCCCCGCGTGTGCTCATCGAGGCCCGAGCGAATGGCCTACCGGTCGTTGCCACCCGCGTCGGTGGGATCCCCAGCACGGTGCGTGACGGCGTGGACGGCTTACTGGTTCCCCCTAGGGATCCGGACGCCATTGCGACGGCCATTGAACGACTGCTCGTCGACGGCGACCTGCGGCGAACGCTGATTCGCAACGGGTATGAGACGGCCCGGAGCGGAACCATCGAACGGCTGGTCGAGGTGGCTTGGGCGGCCTTGACGGGAGGGACGCCGGAGCGGCGTGCGGATGTGCCGCCGGTTTGACGGGGCCCCCGCTGCGCTGTATAGCGTCCGGCCCCCGGTAGCGTCGGCCCCCAGGGCGGGCGGGCGATTCCGAAGGGCTCTCGGCGTTCTACGTTGGCCCCCCGAGGCCGACGCGACGTGTGGCAAACGAGGGTTACGGCTGTGACGTCTGGAAGCGTTTGCGCAGGCGGCGACCTCCCCTTCGTCAGCGTGATCCTGCCCGTCTACAACGAGATGGGCTATGTCGGGCCGTGCCTGGAGAGCCTGCTGAACAACACGTATCCGGCGAACCGGTATGAAATCCTCGTCATTGACGGTCGAAGCACGGACGGGACGCGGGAGTACATCGAGGCTCTCGCACGACAGGATGCCCGCGTGCGGCTCATTGACAACCCGCGGCGGTTCCTTGCTCCCGGCATCAACATCGGCATTCGAGAAGCACGGGGCGAGCTCCTCACGCGGATGGATGGGCACGGCGTCGCCGCCCCGGACTTCATCGAGCGCAGCGTCGAGGCCCTCCGCGAGCATCCTGATGCCTGGTGTGCCGGCGGTCCCGTCAACACCGTCGCACGCAGCTTCATCGGCCAAGTGATCGCCACGGCCATCCGCGTCCCCGTCGGTATTGGGGGGCCGGCGTATCGCACCGGGAATGTCGAGGGGTACGTGCCCACCGTGCTGCAAGGCACCTACCGGCGTGAGGTCTTCGAGCGCATCGGCCTGCTGGATGAGAACATGATCCGCACCGAAGACGACGACCTGCATATCCGGCTGCACCAAGCGGGTGGCCGCATCTACATCACGCCCAAGGTGCGCAGCGACCATTACGCCCGCGAGAGCCTCAGCAAGGTCGCCCGGCAGTACTACCAGTACGGCTACTGGCGGATTCCGATCATCCTCAAGTACGGCAAGCCCGCGACGCTGCGCCAGGTTGTGCCGCTCGCGTTCGTGCTGAGTTGGCTCGCGCTGGTCGTGGCGGCCCTGCTGTGGCGACCGGCCCTCTACGCATTGGTGGGGCTGGTCGGCGTGTATCTGTTGGTTCTGCTGGCCGGCGCGATCATGGCGATGCGCAAGCACAGCTTCCTCGTGGGCCTCTGCACGCCCGCCGTCTTCCCCTTGCTCCATTTCGGCTACGGCTTGGGTAGCCTGCTGGCGGTACTCCGCTTCGTGGTCCTGCGAAAACCCGTGGCCGGCGACCAGGGCGGCACCAGCCTGACCCGCTGAGTCGCTGCCGGGTAGAATGCTCTGATGGAACCCCTGTCCGTTGAGGTCCGCGCCGCGGTCGTCTCCGATCTGCCCGGTATCGTGCGCTGCCACCTCACCGCCTTCCCGGGTCAGCCCATGACGGAGCTGGGGCCGCGGTGGCTGATGGCCCTCTACCGCTATTACCTGAATCACCCGGAGAGCGTCACCGTCGTCGCCGTCAATCCGGAGCGGGGCGTCGTAGGTTTCATCGTGGGTGGCGGACCGGACATTCGTGATCAGTTCATCCGCGGTGCCCGCTACCGTTTCGCACCCGTCATCCTCTGGCGCACGCTGACGCGCGCTGTTATTCGCCGCCGTTTGATAGGGCGTCTGCTGTCGTGCTTCCATCGTCAGGCCGACGGGGGTTCGCAGGACGCCGCTCACCGCGAGGCCGCGCGCCGCGGCGCGCGACTGGGGACATTGCTTTCCATCGCCGTGCTACCGGAGGCCCAGGGGACCGGCGCCGCCGGGAAACTCGTGGCCGCGTTCTGCAACACTGCTCGGCGGCAGGGCTTCGGCTACCTCGAACTCGGTGTGTACACGAGCAACACGCGCGCAATCGCTTTCTACCACAAGCTCGGCTGGCACGAGATCGGCCGTTCCCACGATCAGTCGTTCTACGGCTTCGACCTGGGTCAGGCCATAGGCCCCGCGGACTCACGCGCGAAGGAGATCGCCGACCGTGCTTGACCGCGCCACGGCTGCTCTGAACGGTGTGTTCTGCCCCGGCGGCGACTGTCCGGCGGCGCGGCACACCTACGAGCAAGCCGTCGCCGGCTTCTTCGGCTCCGGCGCCGCCTTCGCCTTCTGGAAAGGCCGCGTCGCGCTGTACGCGATTCTGCGCGGCCTCGGCATCGGCCCCGGCGACGAGGTCATCGTCCCCGGCTACACCTGCGTCATGGTCCCCGGTCCCGTGCTGTATACCGGCGCCCGCCCCATCTACGCCGACATCGAGCCAGCTTACTACGTCACGCCGGCGGCGTCCGTCGCCGCGAAGATCACGCCCCGCACCCGGGCGATCCTGGTCCAGCACACCTACGGCTTCCCCGCCCCCGTGGCCGAAATCCGCCGGATCGCCGACCCTCGCGGCATCCCGGTGATCGAAGACTGTTGCCACACCTTCGGCGGTCGCGTCGATGGCCGGCTGCTGGGTACGTTGGGCACCGCCGCGTTCTTCAGTGGTCAGTGGAACAAGCCCTACTCAACCGGACTCGGCGGACTGGCCCTGGTCCACGACCCCGCGCTGGCCGAGCGCGTGGGGGCGGAGCAGGCGGCGTACCCGCCGCCGGGCCGCGCCGCGGCGTTCATGCTCGCCGCGCAGTTGCTGGTGTACGAGCTTTTCATCTTCCCGCGCACGACCGCCCTGGCGACGCGGCTGTTCCGTTGGCTGACCCGCAAGGGGCTGGTGGTCGGCAGCTCCAGCACCGCCGAGTTTGAGCCGACGATGCCCGCCGGCTACGCCCGCGGCCCCGCCCCCGTCCAGTGTCAGATCGGGGCCCGCGAGGTCGCCCGCGCCGCAAGCAACTTGCAGGCGCGACAGCGTGCTACCACGGCGTACCTCGCCGAGCTGCCGAAGCTCGGGTTCGCGGTCCCGCCCATCCCCGAGAGCTGGGATACGCCGTTGCTCCGCTTCCCCCTCCGCGTGGCGAACAAGGCCGAAGCCCTGGCCAGGGCGGCGTCGTACGGCGTGGAGATCGGGTCGTGGTTCGAGTGCCCGCTGCATCCGATCGAGACGGACCACGCGGCGTTCTTGTACGAGGCGGGGAGTTGCCCAGTGGCCGAGCGGGCCGCCGCCGAGGTCATCAATCTGCCCACGCACCGGCGGGTGCGGGATCGGGACATCGAGCGGACGTTGGCGTTTGTGCGCGAGGTCTGCCGCCCGGCGGAAGCCCGCTGAGCGGCCGCGGGTAGCTTCCTGCCGCACCGGGCATCCTGTCACCGGGGGGTTCGCGCCGACGTGCCGTGGACCATCCCCGTGGGGACCGTTACGCTTGGGCGGGTTCAGCCGGGGGAACACGCGGTGGCCGGGAGGCCTGGGCCTGAACCAAAGGGAGACTCCGATGAAGACACGAGCTCTGACGATCGCGCTCGCGGTGCTGATCTGCGCCACGGTTCCGTCGTGGGCCGAGCCGCCGACGGTGCAGCAACTCACGTCCAATCCGTACCAGAACGGCTGCGCGGAGTGGTTCCCCGACGGCCATTTCGTGGTCTGCGCGTTGGTCCGCGACGACCGGGACTTCTTGTGAAAGGTCCCCCTTGGCCGTTCGCCGCTTGCCCCGTCACAGCGTCCGACTCCTGGCGGACGTCAGATTCCGAAGCGTTTTCGACGGTCCCCGCCCTCCGTGGAGGGCCGGCGCTACTTCTTCGGCGGACGGCTGTCCGAACCCCGCGCGCCAGTGTGGGACCGAGTGACCCAGCCCTTGCGTGGTGGGTCTCGTTGGCGGCGCAACATGCGCAACGCCCTCCCGTGCGCACTGGCACGGCGAGGCGCCGCAGGGTACGGTCTGGCCCGATGGACAACCCCTGGCTCCACATCCCGCTGACCGATTATGAAGGCCACATGACGCTGCCGCAGGTCGCGCAGGCCCAGTTGCTCTCCGACCTCTTCGCCGACGTCTTGGACCGCTATGCCCCCGCCTCCGTCGCCGTCCTCGGTTGTTCCGGCGGCAACGGCTTCGAGCGCATCCAACCGGCGGTCACGCGGCGGGTCGTCGGAGTAGACCTCAATCCGGAGTACGTCGAACACGCACGGCGGCGCCACGCCGGCCGTTTTGACACGTTGGAGCTCTTCGTCGGCGATGTTCAGATGGAGCGGTTCGCGTTCGCTCCCGTCGAGCTCGTGTTCGCGGCCCTGCTGCTGGAATACGTGGACACGGTGGCGGTGCTCGCGAGAGTCCGCGACATGCTCTTGCCCGGCGGCACGCTGGTCACGGTTGTGCAACTACCGTGCGCGACGATGCCCGAGGTCACGCCGTCGCCGTACGCCCGCCTCGGCACCCTGGCATCAGTCATGCAACTCGTGCCGCCGGACGAGCTATCACACCGGGCCGCCGCGGCGGGCTACACGGAGACGGCAGCCCGCACGGCGGCAACGGCGGCGGGCAAGCAGTTCCGCGTTCAGTGCTTCCGCCTAGGCGGCCCCGGGACGTGAGGAGACAAGGGGCCCAGGGGTCGAGGTGCTGATCGCCGCAGGCCGGGCTACTTGCGCCGGCTCGTGCCCTTCATCTCCATGAACTTCTTGGTCTTCCAGGCGTTCCACTCGGTGTACGTCCACTCCATCGTGTTGTCGTTGACGAACTTGGTCTTGCCCTCGCCGATGGTCGTCATCTTCCCGTACTGGCCCTTGTACTTCATGTGCCAGGTGTTCGTCGCGGCGTCGTACGTGGCCGTACCGAGGCCCGTGCCGCCGTGGCTGTCGAACCAGTACATGCGGTACTTCTTGGCCGGGGCGTCCCAGGTCCACACGCCGACGCCCGTGTGCGTCTGGTCCTTCATCGTGTAGGTGCCGCGCTCGACGAGGACCCACTGGTCAGCGTCCCAGTTCATCGTGCTGACGCCTTGTCCGGTCACGACCTCGTCCGACCCGGCCATCTTCATCTCGCCCTGCCCCTCCCAGGTCCCGACCCACATGGCCAGCCGGTCCAGCTCCGCCGGCCGCGGCGGGGGCTTCATCATGTCTTCCATGTTGGGCTTCTGGCAGCCGACCAGACCTATGCCCAACACAAAAACGGCGGCAGCGATAATAGCGCGACGGTGCATTGTGTTTCCTCCTGTGCCGGCGGCAAAATCACCGCCCCTTCCAAACATGTCGTTCGTACGCATGATCAACGGCACCCGGACACTCCGTCCCGGCCCGTCACCATCCAAGCGTCGGCCGGTCGAATTGTGCCCCAAATCGTGGAGCGCGTACAGTCCCGATCACGGTTCTCGCGCCAAATGACTGTGAGTCATGGTGCCACAGGCATCAGAACGCGAAGCGCCAGCGAGCCCCGCAGCCCAGAGCGTTTGCTTGCGCTGCGCGTTCTGATCGGCGCCGCCGATTCGCGACCGCGAGGGAACAATCTCCCGTGCAACTGAGGTCATCCGCTCCCTGACGGTCGCGGCTCGGAACGGGCCAAGCGTTGCGGAGCGACGTACTACCCCATGTGCTTCACCACCGCCGCGCCGAATTCCGAACACTTCAGCAGCTTCGCGCCCGGCATCAGCCGCTCGAAGTCGTACGTGACCGTCTTGGCCGCGATCGCGCCCTCCATGCCGCGGATAATGAGGTCAGCCGCCTCCGTCCAGCCGAGGTAGCGGAACATCATCTCGCCCGACAGGATCACGCTGCCGGGGTTGACCTTGTCCTGGCCGGCGTACTTGGGAGCGGTGCCGTGGGTGGCCTCGAAGATGGCGTGGCCGGTCTCGTAGTTGATGTTGCCGCCGGGGGCGATGCCGATGCCACCGACGCACGCCGCCAGAGCGTCGGAAATGTAGTCGCCGTTCAGGTTCAGTGTGGCGATAACGTCGTATTCGTCCGGCCGCGTGAGGATCTGCTGGAGGAATGCGTCGGCGATCACATCCTTAACAAGCAAGTCGCTTTCCACCGGCGCGACGCCGGTGCCACCCGTTGACACGGCACCTCTTGCCGGCGTTCCCTTGCGGATGATCTGCCACGGGCCGCCGTCGAGCTCGACCGCCCCGAACTCCCGCCGGGCGAGTTCGTAGCCCCAGTCGCGGAAGGCCCCCTCGGTAAATTTCATGATGTTGCCCTTGTGGACGAGGGTGACGCTGCGGCGGCCGTTGGCGATGGCGTAGCGAATAGCCGCCCGCACGAGTCGCGCCGTACCCTCCAGCGAAACGGGCTTGATGCCGAAGCCCGCCGTTTCCGGGAAGCGGACTTTCTTGAACCGCTCGGGGAACGCGTCGGCCAGGAGCTTCCGGAATCGAGTGCAATCGTCGGTCCCATGCTGGAACTCGATGCCGGCATAGATGTCCTCGGTGTTCTCGCGGAAGATCACCATGTCCGTCCGTTCGGGGTGTTTGACGGGGCTGGGCACGCCATTGAAGTAGCGCACCGGCCGCAGGCAGACGTACAGGTCGAGCTGCTGGCGCAGGGCGACATTGAGGGAGCGAATTCCGCCGCCAACCGGCGTCGTCAGCGGCCCCTTGATCCCGACGAGGAAGTCGCGGAACGCCCGCAGGGTGGCCTCCGGGAGCCACTCGCCGAAGCGCTCGTTGGCCGTTTCCCCGGCGAAGACCTCCATCCACGCCACGCGCCGCCGGCCACCGTACGCCCTGTCCACCGCGGCGTCGAACACGATCTGGGCCGCGTGCCAGATGTCGGGTCCGGTCCCGTCACCACGGATAAACGGGATGATGGGGCGGTCGGGCACGGCGAGCCGGCCAGCATGAATTGAAATCGGGCAGCCGTCGGGTGCGGGCACGGTCGAAGTGGGCATGGGGCGTCTCCTCAGGGCGGGCCGGCGGGCGCCGGCGGACTACAGGACAATCATAGGCGAAGAGCGGCGCCGGCATCGGGGCCGCGGTCAAGCCCGGCCGCGGCCTCGCGGGGTCTGGCCGCAGGGCCGCGCCTCTTCCCCGCGTCGAAACCCAACGCGGGTATACTACGCCACCATGCCCAAGCGGGTGCTGATTCTTGGATCGACCGGGTCAATCGGCCGCTCGGCGTTGGAGGTGGCGGCGGCGCTGCCAGACGAGGTGCAAGTAGTCGGCCTCGCCGCCCGCGGCCGCTGGAACGAGCTCGCGGCCCAAGCCGACCGGTTTGGGGTGGCGGCCGTCGCGGTGGCGGACGAGGCCCATTACGACAGCCTGCGCCGGACGTGTGCCAACGGTACCCGCGTCCTAGCCGGGGCCGCGGGGCTGGTTGAACTCGTCCAGACGTGCGCGGCGGATTTCGTCCTGTCGGCGATCGTGGGGGCCGCCGGTCTGCCCGCGACGCTGGCCGCGGTCGAGCGCGGCCTGGACGTCGGGCTGGCCAACAAGGAGTCGCTGGTCATCGCCGGGGCGTTGCTCATGCCACTGGCGGCCCAGCGCGGGAGCCGGCTCCTGCCGATTGACAGCGAACACTCCGCCATCTTCCAGGCCCTGGCCGCGGGGCGGCGGGAAGACGTCCGGCGCATTCACCTGACCGCGTCGGGCGGGCCGTTTCGGCAATGGACGGCGGAGCAGATCGACCGGGCTACGCTGACCGACGCGTTGAATCACCCCACTTGGTCGATGGGGCCGAAGATCACGATCGACAGCGCGACGATGATGAACAAGGCGCTGGAGGTCATTGAGGCCCGCTGGCTGTTCGGGTTGCCGCCCGACCAGATTGATGTCCTCATCCACCCCGAGTCGATCGTGCATTCGATGGTGGAGTTCCAGGATGGGTCGATTATTGCGCAGCTCGGCACGCCGGACATGAAAACGCCAATACAATATGCGCTGACGTACCCGCGCCGCCTGTCGGGGATCGCCCCCCCGCTGGATTGGAGCCAGGTCCGCTGCCTACACTTCGAGCCGCCGGACTTCGAGCGGTTCCCGGCCCTGCGGCTGGGGTACGAGGCGGCCGAACAAGGCGGCAGCAGCGGAGCAGTGTTGAACGCGGCCAACGAGGCCGCAGTTGAGGGCTTCCGCGAGGGGCGGATCGCGTTCGGGCGGATCGCGGCCCTGGCCGGCGAGGTGTTGCACCGGCACCGGGCACTGCCCCGGCCCACGCTGGAAGACTTGTTGGCGTGCGATGCCTGGGCGCGCGACGAAGTGGCCCGGCGGATCGGAAACTAGGCCCCCGATATGAGCGATGCCTCCGTAACGGCGACCTTCCTCGAGTGGCTGTCCACCGGCTACCTCGTTCTCAAGGTCATCATCGGGTTCTCGATCATCATATTCGTCCACGAACTGGGCCATTTCCTGGCCGCCAAGTGGATGGGCGTCCGCGTCGAGCGCTTCGCCGTCGGCTTCTTCACGCGGCTGGTCGGCTACCGCCGGGGTGAGGGCGTCACCTTCGGACCACGCCGGCCGGAGGAATACACGCACGAGAAGCTGCGGGAGAAGGGCTACGGCGAGACGGACTACTGCCTGAACGCGATGCCGTTCGGCGGGTACGTCAAGATGATGGGGGAGGACGATATCCTCATCAACGAGCAGACCGGTGAAGTAAAGACGACCACCGATCCGCGGGCGTTCACCAACAAGTCGGTCGGCCGGCGCATGGTGGTCGTTTCGGCGGGCGTGGTGTTCAACGTCCTGTTCGCCGTGCTGCTGTACGTCGTGGTGTTCCTGTTCCTCGGCCGCCAAGCCATCGCGCCGGTCATCGGGCAGGTCACACCGGGCAGCCCGGCGTCCGAAGCCGGTCTGGCGCCAGGCGACCGGGTGCTGGCCATCGACGGCAAGCCCGTGCGGTCGTTCGAGGACATCTACGAAGCCCGTCTGCTGGCGGAGAAGCCGCTGTCGTTCCGCGTTGAGCGGGATGGGCAACCCTTGTCCGAGCCCGTGCGCGTTGCTCCGGGGTTGCTGGCCGACGGCGATTTCCTCCGCGACCTTGATCCCATGCTCACGACCGAGCTCGTCGCGCGCTCGGACGTTGCTGCGCACCCCGTACTACGCGCGGGAGACCGGATTACCCACGTCGCCGGCCAGCCGGTCCGCAGCGCCTATGAAATCGTGGTCGCGTTCCAGCGAGGCGGCGGACGCCCGCTCGAATTGACCATCGAACGACCGGACCCGCAGGCGGCCGGCGGCACGCGGACGCTCACGGTTACACAACCGGCAGTGCTGGAGTGGCTGCCTGCGCTATCCGGCTCGGGCAGCGCAGCCGAGGCCGCCGACAGCACGCACTTGCTGGGCTTTCGGCGTCGGCAGGCCATCAAGGAGGTCGTGCCCAACAGCCCGGCGGCCCGCGCCGGGTTCCAGCCGGGGGACGTCATCGCCCAGTGGGACAACGTCGCCAACCCGCTGTACGGCGACATCATTCGCAGCATCGAGACGAAGGACGGCCAGCCGGTTTCCGTTGTCGTCGAACGGGTGGGGCAGCCGGTCACGCTCACCGTGACGCCCAAGCGCCCGGTGCGCGTTTTCGGCTCCGCGGCCCCGAAGGTGGGGATCGCGTTCGGAGGCGACGATCCGCGGCCGGTCGTGGCCGACGTGGTTCCGGACACGCCCGCGGCCGAGCTGGGGGTGCCGCGCGGCACCGAGCTGCTGGCGATCGGCGACCGACCCACGCCGAACTGGCACGCGGTGTTCGAGGCGCTGAAAGCCGCGGCGGGGACGACCGTGGCGGTGCGCTATCGTGTAGGTGAAGAGGAAGCCACGGGCCTGCTCCGCGTTCCCAGCAGCCTGGTCAACGAGCTTGACCTCCCCCCTACCGCCCTCATCCGGTCGATCAACGGGGCCGGCAGCGTCGTGACCGAATCCGGCCGTAAGCTCAGCTTGCCGGCGGTGGCCGCCGTGCGCAAGCTGCTCGAGCGATATGTGGGTCAGACCGTCACGGTCGAATACGTCCCGAGCCTGCTGGATCACGCCACGGTCCGCCGCTCGTTTGACGTGCGCGCGGACAACACCGACCCGTGGCAACTGCGGGCGATCTACAACCACGAGTTGGGGCTGGGCTTCAAGCCGCTCACGGAACGCCTGACCGCCGGCGGAAACCCCGTGCGCGCGCTCGGCATGGGGCTCAAGAAGACCGGTGATGTGCTCGTCAGCGTGTACCGCATTCTCAAGAGCATCGTGAAGGGCACGGTGACGCAGAGCGGCGGGGTAGGCGTCGAACATGTGTCGGGACCGATCGGCATCGTGCGATTGGCGGTCGCCCAAGCAGAGTCCGGGTTCGGCGACCTGCTGTTCTTCCTGGCGTACATCTCCGTCAACCTCGCGGTGATCAACTTCATCCCGCTGCCGGTGGTCGATGGCGGCCTGATGGTCTTTCTGCTGCTCGAGAAGATCCGCGGGAAACCCGTCAACTTGAAGGTCCAGGTCATCACGACGCTCGCCGGACTGGCCCTCATCGTGCTCGTCTTCGTACTGGTGACGTTCCAGGACATCGCCAAGTGGTGGAGCGGCGGGCTGTAGCGCGGCCGATGCTCGGCGGCGGGTCCCCCGGGATCGTGTGGCAACTGACGCAGCCGCAGCCGGCGCGGTACCGGTCCGTGCGGCCGCCCCCGCGCGACTTATCCGTTTGCTGGAACGTCACTTAGGGTCGTAGCGCGGCTGGGCGGGGCCGCGCGCCGGCTGGTACGCCGCTTGCCACACCGTCCCCCTTGAGATCACTCGGCCGCGCCCATTCCAACGCGGGCCACAGGATGATATGTTATGCGTTTTCTCGAACGCTTCTGGCTCGGCTGCGGTCACTGCCGTGACGGGCAGGGCTGCCCGCTCGCGACGGACGCCGACCTTCAATCGTTCGGGACCCGCGAATACGATCACGGCCTCGCTCTCGTCGGCGCGGTGCTGCTCGTGTTCATTCTGCCCCTGGCGACGGCCATCGGCGGCGCGTATGCGTCCGGCCACTACCTGGCCGGGCCGGGCGGTCGTTGGCTGGGTTGGTGGCAGGCCGGCGGGGCGATCGCCGGGTTTTTCGCCGGCGTCGGCCTCGCGCGACTCGTGTTCTGGGCCCGTCGCCGCTGGGACGCAGCGGACGGAGGCGTGAAATGATCGGGACGCTCGTGGAACGGTTCAAAGGGCTGAAGTCCTTTGATCGGGGTATTCATCCGCCGCACCGCAAGAAGTACTCCGAAACCGCGCCCATTCAGCTTTTTACGCCCAAAGGCGAGTTATTGATCCCGATGTCCCAGCACATCGGGGCGCCGTGCGAACCCACGGTCAAACCCCGCGAATCCGTCGCGTTCGGCCAGAAGATCGGCGACGTGGCGCACCCGGTGTCCGCACCCATTCACGCGTCGTTGGCGGGGACCACCGGGATGACGGCGGTGACGCTGCTGCCGGGGCCGGGCGGTCGGCGCTGCGATGCCATCCCGATCAAGCCCGCCGCCGACGGCGAGGCCCTGCCGCCGAACTTCCTTGAGCAATTCCTCGATCGCAACTGGGGCGGCGTGGAGCCG
Source organism: Planctomycetota bacterium (assembly GCA_040755725.1). Lineage (GTDB taxonomy): Bacteria > Planctomycetota > Phycisphaerae > UBA1845 > Fen-1342 > JBFMAI01. The sequence continues at coordinate 90,267 of JBFMAI010000011.1, read as the reverse complement.
ACGAAGTACGACCCCGAGGAGATCATTCAGAAGATTCGTGAGGCGGGGTTGGTCGGCATGGGCGGGGCGACGTTCCCGACGTATTTCAAGCTCAAGCGCAACCCCCAGCGGCCGGTGGACACGGTCGTGCTCAACGGGGCGGAGTGCGAGCCGTACCTGACCGCCGACCATCGCCTCATGCTCGAATGCCCCGAGGCGATCGTCGTCGGGATGCAGCTCGCCATGCACGCGGCCGGCGCTCAGCGAGCGCTGATCGCCATCGAAGAGAACAAACCGGACGCGATCGCAGCGATGCGGCAGGCGGCGGCCGGGCGACCGAACGTCGACGTCGTGGTCTGTGCGACGAAGTACCCGATGGGCGGCGAACGGCAGCTCATACCGGCGGTGCTGGGACGTATCGTGCCGAGCGCGCCAAAGGGCCTGCCGCTGGACGTCGGCGTGGTCGTGGTGAACGTCGCGACGGCGCACGGCATTGCCCGGGCGGTCGTCCGCGGCCAGCCGTTCACGCACCGCGTCGTCACGATCACCGGCCTCGGCGTGAAGAAGCCGGGCAACTGGCTGGCCCCCGTCGGCACGTCGCTGCGCGAGTTCATTGACTCGTGCGCCGGCGGCGTCACCGACATGGCCGTCAAGGTGTTGGCCGGCGGCCCGATGATGGGACCGACCGTGCCGACGCTCGACGTGCCGCTCATCAAAGGCGTCGGCGGCGTCACGGTGATGATCGCCGAAGAAACCGCCCGGTGGCAGGAGAGCCCCTGCGTCCGCTGCGGGCGATGCATCGACAACTGCCCGCTGCACCTGTCGCCGACGAAGATCGCGCATGCGGTCAAGCATCGGGACTGGGACTCGGCGAACCGGTATGACATGAACGCGTGCTGCGAGTGCGGTTGTTGTGCGTTCGTGTGTCCGGCGCAGATTCCGCTCGCGCAGTACATCCGCGCCGGCAAGGCCGAGTGGCGGCACGTGCAGGTGCAGCGCAAGGCCGCCAAGTAGCGGCGGCCCCCCGTGGCCGATGGCTGCGGCGCCGGACCTCCGCGTCCGGCGTTGAGCGCACCGGCCATTGGCTGGTGCCGCACAGACGTTGAGATCACCACCGGCACAAGGCCGGTGTCACAAGGGAGCCGAGACGTCCATGAGTGACGCAACCCCCGCGGCGGCCCCAACGCCGCTGCCCATCAAGGAAGAGACCGGCCCGCGCGGCTTTCTGGTCAGCTCGGCGCCGCACCTGGCTTCGGGCGTGACGACCCGCCGGATCATGTTCGAGGTCGTCCTGGCGATGGTTCCGCTCTTCGTGGTGGCGGTGTGGTGCTACCACTGGAACGCGGTTTGGCTGACGGTCACCGTCGTCGCCGCGTGTCTCATCACGGAGGGTGTCTTCAACTGGACCCGCGGCCACAGCCAGGTTTCGCTGGCCGACGGCTCCGCGATCGTCACCGGCATGATCCTGGCGTTCTCGCTGCCGCCGTCGCTGCGGCTGTATCAGGCGTTCATCGGCGGCGTGGTGGCGATTGGGCTGGCGAAGATGGTCTTTGGCGGGCTGGGCCACAATCTTTTCAACCCCGCCATGGTCGGCCGGGCGTTCCTGATGATCTGCTTCCCCGTCGCCATGACCACGTGGTTGGAGCCCGGCACGTTGCACCGCATCGGCGACGCCACCATCGACGGGGTGACGATGGCCACGCCGCTGGCCGCCGCCAAGTTCCACGCCGCCCCCCTGGCGGCGTTGTGGGACCTCTTCGTCGGCAAGGTCGGCGGCTGCGTGGGGGAGACGAGTGCCCTGGCCGCGCTGATCGGCGGTTTGTACCTGGTGATCCGGGGCGTCGCCGACTGGCGACAACCGCTGGGCGTGCTCGTCGCCGCGGCCGCGTTCACCGCGATCGCTCACGCGGTCGCGCCGGGCAAGTACCCGGGCGGCGTGGCCCACGGCGTGCTTTACCACCTTAACAGCGGCGCCTTGATGTTCGGCGCCTTCTTCATCGCCACTGACTATGTCGGCGCCCCGGTCACCCCGTGGGGCCGGCTGATCTTCGGCGCCGGCGTCGGGGTAATCATCATGCTGATTCGCCTGCTCGGCGGCTATCCCGAGGGCGTGATGTACGCGGTCCTCATCATGAACGCGATTACGCCGCTGATTGAGCGGTGGACGACGCCGAAGCCCTATGGCGGACATGTGCAGGCGTGACCGAGCCGGACCGACAGAGGCGGAGTGCCTGACGGCGGAAAACCCATGAAGAAGTTCATCAACGAATCGTGGCTGGTGCTGGTGCTCGGGGCGGTGTTCGCCGTGTTGCTCGCCGGAGCCCAGACCTCCTTCTCCGGCCGCATCAAGGAGAACCAGGACCGCGCGCTGAATGAGGCCATCGGGGAGGTCGTCCCCGGCACCGAGCGCAGCGAGCCGGTCCCAATCGCGGGGTACGACCGCGACGTGTTCAAGTGCCAGGGCGGCGACGGGCGCGTCGCGGGGTGGGCCATCGACGCCGTCGGCCTGGGCTTTGCCGACAAGATCCGCCTGGTGATCGGCCTGTCGGCGGACGGCGGCACCATCACGGGCATCAAAGTCATCGACAACGTGGAGACCCCCGGCCTGGGCAACAAGATCGCCGGCGAAGGCGAGGACGCCTGGCCGGAGCAGTTCCGCGGCCTGAAGGCCACGGTCAAGGTCGTGCGGGTCAAGCAGAAGCGCGACCTCGCGCGCAACGAGATTCAGGCGATTACCGGCGCAACGATCTCAAGCGATGCCGTCACCAAGATCGTCAACGACGCGATCGAGCGCGTCCGGTCCAAGCTGCCGACGCCGTAGGCGGCGGGCAGCGTGAGGAGCAGTGTATGGCGGCCCCGACAACGAACTTGCAGCAATTCAAGTCCGGCCTGCTCGACAACAACCCGGTGCTGGTCCAGCTCCTGGGCATGTGCCCGACGCTGGCCGTCAGCAACTCGGTCGAGAACGCGCTGGTCATGGGGGCGGCGGTGATCTTCGTGCTCACGATGTCGAACCTGATCACCAGCCTGCTGCGGAACAAAATCCAGCCGCACGTTCGCATCCTGATCTTCACCCTGACCATCGCCACGTTCGTGACGATCGCCGACCTCACCCTGCGGGCCTACGTCTTCGAGGTCAGCAAGAAGCTCGGGCCGTTCGTCCCGCTGATCATCGTCAACTGCATCATCATTGCCCGGGCGGAGATGGTGGCGATCAAGTCGAGCGTGTGGCGGTCGCTGGCCGACGCCTGGGGCTGCGGCATCGGGTTCACGCTGGCCCTGTGCATCCTGGCCAGCGTCCGCGAGCTGCTCGGCTCGGGCGGCATCACGATCCTCCGCGACGCCGGCTGGGCCTGGCACCTCGACGCCAAGGTCTTTGAGCCGCACGCCTGGGTCATCATGATCATGCCGCCGGGGGCGTTCCTGACGCTGGGGATCGTCATCGGCATCGTGAACCAGATTCGCGCGCGGGGCGCGAAGGGAGGTGCGTGATGGACTTCGGGGCGCTCATCGGCGTGTTCCTGGGCGTGGTGCTGGTCAATAACTTCGTCTTCGCCCAGTTCCTCGGCATCTGCCCCTTCCTGGGCGTGTCCCGCAAGGTGGACATGGCCTTCGGCATGGGCTGCGCCGTGACGTTCGTCATGACGATCTCCGGCGTGGTGACCTGGCTGATCGTGCACGGCCTCCTGACGCCCATCGGGGCCAAGCTGCTCGGCAACCCGGGCGCCCTGTACGTCCTGAAGTACGTCGTGTTCATCATGGTCATCGCGGCGATGGTGCAGCTCGTCGAGATGTACCTCAAGAAGTTCTTCCCGGCCCTGTACACGGCCTTCGGCGTGTTCCTGCCGCTGATTACGACCAACTGCGCGATCCTCGGCGCCTGCCTGCTGATCGACATGAACGAGACCTATCAGAGCAGCCTGCTGAAGTCCGCGATCTTCGCCTTCGGTGGCGGCGTCGGCTTCGCCATGGCGATCACAATCATGGCCGGCATCCGGGAGCACCTGCGCTACAGCAACGTCCCCAAGGCGCTCCAGGGCGCCGGGATCACGCTGCTGACCGCGTGCATCCTCGCGCTGGCGTTCCAGGGCTTCGCGGGGATTGGGAAGTAGACGTGTCAGACGCGACGACGAACAGAACCCGCCACGCAAGTGGCGGGCCGCTTGGCCCCGCACCGGCGTGCGGGGTTCCGATCGGCGCTTTAAGAGCCGATATCTGAGAGTGCAGCATGACCATCCTCCTGGCCGCCATTGTGTTGTTCGCCCTCACGCTCCTGGCCGCCGGCCTGCTCGGCGTCGCCAAGGAGAAGCTCCGCGTCGACGAAGACCCCCGCATCGGGCAGGTCGCCGAAGTGCTGCCGTCGGCCAATTGCGGCGGCTGCGGCTTCGCCGGCTGCGCCGACTTCGCCAAGGCCGTCGTCGAGCAGCGGGCCAAGTGCGACGGTTGCCCCGTCGGCGGCTCCGACGTGGCGACCAAGGTCGCCGCCATCCTCGGCATCGAGGTCGTCGCCACCGCGCCGATCCGCCCGGTCATCCACTGCGGTGCCAAGACGACCGACAAGCTCGGCGTCGTGCCCTACGAAGGCGTCGAGAGCTGCGTCGAGGCCAACGTCGTCGGCGTCACGCAAGCCTGCGTCTACGGCTGCCTGGGCTATGGCGACTGCGCCCGAGCGTGTACGTTCGACGCCCTGCACATGGTCGAGGGCAAGCCGGTCGTGAACTACGACAGATGTACCGGCTGCGGGGCGTGCGCGAAGGCCTGCCCGCGCGACCTGATCGAGCTGATCCCCTTCAAGCAGGAGCGAATGCTGGTCGTCGCGTGCGCCAACCGCGAGCCCGCCAAGGCCGTCAAGGCCGTCTGCAAGGTCGGCTGCATCGGCTGCAAGATGTGCCAGCGGCTGGCCCCCGACGTGTTCGAGGTCCCCGGCAACGTCGCCCGCATCAATTACGAGAAATACACCGGCGAGGAAACCGAGGCGATCCAGAAAGTCCTCGACAAGTGCCCCGCCGAGGTGCTCCTCTACTTCGGCCGGCCCGCGCCGCGGGACGCCGAGCAGCGGCACGCCGCGCCGGTCGCCGCCTCCTGAGCAACCGCCCGCGGGACGCTTCTGAGAAATGTCGTCCGGGCCCCTATCGCCGGGCCGGTCGCTCGGCTACAATCCCTACGGTTGGTTTGCTGAGCCGGGTCGTACGCGACGCTTCGGCAGTCCCGCACCTCCTAGATCACCCGCCTACCTTCTCGGCCGGAACTGCGGCCGCTTTCACACGCGATCCTGAAAGCAAAACAGCGGGTCGCAGCCAACGTTGCCAGAAAGAGAGCAGCAATGGGTAAGAAACTGTATGTTGGGAATCTCGGTTACAATGTCACCAGCGCCGACCTCCAGGCCCTCTTCACGCCGCACGGATCGGTGCAGAGTGCGCAGGTCATCGAGGACCGCGACGCCGGCCGCAGCAAGGGCTTCGGCTTCGTCGAGATGAGCTCGGACGAGGAAGCGACCAAGGCGATCGCCGCCCTCAACGGCCAGATGCACGGCGACCGCGCCCTGACCGTCAACGAGGCCAAGCCGCGCGAGAGTCGCGGCGGCTATGGCGGCGGCGGGTCCCGCCGGCGCTACTAGGCGCACGAATCCGGTCCGCGTGGCCCGGCTGCCGTTCACGCGGGTGAGCCGCAGCGGCCAGGCGGGCCGGCGGGCCGGTTGACCGGGGCTCGTGAATCGGCCGGGGGGCGGCGACTTCGTCCGCGACGGTCGTCGCCCCCACGGCCCCTGTGTGTGGCGTCGGCCGGCGGAGCGCGGCAACAAGGAGAAGCGGATGCCCCCGAAGTGGAACCAGCCCAAGAGCTGGCGGTTGCGCGCGGTGGCGGCCGATGGCCTGGCCGTGACGCTGGGGCGCTACGACACTGCGGAAGAAGCCGGCGCCGAGAGAAACAAGTTTGCCGCGGAGGGTCGCTACCGCAATCTCACCGTGGAGCGAATCGAACCCCGCCCGCACCCCGCCGGGCCCGACGGCACCGCTTAGTAGGGTGCCGAGCGGCGCGTGGCGCGACGAACGCCGAGGACGGGCGCCCGGGCGAACGCGAAGAGGGGAACCGGGCTTGTCAAAGCCCAAGACCTCAGTGTTCAAGCCGGCTCGGTGACTGCCCGTGTTGTGCGGGGGGTGCTGACCTACTTCTTGACCGCGGCCCGCCGTTCGCGCAGCTTGGCCTTCATTCGCTCGCGGCTCTTGCGGTGCTTCAGCCGCACCATCCGGCGCTTCTTGTTCATCCGGCTCTCCTTCCGCCGGTCGCCCGGCGCTGGTTCCAAGCCCTCTTTGCGTCACCGTCCGACGGCGTCGCGCCCGCCACGCGGCGGCCGGTCCATTTCGCGTGCCGTACGATGCCCGCCCGGGGGCCGCTCGTCAACAAGTCGGCGCGGACGTGCCGGCCGGGCACGGCCGACGATTGAGTTCTTCGCGGCGCGACGCGATTCTCCGGCGGCCGACGGCCGGCACGGAGCCCGGTCGCCAAAGGCGACCCGCCGTGGCGAACCGCTACGCTGTGTCGCGGCCACGGGCCGCGCTGAGCCATTGTCCGGCAGTTGCCAGGAAGCAAAACGTCGCCGCGCGCGACCGCCCGAAGCGTTGGTTGGCGTGGTGCGGGCCAAGCGCCGCTGCCGACTCGCGCCCGGCGATTCAGCCCGTTGACGCCGCGTCGGTTTCGATCCGGTCCGACTCCTGCCGGAACCGCCGTTCACTGAACAACGCCAGGAAGACGATGCCGGCGACGACGGTGATGACGATGGGCACCAGGAAGATCTTGGCCCAGGCGTGGCCGCCGTCGGGCAGCTTGAAGAAGTCGGCGACGTGCCCGGCGAGAACGCTGCCCAACAGCATCCCGACGCCGTTGGTCGCAAAAACGATCAGCCCCTGGGCGCTGGCGCGGATGTCCTTGGCCGCGAGGCGTTCGACGGCGATCATCCCGCCGACGAAGAAGAACGAGTAGCAGATGCCGTGCAGGGATTGGGCCACGACGACGAGCCACGTCGGCTGTCCGATGGCGAAGATGGCGTAGCGGACGGGCCAGGCGAGGATGCCGAGGAAGATGGTCGTGCGCATCCCCAGATAGCGCAGCGACGGGGCCAGAAGGAGCATCAACGCCACCTCGGCGACCTGACCTAGACTCATGGCGAGGGCACCGTGGCTCTCCTTGAGGCCGATGCCGCTTCCGGGCTCGGTCAGGAAGAGGTACGTGAGGTTATAGTAGAAAGGGAGTTCAATGGCGACGATGAACGAGATCGCCAGCAGGACGGCGAAGTTGCGGCTGGAGGTCAGCTTGAAGGCCTCGAGGAAAGCGTACGGGTTCTTGGCCTCTTTCGCCGGGGGTGTGTTCGGCAGCGTCACGCAGTAGATGCCCATCGCCGCGGACAGCATCGCGGCGGCCAGGAGGCAGTCTCCAATATGGCTGACGGTGGGCGCCAACCCGACCCAGGTGAGCGTAAACTGAGCACCCAGGATCGTGGTGTCAATCGAGAAGCCCTCCCAGAGGATCAGGTACAGGCTGAGCAGCCAGTTGATGACGATCCACCCGATCGTGCCCCACACGCGGATGTTGCCGAACTTCTTGCTGTCCTTCATGTGGTAGAAGGCGATGGCGTTGGTCAGGGCGATGGTCGGCATGTACAAGACCGCGTAACACAGGATCGCCACCCACAACGGCGCGAAGTCGCGCTGCCGCCACGCCACCAGCAGCAACGCCGCCCCCACCAGATGCACCGCCCCGGTGAAAATCTGGTTCGGTAGGAAGCGGTCGGCGATCCAGCCGGCGATCAGCGGCGACAGCATCGCCCCCAACGCCGTCGTCAGGTACACATAGTTGATCTGCGGGTCGGTGAACCCCAGGTTCCGCATGTGCCCCGCGATCAGCACGGCCCACGAGCCCCAGATCGCAAATTGCAGGAACATCATGATCGACAGGCGAACGGTCAGGGCGATGGAACCGCCGGCGGCCGAACCGGCGACCGGGGCCACGGGAGCTGCTTTGTCCATGAGGAGCCTTCCGATTGGGCCTGTGTTTCCACTCGCTGTTACGCCGCTAACAGCCCGCCCCAAAGGTAGCGCCGGCCCTCCCGGCGCGCCGGGACCGGCGTGGAACGTCGAAAACGCTTCCGAATCTCGCGTCCGCCACGGGGGGCGGACGTACCGCGCGTCTTTCGGCGGACTGCTCAGCGCCCGCATCGTAGCACCGCGCAGGCCGTTGTTGTAGATGGCCCCGAACGGCCCCTAATCGAGCCGGGCCCGCCAGAGGATCTCGCCCAGCGTGTCGCGCAGCGGCGGGTCGATCGGCAGCCGGCCCACGGCAACCAGCACGGAGGTCTGGTCATACGCCGCGCGGCGCAACGTGATTTCGCCGTCTTCCCACACGGCGTAGGCCGCCCGCGGGTCGCCGTCCAGGGGTTGCCCCACGGAGCCCGGATTGACGACTTGCAGGTCGCCGCAGGCGCGAACCAGCGGCCAATGCGTGTGGCCCGCCACCAGGACATCGGCGTCCGCGCCGGCCGTCAGGTCAGCGATCAATTCTGCCGCCGCGTCGGGGCGCAAACGGTAGTCATAGAGCGGATTGCGTGGCGTGGCGTGCAGGAGGGCGAAGCGCGTGCCGGCGATTTCCCACGTCAGGCGGAGGGGGAGTCGGGCCAGCCAGGCGATGTCGCCGGGTTCGAGTTGGGAGCGCGTCCACTCCCGCAACGCCAGCGCCAACGGCTGTTTCGCCGGGCTGGCCTGCGGGTCGGCGTTCCAGGCGACCGCGTGGTCGTGATTGCCGCGCACCGCGATGGCGCTCCGCGCCCGCAGGGTGTCGAGCGTGGCGCGCGGGTCAGGCCCGTAACTGACGGTGTCCCCCGCACACAACACGTGGTCCACCGCCCCCGCGTCGTGCAGCACCGCCCGCAGGGCCCACAGGTTGGCGTGCACGTCGGAGATGATGAGCACCTTCATGGGGCGGCCTCGGTCGTTGGCCATCTCGGCTGTTTGTCGACTGCTTGTTCGAGCGTGGTTCGCGCCGCCCGCCCGAGCCGGCGGACGCCGGTGTTACACCGCCCCCTACTCCAGCAACCACTGCCGCATGCGCTCGCCATTTTCGTGCAGCCAGCGCACTTTCCGCGCGATCATCTGCAACACCCCGAAGCCCGGCAGCCGGCCGAAGGAGCCCGTGACCGCGATCGGCAAGGCGGCCTCCGCGATGAGCGCCTCAATCATCAGCTCGGGGACGACGCGCCGCTGCTCCGCAGGTAGCGGCCTTCGAGGCAAGTAGCCCGCCAGGAACCGCCGCATCCGCGACTCGTCGAAGAAGTCCGGCCAGACTTCGGGCGTGGCCGGCGCTCGCAGGATCGAGAACTGGAGCATCCCGTAGGCCACGTCGATGATCGCCGGTTGGTAGCGGGCCGCGTCAAAATCGAGCACGGCGCAGACCTTGCCCTCGAAGTAGAGCATGTTCCCCGGGTGCCAGTCGCCGTGGATGATCGTCGGCGGCCAATCGGGAAAGCCCACGGCGTCGACGATCTCGGCGGTACGGTCGTAGTCCTCGTGGAGCGTCTGCGTCAGTTGCAGCATCTCCTCTTCGTGGCCGATCACCGAGTCGTGACCGGCCGTCACCGTCGGGATCGCATTCAGCCCCGCCCGGACATTGGGCGCGTTGTGATAGCTGCCCGCGGGGGGCGTCCATTCGCTCGTGAAGTCGGCCACCGCCTCGTGGTAGAGCGCCAGGGCCACGCCCGTGCGCCCGGTCTGCTCCAGCGAGTTGTCGTAGCGGTCCCCGATGACGTACTCGAACATCTCGTACACGTGCCCGCGAAGCTGGAGCATCGAGTTGTGTTCGTCGCACGTCCCCACGAGGGCCGGCACCGGAAACCCGTGCCGCCGCAGGTGCCCCATCAGCGCGTGGGCGAAGGCGACTTTGAACGGGTCGTCCCGCCCCGTCGCCCGGCGCTTCAGCAGGTATTGCCCCCGCGGCGTGTCCAGGAGCAGCTTGGGCGCCCGCCGCGAACCCCGCGAGAACTCCTTGGCACTGCGAATGACGCCGATGTCGTAGTGACTCAGCACCTCGGCCAGCTCATCGCGTGCGAATCGTTCGCGTTCCACGGCTAGCTCACACGTCCGCGGACCAAGCGGCTCGCCGGCATGCCGCCCTCACACACAGGCGAGACACCAGGGCTCCCCAGGCCACATCATAGCGCGTCTCGCGCCCGGCACAACCGGGACCAACTACCCCATCGGAATGCCCGGCCCGGTCGATGAACGAGCCCTGCCGGCCAACCAGCCCGGACGGCGTGAAGCCAACGCTTCCAGGACCACGGCGCGTGCGTTGCGCGCTGATTTCGCCGCGAGGCGTGTACGCGATCGGCCTTGCGCGATAGACTCGGCTGGGTCGTCTTCCAACGGAGGTGCCACCATGCGCCACCTGAAGGTGGGTCTGTTGGGGCTGCTTGTTCTGGTGGTGCTGGCGTGGCTCGTCGGTCGGCGCAGCAGAGCCGACGCCCCGCCCCCCCGTGCCGACGTGCAGGCATTCGCTGCCGCAAAGAAGGCCGCAGAAGACCAGAAGAAGTGGTTTATCGTTGCCGCCACGGCCGTCTGGTGCATGCCCTGCAAACAGATGGAGAACACGACGTGGCGCGACGAGCGGGTCGTCAAGTGGCTCACCGCCCACGCCGTCCTCGTGACGGTCGACGTTGACAAGGAAGCAGCCCTCGCCAAGGAACTCGCGGTCGAGGCCATGCCCACGGTAATGGCCTTCAAGGAGGGCAAGGAATTCGACCGTGTCGTCGGCTACAAGCCCGCGGAGGAGTTCCTAGCGTGGCTCGACGGCATAGCCCGCGGTGAGACATCACTCGAAGCCGTCCGCGCCCGCGCCCGGCCGCGCGACCTGCCGGACGGCCGGGTGGATGTGCGCGCGCGTTTGGACCTTGCCAAGGGCCTGGCAAGCGCCGGAAAGCCGGACGAGGCGGCGGACGAGTACGTCTGGCTCTGGCAGAACATGCTCAAGCATGACCCGGCGTACTACGGCGTTCGTCTTTCGTTCATGGCCAACGACATGACGCTCCTGGCCGCGCGGCATGCGGGGGCCAGGAAGCGATTTGCGGAACTGCGTGATGAGCTTGCCGCGGCCATCGAAAACGACAAGGTCCACCGTGACGACCTCGTCGATTGGGTGACACTCAACCAGGTTCTCGGCGACGGCAAGACCACTCTCGCTTGGTTCGACAGGGTGAAGGAACAACCTCGCGGGCAACCGCTGCTGAAGTACGTCGAGCGGCAGTTACAGGAACTGCTTGTCGGCGAGGGTCGCTGGGCCGATGTGGGGCTTCTCAGCACCGACCCGATCGGTGAGATTGAGCGGCAGCACGCGATCTTCGCGCGGATGCCGAAGTACGACTTCCCCGAGGATTTCCCCGAGGAAGCTCGGAAGAGCGCCGAGGAGTCGCCCAGGAGGTTGTTGCGGGCCAAGGCCGGCACGCTCTACGCCGCGCTCCTGGCCGCCAACCGGGAAGACGAAGCCGAGAGGCTCGCCTCGCGCGCCCAAGAGATCGACCAGTCTCCCGCAATGGTCGCGGCCCTCGTCTCCGCCGCTCTCACGGCGGGCCAGCCACGTGAGCAGCAATTGCCATGGATTGATCGCGCGGCGAAGGAAGACGTCGCACTGACGTCACTCCGGGACAAGGTGCAAGCCGCTTTGAAGCGGAAGGGCTGAGCGCTCGGGTGGCGGGTGCGGGCCAGGGACCCGCTGGCCGCTGTTGACGGCATCAGATTCGATGGCCGCTTGGTGTGGCAAGATGTCCGCCGGCTGGTCCCGAAGGTTAGGCCCGCGGGCAGGCTAGCCCAAGTTAGAGGGTTGCGCGATTTTCGCGGGGTTTTTTGAGGTGGGAACCGCGTTGGCGGGGTCGTCGCAGGGGTTTGGGGGCGTCAAAGCCGATGTAGTGAAGACCTACCCACTTGAAGTTCGCCCCGTGTACGTGCGATCCTCCAACTCGTCCGCAGTAGACGCGGCGACGGAGCGCCCATGTTTTTGCGGCGGTGCGAGCGCAGGAAGAATGGCAAGGGGCACACCTACTGGGCGCTGGTCGAGTCGATTCGCACGGCCAAGGGCACCCGCCAGCGGGTTGTCGCGTACCTCGGCGAGCTCAAGAAAAGTCAGAAGAACGGCTGGGCGCAGCTCTGTCGGCGGCTGAACAAAGCAGAGCGACCCCAGCCGTCGCTGTTCGATCCGCCGTGCTATGACGAACCGACGGACGACGAGCCGGTCCTGGTGAAGCTCAAGGGCCTGCGGCTGGAGCGGCTGCGGGACTTCGGCGACATTTGGTTAGCCTTGGGTCTATGGCGGCTGGTAGGGCTGGACACACTCTTGGCGCAGCGTATGCCGCTGGGGCGCGAGGAGGTGCCCTGGCCGCCGGTAGCGGCGATCCTGACGCTGGCGCGCTTCTGTGAGCCGGGCAGCGAGCGGCACATCCAGGACGTCTGGTACCGCCGGACGGCCTTGGAAGATCTGCTCGGCGTGCCCGTAGCGGCGGTCCACACGACCCGGCTGTATGCGGGTCTGGATGCGCTGCTGCCCCACAAGCAGGCCATTGAGCAGCATCTCAAGCAGCGGCTGGGAGACCTCTTCGACCTGAAGTACGATCTGCTGCTGTACGACGTGACCAGCACGTACTTCGAGGGGCAATGCGCCGCCAACCCGCGGGCGCAGCGCGGCTACTCGCGCGACGCCCGGCCGGACTGTAAGCAGGTTTGCATCGGCCTGGTCGTGACGACGGACGGAATTCCCCTGGGCTACGAAGTCTTCGCCGGGAACACGAACGACTCAAGGACGGTCGCGACGATCGTCCAGGCCATGGAGGACAAGTACGGCCAGGCCCATCGCACCTGGGTCATGGATCGTGGCATGGTTAGCGAGGACAACCTCCAACTCCTGCGGCAACGCGGTAGCGCGTACATCGTTGGCACGCCCAAGGCGCTGCTGCGGCCGTTCGAGCAGTATCTGACGGACAAGGAGTGGCAGGAAGTTCAAGCCGGTGTGGCGGTGAAGCTCGTGCCGGGGCCGGACGGGCAGGAGACCTTTATCCTGGCCCGAAGTGCCGATCGGCGGGAGAAGGAAAAGGCCATGCACCAGCGCTTCTGCGAGCGGATGGAAGTCAAGCTCCAGAAGCTGCGGGCCGCCGCGGATAGCGGCCGCCTGCGTGACGTGAGCGTGGCCCACCAGCGGCTGGGCCGGCTGAAGGAGCGTTACTGGCGGGCGGGCGGCGCGTTTGACGTGCAAATCCAAGTCCTTCCGAAACCCAAGAGCAAAGCCCGCTTGACTATCACCTGGACGCGGAACCCGCGTTGGGGCGAATGGACGGCGTTGGCCGAGGGCTGCTATCTGCTGCGGACGAATCTGGTCGGCGTCGATCCAGCCACGCTCTGGAAGCAGTACATCCAGCTCACCGAGGCCGAGTGGGCCTTCCGCATTACCAAGGACGAACTCGAAATCCGTCCGGTCTTTCATCAGCACGACGAACGGGTCCTGGCCCATATCCTGGTCTGCTTCCTGGCGTACGTGCTGTGGAAGGCCCTGGCCCAATGGATGCGGTGTGCCGGCCTGGGCGATGCGCCCCGGGCGCTGGTGGCGGAGCTGGCCAAGATCAAGAGTGGCGACGTGGCGCTCCCAGCCCAGATGGCGGACGGGAGCGCCCGGACCATCCGCCTGCGCTGCGTGACCAGCCCCGATGAGGCCCAGAAGGTACTGCTCAACCGGCTGGGACTCACGCTGCCGCAGCGCCTCCGGCGCCTCGACGAGGTCGCACAAATGTAGTGAAGACTCTGGGCTCCGAGCCGCCTTGGCGCTAGCGCCAGGGCCGATTCAGCCCCCAAACCCTCTAACTTGGGCTAGTTTCTCCGACTGGGGTGCGTTGATGGAACGGTTGCTCGTTGTGTTCGGGGCCTGGGTCGTGCTGGCGGGTTGCGCGGGGACGCCACAACCGAAGCGCCTGCCGATCGGCGACGTGCTCGGCCAACGCGTGTTCCGTGAGGAGATTGAGGGGGAGAACGATCGTGAGCTCAGCGACGCACTGCGGCGTCGGTTCCTTCCGCCGCTGCTCGAGCAGTACCGGGCGGCGCATCGTACCGACCTTGCGCCCACCGAGGCGGAGATCTCCCACGCGGTGAACCACCTGAGTCACTCAACCGCGACGGAGCAGGAAGTCGACCTGGAGCCCGTCCGGGGGCGACTTGCGGAAGTCGATGCCCGGCTGGCGGAACTGGGTCTGCCTGAGAACGAGCGCAAATCGCTGCAACGTGAGAAAGCCACACTCCAGTTCGTGCTTGAGCCACTCGACCGCAGGCTCGCGATTTGGCTGCTGTCCCGCTGGAAGTTCGAACGGCACTTGTACCAGACGTACGGGGGCGGTCGAATCCTCTTCCAGCAGGCCGGCTATGAGGCGTTTGACGCGACGCGCCGGTGGCTCGAGGACCAGGAGAAGCAGGGAGCGTTCCGCATCACCGACCCGCGGTTCCGGGCGCTCTTGTTCCACTATTGGACGACCCTCGACCACGGTTCATTCCTCACGGACAATGAGGAGACGATCCGTACCGAGTTCCTGCACCCGCGGTGGGCACTGACACAAACCGATACGCCGGGCACGAGTCAACCCGCTATGCGGCCGTAGGAACAGGCATCCTCACCTTGCGGACGTGCGCGGCTTCCAAAGCGGCGCCACGTTCCTGTGTTCGCTGGCGACGATCCTGGAATCTGGCGGTGCCGGGGCAGACGAATCCGAGACGGGGTCTTCACCCCGGCGTTCGATCCACCCCCAACTCCTGCGTGAGCGGGACGAGTATTGGGGGGTAGCTGCTATTCAAGAACGGGGGCGACAGGTGCTGCTGTCAGGAAGGCGCCAACACGACTTGGATCCGTCTCCCAGCGTCCTCCATGTGCTGGGCCACCGGCCCACGCCGTGTCCGAGGCGCGCGCTGACCGCCGCCCGGCCGCCCCGATGTTGTTGGCCGCGCCGGGGCCGGTCGTCGTCGTCGGTCCCGGTCGTCACCTGCCGGCCGGCCATCCAGACGAAGCCCGCGGTGAGAAGAACCAATGCAACGAAGAAGATCAGCCCGCCCAGGTTGCGCTTCGCGGCCGACGGCACCCCGGCCGGCGCTCCCGCCGGGCGCAACCAACGGGTCACCAGCACGCACACCCACGTCCAGTGCAACGCCACGTGCAGAACAAGCAGCGCGGCCAGGGCCACCGCGATCCAGAAGTGCACATCGCCCCATTCGTGCCGGTCCAGCCCCCACAACGACAATCCCCGGCCACCCCGGCTCCCCGGCGGCAGCAGGTAGCGCTGTACCAGCCCCGTGGCGATCAACCCCATCATCGCCACCAGGGCCAGCAGGTCCACCACGAAGTTCAGTGTGTCCCGCCGCACGTTGCACCTCCTCACGCCCGGCCACTCCCGCGCGGTACGGGCCCGGGGCTGCCCCGGCCGCCGGGTTCAGCATACACTATGGTGGCGGGTCGGCCAGCGCTCGCAAGGCGCGCGGCGGGGCCGACCGGGCCGCAGATCGGGAGTGACCGCCATGACGCAAGCGCAGAAGACGAGGGCCTCGGGTACCGCCAAGGCCGTGTGGTTGTCGCTGGTCGGCGTCGGCTTCACCGTCGTCGTCGTGCTGCTGCTGCTGTGGTTGGCCGGCGTGTTTCATCGCAAGATCGCGGCCGGGTCGGGCTCCGCGGCGGCGGCCGGTGGGCAGCCCGTCGGCCCCGATGTGACGCTGGTGCCGGCGCGGGTCCGGCGTGTGCCGACGGTGGAATCCGCGGTGGGGACAATCCGCGCCGTTCACGAAAGCGCGATCGCCGCCAAGCTGCTGGCGCGCGTCGTCGAGGTCAATGTGCAGGCGGGGCAGGAAGTCCACGCCGGGCAGGTGCTCGTGCGGCTCGACGACGCGGACTTGCGGGCGCAGCGTCGTCAGGCAGAGGCGGGCGTCGCCGCGGCCCAGGCTGCCCGCAATCAGGCCCAGATCGAGTACGACCGCGTGCGCGACCTGTTCGAACGCGCCCACGCCTCCAAGACCGAGTTCGATCAGGCCGAAACGGCCCTCAAGACGGCGACCGCGGAGCAGCAGCGGGCCGAGCAGGCCCTTGCCCAGGCGGAGGCCGTACTCGACTACGCCACCATCCGCAGCCCGATGGACGGGAAGGTGGTGGACAAGCTCGTCGAGGTCGGCGACACGGCCCGCCCGGGGCAGATACTGCTGACGCTCTACGATCCGACGCGGATGCAGCTCGTCGCCAACGTGCGCGAATCGCTCACGCAGCGGCTCGCCGTGGGGCAGATGATCGGCGTCCGGATCGACGCCATCGCCAAGACGTGCGCGGGTCAGATCAGCGAAATCGTCCCGCAGGCCGAGGCCGCCAGCCGCACGTTCGCGGTCAAAGTCACCGGGCCCTGCCCGCCGGGCGTCTATTCGGGAATGTTCGGCCGGCTGCTGATCCCGCTCGATGAGCAGGACGTGCTGGTCATTCCGCGGGCCGCCGTCCGCCGCATCGGCCAGCTCGACACGATCGACGTGGCCGAGCCCTCGCCGCAGGGGCCGGTCCTGCGCCGCCGGGTTGTGCAGCTCGGCAAACCGTACGACGATGAGGTCGAAGTGCTCTCCGGGCTGCGCGCCGACGAGCAGGTGGCCGTCGGCCGGCCCGGGGCCTGAGGCCGCTTGTCGCCGCCGCGGCGGACCGTATCCTGAGCGCCCAACGACGACGCGGGCCGCGTGTCTCAGCGCTTGGAGGCGTGTGATGCGAGTGGAAGGCCGGACCGTTGCCGCTGTCGGGATGGTCGTGTTCCTAGGGGTCTCGCTGGCCGCCATCGTCGGCTGCCATCACTCCGGAGCCACACTGGGGGAATACGCCGTGCGCGACGCGATCGAACGCTATGCGGCGACCCGGGCGGAGGAACTGGCGGCGGTGCCGGTGCCGGCCGCCCACGTTACTCCCGCGTGGTCCCCGTCGGCCGACCCCAGCGCATGGACAAAACGGGGCGGACCGCTCGGCCTGCCGTCGCGGTCGGGCACCACGGATTTCTTCACGCTTGGCCTCCCCGGCGGTCAGGAGATAACGGCGGAGCCCGGTGCGGCCACGCAACCTGCCGCCGGTGCTCCGGTCGCCGCGTTCCAGGCACCTGAGGGCTACTGGCGGAAGGACGTGTGGCACCAAATGGGCCACGAAGCAAAGCAGCTCGTCGGGCACGACTTCTGGCGCGGCTTCAAGACCAGCTTCTGGGACATCGAAAACGCGCTGCTGCTAACCGCCACAATGGGGGCCAGCATCACGATCCGTGAGACCGGCGTGGACGACACCATCCGCAACCGCACGCACGGCAGCCGGGCGCTGGGTGACACGGACGAGACCATTCAGATCCTCGGAAACCCCGGCACGCACTTTGCCGCCGCCGGCGTCTTGTGGCTCGGTAGCACGCTGGCCCAGGACGTCAAGTCGCACGAGGTCGCCAAGTCGTTGACGCAAGCGCTGGCGGTCAACGGCGTCACCACGCTGGCGCTAAAATGGGCCGCCAACACGCGGGCGCCGGACGACGAGCCGTACGCCTGGCCCAGCGGCCACACTTCCAGCGCCTTCACCGTCGCCGCCGTCCTGAACGAATACTACGGCCCCTGGGTCGGCGTCCCGTCGCTGGCCCTGGCGGGCCTCGTCGGCTACCAGCGCCTCGACTCGCGCGTCCACGACTTCTCCGACGTGGTCTTCGGCGGCATGCTCGGCTACGTCATCGGCACGTCCATCGCCCGCGACGGCAAGGCCCGGCTCCCCGAGCTGTTCGGCATGAAAGTGATCCCCTACGCGGACCCGTACACCGGGGCGTCCGGGCTGGCCCTGTACAAGCAGTGGTGAGCCGAAGAGACTCGGACGCGACCCGGTACCCGCAGTCGGCGCCGGCCGCCACCCGCCATCCGGAACGTTGGTGCCGACTCGCAGCGGTGCATTAGTGCGCGTCGACCGGCGTGGGGGGTTGGACTACGGGCAGCGACAGCGGGATGGTCGGGGGCGACGGCGGGGCCGGCACCTCGGCCGGCGGGAATGTCACGCGCGAACGCAGGTGCATGCGAAACGCGTGGTTGATGCGGTCCATCCGCGCCGACCGGGGCGGCGCAAGGCCGAACCGCTCAGCGTCGTGCGGGGCCTGAATGCGGGCCATCCGCTTCCATCCCCGGTTCATACCGTAGACAAACAACGCGGTGCTCAGCGACCGCGTGCGCACCAGGGTGCGCAACGCCCGCTTCCACACCCACGGCTGGCGGGCGGCGGCGTGACGCAGCTCGTAAATCGCCTCGTCCAGCTCGGCCGCGGTCATCCGCCGCGGGTGGTACACCGTCTCGGTGAAGGTGTAGCGCTCCCAATCCGCGGGCCAGTCGAGCGCCCGCAGCCGGCCGTCGGTCCGCAGCCGCTCGAAGTACTTGGTATCGGGCAGCGGCGTCAGGTTCGTGATCTGAATGATGTCCACCCCCATCTTCACCGCGGTCAGGGCGGTTTCCGCGACGGTGTCCGGCGTGTCTTCGTCCGACCCGATGATGAAGCCGCCGAAGACGGCGATGCCGGCCCGGTGGAAGCCGTCCACGAGCTCCTGGTAGCGCGACAGGTTCTTGCGGTTGATGCCCTTGTGATAGCTCTTGAGCGTCTGCTCGTTGAACGACTCGAAGCCGACGAGCATGCCGCGACACCCGGCCTGATACGCCAGGCGCAACCCCTCGATGTCCTCGCCCATGTTGAGCGTCGTCTGGCTGAACCACAGCCGCCGCCGACCGTGCTTGATGAGCGCCCGCAGCAGCTCCTTGGCCCACGCGGCGTGTTGGGGGCCGACGCCGAAGAAGTTGTCATCGACCACGAAGACGAACTGGCGCGCCGTCTGGTTCCACTCGTCGATGATGGAGGCGATGGAGCGGCGGCGGATGGCGGGGCCGTTGAACTTGGTGACAGAGCAGTATTCGCAGCCGACCGGGCAACCGCGCGACGTCTGAATCGCCGACACGTCGTACACGCCGTTGATCGGCCGCAAGTCCTGGCGGGCGCGGCCGAGGTCGTGGCGTTCGAGGTCGGAGAGCATGCCGTCGTAACGGGGCTGGAGGCGGCCGGCCGCGGCATCGCGGACGATCCGCGGCCAGAGCTCGTCACACTCGCCGACCGCCACCGCGTCCACGTACTGGGCCGCCTCGTCCGGACAGGCGGAGGCGTGCGGGCCGCCCATGACGGTCAGGATGCCCTGTCGGCGGCAGGCGGCGGCGAGCTCGTAGGCCCGCGTCGCCCCGCTGGTGTACGACGTAATGGCGACGAGGCCGTAGCCGCGCTCGGTGAGCAGACGCTCGGTGCCGGCGGTGCCGAAGACCTCGTCAATGATGTCGACGTGGTGGCCGTCCGGCACGCGCTGCGCAAGCACCTGCAAGCCCAGTTGGGGGATGTATGTGCCGATGGTGTGGTAGCCCTGCGAGCGACGCGTGATAGGGTTTACAAGGGCGATGCGCACGAGCATTCCTTCGGCGGCACCCGACGTTGACGAGACTCAAGCGAAAGACCCTGGACCGCGCAGGGCCTCGACCCAATCTGGATTGTAGCCGCAGGGGTTTCCCCCGCCAGCTTCCGACGCTCCCGGCCACCGGCGCGCGGACAGGTGATCCACCTCATCGCTGCACCCCGTGGAACGGGTGCAGCGCCGCTCACGTCACCTCGCGCACGTTGACCGCTTTCAACCCCTTGGGACCTTGTGTCACTTCGAACTCGACGCGCTGGCCCTCGCGCAGCGTGCGATGCCCTTCCGCCGTGATCGCGCTGTGATGCACGAACACGTCTTGGCCGTCATCCGAGTGGATGAAGCCGAATCCCTTGGTGTCGTTGAACCATTTCACCGTGCCGGCCGGCATGAGTGAACCCTCGTGCGGCGCGTGGGGCCGGGCCCGCTCGAAACAAACGCTGCTTCGACCAGACAACACATGCGGCGACCTTCCCTACGGCTGGCCACTTCGCCAGTATCGCCCGGGAACGCGGCCGTGTCAAAGCAACGGCAGGGGGCATGGCCGCAGCCTTGAGCGGCCATGCCGTCCGCCGCGTCAGGTCGGGAACAGCAGCGCCACGCCGCCGACGGCGACCAGGGCCCCCAGCACGGCCCGGCGACTGAGGCGCTCTTTGTGGAACAACACGACCCACGGCAGGATGAACACAGGAGCCAGCGACATGGTCGTCTGGGCGACCGCCAGCGGCGCCCGATCGGACGCGATCAGCGACATCCAGACGCCGAGGAACGGGCCCACCGTCGCGCCGCACAGCGCGAACAGGTATCCGGCCAGGCGCCGCCGACGATCGGCCGCCTCGCTTCGCAGCGGGTGCGCCAGGCGGTGGCGGGCAACGAGCCAGGCGACCGTAGGCAACACGAAGATGCCGGCGAAGAACATGCGGATCAGGGTGGCGGCCTGGGGATTGAGGTGCTGTCCCGCCGGCAGCCACCCGTGCCCGATACCCTGCTTGCTCAGCAGCAGGCCCGCGGCCTGGCAGGCCGAGGCGATGAGGGCGAGGATAAGTCCGCCGGCACGCCGGCCGGCGACTTCGGACGCCCGTTCGCTCGGCCGCTCAAGCACGACCCAGCACACGCCGCCGATCGTCAGCGCCATGCCCACCCACGCCAGCGGCGGGAGCGACTCACGCAGAATCACCCAGCCGAACAGCGCCGCGAACATCGGCGCCGTGGTCATGATGAGCATGGACACCCGCGGACCGACGCGGACAAAGGCGGTGAACAAGGCCAGGTCCCCGACGCTCAGACCGATCAGTCCGGACAAGGCCAGGTACAGCACCTGCCGACCCTGGGCCGGCGGAATCCATGCGCCGAACAGCAGACGGTGCGTGACGCCGAGCAGGACCACCGCCATCCCGATCCGAACGGCGTTGACGGTCGCGGCACCGAGGCGTTTGCCGGCGGCGGTGAAGAACAGGGCCGTGAACGACCAGAGAAACGACGTGACGACGCCCGCTGCGGGACCGATGTACGGGGCGAAGGGGCCGCTGTCCAGCACGGAGCGACGAACCTCAGCGGGGCCCCGGCGGGCGGGGCGACGGGATCACGGACTCACTCCGCGTCGGCGGCCCGTTGGCGGTACAGGTCCGGCTCGATGACACGCAGCATGGCGGCGGTGTCCATACGGCCGCCAAGGAACTCGTTGACCGCGTTCACCGTGGCCTGGGGCTGCTTGATGGTGTCATTGTAGTGGACGTAAAGGATGCGGAAGTTGTTCTGCCGGGTGACCCATTCCTCGAACTCGCGGAGCTGGTTGCCGAACAGGCTGATGAGCTTCTCCTTGCTCAGGCCCCCACCGCCGCGCCCGCGGCGACTGAGCATCACGTCCTGCGAAGCAATGACCTCCTCGAGCTTGCGGCGCATGAAGACGACCTGGTACTGCCGGTCGGGCGGCAGGTCGTAGAGCAGCCGGTAGACCATCTTGACGACGCGCCCGCCGGCCTGGCTCAGCCAGGACGGGTCCTCCTTGGTCCGCTTGACCGGCTCAAACTCGAAGTAGCCGCGGGGGTTGTCGTCGTCGGCCTGACGCACGTGATCGGTCAGGGCCGGTATGCCGCCGGCATCGATCATGCGCATCATCATCGACGTTCCCGAGCGCGGCAGCCCGGAAACGATCGTTACGATATCAGTTGGCGTTGCGGGCATGGGGACCGCGAGCTCCGAATCCGGGATGACCACCAGAAACCCTCATTCTAGGGGGCCCGCGCGGGCACGCAAGCCGGGCTGGGCAGCCGGCGATGACACGGGCCAGCGGCCGCACCTCAAGCGAGGACACGGCCGCCGGGGATCGAGAAGGCTCGTAGTCAGAAGCCGGTCAACTTCCGAGGCGACGCGCACCGGAGCGGCCGGCCGGGCCGCTCTCGGGCGGCCCCTTCCCGGGTGGCCCGCCGGGTCCAGCCTCCGGGCCGCGGCCCGGCCCGCGCGGGGGGCGCCCGGGTCGGCCGTCCCGCATGAGCATCTGCTCGAACTGGGCCTTCTGGTCGGCGTTCAGCATTTCGAGAATCTGGGCCTTCGTGCGGGCGGCCAAGTCGGCCTTGGCGGCGTCATCGAGCCGCCCACGCCGCTCCGCCGACATCGCCTGGTGATTGATATCCCGCAGCTTCTGGCGCTGCTCGTCATTGAGCGTCAGCCGCCGGGCCGCACGCAGGATTTCGCGCACGTCCAGGGCCGCATCGACCGGCCGGGGATTGCTCATGTCCGCGCGAAACTCCGCCAACTGGGCCCTCTGCTCCTCGGTCAGGACCTTGGCCAGTTGTTCGAAGAACGCGTCCACGTCCGGCCCCTCCGGCCGCGACCACAACAGCTCCTCCCGCAGCTTGGCGGCCAGCTCCTCGTCGCCGGACTCCTCCGCGGCGCGCATCTGTTCGACCTTCTCCGCCCGCATCTGCCGCCACGCGCGCAGGTGGTCTTCGAGGATGTCGCGCTGCTCCTGGAGCAGCTTGTCGAACTGCGCGCGCTGCTCGGGCGTCAGGTTCAACTCGTCCGGCAGCGTTTGCACCGTCCGCCAGAACGCGGCCCCGCCCCGCTCGCCGAACCGCCGCGTCCGACTGCGGACTTCATCGAGCTTGGCGACCTGGGCGGGTTCAAGGACCGTCCGCACTTCGTCGAAGAACTCGCGCAGCACGCGGCCGCGCTCGCTGGCCTGCTCACGCATCTGTTCACGAATCTGGGCCGCGCGCTCCTCGTCGCCGGCCTCGCGGGCCTCGCGGTAGGCCTGCCCCAGCTCGCGCATCCGCTGCCGGTTCCCCTCCGGCTCGGTGCCCGCCAGCTCCGCGTACTTGGCGACGATCTCGTCGTACTTCGGCCGCTGTGCGTCCGTCAGGTCCAGTTCCTCGGCCAAACGCTCGGCCATGAACTCCAGCGGCGGGCGGCCGGGAGGCCCCGGCGGCGGTACCTGACCCCGGCGACCCGGTCGGCCGGCCCCGGGGTCCGGCTGGGCCTGTAGCGGCAGCGCCAGGACGATGAACAACATGCTGATAATCCCTGCGGCTCTCATGACAGCCTCCTGTTCCATGTTGCGCCGGGCCGCGGGCGGGTCATAGCGCCGCGCGGCTGGACACCAGGCCTAACGCGAGGCGGGCGGGTTTGTTGCCGCCCGGCGACGCGCATTCTAGCGACGCACGACCGGCGGGGCGCGGACGGAGAGGTTGACCCGCCGACCGAACAGCGGTAGATTCACGCGGTTGCTCGTCGGCGGCTGGCGGCCGGCGAGGAGCGGGGTACCTGCGGCAGGTCGCGTGGCGGACGGCACGGTCCGATCGGGCGGCTGCCTCTCGTCCCCCACGGCTACGAAGTTCGCCGGCGTTAGGAGTGCCCTTGGCGAAGGAAGATGCGATCCAGATGGAGGCCGTCGTGTTGAAGGCGTTGCCCAACGCGATGTTCCTCGTCGAGGCCGAGATCGCCGGCGCCGGCAAACACGAAGTCCTCGCCCACGTCTCCGGCCGCATGCGGAAGAACTTCATCCGCATCCTCCCGGGCGATCGCGTGACGGTGGAGCTCTCCCCTTACGACCTGAAACGCGGTCGCATCGTCTATCGGCAGAAATAGCCCCGCGCTGGTCGCGTTTCGAACCCCCGACTACAATCGAGCGGCATTGCCCCCGGGCACGCTGACTCCCTATGTCGATGTAGTCGAGGAACGCCCGTGCCGCGTGAACCGCTCAAAGTCCCCCAGCGTCTCGAATCGCTGTCCGTGCTGGCCCCCGACGGCCAGGTCGATCGGGCGCTGGAGCCGGACGTCCCCGAAGCCGACCTGCTGCGGCTGTACAAGACCCTGCTGGCCTCCCGCCGACTCGACGAACGCTGCCTCATGCTCCAACGGCAGGGCCGCATGGGCACCTACGGGCCGAGCAAGGGGCAGGAGGCCGCGTCGTTGGGCGTCGCCTACGTCCTGGAAAAGGACGATTGGCTGGTGCCGACCTTCCGCGAAACGGCGGGGTTGCTGTGGCGCGGCTGGCCGATGGCCACCTGGATGCTCTATTGGGGCGGCCACGAGGCGGGCAACGCGGTGCCGCCCGGCATCAATGACCTGCCGATCTGCGTCCCCATCGCCTCGCAGTGCCAGTACGGCATGGGGATCGCCTGGGGCTGCAAGCTCCGTGGACAGCGGCGGGTCTGCGCGACCTTCTGCGGCGACGGGGGGACCTCGGAGGGCGACTTCCACGAGGCGCTGAACTTCGCCGGCGTGTACAACCTGCCGCTCATCACGGTCGTGCAGAATAATCACTGGGCGATTTCCATCCCCCGAAGCTGCCAGACGGCCGCGCCAACGATTGCCCAAAAAGCGCTGGCCTACGGCTTCGACGGCCTGCAAGTGGACGGCAACGACCTGCTGGCCATGATCGTCGCCATGCGCGAAGCCGTCGAGAAGGCCCGCACCGGCGGCGGCCCGACGCTGATCGAGGCGGTGACCTACCGCCTGAGCATGCACACCACGGCCGACGATCCCAAGAAATACCGCCAGGAGTCGGAAGTCAAGGAATGGGAGCCGCGCGACCCGCTCCTGCGTTTCGAGATCTACCTGCGCCGCCGCAAGCTGCTGACCGACAAGGGGCAGAAGATCATCGACGAGGAGATCGCGGCGGAACTGGACGCGCAGACGCGAACATACGAGGAGTACCGGGTCGAGCCACTGGCGTTCTTTGAGCACATGTACGCCGAGATGACCCCCGAGTTGCGGGCCCAGATGGCCGAACTGAAGGACTACCTGAACGAGACGAAGTCGCCGGCGCCGGCTCCGTCGGCGGCCCGGATCTGACCACAGAGGCACAGAGACACCGAGAGGATCCAACTGCTCCGTCGCCCGGTCGCAACGGTCTATTCGCAGGCCGGTGCTTATTCCAGGCCGGGGCGTGTCACGTGCGAGAGCGGGAGACTATTGAGGCGGAGCGCGACCCGTTGACCGGGAAGGTCATCGGTGCGGCGATCGAGGTCCACCGGCACCTGGGCCCGGGCCTGCTGGAGTCGGCCTACGAGGCGTGCCTCTGCTGGGAGCTGTCACACGCTGGCATCGCCCTTCGCCGGCAGGTGCCGCTGCCCGTTGTGTACAAGGGAGTCCGACTCGACCTCGCATACCGGCTGGATGTTGTGGTGGAAAGCAGCTTGGTCCTGGAGCTCAAGACCATCGAGGTCCTGTTACCGGTGCATGAGGCGCAGCTTCTAACGTATCTGCGCCTCAGTGGACTGAGAACCGGCTTGTTACTCAACTTCCACGCACCGGTGTTGTGCGACGGAATTGTACGGATGGTGCTTTGATGAAATGCGCAGCGCCCCAGCCACATACGAAGACGGCTACTGCGAATGATCTCATGTCGGCAGCCCGGCATCTCTTTGGGCTTCTTCTCTGAGCCTCGGTGCCTCTGTGGTGATCTCGGTAGTGTGGAGAATACGATGGCGCAGTTGACAATGGTGAAGGCCCTGAACCTGGCGATGGCGGAAGCCCTGCGCGAGGACCCCAACGTGCTCGTCCTCGGCCAGGACGTGGGCCAGGACGAGGGCGTGTTTCGCGTGACCGAGGGCTTGCTGCGCGAATTCGGCCCCAACCGCTGCATCGACACCCCGCTCGCCGAGGCCGCCATCATTGGCGCCGGCGTCGGCCTGGCGTTCGCCGGCTTCCGGCCGATCTGCGAGCTCCAGTTCGACGGCTTCTCCTTCCAGGCTTTTCACCAGATCGAGAACCACGTCCGCCGCTTCCGCAACCGTACCCGCGGACGCTACAGTTGCCCGCTGGTGATCCGGATGCCCTACGGCGGTGGCATTCGTGCGATCGAACACCATAGTGAAGCGCCGGAAGCGACCTACGCCCACCTGGCCGGACTGAAGGTGGTCATCCCGTCGGGGCCGCGCAATGCGCGCGCCCTGTTGCGGGCCGCGATCCTGGATCCGGACCCCGTCATCTTCTTCGAGCCCAAAGCCGTCTACCGCGCGTTCCGCGAGGAGGTGCCGGACAAACCCGAAACGCTCCCGATCGGCAACGGCATCGTGGCCCGCGCGGGAAAGGACGTGACGTTGATTTCCTACGGCGCGATGTTGCGGACCACGCTCGAGGCGGCGGAGGAGCTTGAGGATGAGCATGACGTCGATGCCGAGGTGCTTGACCTGCTCAGCGTGGCCCCGCTCGACGGCGAGTTGATCAACGCGTCCGTCCGCAAGACGGGCCGCGCCGTGGTCATTCACGAAGCCCCGCGCCACTGCGGTGTCGGCGCCGAGATCGTCGCGCGGATCGTCGAGCAAAGCCTCGAGTATCTGGAAGCCCCCGTGAAACGCGTCACGGGCTTTGACACGATCATTCCCTACTTCGCCAACGAGCTGACCTACCTGCCCGACGCCGGCCGCGTCGTGCGGGCCGCACTGGAAACGATGCACTTCTGAGTTGGAATCCGTCGCGCTGCGCCTCGCCGAACCGCCCCGCGTGATCGTGCGACGCGGGCAAGTGTCCCACTGAGCCGCGGCCCCCCGTGAGGCCCGCCCTACCTGGCCCGCACCGGGCAACGGCGACTCAGAGTGGCTTCTTCGCCGCCCGACCCGGCGGGCGTGGCAACGCGGCGTCCAGCGGCGCCGTCTTGCGGTAGCCGACCAGGATGCGCGGCGTGGCCTCCCCCGGCAACTGGTACCCCACTGTGGCCATGTGGACCAAACCGCAGCGGCGTGCCGCCGACTCGGCGGCCGGCGCCTCGGTGCGCAGGGCGGCCTCCGTCTTGAAGAACCAGCACTGCCCGCCGACGCGGACAAAACCGGCCGCCAGTTCGACGAGCGTGGGCAGCGCGGCCACCGCCCGCGCGCTGGCCAGATCGTACTGCTCTCGAACGGACGCGTCGTGCGCGCGGGCCTCCGCCCGTCCCCACACCGCCCGAACGTTGTCGAGTCCCACCTCGCGGACCATCCGACCGATCGCCTCGACCTTCTTGCGTGTCGCGTCCAGCAGCGTAACTCGCACCGCCGGGCACACGCAGGCCAGCGGCAGCCCCGGCAGCCCGCCTCCGCTGCCGACATCCATCAGCGATTGCGCGCCGAACTCCGCCACGATCGGCCGCAACGCCAAGCTGTCGCACACGTGCCGCCGCCAGAGCTCCGCTTCATCCGCAGCCGCGGTCAAGTTCAGCCGCTGCCCCTCCGTCATCAGACAGGCAACAAAACGCGCCAGCCGCGCGTGTCCCGCGGCGTCCACCTCGAACCCGGCAGCGCTCAGTTCGGCTTGTGTCATTCGCGTCATCCGGTCGCAGCCCCCGTGCCGCGCACGGTACCGCACGCGGCCGCGCGCCGGCAACCGCCCCCCTTAGCGGCGCCGGCGCAAGCCAGCGCCGCGGTCGCCGAGGCGCCGCGGCGCGTGGGAAGCTGGGCCACTGTCCGGCGTTCGCGGGTCGGTCAGCTTCGACGCCGCAGACCGCTCAGAGCACCACCGGCCAGGAGCAGGAAGGTCGCCGGCTCCGGAATGACCACGGGCGCGACCTCGAACCACTGCTCGGCGGGCGGCGGCAGGCTGCCGGTCCAGTTGAACTGGACGGTCCCGCTGAGAATGAAGCCGTCCACCAACGGGAGGCTCGTATCCACGAGCATGAAGTCGGTCGGCGGTGCGCCGGCCAGGTCGCCGACTTCGTGCACGATGAACCCGGGCAACGTGATCCGCAGATTCGCGAGCGTCACCCCGCGTCCGGCCCCGTCGACGAACGCCGTGATGAGCAGCCCATTCGTGGCCGGGTTGATCGTGACGGGGACCTGCACCGTGTACAGCTCGTCGATGCTGATGCCCGCAATGCCACCGGCGTTGTACACCACCTTGAAGGCATGCGGGACCCCGTTGTTCCACGGACCGACCGGGGCTGCGGCGGAGCCGGGTGGGTCGGCGCGCGTAATCCGCAGTTCCTGGGTGTCGCCGCGCGCGACGAAGTCCAGACCTCCGAGAATGTGCGCCTGCACTTCCGTCAGGTTGGCGAAGTGCTGGGTGTGGATCAGGTCCGCCAGCGCGGGCGTGACCAGCACACCGCACATCAAGACCACCGTTGCAAGTTTCATCGTCGCGCTCCTATCGCCCCGCGTACGGGTCCACCGACGTGTCGTACACGGCGAAGCAGAACCCGGTGTTTAGCAGGTTCAGCCACACGTCGCGGAACTCCACCGCAAACCCGAACCCGACCTCCGCGTCGTAGTAGGTCACGATCTGCTGCTGCACGAGCGCATTGGGCGTGACCAGAATGACGAGATTGTCCTTGTTGAAGCCCGCCGGGAACTGGTAGCCGACCAGCGCCACCACGTACCGGCCGTTCTCGCCCTCCACGCGCTTCGCGTTGAAACCGTACCCGTTCAGGCGCTGCCCGCTCAGGTCCACGCAGCCCAGCGCCACGGCGTAGAAGTCCTTGCCGTCACGCCCCGCCGGACCTTGGGCTCCGGTCGCACCCGTCGCGCCGGTGGCCCCGGTGGCGCCCGTCGCACCGGTCTCACCCTGCGGACCCTGGGGACCCGTGGCGCCGGTTTCACCCTGCTCGCCCTTCTCGCCCTGTTCACCTTGCTCCCCCTTCTCGCCTTGCTCACCCTGGGGGCCTTGGGTCCCGGGGTTCACCCGACCGGCCTCAATGTCTTCCAGGAGACGATTGTAGACGTCGTCGGCAACATCACCCGGGTTCAGCGGGATGTTCGTCCCCTGGGCCTGGTCGATCAGCTCGGCCACGATGACGCCCAGCGGGATGCTGAGTAGGTCACGGCCCCAGTCCTGAAGACCCAGTGCCGAACCGGGATTGATCGGGCATCCCCCCGCAGTCAACACGGCACACACCGCCGCCGCCGCGGCGATCCCAACGCTTCCCCTCCACATGGCAGTCCTCCTTTGTGACTTCTCTGCTCGCAGTGCCTCTCAACTACCCATCGCAAGACACCACACCACATCCCAGAAGCCATTGTATTCAGGTGACCACATGATTTCCAAAGAAATCTTGCCTACACCGGTATTTGGCGAATCGGACCTTGGACTTAGAAGGGTTTGCATTCGTTGCCTTTGCTAGCGGACCATCTGGCCGACCGATAATGCCGCGGCACACCGTTCGGCAATTCTCCCTAATCCACTAGCAAGGAACACCGCCGGATCTGTTGCATTTTCTGGGCTGCGCACCAGCCATCCGCTCCGTGCCTGGGAACGCCTATCAGAGCCCCGCACGCCAGTATGGGCGGACCGCTGGTCCACCACTAGCGGGCCGGGTTCTGTTGGCGGGTCTAACCTGCGTCACCCCGCACCCCGCGTGAACGATGCCTCGCAAACGGTGATAGGCCCGATAACACCCCGGCTCAGCCGGGCTCCGGCGCAAACGCCGGCCGCCGCAGCCGAAACTCCGCGAACGTCCCCAACAACAGGAAGTTGGCCAGCAGCCGGACCATGGCGGAGACCAGCAACAGGAGCGTGAACGGGTGCCCCACGGCGATGCCCGCGACGTGCAGCGGCAATGGGGTCAGCACCCCCAGCACCGCACCGAGCAGCGCCCCCGCCGCGCTCCCCACGGCCACGAAGAGCGTGTTGTACGCGGCGCAGCGCGCCCGCTTGGGTGGGGTCACCACATCGTACAGATAGTTGCCGATCCCGATCGTGAACGCCGCTGTCACAATCCCGTCGTACGCCATGACGACGGCGAAGTGACCGGGGCGCTCGCAGGTCAGCATGAGCAGCGGCCACAAGGTCATCCCCAGGCCCCCGACCGCCATGACCCACTTGCTACCGAAGCGGTCGTTGAGCCGACCCCACAGCGGCTGGCTGAGCACGCCCGCCAGCAGACTGGCGGCCACGAGCGTGGCGTACATCCCCGGGCTGTATCCGCGCTGATTCAGGAAGTACCACGACAGAAACGGCCCGGTGAACCCGAAGCCCGCGTTCATGGCCGCGCAGTAGAAGACGAACCGGCCGAAGTGGGCCCGCGGCGCCCGACGAAGAAAGTCCAGCAGCGAGAACCGATCGGCCGGCACGTGCTGGTACGCCGGTTCATGCACCTTGGTCAGATACCACGTCGACACGAGGCGCGCCGCGCCCGCCAGCGCGAAGAGCACCAGGAAGCCCGTATCGCGGCCGCCCCACGCAGCCAGCACCGGCGTGCGCTGGCACCAGTTCAACCACCACCCGCCCAGCCAGAACGCGGCCACCAGCACGCCGCCGGAGAGGGCGTTGCGCAGGCCGAAGTACCGCCCGCGCCGTTCGGGCGGAACGAGGTCGCCCATCAGGCTTTGCCACGCCGGCGTGCCGAAGTTGGCCAGCCCCACGAAGCCGACGAAGCATGCCAGCAGGAGCCAGTAACCCACGCCGATCGGCAGGAAGATCGCCACACAAATCGGCAGCCAGATCAGCGCCTGGGCGAGGGCTGTGGGGATGATGATCCGGTTCCGCCGGCCGACCACGTCGGTCACGTTCGCCGAGATGCACTGGACGACGCCGCCGACCAGCGCGGGCAACGCGGCAAACAGCGCCAGCGGCAGGAGCTGCTGGCCACCGAGGATCAGGAACGGCGTCAGGTAATTCGTCCCCGCCCCCTGCATGATTGACCAGGCGGAAGCATCCTTGATCGAAGCCCGCAGGCTGGCTTGCACCACCTCGGGCGGCAAGACGGGAGCGCCGGCGGCCGGCGGAGGGAGCGGCGCGGCCACGGGCGTCTCGGTGGGCCGCTGCGCGGGACCGGGTTGAATGGCAAACGGGCGGGTCATGGTGCCGCGACCCCAGAGGGTACCCGACGAAGCCCGCCGGTCCCAGCGTCAGACAAGCCCCAAGCGCCAGCGCGCGGGCCGCGCCGAGAAGTGCGGGCGTCCCGCCCGCTGTGAAAGCACAAACGGGGACGCCTGTGCCACCGGCCCGCACCGGCCACTGGCCGGCGCCAAACAGGCTGCCGCCGGGAACAACGCTCAAGAGCATGGGCAAACGGCGGCGTTGGACCAAAATGAAACCGCGCGCGCCTCCGGCCTGGGATTCGGCACGGAGCCGCGCGCGGTCGGTCAACTCAGCGATCGGCGGGTGCGCTACCGCGTGTCCGGATGCGCGACCCGCGGGCCGGGATCCTGGGGCGTTACCGAACGCCCGGCGGTTGGCCGGGGTCGGCCTCGCCGGCGCTGCCGCCACACGGATCGGGTTCGTCCTCACCCGGCGTCAGGACGAGCTCGCACCGGCCCTCGAACGTGTTCATGTTCACCGCACCGACGCCGACCGGGCTGACGGCGTAAAGCACGTCGTCGATGATCGCCGCCCGGCGCCAGTCGGTCCAATAGCACTCCGGCGGCTCGACGCCGGCGAGTTGGCCGAGCTTGGTGAAGCCTTCGGCGGTGACATGGAAACAAACCACGCCCTCGAACTGCGGCTCCCAGCCCCCGCCCCCCTCGTCGCCAAAGGGATTGGCCACGTCCTTGAACAACACGACGGGCATGGCCAGCAGTCCGCGGTCGGGCATGAACGTGAACGCCTTGTGGGTCCAGCTCGCGTCGGTGTAGCTGCCGTAGCCGCCGAGCTCGACCTGCTCGACCAACTTGGGGTTCTCCCAGTCGCTGACGTTGAACAGCGACAGTTGCACCGCGTTCGGGACCACGCCGCCCCACGGCGTCTGGCGCGTGGACTGCCCGACGCCGATGAGCAGGTCATCGCCGAACGGGTGGAGGTAGTCGCTGTAGCCGGGGATCTTGAGCTCGCCCATGACCTTGGGTTCAGTCGGCTTGGAGAGGTCGAGAATGAACAGCGGGTCGATCCGCAGGAATGTGACCAGGAAGCCGCGGTCGCCGAGGAAGCGGGCCGAGTACAACTGCTCGCCGGGGGCGATGTCCTCGATCGAGCCCACCACTTCGAGCTTGTCGCCGACGGCCTTCAGCACGTAGACCGCGTTGTATGGCTCGTTCACGGTGCGGGCCTGGGCGCGACCGCCCGGATTTGGCGCGGCCGCGACGCCGACGACTTCGTCGAAGCCCACGCCGCCGAAGCCGAAGAACTCCCAGTTGTCCACGTGCGTGGCGACGCGCAGGTAACCCGCGTTCTCGCCGAGCGAGAATTGGTTCAGCAACCGGCCGGGGACTTTGCCGCTGCCGACGTAGGTGGCCCCGCTCTGCGGGTCATACTCAAACTTGTGAATCCGCGTCGTCTCGCGGTAGTTGTTCAGCGCGTCATAGTCGGAGTCCGTCGTGTACAACGCCTCGGTCGAGGCGTACACCGTGCCCGCGTTCGCCATGACGGCGATCGAACCGATCACGTGCTCGACGTCCACGGCTTCCAGCGTGACCACCGCGGTCGTGTTGTAGCCGTCACCCGAACTCGGCCGGTAGTAGTCCTGCCAACCGAGCATCGGCTCGGTCGCATCGCTGCGCCGCACCTTCGGCAGAATCTCCTCCGCGGTCATCGCCTGGATGTTCAGTCGCGACGGATTGGCCGGGAGGTCGGGCACGATCGTCAGCACAAGATACAGGTTTCCGCCGGTTAGACGCGACGCCACGAGCGAGCCGTCCAGCTCCGTCTGACGCGTGATCTTCGGCTTGGCGGGATTAGCCACATCGACCTCGGCCACCACAACCGACGACTTGGCGTAGAACGGCGGCCAGATCATGATCTCGGGCCCGCCGGGGCCGTACACGCCCACATCATACTTCTGGCCCAACACAATCAGCTTCGTGTCGACCAGATAGAACGATTCGACCGGGACGCCGACGTCGATCTGGCCGACCTCCGCCAGCGCTTCCGGCGGCGTGGCGTTGACGATCCGCACCGTCTGGCCACGCGCAATGAAGAGGTGCGTGCCGTTCGACTTCATCATGTCGCTTTCGTCCACGCCCTCTTCCTGCACGTTGGTCGTCGAATATGACCCGCTGTCGCCTCCGCCGTTCGTGCTCTCGCCCGCCGCATCGGCCGCCGCCGGCGCCCCGAACAGCCCCCCCAAACCTCGCCACTGCGGGGCCTGCTGGGCCCACGCCTGCTCTTTGAAGAAGTCGACGAACTCCTGCTCGGACGCAAAACGCCGCAGTTCGGCCTTGCCGTCGTCCGGGGCGATCTGTGGCGGGCATCCGCCGGCCAGCCCCCCGACCACGATCGTCATCCCAACCAGCGCAAGCCAACCGTACGCGCGAATCGCCATGGAAGCTCCTTTCAAGTGCGTGCGTGATTCACCCGTGTTCCGTGCCCTCGATCAGCCACCCACGTGCGCCGCGCTCCCTCGGGCGTCGCCCGCCGAGCGGGCCCGTACGGCGGCTGATCCTCCAGTACACCCTATCGGTCGGTTCGCCCGACCGTGGCGGCCCGGACCGGCCGGCGTGCCGCTGGCGCCGTTGGGCGGCACCGGCCGGAAGGGGCTTCACAGTCCTTTGTACGCAGTCGCAAGTGTCCCGACCAGCGCGCTCCTATACGTCCGATAACTGGCATGTAGCTGGTGCATCGGCAGCGCATGGGTCCACCGTGCCTCGCGTGCGCGCTCCCGACAAAGATCGTGCGCTGCGAAAAATCCTGTTTCGCCCCCCTTGCATTGAGGCCGTGCTATGCTAGTATACGGGGCCCCGGAGGCAAGGCCGGGGCCGGCTCTATGACAAGTGAACAGTGGGTGAAGCCGCAAGAGTGTGCCGGCGCGACCCCCTGCGGGAAAGGGGTGCGGCGCCGGAAGACCGAACCGCCCGACTGATCCCCACGGTGTGTGGGTACGTCGGGCACCTGGATGTCGTCGCCCGCAGCGACGGGTCCGGGACGAAACGGAAACGACGCGGCCCTCGGGCCGTGTTTCCGAATTTCCTTGAAGAGTTTGATCCTGGCTCAGAACGAACGCTGGCGGCGTGGCTAAGACATGCAAGTCGTACGGACCGCAGTAGCAATATTGCGGTTAGTGGCGAAAGGGTGAGTAATGCATGGGTAACGTACCCTGAACTCGGGGATAACAGCGCCCGCAAGGGCTTTAGCGAAAGTGCTGCTAATACCCGATGAAGTCGCCGGGTCGCATGATTCGGTGACCAAAGGCGGGGACCGCAAGGCCTGCCGGTTTGGGAGCGGCCCATGTCCTATCAGCTAGTTGGTGAGGTAACGGCCCACCAAGGCGACGACGGGTAGCGGGACTGAGAGGTCGGCCCGCCACATCGGGACTGAGACACTGCCCGGACACCTACGGGTGGCTGCAGTAACGAATATTGGGCAATGGGCGCAAGCCTGACCCAGCGACGCCGCGTGCAGGAGGAAGCCCTTCGGGGTGTAAACTGCTGTCAGGGTTCAGCAAGCAAAGGGCGTGAACAGCGCCCGGCGTTGAGCAGACCCAGAGGAAGCCTCGACTAACTCTGTGCCAGCAGTCGCGGTAAGACAGAGGAGGCAAGCGTTGTTCGGAATCACTGGGCTTAAAGCGCGTGTAGGCGGCCCGGAAAGTGTCGTGTGAAATCCCATGGCTCAACCATGGAATGGCACGGCAAACTACCGGGCTGGAGGTCGGTAGAGGTGCCTGGAACTCTCGGTGGAGCGGTGAAATGCGTAGATATCGAGAGGAACGCCAGAGGCGAAAGCGGGGCACTGGGCCGATTCTGACGCTGAGACGCGAAAGCGTGGGGAGCAAACAGGATTAGATACCCTGGTAGTCCACGCCGTAAACGATGCACACTGGACGTTGGAGGTTCTGACACCCTCGGCGTCGTAGCAAAAGTGCTAAGTGTGCCGCCTGGGGAGTACGGCCGCAAGGCTAAAACTCAAAGGAATTGACGGGGGCTCACACAAGCGGTGGAGCATGTGGCTTAATTCGAAGCAACGCGAAGAACCTTACCCGGGTTTGACATGCTTGGATGCCTCCGGGGGATAACTCCGGTAGGCTGCCCTTCGGGGTGAAACTTGCACAGGTGTTGCATGGCTGTCGTCAGCTCGTGCTGTGAAGTGTCGGGTTAAGTCCTCTAACGAGCGAAACCCCTGTCGCTAGTTGCCAGCGGGTCATGCCGGGGACTCTAGCGAGACTGCCGGCGTCAAGCCGGAGGAAGGTGGGGACGACGTCAAGTCATCATGGCCTTTATGCCCGGGGATGCACACGTGCTACAATGGCGTGCACAGAGCGAAGCGATACCGCGAGGTGGAGCAAATCGCAAAAAACACGCCCCAGTTCGGATTGGAGTCTGCAATTCGACTCCATGAAGTTGGAATCGCTAGTAATCGCGCATCAGCCACGGCGCGGTGAATGTGTTCCTGAGCCTTGTACACACCGCCCGTCAAGTCATGGGAGCCGGGAGTACCCGAAGTCCGCTTAGCTAACCGCAAGGGTGCGGCGGCCGACGGTAAGACCGGTGACTGGGACTAAGTCGTAACAAGGTAGCCGTAGGGGAACCTGCGGCTGGATCACCTCCTTTCTAGAGGATTACCTAGACCGCGGTCGGAAAACCGATCCGCGCGTTTCGTCAGCACCCCTTGGGGCGGCCCTCGGCCGTCCGCGCGACGGAGAAATCCGCCGTCCGTCTTCACCCCTGTTTACTGATACCCCCGCGCCCGCCGCACCCCGGCGGGCGCTTTCTTTTGGTGCCCCCCGCCCGATTCCCAGCCCCCGGTCGTCGCTCACCGCGTTTCGGCGGAGACGCCGGGTGGATGCGCGCGCCGACCAGGCCCGCCGTGCTGCCGCTCGCCAGCACCGGGACAGCCGGCACAATGCCAGCGGCGTTGGGACTGCTGCCAAAGACCCAATGGCCGCCACCGCAGACGCCGGATACCCCGGCGTTCAACGCACCGGCCCTCCGAGGCGCTCCGAACCACTCGGTCGCGAGCGGGCGCACCGCGAGGCGGTCGCAGACGGCGAAGTCGGAAATGGGCGTGACATGGGCCCCGGGACCCACTCCACCCGGATCGTCAGCGACACCGCGAGCACAAGCGCCGCCGCGCGCCCGACCCTCAGGCCGGACCGCACCGCCCTCGGTCGCGTTGCGGGATTGGTAGCTGCCGGACGCCACCCAGGGTCGGCGTGTACGCCCCGCGTCGCCAGGAGTGAAGCGCCGCGCGATGACGGCAAGTTGCCTTGCGGCCGTGCCCGCCGGTCGCTACGATGAAATCGGTGAGCGACGGACTGGTGAAGGTCCCCCGGGCGGCGGAGCGGCATCTCGCCGCCGGCCGGAGTGTGGGAGGAGAAGAAGCACGCGCTGGTGGCGTGACAGCTATCGTGGCGAAGGTGCGGGAGGAGCGCACTTCGCCGACCTCCACTTGCCAGCCGGCCGCTCGCGCTGGGTCGGTCTCATTCCTGTTTCGTTTCACACGTGGTAAGGAGAAAGGTGATGAGCAAGCGTTGGGTACTGTGGGGACTGGCGGGCTGCCTGATGGCCCTGCCCGCGACCGCCGGTGTCCTGGATGGGGGCCTGGCGGCGATCCTCGAGACGCGGGATGCGGACGCGACGGTCTCGGTGCTGGTGTTTCTCAAGGCCCAGGTGGACGTGGACGGACTCGTTGGCGCGCTGGATGCCGAGCGGGCCACCATGCAGCGCCGGCACGAGGTGATCGTGCGGTCCCTGCTGGCCACCGCAGAACGGACGCAGGGTCCGCTGCTGGACTACCTGAATGGCTTGGTCGAGGAAGGGCGTCTCGAGTACGTCGAGGCGTTCTGGATTGCCAACGTCATCCGCGTCGACGGCCCGAAGGCGGAGATTGAGCAGCTTCTCAAGCACCCGGACGTCGGCACGATCTACTACAACTACGAGGTCGAGCTGATCGAGCCGGTGGCCACCGCCCCCGATTCGGGCGGCCTCGACGCGCCCGAGCCGGGCGTCGTGGCCGTCCGCGCCCCGGAAGCTTGGGCCCTGGGTTACACCGGCCAGGGCGTCCTGGTGGCCAACATGGATACCGGCGTCGCCGGCAATCACCCGGCCCTGGCCAGCCGCTGGGCCGGTGTCGCCGACCCGCGCTATGCCGGGCACCCCGAGTGGGCCTGGTACGATCCGTACAACAATCAGAACAACTTCCCGTACGACACCAACGGCCACGGCACGCACACGATGGGGACGGTGTGCGGCGGGGCCCCGGGGGACCAGATCGGCGTCGCGCCCGGCGCCCTGTGGATCGCGTCGGCCCCGATCGACCGCGGCGGCGGCATCCCGACGACCGTGGCCAATGCCATCAAGTCCTTCCAGTGGATGCTTGATCCGGATCAGAATCCCGGGACGAACTGGGACGTGCCCGCGGTCTGCTCCAATTCTTGGGGCCTGACCACGTCGCACGGCTATCCCCCCTGCGATCAGACTTTCTGGAGCTATCTCGACGCCTGCGAGGCCGCCGGCACGCTGATCATCTTCTCGGCCGGCAACGAAGGCACGTCGGGGCTGCGGCGGCCCGCGGACCGGGCCACCGACGCTTATCGGACACTGGCCGTCGCGGCCGTCGATGCGAACACGGCCGGCTGGCCGATCGCCAGCTTCTCCTCGCGCGGGCCCACCAACTGCACCCCAGGCGGAACACCCGCGATCAAGCCGGACATCTCGGCCCCCGGCGTGCAGGTGCGCTCGGCCACGCCCAGCGGTGGTTACGTCAAGATGGACGGCACCTCGATGGCCTCGCCGCACATCAACGGCGTTGTCGCCCTTATCCGCCAGGCCTGCCCCGATCTGACGATTCCCGAGATCAAGCAGATCATTTATGACACGGCTCACGACCTGGGCCCCGTGGGCGAAGACAACAGCTACGGCTGGGGCATGGTGGATGCGTACGAGGCGTGCCTGATGGCCGTCAGCATGTGCGGGCCGCACCCGCCGCGCGTTCAGGACGGCGTCTTCAACACCCCGCTCAACACGCCGATCCTGCTCACCCTGGAGGCTCGCGACGATGGCTTGCCCGATCCCCCGGGGCGGATGATCTTCATCATCACCTCGCTGCCGACCAAGGGTCGTTTGGTGGACCCGAACGCCGGCCCGATCACGACCGTCCCCTACACGCTGGCCAACTGGGGCAACAAGGTCACTTACGCGCCCAACTTCTATGCCAGCGGTCCGGACAGCTTCACCTGGAAGGCCAATGACGGCGGCGTGCCGCCCGAGGGCGGCGACTCCGCCATCGCGACCATGCGCGGCACCGTCGGTGGCCCCGAGCCGGTCCACCGGTTCAATCTTGACCAGGACCCCGGTTGGGCGCGCGAGGCGCAGTGGGCCTTCGGCAAGCCGACTGGCGGCGGCGGCGCCTACGGCGGCCCCGACCCGACGTCCGGCTTCACCGGCAACAACGTGTTTGGATACAACCTCAACGGCGACTACACCAACAGCATGCCGGAGTACCACCTGACCACCGGCGCCCTCAATTGCACGCGCATGACGCAGGTGTCACTGCGATTCAAGCGGTGGCTCGGCGTAGAGGCGTCCCGTTATGACCACGCCTACGTGCGAGTCAGCACCAACGGCACGACCTGGAACACCGCGTGGCAGAACCCGGACCAGGAAACCGCCGACGCGAGCTGGCAGTCGCAGACCATCGACATCTCGGCCTATGCCGACAACCAGCCCACCGTGTACCTGCGGTGGACGATGGGCACGACGGACACGAGCTGGACGTACTGCGGCTGGAACCTGGACGACATCGAAGTCTGGGGCCTCGTCGAGTACACCGAAGGTCTGATCCGCCCGGACAGCTTCACGCTCTTCCGCGGCGAGGTCGTGTCTGGCGGCTTGCCGGAGCTGCTGCACAGCGACGACCAGCGTCTGGTCGCCCGGGCAGGCATGGTGCTCACCCCGACGGAAGCCCCGGTGTGGATGATCGTCAACACCACCGCGCCGATCGCCAACCCGAGCGGCTTGAAATTCGTCCTGGAATCCGGTCTGCAGACCGCCGGCGCCGTGCTCCAGACCATCGAGCTCTACAACTACGTGACGCAGAGCTATGAGCTGGTGGACAGCCGACAAGCGTCGCTGACCGAGACCGCGGTCCAGGTGGTCCTCACCGGCGACCCGTCGCGGTTCATCGACCCCGCCACGTTGGCTATGAAGGCCCAGATCAAGTGGCAGGCCAACGGCCCCGTGACCGGGCACCTCTGGAGAGTCGGCATCGACCAAATCGTCTGGACGGTGCCGTTGCAGGAAGCGGCCGACTAACCGGACGCTTCGAGACATCCGCGTAGGGCGAAGCTCCGCCTCGGCCACGACTCGCGGCGGCTTCGCCCTTCTTTCTTGCGCGGCGGCAGGGCGGCCTCGGGACGGCAGCGCGGGCGCGACGGGCCCCGCCGGCGCGAGCACCAGCCCGGCGCTTCCGCGTGACCCCGCTGACGGACGCGCGTGGCCACCGGTGGCCGGGCAGAATTCCGCGCGAGTTTGCAAACGGACCATTTCTGTGCTATTCTTCACATACTTGGGGTGTTCGAGCCGGCCGCGCCGGTCAAATTCGTACGGCCTGCTCTCGTAGCCGAATTGTGAATTGTGGGCGCCAGAGGCAGCGCGCGCCGAACGGCACGTCTGCAAGCGTGCTCACACCAAGGCGGGCTGGGTGTGCGCGGGCGGTCCGCGCCGCAATCGGCCCGTGCCGGCGGGGGAAGGAGGAAAGCCATGCGTGCGCTAGTTGTTGTCGTGACGGTCGGAGCACTGCTCGTCCTGCCCGCTTTCGCCGACTGGAACCCCGGCGAACCGCACAAGATGCACTTCCCACAGCTTCCTGACCCGCAGGGATGGGACGTGAAGGCCACCTATCCGAAGGTGCTCGCGGACGACTGGCAGTGCAGCCAGAGCGGGCCGGTCACGGACATTCACTTCTGGGGTTCCTGGCGCGAGGACCGCGTCGGTCAGATCGTGGCCATCGACCTGAGCATCCACGCCAACAACCCCGGGCCGCCCAGTACGCCCATCAACCCGCCGTTGTGGCACCGCCGGTTCGTCCCCGGTCAATGGAAGGAGCGGTACTACGGCGAAGGGCAGCAGGGGTGGTACGACCCGAACACCGGGTTCTGGAAGCGGCCGGACCACCTGCGCTACTATCAGTACAACTTCGTGGACATCCCCAATCCGTTCATGCAGGAGCAGGGTGTCATTTACTGGCTCGATGTCAGCGTCCACGTGCAGGGCCCCGAGGAGTGGGGCTGGAAGACCTCGTACCTGCACTTCATGGACGATGCCGTCTGGGGCGACTACCCCGATCCCATTTGGCGCCCCCTGACCGACCCGATCACCGGGCACACGCTTGACCTCGCGTTCGTCATCACGCCGGAACCCGCGTCGGCGATGCTGTTGCTCGCGGGCGTGTTGGCGCTGCGGCGCGGGAG
Source organism: Planctomycetota bacterium (assembly GCA_040755725.1). GTDB lineage: Bacteria > Planctomycetota > Phycisphaerae > UBA1845 > Fen-1342 > JBFMAI01. Next base: position 50,083 of record JBFMAI010000011.1, on the reverse strand, counting down.
ATAGCCGGACGCGCCGCGCGTTGCGGTTGAAAACTCGGGTGCCGTGCCCGTCTCGGCCCGCCGGGACGTGGGCGCGGCACCCGCCTGCTATAATCCCTTCGCTCCGGCATCCCCGGCGAGAAGGGAACGGCGATGAACGACACGCGGATCGAGCGCGACACGATGGGCGAGATGCGGGTCCCCGCCGACGCCTTGTACGGGGCCTCCACGCAGCGGGCCGTGCTGAACTTCCCCATCAGCGGATACCGTTTTGGCCGACCTTTCCTTCGGGCGCTGGGCCTGATCAAGTACGCCGCCGCCGCGGTCAACGAACAGCTCGGCCGGCTGAAGCCAGAGCTGGCCGGTGCCATTCGGGACGCGGCCCGCGAAGTAGCCGACGGCCGGCACGACGAGCACTTCGTTGTGGACGTGTTTCAGACCGGCTCGGGCACCTCCACCAACATGAACGCCAACGAGGTCATCGCCACGCGGGCCGGGCAACTCCTGGGCACCGCGGGGGACGAGCGGCGTGTCCACCCCAACGACCACGTGAACCTCGGGCAATCGTCCAACGACGTAATCCCCACCGCGATGCACGTCGCCCTGACCCTGATGCTGCGCGACGGCCTGCGCCCCGCGCTGAGCCGCTTGCAGGAGTCCCTACGCCACAAGGCCCGCGAGTTCGACGACATCATCAAGATCGGCCGCACACACCTGATGGATGCCACGCCGATCCGCCTTGGCCAGGAGTTCTCCGGCTACGCTCGGCAGGTCGCCCAGGCTGACGCCCGGCTGGCCGTCGCCGGCGACGAGCTGCGCGAGCTGCCGATCGGCGGGACTGCGGTCGGGACGGGGATCAACACGCACCCCGAATTCGCCGGGCGTGTGTGCGCGGTCCTGGCCCACGAGGTGGGCGTCGAGTTCCAGGAAGCGACGGACCACTTCGCGGCGCAGCACGCCAAGGACGCCGTGGTCGCCTTTTCGGGGGCGTTGCGCGGGCTGGCCGTGACTCTGACAAAGATCGCCAACGACATTCGCTGGCTGGGCAGCGGGCCGCGCTGCGGCCTGGGCGAATTGCGCCTGCCGGCCACGCAGCCCGGCAGCTCGATCATGCCCGGCAAGGTCAACCCCGTAATACCCGAGGCCGTGCTTCAGGTCTGCGCGCAGGTCATGGGCCACGATGCGGCGGTCACCAGCGCGGCGGCGCTGCTCGGCAACCTCGACCTGCACACGGGCATGCCGGTGATGACCCACAACCTGCTCGAAGCGGTGCGACTGCTGACCAACGTGTGCGGCGTGTTCGTGGAACGGTGCCTCGACGGGCTCGCCGCGGACCGTGAGCGCTGCGAAACGCTCGTCGAGCAATCGCTCGCCATGTGTACGAGCCTCGTCCCGCTGATCGGCTACGACCGGGCGGCCGAGCTGGCCAAGGAGGCCCACCGCACGGGGCGGACGATCCGCGAGCTCGCGCTCGAGAAGAAACTCGCCGACCCCGCGCGCCTCGCCGCCGCCCTGGACGCCGCCGCCATGACCCGTCCGCAGACCGATCAGTGGTAGGCCTCTCCACCCTGACGGGGAGGGGTCGGGGGAGGGTGCGGCCCCGTGATGCGTTGTAGCCGTTTGCAACTGGGGACGCCGGCCCCCACCCATCAGCAGACCGTGCGGCGCGCGGTGGCAGTCCGGGGTTCAGGTCGTGCCGTATCTTCGCCCGCTGGAAAGCGCATCGTCGCCGCGTTATTCTGGATCCGCATGTCAGCAAGAAAACGCAACCACCGAGCACGGGGGTCACAGGAAACCAGCATGGCGGACGTGGAGCTCAATCGGCGCGGTATCGAGGACCCGGAAGCGGGCGACGAGAAGCTGATCGGGATGGACCTGTTGCGGGCGTCGGAGGGCGCGGCCCTCAACGTCTTCCAGTGGATCGGCAAGGGCGACAAGGAGGCGGCCGATGCCGCCGCGACGGATGCCATCCGCGGCATGATCAATCTGATGGACGTGTGCGGGACGTGCGTCATCGGCGAGGGGATCAAGGACGAGGCGCCCGGCATCTTCATCGGGGAAAAGCTGGGCACGTGGAAAGACGGCTCCCCGCCGGTCAGCATCGCCGTCGACCCCATCGACGGCACGACGCTGACCTCCAAGGGGCTGCCGGGGGCGCTGACCGTCATCGCCGCCGCCAAGGGGAGTTCGCCCGAGGATCAAGCGCTCTCGGCCATCCCCAGCTTCTACGTGGACAAGATCGCGGTCGGCCCGGCGGTACGCGAGAGCGGCGCCCGTGTGCGGATCGACGCGCCCGTCGAGCAGAACCTCGAGATCGTCGCCCTGACGCTCGGCAAGCGCGTCAAGGACCTCATCGTCTGCATCCTCGACCGGCCCCGCCATGAGAAACTCATCCGCGAAGTGCGCAAGACCGGGGCCATCGTGCGGCTGATCGGCGACGGCGACGTGGCCGCCGCCATCGCCCCGTGCCTCGCCAACAGCATCGTGGACATCTACATGGGCAAGGGCGGTTCGCCGGAGGCCGTCCTGGCGGCCGCGGCGATCAAGTGTCTCGGCGGCGACATGCAATGCAAGATGTGGCCGCGGGACGAAGAGGAGCGGCAGAGGCTCGAAGCGGACGGCCACGGGGAGATGATGGACCGCATCTTCACCATCGACGACATGGTGCGGACCGACGACGTCGTCTTCGTCGCCACCGGCGTCACCGACAGTGCCCTGCTGCACGGCGTGACCATCAGCAAGCGGATCGCCACGACGTACTCGGTCGTCATGCGGGCCCACTCGCGCACGGTGCGCTACGTCAAGGCGTTCCACGACCTGGACCGTAAAACCATCTTCCTGGCCAGCAAGAACGCCCACGTACGCATTTAGCTGGTCGCGCGCGAACATGCGCCGCGGGTCGTGCGGCAAGGCTCCGCCTTGCCGCAGTCGCAAGGCACAGCCTCGCGGTACGGCTGGCGTGACACTGCGCACGCCGATATGGCAGGCGGTCGTGCAACTCCCCTCCTTCTCAGGGAGGGGTGGGGAGGGTCGCAGCCGCCGACTGGAACGTGTGCGGCCTCGCCCCAGGTTGTCCGACCATGCGTTCGCTCCACTGGCGCATCGTGACTTCACTCGTCGGTCTGACGGCGTTGGTCATCGCCATCTGGATCGGATTCCTGAATCGTGGCCCCACCGACCCGGCGGCCCGCGTGCGTCGTTTGCTGGCCCGGCCCAACCCCCACCGCTATGTCAACCAGGCGGCCATCGTCATTCGTAACGCCGAGCAACGTGACCCGAATGCCGCCCCGCCGATCTATCGCGCGTTGCTGTGCGATTCCGACGAGCGCGTTCGTCAAGGGGGCCTGATGCTGCTGTCCGACCGCTTTGCCGGCCGGGTCACTGACTCCCACCCCGTCGCAGGCGGCGACGAAGTCCGTGCGCTGTTGCTCGTTTGGTTCGCGGGCGCCTCCCTGGAGGAGCGGCGGGCCCGCCTGCCGTACAGCTTCCTGTGCTGGTGCTACGCCCACGCCGCGACGGCTCCGCCCACCGACACGGACGAGCCCCCCCGCCGCGCCATGGCCGTCGCCTCCCTCCCTGCGGAGGAGCTGCGCTGGCTGCTGGCGGTCACGCTCGAGCGCACCGAGCCGGCCCGGACCCTCGTCGACGACCTGCTGCTGGTGCGCCCGCCCGCCGACGAGGCCGCTCGTCGCCTGCGATACCTAGATGCCATGGACGGCGCCATCCGCATCCGCGCGGCCCTGGAGCGCGGTGAACTCCGGCCGATCAACGCCGCCGACCTCGTCGGGGCCCTGCCGCCCCAACTGGCGCCGCTCGACCGGCTGGCGGATCCGAACCCGGCCGTGCGTCAGGCGGCCGGACGGTTGTTGGCCGTCTGCGGCGACGCCCGCGGTCTGCCCGGCCTACGGGAGTGGCTGCGGGCCCACCTGCGTTTCGCCATGCCCGCCAATACACTGATGGCGGCCCTCTTCGGCGACGATTGGAGGAAACGCGATGCGAGCAGTCGTCCAGCGCGTGACGCGGGCCCGAGTGGCGGTTGACGGTCAAACCGTGGGCCAGACGGGACCGGGCCTGCTCGTGTACGCCGCCGCCGCCCCGGACGACACCGATGCGGACATTGCCTATGTCGCCGACAAAGTGACCCACCTGCGAATCTTCCCCGACGAGGAGGGCAAGATGAACCGCTCGGTGCTGGACATCGCCGGCGGCGTGTTGCTGGTCAGTGCATTCACCGTGCAAGCCGACGCCCGCAAGGGCCGGCGTCCATCGTTCGACGCCTCCGCCCCAGGCGAGGTGGCCGCCCCACTGATCGAGCGTCTCATCGCTGCGCTGCGTGGTCACGGCCTGCCGGTCGAAACCGGTCGTTTCGCGGCACACATGCAGGTCGAGTCGGTCAACGACGGGCCGATCTGCATCCTGCTCGACTCCCGTCGTGCCTTCTGATTGCGCCGGCTTCTCAAAGGCAGCCGCAGAGGCGCCTCAGTCACGCGTGGCCGACCCGCAAGCCTCCCTGCCTGCCCGTCCAGATAGGCGCTCCGAACCAGTGGGCGGCATCCGGGAGCTCGAGCTTCCCCGCGAGCCACGGCTCGGCAGGCCGGCCGGGTCGCCGCAGGAGACAGCCTCGCCCCCCCATGTCGCCCGACCGAGAGTACCTGTTCCCTCCCCCTCAGCGCTCTCTGCGCTCTTGGCGTCTTCTCTGTGGTTCCTCTGTCAGCGCGAGCGGCCGCGTAAGAGCGCCGCCGCGATCAGGACAGCAGCCAGCGACGCCGGCTCGGGCACGATCGTATCCACATAGTCAATGAGCGTGCGCAGCGTAACCTCCGTGGCGGCGAAGCCCTCCGCGACGGTCACGTTCTGCCCCACGTGAATGTGTCCTGCCGCCACGCACCACGATGGGTCGTTCGGGTCAGCGTGCAGGCTCTGATACCACAGCCCGTGGTAGCCGATGTACTCCGACAGGAACGTGCCGCCGGTGCCGGTGTCGAGGTACGCGGACACGCCGACCTGCGCCTGGGCCAGTGCGATGCGAATGGGCCACAGCGGCAGCGTCGAGGTCCGCTCGTAGCCAGCCGGCACGCTGCCGTCGGGCGGGTTCACGTCGGGATAGAACGGGGCCTCGTAGTCCGGGCTCCAGTTGGTGCGGTTCTTGTTCTTGACCTCCAGCTCCCAGTCCTTGCCGCCGTGGCCCGCGTTGCCGGAGGTCCAACTGAACGTGATGATGGCGACCGGGCGGACCTGGGCGGTGATGCGCCACCAGTCGGGCGAGGTGTCCTGGTAATCGACCTCGAAGTCGCCGGTGCCCTTGCCGCCGAGCTGGACCTCGGGGAAGAAAGAGTAGATGTTGTAGCCGCGGCCCTCCCAGTTCTCCCCGATCCACCCGCCGGGGTTCTGCGCCGGGCTCGTGCTGAATGGGCGCAGCATCTCGTTCGTCGGCGGCCAGTAGCCGGTAAGCATGATGTTGTTCGTAAACCCGGCAACGGCCGGGCCGAGCGGCAGTCCCATAATCACGGCCGCAGTGAGTGCGGAATAGCGCATCGCCGTTCCTCCGGCGGCGTGCGGCCGCGCGGGAACCCCGCGACGGCCTCCGCCGATCGATGCTAGGCTCGGCGCGCGATCCAAGTCGAGCGGCCACAACGCCAGATCCCCGGCGTCGGGGCCACTTCCCGGCGCGTTTCGCGGCCGCCCGCGACGCGGTGAACGATCGTACCCCGCGGGCTATAATGCGGCCTCGCCGCGGCTCTTCCCGTGCCGCGCCGTCCGAGGTGTCAGCCCGAAACGGAGGTTGCTCGTCATGTTGATGCCCTATCGCCCCGAGCCGTACGTCAACTTCGCGGAAGCCGAACCGCGGCAGAAGATGATCGCCGCCCTCAAGGACGTCCGCGGCCGACTCGGACAGACTTACCCCCTGCGGATCGGCGACCAGAAAATCAACACCGACCAGAAGATCGAGTCGGTCATGCCGGCCCACTTCAAGACCGTCGTCGGCTACGTCGGCAAGGCCGGCCGCGACCAGGCCGAACAGGCCCTCCGCACCGCCGCCGCGACGTTCAAGACCTGGAGCCGCGTCGCCCCGGACGTGCGGGCCAAGGTCCTGCTCAAGGCCGCCGCCATCATGCGCCGCCGCATCTACGAGCTGTCCGCCTGGATGTGCTTCGAGGAGTCCAAGAGCTGGATCGAAGCCTATGCCGACACCTGCGAGGCGATCGACTTCCTTGAGTTCTACGCGCGCGAGATGATCCGTCTCGGCGGCCCGCAACCGGTCACGCCGTTCCCCGGCGAGGACAACGAGCTGCGCTACATCCCGCTCGGCGTCGGCGTCGTCATCCCCCCGTGGAACTTCCCGCTCGCTATCACTTGCGGCATGACCAGCGCGACGCTGGTGACCGGCAACACGTGTATCTTGAAGCCGGCGAGCACGGCGCCCGTGATCGCGGCCATGCTGTGCGAGGTGCTGGAGCAGGCCGGTCTGCCGCCGGGCGTCGTGAACTACCTGCCGGGTAGTGGGGCGGAGATCGGCGACTACCTCGTCGAACACCCGCAAACGCGGTTCGTCGCGTTCACCGGGTCGATGGACGTCGGCCTGGGCATCTATGAGAAGTGCGGGAAGGTCGCCAAGGGGCAGACTTGGCTCAAGCGCGCCATCCTGGAGATGGGCGGCAAGGATTGCATCGTTGTCGATGAGACCGCCAACCTCGATGAGGCCGCCGAAGGCATCGTCGTGTCGGCGTTCGGCTTCCAGGGGCAGAAGTGCTCGGCGTGCAGCCGGCTGATTGCCCATCAGGCGATCTATGACAAGCTGCTGGAGAAGGTGGTCGAGCGGGCCCGCAAGCTCACCGTCGGCGACACGACCAACGAAGAAAACCTCTACATGGGCGCCGTGATCGACGAAAAAGCGTACAAGACGATCAACGGCTACATCGACATCGGCAAGAAAGAAGGCCGCGCGGTGCTGGGCGATACCAAGGTGCCCTCCGGCGGTTACTTCGTTCCGCCGACGATCATCGCCGACGTCGACCGCAGCGCCCGGATCGCCCAAGAGGAGATCTTCGGCCCCGTCCTGGCGGTCATCAAGGCCCGCGATTTCGACGACGCCTTGAGCATCGCAAACGGGACGATCTACGGCCTGACGGGCGCGCTGTACTCAAACGACCGGATGCGGTTGGAGCGGGCCCGGCACGAGTTCCATGTCGGCAACCTCTACCTCAATCGCAAGTGTACGGGCGCCCTCGTCGACGTGCAGCCCTTCGGCGGCTTCAACATGTCCGGCACCGACAGCAAGGCCGGCGGCCGCGACTACCTGCTCCTGTTCATGCAGGGCAAGAGCATCACCGAGCGCCTGTAGCGGCCTTCGTCGCGGCCGGGCCGCCCTGGGACGGCACCGGCGGCGTCGAGGGGCCCGTACCGGCCGTGGGACGCCGGACTCGGAGGTCCGGCGCTACGGAGGAGCATCAGCGTCCCGCCGGTGTAGCGGCCGGGCTCCGCACCGGCCGTGAGGAATGTGGGCATCGCGCCCGCCGACGAGCCCCAAGCGCCAGCGCGGGGTCCGCGCAGCGCGGCAACGGCCTTCGCATGACCCGTCGCTGGCGCTCCGGGCTCGTTTGCTGGCACGGCAGGTGGCATGGCCGGGTCTTCGCGGCCATGCCGCGACCCGCGAATGGGGCGCGTCCGCCCAAAGCCGCGGAAATGCCACCGACCGCGGACAGGCCACCGACCAGATGGTCGCCGCTATCCCGCCGGGCACACGCAGGCCGCCCGCTCGGCTTCCGCCTTCATGTCCGTCAGCCGCGTGGCCGCCCGCAGGTACCGTTGGTAGAAGTCCGCCGGCGACATGTGGGCGGCGGCGGCGAGCTTGGCCAGCATCACCGGGTTCTCCAGGTCGCTGCGCTCCAGCCGAATCTGGTACGCCCGGCCCACGGTGTACTCGTCTGAATTGATGTCGACCAGCCGCGTCTGCGTCCGGTTGGTTTCCGGGTTGATGATGTCCTTGAAGTCCACGGCGCTCAGGTTCCCGTTCACCATCGCCACCATCACGCCCGTCACCGACTGGTCCGGGTCAACGAAGAGCCGGATGCTGTGGTAGCCCAGTGCGCGGCAATAGGCCATGTCGTGCGGCGTCGGGTCGGCGGAGCGCAGCTCGTAGCCGATGTTGTGCGTGACGAGGGGCAGCGATTCGCCGCGGGCCTTGAAGCGCCCTTGAAGCTCCCGCTTCAGCAGCTCCAGCAGCGGCACCTCGGACAGCCGTACGTGGCCGGCCGCATCGACCGGCACTTCGCGGCCGAGTAGCCGCTCCAGCTCCGCCCGGTCACCCAGGCGGTAGGCGAGCCCCTCGGCGATAACGGCGACGCCGTCGCAACGGCCCGCCACCTGCCGCTTCAGGATCGATCCCTCGAGCACATCGACGATGGACTGGACCGTGCTGTGCTCCTCGAACTCCTCGGGGATGAGGGTGATCGTCGCGCCGGCCGCCTGGCCGATGGACATGGCCAGCCAGCCTGCGCTGCGACCCATCGCGTTGACGAGGTACCACCGGCCGGTGGTCTGCGAATCCGTCATCAGGTTCTTGAGGAGCTGTGCGCCGATGAAGCGCGCGGTCGAGAAGCCGAACGTCGGCTGGTTCTGCGGCAGCGGCAGGTCGTTGTCGATCGTCTTGGGAACGTGGACGACGCGCAGCTTCCCGCCGGCGGCCTCAGCGAGGAAACGGGCGGACAGCGCCGTGTCATCGCCCCCGATGGTCAGCAGGCAGTTGATCCCCAACTCGCGCAGCCGGCCCAGCGCCAGGCTGACCTTGTCCGGGTGCGGCTGGACCCGCTTGGTGGTCTTGAGCACGGCGTCGTCAAGCAGGTTCGTCCGCGACGTACGCAGGATCGACCCTCCGTCGAAGTGAATCCGCGCCACGCGCGCAATCTCCAGCCGGACCGAGTGCGTCGGCGGGTCGAAGTCGTCGGAGCACAAGTGGCGGAAGCCGTCGTAGAACCCCACGACCTCGAACCCGCAGTTGATCGCCTGGATCGTCGCGGCCCCGATGACGGCGTTGATCCCCGGAGCGGGCCCCCCGCCCACGATGATGCCGAGTCTGCGTGCGGCCATGTTTGTTCACCACCAATCTGTTTTACGCGGCCGGCCCTTCAGCGGGCCGGCCACCACCCATTGACCGGCGGCGCGCCGCTTGGCGCGCTCAGACCAAAGTAAAGCCGGCCCGACGCGGGACGCGCCCGCCTCGGACGACTCCGCCGGACTACTCACGGGGGCTCCCGCTTTGCGGGCCCGCGTCTAATCTTATATCGGCCGTTCCCCGGCGTCCGGTTCGGCCGTCCGCGGAGCCAACCCAGTTTCGTGTTTTGGACGGTGCGGCCCCGGCGTGTCGCCCGGCCCGGTCTGCGCGGGCACTCGCCATCGCGCGGCTCGGGAGGGCGATCCCGGCGCGCCGCGGCTGCCGAGCCGCCGCTCGCCGGGATGCTCGCCCCCCCCGTCCAGCGTTCCACATGCGGGACCGCCTGTGTGCGCGCCGCCCGGCACGGACTCCGGCCGGCAACGCCGAGTGGGGCGCACTCCCCCCCGCGGCGATCGGCGGCCGACCCGTTGCCGCCGCTGCCGCGTTCGCCCAAAATGGGATGCCGCGCCCGCCGGCGGACCGGTGCCGGGCGCGCCAGCGCACGTGGGAGACCAGCTAATGAAAGGTGATCCGAAACTGCTGCAAACGCTCAACGTCCTGCTGGCCGACGAGCTGACCGCCATCAACCAGTACATGGTCCACTCGGAGATGTGCCGCAATTGGGGCTACGAGCGGCTGCACGAGCGGATCGAGAAGCGGGCGATCCAGGAGATGAAGCACGCCGAGATGCTGATTGCCCGCATCTTGTTTCTCGAGGGGACTCCGAAGGTCGACAAGCTGAACAAGATCAAGATCGGCGCCGACGTGGCCAAGCAGTTGGCCGCCGACCTGCAAGCCGAGCAAGGGGCGCTCAAGATGTATAACGCGGCCGTCAAGCTGGCCGATCAGGTCAAGGATGCCCCGACGCGGAACCTCCTCGAACAGATTGCCCGCGACGAGGACGAACACATCGACTGGCTCGAGGAGCAGAACGATCAAATCGCCCAAATGGGATTGGAGCTGTACCTCGCCAACCAGGCGGCCAAGGAGTAGGAAACCGGGAACAGCGATTGGGGAACGGGGGACAGCGAACGGGTCGGCGGCGCGTCCCGGAGCCCCGCACCAGGAGCAACGAACTGGCGTGTGCGCCCGCAGACCCTGATTGCGAGGACCGCATGGATGTGTTCGAGGCGATCGGCCAGCGTCACAGCTATCGCGGCCCGTACCGCGACGCACCCGTGCCGCGGGACGACCTGCGGCGCATCGTGCAGGCCGGGATCCAGGCCCCGTCCGGCCGCAATGCCCAGACGACGACGTTTGTCATCGTGGATGATCCCGACCTGGTGCGGCGGATTGGCGGCCTTCACGCCAGCAACGTCGCCGTCCAGCAGGCCCGGGCGTTCATCGCCTGCGTCGTGGACCGGCAGCCCCAACCCGTCTACGAGGGCCATAGCTTCCAGGTCGAAGACTGTGCCGCCGCGGTCGAGAACATGCTGCTGGCAATCACCGCGTTGGGTTACGCCAGTGTGTGGGTGGACGGGCGGCTGCGCATTGCCGGCCACGCCGAGACGATCGGGAAGCTGCTGGCCGTCCCAACCGACAAGGTCATCCGTGTGTTGCTGCCAATCGGCGTCCCCGCGGAGGGTTGGCCGCAGAAAGAGAAGAAGCCCTTCGAACAGCGGGCGTGGTTCAACCGCTGGGGCTGAATCGCCGCGCGCAAATCAACCGGTCCAAGCACCCCCCACGGCCTCTCGGATCATGGCTTGTGCCGACCGGTCCGGGCGCGTGGCCGGGGCACCGAGCCGGCCACGCCAGCCGCCTTCGGGGGCCTGACCGCCGAGGGCCCGGGCGATCGTGGTCGCGTTGTGGTCGATCATGCCGATGTACGTCCCCTCATAGGCGCCCGGCGGCCCCATCGCGTCGGAAAACAGGCGGCCGCCGACCTGCACCGTCTTGCCGCGGGCGGCGGCCCCTTCGATAAGCGCCCGGACGCTCTTGTCGGCGACGCTGGTCTCGACGAAGACAGCCCGCACGTCCTGCCGCACGATCAGGTCCACGAGCCGGTTGATGTCCTCCAAGCCCGCTTCGGACTCGGTGGAAATGCCCTGGATGCCTTGTACCCTCAGACCGTACGCGCGGCCAAAGTAGCGAAACGCGTCGTGGGCCGTGACCAGGATGCGCTGCGGCTCCGGCACGCTGCCCAGCACTTGCCGAACGTAGGCGTCCAGTTCTTCCAAATCCTGCTGATACTTGCGAGCGTTGGTCTCATACGTCGCCGCGTTGAGCGGGTCGTACTCGGCCAGGGTTCGGGCCACCGTGTCCACGGCCCGGCTCCAAGCCCGCACGTCCATCCACACGTGGGGATCGGGGTGCCCCGCCGCCCGCTCCGATTCCAACAAATACCCCGCCTCAAGTCCTGCCGTGACCGGCCGGACGAGCTTGCCCCCACCAGCCAGCTTCTCGAGCGCGCCGGTCATCTTGCCTTCGAGCATCAGCCCGCTGTAGAAGACGACCGGTGCCCGTTGCAGGGCGCTGATGTCCTGGCGCGTCGGCACGTAAAGGTGCGGATCCACGCCCGAACCGATCAGACCCGTTACGGTGGCGTGCGCGCCGGCGACCTGCCGCACGATGTCCGCGACCATGCCCGTGGTACAGACGATTTCGTAACCGGCGTTCGGCGTCGGCGGACGCTCGGGCGCCTTCGCACAACCACCTACCCCCAGGCCGCTGACGGCCACGAGCAGTGCGCAAACCGTGCGACGGACACGTCCGCGACCGCGGGTGGCCAACATGACTGCAACTCCTTCTGAAGCCGGCATTCTCGCGCGGGCCGAACCAGGGAACGCCCCCAACGGGATTCGAACCCGTGTCGCCGGCTTGAAAAGCCGGTGTCCTAGGCCTCTAGACGATGGGGGCCGTGGGCGAACGCCTGTTTAAGGGGATGCTACGGCGGCACCGGCAGTGCGTCAAATACGCCGGCGGCGACGTAGGCTAGCGATGCCCGATCGTGCCCACCGTCGGCCACGGGGGGCCAGCGCCACTTGTGCGGCGGCGGACTAACCTCGCCAACCGGCGGGGGTCTGTCGGAGTAGAAGCCCTCGGGTGCTGGAGGTGAGCGTATGAGTCCGTATCGGTGGCGAAAGCTGGCTGGACTGCTCCTGGCCGCCGCCTGGGCCCCGATCGTGGTATCGTGCGAGCCGACGGGCTGGGACGGCGTCGTGCGCGTCGCAGCCCACGGGTGGCCGTTCACCTGGATCACCGAACACGTGTACGAGGAGTGGTACGACGACGGAGACTGCTGCGGCTACGCGGACGGGTGGGGCAGCGATTTCTGGTTCTACTACGACGATTGAGCCGGGCCGGCGGCGCCGCCTCGACCGTCAGCCCCCCGGTTGCGCTATCCAGCGCCCGAGCGCGGGGATGCTGGCGCGCGGTCAGGCGAGCGCGTCGGCGATGTACAGGAGGCTGCCGATCGTCTCCAGCACCACCCGCACGGTCGCGCAGGACACCGGCAGCAGCAAGCCACTCGACAAGACCAGAAGGCCCGACCACCGACACACTTTGCGTCGCATGCGCTGCTCCGTTCACCTCACCCCCGGCCCGCACATCGTACCGCGCCGCGCCCAGGCGGGCATCATCGCGGACAGGATGGCGTCCGTTTGACCGGCCCCACCGGCGTCGCTAGGCTACTACCCGGTTTGTGGGGCGCGGCCTGAGCGGAGTCGAGAACGTCCTGTGCGTCGTCGGGGTCCTCAGCCTGTGGCAGCCGCCGAACGGCCTTCACTCGGCCCGGCCAAGGAGACCTGGATTGAACAAAGCGCGTCCTTCATCGGGTTCTTCATCTACCTGCTGATCCTCAAGACGTTCTTCCTCCCGCTGTTCATCATTCCCACCGGTTCGATGGCCGAAACGCTCTATGGGGCGCACGCCCGGACGACGTGCCCGAACTGCGGCGTCGAACACGCGATCGGGTGGCAACAGCCGGGGGATTGGGCCGGCCCCGCGGCGTACCAGCCGGTCGTGCAATGCCCGAACTGCCGCTGGCGACAGTACTACGGCGACCCGGGCCGCTTGCCCGCCGACCGCGCCGCCCCCGACAGCCGCTTGACTCGCCCGCTGCGGCCATCGGCCGGCGACCGCATCTTCGTACACGGCTGGCCGTTCAGCCAACCGCTCGCGTCGATCGACGGCCTGGGGCCGGCCCGCTGGGATGTCGTGGTCTTCAAGGTGCCCACCGACGGGCAAACGAATTACATCAAGCGGTTGATCGGCCTGCCTAACGAGAAGATCGAGCTGATTAACGGCGACGTGTTCGTAAACGATCAGCTTACGGCGAAGACCCCCGACGCGCAGCGGTCGCTCTGGCTGCCCTACTTCAACCAGGACTATCCGCCGCGGAACGTGAGCCGACAAGCCGACTACTTTCCGCAATGGGCGGCCGTGGAGCCGGAGACGGCGTGGTCCGGCGTGCGTACGCGCGTGCTGCGCTGCGACGCGCTCGGACGCGGGCGCCAGGTGCTCCAGTTCGCCACGAATCCCGCCGGGGGCCCGCTGCCTGGGTGGATACAGGACGTGTACGCCTACAACGAGCCGCGCGAGCAGATTCGGCCGCACCTCGTCGGCGACGTCCGGCTCTCGGCCGAAGTGGAGTTGGACCCCGGCAGTCGCGGGGCGTTGGAGCTGGAAATTGCGTACCAGGACGACGTCTTCGCGGCCGTCCTGACGCCCGACGGCAGGCTCAGCTTGGTTCACGGGGTCGGTGAAGCGGGGCCGCGGGAGACATGGAGCAGCGTGAAGCTGCCCCCATCGCGCGGCCCCGTCCACGTGGCCTTGGCTCACGTGGACGGCACGGTCCGCGTCGAAGTCGATGCACGGCCCACCCTGCAATCCACGTCGGCGCAATATACGGTGACGCCCGACGCGGCCCGCCGGCGGGCGGCCCGCCCGCAAACGCCCGTCTTGCGCGTGGCCGCGGCGGATGCCCGCGTGGCGCTGCGCCACGTCTTGATCGAGCGCGACGTGTACTACACGAGCGACGCCCACCGGCACGGGGTCGGCGGCTTCGGCTATGGGGAGCAAGGCCACCCGATCCAGTTGGGGCCGGCGGAATACTTCGTTCTCGGCGACAACAGCCCGAACAGCCTCGACGGGCGCTTTGCCTTCAGCGGCCAAGGACGCAACCCGCTGGGACCGCACCTGCGCGACGCCGCCGCGGCCGGCCGGTTCCAGCTCGGCACGGTTCCCGCCGACCAGATGATCGGCCGCGCGTTCTTCGTTTACTGGCCCGGTTTTCTGCCGCTTACGCCACAGGGCCCCAACTTGCTGCCCGACCTCGGCCACGCGCGCTGGATTCACTGAGCCGGACGATTCGGCGGAGGGTCGATCAATCGCCTCGCGGCGAGCAGTCCCGGGCGACGCGGGACGGCCGGCCAGATGGGTCCACGGAGAACAAGCTCCCCGTGATGCAGCACACGACCGCTGCCCGTGCGTGCGATTCCGCGGCGTCTCCGGCGCCCCCCGCCGCCACTGTCGTCGATACGCGGAACGAGCTGACCCGCGTGATCGAGATCGTACAGACGATCCTCACCGGGCTCGTCCTTGCGTTCATCTTCCGGGCGTTCGCGGTCGAGCCCTTCATCATTCCGACCGGATCGATGGCCGATTCGCTGTTGGGGGCCCACGCCACGCGCACGTGCCCCGCGTGCGGCTGGGAGTTCGACTTCGCCCCCCTGCGGGCATCGTCGCCCGCCGGTCACGACTTCGTCGTCCCGCCCGAAGTTCTGTGCCCGAACTGTCAATTGCATCTGCCGGCGGGGCCGGAAAACACGGTGCCCAAGGCCGGCGACCGGATTCTGGTGCACAAGTGGCCGGCCGTCGTCACCGGCGTCCTGCGACCGCAGCGTTGGGACGTCCTGGTCTTCCGCGATCCCGCGGACCCGGACCAGCATTACATCAAGCGTGTTGTGGGCCTGCCGGGCGAGGCGGTGGAGATCATCGACGGCGATGTCTACATCGACGGGCACATCGCCCGCAAGCCGCCGGCCGCGCAGCGCGTGCTGTGGTTTGTTGTGTTTGACCAGGGGCATGTGCCGCGCTCCGGTGCGGAGTCTGCCCGCTGGCACCGCTGGTCGCCGATCGACCCGCCCGCGGAGCCGGGTTGTGGCTGGTCGGGTCTGGACACGCGCGTCCTGCGCTACGACGGACTGGACGCGGTCGAACGCCGCATCACATTCAACGGCGACGCCGCCCCGGAATACTTGCAGGACCTCTACGCCCACAATCGGCGTTCGACGAACACGTTCGTGGGCGATGTGCGTCTGCTGTGTGAAGTCACGTTCGAGGCGGGCGCGGGATGCTGCCGGTTGGAGCTGCTTCGCCCGCCCGACCGCTTCGTCGCCGAGCTGCGGGCCGATGGCTTCCGCCGACTCCGCGTTGAGCAGCCGGAACGGCCCGGCCGTCCGGCGGTTGAGTATGTTGCCAAAGCCCGGGCCATGTCCCCCGCTCGTCCCGTGAGCGTCGAGTTCGGGCATGTGGACCGGCGTGTATACCTCAACGTCGACGGGACGCCACTCCTAACGACGACGGACGAGGATTACGGCGCCGACGCCGAGGCGCTGCGGAACCGGCCGCGTGATCAGCCGGTCAGTGTGTCTATTGCGGCCCGCGATCTGAAAGCGAGCTTCCGCCGGGTGCGCATCGACCGCGATGTCCACTACCTCTGCCGTCGCGGACAGGCGGTCCGCGCGTGCGCAGGCGATCCGTTCATTCTCCGGGCCGGTGAGTACTTCGTCCTGGGCGACAACAGCCCGGACAGTCACGACGGCCGCGAGTGGACCGAGGCCGGCCCGCACCTGCGGCCCGACTATCGTCCGGGCACCGTCCCCGCCGGGCAGATTGTCGGCAGGGCGGCTTTCGTGTATCTTCCCGGGCTGCTCCCGTTGGACCAGCGCGGGCGGTGGTTCGTGCCGGACATCGGACGGATGCGTTTTGTGCGTTGACGCAGTATTCGATGCGCGAGTTTTCAACAAGGCGACGGTGCCAGCAGGCGGCCCCCGCCGCAGTGGCGGCAATGATCGTGAACGGTCACGAGAATGAGATGGTCAGCCCGCGAGCGGGTTATCGCCGTTAGTCCGTAAGTCTCTTTCTGAAAAGCAGATGCATTTGAACGGAGAAATCGGCAACTCGCGGGTGTCACGCTATCCTTATCGGACACGGGGGCGTTGCGGCATCCCCACGATTCTGAACGACTTACGCGCTATTGAACAGGTTTTCCACAGCGCCGGAACCTGCCCGGCGCGGCCAAACTAATGCTGCTCGAAGCCGACAGCTTGGTGAAGTCTTACAACGGCCGGACTGTCGTGGACCATGTGTCGTACACCGTCCACGATCGTGAGATCGTCGGCCTCTTGGGGCCGAATGGAGCGGGAAAAACCACCAGCTTTCGGATCACCGTCGGGATGATCGGGGCCGAGGCCGGACGCATCCGCTTCAACGGCGAGGACATCACCCCCCTGCCGATGTACATGCGCGCCCGCCGCGGCATCGGCTACCTATCGCAGGAACCTTCTGTATTCCAACGACTTAGCGTCGAGGACAACCTCATGGCCATCTGCGAGGCCATGCGCCTGTCCCGCGCCGAACGCAAACGCCTCGTCGAGGAGCTCCTGGCCCAGTTCGGCCTCCTGAAGGTCCGTGACAATCCAGCCCGCAAGATCTCCGGCGGCGAACGCCGCAAGCTCGAGATCGCCCGGGCGTTGATTACCCGCCCCAAACTGATCCTGCTCGACGAGCCGTTCAGTGGCGTCGATCCGATCGCGGTTGAGGGCCTGCGGCAGGAGATTCTTCGCCTGCGGGACGCGGGCATTGCGATCCTGCTCACGGACCACAACGTGCATGAGACGCTGAAGGTCACCGACCGGAGCTACGTCATTCACGAGGGGAAGGTGATCTGCTCCGGTCCGCCGGCGGAGCTTGTCAACGACCCGCGCGTGCGCGAGGCGTATCTCGGCAACACTTTCCGCGGCGACGAGTTCGGGCCGCGACAAACCGCCGGTTGACGCGCTGGCAGGTCTGTGGCCCACCGCGACCGACTCCATCTGCGCTCCGACAGATCGCTGCCTGACCTGCCATCAGGTCGCCCGGCGACTCACGCGGCGCCGCCGGCGGCCGCGATGGACCGCGAGGCGGCGCGCCCGGGGTCTCCGCATGGCCCGTCGCTCGCGCTCCGGGCTCGTATGCGGATGCGGCCCCGTAGCGGCGGGCCCCGGGTCCGGCGCTACAGGGGAGCGTCGGCGTCCCGCCGGTCGCGGCCCGGATCGGCGTGCACCGCTCTGGAACAGTGGTTCGCCAGCAACGGCCGGCACGGAGCCCGGCCGCCGCGGCGGCGCACGCCGGGCGCGGACCGCACAATCCCGCCGACAGTCGTCGTCACGTGTCCATGGGATGCCGGGATGCCGCCGGGTCGCTAACATAGGGGAGCCTGTGGGTGCCCGATTCGTGCCACGCCGTGAGTCGGTCGGAGGCCGCCGATGCCGAGTGCCAAAGTCGCGATCCTGAGAACGACGCCGCGGACCGTCCTGCGCGATTATCACGAGCTGCTGAACCTCGCCGGATACCAGGATGTTGTCGCCAAGGACGCAGACACGGCGCTCAAGATCAACATCTCGTGGCACTTCTTCTTCCCCGGCAGCTCGACGACGCCGTGGCAGCTCGAGGGCGTCATCCGGGCCATGAAGGCCGATGGTTACAACCCCGACCTGATCCACGGCTGCCACAACCGCACGGTCGTCATCGACGCCCACCTGGGCGAGCGCGAAAACAAGCAGATCAACGTCATCGAGGCCCACGGCCTGCGCAACGTCCACCTCTACGAAGGCGAGGAGTGGATCAACGTCCGCGACGCCGTCGGCGACCTGGCCCGGCAGTTCCTGTGCCTCAACGACGTGTACCCGCGCGGGTTCATGATCCCCCGCCGCTTCATCGGCGAGAACATCATCCACCTGCCGACGATCAAGACGCACGTCTTCACGACGACCACCGGGGCGATGAAGAACGCCTTCGGCGGGCTGCTCAACGAACGGCGGCACTGGACGCACCCGGTCATTCACGAAACGCTCGTCGATCTCCTGATGATCCAGAAGAAGATTCACCGCGGCGTGTTCGCGGTGATGGACGGCACGTTCACCGGCGACGGCCCCGGCCCGCGGTGCATGATCCCGCACGTCAAGAACGTGATCCTCGCCAGTGCCGACCAGGTGGCCATTGACGCCGTCGCGGCCAAGCTGATGGGCTTCGACCCGCTGTCGATCAAGTTCATCCGCCTCGCTCACGAGCGGGGCCTGGGTTGCGGCGACCCGCGGCAGATCGAGATCGTCGGCGACCAGGCCGCGGCTGGTGAGAATTGGCACTTCGTCGGGCCGTTTCACAAGATGACCTTTGCCAGCCGGATGCAGCACTACATTTACTGGGGGCCGCTGAAGAAGCCGATCGAGTGGTCGTTGAAGACCGTGCTGGCCCCGTGGGCGTACATCGCCAGCGTGCTCTACCACGACAGCTTCTGGTACCCGACCCGCGCGCGGCGGATCATGCACGAGGTGCTCGACAGCGAGTGGGGGCGGCTGTTTCGCAATTGGGAGCACGCGGTGCCCGACGCCGACGGCTACCCCGACGTGGGCACCCAACCGGCCGAGCTGACCCGCACCGGCTGGGCGGCCTTCGGCCAATCGCTGAAGATTCTGGGCACGTGCGTCAAGGAAGCCCCGGAGTTCGCGGCGCGCCGCCGGTCGGCCGCGCCCTCCAAGACCGCGGCGGTGTCGTAGCCTTGAACCTGCTCGCAGAGCCCGCCACGCAAGCGGCGGGACGGCCGGCCCGGCACTGGCGTGCGGGGTTCTGATCGGCGCTCTCACGCGCGCGGGGCGTCACTACGTATCCACGAGCGCCGGCCTTTTCAGCAGCCGATCCCAGACCGCTTCGATTTCGCGCACGGTCCGGCGGATGTCAAATCGGTCGCAGAACGCCGCGTATCCGGCTTGCCCCAGACGTTGCCGCCGCTGGGGATCGGCCAGCAGGTCCTCAATGGCCCGGGCGAGAGCGGCGGGGTCGGATGGGGGAACCAGGATTCCGGTCTGGTCGTGAGTCAGGATTTCGCGGGGTGCGCCGACGTCGGTGGCGATGACGGGGACACACCGGGCCATCGCCTCGATGATGACCAGGCCAAAGCCCTCGCCGGGCGGCAGAGTGGTGAGGATCTTGATGTCGAAACCGCTGATCAGCTCGGCGGCGTCGTCGCGGTGGCCAAGGAAGTGCGCCCGGTGCTCCAGCCCCAATTCGCGGCGGCGTTGGAGCACGCGCTCGCGGTACGCTTCGAGCGGCCCCGTGTGGCCACCGATGAAGACGAAGTGAACATCGGCGTGCCGCTGGCAGATTTGGGCGGCTGCGTCGAGGGCGTCCAAGTGGCCCTTGATGGGGTGGAGCGTTCCCACCATGCCCACGATGCGCGCGTCCGGGGGCAAGCCGAGCATGTCGCGCAGTTCTCGCCGACGGCAGCAGAGTTGCGGCTGCGGCAGTCCGTTGTAGACCACCGTGACCCGGTCGCCGGCCAGACCCTGGATCGATTCGCGCGTGGCCGCACTGATGGCGATGAACCAGCCGAAGGGGCGGATGAGTCGGCGGATGAGCGGCGCCAACTTCAGCAGGCCGGCGCGAGATTCCTGCCCGTGCCAGTGCCAGACGCATTTGACCCCGCAGAGCAAGTGCGCCAGCCCGCTGAGGCCGTGGTAGTGGTAGTAATGCGTGTAAATCAGGTCCACCCGGTGGCGGCGGACATAGCGCGCCAGCGCCAGGGCTCCGCGCACGGCCCACGTTACGCTGCGTAGGTGCGCTGACCAGAGGCGTTGTACGCCATAACCCGTGTGCTGGCGCAGGAGCGGCGGCGGGCCGATCTGGAGGCTGTCGCACGTCCACCCGGCACCCTGGAGGCCTGTGGCATACGGGCCGACGTCGCAAACCAGCAGGCGGAGCGTGTAGCGCTGTCGGTCCACCCCCGCCAGAAGCTGACGAATGACGGTCGCCAAGCCGCCGGTCTCGTGTCCCCCGATGAGCATCGCCACGGTCGACCGGTCAGGGAGCATTCGGGCCTCCAGAGATAGCCCGCTCGCCAAAGGCACGACTCAGAAGCTGCCTGAGACTGCGCACCAGAATCTGGCCATCGGCTCGTGAGAAAGCAACCAGATCTCGCACCGGCAGCCCGCTCGATTGAGAGAAGGCCAGGCCGAGCAGCAGCGACTCGACCGCAAAGGCGACGGTCATGGCCAGGGCCACTCCCGACAATCCGAGGGGTGGAAGCAGCAGGTACATCAGGGCGAGATTGACCACGGCGGCGATTGCCATCACCGCCGACGTGATCTGCGGGCGGTTGGTGCCGGCAAAGTAGGCCGGCAAGATCTTGGCAATCACGCGAACGAGAATCCCCGGCAGGAGAATCCACACGGGCACGAGGACCGGCAGGAACTGTGGTGACAGGACGAGCACGATGATCACCTTGCTGAGCGCAAAGGCAAGCAGCGTCAGCACGCCGCAGCAGAATAGGCACAGACGCACGACTTGAGCCACCATCTCGGCTCGTCCCTGGGCATCGGCCACGGTCCGTGGCAGCGCGGCGATTTGCAGGGTGTCGGCCAGCAGCCAGATCCGCGAGAAAATGGCCGAGGCGGCCGCGAACATGCCCACCATGGCCGCGTTCTGCACGGCGAACGCCAGCAGGACGCTGCCAATCTGATCGTTGGCGGCACAACACAGCCGACCAACGTAAAAACGCACGCCATAGCCCAGGGACTGGCGTAGGCGCCCCCAATCAAGTCCGACGATCCTGCAGCGGTGCCGCCGTACGAGCCAGACAACGGACAACACCAGGACGATGGCTTCGGCGATTATCTGAATGGCGAGGGCCCCCGTCACCGAGAGCCGGAACGCGAACGCCGCCACTGCCAGGCCGGTGGCGACGACGGCCTTGGGCAGCGCGGTGATCAACGTGTAACCCAAGGTGTCCCCCAAACCCAGACAAACATGCGAGAGGTACAGATTGAGAATGTAGAATGGAGCCCAGGCCAGCGATAGGCGGAAGCAAGAAAGTCGCGCCACCTCGAACAATGACGGGACCCAAACCGTCAGCACGTACCCGCTGACGCACGCCGCCACAGACGCCAGTCCGCCGAACATCAGACTCTGAGACATTGCCTCGGATGGCCCCAGTTTCCCGCCGCCGACGTAATACACGTTGGCCATTTCCTGGCCGAGCGCAAAGACCAGGACCAGAAGGGAGATGAACAGAACACAGGCGGCATACTCACCACGGCCCTGCGGCAGCAGGAACCAGGCCAAGAGGGCCTGAGCAGCAACGCCGGCCACGAGCATAAGTAGATTGGACGCAAACACTAATCGGGTGTCGTGCGCGTAGGTCGGCATCAGCGGATGGTCAAGCTCTGAAGGGGTGGAGCGGCCTGAACTTGAATCGCCAAGGCTCCGGGCTGTTTCGCAGACAGCAGGGACGGAGTGTTGGCCCCCCAGCGTGAATAGGCGCTAGCCAGGATCCCTGGCAGGACCGTGAGGTACAGCACGTACGCCAGCTTGCTGAGCAGGAACAAGTCGTCCTGAAACAAGGCGATCATCGCGACACACAGAAAGCTGGCGCGGAATCCCACCACAAGACCGTTCCCACGGGGGTCCCGGCGCGCATCCGGCGGCCGAAGGGCGCCCCAGATGCGCCACAGAAACCACAACAACAGAACCAATCCCACCACCCCCGTTTCGGCCAGGACGACTCCATACAGCGTGTGCGGCTTCACCACCGGCGTAGCCATCGTGCCCACATACCAGACGTTCGGCAAGTCCCGCGTTCCCAATGCCGCCCGCCCGTATGGATATACCAGCCCCCATCCACCCCCCAACAGCGGGTGGCTCAGCCCATACTGGACGGCCGCCTCCATGGCAATCCGGCGAGCATCCGCCGATCCCTCCTGCCAGATGAAGAACCGCTCGAACGAGTACTCGTAGTCCTTGGCCAGGCGGTATGCAGCCGGGGCGAGCAAGAACACGGCGATCACCGCAAACATCGCAACTCGCTGGCCAAACCCCTTGGCAATCCGCAGGAAAATGTACAACTGGCTGACCACAAATGCAAGCAACGCGGCCCGTGCCAGCGTGGTGAGAACGCCAAGGAAGCACAGCACCAGCACGCCCACGCTCAGCGCACGCCGGTACTTGGCAAGCACACATCCCGACGCCACGCAGGCAACGCACGCCAGCACATTCCCCGTGGTATTCGCCCCGCCCAGCGTGGTGAATCCGCGCGCCGAGTCCGGATCGGACGATGTGGGATCGGCCAGCACCCCGGCGAAAAGCTGCGGCGCCAGCGCGCTCAGCACGCTCAGCCCTGCGGTGACCCCCGCAATCGCGTAGATCATCACCACCAGGCGGCGCAACGAATCCTCATCAAACCGAACGGCGCGCACGACGACCCAAGCCGCGAAGAAGGGGAGCAGCGCAAACAGCATGGCCCGCAACCCAACCGCAACGTCCTGTGGGTCTCGGCCATTCGCCAGAATGCTGACAAACATGATCAACGCCAGCGCGATCAAAGGGACGGCTATTCTCCAGAATGCGGGCCCGATCGCGGCGCGGGTCGTGCGGTCGCCGAGCGGCCCGATGAGCACGAGAACGCCGATCAGGACGAACCAGTGCGTCGGAACATGCTGCCCAAAGGCGCTGATGGGCAGCAGGTCCAGCCGACTGAACCAGACCACCGGAAAGCACACAGCCGCCATCAGCAGGAAATCGCGGGGGCCGAACTTGAACCACAGCGCCAGCACCGCGATGGCCAGCAGCGCGAGCAGCGCCACGCCGACGATCGTCCCCGTGTCTACGTTCATGCGAGGCCGCCTTAACTAAGTCACCGCGGTCATTACGGCGTGCGAACCTTTCTCATGCGGACCTGCCCCGCAGCCGCAGCGCCCGCTTCCACACCAGGACGACCGACTCCCAATATCACCGCACCCATTCGACTCCGAAGGCTGACCAACGTCCGCCGCCGATCCTGCGCTCGCCACCGCCCGCATCAGCCTTGGCGCGTAATCAAGCGTTCACGCCCCGCACAAGCAGGTGGAACGCGGGTCCAGGGCGGAATACTAGCCGCGCGGCCAAGCGCCGTACAGCAGCGCGCTGTCGTTACTTACTTATCGGGCGCCACAACAGCGCCGCTGTGGACGGATGTAAGTAGCTAAATAATAATGACTTGCGCAGATGGTCCCGCAGCCGCGTGGCCCGAGAGCACCGTGAAATTGTCACCGCGGCCGACCCGGCCCACCTAGCGGGGAGCGGCCGACACCGTCCCCGATTCGTACCTCGGTGCGGCTCCGGGGGGCCAAGTGCCGCCGGCCGTCGACGGGGCTATCTGCCGGCCGAGGCCCCAGGCTCACGGGTGCCCTTGGGGCCGAGGCGGGCTGGCCGTCAGCCTTGGCGAGCCTTTGCCGTCACCCCCCTTGGCAACCGCCCGCCTCGTGCTATACTAGCGGGTCTGCGGTCGCCGGTAGCGGCCGGCGTCGAGGTCTCTAGTCAGGTTTGCTTATGCCGACGATCAACCAACTGGTGCGGAACCCACGCCGGGACGTGCCCCGCAAGTCCAAGGTGCGCGACCTGGACCGCAGCCCGCTGAAGCGCGGCGTCTGCCTCCAGGTCAAGACCCAGACCCCCAAGAAGCCGAACTCCGCCTTGCGCAAGGTGGCCCGCGTCCGCCTGACCAACGGCAAGGAAATCACGGCCTACATCCCCGGCGTGGACCACAACCTCCAGGAACACTCGATCGTCCTGGTGCGCGGCGGCCGCGTCCGCGACCTGCCCGGGGTCCGCTACCACATCATCCGCGGCAAGCTCGACTGCGCGGGTGTCGCCGGCGACAAGGAAGGCAAGCCGCGTAACCGTGGCCGCAGCAAGTACGGCGTCAAGCGCAAGAAATAATGTTCCCGGGTGAGGCATGGCTTTCAAGCGATTTACCAATTCGAATCGGCAGCTCCGCGGCGACCCGCGCTTCAACAACCGGACCGCGTCGAAGTTCATCAACTGCATGATGTGGGAGGGCAAGAAAGGCGTCGCCCAGCGGATCTTCTATAACGCGATGGAGCGCATCGCCGAAAAAGTGACCGACGTCCCCCCCATCGAGGTCTTCCTCAAGGCGGTCGAGAACGTCAAGCCGGACGTCGAAGTCCGCTCCAAGCGCGTCGGCGGCGCCAACTACCAGGTGCCCATGCAGGTCAACCCCAAACGCCGCCAGTCGCTCGCCATGCGGTGGATCCTGACCGCGACGCGCGGCAAGAGCGGCCGGCCGATGTCGCATCGCCTCGCCGACGAGCTCATGGCGGCCTTCCGCCGCGAGGGCGACGCGATGAACCAGCGCGAAATGGTGCATCGCATGGCCGACGCGAACAAGGCGTTCGCGCACTTTGGTTGGTCGCGCTGACCGGCCGATGTCGCGTCGTTTTTCATCGGCCGGGTCACCGCGATCCGGCCGTTTTCTTGCGCGGCGGGGCGGCCGGTTGGGTGTCAGCCGCGGGCTCGACGGACCGATAGCGGACGAGCATTTGTCCCGATGACCGATACGTTGCGCATCCCGGCCAATTTGCCCGCCGCCGCCGACCCGGCGGTGGCCATTGTGCGCACGTTGACCGGCGCAGGTCACCAGGCGCTGTTGGCCGGGGGCTGTGTCCGCGACCTGTTGCTGGGGCTCTCGCCGCAGGACTATGACGTCGCCACCGACGCCCCCCCCGAGCGGGTGGGCGCGCTCTTCCCGGCCACGCGACAGGTCGGGGCGCAGTTCGGCGTGGTGCTCGTAAAGCAGCGTCGGCGATGGGTGGAGGTCGCCACGTTCCGCTGCGACGGGCCGTACCTGGACGGTCGGCGCCCGGCCACCGTCACGCTCACCGATGCCCAGCACGATGCGTTGCGGCGGGACTTCACGGTCAACGGGATGTTCCTGGACCCATTGGCCCTGAGGGTCATCGACTACGTGGGCGGGCAGGTGGACCTGGCGGCGGGCGTCATCCGCGCGATCGGCGACCCCGCGGCTCGGTTTGGCGAGGACCATCTCCGCTTACTGCGCGCCGTGCGTTTTGCCGCCCGCCTGGGGTTTGCAATCGAACCCGTGACGCTGGCGGCCATACGCGAGCATGCTCCGAAGCTGGCGCGCGTGGCGCCGGAGCGTGTCCGCGAAGAGCTGGAGAAGATGCTCGGTCACGCCACGCGCGGCGCGGCGTGGGGCCTGCTGCGCGAAACCGGCCTGCTGCCGCACCTGTGGCCGGAAGCCGGCTGGGAACCGGGAGCATTCGACGCAACGGCCGAACTGCTGCGCCGGCTGCCGCCCGACGCGCCGTTCGAGCTGGCGCTGGCCGTCCTCCTCGCCGACCGCACGCCGCGCGAGATCGAGCGTATCGCCCGGGCGTTGACATTGTCGAACGAGCAACGCGAGACGACGGCCTGGCTGGTGGCGCACGCGCGCGACTTGGACGACCCGTCGTCGCCGACCTTGGCGGATTTGAAGCGGCGGATGGCACACGCGGCGTTTCCCTTGCTGCGGCAGCTCGCCGCGGCACGGCACGCGCGGCTTGGCCGCGCCGCAGAACGTCAGGCGGCCTTGTGCGCGAGACTCGCCGCCATCCCTCCCGACGCCGTGCAGCCCCCCCCGTTGATCACCGGCGAGGACTTGATCCAGCGCGGGCTGCCGCCGGGGCCGCGCTACAAGGACCTGCTGGACAGGCTGTACACGCGGCAGCTCGACGAGCAGATTCGCACACGCGACGATGCGCTGCGGACCCTCGACGACCTGCTCGCCGCGCCGCCCGCCACGCCGCCGACGGGGAGCCCGCCGCCATGACCTCGGGCCGCATCGCGCGACAAGCGGGTTGCGTGGCGCTGCTGCTGGTGACCGGCTGCGCGCTGTGGTCGCGCGAGGCCCCCCCGCCCGAGCGACCCAAGCCGGTCACACTGCGTCTATTCCTGGCCAGTGAGCAACCACAGGAAGGGTACGAGCCTCGGCGGGACGAGGCCGGCCGACCACTGTATGTGGCCAAGGAGCCGGTGTTGACCGAGGCGGACGTCAAGGCGGCCCGCGTGCTGCGGAGCGATCGGCGGGCGCTGGTGCTCGTGGAGTTCAGGCCGATGGCCGTCGGGCCGCTCGACGAATTGAGCCAGTCGCACTGGGGCGGCCGGCTGGCCATTGTGATCGACGACCGCCTGGTGCTGTCGCCCGTGCTGACCCGCCGCATCCGCGATGGGCGGATCATCCTCGACGGCGATTTCTCGCCGCAGCGCGCCGAGCAGATCGCCCGCGGGCTGAACACGCCGCACACGATGTCGATCGGACACGCCCCATG
The DNA here is from genome assembly GCA_040755725.1 of Planctomycetota bacterium. GTDB lineage: Bacteria > Planctomycetota > Phycisphaerae > UBA1845 > Fen-1342 > JBFMAI01. The sequence continues at coordinate 23,596 of JBFMAI010000011.1, read as the reverse complement.
ACGCCGCCGTTGCACATCGGCCGCGCTGGCGCGATTCTCGAACTCGCGCTGCACCGACCGGAGCGCCGTAACGCCCTTTCGCACGAGCTGCTCGGGAAGTTGACGGACGTATTCGCGGCCGCGGCCCGGGACGCCGACGTGCGTTGCGTGGTGCTGACCGGTGCGCCGCCGGCCTTCTGCGCCGGACTGGACCTCCAGGAACTCGCCGGCAACCCGGCGCAATCGTACGAACCGGACATCTCGGCATTTCGAATGCTCCTGGACACCATCGACCGCTGCCCCAGGCCGGTGGTGGCCGCGGTGAACGGGCCGGCGGCCGCCGGGGGTGCCGCTCTGGTGACCGTGTGTGATGTGGTGGTGATGGCGGCGTCGGCGACGATCGGTTACCCGGGGGTCCGTCACGGGCTGGTGGCCCCGATCGTGCTCCCCTACCTGCTCCGCTGCGTCGCGGAACGAACGGCCCGCTATCTGCTGCTAACTGGAGAACTCGTGCCCGCCGCCCGCGCCTTGGAACTCGGCCTGGCGGATGAAGTGGCCACCGACGACGCGGTGCTGACACGCGCGCGGCAGTACGCGGGCCTCCTCGCCGGGCACCCGCCGGCCGCTGTCCGCGACACCAAGGCCGCGCTGTTGCACGGATACTCAACGACATGGCACCACGGACAGGCGGGCGAGCCGCGGCTCGGCAAGAGCCTCGCCCTCCCACGTTGCAGGACGGCGGAGGCCGACCCGGCACCGCCGTCGGGGCCGCAGGGCGAGCGCGCCGCCGCGGCACCGTGGTCGGCGGACATTCACGTTTCGGACGAAGCCCGCCGCGGCGTACAGCGGTTCTTGGACAGGTGACTCGGCACGCGCGGGGGGCACGGCTATAATCCGACCCAGCGCGCCGCCCGCGGAACGGGCCGGCCTTCGCACGGGAACACGATGAACCGAATACGACAAATCACTGCGCTGGGCCAGGCCCTCTGGCTGGACTACATTCGCCGCGACCTCATTCGCTCCGGGAGACTCGGGGAGCTGGTGGCGGAGGGCCTCACCGGGGTCACGTCGAATCCGACGATCTTCCACAAAGCCATCGCCGGCAGCACGCTCTATGACGACGATATTCGCGCCTTGTCGCGCGACGGCCGCAGCGCGCAGGAGACCTACGAGGCCCTGGCCTTGGGCGACGTGGCCGAGGCGGCCGACTGCCTGCGCGCTGTGTACAACGAAACGCACGGCCGCGACGGCTTCGTGAGTCTCGAAGTCAGCCCGCGGCTCGCCCACGACGCCGACGGCACCATCGCCGAGGCCCGCCGCCTGTTCACCACGCTCCGCCGGCCCAACGTCATGATCAAGGTGCCCGGGACGGAAGCCGGGTTGCCGGCGATCTCGACGCTGATTGGCGAGGGGATCAACGTCAATGTCACGCTGATCTTCTCGCTGGCGATGTATGAGCGGGTGATCGACGCGTACCTGGAGGGGCTGCGCCGGCTGCAACACACCGGCCGGCCGCTGGGCCTGGTCTCCTCGGTTGCCTCGTTCTTCGTCAGCCGCATCGACACGCTGGTCGACAAAATCCTCGACCACCGGGTCGAGCACGGTGAACCGCACCTGGAGCCGCTGTACGGGCTGACGGCGGTGGCGTGCGCGAAACTGGCCTACGCGCGTTACAAGGCCGTTTTCGAAGGGCCGCGTTTCGAGCCGTTCCGCGCCGCCGGCGCCCGCCCCCAGCGACCGCTGTGGGCCAGCACCAGCACCAAGAACCCCGCCTACCCGGACACCAAGTACGTCGACCCGCTGATCGGCGTAAATACCGTGAACACCGTGCCGCCCGAGACGCTGGAGGCCATCCGCGATCACGCCGTCACGGCCCAGACCGTCGAGCGGGACCTCGGCGACGCGGAGCGGGTGCTGCACGAGCTCGCCGGGCTCAAGGTCGACATGGACTGGGTGACGGGGACGCTTTTGGAAGAAGGTGTGCGGGCGTTCACGGCGTCCTACGACCGGCTGCTGGCGGACCTGGACGCCAAGCGGGCGGCCCTGCAACAGCCGGCGTGACCCGGCGCGCGAGGGCTACCCGACAAACCTCTCTCATTTACGCCGGCCGATCGGAACCCCGCACGCCAGTGCGGGGCCAAGCATCCTGTCATTCGCTTGGCCGGCTCTGTCGCCCCGGAGGCCTCACCACAGGGGCACGGCGCGGCCTGTCGCCACAACCAAACGTAGCGGCTCGCCACGGCGAGTCGCCTTTGGCGACCGGGCTCCGCACCGGCCGTTGGCCGCCGTGTTGGACCGGCTTCCGAAAGAACCCGATACGCCCGTATGGGGCAGCGCGGGAGCCTCATCGGCCCGCCCCGCGCGCCCGATAATGAGGACGTGAGCCCGCCATGCGCAAAGTCCGCCTGGATGACGCCACCCTCCAGCGTCTGCTCACGGAGCTGGACGCCCAGGACGCGCGGACGACGAACGGCGGCGGCTCGCCCTTCTTTTCGTACCGGATTCCGGGATTGCGCGTCGAGCTGGATGTTTCACGCGAAGCCACCCACGCCCTCGTCGTCCCCACGCGGAAGCTGGGGCCGCACGGGGTCTACTTCCTGACCGGGTCGCTCGTCCACACCGACTGCGTGTGCCGCGTCAACCTCGTCACTGTCCGCAACAACTGGCAGACGGTCAGCGGCAAGGTGGCGGGTTGCCGCTACCTACCGGGGACCAACGGCGTCCACGAGGTCTTCGTGCGCTTCGACCGGCCGATCGACCCGGCGTCGTTCGCGGCGGCGGCGACGCGTTCACGCATCCTGGCGGTCGACGACAGCCCCGTGTCGCAGAAGCTTTACGAGCACCTGCTGAGCACGATGAACGTCGACCTGACCTGCGTGGGCGACGGGGTGGAGGCGGTGGAGCGGGCCCTGGCGGACACGTACGACCTGATCCTGATGGACCTCGAGATGCCCCGGCTCGACGGCCTGTCCGCCGTCCGCATGCTCCGCGCCAAGGGGTACGTCCGCGCGATCGTCGCGGTGTCGGCGCTGGACGATCCCGAGGACCGGAAGCAGTGCCTGGCCGCGGGGTGCGACGATTTTCTGGCCAAGCCCCTATCGCGCGAGTCGCTGGCGGACGTCGTGAACCGCAACAAACCCGAGCCGCTGGTCAGCGCGCTGCTCGGCGACCCCGGCATGACCGACCTCATCGACGGCTTCGTCAAGGACTTGACGGAGCGGATCGGACGCATGGAGGCGGCGTTCGGGGAGGAGAACATGGCGGACCTGGAGCGCGAGGCGCGGGCCCTGAAGGGCGAGGCGGCCGGCGTCGGGTTCGGCGCCATCACCGACGCCGCCGTCGTCCTGGAGCGGGCCATCAAGCGGGGTGAAACGCGCGACGCCATTCGCCTCAAGTTGACGGACTTGATCCGCCTGTGCATGGCCGCCCGGCCGGCGACGGCCGGCGACTCCAGTACCACCGACAAGAAGACCGCGATCGACGACCTGCCCGAGTGGTCCCTCGACACGGCCGAGCCGTAAGGCCGCCCGTGGGGGACGGAGACCTCCGGAGTGTGGGGGCTCAGCCGGGCGACGGTGTGGATCGGGACAGCAGCTCCGCAACCTTGGCCAGCAGGGTCTTGGGCGGGATCGGCTTGTCGAAATAGGCGTCGATCTTCATCGCGGCCAGGTCTTCGGGCATGCGGGGGCGAAAGTCCAAGCCGAGCTGGCTCGACGCCGCGGTGGCCAGAATGATCGGCACGTCGGCCAGCCGCGGGTCGTCCTTGATCTGCTTGCACAGGGAGAAGCCCGAATCCAGGTTCGCCATCATCAGGTCGGACATGATCAGGGCCGGTTTCTCGGCGGCCATGCTCGCCAAGGCCGACTTCGCGTCCGTGAACGCCGCCACACGATACCCGGCGGCCTCGAGCACCCGGCGATTGATGTCGAGGAAGTCGGGGTCGTCGTCGATGAGCAGGATGAGTGGCGGTGAGTTCACGATCTCTGATTGTGGCCAACGGGTCGAGGCGGTCAAGCGGTCGCCCTGGACCTCTTGGCGCCTCGACCCCTGGGCCCCTTCTCCCGCTACACCCGCGTCCGTTCGGTGTACCGCGTGTGCAGCAGGTGGTGCGACTTCTCGCCGAGCGGCTGGCCCAGGAACTCGTCGTAAAGCTGCTTGATCGCCGGGTTCTCGTGCGATTTGCGCAGCTTTTTGCCCTCGTCCTCGCGGTAGATCGCCGCGATGCGGGCCTTGCGGTGCTCGTCGGTGGTCAGCCGCGGCTGCCCGCCGCCGCCGATGCACCCGCCGGGGCAGGTCATGATCTCCACAAAGTGGTACGTGGCCTCACCGCGGCGGATACGTTCGATGACCTGGCGGGCGTTGCCCAAGCCGTGGGCAACGGCGACCTTCAGTTCGGCGCCTTCGAGGAATGACCACTCGGGCAGCGCGCCGGTGATCTTGGCCGACGCTTCCTTGACGCCCTCCAGCCCCTCAATGGGCTTCACGTGCAGGTTCTCGAAGGGCAGCGGCTTGCCGGTGACGATTTCCCACGCTGTCCGCAAGGCGGCCTCCATCACGCCGCCGGTGTTGGCGAAGATGTCCGCGGCGCCGGTGGACAGGCCGAGCGGGGCGTCCATCTCTTCGTCGGGGAGCTGCTCGAAGCGGATGCCGGCCTGTTTGATCATGCGGGCCAGCTCCCGGGTGGTGAGGACCGCGTCCACGTCGCGGACGCCGCTGCTGTTCATCTCCGGTCGCTCGGCCTCGTACTTCTTCGCGGTGCAGGGCATGACCGAAACGACGAAGAGGTCCTCGGGCTTGCGGCCGATCTTCTGGGCGTAGTAGGTCTTGGCGACGGCGCCGAACATCTGCTGCGGGCTCTTGCAGGTGGACAGGTTCGCCGTCATGTCGGGGTAGTAGTGCTCCATGAACTTGATCCACCCCGGCGAGCAGCTCGTGAACATGGGCAGCGGACCGAACTCGTGGTCGTGGCCGTCGCCGCCCTTGTGCCCCTTGCCCTTGGCGGCGCCCTTCGCCGGCACCAGGGCCTGCTTGAGGCGCATGAGTAGCTCGGTGCCCTCTTCCAGGATCGTCAGGTCGGCGGCGAAGTTCGTGTCGAACACGCCGTCGAAGCCGAGGCGGCGCAGGGCGGCGGCCATCTTGCCGGTCACGAGCGTGCCGGGCGGATAAGCGAAGCACTCGCCCAGGGCCGCCCGGATCGCCGGCGCGGTCTGCACGACGACGTGTTTGCTCGGGTCGTCCAGGGCGTCCCAGACGGCGGCGATGTGGTCCTTCTCGCTGATGGCCCCGACCGGGCACACCGCGGCACACTGGCCGCACTGCACGCAGACCACGTCCACCAAATCGTGGCAGAACGCCGGGCCGATCACGGTGTCGAACCCGCGGTTCTGCGGGGCCAGGGCGGCGACCCCCTGCACCTGGCTGCACACCGTCACGCACCGGCGGCACATGATGCACTTGGCCGTGTCGCGGGTGAGCGCGGGGGTGCTGGCGTCGCGGATGCGACGGGCCTTTTCGCCGGGGAAGTGGACCTCCCGGACGCCCAACTCGCGGGCCACCGCCTGTAGCTCGCAGTCTTCGTTGCGGTCGCAGGTCTGGCAATCGCCGTCGTGCTCCGACAGCAGCAACTCGACGACCGTGCGGCGGGCCTCGCGGACGCGGCGGGAGTTGGTCTTGACCTTCATGCCGTCGACCGCGGGCTGCGAGCAGGAGGCCACGAGCGTGCGCGCCCCCTCGATTTCGACGACACAGACGCGGCAGGCCCCGATGGCCTGCACGTTCTTGAGATAGCACAAGGTGGGGATGTGGACCCCGGCTTGCAGGGCGGCCTCCAGCACGCTGGTGCCGTTGGGCACTTCCACCGGTATGTTGTCAATCGTCAGTTTCGGCATGGCGTTTTTCCTTCGCAAGAATCTTCACATCGCCGACGCCGGACCCGGAGGTCCGGCGCCACGGGCGGCCGGTCGGGCGCGGTCACTTCTGCTCCGCCGGCTGGCGGAAATCGCAGCGCAGGCACCGCTTGGCCTCGCGGCGGGCGACGGCTTCGGACCAGGGCAACTCGACCTCCTGGAAGTTATTCCGCCGCTTGTTCACCGGGATCAGTTGCATCTTCGCCCGCGGGTACTGAACCGGGTCGGCGTCGGGGTCGAAGAACGTGTCGCACTTCTGCTCGACCCGCCAGAACGCATCGGACTTCCCGTTGAAGAACGTGTCGATGCCGACCGCGGCCTTCTCGCCGTCGGCGATCGCCCCGACCACCGACCACGGGCCGACGACCGCGTCGCCGCCGGCGAACAGCCACGGCAGGGAGGTCTGCCGCGTGACCGGGTCGGCGGCGATGAAGCCCGCCTTGTTGAGCTTCACGTTGGCCCCATCGAACAGCTCCTGCGTGTTGAGCGTCTGGCCGATGGCGGCGATGACCTGGTCGGCCTCGACGACGAAGTCGTCCTCCGAGCTGCTGACCGGGCGCCGCCGCCCGCTGCGGTCGAACTCGCCCAGCACCATGTGGCGGCACTTGATACCGCTGACGCGGCCGTTGCGGGCCACGATCTCGAGCGGCGCCACGAGCACGGCGATCTGCACACCCTCGTGCTCGGCCTCGTCCACCTCCTCCGCGTAGGCGGGCATTTCGGCCCGCGTTCGGCGGTACAGGATCTTGACCGACTCGGCCCCGAGCCGCATGGCGGTGCGGGCCGCGTCGATGGCCGCGTTGCCGCCGCCGATGACCACGACGCGCTTGCCGATGGGCACCGAGCCGCGGATGTTGTACTCGCGCAGGAAGTGGAGCGCGTCGACCACGCCCTCAGACTCCTCGCCGGGGATACCGAGCTTGGTGCCGGTCGGGGCGCCGACGCCGACGAAGATGGCTTCGTAGCCCTGGTCGCGCAGGTCCTGGAGCGTAAAGTCGCGGCCGAGACGGGCGTTGGTCTCGATGTCCACGCCCAGCCGCTCGATCATGCGGACCTCGCGGGCCAGCTCCTCGCGCGGCAGGCGGTAGGCCGGGATGGCCTGCACCAACATGCCGCCGGGACGCGGGGCCGCCTCGAAGACCTTGGGTCGGTAGCCGAGGCGGGCCAGGAAGTAGGCACACGACAGGCCCGCCGGTCCGGCGCCGATGATGGCGACCTTCCGCTTCGCGTTGGCCTCGTTCTCGCGGACTTCGGGAAGCTGGACGGTGACTTCCTGCTCGGTCATGAAGCGCTTCAGGCCGCGGATGGCGACCGCGTCGTCCAGTCCGGCCCGCCGGCACTTGTCCTCGCAGGTGTGGAAGCACACGCGGGCACACACCGACGCGAACGGGTTGCGCTCGCGGTGCAGGGCCAGGGCCTCGGCGTAGCGTTTCTCGGCGATGAGTGAGACGAAGCCGGGGACATCGACATGCGCCGGGCAGGCGCTCTGGCACGGCGCCCGCACCAGGGCCGGGCAGACCCCGGCCGGGCAGTGCTTGTCGCGGATGTGGGCGTCGTACTCGTCGCGGAAATAGCGGATGGTGGACAGCACCGGGTTCGGGGCCGTCTGCCCCAGGCCGCACAGCGACGCGTCCTTGATGATCTGCCCCAGCTCGACCAGCTTCTCGACGTCGCCCTCCTCGCCGTGGCCCTCGCAGATGCGCGTCACGATCTCGAGCATCCGCTTGGTCCCGACGCGGCACGGGGGGCACTTGCCGCACGATTCGTCCTGCACAAAGTCAAGGAAGAACCGGGCGACATCCACCATGCAGGTGTCCTCATCCATGACGATGAGGCCGCCGGAGCCCATGATCGCGCCGAGCTCGTTAAGCGATTCGTAGTCGACGGGTACGTTGAGATGCTCCTTGGGGATGCACCCGCCGGAGGGACCGCCCATCTGGGCCGCCTTGAACTTCTTGCCGCCGGGGATGCCGCCGCCCACGTCGTAGATGATCTCGCCCAGCGGCATGCCGATGGGCACCTCGACCAGGCCGGTGTTGTTGACGGCGCCGGCCAGGGCGAAGACCTTGGTGCCCTTGCTCTTCTCGGTGCCCAGCGCGGCGAACCAGTCGGCGCCCTGCATGATGATCGGGGCGACGTTGGCGAACGTCTCCACGTTGTTCAGGCAGCTTGGCCGGCCCCACAGGCCCTTCTGGGCCGGGAACGGCGGCCGCGGCCGCGGCTCGCCGCGGTGGCCCTCGATGCTGTTCATCAGGGCGGTCTCTTCGCCGCAGACGAAAGCGCCGCTGCCCATGCGGACCTCGATGTCGAAGTCGAAGCCGCTGTTCATGATGTTCTTACCGAGCAGGCCGTACTCGCGGGCCTGCTTCAGGGCGTGCTCAAAGCGCTGGACGGCCAGCGGGTATTCGGCGCGGATATAGGCGTAGCCCTGGTGCGCCCCGATGGCGTAGGCCGCGATGGCCATGCCCTCGATGACGCTGTGCGGGTCACCCTCCAGGACGCTGCGGTCCATGAACGCGCCGGGGTCGCCCTCGTCGCCGTTGCACAGGATGTACTTGACGTCGCCGGCGGCCTTGCGGGTGAACTCCCACTTCAGCCCGGTCAGGAAGCCCGCGCCGCCGCGGCCGCGCAGCCCCGACTTCTTGACCTCGGCGATGACCTGGTCCGGGCCCATTTCGGTGAGCACCTTGCCCAGGGCCTGGTATCCCTCGCGGGCGATGTACTCCTCGATCTTCAACGGGTCGATCACGCCGCAGTTGCGCAGCACGATCTTGACCTGCTTCTGGAAGAAGCTGATGTCGCGCAGGCCGGGGACGGCGGTGCCGGTGGGCGACTTGTGGACCAGGCGTTCGACGACGCGGCCCTTGAGCAGGTGCTCTTCGACAATGTCGGGGGCGTCGTCGGGGCGCAGCCCCTGGTAGAGCACGCCGTCGGGATAGACGGCCGCGACCGGGCCGACGGCACACGGGCCCAGGCAGCCGGACTCGATGACCTTGATCTCGTCGGCCAGGCCGTGGCGTTCGATCTGCTGCCGCAGGGCGGCGCTGACCTCCAGCGCGCCCGAGGCGATGCAGCCGCCGCCGGTGCAGACGAGGACGTGGGTGCGTACGTTGTTCATGCGTGCTTAGCTCCTCAAGTGAGGAATGAGGAAGGAAGAATGCACAATGAAAAAAGCAGAAAGCCAAGCGCCGCGCGGGTTACCGCCGTGAGCGCGAGGGCTTTCTTTTTTCATTTTTCCTTCTTCCTTCTTCATTTCACCAGATATTCCACCACCGGCTGCCCGCGGAGCACGTGCTCGCGGACGATCTCGCCGACCTTGTGCTTGTCCAACCGCCCGTAGCGGAACGTCCCGCCGGCCTTGTCGGTGAGCGTGAGCATCGGCTCCTGGTCGCACAGCCCGGCACACCCGGTCTGCTGCACCGAAACGTTGTCGGCCCCGGCGGCGCCCAGGGCGCTCATGACGGCCGCCAGGATGTCGCGGGCGCCGGCGGCGATGCCGCAGGTGCCCATGTGGACCGTGAGCCGCAGGTCCTTGTCCCCGCTGCGCAGGTCGATGTCGCGGCGGGCCTGCTCCTGCAATGCTTTCAGCTCCTGCGGGCTGGAGATGCGCTTGGCCATGATTAGGCCCTCCTCTCGGACGCAACCGTCCCGTTGCGGTATTTGTCGAGGACCAGGTCGATGCGATTCGGCTTGACCCGGTGATGCACGTCCTCGTCGATCATGATCGCCGGCGCCAGGCCGCAGGCGCCGAAGCAGCGGGCCACCTCGAGGGTAAACAGCCGGTCCGGCGTGGTGTCGCCCACGTCGATGTGCAGCTTCTGCTTGAGGACGTCGAGTACACGCTTGCCGCCGCGGACGTAGCACGCCGTGCCGAGGCAGACGCGGACCAAGTGCTTGCCGCGGGGCTTGGTGGAGAAGAAGGAGTAGAAGCTGACGACGCCGGCGACCTCGCTGTAGGACTTGTTCAGCCCCAGCGCGATGCGTTTGATCGCCGGGTCGGGGAGGTAGCCGAAGAGGCCCTGGGCGATTTGCAGCACGGGGATCAGCGCCCCGGGCTTGTCCCGGTACTCCGCCAGCACCTCATCGAGGCGGGACAGCAGCTCCTCCTCGGAGACTTCCGTCCCGCAGGTGCACTGGACTTTGCCATCACTGGTCATACACGTCTCCTGTCACGCTCTCGCTGCGCGAGCTACATTGATACCTGCGACTCCTGCAACGCCGCCGCCACCCGCGACTGGACCTGCCGGGCCAGCTTCAGCGGATTGCCGTTGCCCAGTTCGCGGGCCAGCTCACCGACCCGCACGTTCCACGTCCGCTCGCCCAACCGCAGGTCGAAGCGGAAGTCGATCTCCGGGTGCGTACACACGACCGCCGCCAGCGTGCCGGCCAGGTCGCCGAGCGGCGTGCGGTCCACATGCGACAGCTCCATCTCGATCGTCACGCGGACCCCGGTGTCCGCGATCCGGCTCTTGTCGATCGCCAGCGTGCCGCCCGCCGCCTCGGCCGCCGCCTTGAACAGGCTCAGGCCCAACCCCGTCCGCTTGCCGCCCTTGGTCGTGTAGAAGGGGTCGAGCACCTGCGCCGGCGGCACTTTCAATCCGGTGCCGTTGTCCTCGATGACGATCCGCAGCCGGTCGTTGGTCGGATCGGCCTCCAGCGTGACGGCGATCACGGTGGCCTCCGCCCGGATCGAGTTCTCCAGCAGGTCCATGATGTGCAAGGCGATTTCACGCACAGGCCACCCCCCGGCGGCCCACGCCGCGAAACGCCAGGACCAGCTCCTCGAACGTCGGGGCCTTCATGCGGAACGTCGAACGCACCAAGCCGATGTCCGTCGGAAAGTGGCTGTCGGATGAGCAGATCACCGGCAGCCCATAGCCCGCGAAGTCCGCGGCCCGTGCCGGCGTACCCGCCGGGGTGAACACCTCAATCGCGTCGAATCCGGCATTCGTCGGGAAGACGCCGAGCTGGCTGAGCACGCTGAACGACGGCCGGTTGATGTGGGCGGCCACCGCCACACCGCCGTGCCGGTGGATCAGCTTCACCGTCGCCGCCAGGTCCAGCATGGACGCCAGCGCCAACATGCGCGTCTCTCGTCCCACGACGGCGCCCGTCGCGTCCATCAAGCGTTGTTCGCCAAACCGGGCGACGTACGCATTGTCCGCGACCGGCAACGTGTGCTGGACCTCGTCGGCGGCCGCCAACGCGGCCTCCGCATCTGGGAACAGCCCAAGCACGTGGACCTCTTCCGCGGTCGTGATTTCCATGCCGGCCAACACAGACAGCGTGTCTCCCGCCGCCGCCTGCACGGCCACCGTGTTGCCCGCCGCGTTATGGTCACACACCGCGATCATCGCCAGTCCACTCTGCCGGGCCGCTCGCACAATCGCCGGCGGGGTCATCTCCGGTGCCGCACAGGGCGACAGGGCCGTGTGAATGTGCAAGTCGGCCGCGAAACGCCGCACTAACCGTCTCTCCGCTGCGACCCAAGGGTGATAAGGTGACAAGCGACCGGGCCCGCGGTCAGACATCGTCTTGATCTCGCACCCTTGTCACCTTCTCACCTTGTCACTCACTCGGACCTCTTACGCCCAGCTCATACAGCCGGCCGACCAGCTCGAAGGCCGATGCCTTCGACACGTACAGCGCAATGCCCTCCTCGACCGCCTTGCGCCGCACCGCTTCGTCCGGCACGCGGTCCATCGCAAACACCACCGCGGCCAATTCCGCATGGACCGCCACGGCGACCACGTTCAGGTGGACCTGAACGGTGACCAGCACGCCCCCGCGCGGCGCGTGCGCGATCACGTCGCTGAGCAGGTCGGACACATAGCCGGCACGAATGTCCCCGGCGTCCGCGATGACTTCCGGCGTCAGGCACGTCCACCCGAGCTTGGCCGCCAACTCGCCCAGTTTCATGTCGTCGTCTCCTGTGCCGGGTTCTGCCGCACGCACGCGTCGGCCGCCGCCCGTCCGCGGACGATGTCCTCGGCCAGCGTGGCACACGTGGGCGAACCGCACCAGCCGCAGTCGCAGCCGGGCAGTGCGCGGCGCAGCTTGTCAATACGTGCCAGCTTGCCGATCGCCTTGGTCATGTCGTCGTCGAGGCGCAAGCCCGGTCGCGGCGTCAGCGGCCTGGCCCGGCGGCGCGTCACGGCGGGACCCGCAGCGTCCGGCGGAGGTGTCCAGCGGCGGCGGGCTAGGAATGGATCGTCGGCCAACAGCGGCGAGCCGAAGCAGCCCTCGTCGCATGCCCACGGTTCGACCACCGTGAGGTCGTTGGCCAGGCCGTCCTCGATCGCGTTCAGAATGCTCATCACGTGCCGCAAGCCGGTCGCGCGCAGCACACGCTCGTCGGTCACTCCCTCCGCTCCCTCACGGTCGCGGTTCGGATCGGCGGGCGGGACGCCCGCACTACCCTGTAGCGCCGGACCGGAGCCTGCCCGCCGTGGAGGGAGTCCGGCGTCTTCGCTATGCAAGCGCGGCCGGACCGCCGCCCGCAGGGCCGCGGGCAACACCACTTCGGGTTTGCTCGGCGCGTCGTCGCTCAGCACCGCGGTGCGCTGGCTCGGGCAGGTAGCCGCGAACACCGCTCGCCGACCATCCAACTCCGTTCGCAGCGCTTCCATCACCGACAGGAACGGCGCCACATGCGGAATCAGCGAGGGGAACTTGGTCTCGATCAGGTTCACCACCGCCGGGCACGCCGGCGAGATCACCGGCCGCGCTGCCGCGTCGGTCTCGGCGTACTGCACGATGGCATTTCGCAGGGCCTCTTCGGCCGCCCACGTGACCCATATCTCGCCGAAGCCGATCTCAGCCAGCACCGCCAGCACGTCCGCCGGCCGGATGCTCGCGCCGAACTGCGTCAGCACCGGCGGCGAGACGACGAGGACCGCGTCGGGGATCGGCGTCAGCTCGTCGCGCGTGCCCCGCGTCGTCAGGGCCCCGCTCGGACAGGTGGCGATGCAGGCAGTGCAATCGACGCACAGGTAGTCGAGCACCTGCGGCTTGCCGCGAAAGACGCGCATCGCCTGCGTCGGGCAAGCGTGAATGCAGCGGAACGACTGCCGGCATTGCTCCGCGACGATGTGCAGCGAGTTCCGCCCCGCCCCGTACAACGCCTGCGGCCTCAGGACGATCGTGAACCGCACGGTCGTTCCGCGCCCGACCGCGGAGTCAATCGCGAACCGGTCGCTGTTCTTCTTGATGTTCGGCAGCCCCATCCCGGCGCCGAAGCCGAGTTCGCGGGCCTTGGCCGAAGCGGTCGAGAAGCCCGGTCGCAACGCGGCTTCGATGTCCGCGATGCCGGGGCCCTCATCCGCCACTTCGACATCCAATTGTCCGTTATCGAGCGACGCGCGCAGCTCGCCACGCTGAGCGTGGATGACAACGTTCATCTCCGCTTCGTACGCCGCGATCATCGCTCGTCGCACCACGGCCGGGTCGGCCCCGACCTTCTTCAATTGCTCCTTCAAGCTGCGTGACGCCGCACCGCCGCGCTCGTAATCGCCCCCGACGATCTCGTAGCGCGTGGCGTTCATCCCGCGGCCCGCGCCTCCGCGCTCAGCACCCGGTGAATGCGCCCGCAGGTCTCGAAGAGCCCCAAAGGCGAGACCATCAGGATCGTCCCGTGCTCGCGGGCCGCCGCCAGGATCGCCGGGTCCGGCACTTGGCCGGCCACCAGGCAAATGCCGGGGATGTCCATCAACTCCGCCACCCGCACCAGGTGGTTGCTGGCTAGGTTCGTCACCAGCAGCGAATGGTCGCCGGCGGCGCTGAGCAGGTCACTGATGCGGTCGCCCGCGTAAACCTGATCCAAATCGACGTTTGTGTTCCGTCCCGGCGCGAGGACCTTGGCCCCGATCCGGTCGGCCAACGCCTCAAGCTTCACCGTCGCACCCGGCCTTTCTCAGCCCGCGAATAAAACTGTGGCGCTGCCGGTGCGCTGGCCGCGCAACCCGGCCGCGTCCCCGGCGGCTTGCCCAGCCAGTCTCCAGCAAGATGCGGGCCACAGACGGCAACGCTGCCGCTCATCAAATGCCACTTCGTGATACAATTCACAGTGTTCCGTGCGTCACTTCACACAGGTCAAGCGGAATCTCCCAACTGAGTCCGCGAAACACGAGCAAACGCTCTATACGGGTACCCACGCACATAGCACACCGCACGCGAGGGCCAGCCTCTCGACGAGCCACCGCTCGGCAGGCCAGCAAGGTCGCCGCAGGAGACCGCCTCGCCCTCCCTGACGATCGCGCCTCGCGCCCCCCTGACGGTTCTCGCTCGGCTCGGACGTGCACCCCGCTAGAAGCATGGTTCGCCTCGCTTCTCGGGGGTCGGGGCGACGCGCGGGCCGCCCCGGCCGCGATGCTGCCGAAAAACCTCCAGGGCCCCCGGGAACGGCGACAGTGCCCGCTCGAAGATGCCCAGCGAGTACGCGATCGTTAGTCCGTAATTCGTGATGGGGACGCCCGCCTGCCGACACCGCAGTATCCGCGACAGCATCTCCCGCCGGTTCTGCACGCACGCCCCACAATGCACCACGAGGCGGTAGCTGGGCAGGTCGGGTGGAAAGTCGTGGCCCTGGCAAGTGGTGAAATCGAGCTTCCCGCCGACGTACTGCGTCAGCCAGCGGGGGATCTTCACGCGGCCGATGTCCTCGCCGATGGGGTGGTGCGAGCACGCCTCGGCGATCAGCACGCGGTCGCCGGGGCTCAGCGTGTCGATCGCCAGCGCCCCGCGAACGAGCTCGGTCAGGTCACCCTTGAAGCGGGCGAAGAGGATCGAGAACGAGGTCAGCGGCACTTCGGGCGGGGTGTCGGCGGCGACCTTCAGGAACGCTTGCGAATCGGTGACGACCAGGGCCGGCGGTCGCGTTAGTCGCTCGAGCGCGGCCCGCAATTCCCGCTCCTTGACTACCACGCAGTACGCATCGTGGTCGAGCAGATCGCGGATCGTCTGCACCTGCGGCAGTATCAGCCGGCCCTTCGGGGCTTCCTTGTCGATCGGCACGACCAGGACGACCAGTTCCCCAGGCGGCACCAGGTCGGCGAGGATGCTGGGCGTGTTGATGAAGTCATCCGGGGCGCTGCGAATCAGCGCTTCGCGCAGATCGAGGACGCCTTCGCCCCGGCTGGCCACCGTCCTGGCCCAGCGGACCTTGCGCTCGTCCAGCCGGGCGGTGACTTCCGCGGGCGGCGTGCCGACGTCGCTCTTGTTGAACACCACAATCGCGGGCACGTGCCGCTGCGCGAGTTCCGCCAGCAGCGCTTCTTCGAACTCGCCCCACTGCCCTGCCTCGGCCACGACGATGCCCACGTCGGTCCGATCGAACACGCGGCGGGTGCGTTCGACGCGCTGCGCTCCGAGGGCGCCCACGTCGTCGATGCCGGCGGTGTCGATGAACAAGACGGGGCCGATCGGCAGCAGCTCCATTGGCTTCTCGACCGGGTCGGTGGTCGTGCCGGCGACATCGGACACGATCGACACCTCCTGCCGCGTCAGCGCGTTCAGCAACGAGGACTTGCCGACGTTCCGCCGGCCAAAGAGGCCGATGTGGAGCCGCATGCCTTTAGGCGTCGCTTGCATTCACGCGTCCCGGGGTTCGCGGTGACGAGTGACAGGTGTCAGGTGACAGGCCGCGGCGTGCTGCACGTAACGCACGCTACCGTGATACCGCGACGGCCCGTGCGAATCGCGACCCTCCCCCAACCCCTCCCTGAAAGGGAGGGGGGTTCGGACGCCGAGTGATGTCACCTGCCACCTGTCACCTGCCATTTGTCACCGGTCACTTGTCACCTGTCACTTGTCACTCTCGGTGTTCCCAGCCGCATGACCGCGGCCGGGGAAATCAACTCGTCAAACTCCTGTAGCGTCAGCAGACCGCGTTCCAGCACAACCTGACGGATCGTGCTACCCCCCTGCCGAGCCTGCCGCGCGATCTCCTGCGTCTTCTCATAACCGATCGCGGCAACCAGGGCCGTCAGCGTCGCCGTGGACGACTCGACGTACTGCCGACAGCGGTCCGCATCCGCCTCCAGGCCCTCGATACAGCTTCGCCGCAGGATGGAACAGGCATTCGTGAGCAAATCCAGGCTGTTGAGCAGCGCGTCGGCGACCAGCGGGAGAAACGGGTTGAGCTCCAGGCTGCCGGCCGAGCAGGCGTGCGCAACGGCCTGGTCGTACGCCATGACCATCATCGCAGCCTGTGAGACAGCCTCGGGAATCACTGGGTTGACCTTGCCGGGCATGATGGAGGAGCCGGCCTGGCGGGCCGGCAGCCGGATCTCGCCGAGCCCGGCCTCGGGCCCGGACGCGAGCAGCCGCAAATCGCCCGCGATCTTCAGCAGGTTCGTCGCGCAGGCCTTCAGAATCCCGCTGACTTCGACAAATACGTCGGCGTTCTGCGTCGCCTCGACGAGGTTCTCGGCCCGGGCCAGGGGCAAGCCGGTGATCGCCCGCAGCTCGTCCACGACGCGGAAGATGTACTCACGGGGGGCGCCCAGCCCGGTGCCGATCGCCGTCCCCCCCAGGTTCACGACGCGCAGCCGCTCTTGGCACTTGTACAGCCGCCAGCGGTCGCGGTTGAGGGCTTCGGCGTAAGCGCCCATCTCCCGGCCAAGCGTGATGAGGGCGGCGTCCTGAAGCTGCGTGCGGCCGACCTTGACCACGTCGGCAAACTGCTTCTCTTTCTGCTGAAACGCCTCCTGGAGCGCAACGGCCTCGCGCTCGAGGTCGCGCAGCAGCGCGAGGGCGGCGACGCGCAGGGCCGTTGGGAACGTATCGTTGGTGGACTGGTGGCGGTTGAGGTCGTCGTGCGGGCTGACGGTCGCGTAGTCACCGAGCGGCCGGCCGCACAGTTGCAGCGCGCGGTTGGCCAGGACCTCGTTGACGTTCATGTTCAGCGACGTGCCGGCCCCGCCCTGGAGGGCATCGACAACGACGTGCTCGTCGAGCAATCCCTCCATCATCTCGACACACGCCCGTTCGATCGCGTCGGCCTGCTCACCCCCCTCCCTTTCAGGGAGGGGTTGGGGGAGGGTCGAAGCCGAGAGCGCGCGATTCGTCCGCGCACACGCCAGCTTCACCGCCCCGTAGGCATGCACCAGCGCTCGATGCACCGGCCGCCGCGCCAGCGGGAAGTTCTCCAGCGCGCGGACCGTGTGGACGCCGTAGAGTACCCCGGCGGGCACCTCCCGCGGGCCGAGCAGATCAGATTCGGTGCGATGCGGTGTCATGCACACAAGTCACGTTGCGTTGTTACGGCCGTTTCTGACGTACGCACCGGCCATTGGCCGGTGTCACACCCGCAACCGGTGCCGCACCAGCGCCCGCGAGCCGGTCTAGAAGTACAAGTCGCGGTCCTCGGTCTCCTGAATTCGCCGCAGACGCTCGGTCAACTCGTCCTTTGCCTTCGTCGGCGGCATTTGGGCCAGCTCGTTCTCAATCAGTTTCAGCCCCGCCGCCCGGGTTTGCGGTGAGGCGTAATCCACGAGGTACTCCATCGCGGTCAGCAGGGCGTTGGGCGTGCAGAAACGCTTGATGAAGCCGGGGATGGCGAACTCCATGAAGTGCTCGCCGGTCCGCCCGAGCCGGTAGCACGCCGTACAGAAGCTCGGGATGTAGCCGTCGGTCAGCAGGTCGCCCATGACTTCATCCAGCGAGCGGATGTCTCCCAACTCGAACTGCTCGCGCTGGAGGCATTGGGCGTCGCCGGCCTCGGTGTAGCCGCCGAGCTCGATCCGCGTGCCGGCGTCGATCTGGGAGACGCCGAAGCCGAGCAGCTCCCGCCGCAGCCCGGGCGGCTCGCGGGCGGTGAGAATCAGCCCGGTGTACGGCACCGCCAGTCGCAGGATCGCGACGACGCGTTTGAAGTCCTCATCGTTGACAAACCAGCGGTCCGAAAGACGCACGCCGTGTGCCCGCCGCACGCGCGGAAAGCTGATCGTGTGCGGCCCGACGCCGAAACGCTGCTGAAGGTGCCGGGCGTGGCTCACGAGGCCCAGCACCTCGAAGCGCCAGTCGTACAGCCCGAACAGGGCCCCGATGCCCACGTCGTCGATGCCGGCCTCCTGGGCCCGGCTGAGCGAATCCAGCCGCCACAGGTAGTGGCCCTTCCGCGTGTGCCGCGGGTGGAACTCGGCGAAGGTGGCGTGGTGATAGGTTTCCTGGAAAATCTGGAACGTGCCGATCCGGGCTGCCTTGATCCGTTTGAAGCCGGCCACGTCGAACGGGGCGGCATTGATGTTCACCCGGCGAATCTCCCCGTGGCCGACTTTCACGCCGTACACGGTCTGCACGCAGTCGTGGATGTAGTCGGCGTCGTAGCGCGGGTGCTCGCCGAAGACCAGGATCAGGCGCTTGTGCCCGCGCCGCTCCAGCGCCTCCACCTGCTGACGTATCTCGTCCGCGCTGAGCGTGCGGCGGACCTCGTCGCGGTTGGAGTGACGGAAGGCGCAGTACACGCAGTCGTTTACGCAGTCGTTGCCGATGTACAGCGGGGCGAACAGGACGATGCGATTGCCGTACACGTCGCGTTTGAGTTGACGGGCGGCGGCGAAGATCTCCTCGACCAGCGCCGGGTCCTCCGCGCGCAGCAACACGGCCGTCTCGTCGACACTCAGCGCCTGTTTCGCCACGCTCTTGGCAATGACCGCGCGCACGCGGGCTGCGTCCGGCGGCGGGGCCGCCAGCAACTCGTGCAGCTTCGCGTCGTCAATGAAGTCCGTCGCGCCGTCGCTCAGGGTCAATTCGGGTAGTCGTAGCTTCGTCATCTCTGTCCGTCGCGGTCCGGCACGGGGCAGCCGGCCCGCGCTCCTTTCATCTTCATCCTCACCGCCCAATTCAGCGACATGCCGGTCCCGGCGCCCACGGTCCGCCCCACCGCGTGAATGCGGCGCACCAGGTCGGCGTGGAAGCGCCCCGGCTCTTCGTACAGGCACGCCTTGGCGGGGTAGATCTCATACAGCCGCCGATACGCCGGCGGCGTCAGGTTCGGCATCACAACGTTCGCGCCGCGCTGGAGGCCCTGCTCGCGGCCGCTGTCACGATTCAGCGTTGCCAGGGCGGTCGTGCTGGGGATATTCGCCCGCGGGCACACGAGACGGGCCAGGGCGACGACCTTGTAGGTCATCAGCTCGGTGTTGAGCGGAGAGGGACGGAGGGACGGAGGGATTGACGGATTGAGGTCACCGGCGTGTGGCTCGTCCCTCGATCCCTCAATCCCCTCTCCCTCAATCCCTGTTCCCTCAATCCCCTGCCCCAGCGGCGTGTCCGGGTGCGGCAGCCACGGGCCGACGCCGATCATGTCCAGGTCCAGGTCCCGGAAGAGCTCGATGTCGTTGGCGAGGTCGTCGTAGGTCTGGCCGGGAATGCCGACCATGACGCCGCTGCCGACTTCGTAGTCCAGGTCGCGCAGGACACGCAGCAGCGCGAGGCGATCGGAACGGCGCCCCGGGCGCGGGGGGTGAATGCGGTGGAACAGGACCCGGTTGGAGGTCTCGAAGCGCAGTAGGTAGCGATCGGCGCCGGCGTCGCGCCAAGACCGTAGCGTGGCTTCGTCCTGCTCGCCGAGGCTCAGTGTCACGGCCACGTCCGGGCCGGCCTTGATGCGTTGCACAAGGTCGGCCACCCAATCCGCCGTCAGCGCCGGGTCTTCGCCGGCCTGGAGCACGACCGTGCCGTAGCCCAATTCGGCGGCCTCCCGGGCGCACGCCAGCACTTCGTCCGCGGTCATGCGGTAGCGCTCGAGCCGGGTGTTCTCCGCCCTCAGCCCGCAGTAGGCACAACGCCGGACGCAGTGGTTGCTGATTTCGATCAACCCGCGCAGGTGAACGGCGTCGCCGACGTGTTCGCGTCGGACGGCATCGGCGCGGGCCCAGAGCGACTCGAGCCGTCGCTCGTCAGCCTCGCGCAGCCAGCGGAGTATTTCGGACCGCTGCATCATCCACCGCCGGGGGTTTGTGCTCCCGCTGCAAGGTCACCGTGAACGTGCTGCCGACGTCCGGGCGGCTGGTCACGCCCACGTCGCCGCCGTACATCAGTGCCAGCTTCTTCACCAGCGACAGCCCCAACCCGCTGCCGAGGATGTCGCGGGTCTTGTCGTTCTTGATCCGCACGAAGTCGTTGAACAGCTTGGCGGCCTCCTCGGGCGTCATGCCGATGCCGGTGTCCGCGACGGCAATCGTGACACGCTGTTCGTCGGCGTGGAGGGTCACATCAACCCGGCCGCCGTCGCGGTTGTATTTCACCGCGTTCGACAGCAGGTTGTTAAAGATAATCTCGATCTCGCCGCGGTCGGCGGTCATCTCGACCGGCCCGTCCTCGGCCAGGACGACCGTCACATGGCGCTGATCGGCGGCGGGCTTCACCGTCTCGACGGCCGACCGCGCGATCGCCCGCACGTCGACGCGGGTCAACTCGCGGCGTTTCTCGCCGGACTCGATCCGCGTCATGTCCAGCAGGTCGAGGATGAGCTTGCGCATGCCCTCGCTGCGGACGAGGCAGCGTTCGATGACGTCCTTGTAGGCGGGCAGGTCGCTCCCCAGCGCCTGATCGCGGACGATGTGCAGGTAGCCCTCGATCGCCGCCAGCGGGGCCTTCAGCTCGTGGCCCAGCACGCTGATGAACTCGAAGCGGATGCGGCGTTTCTCCGCCGCAAGCTTGCGGGCCTGCCGCTGCATCATCAGGTGACCGGTGGCTTTGCGGACGGTATCCTTGAGTTCGTCGGGGGTGAACGGCTTGGCCAGGAAGTCAAACGCGCCGGATTTCGTCGCCCGCACCGCCGTCTCCAGCGTCGCGAAGGCGGTGATCATGATCGTGAGGATGTCGCGTTCCTGGCGCCGAAGCTCGTCGAGCACCTCGACGCCGCTCATGCCGCCCATCTTGTGGTCGAGGAGCATGAGGTCGGGCTGGCGGATGCTCAGCAGGGCCAGGGCCTCCTCGCCGCTGGAGGCCTGTTCGACGTCGAAGCAGACCTCCCCTTCCACGTCGGGCAGGTGGACGCGGAACGGCCGCAGGGCGCGCAGGACCGCGTGCCGCATCCCGGCCTCATCGTCCACCACCAGCACGCGCAACGTGTCCATGATCAGTCCTTCAGCAAGCGTTGGAGCTCGCGCTCCAGTTGTTCGAAACGCACGGGCTTGGCCAGCAGCGCGTCGGCCTTGACCCACGCCCGCTCCTCATCGGTTTCGGCGTCGAAGCTGAGGCCCGTCGCCGAGGTCACCGCGGTCACGATCACGACCGGGATCGTGGGGTCGTGGCGCTTGATGTGGTAGCACAGGCTGAAGCCGGCGTC
The DNA here is from genome assembly GCA_040755725.1 of Planctomycetota bacterium. Taxonomy (GTDB): domain Bacteria; phylum Planctomycetota; class Phycisphaerae; order UBA1845; family Fen-1342; genus JBFMAI01. The sequence continues at coordinate 2,416 of JBFMAI010000011.1, read as the reverse complement.
GGGCTGTTCCATCATCAGGTCGACCAGGACGAGATCGGGCCGCTGTCGCGCGACGCGCTCCCGGGCCGCCTGCGCCGTTTCGACGGTGACCACATCATACCCGACGGCCTCCAACTGCAGCCGCATCTGGGTCAGGAAGTCGAGGTCGTCGTCAACCACCAGAATGGTTCGCGCCATGCGCCGCTCCCTGCTCACAACTTGGGCCGCTGCCGCGGCAGCGTCACCGTGAACGTCGTTCCCGTGGGGCCGGCCTGGGGGTCGGCGTTGGACTCCACGCGAATGTCGCCCTGGTGCATCTTCACGATCCCGTACGTCACCGACAGCCCCAGCCCCGTCCCCTTGCCCGGGGCCTTGGTGGTGAAGAACGGCTCAAAGATTTTCTTGCGGTTCTCCGGCGGGATCCCCACGCCGGTGTCCGCGACCTGAATCCGCACGTCGCGCTCGTTGCCGCTCGTTCGCACCGTCAGCGTTCCCCCGTTGGGCATGGCGTCAACGGCGTTGTTGATGAGGTTCGTAAGCACCTGGGCGACCTGATCGCGGTCAATCTCGGCCCGCAGGTCTTCCTCGGCGTGCTCGAAACGGACCGTCACGCCGGCGGGGATACGCAACGCCCGGGCGGTCTTCTCCACCAGTCCGCACAGATTGGTCGTCCGCGCCTCGACTTTGTTCTTGCGGGCGAATTGCAGCAGGCCCGACACGATCTTGCGACAGCGGTCGGCCTCGCTGGCCATCAGGGCCAGGTCCTCGCGCAGCGGGCTCTCGTGGCCCACCTCGTCCAGCAGCGTGTGCGACAGCATCAGCACCGTGCCCAGCGGGTTGTTCACCTCGTGGGCGATGCCGGCGGCGAGCTGCCCCATGCTGGCCAGCTTCTCCGACTGCATCAGGGCTTCCTGCGCACTGGCCAGCCGCTCGTTCGAGACCTCCAGGTCGGCGCAAGTCCGCTTGAGCTGCTCAATCGTGTACGGCAGGCACATCTCGCTTTCGGCCAGTCCCTTGTAGATCGCCACGGCGTGTTCCCGGCACGTCTCATAGCCGCACGCCCCGCAATTCAGCTCGTCCTCCGGCTGACGCTTGCCCAGCCGCAACAAGATGTCCGCAATCTCCGCCTCTGACGGCAGCGTGATCCGCCGGTCATAGGCCGTGAAGCCCCGCCGCAGATTGAGGTCGGCCAGCTCGGACCAGTGATCGTGCCAGCGCTCGCGGTCGACATCGGCGATACGACGCTTGGCATAGCGGCTGACCTGGGCCCGGCGGCTGAACAGCGGGGCCTGCCGGCTGATGCCGGGCCCCATGATGCAACCGTTGCAGCACAGGATTTCGAGCAGCCGGGCATCGAGGTCGCCGCCCTCGAACTCGCGGATGGCTTCGACAAACTCGCTGCGCCCGTCCGCCGCCACGATCTGCGCCTCGAGCAGGTCCTCGTTGAGCTGGGCCGCCTGGAGCATCCCGCGGCTGATGGAGAACAGCGCGCCGGTGCCGGCGTGCGGCGGGTCGAAGTCGCTGGGCGTGACGGATTCCGGCTTGATCGCGTGGCGCCGCAGCATCTCGCGCAGCTCGACGAAGGTCAGCACGGCGTCGATCTCGCCCTCCACCCGCTCGCTGTCCGCCTCGCCTTTCTTGGCGATGCAGGGGCCGATGAAGGCGATCTTCAGGTTGGGCCCGAACAGCCGGCGCAACGCCCGGGCGGTCGCCAGCATGGGCGACACGATGGGGGCCAGCGCGGGCACCAACTCCGGGTGGTAGCGCTCCACATAGGCGACGATCGCCGGACATGTTGTCGCGATGTACCGCTGCGAACCCGGCTCGCGCAGCAGCTTCTGATACTCGGCGGCCACCAGGTCCGCCCCGAAGCCGACTTCGTGCACGCGGGCGAAACCGAGGTTCCGCACCATGCCAACGAAGAACTCGTACTCCACGTCGCTGAACTCGGCCGGAAAGCTGGGGGCAATCACCGCCGCCACCGGCGCCCCGCTCTGCAACAACTGCTCGACCAGCTCGATTTCGCTGAAGACCTGCTTGGCCCCCTGACTGCACACGCGGACGCAGTTGCCGCAGCCGATGCAGCGGTCCACCAGAACTTCCGCCTGCCCCGCCGTGATGCGGATCGCCTTGGCCGGGCACTCGCGCACGCAGGTGTAGCAGAGCCGGCAGCGCTCCTTGATCGTCGTCACCAGGGGGGCATTGGGAGGATTCATGGGCAATTCACGATTTCAAAGGCACAATTCAAAAAAAGGGCGCACGTCGGACGGCAGAATCTACTGAGTCAGGGCCTCATACACGTCCTGCCAATAGGCGGCGACCTCCGGATCGCAATCGTACGCGGCGACCGCCGCCGCCAATGCAACGAGGTCATCATACAACTCCGGGTCAATGTTCGCCGCCAGGAGCGCGGCCAGCTCGGCCGGTTCCGGCATCG
>JBFMAI010000010.1:0-56677 GCA_040755725.1 Planctomycetota bacterium | reverse complement strand
CGATTCGCCATGCACAGCCTCCTGCCGCCAACTGCTGGCGGCATAGGCTGTCACCGCGAACCGCAATCTCCTCAAGTGGCTGGTTTTCACCCGCCCCCGCCTGGCTGGTTTTGCCCGCCCGCTGACAGTAACGCGAGTAGAGCTTGGCCTCGAACTGCTCTGCCGTTGGCTTGTGAGTCGTGATCCAGTTCCACAATTCGTCGTCAACCTGCCGGTGCCAACCCTGGTAGCCGCGGTGCGTGCCGGCGTCCCTGGCACGCGTCACGAAGCGCGGATCGCGATACGTGTACTTGCCCTTGGTGGCCAGGTTTCGCTCCAGCGCTTTCCATATCTTCATCGAGATGGCGTGGTGCAGCTCACCGGTGGCGGCCGCGCCGGCGGCTGCCGCGCGCGAGGCCCGCATCCTCGCCAATCCCTTGGTGAAACCACCAATCAGCTTACCCGCGAATGGGGCGGCGCCGAGCCCCATCTCCAGGCAATTGCTCAGGCTTAGCCCTTCCTGCCACATGTCCACCCCGGCATGGGCCATGTGGTAACCTCCGACAATGAACACGCCGCCGGGAACAAAGGCGCAGATCATCCCCTCGGCGGTCATCTGGAGCATGCTCAGCGCCATGCCCTTGAAGAAGCGGTAGAAGTCCATGGCGCCGCTGGCTCCTGCGCCGCTTCGCACACGCCCGCCCGCGTTGTCACGCCGCGGTCTTCACCACGGAAGGGAAAGAAGTCCAGGGAGGGGGCCGGGGGGAACCTGCGGAGCTGGTTCCCCCAAGATCAACCCACAAATTCTGCGGAAGAGCCCTTTTGCCTGCGTTGGCTTTCCGGCACATGGGACATCAAGCGGACGGGTGGAGCTCGTGGAGGGTTGTGGCTTGGTAGGAGCCTTGTTCTCTTGTGTCACGCGATCGCCGGTACGCGTTTAGTTTAGCTTGAGGCGTACCTCACACCGGTCTGTCTCAGGTAGGGCGCGGACGGTGAAGCCGAGTTTTCGGGTGAGGTTTAGCATGGCTTGGTTGTCGGCCAGGACTTCGCCGACGATCTCCTGGGTGCTGCGGCTGGCGCAGTAGCGGATCATCTTCTGCATGAGGGCCGTACCGAGGCCGCTGTGCTTGAAGTCTGAGCGGACCATGATGGCAAAGTCGGCCTTGGCGTTGTCGGGGTTGGTGACGGAGCGCACCACGGCGAGGGTCTCGTCCGCGCCGCGCTCGTTGGGGGCAATGGCGATGAAGGCCATCTCGCGGTCGTAGTCAATCTGCGTGAGCCGCGCCATTTCAGAGGGTGGGATGTCGCGGATGACGCCGAGGAAGCGAAAGCGCAGGTCCTCGCGCGTAAGGCGTCCCACGAACTCCTTGTGAGCGGGGCCGTCCTCCGGGCGGATGGGGCGTACCAGAACCTCGCGGCCGTCTTTCAGGTGGATGACCTCCTCGAGTTCGCGGGGGTACGGCCGGATGGCGAGGCGTTGCGGGCCGGCCTGTGTACCGGCGGGGGCGACCTTGATGCGCGCATCGAGGGCCAGCACGCCCTGGCTGTCGGCGAACAGGGGGTTGATGTCGAGTTCGATGATCTCCGGACGATCGACAACCAGTTGCGAGACCTGGATCAGCGCCAAGCAGATGGCATCGAGGTCGGCAGCAGGGCGGTCGCGGTAGCCGCGGAGGAGCTTATAAACTTGGGTCTGCGTGATCAGGTGGCGTGCCAGGCTCATGTTCAACGGCGGGAGGGCCACCGCGCGGTCCACCAGGACTTCGACCGCGGTGCCGCCGCGGCCGAAGAGGATCACCGGCCCGAAGATGGCGTCGGTGGTCATGCCGACAATGAGCTCGTGCGCCTGTGGGCGTTGGGCCATCTTCTGCACGGTGAAGCCGGCGATCTGGGCCTCGGGGAAGTTCTTGGCGATGCGGGCCTGCATGGTGCGGGCGGCCGAGCGCACGTCCTCGGGGGTGCGGAGGCCGAGCACCACACCGCCGACGTCGGACTTGTGCGTGATGTCGGGGGAGAGGATTTTCAGGGCGACCGGGCAGCCAATTTCCGTTGCCATCGCGGCCGCATCAGCCGGCGTGCGGGCGACGCGCGTCTCGACAACGGGGATGCCATATGCCGCCAGCACCTGCTTAGCCTCAGGTTCCGTCAGGAGCTCCCGCTCGTCTTCCAGCACAGCCTCGATCACGGCGCGGGCGGCCCCCGGCATCGTGGTGAAGTCCGTAGGTGCGGATGGGGGAACTTGCGACAGGATCTCCTGGTTGCGCCGGTAGCGGACCATGTGCATGAACGCGCGCACCGCCTGCTCGGGGGTGTCATAGGTCGGTACGTCGGCCTCGGCGAATATCCGCCGGGCGCGGCCGGCGGTCTCGCCCCCCAGCCAACTGGTCAGCACGGGGATGTCCGCCTGCCGCACGATGTCCACAATGGCGCGCGCGGCGGCGACGGGCGGCGCGATGGCCTGGGGGGCATTGAGCACGAGGATCGCGTCGGTTCCGGGGTCTTCGAGCAGGATGCGCAGGGCCTTGGCATAGGTTTCGGCGTCCGCGTCGCCGATCATGTCGATCGGGTTGGCGTGAGACCAGGTTCCCGGCAGGATCTCGTTCAGCCGGTGGACCGTCGCGGGGGCCAGTTCTGCGAGCTGGCCGCCCTGGGCGACGAGGGCGTCCGTGGCGATGACACCCGGGCCGCCGCCGTTGCTCAGAATAGCGAGGCGTTCGCCGCGCAGGGGCTGGGAGCGCGCCAGCGTTTCAACCGCGTCGAACAGCTCGTCGAGGTCGTAGACGCGGAGGATGCCGGCCCGCCGCAGGGCGGCGTCATAGACATTGTCCGAGCCGGCCAGAGCACCGGTGTGTGAAGCTGCGGCCCGGGCCCCCTCCTGGAACCGCCCGGCCTTGATCGCCAGGACGGGCTTGTTGCGCGAGGCGGAGCGGGCGGCCGACATGAACTTCCGCGCTTCGTCGGCGCCGATCGACTCCATGTACAGCAGGATGGCGGTGGTCTCGGGTTCGCTGGCGAGGTAGTCCAGCACGTCGCCGAAGTCCACGTCCGCCGTGTTGCCCAGGGAGATGAAATGCGAGAATCCGATGCCGCGGGCCTTGGCCCAATCGAGCGTCGCGGTGCAGAACGCGCCGGACTGCGACACGAAGGCGAGTGAGCCCGGCTCGATCTCCGTGTGAGCAAAGGTCGCGTTGAGCCCCAGGCCCGGTACGAGCAGGCCCACGCAGTTGGGCCCCAGAATCCGCAGCAGGTGCGGCCGGGCCGCGGCCAGCATCGCGTCCTGAATCGCCCGCCCCTCCGCGTGTTGCTGCTCGGACATGCCGGCGGTGATGACGGCGGCGGCCCGCGTGCCCCGCTCGCCGAGCTGCCGGATAAGCTCCGGGACGGTGCGCGGGGGGGTGCAGATGATGGCCAGGTCGGGGGCGATCGGCAGGCTGGCCACGTCGCGGTAGGTGAGCACGCCCGCGACGGCGGGGTATTTGGGGTTCACCGGCATGATCGGGCCGTTGAAGCCGGCCCGCAGCAGGTTGCGCATCATGACGGCCCCGACGCTGCCGGGGGTGTTGGAAGCGCCGAGGACGGCGACCGAGGTGGGCTTGAACAACGCGTCCAGGTTGCGGACACTCATGCTAACAGCTCCGTCAGGCCGGTGCGGCCGCCGGTGTCGTTACTCTTTGTGCTCCCGCCACGGTTCGACCGGCACGCGAAACGCGGTAATCACGGGGAGCAGCCGCTCGATCTCGATTTCCTGGCCCGCGCGCCGCAGCCGGACGCGCATCGGCTCGGTCAGGCGCCCCCGCCACGCGGCGAAGACCTCCTCGGCGGTCGCGACGGGCGTCCCGGCCACCTCCAGCAACTCGTCCCCTTCGCGCAGGCCGTAGCGGTAGGCAAACCCGTTGGGTTCGATGTGAGCGATGCGCGTGCCCTCCAGGCGGACCTGGTTCATTAGATTCGGGTCGTCCACGTCGCGGTGGATGAACACCCCAACCGGGTACAGCGCCGCGACCGGGTTGAGCCGGTAGGGCTCGCGCACGGCGGCGACGATCTGGCGGGCGGTGTTCTCGTGGATGAACTTCGGCAGCAGGGCCGCGAAGTCCTCGACGGTGGGGCCGCGCTGCTCAGGGTCCCAGCGGGGATCGTTGATCAAGGCCCGCATGAAGTCGTCCAGCGAGCGGCCGCGGCCGGCGGTGCGGATCGCGCGATCCAGCCACGCGGCCACGATCAGCCCGCCGTCGTACACGAGGTGGCGCGCCGCGGGGTCGGCGAAGAACAGCGGACCGCCGGCCTCGACGAGCGACAGCTTGCCGAAGTGGGCGTTGTAGGTGGCGCGCTGCATCTTGTCGCCGAGCGTGGCGGCGAACTCCTCCCAGGTCGTCAGGCCGAGGCGGGCACAGACGAGGTAGGCGTAGTAGTCGGTGAACCCCTCGTTGATGCAGCGCACCTCGTCGGCCATCGCCGCCTGCGCGGTGGCCCACGTGTGATAGAACTCGTGCGCGATGAGGTGACCGATACGGGCCGTCCCCTGTGACGCCAGCCGCGGGTCCACCGCCAACACCATCGAGTGGGTCTTCGGCGAACCCCCCGTCCCGCCCGTCATCGGCGGGCCGAACACGAACAGGTAACGGCCCGTTGGCGGCCGACCGAACAGGGCCAGCTCGTGTTCGACGATCGCGGCGATCGGTTGGACGACGTCCGCCTCGATGGCTTCCTGACCCGGCGCAAACAGGACGGTCCCGAGGAACCCGTTGACGCGGATTTCGTGCTGGTTCCACCGGCCGACCGCGATGAGGTCGTTGCTCAACGAGGCCGCGCTCGGCACCACAAACTGCATTTCCGGCGCCAGCGGCCAGGGGGCCCGCACCTCCCACCCGTCGGGGGCGACGACCTTGACGCTGATCGCCCGCGCCCGGACGTCGCGCGGATAGATGATGAGCGGACCGGTCCCGAGCAGCGCGTGGTCGTCGGCGACAAACGGGAACTCGAACTCGTCGCCGGCCGCGCGAACCGATTCCAAGTCCCGGTGCGTCAGCGGCACGCCGTAGCACAGCTCGAGGTCCGCCGGCCCCTCCGTGGCCACGACCCACGTGTACGGGTCACGCCGAGTCACCCTCAGCTCGCGGCCGGCCGCCCGCACCGTCGGCGGCCCGGTGAGCAGCGGTTCCGGCGGCCGGGCGTAGGCATAGTCGGTGTTCATCGTCAGGACGAGTTCCGTCGGCATCGGGTTGAGCCCCGTGAGGTTGGCGACGATCTCGACGCGCTTGTCGGCAGGGGGTGCCAGGGTCAGCCGGTAATGCCAGTGGGCCGCGGGCTGACTAGTTGGTTGCGTGGTGGGCTGGGTCTGCGCCTGGTCGGCCGCCCAGGCGGAGCCGCCGGCCACCATGGCGGGTAGGAGCGCGAAGGCGAGCCAGCGCGGGCCAGTGAGCTGTTGTCGCGGCATTGGTAGTCTCCGGTCGGATCCACGGGTTCGGCCGGTTGGGAAAGCCCGGCCCGGCACCGAGCTCGGGCGGCTCCCGGCCCCCAATGCTACGGGTCGGCCCCCGCCGCCGCCACTGCCGCCGCCGGTCAGCAGTCCAAGTGCAACTCGTATTCGTAGGGGTGCGGCCGCAGGGCGACGGCCCGGGCGTCTTTCTCGCGTTTCGCGTCCACCCAATCCCGGATGAAGGCCGCGCTGAAGACCTCGCCCTTGAGCAGGAACGCGTGGTCCGTCAGCAACGCGTCGAGCGCGTCGTGCAGGGAGCGTGGGACGGCGGCGATTTTCTCCCGGAACTCAGGACTCTGCTTGGCGATGTCCACGTCGAACGGGCCCATGTTGTGCTGTCCCGGATCCAGCTTCCGCTGAATCCCGTCCAATCCCGCCAACACCATGCCGGCCAGTGCGAGGTAGATGTTGCAGGTGAAGTCCGGCGGCCGGTACTCGATACGTTTGTCCCCCGGCGCGACGGCGTAGCGGGGCACGCGGATGGCGGCGGAGCGGTTGGCCAGCGAGAAGAACAGGTTGACCGGGGCCTCGTAGCCCTCCACCAGCCGCTTGAAGGAGTTGGTGGACGGGTTGGTCAACCCGGTGAGGGCGCGGCCGTGGTCCAGCAGGCCTGCGGTGTAGTGCAGGGCCAGGTCGCTGAGGTTCGCGTAGTTCTTGTGGCGCTCGTCGTAGAACAGCGGTCGGCCGCCCTTGGTCAAACACTGGTGCACGTGCATCCCGTTGCCCGCCTCGCCGAAGACCGGCTTGGGCATGAACGTGGCGATCTTGCCTCGCTTGCGGGCGACGTTCTTGATGACGTACTTGATGATCAGGGCCTGGTCCGCGGCCCGCAGCAGCGGCTTGAGGTGGACTTCGACCTCGCACTGCCCGGGTGCCCCCACCTCGTGGTGGTGATAGCGGACCGGAATCCCCATCTGCTCGAGGGTCAACGCGACCTCCGACCGCAGGTCGTGAAGCTGCTCGCTCGGCGGCGTCCGCAGATAGCCGCCCTTGTGCGGGATCGGCGTCGTCTGCCCGTCCGAGTCCGTCTCGGCGCACTGAATCGCCACGCCCGTGCGGTAGGGTTCGTTCACCACGTCGATGCGGTCCAGGATGTGGAACTCGAACTCCGGGCCCATCCACGCCTCATCCGCCAGACCTGTGGATTTCATGTATTCGACAGTCCGCCGGGCAATCGTCCGCGGGTCGTTGGGGAAGGGCTGGCGGGTGTCGGCGGTGACCGTGTCGCAGAGGAAGCTGAGGGTGGGCTGCTCCCAGAACGGGTCCACGAAGCCGGTGTCGGGCTGTGGCAGGGCGTTTACGTCGCCGCTCTCGACGCGCGTGAAGCCGGACCCGGAGGAGCCGTCGTACCCGACGCCTTCCTCGAAGTGCTTCTGGGTGAATTGGCGCGCCGGGATGGTCATGTGCATCCACTGCCCGGCCAGGCCGACGATCTTCAGATCAACCATCTGTATCTGGTTGTCTTTAATGAACTTGAGTGCTTCCGCCGGTGAGGTGAACACGATGTCGTCTCCGCTGAATGACGGATATCCTACCGCGCCCGAAAGTCGTATGCACGCCGCGTGCCAGGGGACGGTCCATGCAGGTGTGGGGTGCCGCAGGCGTCACGGGGACATTCGGGGCGGGCATCGCCGGCTGCGGGTTGACCACTCCCGGCGCGGCCGGTAGGCTTGCCCTGCGGGTGGAGGCAGGTCGCTACGGGAGTGCAGGCGGATGGCAGACAAGACCCGAATCTTGATCATCGACGACGATGAGGATTATCGTGCCTCCACCCGGGCCCTGCTGGAAGGAGAGGGGTACGAGGTCTTCGAGGCGAAGACCGGACGCGAAGGCGTCGAGGCCGCCCGCGCGACCCGCTACGACCTGATCGTCGTGGACATCATGATGGAGAGCCCCGTCGAGGGGTACTCTGTGGTTCAGGCCCTGCGGGGCGGCGGCGACGGGGGTGAGGAAACCCCGATCGTCATGGTCTCCTCGGTGCGCGACGACCCGGCCAGCCGTTTCCCGATGGCCGAGGAGATGCCCCTCATCACCCCGGATGCGTACATGACCAAGCCGCTGGACATCCCCAAGTTCCTCGCCTGCGTCAAACGCATGTTGGGGTCGTAGCCGCGCGGCGGTTCGCGGCGGTTCGCGCGGGGAGTCACGTTCCATGAACCCGGCCCCATGGCCCAGTCCGCCGATCATCGTCATTGACGACGACCCGACGATGCGCCGGGCGTGTCAGGCGGCGCTCGAACGCGTGGGCTACACGGTGGAGACGTGCCCGGACGGCGCCAGCGGCTTGCAGCGCGTCGAGCAGGTGCGGCCGGGGGTGGTCATCGTCGACCTGAAGATGCCGGGGATGGGCGGCCTCGAGGTGATCGGCCGGGTCCGGGAGATCGATCCGGAGATCGTCGTCATCGTCATCACCGGGTTCGCGACGGTGGGGACGGCGGTAGAGGCCATGAAGGGCGGCGCGTACGACTTCATCCCCAAGCCGTTCACCGCCGAAGAGCTACGGGCCATCATGGCCCGCGCGGTCGAGCGCTGGCACCTGACGCGGGAGGCGGCGCGGCTGCGGCGGGAGAAGGAGGCCCAGGCGCGCAAGTTCGTCACGTTCGTTTCGCACCAGCTCCAGTCCCCGCTGGCCGCCGTCGGGCAGTACCTCGACGTGCTGCGGCACCAGATGGGCGATGCGGCGACGGCGACGCAGAAGCAGTGGATCGAGCGGTGCCGGGCGAAGATCGGTGAGATGCTGGCGATGATTGCGGACTGGCTCACGCTGTCCAAGGTCGAGGGCGGGCAGTTGGCGACGGAGCGGGTCGCGGTGGCGTGGCCGGAGGTCGTGCGGGACGTGCTGGACGGGCTGCAAACCGCCGCCGACGAGAAGCCGATCCAGTTGCACAACGAGGTGCCGGCGGACCTGCCGGTGGTGCGGGGCGACCGGGCCGCGCTGCGCATGTTGCTGATGAACCTGGTGTCGAACGCGATCAAGTACACGCCGGCGGGGGGGCAGGTGTACGTGAGCGGCGACGCGGACGACCAGGCGGTGCGCGTCTCGGTGCGGGACACGGGGATCGGCATCGCGCCGCAGCACCAAGCGCACGTGTTCGAGGAGTTCTACCGCGTCAAGGACGAGAGCACCGCCGGCATCAGCGGCACGGGCATGGGGCTGCCGATCTGCAAGAAGATTGCCGAGGAGCTGGGTGGGCAGATGGCCCTGGCCAGTGAGCCCGGGCAGGGTTCGACGTTCACGGTCGCGCTGCCACGGGCCGGGCCGTAGTGCCGTCGCGTGATGGAGGGCGGATGTACCTGCCGCGTTGGACGTACTCGCTCCGCTGGCGGATCGTGGTCAGCTACTCGCTGATCCTGATCGCGGGCGGGGTGTCCACGGCGCTCATCGGTCTCCGCATCGCCGGCACGGCCCTGCTGGAGCAGACCCGCCTTCAGGTCGATCACGACCTGTCCGCCGCCCGCAGTATCTACCAAGCGCACATCGACAACATCCGGCAGTGCGTGGACATCCTGGCCACCAGCCGCCGCGTCATCGAGTTGTTGCGTGATCCGACCACGCCGGCCTACCGCGAATACCTCGCCGGCCTGCGCGTCAGTCGCGGGCTGGACTTCTTGTCCATCGCCGACGCACGCGGCCAGGCGGTGTACCGCGCTGCGGCCCCGGGGCGCGCCGGCGACCGGGTGGAGCTGGCCGCGGTCGTCCAGGCGCTGCGCGGCCAGCCGGCGGCGGGGACGGAGGCGGTGTCGCTGCGCCCCCTGGGGGCGGAGAACCCCGACCTGCCCGCCCGGGCCGCGATTGAGCTGGCGCCCGTGCCGGGCCAGACGCCGGGGCGACTGACGACGGGCCTGGTGCAGGTCGCGGCGTCCCCCGTCAGTGACGAGCAGGGCCAGACGATCGGGGTGGTTTACGGGGGTCGGCTGCTCAACGCCCCGGAAACCGACGTGCGAGCGAGGGGCGCGCACCTAGTCGTGGACCAGATCGAGGAGACGCTGTTTCCGACCTTGGCGGAAGGCCGGCGGCATGCCGGCTCGGCGACAATCTTCCTCGAAGACACCCGCGTCAGCACCAACGCGGTCTCCGCCGACGGGCGTCGGGCGGTCGGCACGCGGATCGATCGCCGGGTCTACGAGGCGGTCATTCTGCGCGGGGAGACGTGGCGGGATCGCGGCTTCGTGGTCAACGACTACTACATCACCGCCTACGAGCCGATCACGAACCTGCACGGGCGACGGATCGGCATGCTCGGCGTCGGGGCCCTCCAGCGACCCGTCACCGCCATCCGCGACCAGATCGCGTTGACGTTTGGCGGCATCGCGGCGGCGTGTCTGGTGCTGATCGTGGTGGTGACGTATGTGTTGACGCGCGGGCTGACGCGGCCGTTGGAGGACATGGTCGCCGTCTCCGCGGCTGTTTCGGCCGGTGACCTGAGCCGGCGGGTGCGCGCGGGGGGGCACAGCGAGCTCGACGATCTGGCCCGTTCATTCAACGCGATGTTGGACCGGATTCAGGCGGCCGACGTGGAGCGGTACAGCCTGCTGGAGCAGTACGCCCAGCAGTGGACCGAGGCGCTGGAGGAGAAGGTCCAGGAGCGCACCGAGCAGCTCGCGCGCACGCAGGCCGCCATGGACCGCCACCAGCGGCTGGCGGCCCTCGGCCAGTTGGCCGCCGGCGTGGCCCACGAGATCAACAACCCGTTGGGCGGGATTCTGACGTTTGCCACGCTGGTTCAGGAAGCGTTGCCGGTGGACAGCCCAATCCGTGGCGACGTGGACGAGATCGTGCGGCAGGCCGATCGGTGTCGGCGGATCGTGCAGGAGCTGCTGGAGTTCTCGCGCCAGCGCGAGGTGCGCAGGGGCTCGCACGACCTCAACGACGTGCTCAGTCGCACCCTGGCGCTACTGGAGAGGCAGGCCAGCTTCCAGAACATCACGGTCGTGCGCGAGCTGGCGCCCGACCTGCCGGCGGCGGTCATCGACGAGTCGCAGATGCAGCAGGTCTTCATGAACCTCATCATGAACGCGGTCGACGCGATGGGCGAGCACGGCACGTTGACCGTCCAGACGGGGCACGATCCGCAGCGCGGGGTGATCTTTGCGCGCGTCCGCGACACGGGCTGCGGCATCCCGGACCACCTGCGCGAAGCGATCTTCGACCCGTTCTTCACGACCAAGGCGCCCGGAAAGGGCACCGGCCTCGGCTTGGCCGTCGTTTGCCGGATCGTGCAGGCCCACGGCGGGGAGCTCCAGGTTGAGAGCGAAGTCGAGCGGGGAAGCGCCTTTACGGTCATCCTGCCGCTGACCACACCTGGGGAGGACGTTGCCGCGGCCGATATCGTCCCGCCGGTGTAGTTCGTCCCCGACCGCGTGATCCGCCCCGTCGGCCACGTCCGGACAGCCACCACAGAATTAACATATCCTTGAACAAAAACACTTGTTTGATTAGATTTGTGCAAACGGAAGTTCTGTTTCTCGCCGCTGTCAGGGTGACCCGCCGGGGGGAGGCGTCAACCGAGCCCCCATGCGAGTAGCGGGCGTCGTCCCGAACTCGGGCGCGACATTCGGATGCTCGCCGCTAGAGCCTTGAATCTATTCCGATAATGAGGTACGTTAGTAAGCAGTGCCGTTGGCGCGTTTCTGCTGGCGGCGACTCAATATGACTCACGCAGCACCTCTTCTCTTGGGCTACGGGCAATCGCGGGTCGGCGACTGAGCCGACCGTTGCACACGACGTTGATCGATCCCGACAGCGTCGATCCGTCGCGTGCCATAGAGCGGACGCACTAGATCGCTTGCTCGAATCGGCGTGTGCTCGCCGATTCGTGTGGGAAAGTTCCGCTGAGCGGCGCGCGTGTCGCACGCCGCGGCCCAGGCAAGGAGAGCAGTGATGCAACTGAGTCGGCGGGCATTCCTGGCAACCACCGGCGCCGCCGGCACCGGCACGTTGCTGAGTTTTCTGGGGCTCAATCTGCGCCCCACGCGCGTCTACGCCGCCCAAGGCGCGGCGCGGCGCGGGAAGGTGGTCACAACGATCTGCCCCTTCTGCGGCGTCGGCTGCGGGCAGATCGCCGAGGTCGTCGACGGGCAGGTCGTCGGCATCGAAGGCGACCCGGACCACCCGATCAACGAGGGCGCGGTGTGCAGCAAGGGGGCGGCGCTCTACCAGATTCACCACAATGACCGCCGGCTGCGGACGGTGCGGTACCGCAAGCCGGGGGCCAAGGCGTGGGAAGAGCTGCCCTGGGACCGGGCGCTGAAGATGATCGCCGAGCGGTTCAAGAAGACCCGCGACGAGACGTGGGTGGGTCAGGAGGGGGGCCTGACGGTGAACCGCACGGAGGGGATCGCCTCGTTGGGCGGGGCGGCGTTGGACACGGAAGAGTGTTACCTCCTGAGCAAGATGATGCGAGGTGCCGGCCTGGTGTGGATCGAACACCAGGCCCGGATATGACATAGCTCCACGGTGGCCAGTTTGGCCGCCACCTTTGGTCGCGGGGCCATGACCAACCACTGGAGTGACATGGCCCACGCCGACGTCGTCATGATCTGCGGCTCCAACGCGGTGGAGAACCACCCGATCGCGTCGCGGTGGATCGAGCGGGCCAAGGCGAACGGCGCGGTGGTGTTGTCGTGCGACCCGCGCTACACGCGGACGACGGCCTTCGCCGACCACTACTGCAAGATGCGGTCGGGGACGGACATCGCGTTCGTGGGCGGGATGATCAACTATGCGTTGCAGAACGACCGCGTGAACCGCGAGTACGTCCGGCACTACACGAACGCGACGTTCCTCGTGAATCCCGAGTACGACTTCGAGGCGGGTCTGTTTGCGGGATACGACGCGGGCAAACGGGCCTACGACGCGTCGAAGTGGGCGTACGAGCTGGACGAGCAGGGCGTGCCGGTGCGGGACATGACAATGGAGCACCCGCGCTGCGTCTTCCAGCTTCTCAAGAAGCACTTCGCGCGCTATGACATGGACACGGTGTGCAGTATCACCGGCGCCCCGCGCGAGGATTACGAGAAGATTTGCGACGTCTTCACCTCGACCTGGGCCCCCGATCGCGTGGCCACCTGGCTCTATGCGATGGGCACCACCCAGCACACCCACGGCACGCAGAACATCCGCACGTACGCCATCCTCCAGCTCTTGCTGGGCAACATCGGGATGGCCGGCGGCGGGGTCAACGCCCTGCGCGGCGAGTCCAACGTCCAGGGCTCGACCGACATGGCGCTGCTGTTCCACATCCTGCCGGGTTACCTGAAGGTGCCCGCGCCGCCGCTGCAAACCCTGGCGGCGTACTTGGAGAAGAACACCCCCAAGAGCAACGACCCCAGCAGCGGCAACTGGTGGCAGAACACCCCGAAGTACATGGTGAGCCTGCTGAAGGCCTGGTGGGGTGACCACGCCACCAAGGAAAATGACTTCTGCTACAACTACCTCCCCAAGCCGAGCGGGGACCGCTCGTTCATCTCGCTGTTCGAGGCCATCTACGCGGGCACGATCAAGGGCCTACTGTGCTTCGGCCAGAACCCCGCCGTCGGCGGACCCAACTCGAACAAGGAACGCGAGGCCCTGGCCCGCTTGGACTGGCTGGTGTGCGTCGACTTGTTCGAGACGGACACGGCGACGTTTTGGAAGCGGCCGGGCGTCGACCCGAGCAAGATCCAGACCGAAGTGTTCCTGTTGCCCGCCGCCGCTTCGATGGAGAAGCAGGGCAGCGTGGTCAACAGCGGCCGCTGGGCGCAGTGGCGGTATGCGGCCGCCAAGCCGCCCGGCGACGCCCGCAGCGACGCGTGGATCGTCACGCGTCTGGTGCAGGAGCTGAAGGCCCTGTACGAGGCGGGCGGTGCCTTCCCGGAGCCGATCCGGCATTTGACATGGGACTACCACGTGGACGACCACGGCGAGCCGGACATCCAGTACGTTGCCGCCGAGATCAGCGGCTACTACATGGAGGGCGAGCAGAAGGGGCGTCAGGTCCTCAACTTCACCAAGCTCGCCGATGACGGCAGCACGTGTTCCGGCTGCTGGATCTTCTGCGGGTCGTACGCGGATTACGCCGACGGCAAGGGGCCGGAGCTAAACGACGGCCCCCACATTACGGAAGTGCGCGGCCGCAAGACGATCAACCGGCTGGCGAAGCGGTTCAAGGAGGATCCGGCCAAAGTGCCGGAGGGCCGCTGCCGCGGCCTCGACCCCGACTGGGCGTGGTGCTGGCCGCTGAATCGCCGCATCATCTACAACCGCGCCTCCGTCGATCACCAGGGGCAGCCCTGGTCGCCGCACCGCTGGGTCATTCGGTGGAACCCGGCGCTGGCCGACGGCAAGGGCGCCTGGGAGGGCGATGTCCCCGACGGCGGCTGGCCGCCGCTCAACAACCCCGACGGCACGCCGAACCCGGCCTCCCGCAATCCGTTCCTGATGCGGCCGGAAGGCGTGGCCTGTCTGTTTGCGACGGCGTTGACGGACGGGCCGTTCCCGGAGCATTACGAGCCGCTCGAAAGCCCCGTGGCCAACCTGCTGTCGCCGCAGCAATTCAACCCCGTCATCAAGGTCTGGGAGCCGGACCTCATCGGGGACCCGCGTGAGTTCCCGATCGTGGCCACGACGTATCGGGTGTGCGAGCACTGGCAGGCGGGCGCGATGACACGCAACGCGTCGTGGCTGGTCGAGCTGATGCCGGACGTGTTCGTCGAGTTGTCGGCCGACCTGGCGCAGCGCAAGGGCATCCACACCGGCGACTGGGTCCGTGTCAGTACGAAGCGCGGCACCATGCGGGCCCGGGCGCTGGTGACGCGGCGGTTCGAGCCGTTCTTCGTCGCCGGCAAGCTCGTAGACCAGATCGGCATTCCGTGGCACTGGGGCTACGCCGGCCTGGCCACGGGGGACAGCGCCAACGTCCTCACGCCGCACGTCGGCGACGCGAACACAATGATCCCCGAGTACAAGGCCTTCCTCTGCCGGGTGGAGAAAGAGGAGGTGGTGTGATGGCGATGAATGCGCTGCTGATCGACCTGCCGCGTTGCATGGGCTGCCGGGGTTGCCAGGTGGCCTGCAAGCACGAGTACAAGCGGGCGGCCGAGAAGACCGAGTTCTTCGCCGGGCCGGGGTACCAGAACCCCCGGGATCTGAGCAAGGACACCTGGTGCCTGGTGACGTACAACGAGGTGCTGGTGAACGGGCGGTTCGAATGGGTGTTCGGCAAGCGGCAGTGCATGCACTGCCAGGTGCCCGGCTGCATCTCCGCCTGTCCGGTGCAGGCGCTGGAGAAGTTGCCGACGGGGCCCGTCGTGTACCACAAGGACAAGTGCATTGGCTGCCGCTACTGCATGTTGGCCTGCCCCTTCGTGGTCCCGCGGTTCGAGTTCGACTCGTGGAACCCGTACATCACCAAATGCACGATGTGCGCGCATCGGCAGGCGCGCGGCGAGATCCCGGCGTGTGCCAAGGCGTGCCCGACCGGGGCGATCACGTTCGGCGAGCGCGACGCGATGGTCCGCGAGGCCCAGCAGCGCATCGCCAACAACCCGAACGGCTACGTCCATCACATTTACGGGCTGCACGAGGCGGGGGGGACGTGCGTGCTGCACATCTCGAGCGTGCCGTTCGAGAAACTCGGGTACATCACCAAGAAAGTCCCCACCAGCCCGATGGTCGCGCACACCGAGCCGGCGATGAAGGGCATTCCGTTCGTCATGTTCGGCCTGGCCGCCATCTTGGGACTGGGCTACCACCTGCGGACCCGTCTGGAGCGCCAGCCCGCCGACGGCGCCGGCGACCGCCAGTAGGAGCACACCATGGCCACCGAGACCAAAGCCAAGTCCGGGCTCGGCAGCGGCATCCTGGCCCTGCTGGCCGCCGGCGGGATCATCCTGGCCCTGTACCGTTTCGCCACCGGGATCGGCTCGGTCAGCAATTTGAACCAGGGCTACCCGTGGGGGTTCTGGATCGGCTTCGACGTGCTGACCGGCATCGCGCTGGCCGCGGGCGGGTTCGTCGTGGCCGGGTTGATGCACATGTTCGGCGGGGAGAAGTACCACCCGCTGGTGCGACCGACGATTCTGACCGCGTTTCTGGGGTATCTGCTGTTCATCAGCGCCCTGCTGGTGGACCTGGGGCGCCCGTGGACCATCTGGCACATGATGGTCATGTGGCACCACGAGTCGCCGATGTTCGAGGTCGGCTGGTGCGTGATGCTGTACACGACCATTCTCTTCCTGGAGTTCCTGCCGGTCGTGTTCGAGCGGTTCCGTTGGGAGCGGCTCCAGCGCATTTGGCGCAACGTCTCGCCCTGGATCGCCATCGCGCTGCTGGTGTTGTTCACGGTCGCCCTGGTCCAGATTCCGGCGTGGATCATCGCCATCGCGGCGGTGCTGGTGGCGTTCCAGCTCGGGGTGGACCTGGGCTTCATCCACCGCAACCCGCGCATGCCGACGATGCTGATGATGGCGGGGATCATCTTCTCGACGCTGCACCAGAGTTCACTAGGCACGCTGTTCCTGATCGTCCCGCACAAGCTCAACGCGATCTGGTACACCCCGCTGCTGCCCGTGCACTTCTTCGTTTCCGCCGTCGCCGCCGGCCTGGCGATGGTCATCGTCGAATCGACGCTGAGTGCCCGGCTGTTCGGCCGACGGATCGAGCTGCACCTGCTCAAGGACGTCGGCAACCTGCTGGCCTGGGCGATCCTGTTCTACCTGGCTCTGCGCGGGTTGGACCTGGTGTTCCGCGGCGTGGGCATGGAGCTGCTGGACGTGACGCCGCAGTCGATCGCCTTCTGGGCCGAGGTCGTGATCGGGCTGCTGATTCCGCTGGCGATCCTGCTGACGCCCGAGTTCGCCACGTCCGGCCCGTGGCTGTTCTGGTCGAGCATCCTGGTGATCATCGGGCTGCTGCTGAACCGGCTGAACGTGTCGGTGATCGGGATTACGTCGGAGTACGCCAAGACGTACTATCCGCACTGGATGGAGCTCGGGATTTCCGCCGGCATCGTCTCGCTGGGCGTGCTGGTCTACATCTACATCTGCCGCAATTTCCCGGTCTACGTGGACGAGTCGTCGTCGTCGCACCGCTAGGCGCCGGCCCGCCGCGGATTGGAGACCTGCGATGGACAATCGATACCGCTTCGTGACCGTCTTCACGACGCTGCTCAGCGCCCTGCTGATGATCTTCTTGTGCGGGCTGGTCCGCGACACGCGGAAGGAGGTCCGCGAGCTGCGGGCCGTGCTGGCCAGCAAACAAGACCTCGTCAACGTGGCCGCCCCGCGCCTGGCGTTCTTCCACGAGGACAAGTGTACGAGCTGTCACACCGAGCGGCGGTTCGCCGGCCCGCACAATACGCGCGGGCAGATCGAGCAGGCGCTGGCGCACATGAGCGCGATGCCCGACACGCACTTCAGCGACGACGAGCTGGCCCGGATTCACAGTTCGCTCACGCTGCTGCGCTGCACGCAGTGCCACGGGGCCGACAAGCTCCGCACCCTGGCGATTAAGTCGCCCGAGGAGCGCATGCAGATCATCCGCGAAATGATCGCCAAGCCGGGGTCGAACATCACCCCGGACGAAGCCAAGGCCATCGGCCGCTCGTACGAGTTGCTCGTCGGGTTCTAAGTGGGCACCGGCGATCTGGTGACACGGGAGGGTAAGGCCCCGGCCGAGCCGCAGCGCGCCGGGACTGCCGAGCCCCGGCTCGCCGGGAGGCTCACCCTCCCGTCCCTTCCAGGTCGCCACGGGCGACTCGTCCGCCACGGCGGACGAGTTGGTCGCCGTGGTAACCGACTCGCGGTGGCGAGGAGGGGTTGGGGGAGGGTCAAGTTAGCGTCCGGAGTGGGTCCGCGAAGAGGACAACGCGATTCTCCGGCTCGCTCGTCCGGCCGGCGCCGAACGCCCACGGCGCCTCCATAAGGAAACCCATGGCGGCTGAATCCACTGCGCCCGACGCCCACGCCGATCCGGCGACCCTGCGCGGGCGGCTGGAGGCCCTGATCGGACAACCGCAGGTCTCCGACGACTACGTCCGTTTCCGCGCCGATCTGCTCACGGTCCAGTGGCAGACCTACCACGCTTTGCCGCCAAGTCCCGCGGTCCCGGACTCGGCGGCGCCACAGGCCGCGGATCGCCCGCGCCTTGGTCCGGCGAGCGTGCGCTTCGATCCGGAGCTGCTCCGGCCGCTGCTGGCCGCGACCGCGGCGGCGGCCGCCCGCCACGGCTCGGGCAGTCGGGACGCGACCCACTTGGTGGCGGCCGCGGATCGCGATCCGACCTTTCTGGCGCGTGTGGCGGCTGACGCGGCCTTCGGCCCCGACGCCGATGCGTTGATGACGCTGGCGGACAGTCTGAACGTCTCCGACGAGGGGCTCCTCTTCTTCGGCCGCGTGTTGGCAGCCCCGTTCGTGGCCCGCGCCGCGGCACGCTGGGTGGCCGAGCTTCCGCCGACGGATGTTGCCGACGCGCCGGGGGCCTGCCCGGTCTGCGGTTCGCCGCCGGGGTTGGCCGAGCTGCGGCGTGACGATGGCCAGCGCCTTCTGCACTGCTCGTTGTGCGGGTCGCGTTGGCGTTATGCCCGGCTGGCGTGCCCGGACTGCGGCGTCCGCGAGCCCGAGTCGTTGCAATTCCTGCGGTTCGGCGCGGAAGACCCACGTTGGGTCGAGACGTGCGCCCGGTGCCGGGGGTACCTCAAGACTGTGGACGCCCGGAAGCTGCCGGCCGGCCCGCCGCTGGCGGCGCTGGTCGAGGACACGGCGACGATACACCTCGACCTGCTGGCCGAGCAGGAGGGCTGTCGGCGGCGCCGGCCCTACGCGGCGCTGTGGTAGCGCGACGCGCGGCGGCGAGACGGCGCCTGCCGATCGCCACCCTGCCCCAACCCCTCCTCGCCACCGCGGGTCGGTCACCACGGCGACCAACTCGTCCGCCGTGGCGGACGAGTCGCCCGTGACGACCTGGAAGGGAGGGGGTTGCGGGCGCGCCCCTAGCGTTTCTTGAGAAACACGAACCGTTGCATGCCCTGCGTCTTGACCCGCAGGCGGATGCCGTCCTTCAGATCCCGTTCGCGCAGGGCGGCGTAGAAGCCATTGACGTTGTCGACGGGGCGGCCGTCGACTTCGAGGACTAGGTCGCCGGCGACCAGGCCGCCGCGTTCGGCCAGGCCACCCGGCTCGACCTTGGTGACGACCACGCCGCGGTCGCCCTCGACGCGGAGCTGTTGGGCCAGCTCGCGGGAGAGGTCCTGGACGGTAAGGCCGAGGTCTTCGGTTGGCTCGCCGGCGCGGGCGGCGACGCGCTGCGAGGGCAGCTCGCCGACCTTGACGGTGACGGTGACCGGCTGGCGGTCGCGGAACAGCTCGAGTTGGATCTCGCGGCCCGGCGCCGTCGCGGCCACGGTGTTGCGCAGCTTGTTCATGTCCTCGACCTTCTTGCCGTCGAAGCGGACGATGATGTCGCCGGGCTTCACGCCCGCTTCCGCGGCCGGTCCGCCGGCGGTGACGTCGCCGACGAGGGCCCCGTCAGTGCCTTCATAGCCGAAGGACTGGGCCAGGTCTTCGGTGAGGTTCTGGATCGCGACGCCCAGCCAGCCGCGCACGACCTTGCCCTGCTTGATGATGCTGTCCATGACCTGCCGGGCCATGTTGGTCGGGATCGCGAACCCGATGCCCTGGTAGCTGCCCGTCCGGGTGGCGATGGCGGTGTTGATGCCGATGACCTTGCCGTCCAGGTTGACCAGCGGACCGCCGCTGTTGCCCGGGTTGATGGCCGCGTCGGTCTGGATGAAGTCCTCGTAATCGGTGATGCCGACGTTGGCGCGGCCCTTGGCGCTGATGATGCCGGCGGTGACGGTGTGCGACAGGCCGAACGGACTGCCGACCGCCAACACCCACTCGCCGACCTCGATCGCGTCCGAATCGCCCATTTCCGCCGGCAGCAGCTTGTCGGCATCGATCTTCAGGACGGCCAGGTCGGTCTGCGCGTCGGTCCCGACGACCTTCGCGTCAAACTGGCGATTGTCCGAGAGGGTGACCGTGATGCGGTCCGCGCCGCCCGCGACGTGATTGTTCGTCAGGATGTACCCGTCGCGGCTGACAATCACGCCGGTGCCGACGCCGCTCTGAAACAGCTCGTTGCCCTCCGGCGTCTGCGGGATGCGGCCGCCGAAGAAGCGCTGGAAGAAGTCGTCGCCGAAGAACTCGCGGAAGGGGTCGCCGGGGGCCAATTGGGGTCCGCGCAGGACGGTGGGGCCCTCGACCTTCTTGATGGAGCGGATACTCACGACGGAGGGCTTGGCGGCCTTGACGACCTCCTGAAACGCCAGCGACAGATCGCGGGCGTGCTGAAGCTGCTCGCGGGCCGCGACCGCCTGCCCGCTTTGCAGGGCGTACGCCGCCCGTCCGACGAGGTCGGGCCACGCCAGCCCGATCAACGCGGCCGCCCCCGCGACCAGCAAGGTGTAGACGATCGTTCTCGAGACCTTCATGGCGACCTCCTTTCGCAGGCCGAAAAAGGGCGCATACCCAACCCCGCGCCCCCGAGCGCCCGTCTACCCGAGACGACTGACCTTGTACCATCCGGTCACATTTTGACAAGGCTCTCACGCAGGCCTTCCTTCCACCGCCGCGACGGCCGGCGTCGCTGGGCGGGCGGGTGGGGGACTGGTGTCCGATGGGTAAGTACGCTGCTGGGGGGCTGCCTGTTCGGCGGGCCGAGGCGTCGGAAGATGTCCGCGGCGGTTGGCGAGTGGCGGGATGCGGGCAAGCGCGCTTCCGCAGCCCGTGCCGGCGGCACACCGTTGTGCCCACGCCACCGTTGCTCGGTGGTGGCAAGTGATTATTCAGCAAGTCTTTACAGCACTACCCATGCTCCGTGGGCGAGTGCGGGATGAAGGCTCCCCGCACCGGCGTGCGGGGTTCGGATCGGCGCTTGAAGCGCGCGGCATGCCGGTGCGTCGCCGCTACCGCCCCGTGACGTGTGGCTGTCGTGCCCCGGTGTTCCGCCGGTGTGGGCCTACATCTGGGCCCGCTTCAACAACGAGCCGCAGCAGGCGAAGATCAACGGCATCAAGATCAGTATCAACGGCGCCTTGGCTGGAATGGGCAACATCTGCTGGTATGTGCTCGACAACTTGAACGACGAAAGCATTGAGCAGAAACGCTGGGATGGCGACCCCTATGTCTTCTGCTTCAACCCGGCGGGACTGATCGCGATTGCGGCGAACGGCGTGGTGAACCGCACGAGTGACCTGCCGTGGAATCTCTATATCGGTGGCCCGCACCGGGTGTTTCTCCTGGGGGCGGTCAAGTGCCCCGTCTGCCCACTCGTGATGTCCTTCGACGTTGGCTCCATGCTGGTCAACTACGCGGAGGGTCCCAACCCAACGGTGACCGCGCTGAACAAGGTGTATTGCGATATCCCCGAGCCGGCAAGCCTGGCGCTGCTGGCGCTGGCGGGCCTGATACTCCGACGACGGCGGGCGTGAGACCGCTGGATCATCGGGGCTCGACGGCGGGCAGAATGAAGCGCGGGTTTGCGATTGACACGTGGTGACTGCCCCGATTGACAAACGGCAGTTGCCTGCCCAGAATGTCTTTGTAGGCGCACGACGGTGGGACCCAGAACGGGCGGGGCGTTCCCCCCCGCCGTCTCGTGTGCTTGGGCATCGGAGGAGGCGCAAGTCATGAAGCGAATGGTGGGTTTTCTGGTGTTGGTCGCGCTGGTGACCGGCGCGAGCGCGAGTGTTGATCTATTCTTCACGAGCAGCGCCGATCCGTACGGGCTGCGGGTGCCGTCGCTGGCGTTTCTGCACACCGCCGGCAACGGCACGGATTACCGGGACGGCTACGAATTGACGAAGGACGCGGGCGGGGCCTATCTCACGCCGCCGTTGGGACCGCTGCCCGACGCCGTCGTGGACTGCTCGACTGGGCAGTGGGCGTACATCTGGGGCCGGTTCAACAACGAGCCGCCGGACGCCTGGATCAACGGCGTGGCGATCGGCGTCGACGGCGCGTTGCCGGGCGTGGGGAATATCGCGTGGTACCTCTGCGAGAATTCGAACGACCCGAACATCGGCAAGCGGCGCTGGGACGGCGACAACGAGGTCTTCTACTACAATCCGGCCGGGCTCATCGCGGTCCAAGCATACGGGATTCCGAACGCAAACGCGGATGTACCGTGGGACCTTTACGCCGCTTCGACGCGGACGTTTCTGCTCGGCGCGGTGAAGTGCGCCACTTGTCCCGGCCAGTTGACCTTCATGCTCGGCTATACTCCGATCCACTACACGGTCCAGCCGCACCCGGCGGTGAACGTCCTGAACAAGGTGGTTTGCGTGCCCGAACCGACGACGGTGCTGCTGCTGGCGCTGGCGGGTCTGGTAGCGCGGCGGCGCTGACCCGCGCGCCGTTCCGTTGCAAGCGCGCGGTGCCCCCGCACGGGCGGGCCGTCACCCCGGTGCCGGCGGCTTTCGTTCCCCCCGGCCGGGCTCGGAGACGCGGCCTACGTCATTGACCGTTGATGGCGGCCGGTTGCGGTCGGGCGTCGCCGCCCCTATACTCGCGGTTTACAGGAATGGCAGGCTGCCTTGGCTCGGGCGACTTCCGGCCGGGCTGGGGCACGCCCAAGTAAGGGTCTCGGGTCATGGCACTCAAGCAAGCGAAGAAGACCGAGGTTGTGGTCGAGCATCGGCGGCACGAGCACGATACGGGCTCGGCCGAAGTGCAGATCGCGCTGTTGACGCAGCGGATTACGGAGCTGACGGAGCACCTGAAGATCCACAAGAAGGACCACTCGTCCCGTCGCGGCCTGCTGAAGATGGTGGGAAAACGCTCAGCGCTGCTGAAGTTCCTGGCCCGCGACAACCGCGAGCGCTACCTGGCGACAATTGGTAAGCTCGGTTTGCGCAAATAGTTACAACGGGTGGGGCGCGGGTTGATGTCGGTTGGACTCGGCGGGGCACCGCGGGCCGGGGCGCGCTCGCGGGTTGCGGGTGGGGACGGGCGCCCCGTTGGCGGAGTGGTTGGCAGGGTCAATGTCGGTTGGTCGGAAGGCCGTGAGAGAGAGTACAAAGAGATGACGGTTAAGGTTGAGCGGGCGGTCGGTTCCAGTGTCCTATCCATCGAAACGGGGAAGATCGCCAAGCAGGCCGCAGGTGCGGCCGTTGTTCGTTATGGAGATACCGTGGTGCTGGGCACGGTCGTTACCGCCCAGCCCCGCGAGGGCATCGATTTCTTCCCGCTGACGGTCGATTACCGCGAGAAGATGTCGGCGGCGGGGAAATTCCCGGGGGGGTTTTTCAAGCGGGAGGGGCGTCCGACCACCAAGGAAGTCCTCACCAGCCGGCTGATCGACCGGCCGATTCGGCCGCTGTTCCCCGACGGCTTCCGCGATGAAGTGCAAATCCAGGTCATGGTGCTGGCGTCCGACCTCCAGAACGACCCCGACGTGCTCGGGCTGGTATCGGCCGCCGCCGCGCTGGCCGTCTCGCCGGTGCCGTTTGTGCGGCCGGTGGCGGGCGTGCGGGTGGGGCGTGTGGACGGCAAGTTCATCGTCAACCCGACCCAGGCGCAGCTCGAGTACTCCGATCTCGATCTGGTCGTCGCGGGCCACAGCGATGCCGTCACGATGATTGAGCTGGGTTCGCGCGAGCTGTCGGAGAAGGACATCGGCGACGCGATCCAGTTCGGTCACGAGCAGGGTGTCCGGCCGATCTGCGAGATGCTGGAAGAGCTGAAGAGGCGGGCGGGGCAGCCGTGTACGTGGGTGGCGCCGGAGCCGAACACGACGCTGCTGGACGAGATTCGCGGTAAGGTGCTCAACGACCTGCGGGCGGCGATGGATATTTCCGGCAAGCAGGAGCGCAACGACGCGGTCAAGGCGGTTTACGACCGCATGGTGGCGGAGTATTGCCCGGAGGGCGAAGCGAACCCGGCGCACACCCCGGCGCAGATCAAGGAGGCGGTCAGCGAGGTCGAGAAGGCCCTGATTCGCGGGTTGATCCTGAGCGAGGGGCGGCGGCCGGACGGCCGCGGGCTGGACGAGATCCGGCCGATCACCTGCGAGGTGGGGTGGCTGCCGCGGGTCCACGGGTCGGCGCTGTTCACCCGGGGCGAGACGCAGGCCATGGTGGTGTGCACCCTCGGCACCGCCCGCGACGAGCAGGTCATCGATGACCTAATTGAGGAATACAGCAAGAAGTTCATGCTGCACTACAACTTCCCGCCCTTTTCAGTGGGCGAGGTGCGGCGGATCGCGGGGCCGGGACGGCGAGAGATCGGGCACGGGGCGCTCGCCGAGCGGAGCCTGGAGGCGGTGCTGCCCGGGCCGGAGAACTTCGCCTACACGATCCGGCTGGTCAGCGACATCCTGGAGTCGAACGGCTCCAGCTCGATGGCGTCGGTGTGCGGCGGATCGCTGGCGCTGATGGACGCCGGGGTGCCGATCGGGGGCGCGGTGGCGGGCATCTCGATTGGGCTGGTTATGGACGACGACGGCAAGTACAAGCTGCTGGCCGATATTATCGGAACCGAAGACCACTACGGCGACATGGACTTCAAGGTCGCCGGCACGCGCAAGGGCATTACCGGGGTGCAACTGGACATCAAAGCGACCGGGCTGCCGCTGAAGATCATGCGGGAGGCGCTGAAGCTGGCCCACAAGTGCCGGATGCACATCCTCGACGAGATGGAGAAAGCTATTGCCGCGCCGCGGCCGGAGATCAGCCCGTATGCGCCGCGGCTGCTGACCGTGAAGATCAACCCGGAGAAGATTGGGAAGCTGATCGGCCCGGGCGGCAAGTCGGTCAAGGCGATTCAGGCGGAGACCGGGGCGGACATCGACATCGAGGACGATGGCACCGTCCTGATTTCGTGCCTCAACGCCGAGGGGGCCGAGCGGGCCCGGGAGATGGTGCTGCGGATCACCGAGGACGTGCAGGTCGGCCGGATTTACGAGGGCCGCGTCATCAGCATCAAGGATTTCGGTGCGTTCATCGAGATTCAAGACGGCCAAGACGGCCTGTGCCACATCAGCGAGCTGGCCGAGAACTATGTAAAACAGGTCTCGGAAGTCGTTAAAATCGGTGACTTGGTCAAGGTAAAAGTCATTGCTATCGACGACCAGGGGAGGGTAAAATTGTCACGGAAGGCCGCGCTCAAGGCGGCCAAGGAGACCGCCGAGGCTCCGGCGTAGGAGTCGCCGCCCCTCGGTGCCGCGCTGGGCCGAAATAAGTTACCGGACGAATCCCGTCAGGGCCGGTCACATCGTCCTGTCGTATCGCCCGCTCGGGCCGGGATTCGCGTTGCCGGAAGTGGGCATCCGGCGGCAGTCCGGGGTAGTGCGCCCGAGGACAGGCGGGCCGCGCACGTGGGTCGTCCCGGGGCCATATCTGGACGACTCTCGGAGGTCGTGCTCATGGCGGCCGGAAATGTGAAGTGGTTTGACACGAAGAAGGGCTACGGGTTCATCATTGGGCCGGAGGGCAAGGACGTTTTCGTTCACTATTCGAGCATCGACGGTGAGGGCTTCCGCTCGTTGCGCGAAGGCGACACCGTCGAGTATGAGCTGGTCGAAACCCCCAAGGGACTGGCCGCCACGCACGTCCGCCTGCCGGTCCACCAGACGCGCTAGGGTTCCGGGCGGCGCCGGAGGCGCTGCGGCCCGGGCGGGTTGGGGGAGGGGCTGGAGACGCTGTTGCGCGGGCCCGGACGAAATCGGTCCGGCGCCGCGCCGCCGAGGCATGCGAACGCCGCGGGCTTGGGCGGCCGGCCCGTCGAAATCTGTCCGTGCGCGTTGATTCGCACGGGCGTTTCGGTTTACTTGGTAGCGTGGGCAGGGAGCCCCGACGGCCGGTTCGCGGCCGTTGTCTGTTGTTCCGGCGAGGGAGCGCGTGGCCACGTTGATCGTCTTGCAGGGGCCCGACAAGGGACGCACGCTGCGCACCAGCGACGAAGTCGTCGTGATCGGGCGCGGGGGCACGCAAGTTCCCCTCACCGACCCGACCATCAGCCGCCGGCACGCCGAGCTGCGCGTCACCGACGGCAACTGGCTAATTGCCGACTTGGGCAGCGCCAACGGGACGTACGTCAACGGCGTGCGGCTCCAGCGGCCGGCGCGGCTGAAGCACGGGGACCAGATTCGCGTCGGCAGCACGCTCCTGGTGTATGCGGGCGACGAATCGGTCCAGCAGTATTCCGGCGCGGGGATCCCCACCGACCTCGTCACGCTCGATGCCGGCAGCGCGTCCGTCGATGCCTCGGTGGTCGCCACGCTGCCGTCCAGCGAGGACAGCTTGGTCTTGGCGGCGCCGGAGACGGCGTACGCGGTTCGCGCGTGGAACGTGATGCGGTCACTCACGGAGGTCATCGCCGGCCTGCTGCCGCCGGACCAACTGCTGGCCCGTCTGCTGGACATCATCTTTGAGGAGGCGGAGGTTGATCGCGGGGTGATCTTCGTCCGCGACGAGGAGACCGACGAGCTGCTGCCGGAGGTGGTGCGGCTGCGCGGGGCGGGGCCGACGCGCGAGGTCAACGGGGAGTCGATCATCGCCTCGCGGACGATCATCAACCACGTCGTGCAGTCGCACGAGGGCGTGTTGTGCTCGAACGTGGTGGCGGACAAGCGGTTCCAGAGCGGCAAGAGCGTCCTGAACCTCGGCATGCGCTCGGTGATCTGCGCCCCGATCGTGGCCCGCGACCGCGTGCTGGGCGTGATCCACCTCGACTGCCCGGTGACGCGGCACACCTACAACGAGCACGAATTGCGGCTGATCGTCACGATCGGCTATCAGGCCGGGCTGGCGATTGAGAACGCGCGGCTGGTGCAGGCCAACCTCCAGCGCGAGCGCCTGGCCGCCGCCGGTGAGGCACTGGCCTACCTCTCGCACTACATCAAGAACGTGCTGCAAGGGATGCGGAGCGGGGCGGACCTGGTCAATCGCGGCCTGGCGCAGCAGGACCTGCCGCTGGCGGCGCAGGGCTGGCGGATCGTCGAGCGCAATCTCGACCGGTCGTACAACCTGATGCTCAATATGCTGGCCTTCAGCAAGCCGCGCGAGCCGCGCCTCGAACCGCTCCAGCTCAACCGCATCGTCGAAGAGGTGGTCGAACTCGTCCAGAAGCAGGCCGACGTCAAGAAAGTCGTCCTGCTGACCGACCTCGACGAGCACGCGCCGGCGGTCCCGCTGGACTACGACGGCATCCACCAGGTCGCGATGAACATCCTGACCAACGCCATCGACGCCGTCGCCCCCGACACCGGCGTCATCAACGTCCGCACACAGTTCGACCCGGACGGACAGACCCTGCGCCTGTCGATCGCGGACAATGGCCCGGGTGTCCCACCTGACCAACGCGACAAGATTTTCGAGCCCTTCCACTCCACGAAGGGCCACGGCGGCACGGGGCTGGGGCTGACCGTGGCCCGCAAGATCGTCCAGGAGCTCGGCGGCCGCATCGAACTGGTCAGCCCGCCCGAGGGCGGCGCGGAGTTTCGCATGCACCTGCCGGCCACTCGCGGCGAACCGTCGGTGGCGGGGGACACTCGCGGGCCGGCCGCCTGAACCGGCATTCAGGACCACGGGGCGCCAACCGGGAGGGTAAGCCTCCCTGCGAGTCGCGGCTCGGCAAGCCCGGCGCGCGGCGGCGCGGCAGCCCCGGCACGCCGGGATCGCGCTCCCGTGTCGCACGACCGTGAATGTCCGTTGGGGCGGGCGCGTCCGAGAAAGTCGGTCCGCGCGGCGGTCCCGGCGCGGGTGGCGACGCACGACGGAAGCGGGTTGGGGGTCGGCTTCACACCGGTGTTTGAGCCGGCCGATTAGTACTCGGGGTGCGCGCCGACCCGCACCCCCGTCACGAAGGGGCCTGGTCATGCCAATGCCGAGTCCGGCGGTCCCGTTGCCGATGCGCGCCGTCCACGCCGATCCCCTCGCCGGCACCGGAGCGTTTCTCTGGATATGGCGGGGGATGGTGTACCTGGGCCTGTTGCTGGCGTTCGTGCTGGGCGGAACCGCGATGCGTGTCGCGGCCGTCGCCGGGGCGCTCCTGGTCCCGCTGGCGGATCGTTCCGGCGCCGGCCGCCACCTGGTCCACACGGCCGGGCTCGCGATCGGTCTGCTGCTGGTCCCGCTGTTCGGGGTTCCGTTCGGCCACGCGTTGGCGCCCCACCTCGGCCTGCCGTTGGGCCTGTTGATCGGGTGTCTGACGGTGTTCGTGGCCGCGACGTTCGCGGCGGGGCTGGCCGGGCGTCGCCTGTTTGGGCCGCTCCGCCGACATCGGTACCTCTACGTGGCGGACCGCTCGGCGGGGTCGCTGCTGGGGGTGGCGGAGGGCGCGGTGGTGGCCGCGGCCCTCACGTGGGTGCTCCACCTGCTCGGACCCACGATCTACCTGTACGCCGAGCGCTGGGCGGCCACGCACCCGACCGCCGCCGGGATGTTGCGCGCGGTGGACGCGCTGGCGCGCGGGATGACGATCGAGGACTCCTTCGGCCGCTGGGCCGCGGGCGTGAACCCGCTACTGCACGTTCCCTGCGTCCGCACGGCGGCGGCGGTGGCGGAGGTGACGGCGGACCGCGAGACCTTCTGGCAGGCGTTTGACGACGGGGTGTTTGACCACCTGCTGCAAGAACCCGCGGTCCAGGCGCACTACTTGGCGTTTCGCGGCGACGCCACGCTGCGCCGCGCGGCGAAGTATCGGGACCTGACGACGCTGTTGGGCAGCCCGCAGTTCGCCGCCGCCATGGCCGACGACGAGTTCTGCCGGGCCGTGGCGCGGCACTGGCCGGAGCTGCGGGCGCGGGCCACCGATGCGAAGATCGCGCGGCTGCGTGAATTGACGGCCAAGCTGGATGCGCCGGCTCGCGCCAAGGTGAAACAGGTTGAACAACGCGCCGGCGAGTTCGGCATTCGGCCCCCGTAAGCGACCGCCACGCGCCCGGGGCGGCCGGCGACGCGCGGGGCGTCTGGCAACCCGCGGGGCCGGCTCGCATAATCCACGCCATGCTGCGCTACGCTCTGCGCCGGCTGGCCACGTTTCCGCTCCTGTTGGCGTTGATCTACGGCAGCGCGGTCCTGCTCATCATGGCGGCGCCCGGCGAAGGGCTGGAGAGCGGCGAGCGCGAGCTGCCGCCGGAGGTGCTGGCCGCCAAGCGCGTCGCGTACAACTACGATCAGCCGTGGTGGCAGCGGTACTTCTGGACGTGGCCGAAGCGGCTGATGTGGGACGGGGACCTGCCGGCGCATCAGTACGAGGATTGGACGGTCGTCGAAATCCTGCGGTCGGCGCTGCCGGTGTCGCTGCAACTGGGACTGCTGGCCCTGTGCCTGGCCGTGTTGCTGGGCCTGACGGGCGGGGTGGTGGCGGTTGCGTTTCGCGGCCGGTGGCTCGAGCACCTCTCGGTCGGGCTGTGCCTGGTCGGCATCTCCCTGCCCACGTTTGTCATTGGCGCCGCGCTGCTGATCGTCGTCGGGCTGTGGCTGCGCGCGGTCCCGGTCGGCGGTTGGGGCCGGCCGGCCCAGGCGCTGCTGCCGGCGATCACGCTGGCGCTGCCGTATGCGGCGTACATCGCCCGGCTGACGCGGGCCGCGCTGCTGGATGCGTATGCGGAGGATTTCATTCGTACCGCCCGGGCCAAGGGCCTGAGCGAGACCCGCGTGTTGCTGGACCACGCCCTGCCGCACGCTCTGCTGCCGGTGCTGAGCTACCTCGGGCCGGCGTCGGCGGCGATCTTCACGGGGTCGTTCGTAGTTGAGAAGGTGTTCTCGGTCCCGGGCATGGGCACGCACGTCGTCGAGTCAATCCACAATCGGGACCAGAGCCTCATCCTGGCGACCGTGATGGTCTACGCGGTCCTGCTGGCCGGATTCAACCTGCTCGTGGACCTGCTCTACGGGCTCGTCGATCCGCGGATTCGCGTGGGGGCCCCGAGCGCATGAGCACGCCGGCGCTGGATTTCTGGCGACGCTTTCGGCGGCATCGCGCGGCCGTGCTCAGCGCCGTCCTGCTTCTTCTGCTGCTGGTGGGCTCGTTCGGTACGCTGCCCTGGTCGGTCCGCGGGATGCGCACACAGCAGCTTCAAGCCGCGCGCCAGCCGCCATCCTCCACGTACCCCCTCGGCACGGACGAAGTGGGCCGCAATCTGCTGTGGCGGATGCTATACGGCGGGGCGGTTTCGCTGAGCCTGGGGCTGCTGGCGGCAGGGCTGGCGGTGGGGATCGGCACGGCGTACGGGGCGGTGGCGGGATATGTCGGCGGACGTTGCGACGCCGTGATGATGCGGGTCGTGGATGTCCTCTACGCGCTGCCGACGCTGCTCCTGGTGATGCTGTTCACGGTGTCGATCGGCAGCGTGTTGCAGCGCGGCTTGGCGCTGAGCGGCGAAACCGCCCGATTCGTCGTGCTGGCCCTGGCGATCGGGGGCGTGAGCTGGCTGACCGTGGCCCGCGTGGTGCGCGGACAAGTGCTCTCACTCCGCGAGCGGCCGTTCATCGAGGCCGCTCGGGCCCTCGGTCTGCCGACGCACCGCATTCTGCTGCGGCACCTGCTGCCCAACCTCGTCGGTCCGGTCATCGTCTTTGCCACACTCACCGTCCCGCAAGCGATCCTCCAGGAGTCGTTCCTGAGTTTTCTCGGCGTCGGCGTGCAGCCGCCGCAGGCGACGTGGGGTTCTCTGGCGGCGGACGGCGTGCGGGCGCTGAACCCGGTCCGGTTCGACTGGTGGCTGGTCGTATTTCCGGGGGCCGCGCTGGCGTTCACGCTGTTGGCGCTGAACTTCGTGGGCGACGGGTTGCGAGACGCCCTGGACGTGCGCCGCGGCGTCGGGGCCGCGGGGCGGTCGGTCGCAGGCTGAGCATTCAAGGGCACTTATGGGAATCTCAAGGGGGGAGTTGATTTGCCCGATGATTGTGCGTACCTTAGCGGACTGCCCCGTTTGGGGATTAGTGTAACGGTAGCACGACTGACTCTGGATCAGTTAGTCCAGGTTCGAATCCTGGATCCCCAGTTGGCAAATTGCGTGAGCGGGCCTCGGCCCGTTCGAAGCAGGTTGTTGTCGGCGACCCGGGGACGAAAATGGCGACGCGTCGGGTTGCCAAGACGCGAAAGTGCAGGTATACTGCCTCTAGGAAATCAACCGAGCCCCAAACCCCGGGCCGGACTGCGTCGGCGTACGTGTCCCCCCCCGCACGTCCCGACCGCCGGCCCACTTTTTTGCGCGCGCTGCTTCACTCCCGCCGCTTCACGCGCCAACGATTCCCGACGTTTGACACCCCCCGGCCCTGTTCCTATCATCCTCGCCATGTGGTTTCGACCGGGCGCGGCGAGGCGTGGGGGCTGTGGGCGAGCCATGCAGACCGAATCACGGCGTTGGCGTAGAGCGGCGGGGCGGCTTGGGGCGGCCTTGTGGGCCATCGGGTTGCTGGGATGTCAGGCGGAGTCCACCGGCGTCGATGATTCGATCGCGGCTTATCGCGACCGGATGTTGGTGGCCCACGCTCAGCCGGCCGCGGCAGAAAGCGCGCCGGAAGAAGCCGCCCCCGGCCCGCAGACCATTCAGCCTGCGGCTGGGCAAGAGAGCCTGCCGCCGCGGTCCGCCCTGCTGACTCAACCTGCGACTACGACGCAGCCGGCGCCGGCGGACGTGCTGGCGGAGCTGCCGGACCCGGCGGAGGCGGCGGACGTGTTCGCGGCGCGGCTGGAGAAGCTGCGGCGGGAACAGTCGGGGCGGCAGGATCAGCGGGTGGTCCGCAACTACGAGCGGGTGGTTGAGCAGGCGAACGAGTACTTGAAGGCGGTGGCCCGGCCGCAGCAGGTCCGACTGGGGCTGGCCGAATGCGTGCAGCGGGCGCTGGAGAACAACTACACCATTCGGATCGAGGCCCACAACCCGGCGATCAGCCAAACACAGGTGGTGGAGGCCGAAGCGGCGTTCGACGTGGAGTTCTACCTCGACACCTCGTGGGCCAATCTGGACCAGGCGACGGCGTCGGCGTTCGTGCCCGGCACCAGCGACACTCGGTCGGCGGAGGGGGGCTTCCGCAAGCTGCTGCCGACGGGGATGACGTCGTCCGTCGGGCTGCGCGAGCGGCGCTCCAAGAACAGCCTCCCGGCCGAGTTTCAGTCCATGAACCCGTCGTACGACTCGGCCTTCGTGGTCCAGTTCCGTCAGCCGCTGTTGCGCGGCTTCGGCCTCGACGTCAACCGCGCCCCGATCCACGTGCGGAAGCTGGAATACGGGATCAGCACCGACACGTTCGTGCAGCGCGTCCGCGACACGTTGCTCGAAACCGAGAGCGCGTATTGGCAGCTCGCGCAGGCGCGACGACGGACGTCGGTCCTCGCCGAGTCCGTCGCACAGAACCTGGTCACCTACCGCAACATGGTGGAGCGGCTCGATCACGACGCCACCCAGGTCGAAGTCGAGAACGCCAAGTCGCGGTGGAAGAGCGCCGAGGTGTCGTACCTGGAGTCGGTCAAGCTGGTCCGCGACGCCGAGGACCGCCTCAAGAACATCCTGAACGACCCGGCGCTCAAGCTGTCGGACGAGCTGGAGCTGATTCCGACCGAGGTGCCCCTGGTGGCGCCGGTGGTCCTGGACCACTTCGCCGAGGTGCGCACG
Source organism: Planctomycetota bacterium (assembly GCA_040755725.1). Lineage (GTDB taxonomy): Bacteria > Planctomycetota > Phycisphaerae > UBA1845 > Fen-1342 > JBFMAI01. The sequence continues at coordinate 24,623 of JBFMAI010000010.1, read as the reverse complement.
GCGCTGGACCGGCGGAGCGAGATCGCGCAGGCCCGCAAGCGGATCGACATCGGGCGGATCAACACGGCGGTGGCCAAGAACGCGGTCCTGCCGCAACTTGACCTGTCCTTCCAGTACGAAGTGCAGGGCATGGGCGACACGCTCGACAACTCGTTCGACAACCTGACGACCAACCGGTTCATCTCTTACACGGTGGCGGCGAGCTTCAGCTACAACTTCGGGGAGCGGCGGGCGCGGGCGGCGCACCGCCGAGCGCGGCTCCAGGAGTCGCAGGCCCTGGTGGCGCTGAACCAGGTGACGGACACGATTGTTGAGGAAGTGAACAGCACGATTCGCACGCTGATGGTGCGGTACGCGCAGATCCCGCCGGCGCTGGACTCGGTGCAGTCGGCCGAGCGGAACCTGCGGGCGCTCCAGGCCCGGACGCAGCGGATCGACCCGAATTACCTGCAAACGGAGTTGGGGGCGGTCGAGCAGTTGGCCAACACGCGCTCCACGCTGCTCCAGGTGCTCACCGACTACAACGTGGGGATCGTGCAGCTCGAGAAGGCCAAGGGCACGCTCCTGGACTACAACCACGTGACCGTCAGCGATGACCCCCTCCGCCGTTGACCGCGAGCCGGCCAACGCCGTAGGCCAGCCGCGGCGCGGCCGGGTTGCGGTCGCGCGGTCGGCGTGCTACGTCCGGAGAGCGCACGGGACCCAGGCACAAGGCGGCCCCGCGGGGGGGACGGCGCGGAGGCAGGAGCGTTGAATGGGCTCCTCCGAGTCGGCCAAGTCGGAACGGACGGACCGAGGGCGGCCGTCCCCGTGGCGCGGGCCCTGGCCCGCGGTGGTGTTGGCCGCGCTGTGTTACGCGAACACGATTCCTAACGACTTCACCTACGACGATCTGGCTCTGGTCAAGGTAGCCCGGGCGGAGCGGTTCAAGGAGCTCTTCTGGACTGACTGGTGGAAGCTCGCCAGTGCGCCCGACGATCTCAACCCCAAGCGCGACCGGCTCTACCGCCCGCTGACCCTGCTGACGTTCGCGGCCCAGCACGCGCTGCACGGCCTGCACCCCGCCGGCTACCACGTCGGGAACGTCCTGCTGCACGTCGTGGCGACGTTCCTGGTCTGGAGTCTGGCCCGCCGCCTGATCTACCCGCCGGAGGCGGGACGGACCGCAAGGGACGACGCCCTGGCGGCGCTGGCGGCCGCCGTCTTTGCGGTTCATCCGATCCACGTGGAAGCGGTGGCGAACATCGTTGGGCGCGCGGAGATCATGTCGGCGATTGGAATGCTTGCCGGTCTCCTGGTGTTGACCCGGCCGGGCACCGCGCCGGGCGCGGGCCGAGCGCTGCGGGCCGCGCCGTGGTTTCTGATGGCCCTGCTCTCCAAGGAAAACGCCGTCTGCTACCCCGCCATCGCGGTGCTGGCGCTGCTGGCCCGGCCGCCGACCGGCCGACCAGGCGGGCGGCGGTGGATCGCGCTCCTGGCGATACTCGTGTTGCCGTTGCTGGTCTATTTCCCGCTTCGCTACATGGCGCTCGAGAGGCACCTGTTCCGCGCGCAACCGGCGGAACTGGTGATGAACCCCGCCGCGACGGCCGAGGGGATGCAGTGCCTCCTGATGCCCCTGACGATTCTGGGGCACTACACGCGGCTGTTGATCGTCCCGGCGCGGCTCAGTTGCGACTACGGGCTGGCCATCCTGGATCCCGAGCACGGGGTGACGGGCATGACCGTGCTGGGGGCGGCGGCAACGATCGGGTTGTTGGGGGGGCTGGCCGGCTGGCGGAGCCGCGCCAGCGACCCGGCCCCACCGGCGGCCCGCCTCGCCGCCATCCTGTGCACGATGTTCCTGGCCAGTTACGCGTTGATCTCGAACACGGTGCTGCGCATCGGCGTGTCGCTGGGCGAGCGCCTGATGTACTGGCCCTCGGTGCCCGCGCTGCTGCTGCTGGCGGTGGGCCTCGGCGCCGCGTGGCGTCGCTGGGTCGAACCGGGGGGTCTGCTCGCGCATCGGGCGCGGCTGCTCCGCGGGTTGGGCGCGCTGCTGGCGCTGGCCCTCGCGGTGCGCACCGTCGTCCGCAACGGCGATTGGGCCAACAACCTGGAGCTGTTCGGCACTGACGTGCGCACCTACCCGCAAGGAGCCCACCTCCACAAAGCGTATGCGTTCGAACTCCTCACGTCGTGGAGCAACGCCGCGCCGGAGGACCGGCCCGGCTTGCTGCTGTTGGCCCGCGAGCACCTGGATCGCTCCCTGGAGATATACGCCGGCGGCGCCGAGGCCCTGGCCGTGCGGGCCAGCGTGCGAGCGCAAATGGGAGACCGCGAGGGCGCGATGACGGACATCGAGGCCGCCCTGCAACTCGACCCGCAGTTGCGGGTTGGCCATCAGATCCACGCCAAGTTGCTCTTTGGCAACGAGGTCGAAGCGCAGGTCGCCGAGCTGCGCGCCCAAGTCACCAGCCGGCCCACGGACGCCGTCGCCCGCCGCGAACTCGGCGAACTGCTGCTGCGGCTGGGGCGCTGTCCACCGGCGCGCAAAGAACTGGAGGAGGCCGTGGCCTTGGCGCCGCAGGACGTGGCGGCGTGGCGGGCGCTGGCGAAGGTGCTGGCGCTCACGGACACGCGGGACCGGGCGGTGGCCGCCTTCCAACGCGTGCTGCAACTGGCGCCCGACGATTGGGAGGCCCACGCCAACCTGGTCACGCTGCTGGCCCAGCGCGACCCGCGGGCCACGCTCGAACACGCCCAGCGGGCCTACGCTCTCCAGCCCGGCGAGCCGCGCAACGCGATCAACCTGGCGGAGGCCTATGCGATCAACGGGCGGACCGCGCAGGCCATCGCCATGCTTCAGGCGGTTGAACAGGGGCTGGCCCCCGACAGCCCGCTCCGGGCCGTTGTGGCCCAACGTCTGGCATACCTGCGGCAGCGGTAGGCGCGGGGCTACGCGGGTATTCGGGGGTAGCCGGGACCGGACGGGAGAGTGCGTCTCCCGGCGAGCCGCGGCTCGGCAGGAGCCTCGCCCTCCCGTGACGCATGATCGCGAAGGCCCATTCAGGGCACCGGGGCTTCGCCGCGCAGCGCCACCGCCAGCCACTCCCCGGCCAATTGCGGGGCCACGTTGCGGTCCAGCAACTGCTCGGCGTGGGCCACGGACCGGATGGCGGAGTCCAGTTCGTCGGCCGACCGCTCCGCAGACCAGCGCTCGCTCCGCGCTCGCAACGGCGCGACGTACGGCGTCGCGTTCGCCCCCGCCCGAAGCACCAGCGCGTCGCGGAACAGGCCCGCCAGGACGACCAAGACGATCTTCAGCGCGTCGCGGAGCTCGTCGGTGGCCGCTTTCCGCGTTCCCACCTTGGCGCCGGCTTCCTCCGGGGCCGCCTCCGACTCCGCCTCGGCCTCGGGGACCGCGAGTGCTGCGGCCGCGTCCACGATGGCCCGGGCGAACCCCTCCGGGTCACCCGCCGCCACGTGGTCCAGCGTCGTCCCGATGGCATCGAGCGCCGGCAGCAGGCCCAGTTGGTGCCAACGCAGGGCCACGCCCAGACGACCGTCCGACAGCCGGGCCAACGTCCGGGCCTCTTCGGGCTTCAAGCGGAGGCGCGTGGTCAGCTCGGTCGCCACGAAGTCCGCCGGCAGCAGTCCGAACGGCACCTCCTGACACCGCGAGCGGATCGTCGGCAGCAGCCGTGACGCCGCCGTCGTGAGCAGGATCAGGACGGCGGTCCCCGGCGGCTCTTCGAGCGTCTTGAGCAGCGCATTCTGGGCCTCGTCGTTCATGCGCTCCGCGTCGCGGATGACGAAGACACGCCGCGGCCCCTGCGCCGGTTTCAGGGCCGCAGGTTCGATGACGAAATGCCGGATCACGTCCACGACCAGATACAGCCCCTTGCTCTGGCGGATCATGCGCTCGGGATGCAGTCGGTGCAGGCCGCGGTGGATGAGGTGAAAGTCCGGGTGGCCGTCGGCCGCCAGCAGCCGGCAGGCGGCGCAGCGGCCGCAGGCGTCGGCGGCCGGGTCGCCCGCCGGCTCCCCGCACAGCAGCCGCGCCGCCAGCGCTTTGGCGGCGAGTTCCTTGCCGACCCCCTCGGGTCCGACGAAGAGGTAGGCGTGCGGCGTTCGCCCGCTGCGCAGCGCCCGGCGCAGGATCGCCAGGGCCCGGTCCTGGTGTCGGACGTCACGGAAGCGCACGTTCCACCGCCTGTTGAACGTCTGTCCATATGGCGTCGGGGTCCCGGTCCGCGTCGACGACCACCACGGGCGCGGGATAGACGGCCGGCAATCCGCGGAACAGCTCGCGCACCCGCCGGTGGTACTCCAGCGGCCGGCGCTCCATCGCGTCGGCTTGCGCCCCTTCGAACATGCCCATCTGGCCCGCGTCGCCGCGGCGCCGGGTGTGGTGCGGGCGTCGCCCCGTCCGCGCGAAGCCGACTTCGGGGGGGACATCGAGGACGACGGTCAAGTGCGGCCAGGTGTCGCCGACGGCGAGCCGGCCGAGCGTCAGGATCTCCTCGACGGGCACACCCACGGCGCCCTGGTAGGCACATGTGGCGGAGATGAAGCGGTCACATAAGACGATGTGCCCCGCGGCCAGCGCCGGGCGGACGACCTCGGCGACCAGTTGCGCCCGCGACGCCATGAACAGCAGGGCCTCGCAGCGGGGGGCCATGACGGACAGATCGTAGCCGAGGAGGATGTGCCGGATGCGATCGCCGATGGTCGTCCCGCCCGGGTCGCGCGCGCGGCATGTGGCGGCGCCCCGCTCCCGCAGCCACGCGTCCAGGCGGTCGAGCTGCGCGCCCTTGCCCGCCCCGTCCGGGCCGTCGAGCACGATGAAGCGGCCGGTGGCGTTCATGCGCGCGACGATAGGGCAAACGCCGAACGCTGGCAATCCGTCCGGCCGCGCCCGCCGCGCGGCCACCGCGCCGGCCCGCGACGGGTAGAATGCGCCGGCCGGAGTGGAGGGCCGTGATGGCTTGGCTGACCTGGTTACTGCTGGAATCCCGCCCCGCGCTGCTGGTGCTGGTGACGCTGGCGCTGTTCGCGCTGCTGATCTACTGGCGACGCACGGGGCGCGGCCGGCCGCTGTGGGTCGGGCTGGCGCTGGCGGGGGGGCTGGTCGTGATTCAGGAGCTGGTGGTCACGCGGCGTGAGCACGCCGGCCGCATGCTGCACGCGATCGAGCAGGACCTGCTCGCGTCGCGCACGACGGCGCTGGAGGCGGCGCTGGCCGACGATTTTGACGCCGGCGAAGACCTGGATCGGGCGGCGTTTCTCGCCTATGTCCGCGCCCACCTGGAGGTCATTCACATTCGGTGGCTGGATCGGCTGCGGCTGCGCGTCGTCGCTAGCGCGGGCGGTGAGTTCGTGGTCCTGGCGAGCTACCACGCCGACGTCACCGGGTTCCTCGCCACCGGGGCGGTGATCAGCGAGTGGCGCCTGCACTTTGCCTGGCGCGAGCCGCGCTGGCAGATCACCCGCATCCAGCCCGTCCACTTCGCCGGGGAGACCCGCGTGTCGTGGCGCGGCCTGGACCGCGCACCCCCGCGTCAGGACCGGTAGCGGGCGGCGATGGGCATCCGGCGGCCGAAGCCGAAGGCGCGCGAGGTCACTTTCAGCCCCGGTGCGGCCTGTCGGCGTTTGTACTCGCTGGTGTGGACCAGCCGCAGCACGTCGTGGACGACGCGTGGGTCGAACCCGGCGGCGATGATCTGTTCGGCGCTCTCCAGCCGCACCTCGTAGCGATCCACGATCGCGTCCAGCACGTCGTACGGGGGCAGCGAGTCCTGGTCGGTTTGGTTGGGCCGCAGCTCCGCCGTCGGGGCCCGTGTCAGGCTGCGCGCGGGGATGATCTCGCGGCCGGCCCGCGCGTTGATGTGGGCGGCGAGCTGGTACACCATCGTCTTGGGGACGTCGCTGATGACGGCCAGGCCGCCGGCCATGTCGCCGTAGAGGGTGCAGTACCCGACCGCCAGCTCGCTCTTGTTCCCGGTCGTCAGCAGCAGGTGTCCGAGCTTATTGGACAGCGCCATGAGCAGCACTCCCCGCACGCGGGCCTGCACGTTCTCCTCGGCCACGTCCGCCGGGCGGCCGGCGAAGTGCGGTGCCAAGCTGCGCTCGAACGCGGCGTGCAGGGGCTCGATCTCGATGACGCGAAAGTCGATGCCCAGGTTGCCGGCCAGCGCCCGGGCGTCGGCCAGGCTTTCGGGGCGGCTGAACCGGCTCGGCATGGCCACGCCGAGCACCTGTTGCGGGCCCAGGGCGGCGACCGCCAGTGCCGCCACCACCGCCGAGTCGATGCCGCCCGACAGGCCCACCAGCGCGGAACGGAACCCGCACTTGCGCAGGTAGTCGCGCAGGCCGAGCACCAGCGCATCGTGCAGGTTCGCTGCCCCGACGGCGGGGGGTTCGCGCCGCGTCGCGGGCAGGTCGTCCAGATCCACGATAAGCACGTCCTCGTCGAACCCGCGCGCCAAGCCCACCAGCTCCCCGTCGGGCCCGACCGCGCTGCTGAAGCCGTCGAAGACCAGCTCGTCGTTGCCGCCCACCTGGTTCACAAACAGGATCGGCACCCTGTGCCGCCGCGCATGCGCCGCCAACAACTCCACCCGCAGATCGTGCTTGCCGAGAAAGTACGGCGACGCCGCGATGTTCAGGATCACGTCGGCGCCGGCGGCGACGAGGTCGGCCAGCGGGTCGCCGGCGTAAAGCGGCTGGCCGAGCATCTCCTCGTGCGACCACAGGTCCTCGCAGATCGTGACCCCCAGCCGCCGCCCGCCGACCGTGACCACCGGCTGCGGCCCGCCCGGCTCGAAGTAGCGCACTTCGTCAAACACGTCGTACGTCGGCAGCAGCCGCTTGCACCACCGTGTCCGCACGCGGCCGCCCGCGACCAGCGCCGCCGCGTTGTACAGCGGTCGGCCGTAGGGGCGGTCGTTGCGGTCGGCGTAACCGACGATGGCCGCGACCGAGGTGGCGGCGTCGGCCACGCGCTCCAACGCCTGCAAGTTGCCCGCCACGATCTCCCGCCGCAGCAACAGGTCCTTGGCCGGATAGCCGATCAGCGTCTGCTCGGGGAAAACGGCCAACTGGGCCCCCGCCGCCGCCGCTGCTCGCAGTCCCTCCAGCACCCGGCGCGTGTTCCCGTCGATGTCGCCGATCGTCGGGTTCGTCTGCACCAGGGCGAGCTTCATCGACGACCACCTCGGCGGCCCGACCCCCGGCCGTCAGGCCGTCAGGCGGGGAATCCCGAACAGCACCGCCGCCCCGAGCGCCGCGCCCACAACGACCAGGACGGCGGCGGCGATCCACCAGCGGCGGCGCAGGTCGTGCACCAGCGTCGCGACGGCCTCGTGCTGGTGTTGTTGGGCGGCGCTGAGGCCCTCGAGCACGCGGGCCTGGGCCGCGCCGGACGCGCCCAGGGCATCGACCGCGCGACTGAACTGCTGCAAGGTGTGGTGGAGCTGGGTGTCCGTCTCCTGCGCGACATCAAGCTGGACCGCCACGGTGCGGATCGCCTCGGCCTGCGTGAGCAGCGAGTCGGGGATGCGGGCCAGCGTCTCCGACAGGTTCGCCGTCTGCCGCTGTGTGGTCGCCGCGTGCTCCGCGATCGTCCGCAGGCACTCGCCGTGGGCGCGCTGCGTCTCCGCGAGCTGCTCCAGGATCCCCCCCACACGCTCCAGGGCACTGGTCATTCCCGCGGCGTGCTCGTCCTGGCGGCGGAAATGCTCCTGCATCGCGTCCGCCAGCGCCACCAGCCGCACCGCCATTTCGCGCGTCTGGTTCTGCCGCTCCTGCCGCCGCCGCCACCAGGCCAACGCGGTCGGCGGCGGGTCGGCGGTCGGCCCGCCCGCGCCTTCGGGCTGCACGGTGCGCGGCGCCGTGACGGTCCGGTCCGCCGGTTCCAACACCGCGGTGGACCCGTAGCCGCCGACGTCCGCGGTGTGCGAAGTGAACAGACTTCCGACGCGCTGCCAAAAGGAGCGGGCCATGGTCCGTACCTCCGTGTACGGGTGCGCGAGGCTGTCCCGCGCTCGCCGGCGGCAGTATACCCCTGTTGCACGGACGCGACAGCCCCCGCGGACGATCTCAAGTTCACGTGAACCAGCGCGTCGGTAGTGTCAGTAATCTTCGCTTTCGGATTTGTCGATCCGTTCCGCGTACCGCACCAGGGCCTTTAGTGGCGCCGCGGGCACGAAGAGCTGCGCCCGCACGGCCTGCGGCTCGAGGTGCCAGGACAACCCGATCAAGGCGGCGTCGGTCGCGGGTGGCTCGAACCGCGGCACCGGCGCCCCGAGCTGGGCCAGCATGGTGGTGGCCGTGGCGGCCAGCGCCGGCAAGTCCAAGAGCAGGCAACCCTGCGGACTCGGCGCCAATACGCGGCGCACGGCTTCGACCCGCGGGTCACGCGCCAGCGGGACGGCGTCCGGCGCCAGCAGCCCCGCCAGCCGCTCGCGGGCGTGCTCGCGCGGGCCAAACGCGTAGGCCACGCCTTCGCGGTGCGGGGCCATGTAGAGCGTGGGGTTGTGGCCGTAGAGGGCGGGCATGAGCGGCTGCAGCGCCGGCGTCTCGTCGCCGAAAGTGAACTCGTATACGTCGGTCTGAACACCGGCGATGGACTCGACCGGCCCGCGCTTCATCGCGGCCGGGAACGTCCCCCACGCGCTCACCAGCTCGGGGGTCAGCTCGCAGATGTGCCGCACTTCAGCCTGCACCGCAGGCCCCTCGCTCGTGAGGTAGAGCCCCCAGTACAGCAGCCCCGGACCGTCCGGGCACAGGCTGAACACCGCGCTGCTGCCGGGGATCTTCCGGTTCACCTCCGCGCTCATCTGCATCACGGCCTGGAGCTTCTCGGGCCCGACCTTCTGCTTGATGGAGCCCATGTCGGCGATGACCCGCACCAGGGCCTCGCTCAGCCCGCTTCCCGGGACGGTGTCTTCCCATTCGTACGCCAGCACCAGCGGCGCCGGCCCCGCCGCCAGCCCGCGCAAGAGGTCCCGCTCCGGCCGCCGCACCTGCGCCAGGTAGCGGGCCGCGGCCGTGTCGGCCTGGAACGTCAGCCGGGCGTCGACGTGCAGCCCGTCGCCCCCGATCCGCAAGCCCACCGTCGCCGTCGCCGCATCCGCCAACGTCCGTTTGAACTGGCCGAGCATCCAGTTCCCGATCGGCAGGCCGATTTCGCCGCCGGGACCGGCCGCCGCCATCCCGACCTGCATCCCCCGCCACAACGCGGTGGTCTGCACGTCGATGCGCGACCGCCAGCCCGGCATGTCGATCCACAGCGCGGCCTGGCCTTGTTCCCACAGGGGCCGCAGCTCGTTCGCCAGTCGCGCCGCGCGGCGGCCCGAAGCGTCCAGCGTCCGCCGCAGCTCCCCGCGCTCGCGTGCGAACACCACCACGTCGCCGCGCGTGGTCGCCACGCAGTGGTCGGGACCGAAGTCGTAGAGCGTGACGCCCTCGCGCACGACCGGCTGTGTCGTCGCGGTCCACGTTTCGCCCGGGCCCGCGCGCGCCAGGAGCAAAGGTTCGTCACAGTCCGCCGACAGCACCAGCACGACCGGACCCTGCGGGTCCAGCCCCGCAACCGCCGGCCCCAGCCACGGGCCTAGCAGGTCCGCCGCCTTGACCTCACTCATGTCCGCCGATCCGATCGCCTGCCCGAACGCCGCCACCCCCGCGACCAGACCGTCCAGAGTGGGGACGACCAGCACGAGGTGGGCGTCGTCCGGGACGCACCGCAGCACCGCCTCGAAGGACGGGGCCGGTGCAGTCGTCGGTGCGGCGTCCTGCGCCATCGCCGGCACCGCCAGGGTCGAGAGGAACAGGATCGGGGCCATGCCGCGCATCGTCGTACTCCCGGGCCGCTGCGGCCCCGCGGTGGCACGGCCGTCCGGCCGCCGGTCTGCCACCGGCGCCCTGATTAAATCGCCGATCAGCGGCTTCGTCGAATACCGCGGACAAGTTTCCACACGCGCCCGGGCCGGGCGCGCCACCTTATCGGAACCACGGGCCGCGCCGACTGCACGCTCCGCCGATGCAGTCGCCGCTGCCGGTGGCCGATGCTACCCACAGCGCGAAGCGCCTGAGGGACCGCGATGGCCGGCGGAGCGTCCACCCCGATTGTGAGCGAGGCGGAGATTCAGGCCGCGTTGGCCGAGGCCCAGGCCCACGCCACCAGCATCCCCAGCCTCGACGACGGGCAGTCACCCACCGTCGTCCCGGTCCCCGTCGAAACCGCGGCGCCGCTGCGACCGCTCCCGCGCGAGGCGCCGCCGGAGGCCGCCGCCCCGGCTCCGGGCGCTACGCCCGAGCCGGCAGCGGCCCCAGCGCCCGGGAGCACGCCCCCCGACCCGGCCGGGGCGCAGGCCGCCGGACCTCCCGCAGACCCGACCGCGGAACCCGCCGGCGCTGGGCCCCGTTGGTGGCGCGTCGCCGGCCGTATCCTCGACTTGCTGTACAACTTCGTCGACGGCGTGCTGTGGGCGCTGAACCGGCCGTTCGAGAAGCTCTCGGCCGAGACACGGCAACTGCTGGGGTGGCTTGCGCTGGCGACGGTCGTCGTCTCGCTGGCGGCGGCGTACTGGTTGCCTCGCTTGTGGCCGCACCGCGACGCGGTCTCTCAACTCACCCGCCAAAGCGCCGCCCTCCAGCAGACGCTCGCGGCCCCGCCCGCCGCCGACGCACCCTGATCGCCCCGCCCGCGGCAAGGCCACCGCCGCCCCCCACCTACAGCAGGGCCACGCCCAGCGCGTCCGCCAGGGAGCGCAGCGCGCGGTGTAATTGCTCGAACTCGTCGAACGTGAGCGATTGCTGCCCGTCGGAGCGGGCGTTGACGGGATCGGGATGGACCTCGATCAGCAGGCCGTCGGCGCCGGCGGCCAGCGCCGCGCGGCCCATGGCGGGCACGAACGCCGCCCGGCCCGTGCCGTGACTGGGGTCCACGATGATTGGCAGGTGGGACCGCTGCTTGACGATCGGGATGACGCCGAGATCCAGCGTGGCGTACGGGTGATCGACGGCGGTGCGGATGCCGCGTTCGCAGAGGATGACCCGGGGGTTGCCGCCGGCGAGGACGTACTCCGCGGCCAGTAGCCATTCGTCCACGGTGGCCGCCATGCCGCGCTTGAGCAGCACCGGCCGGCGGGCCGCGCCGAGCCGGCGTAGCAGCGTCGTGTTCTGCATGTTGCGCGTGCCGACCTGGAGCACGTCGGCCACTTCCTCGACGCGGGCAACCGCCTCCGCGTCAAGCACTTCGGTGACGATGCCGATGTTGGTCTGCTCTTTGACCTTGGCCAGCAGCCGCAGCCCCTCTTCGCCGAGCCCCTGGAACGAGTAGGGGCTGGTGCGCGGCTTGTACGCCCCCGCCCGCAGGAGCTTGACGCCCAGCCGAGTCATGAACGTGGCTGTTTCCAGGAGCATCCGCTCGCTCTCGACCGAGCAGGGTCCGGCGATGAGCGTGCAGCCGCCGCCGATCCGCGTGCCGGCGACGGGGAACGTGCTGGGGCCGCTGTGCGCGTCGCGGGCGGCGAGCTTGTAAGGGGGGGTCGTGCGGAGGACCTCCTCGACGCCGGGCAGACGCAGCAGCGCTTCGCGTCCCTCCAGACCGTGATTGCCGCTGACGACGACGACGGTCCGCGTCCCCCCCTGGCCCACCTGTGGGGTGAAGCCGAGGCTGTGGATCTTGTCGGTCACGGCGCTGACCTGGGACGGGGTCGCGTCAGCGCTCATCACAACGAGCATGCCCGGCTCCTGGTGTGGGGCGGACGGACGGCGTCCCGGCGCGCCGGAATCGGCCCGCCGCCGCGCACACCATGAGGGTAGCCGCGGCGGGCCCCGGTTCCAAGGCATGGAGAGGGTAATCAGGCTTCCTGGGCCAGCTCACGGAGCACGTCGGCCAGGGCCCCCGGGACCTGCTCGGCGTCCTGGGCCTCCAGGGTTCGCAGGTCGAAGACCAGGGCCTCATCGCGCACGCGGCACAGGATCGGCAGCTCCCAACGGCGCAGGGCGGCGGCGACCGGCCCGGCGGCCACGCCGGCGGGGCGAACCTCCACGACCCAGGTCGGGAAGGGGACGGCGGCGAGCGAGCCCCCGCCGGCCTCGGAATGGTCGGCGGCGGTCCGCACGGTGGCGGTGGGGACGGTGCGCGTGATGGCGCCGGCCAAGGCTTCGGCCGCCGGTCGCAACTCGTCGGCGGGGCGGGTGAGGAGCCGCAGGACGGGCACCGTCTGGGCGACGGCTTGCGGATCGCGGTACAGCCGCAGCGTGGCTTCCAGGCCCGCGAGGGTGAGCTTGCAGGGGCGGACAGCCCGGGCGAGTGGGTCGCGGCGAAGAGTGTCTACGAGGTCGGCCCGTCCGACGATGACGCCGGCCTGCGGCCCGCCAAGCAACTTGTCGCCGCTGAACAGGGCCAGGTCGGCCCCGCCGGCGAGACTCTCGCGGACCGTGGGTTCCCGGCTGAGGTCACCCTCGACCGGGAAATCGCGGTGCATCAGCCCGCTGCCGAGGTCATCGACGACGATCAGGTTGTGCCGGCGGGCCAGGGCGACCACGTCGGCGAGCGCGGCTTCCTCCGTGAAACCCACGATCCGGTAGTTGCTGGTGTGGACCCGCAGCAGGATGGCCGTCTGGGCGTTGAGCGCCCGTTCGTAGTCGCTGATCCGCGTGCGATTGGTCGTGCCGACCTCGACCATGCGGCAGCCGGCGGCGGCCATGATCTCCGGCAGGCGGTACGAGCCGCCGATCTCCACGAGCTGCCCGCGGGAGATGATGACCTCGCGGCCGGCCGCGAGGGCGTGCAGGGCCAGGTAGGTGGCGGCGGCGTTGTTGTTGACGACGAAGGCGTCCTCGGCCCCGGTCAGCTCGCGCAGCACGTCGCGGACGTGGACGTGCCGGTCGCCGCGCCGCCCGCTGTCAAGGTCGATTTCGAGGTTGCAGTACCCGGCGGCGGTTTCGGCGATGGCGGCGACGGCTTCGGCCGGCAGCGGGGCGCGGCCGAGGCCGGTGTGCAGGACGATGCCCGTCGCGTTAATGACTTTGCGCAGGTTGGGGTGCGAGCGCTGGTAGAGGCACTGGCGGATTTCGAGGGCCAGGGCCGGGATTTCCGTCGAGGCCGGTCGTCCCGCGCGGAGCGCCGCGCGGCGTTCCTCCAGGATGCTACGCACGACGTGCAGCACTTCGCCACGCGGATAGTCCTCCAGCAGCGGCGCGACGGCGGGGTGGGCCAGGAGGGTATCCACGCTGGGCAGCGTGCGCAAGGACTGGTGAAGTGGCTCGGCCGGCGACGGGTCCATCGCGGCGATGATACCGGCGTGGTTCGCGGGGCGCAAGGGCGCCACGGGAGGCCGGCGCGGCCCGGCCGTAACGGCGCGGCACGGCAGTCAAAGCGGGCCGTTGAACATGCGAAGAGCACCACCCTCCCCCACCCCCCCTGAGAGGGAGGGGAGTCACTGGGAGAGCAACGCCGCGGCGACGTCGGACGGGGCGGTGTAGATGAGCAGCCACCAGAGCGCGGCCCCCGTCAACAGGGGGATCATCAGATTGTCATTCAGCTCGAACCGCTCCAGCCGCGGCGATGGCAGGGCTTCGGCGACGGTGGCGACAATGGCCCCCGTGAATGCGATGCCCAGGGCATCGCGGAAGATCAGGGCGAGAACGGCCAGCGCGGTGAGAAAGAAGGCCAAGCTGCCCGCGGCGCTCTTGCCGAGGAACTGGCTGCGACCAAAGCGGATGCCGATCAGCGAGGCGGCGGAGTCGGACACGCACAGCACCAGCAGGACCGCGATGGCCACCCACTTGGGGAATATCCAGATCGTGAGGAGCGCGCCGACGAGGACATACGTGGCGCCGCAAATCCGGCCCCACTCGGACGCCCGCACCATGAACCCCACGACACGCCGAAACCACTCCGCAAAGGCGGGAACCGCGTGCCGCAGGACCTCGACCGCGACGGCGATGACGACCGCCCCCCAAAGCAGCCACAACATGACCTCGCGGTCAAGGACCAGGTAAGCCAGCGGGATCACGCCCGCTGACACGTGCAGCAGTTTGCGGCTGATTTCCGCCCACCACCACGAGGTCAGTCGCATCCGCGGGTCTCCGTGGCCCGACCGCGCCGGCCGGGGACGCGAAAGAGGATATCGCGTCGGCCGGGTGGTGCCACCGCCGCCCGGGAAGTTCGGCGGCCGGGGCGTTGGAACGGCCCCCCGCCCCCGCTACAATGCGGGTTCGACGCGGCGCTGTCCGGGTCGCCGTTTACTCCACTCGATCACGGGTTGCAGACATGGACTTCACCTTGCCCGAGGAAATCGCTGCTCTCCGCGACGTCGTGCGGAAGTTCGCGGCCGAGCGCATCCGTCCCCACGCCCGCCAATGGGACCGCGAGCAATCGCTGCCCGACGAACTCGTCCGCGAACTGGGCGAACTCGGTTTAATGGGCATCTTGACGCCGGAGGAATACGGCGGCGCCGGCCTGGGCTACCTGGCCAACGCGGTGGTGATGGAGGAGCTGGCTCGGCAGGACGGCGGGGTGGCGCTGCTGGTCGGGGCGCACAACGGCCTGTGCCTGTCGCACCTGAACATGAACGCCAGCGTCGAGCAGAAGCGGAAATACCTGCCCAAGCTGGCCGCGGGTGAGTGGGTCGGGGCGTGGGGGCTTAGCGAGCCGGGCTGCGGGTCGGATGCGGCGGCGCTGGCGACGCGGGCGGACAAGGACGGCCACGGCTGGCGGCTCAACGGCCACAAGATGTTCATCACCAACGGCGCCCGGGCCCAGGTCTTCGTGGTCATGGCCCGCACCGATCCGCAGGCCGGATCGAAGGGGATTTCGGCGTTCATCGTCGAGCGCGGCGACAGAGGTTTCGTCGTCGGGGCCAAGGAGGACAAGCTCGGGGTCCGGTCCAGCGACACGGTGCCGCTGGACTTGGACGATTGCCACGTGGGTCCCGAGCGGTTGGTGGGTGAGCTCGGAACGGGTTTCGTGGCCGCGATGCGCGTGCTGGAGCGGGGCCGCGTCGGGATTGGGGCCTTGTCCGTGGGGTTGGCCCGCGGGTGCCTCGAGGAGTCCATCGCCTACGCCAACGAGCGCCAGGCGTTCGGCAAGCCCATCGCCGCCCAGCAGGCCATTCAATGGAAGCTCACGGACATGGCCGTCGAGATCGAGACCGCGCGGCTGATGGTCCACGACGCGGCGATGGCCCTGGACCGCGGCGAGGACGCCGCCCTGAAGGCGTCGATGGCCAAGCTGTTCGCCAGCGAGATGGCCACGCGGGCCGGGCTCCAGGCGATTCAGGTCCACGGCGGCTACGGCTACACCAAGGACATGCCGGTCGAGCGGTACATGCGGGATGCGAAGCTGATGGAGATCGGCGAGGGCAGCAGCGAAGTGCAGCGGATCGTGATCGCCCGGCAACTGCTGGCCGGGGCCAACCCGTAACGGCGGACGATCCGAGCCGCGACCGCGAGGGAGCGAAAACGAGCCCCCAGCGCCAGCGCGGGGGTCGCGCAGCGCGGCGGGCCGACGGGCGGTATCCGCCGGACCCGTCGCCGGCGTTCCGGGCTCGTACCCCTGCCGGACTCAGAGGTCCGGCCACGGGGAGTGCGGGC
Organism: Planctomycetota bacterium; assembly: GCA_040755725.1. GTDB lineage: Bacteria > Planctomycetota > Phycisphaerae > UBA1845 > Fen-1342 > JBFMAI01. The sequence continues at coordinate 9,029 of JBFMAI010000010.1, read as the reverse complement.
GTCTCGCCCGCCGGGCATTGGCCGTTGGCCGGTGCCACACAAGTTGGTGACGGCGTCTCGCCGGCCGTGGGCCGCCCGACCCCGGCGTGCCAGCGGCTGGCGGGCCGGGTTTGGAAAAAGGAACGCGGACGTGGATTTTCGACTCAACGAAGACCAGCAGGCGATGCGGGACGCGGTGCGCGACTTCTGCGACAACGAGATCGCCCCCAAGGCCGCCACCCGCGACGAAGAGGGCCGCTTTGAAGAGGGCCTGATCGAGAAGCTCAGCTCGATGGGGCTGTTCGGCACGTACATCCCCGAGCAGTACGGCGGCGCCGGGCAGGATTGCGTGACCTACGCCATGACCGTCGAGGAGCTGTCGCGGGCCTGCGGCGCGACGGGCATTCTCGTCTCGGCCCACCATTCGCTGGCGGTCGACCCCATCCTGAACTTCGGCACCGAGCAGCAGAAGCAGAAGTACCTGCCGAAAATGGCCAGCGGCGAGTGGATCGGCTGCTTTTCGCTGACCGAGCCCGGCAGCGGCAGCGACGCCGGCGCCGCCCGCTGCATGGCGGTCGAAACCGACGACGGCTGGGTCATCAGCGGCACCAAGAACTTTGTCACCAACGGCGCGGATGCCCACGTCACCGTCCTGTTCGCCGTCAGCGACCCGGACAATCCCAAGCGGCGCATGTCCGCGTTCATCGTCGAGAAGGGCACCCCCGGCTTCACGCTCGGCAAGCTCGAAAAGAAGGTCGGCATCAAGGCCAGCAGTACGGCGGAGCTGATCTTCGAGGATTGCCGGCTGCCCAAGGACGCGCTGCTCGGCGAGCGTGGCAAGGGGCTCAACATCGCGCTGGCGACGCTGGACGGCGGGCGGATCGGCGTCGCGGCCCAGGCCGTGGGCATCTCGCAGGCGGCCTTGGACTGCGCCCGCGATTACGCCAACACCCGCGTCCAGTTCGACCGTCCCATCGGCACGTTCCAGGCCATTCAGTGGAAGCTCGCCGACATGGCCGTGGCGATTGCCGGCGCCCGCCTGCTCACCTACCGCGCCGCGTGGCTGAAGCAGAACAAGCAGCCGTTCGGCGTCGAGGCGGCCATGGCCAAGTTGTACGCCAGCGAGGTGTCGAACCGCGTGACGGACGCGGCGATTCAGGTGTACGGCGGGTATGGGTACTGCGCGGACTACCCGGCGGAGCGGCTGATGCGCGACGCCCGGATCACGGAGCTCTACGAGGGCACAAGCGAGATTCAGCGGCTGGTGATCGCCCGGAAGCTCACCACCGAGCCACAGTGGGTCACGCGAGGATAGCCACATGCCAGCAACAACCGCGTATTTGGTGGCGGGCAAACGCAGCCCGATCGGGAAGTACCAGGGGACGCTCTCCAAGCTCAGCGCGATGGAGCTGGGGGCCCAGGTCGCCAAGGCCCTGATCGCCGAGGCCAAGGTCGATCCGGCAGCGATCAACGAGGTCTTCGTCGGCCAGGTGCTGCAAGGCGGCTGCGGGCAGAACCCCGCCCGGCAGGTGGCCCTCGGTGCCGGCCTGCCCCCGACCATCTCGTGCGTGACGGTTAACAAGGTGTGCGGCAGCGGGTTGCAGGCTGTCATGTTTGCCGACCAGGTCATCCGGGCGGGCGACGCCGACATCGTGCTGGCCGGCGGCATCGAGTCCATGACGCAGGCCCCGTTCGTGATTCGAACGCTGCGCGGCGGCAACAAGTTCGGCCACACCGAATGCGTGGACATGATGCTGTACGACGGGCTCACCAATGTGTACTCCAACGAGCTAATGGGTGAGCTCGCCGAGTACACCGCCGAGAAAGCGGGCATCACCCGCCAACAGCAGGACGAATGGGCGGTCCGCAGCCAGAAGCTGGCGGCCAAGGCGTCGCAGGAGGGCCGGTTCAAGGCCGAGATCGCGCCGATCACGGTGCCGAAAGCCAAGGAGCCGTTGGCCGTCGATGAGACCTTCCGCGCCGATACCACGCTGGAGAGCCTCGCCGGTCTGAAGCCCGCGTTCAAGAAGGACGGCACCGTCACCGCCGGCAACGCGTCGCAGCTTTCCGACGGCGCCGCGCTGCTGCTGGTGGCCAGCGAAGCGGGGTTGAAGAAGTGTGGCGGCAAGCCGCTGGCGCGGATTGTCGCCCACGCGACCGCCGGTGCGGCCCCGCGCGACCTGTTCTTCACGCCGCCGAAGGCCGCGATGATGGTCTGCGAGAAGGCCGGCTGGAAGCGGGACCAGGTCGATTTGTGGGAGTTGAACGAGGCGTTCGCGTCGCAGACGATCGCCGGAATGCGCGAACTGGGCCTGACGGCCGACAGCCCGGTCAACGTGCACGGCGGGGCGATTGCCCTGGGACACCCGATCGGCGCCAGTGGGGCGCGCGTGCTGGTGACGCTGTTGCATGGTTTGAAGCAGCGCGGCGGCCAGCGCGGCGTGACGGCGGTGTGCCTCGGCGGCGGCAACGCCGTCGCGATGGCGGTCGAAGCCCTGTAGCGCCCGTGGCCCCCGACCGCGGCCGCGGGCTCCGTACCGGCCGTCGTATCGCGGACCACTGCTCAAGAGCAGTGGCACCCGGCGGCCGGGCCCCGCGTTGGCCGGACGACGAGCGCCGGCTCGTGGGGCACCGGCCAATGGCCGGTGCGACGTGGCCCCCCGCGTGTGGTCTGAAACCCGTTAGCGTGCTGGAGGACCTTCGGTGAACATTCGGACGGACATCAAAACAGTGGGCGTCATCGGGACGGGCACGATGGGCGCCGGGATCGCACAGGTCTTCGCCCAGGCCGGCCGCACGGCGCTCATGTACGACTCCCTGCCGGGCGCCGTCGACCGCGCCCTCGGCGTCATCCACAAGTCCCTCGACAAGCTCGTCGAGAAGCAGAAGCTCCCGGCGGACGCCGCCGCGACGGCCAAGGGACGCCTCAAACCCGCCGACATGGCGGAGATGGCCCGCGCGGACCTGATCGTGGAGGCGGTCTTCGAGGACGTCAACGCGAAGGCCGCGATCTACAAGGAGCTGGCCCGCACGGTCCCGGCGGAGGTCGTGTTCGCGAGCAACACGAGCAGCATTTCGATCAGCCAGCTCGCGGCGCTCAGCGGCCGGCCGGCGCAGTTCATCGGCATGCACTTCTTCAACCCGGTGCCGATGATGGCCCTGGTCGAGGTCGTCGTGGGCCTGCAAACCGCGGAGCCGGTGGTCGAGCTGGTTGCGAACCTGTCGAAAGAGCTCGGCAAGACGCCGTTGCGCGTCAAGGACCATCCCGGCTTCGCCTCGAACCGCATCCTGATGCCGCTGATTAACGAAGCGATCGCGTGCTACGCGGACGGGGTGGCCAACGCCGAAACGATCGACGAGGTGATGAAGCTCGGCTGCGCGCACACGATGGGGCCGCTGGCGACGGCGGACCTGATCGGCCTGGATGTGTGCCTGAACATCATGGAAGTGCTGCACCGCGACCTGGGGCTGGACAAATACGCCCCGGCTCCGCTGCTGCGGACGATGGTGCGGGCCGGGCTGCTCGGTCGCAAGACCGGCAAGGGTTTCTACGACTACACCAAGGGGAGTGCGGGCGGCGCGCCCGCCGCGAAGAAATAGGTGACCGCATGGCCAACGAGAAATCGCAAACCGAGGTGCAACTCAGCAAGGACGGCGACGTCGCCACCATTCGCTTCGTTTCGGGCGCCGGCGTCAATATCTTCTCCTCGCGCGTCATCGGCACGCTGGGCACCGTCGTCGAGAAGGTCGCCGCCGACCCCCGCGTCCGCTTCGTCGTCTTTCGCGGCGACGGCCGTGTCTTCCTGGCCGGTGCCGACATCAGCGAGATGCAGGCCTTCAACGAGACGCAGGGCCGCGCGTTTGCCACGAACGGCCACAATGTGTTCAACGCCATCGAGGCCCTCCCGCAGGTCACCTTCGCCGCCATGAACGGGCACGCGCTGGGCGGCGGATGCGAGCTGGCGATGTCCTGCGATTTCCGCCTGCTGGTGGCCAACGGCAAGATCGGCCAGCCCGAGACGTGCCTGGGCCTGATCCCCGGTTGGGGCGGCACGCAGCGGCTGCCGAAGTACGTCGGGCTGGGGCACGCCCGGCGGCTGCTGTTCTCCGGCGAGGGCATCTCGGCCGACGAGGCCCTGCGGATCGGCCTGGTGGACGAGGTGGTGCCGAAGGCGGAGGAGCTGGACGCGGCCCTGACGCGGTGGTTCAAACGGCTGGCCCCCGGCTCGCCGGCGGCCATCACCCGCGTCAAACGGTCCCTGCTGCTGAAGGACGAGATCGAAGAGTTCGGCAAGTGCTTCAGTTGCTCGGACGCCAAGGAAGGCATGGCCGCGTTCCACGAGAAGCGCAAGGCCAGTTGGGCGAACTGGGGCGACGGCAAGTAAAAAGGGGTCGGGAGTCTTTTCCGGAAGTAAAAAGGGGTCGGGAGTCTTTTCCGGTTTTAGCCTCGTGCCTCAGCGGAATCGGCCGACGCTGAGAAAAAAGACTCCCGACCCCTTTTCTGGCCCCGACCCCTTTTCTGGCCCGGTGCGGCCTGAACGTCGGCCGGGGCGGATTCCGATAGCTAGTTACAGAGGTTCCTCCGACCGCCGCCGGGGCGGGCTGGTGGCTGCGCGCCGGCGGAGCGAAAGGTGCCCATGGGCGACGTTCTGGACCAATCCGAGATAGACGCCCTGCTGGCCGCGGTGGCCGACGAGGCCGAAGCCGAGGAAACCAGCGAGTCGGCGGCGGCCGCGGCGAAGCCCGCCGAGCCGACCCCGGCGTACACCCGGCACGACGTCAGCACCTACGACTTCAAACGTCCCGAGCGGGTCAGCAAGGACCACATCCGGGCGTTGGGGTCGATCCACGACGGCTTCGCGCGCAATTTCGGCGCGACGCTCTCCGGCTTTCTGCGGACGATCATCGACGTGCGGGTGGTCGGGGTCGAACAACTAACTTACAGCGAGTTCATCCACTCGCTGCCCAACCCCACCTGTTTCGTCATCGTGCAGGCCCCCCCGCTCGAAGGCCAGATGTGCATGGAGATCAGCCCCCTCATCGTCTACCCCATCATTGATCGCCTCCTGGGCGGCAGCAGCGCCGACATGTTCATCCCGCAGCGGCCGTTGACGGCAATCGAATGGCGGCTGATGCGCCGGCTCATCAACAAGGCCCTGGAGCACCTGTCCGAAGTCTGGAAGAACCTGGTCGACGCCAAGTTCGACATCGTCGAGACCGAAAGCAACCCGCAACTGGTCCACATCGTTGCCCCCACCGAAGTCGTGGTCTACATCACCTTCGAGATCAAGATGGGGCAGTGCGCGGGCACGATGAGCATCTGCATCCCCTTCAACACCATCGAGTCCGTGCTCAGTAAGCTGACCACGCAATCCTGGTTCGGCTACCGCCGCAAGGGCGCCACCGAGGCGATCCGCACGCGCATTGTGCGCAACCTGCGCAAGTCGAAGGTGGGACTGACCGTGTACCTGGGACGGGCGCAAATCCGGCTCAGCGAGCTGCGGACGCTGCGGCCCGGGGACATCATCCAACTGGAGAAGGCCGCCAACCAGGACCTGATCGTGCAGATCGAGGGGCGCAACAAGTACGCGGGCGTCCCCGGCCAGCTCCGCGGTCGCCGGGCCATCCGCCTCACCCGCCGCGCCGAAATCGACGAGGCCATCTAAACGACCGTCCGCCAACATGCGGCCCGGGACGGCGCCGCCGAATCGCGCACGGCCATGTAGACCCAGATCCGGCGAGGGCGGCGCGGCTTTCACGCGGTCCGCCGACACAATCAGTACTGCTTCCGCTGCCGCGCCGGCGGAATCCCAAGCTGCGCCCGATACTTGGCCACCGTCCGCCGCTTGATCTCGACCCCGGCGCCTTGCAGCCGCTCGACGATCTCGTCATCGCTCAGCGGCTGCGCCTTGTCCTCCGCCGCGATGATCTCACGCACCTTGTCACGAATGCTGGCCCAACTCAGCGCTTCGCCCGTCTCCGTCTCCGCCCCCCCGGTGAAGAAGCGCCGCAGCGGGTAGATCCCCCGCGGCGTCTGCATGTACTTCTCGTCCACCGTCCGACTGATGGTGGACGGGTCGCAGCCGAACCGCGCGGCCAGCTCGCTCATGCGCAGGACCTTGAGGTGCTGCTCGCCGTGGTCCAAAAAGTCCCGCTGCGCCTCCACCACGGCTTTGGCCACGTCGAGCAGGCGCTCACGGCGGTAGCGCACGGCGTCGATCAACGTGTTGGCCGCCTCAATCTTCTGCTTGACGAACTCGCGCGTGGCCTTGTCGCTCCGCGAACGCTCCAACAGCTCCCGAAACTCCGGCGAGATCCGCAGTTCCCGCAGGTTGCCCCGCGCCAGCCGCACCTCGTACCGGTCCTCCGCGTCGTTGTATTCCACCAGCACGTCGGGGACGATCGGCGGCAACCGCCGTTCGACCACCTCGACGCCCGGGTGTAGGGAGAGCTGCCCGATTACTTCCAGCGCCGCCTTCACCTCCTCCAACTCGACGTGCAGGGCCCGCGCGATCGCCGGCAAGCGGTTCTTCTGAAGGTCCTCGAAGTGCTCGCGAACGATCCGGGCCTCCAACTCGTTGTCCCCCGGCAGCGCCGCCAACTGGAGCAGCAGGCACTCTTGCACGGAACGTGCGGCGATGCCCGGGGGATCCAGGGTCTGGACCAACGCCAGGGCCGCCTCCTTCTCCTCTGCCGTGGCCGGCGGAGCCAGCTCGACTTCCACGTTGTCCAACGCCGCGGGCAAACGGCCGGTCTCATCCAAGTGGTCGATGAGGGCCAGTCCGATTTGGCGGGTGCGGGCGTCCACGTCGAGCAGGCTCCATTGCCGCTGGAGATACTCCTGCAAACCCATCGGGCGGGCCGCCGTGTTGGCCATCGCCTCCAGCTTGCCGTCGGCCTCTTCCAGCCCGCGGGCCCGCGACTTGGTTCCGCGGTACTCCGCATCGTCGTCGATCCAGTCGTATTCGCGAACCAGGTTCTCCAGGCGCTCGAAGTCCTTCGGCCCACTCTCGACGACGAGCGTCTGTTCCCCCTCCGTCCGCTCGTTGTCCGCGGCGGCTTCCGGGGCGGTGTCCGGGGCTTCGTCGCCGGGCATTAACTCCAATGCGGGGTTGCCGTCCAGCTCCTGCGCGATCCGGGACTCCAGCGCCAGCGTGTTAAGCTGGAGAATATCCATCGCCTGGATGAGCTGCGGCGTAAGCCGCTGTTGCTGCTGTAGGAGCTGACGGGGGATTTGGGCAAGGATCTGGGACACGGCCTCAGGTACCCGCTCGGGTCGGTGCTGGGCGACATGGGTCGCCTCGCCCCGGTTCCGTGAGCCGAGCGGCCAGAGCCGAACCTGCGGGCGGGCCGCCGGCTAGCAAAACTCATGCCACGTCTTGAGAATACGGCCCAATCGACGCTAAGTCAAAGGACGCTCGCGTCGCGGAGCCCCGCGCCCGCAGGCCGCGGTCGCGAGCGGCTCCCGCCAACAGTGCGGCCAGGGGCTTTGCCACGAGGCGGCCGATGACGCGGATCCCGCTAGTCAATCAGGTCAACGCCCTGAGCGCGGATTATCGTTGACCTCTTGGGTATTTTCCTGCATAATCAGGCCGATAAGCGGCTTCGATTCTCGCGGCCGCTTGCAGAGGTCGAGCTCAAGTGCCGGGGGCGTGCTCTGTTCGGGGCGCCCCCAAGGACGGTGTTGTCTGCCGCAGGCACACCGAGCATTTCGTATCCGCTCGGATGTATTTGGTTCGTGTGGATCGGGAGAGGAGCGTGTCATCTGGGCGCTCACGTGTGACGTGCGTAGCGCGCCACGCCGGCGTGCCGCGCGGGCACGTCTGGCAAGGGCCGTCTTCTCCCCGCATGTTTGTGGATTAGCCCGGGCGTGGGAGCGAAGCGACGAGTCGCTTTCGCGGCGGGTTGGTGTCCGGTGTGTGCCGGCCGGCTGGGATGGGATCAGTCGGAGTGGCTCGTCGCAAACTGGTTTCGTAAGGAGGATCAGCGATGAAGAAAGCCGTTCTAGTGTGCATGGTCCTGCTGGCCGCCAGCGCGGCGCTGGCCCAGACGGACCGCGTGGTTACGCCCATCCCGGCGGAACCGACGGTGCGCAATGCCGCCGTCGAACCGCTCCGCGCCGCCAAGCTCGAAGCCCCCGATGGCGAAACCGGCCTGTTCGGGTACAGCGAGATGGACTTTGCCGGCGACGGCGGCGCCAAGTGCCCGCAGAACTCGCTCATTGTTGGGCAGGACACCGGCACGGGCGGCGGCACGTATTTCTTCGCCGACCTGGGGTATTGCGACCCCGCCAACCCGGCCCGCTGCCGGCGTAACACCGCCGAGAGCTTCCCCCCGAAGATCGCCAGCGACCCGTCGATTACGCAGCCGATTCGCTGCATCAGTTGGTACGGGTCGTACATCACCGGCGACAACAACGGCTGCGTCAAGCCGGCGCACAGTTTCCGCATCCGCTTTTATAACGACAGCGGCGCACCGAACTACCAGCCCGTCATCAGTTCGTACGTGGCCAGCTTCGACGTCATCGCCAACGCCCGCGTCGTGGACACGATCAACTGGCAAGGTGGCGGCGCCAGCCTGAAGTACTTGTTCTGGGTCGTCCTGCCCAGCCCGGTCAACATGGGCCGCGGGCACTTCTCCATCGTCAGTAACCCCCCCACCACCAACTGCTACCACCTGCTGGGGCACTCGACCGACGGCGGCGACTATCGCGTGTGGCGTTGGTACGAGACCGACAACGTCCTCGAGCTCCGCACCCAGAACGACATCGGGTACTGCCTGGGTCGCTACATCCCCGGCTCGTGCTGCAATGACTGGACGGGCAATTGCGACCCGAACTCGGACGACTTCTCGTGCTTCTATTCGGCCGACATGGGGACCACCCCGCCCTCGGGCCGCTTCACCACCGGGGCCTGCTCGAGCTTCGATCCGCTGTGCGGCGAGATGCCCGGCGCCTGCTGCAAGGCCGACGAGACCTGCACGCCCAACATGACGCGCGCGGCGTGCCAGGCCATCGCGGGCGCCTACTGGCGCGGCCCGCAGACCGTCTG
>JBFMAI010000009.1:119558-144767 GCA_040755725.1 Planctomycetota bacterium | reverse complement strand
CTCGTCGGTGCATTGCGCGGAGAGGATCGTCGCCACGAGCAAAGTGTAGGCGCTGTCATGGTGCAGCGCGCACGTGGCGGCGGGGTACGCGGCCCGCAGCCGCTCCAGCAGCCGCCGCGCGCGAGCCCGGCGTTCGTCGTACGTCTCGTGCGGCCGCCGGCGGCGGGGGTCGGCGGCGGGCTTGCGCTTCGTCGTCAGCTTCTTCTTCTGAGCGGCCTTGGCCACGGGGAACCTCCTTGAGCGGTGTTCCGCCGGCGAGCGTATCCCGAAGCGGACGCGCGTTCCAGATGGACCCGCAGGCCGCGACGCACCGGTCGGGCTCCGTACCGGCCGCCCCGCGCCGGCCCTTGGCCGGGGGCACACGGGCCATAGTCCGACCCAGGGGCGCAGACTTTGCGCCGGGGGGCCAACGTGCGCGCGCCATAATGTCGAGCCCGGCCCCGTTGGCCGATTTACCCCGCAGGGACGGCCATGTTACCCAAGCCTCGCTGGACCGACCGGATGCGGACGCGACGCTGGATGAAGGCGACGTCCGACCTGCTGGAAAGGCCGCAGCACCAAGCGCCTGCCGGTGCCGAGGCCGAACCGGCAGGACCGGGCGGCACGGGACCGTTGCCAAGTCCCGACACCAAGGCCCGCGCGCAGGGCAAGACTCCCGCGCGCGACTGACCAGGGGGCCCCGTCATGCTCGGTTTCCTGTCGCGGTTGTTGTCGCCGAGCAAGGCGCGGTGTGCCCCGCGGTCCTGCCTCGACGTAATCGCGGGATGGCTTGGGATTGCGCGGCTCGGACGCACGCCGCCGGGCGCCTCGGGCAAGCGGCGCCACCGTCGGTGGTTTCTTGGCCGAGAACTCATCATCGAAGTGAACGGAAAGTTGCTGCGGGGCGAGACGGTGGACATCAGCGCGGCCGGGGCGGGGTTGCTCTTGCGCACGCCCCTGCCCGTGGGCGCTCCCGTGCGGCTGCGCGACCCAGGCGGCACGATCGGGGTACCGGCCCGTGTCGTTCATAACGCGCTCACTGCCGACAACGCGCACTTCCGGGTCGGGGTCGAGTTTCTGCTCAGCGAAGCCGAGGCCAAGCCGACTCCGACGGCTACGGCGGCCGACAGTGAGGCGCCACCGGCGCCGCTTGCGTCCCCGCCTGCGGCCGGCCCCGCTCCCGTCGTGGACGCGGCCTCTCCCAGTCCGGCGCCGACCGCACCGCCGTCACCCGCACCGGCTCCAGTCGGCGCCGCACCAGTGAGCTCCCCGGAGCAACCCGCCGAGGCGGTTCCGCGGACAGGGTGCAGCGTTCCGTCATCAGAGCCCTGGTGGGTCCCGCGCGGCACGCCCGTGTTGGAGGTGTCCGCCCCGGCCGCCGCAGCGCCGCTCAGCCGCGACCTGATCGAGTTCGTCGAGCGGGTCATCCGCCATGCGGAGCTGCACCTACCCATGCTCCCACAAGTGGTCCAGCGTGCTCTGGTGATGGCGCAGAGCGAGGACGTGGACTTCAACCGTCTGGCCGCCGTGCTCGAGGCGGACGCGGCCCTCACGGCCAGCATCCTCCGCCGAGCGAACTCGGCCGAGTCCGCGCCCATCGACCGCATCACGCGCCTGCCCGAGGCGCTGGCCCGGCTCGGGCGACGGAAGGTCCTGGCCGTGGTGGCGGCGGCCGCCGCCAAGCGGGTCACCCTCGAGGCGACCGGGCTTGACCCGCAGCGGGCCCTGCAAATCTGGCACACGTCGGCCGCGGCCGCGGCGGTGATGCACGTGGCCGCCCGGCACTTCGGACTGCCCGCGGACGAAGCCGCGCTGATCGGGTTGCTGCACGACCTTGGCGTACTGGCCGCGTTGCGGATCGCGCAGCTCTACCGTGAGTCGTACGATCCACGTCTGGGCCCCGAGACCATGGACCGGCTGTGTGCCGAATGGCACGAGCCCCTCGGCCGCGCCCTGGCCACCGCCTGGCAGTTCCAGTCGCCGCTGCCGGAGCTGTGCGGCGGCCACCACGCCGCGCCCGACCCGGGCGATGAGTTGGCCCGGTACCGGGGTTTGGTGCAATTCACCGACGTCGTGTGCGCCCTGCTCGAATACGCACCTTATGTACCGTACGACTTCTTCCGCGTGCCGTGCGTCGTGGCCCTGGGGATCGGCAACGAACCGGAGTGGCACACCTGGCTCGCCGCGTTGCCGGCTGTCGTCGCGGAACGCATGGGCGATCTTGCCTGACCGCCCCGGGGGACGCGGCCGTCGCGGAAAACGGCCCCAGCACACCGACGGCCGCACACCAGGAACAGTCGTCAGGGCGACGGGCAAACCTGACCGTCGTCCGCGATTCGGCGGGCGCATCTAGGGAGGGCGAGCCTCCCGGCGAGCCGCGGCTCGGCAGGCCGGCACGGTCGCCGCGGGAGACAGCCTCGCCCTCCCACGCCGCCCCGATTGCCAGCCGTACGGCCTTCGGCTACATTTGCGTCCGGTCGGCCGAAACGCCGGCGTCGGTTCACCTTCTGGGGAGTAGACGCCATGACGTATCGCATCACCAAGGAACACGTCTGGGTCGGCGCGATCCCGGATCGGGCCGATGCCCTGGCGGAGAAGCTGCGGGCCCTGCGCGACGGTGGGCTCAACCTCGAGTTGATCCTGGCCCGTCGGACTGACGCGGGGCACGGACTGCTGTTTGTGGCCCCGCTGCGGACGCTGGAGGAGATCACCGCGGCGGAGACGGCGGGCCTGATGCGGTCGGCGACGATGAAGACGATCCGCATCGAAGGGCCGAATGTCGCGGGCCTCGGCGCCAAGATCACGACGGCGCTGGCCGAGGCCGGCCTGAACATCCGCGAGTACGCCGCTGCCGCCCTGGGCGACCGCTGCGTGACGAACATCGCGTTTGACAACGACGCCGAAGGCGACCGGGCCCGCGAACTGCTGCTCAAGACGCTGGCGTAACGCGGGCCGCCGTGGTGGGCTCATGAGCTACGATTGCCAGACCTGCGGGGCCTGCTGCGTGGGGCTCGATGTCCTGCTGACCGACGCGGAGGCGGACGCGTTTGAGCGCGACCCGGAACTGGTGCGGCTCACCACGCTGTACCAGCCGACCGCCAGCCCGGCGGTGCGGTTCATGAAGCGACACCCCCAGACGGACCGCTGCCTGGCCCTGGAGGGGCCGCTGGAGCGTTGCCGCTGTCGCATCTACGCCCGTCGCCCGATGCTGTGCCGCGCCCTGCAAGCCGGTTCTCCCGACTGCGAACAGGCACGGGCCCGTACCGGACAGCTTCACACCGGACAGCCCCACGCGACGCCGGACTGCCGCTGATATGCCCGGACCACTGCTCCACACCTTGATTCACACGCTGGCCGCGAGGCTGTTCCTTGGCTTCGCCGCCAGTGCCGGCGCACGCTGCATTCTGCCCGCCGGGCGGCCCGTGGACAGGTCCGCCCCCCGCCAAGCGGGGCCGGCAACCGCGCGGCGCGCGGACCACCCAGGTAGGTGTACAACGGCTGCTCGCTAGCGAGGGCTGCGGCCCGCGCGACGGCCCTCGACACGCCGAGGATCGCATTCGCACCGAGTTTGCCCGGGTTCGCCGTCCCGTCCAGGTCGATCATCAGGTGGTCAATCTCGGCCTGTCGGCTCGGGTCCCGTCCGACAAGCTCGGGCGCGATTGTCTCGTGTACGTTGGCGACCGCCTTCAGTACACCCTTGCCGCCATAGCGCTTTCTGTCGCCATCCCGCAGCTCGACGGCCTCGTTCTCGCCAGTCGAAGCGCCGGATGGGACCGAAGCCGAAACGGTGATGCCGTTGTCGAGGGCCACGAACACGCGGAGTGTCGGGTTGCCGCGTGAATCGAGGATCTCCAGGGCTCTCACAGACTTGATGGTCCGGTTCATCTTGCATCTCCCGCTAGAGTCGTGTTATCTGTTGCCGCACGACCCGAGTCCGCGGCGGCTTCTGCGCGTATCCAATCGGCGGGGTAACTGCTGAGTGTCTCCAGGAACCGGCGGGCGGTCGCCGTACCGATCGCCGCGAGGGCGCGCACTGCGGCCCGGACGACAAAGATGTCGGCGCTCTCGCCCACGAGACGCATCAACGGCTCAACCGCCTGGGCTGCGCGCACACGCCCAAGCAGCTCGGCCGCACGGACGGACGTCGTCGGCTCGGGGTGGTTCAGGGCCAAGATAAGCTTCTCGACGTAGTCCTTGGCGTCCCAGAACGCGTGAATATCAAGTCCGCAGTGTGGGCAGAGGGCGGGGTCCTCGCCGAAGTCGCGCCAGCAACCGGGACAATACCAGCGCATGCAAGTCATCCTCCGTCGAGCCGGGCCAATCGGAGCATACTTCCGAGCGCATCGCGCAGCGGCCGGTCAATCGGCAGGCGCCCCAGTGCCGTGAGCACTGGGGCTTGGTCGTACTTCGCACGTCGCGGCGTAATCTTGCCGTCCTCCCATACGGCGTACGCCGCGCGCGGGTCGCCGTCCAGCGGCTGGCCGACGGAGCCGGGATTTGCCATTTGCAGCTCCCCGTGCGTGCGGAGCAGCGGCCAGTGCGTGTGCCCGAGGACGAGCACGTCGGCGTCGGTTCCCGCGGCGACCTCGTTGACGAACTCAGCCGAAGCATCCGGACGCAGGTGATAGTCACAAAGAGGGTCGCGTGGACCAAGGCGAAGCGCGTGCCGCCGACCTCCCACGTCAGACACAGCGGCAGGCGTGCCAACCAGGCGGTGTCCGCCGCCTCAAGCTGGGCACGGGTCCAGTCGCGCATCGCCGGCGCCAACGGCTGTTTCGCCGGACTCCCCTTCGGGTCGACACCCCAGGCGACGGCATGGTCGTGATTACCGCGCACCGCGATGACGCCCGCTGACCGCAGCGAATAGCGCGTGGCGCGTGGCTCGGGTCCGTAGCTGACGATGTCGCCAGCGCAGAGCAGGTAGTCCACCGCGCCGGCGTCACGAACCACCGCCCGCAGCGACCAGAGGTTGGCGTGAACGTCGGAGATAATCAGCACCTTCACGGGCCCGCCTCAGCTCCCGGCATCGCGAACTGCTCGTCCGGCCAGATCTGCCGCCACAGCTCGACCGCTTCCTTGTCGGTTGGGTTCTTGACGAGCACTTCGCGCAACAGGTCGTGCGCCTCGGGTCTTCGTTCGAGCTTGATGAGCGCGAGCGCCCAGTGTACGCGGAACGACGCCTCAAAAGGGTTAAGCCACACAGCTCGGCGAAACTGCGCTTCGGCCAACTCCAGCGCCCCACGCCCAACGAGGTAGCAGCCGAGCTGATCGCGGTCGAAGCCCAGGAACGGACACGGGCGCAGCGCCTCTTCGCGCGCCATCTCCAGCTCGGTCTGCGACCGCGATCGCTTGCCGAACGGCCTGACACGTTCAGTCCGTTTGCGGAACATCGCGGCACCCAACTGGTTGTTCAACGGCCCGGCGCAAACAAGAAGCCCAACCAGGGGTTGCCTGGTGGGGCTTGGACCTTCACGTTTGCATTAGTCGCGACCTGCGAACCCTACCAAGGCATCGTCCTGGTAGGAGTCATCAGGCCCGGCCGTGCGGGGCCGCTTGACGGCGGACTCCATCGCCAGCGAACATCGTAGTCGCGCTAGGCCGGCTGGGCAACAGGCGTCGGCCAGCGGCCGGTGCACCTGGCCGTGGGGGTTTGGCAACGCCGTGCATTCAAACGGTGGGTCGATGAAGCGATTGTGGTTGCGGTCTGCCGGGGTTTGAAGAGTTACTGAGGCCGTCGGCGGAGGTGGAGTGACTTCCATCGGTACGCCCCGGTAGTCGCTCCAACGCAACTTGGCTTTAACGCGCCAATAGCCTCGCCACCGTGAACGCTGGCAGCCCGAAGCGCTGAGTGGGTGGTCCCATTGCAGACCCGACCTGGGCTGCGCGACTTTCGGCCGGCCACGGACCGAGCCATGCCCGCGATTTGCGTCAGTATTGCTCTGAGAACAGCCCGAAAGTCAGTTCCGAGCCAGTTCAGAATCAGTGCGCAAGTCGTTTTGGACGTGAACGTTAGTACTTATCCAACAAGCCATTAGAACCCGGCCTCTGGTGAATTCCCAAGCTGAACGTCGTAGGTTCCGACCCCATCGCCCGCTTTCCTGCCACCGCTTCCCAGTCTCGGCCCGTACAGCCCACCACATTTCCCGGCTGAACGACCCCGATAAGGCGAGCCCAGGCAGAAGCTGCCTCAGATCGGGGCAATTGCAGATTGCGCGGCAGCTCGACCGCGTGCGGCGTGAGCTGTCTCAACTGGGCGATACTGGGCTCGAACCAGTGACCTCGTGCATGTCGAGCACGCGCTCTAGCCAACTGAGCTAATCGCCCAAATCGGGCCCGCCCGCGACGCCGGCAGCGTCACGGGCGACCGACGCTCCCGCTCGCGGCGGGTCGTCCGTCGGCCAGCCTCCATCGCGCCCCTCATGTTGTCGCTCGCAGGGGAAACTGTCAACCCGTTGGGCGAGCCCGTGCAAGGGCCGCAACTCGGCGCGTTCGCGGTGCCTTCCACCCCGCAGCCGAACGGACTCGCGGCTGCCGTGGTCCGCCGACCTGCAACCGTCTTCGTTTGCGCCCGAGCTGCGCGGCTCCGGACAAGTGCTTGCGCCGAACCCAGGCCCGCTAACCGAGCCCGCCATGCGAACGGTGGGCCGGCGGGCCCTGCACTGGCGTGCCGGGTTCTGAGAGGTGCTTGGTCCTACAGGGGCCGACGCAAACCACTGCCAAGGTGCCAAGACCGAACTTGAAACAGCAAACAGAACTCCGGGGCACGGGCTCTCGGCCCGCGTTTCGCCGGCTGAAGGACCGGTGCCGCACGGCCGTGTTATTGGCCCTTAATCTCTTCCCAGCTTGTTGTTCTTGCCCAGCTTGAAATCAAATCGCACACTTAGGATAAGGGCGACGCGCCAGCATTCCCGGTGCCGAGGCAGAATCGCCTATGTCCCCAAACCCCCACGAAATCGATTGCGGTCAGCCGGTCCTGACGCCCGCCGAACCCCGCCTCGAACTGGCAGTTATGGGGTCCGAGGGGCGGAAGGCCTGCGAAACGGCCCAGGCGGTCACATTGATCGGCAGCCGGCGTGACTGCCACCTTCCGATCAACGACCCGGACGTGTCCAAGCTGCACTGCGCCGTGGTGCACACGGGCAGCGGGTTCCTGGCGTGCGATTTGTGCAGCCGCGCCGGGACCACCGTGAACGGGGCCGTGGTGCGCGTGACGCCCTTGCGCGCGGGAGATCGACTGCGCGTCGGTCCGATCGACGTCCAAGTGTCAAGCCACGGCCCCGCCGACGGACCACCCACGACCCCGGCACGCTCGGGGGCTGGGGCGGCCCACCTCCTGGCCCTGCGCACCGACGGGCCCACGTTGCACCTCGTCCGCGACCCCGAGGCCATCGGCACGGGCATGGTCGATCTGACGAGCAGTGCGGCTCTGATCGGCCGCCGCAGCACGTGCGATGTCGTCGCGGACACGCCGGACGTGTCGCTGGTTCACGCCCTCATTTTCACGTACCACGGGCGGCCGGTGGTCGCCGACCTCGGCAGCCGGTCGGGCACCCTGCTGAACGGGCAGCGGGTCCAGATGGCCTGGCTGGGTCACGGCGACGAGTTGAACATCGGCGGGCGCACGCTGCGGGTGTGCTGCGACGGCGCCGGAGAAGCTACGGCGTCCGCGACGACGCACGTTCCCGTCGCCGCGGCCCTACCGCAGGTGCCGATCGCGTATCCGCCGAAGCCGTCCATGCCGGACGCGAACGCGGTGGACGAACTCATGCAGGCGGTCCTGGGGGACCTGACGGCGGCCCGGGCGCGATTGGACGAGCGGGCGGCCGAGGCGGACAAGCGGCAAGCCGAGATTGACACGCTCGCCGCGTTGCTCAACCTCCAGTCCGAGCAACTCGAACGGAAGAAGACCGAGCTGGCCAAGCGCGAAAGTCAGGTCGAGCAAGCCTTGGCGGAGGCCAGCCGGCGACTGGAGGAGGCCGTGGCCCGCGAGCAGGCCGTCGCCGCCGCGTGGGCGGAGCTCGATCGCTGGTTTGCCGCGTGGGACTCGAGTCGGCGGGCGATGACGGCAACGGAAGGCGAGGGGCGTCCGGCCCCGCGCCCAGCCGCCGGGCTAGGTGGACTACCCGACGCGCCGCCCATCGCGCGGCCGTTTCCGCCTCTGCCCGGCCCGGCGAGCGGACCCGCGACGAACGTGTAACGGGGGCACCCGCTGATGAACGAGAGACGCCGGGTCGAGATCGACCGGCGGTCGCGGCCGCGCATGGCGTATAATGCGGGCCGCTAGAGCCAACGAGCGGTCAGGCCATACTACACGAGGTTGTGGGCCCGCATCCCAATCGGTGTGCGGGCGCGCTCAGCACCCGCCGCGGAGACGCGGGCGGAGCGTTGCATGTCGGAGCTGGAGATCAATGAGGATCTCGTCGGACAGCGGGTCCGCAACCCGGCGCGGCCTGAATGGGGCGACGGCACCGTGCTGCGCGTGCAGGCGGTCGCCGCGGATGGGCGGCCGGCCCACCGGGTTTCGGTGCAGTTCGCCACGGGGCATCGTACGCTGATGCTACCCCCCGGACGGCTCGTCGCCGCCGCGCCGGAGCCGCAGCGCGCCGCGGGCTGGCTCGATCAGGCCGCGCGGCGGACGCTCGACGACCGGCTGGTTGAACTGCCGGCCGACGTGCGAGAGTTTCTGGGCACGTCGTCGCAACGTTTGATTGTGTTAGCGCGGCTGTACGAGTGGCCGGAGGACGCGGCGAGCCTGCTGCGCTGGGCCCGCAGTCAGACGGGGGTGGCCGACCCGTTGGCACATTGGACGCGCGACGAGCTGCGCGCGGCGTTCGGGGAGTTCTGCCGGCGACGAGACCGGCTGCTGCGCGAGGTGGCGGGGGCGCTGCACAGCGCGCTGGGCACCGCGGGCCTGCAACAGGCGTTGTCCGATGTGCCGGAAACGGCCCGCGAGCGGATGCAAGTCCTCGTGCTCTAATCGGATATTCACGGTCGTGCGACCTGGGAGGGCGCGGCTGTCTCCTACGACAACCCTGCCGGCCTGCCGAGCCGCGGCTCGCCGGGAGGCTCGCCCTCCCGACCGGCGTCCCATGGTCCTGAGTACCCATTCAGCGCGGTGTCCGCGTATACTGCCCCTATGCGGTCGATCGCCATCCTCAATCAGAAGGGCGGCGTGGGCAAGACGACCACCGCGGTGAATGTGGCGGCGGCGCTGGCGCGCGAGGGGCGGCGGGTGCTGCTGGTGGACCTCGACCCGCAGTCGCACGCCACGCTGCACCTCGGCGTCGAGGTCGGGCCGGAGGAGCCGACACTCCATGAGGTGCTCGTGCAGGGTCGGCCGCTGGCGGCGGTCACGCGGAACGTGGTCGAGAACCTCGCCCTGGCTCCCGCCACGATTGACCTGGTTGAAGCGGAGCTGTCGCTCGCGGGCCAGGCCGGCCGCGAGACCGTGCTGGCCCGCGCGGTGGCGTCGTGCCGCTCCGCGTTCGATTGCTGCTTGGTGGACTGCGCCCCCTCGCTGGGATTGCTCACGATCAACGCCCTCGCCGCGGTCGAGGAGGTCATCATTCCATTACAGCCGCACTTTCTCGCCCTCCAGGGGCTGGGACGGTTGCTGGAAACGGTGGCGCTGGTACGGCAGCGCGTGAATCCCAAGCTGCGGGTGTGCGGCGTTGTGCTGTGCATGTTCGAGTCGGGCACGCGGCTGGCCCAGGAAGTCCGCGACGATGTGGTGCGGTTCTTCGCTGCCGCCGCCCCCGACACGCCGTGGCACGGCGCCCGGGTGTTCGCCACTGTGGTTCGTCGCAACATCAAGCTCGCCGAGTGCCCGAGCTTCGGCCGGACGATTTTCGACTACGCGCCCGGCAGTCACGGGGCGGAGGACTACCTTGCGTTGGCGCGCGAGATGGTCCGGGACGGGACGGAGTTGGCCGTACCGCCACAAGACCCAGTCGAACGGGATTCCGCGATTGTGGCCGGGCCCGCGACGCTGGATGCTCGGGAGTTGGCGCCCGCCGCTGGGGCGAGGGGCGCGGACCCACAGCCGAGTCGGCGTGGCGAGGCCATCGCGGGCGGGGCGATCGCCCGGACCCTCCCCCAACCCCTCCCGGAGAGGGAGGAGAGTCGCGCGGCCGCCTCCGCACCGAGCGCGGCGGGCCGCCGCGCCGGCCACGCCACGAGGGGGGGGAGTCGCGGGGCGGGCACCACAGGTGATGTGTCGTGACCGTGCTCACGGCGGGACCGGGGACATCGCGGTGGGACCACTGGTACCAGCGGGCGTTGCCGGCGTACTGGATCTTCCTGTTCTGCCTCACGCACTTCCCGCGCCTGGAAGTGGACCTGGGCGTGCGGCCTTCGGACAAGGCGGCCCATGTCGTCGCGTTTGCCGTGCTGGCATTCCTGTTCTGGCGATTTGCGGAAGCGCTGTACCGGCAACTACCCGGCCGGTTTGTCTGGTGCGCGGCGGCGTGGCTGGGGGCGTATGCGGCGCTGGACGAGTGGCTCCAGCAGTTCGTCGGGCGCGAGACCGACCTCATCGACTGGCTGTGCAATCTGACCGGCATCGCGATCGTTCTGGCGGCGCTGGAACACCGTCGGCGACAGCGCGGAACGCGGCCGCAGCGGGCGAACCCCGGCAACCGGCCGCCTGGATCGGGGCCGTCGGCGGCGCTACGATAGAGTGGGAACGCGAGACCGGCCCCGCTGGGCGCCGCCGACGAGTGACGGATTCGACGAGAATGCTCTTACAGGCGCCGCTTCCCCCTGCGTACGCCGAAGCGAGTGACGGCGAGCTTTGCCGGCGCATTCGTGCCGCGCGCGGCCAGCTCGGCCGTCGGCTGGTCATCCTGGGGCACCACTACCAGCAGGATGAGGTCATCCAGTTCGCCGACTTCACCGGCGACAGCCTCAAGCTCGCCCAGCTCGCCGCCCAGCAGACCGACGCCGATTACATTGTCTTCTGCGGCGTCCATTTCATGGCCGAGTCGGCCGACATCCTGACCGACCCGCGGCAGGCGGTCATTCTGCCGGACCTGACCGCCGGTTGCAGCATGGCCGACATGGCGCACATCGACCAGGTGGAGGCGGCGTGGGAGACGCTCACGGGGCACGCGGGCGGGCCGATCACGCCGATCACGTACGTCAATTCATCGGCGGCGGTGAAGGCGTTCGTCGGGCGGCACGACGGAGCGTGCTGCACCAGCTCGAACGCGAAGCTGGTGTTGGAGTGGGCACTGCGCGGGACCGCACCGGGCGACGTGGCGGGCGGCGACAGCCCGCGCGTCTTGTTCCTGCCCGACCAGCACCTCGGGCGCAACACGGCCTACGCGCTCGGCTGGCCGCTGGAGAGCATGGTCGTCTACGACCCGCACCAGCCGCTGGGGGGGCTGAACCTGGAGCGGCTGGCGGCGGCGCGGTTCATCCTGTGGAAGGGGCACTGCTCGGTCCATCAGCTTTTCAAGCCGGAGCAGGCGCGGGCGTTGCGGGCCGCGCCGGAGCCGTGGCGGATCATCGTCCACCCGGAGTGTACGTGGGAGGTGTGCCAGCTCGCCGACGACGTGGGCAGCACGGAGTACATCATTCGCACGGTGACGGACGCGCCGGCGGGTTCATACTGGGCCGTCGGCACCGAGCTGCACCTGGTGAACCGGCTCGCGCAGCGGCTGACCGACAAGCGCGTGCGCTCGCTGGCGGGGATGCAGTGCCTGTGCAGCACCATGTACCGGATCGACCTCAAGCACCTCTGCTGGACGCTCGAAAACCTGCTCGAAGGCACCATCGTCAACCGCATCGTCGTGGACGATGAGACCCGCCACTGGTCCCGCGTCGCCCTCGACCGGATGCTCGCCCTGCGGCCGGCTCAACCCGTGTCGGCCAAATAGGGAACGGGGAACGGGGAACAGGGAACAGAAGACAACAAACGGGACAGAGGGCCGCGCGCTCAGTGGCGAGATGGGGGCCTCGGTGCCCACCTGGGCATTCGCAATCGCGCGGCCCGGGAGGGAGCGGCCCCTGCCGAGCCGCGGCTCGCCCGGAGGCTCGCCCTGCCCTCCACATCCCCTTGATCTCCGTCACGCGGGCCGGCCGCTACCACGTCGTCCCCTGTGGGCCGTCCTTGAGCTCGACGCCGAGCGCCGCCAGGCGCTGGCGGATTTGGTCACCCAGGGCGAAGTTCTTCGCTTTCCGCGCCTCGTTGCGCAGGTCCACCAGGATTTGAATCAGCGCGTCGCGGGCCGCCGTGTCGGCCTTCTCCTCCGGCCAGCGCAGTCCCAAGGCGTCGCCGGTGAGCTTCTGCACGAGCGCGTCGGCGGCCAGCAGGTCGTCGCGGCCGACGCCGTCGCGGACCCAGCCGCCCGCCAACCGCATCAGGTCGTAGACGGTCGCCAGGGCGGCCGCGGTGTTGAAGTCCTCGTCCATCGCGGCGGAGAAGCGCTGCTCGATATCGGCCAACGCCGTCCGCACCGCGTCGGACGCCGGCCGCGCCGGGGCCGTCGTCGCCGCCCGCCGTAGCTCCCGCCACTGGTCGCGCAGCCGCATTGAGCCGGCCTCGGCGGCCTTGAGGGCCTCGTTCGAGAAGTCCAAGGGCGACCGATAGTGGCTGGACAGGATGAACTGCCGCACGACGACGGGCTCGAACGTCTTTTCGAGCAACCGGTGGCCGGCGTGGAACAGCTCTTTCAGCAGGATCGTATTGCCCAGGCTCTTGCCCATCTTCTGGCCATCGAGCGTGACCATGTTGTTGTGCAGCCAGTAGCGGCAGAAGGGGCGGCCGGTGGCGGCTTCGCCCTGGGCGATCTCGCACTCGTGGTGCGGGAACTGGTTCTCCAGCCCGCCGCCGTGAATGTCGAGCGTGTCGCCGATGTACTTCTGGCTCATGACGGAGCATTCGAGGTGCCAACCGGGATAGCCGTCGCCCCACGGGCTGGGCCAGCGCATGAGGTGGCCGGGCTCGGCCCGCTTCCAGAGGGCGAAGTCGGCGGGGTGGCGTTTCTCGGGGTTGACCTCGACACGGGCCCCGGCCTCGAGCTCCGCGACGCTGCGGCCGCTGAGCCGGCCGTACTGGTCGAACGAGTGAACGTCGAAGTACACCGAGCCGTTGACCTCGTAGGCGTGGCCCTCCTGAAGCAGCCGTTGCACGCAGGCGATTTGCTCGGGGATATGGCCGCTGGCCCGCGGGCTGATGTCCGGCCGCAGCACGTTCAGCTCGTCCATGTCCTCGAAGTAGCTGCGGGTGAACGCCTCGGCGACGGCCATCGGGTGCAGGCCGCGGCGGCGGGCCTCGGCCACGATCTTGTCCTCCCCCTCGTCCGCGTTATCGGTCAGGTGGCCGACGTCGGTGATGTTCTGGACATAGTTCACGTCGTAGCCGCTGAACCGCAGCCAGCGGACGACGACGTCGAAGCTGACGTAGCTCTTGGCGTGGCCCAGGTGGCTGTGCCCGTATACCGTCGGCCCGCAGACGTACATGCCGACGCGCGGGGGGGCTAGCGGTACGAAATCCTCGACTTTGCGGCCCAGCGTGTTGAAAACCTTCAGTCCCATGCGGCACCTGCGCTGCAATTCACGAGCTCCTCCGCCCCGGGGGCAGAAGAGGCGGGATGAGGGGCTTCTCCAGCAGCCGACGCCACCCTCCCCCAACCCCTCCCGGGAAGGGAGGGGAGTGGCCGGACAGCCGCCGCGTCGCTCAGCCCCGCAACAAGCCCCCGATTGTACGCCCGCCGCCCGCCCCGCGCCAGGGGGCGGCTGAAGCGGGGCCGTCCGCCGCCCGATGTCAATCTGGACTCGGGGCCTGCGCGCGGCACGAGGATATCGGACGGTGCGGCGCGCGGCGGAGGCCCGGTGCGTGGACCACACTGAATTGCAGCCGCCTGTGACCTCCGACGTGGTAGAGCCGCGCATCGTTCCGGCCTGCGCGGCCGCCCTGCGGCAGGTGGAATGGCGGGCCTTGGTTCCGCTGCTGGCGTTTGTCGCGGTCTTTCACGTCACCGTCGCGGCGGTGCTGCTGACGCGGGGGCTGCCGGTCAATTACCTCCCACAGGGCGAGTGGCTGCTGGTCGGCGTGTTCTCGGCGGGGGTGCTCGGGTGCGCGGTCCACATTCTGGCGGGGCAGGTGGCCGGCGATTGGCTGAACGTGCGCCAGGGGCGACCGGTGCCGCTGCCGGCGGAACGTGTCGCCGCGTTCGTGCGGATCAGCGCGGCCGGAGTTGTGTTGGCGGTCGTGTTCACCGCCGTCATGCTGGCCAACGCCAACCTGAAGCCGGCGCTGGGCGTGCTGAATCCGCGCACGTATGACCTGGAACTGGAGGCGATCGAGCGGGCGCTGTGCTTCGGCGTGCTGCCGAGCGAGTGGCTCGTGACGCGGACCTCGCCCGCCGCGCTGAAGTTCTGGGACTTCGTCTACGGCTCGTTCGCGCTTTACCTGCTGGTTTCCGTCATGCTGGCGGTGTACCGCGAGGGGCTGCGCGGCGGCGCGCGGCTGGTGCTGGCGCTGGCGGCCGGCCTGTGGGTGACCCTCGCGCTGTCCCTGCTCGTGCCGACGTGGGGGCCGATCTACACCCACCCCGAGTGGTACCAGGTGCTGCTGGACTGCGAGAGCGGCCACCGGGCGCGAGCGCTGGCGGCGTCGGTGCGGCTGTACGCCGACGAGCCAGCGGTGCGCTACGCCGTAGCCGGCATCTCGGCGATGCCGTCGTTTCACGTTCTGGCATGGACGTGTGCCGCGATGCTGGCGTGGGGCCGACACTCGCGGGCGCTGGGAACCATAGGGGCGGTGATGGTCCTGCTGAACTGGACCAGCACGGTCGTGCTGGGTTGGCACTACGCCTTGGACGGACTGGTGGCCATCGGCCTGGCCGTCATTGTGTGCCGGCTGGCCGAGCTGATGATCCCCGTTCGTCCGGGGCCGAACTCGGAGCCGACGCGGCGCGGGACACAGGGTGCGGTGGCCGCAGCAGCTTGAAGCCTTCGTGACTGGCCGTCGCGGTCCAGCCGTCGGCTTCTAGCGCCGCCAGCAAGGCCGCGTCCGAGGCGAGGACCGCTTCGATCCGCCGCCGCTCCAGGGCCTCACCCCAGCCGGGCCAACGCTTGGCAATCCGCAATCCGTCCTGCAACACGTCCGGCGGGTAGCAGTCGTTGCGTGGATCCCAGTAGCAGCGGCGACCGTGATAGCCGAGCCACCCGCCGAGGTGAAACTCGTTCCACAGCCGGGCCTCGCGCGGCAAATCGTGCAGGAGCGGGTCGGGGTACATCGTCGCATCCACCGCCGGCCGCGGTGAGACGATGGCGGTCACGAACATCGCCGCGGCGAGGAGCGGCGCGGGATGGGCGATTTGCCGCGCCGGCAGCCGGCGTGCGAGCGCGTCGGTGACGGGGGCCAGCAGCGCGATGCACAGGACGTCGAAGAACCGCTGGTGACGAACGGCGAGAATGCCCACGAGGGCCCACAGCACGACCCACCGCCATTGCCGATCCCGCATCAGCAGATACCCGGCCGCCAGAAGGCAAATGAGCCGCAGCCAGCCAAGGGGCGTGGTCAGGTCCAGCGGGTACCACTCGGGAATCGCCTGGTGGACGAACGCCTGGGCTTCGTGTCCGACACCGTAGCCGAGAACCAGAGCATACAGCTTCCATCCGCTGGGGTTGAATAGGCACAAGCCCGCCGCCAGGGGCCCCCAACGCCAGTGAACCAAGCCGAGCATCAGAACGCCGAGGACGAACGACCCGTGGACGTTCGCCCACACGCCGACGAGGGCGGCGGCGAGCGGCATTCGCCAGCGGTGTCGTGCGGGCACCCGGTAGACCAGGCAGGCAATGGCCGCCAGAACGAGATTGCCCCAGCTCAACGCGCGTTCGCTGCGACCGTAGATCACCAGCACCAAGCACCCGCACAGGGCGAAAAGTGTGGCCCAAGCGGCCTCGCGGCGCCACGCCAGAACCGCCAGCATCCCGGCCGAAAGCGAAACGACAATGCCCCGCAGCAGACCGACGTGCTCCAGACCGGCGGCCGCGTAGCTCAACGCCACCAGCGGTTCGTGCGGCACCCAGGGCGTGTCCGGTGCGGTCCAGGAGAACGTGTTGGTGCGCGGGAACTCGCCGGCGAGCATCTGCCGGCCCGCCCAGAGCTGCCAGAAAACGTCGGGATCCTGGATCGGGTTCCACCACGCCTGGGCGAAGCTCAGCCACAGCAGACCGGCGGCGGCGGCCGCAAGCAGAAGGCTGACCGGCCCGCCCGGGCGCCTGTCTGCGCGGTTGATCCCGCAGGCGTCGCACATGGTCACGGGACGATATCTCGGAGGCGGGATCGTCGCAAACGTCCCGCCCGTGGCCGACGAGCACGGGGCCCGCCACCGTATGGACTGGCAATTGGCCGCGCCGGCGTCATAATGCGCCGCGGGTTGCAACGGAGTGCGGCCCGGCGGGGCCGCTGCGTGGAGCGAGGTGGACCGATGGGCCTTTACGCGGCACTCACCCTCTGGTTGTTGGTGATCATGTTCTCGGCGTGGGGGGTACACCGCTTGTGGAGCGCGCTGGTCAAGCCGCGTGTCGTCAACTCGGTCTTGTTGCCGGGGACACTCGTCGCGCAGCTCGGCCACGTGCTCGGCCTGCTCCTCAGCGGCAACTCCGTCAAGAACACCAAGCTCATGGGCGACGATGAGAAGGGCGACCCCAAGTCCGACACGCCGGAGCAGCAGCGCCTCCCGATCCTGGGACCAATTCTCGTCGGGCTGTTGCCCCTGGTGGCCTGCGCGGCGGGGTTGTACATCGCGGCCCGACTGTGGGGCGGCGGCGTGATCGGCCGCGACCCGGCCCAAACGACGTTGCGGGTGCCGCAGGTGCTGCCGACGACGCTCCCAGGTGTCTGGGAGTTGCTGCGCAGCAGCATCACACTCATGGAGAACATACTCAATACGATCCTCCACAGCGACCTGCCCAACTGGCCCACCGTGCTGTTCCTATATCTGGCGGTCTGTCTGACCGTGCGCATGGCCCCGTTTGAGAACAACCGCCGCGGGGCCATCGGGGCCATCTTCCTGGCCGCCATCGTGATTGCCGTGCTGGCCGCGCTGATTCCGGCGGCCCACGATGTCGTCCTGTCGAGCTGGCCGATCCTGAGCTTTTCGGTCGGGATGCTGCTGTTCCTGCTCCTGGTGAGCCTGCTGGTGAGCGGCGTGGTCGGCTTTGTGCGCATCCTCGTGGGGAAAAAGTAATCGCGGTCCCGCGAGTTATCGGCACATTGGAACCGCCCGCGTTTTGACGATATTGACCGCGGGCATAGACTAGAGACGGCGGGACGCGGGGAATGTCTGCGCCGTGTCACCGGCCACCGTGGGACCGGCGACGCCGACGCGCCCGTGCCAGGGCCATCCGCACCGCCGGCAGGCCCGCGCTGCGAGACTCAACATGACTCGGAAGCACTTGATCCTCGGGCTGACCCTGCTGTCCGTTATCGGGGTTTGCTTCCTCACGGCCGGGTGCCCGGGCCGGCCCACGGCCCCGAACGAACCCAACACCCCCGGCGATCCCAACGATCCAAACGACCCCAACGATCCGAATGACCCGAACGATCCCAACGACCCGAACGACCCCAACGATCCGAATGATCCCAACGATCCGAATGATCCGAACGACCCGAATGACCCCAACGATCCCAATGATCCCAACGAGCCCAACGAGCCGAACGACCCCAATGATCCCAACGAGCCCAACGAGCCGAACGACCCGCCCCCCCCCACGCGGGTGATTCTGGTCCAGGTCGCCAAGACCGGCGACGCCGTCCCCGACCAGGTGTCCGGCGTGACGTTCACGGATTTCGGCGTGCCGGTGATTGACGCCAAGGGACGCATCGCTTTCTGGGGGCGTTACCAAGGCACGGGGGCCAAGGGCAGCGCGGGCCTCTACGTGTGGGACGGCACGGCGCTCCAGGTCGTGGTCCACGACGACCCCGCGGTGACCGGGATCGTTCCCGGACGAACCACCGCAGACTACTTCGGCAAGAAGCCCAGCTTCGATCCCCGGGCCTACGATATCGCTTGGGGTGGCGGCGACCGGCTCCTGTTCATCTGCGACGTGGCTGGGGAGAAACCCACCAAGGGCATCTACCGCTGGCGGGCCACCGACGGCAACCTCGCCCGCGTCACCGAACGCGAGCAGGTCGGCCGGGCCTTCCCCGACGTAGCCGGCACTGCCGAGAACCCCGTCATCGACCCGACGTTCCACCTGCCCGGTGTGACCGATGCGGGCATCGGCGTCTTCGGCGTGGACTACCTGTACATCAACACGGCCAACCAGTTCATCACCGGAAAGGCCGTCTTCACCAGCAACGGCACCGGCATCACGCTCGTGGCCGACGACAGCACTGAAAAAGCGGGCGTCGTCCCCGGTCAGGCCAACGACGCGTTTTTCTCGCTCGTCGCCACAGCCACGACCGTCGCCCCCACGGGCGACATGCTCTTCCAAAGCAAGTACGAATTCGAGTCCGGGGCCTCCGGCCGCGGGGCCTACCTCCGCCGCGGGAGCAAGACCTACCGCGTGATCGACAGCCGCACCGGGGCCAACTGGCCCGGCCTGCCGACGGGGGCCCGCGTCGGCAGCAGTGTGTACGGGCTGGCCATCGGACCCAAGGGCCACATCGCCATCGATACCACCCTCGACACTGGCGGCGGGGCCGAGGAAACCGTGCTCCTGTGGGACTGGACCGCCGGCAACTGGGCTAGGCTCACCGGGCCCAGCGGCGCCCCGGCGACGGCCCTGCTCAGCGGCGTGAACGATGACGGTCAGGTCGTCCTGCTGTCCGGCGGGAATCCGTACCTCGTGAATCGAACGGCCCGGACAAGGCTCAACGGCACGCTGCCCGCCGAACTGACGGGCGCAATGCCGACCTGGAGCGACAGCGGCGGGGCGATCAACAACTATGGGCGGGCGGTCGTCCCCTACACGAACCAGTCGCAACCAGGATTGCTGCTGTGGACCGGGAAGAAGCTGCTGCTGGTCGCCGATGTCCAGCTCGGCCGCCCGACCGGCATCACCGGCCTGGCCACCATCACCGGCCCCGAACGGGACCGCCCGGGACGCTCCGGCCTCCTAAACGACCGCGATGAGCTCACCTTCCGCGCGGTCCTCACCGGCGGCACGGAAGTTATCTACCTGGCTCGGGGCCAGTAGGGGCCGTCGCCGAACTGGTGGCGGCGGCGGGGGCCGTTGCGGGCGGCGATGCCGGCGGGACGAACTCGATCCCGGCGACGCGCCAGCGATCGTCCTCCCCGCGCAGACACGCCAAGCGGATCAATACGTCGTCGCCCGGACCACCGGCGGGTACATCGACCACGGTGCGGGCCAGATCACCGCTGATCGGTCCCGGCCGCAGGTCGTCCAACGCCAATCCGTCCGCGTAGTACGCGATGACCGCCGCCCAGCTCTCGACAATCCGCCGCAGGGCTTCCTCATCCGGCACCGCGAAACGCCCGGCGACGGCGCGGTAGCGGCTGAGAAGGTCGTCGCGTGCCACCAATTCCCGCGCCGCGCGATCGCGGAACCGCGCCGCCAAGTCGTTCCGGCCGTGGGCGACGGCCTGAAGGTGCGCTTGCAGGAACTGAAGCAGGTGGCGGGCGGCCTCCGGCGCCGTCTGTTGCGAAAGCGGAGCGTCCGGCGACACCGGCGGCGTCCAACCGGCGGCCCCCGGGCGCTCCGCAGCCTCGCGCCGACAGGCCGTCACCAGAAACGCCGCCGCGCACACACTCACCGCCGCCCCGATGCCGACGCGCCCGCGCACCCGAGTCTTCATCCCGCTACCCCAACGCCCCCGGTTCAAGCTTGGCAAACAAGATGGCCGGCGTGCCGAGCGGCGTCCCCGCGACCGGCGGCGGCGGCGGCCCCCAACGGACCGGCTCGGCCGGCACGTTCAACATCGCCAGCAGCCGGCGGGCCGCCCCCGGCATGAACGGCCACGCCATAATCGCCAGGAAGTGGATGGTGTGGATGCAGGTGGCGATGGTCGCGGCGCAGTCCGCCATGTTGTCCTTGCGCGACGCCCAGGGGGCGCGGACGCTGAAATACTCGTTGCACACCCGCGCGTAGCCCATCATCTCTTCCAGCCCCGCCCGAAAGCGGCACTGCCCGAGACACGCCCCGACCTTCTCCAGCGCCTCGCCGGCTCGCGCCACGTGCGTCCGGTCAGCGTCCGTCTGGGCCGCCGCGTCCGGCACCCGGTTGTCAAAATAGCGGGCCGCGAAGCTCAGCGCTCGGTTGACGAAGTTGCCGAAGGCGGCCACCAGTTCCGAGTTGTTGCGGGTGATGAACTCGTCGGGATCGAATGCGGTGCGGGCCGCTTCCGGAGCCTGGGCCGTCAGGTAATAGCGCAGCGCGTCCGGGTCGAGGCCCTTTTTCAGATACTCCTCAATCCACACCGGCGCGTCCGGCTGGGTGTCGCTCTTGCTGATCTTCTTCAGCTCCCCGCCGATCCGCAGGTTCATGAAGTTGTTGGCCACGACGGCCGCCGGAAGCTGGGCCCGGCCGTCGGCCATGAGCATCGCCGGCCAGGTCAGGGCGTGAAAGACCGTGTTGTCCTCCCCGATGAAGTGGACGATCGCCGTGTCCGGGTCGCCCCACCACTTCTGCCAGGCCTCCCCGTCGCCCTCGTGCCGGGCGCACCAGGCCGCCGTGAACGACATGTACCCAATCGGGGCATCGAACCAAACGTACAGGACCTTGCCGGCGGCGTCCGGGTCGTCCAGCGGCACCGGGACGCCCCAGGTGATGTCGCGGGTCATCGACCGTTCGGGCAGACCCTGCTTGATCTGCCCCAGCGCGAAGTTCAGCACGTTGGGCCGCCACTGGCCCTGCTTGGTCTCCAGCCATTCCCGCAGCGGCGTCTCGAAGTCGCTCAGCCGCAGGTACCAGTGCGTCGTCTCGCGGACTTCCGCCGGCCGGCCGGTGATGACGCTGATCGGGTTCTTGAGCAGCAGCGGCTCGATCATCTGGCCGCACGCTTCGCACTGGTCGCCCGTGGCCCGCTCGAAGCCGCAGAAGTGGCACCCGCCGCGCACGAACCGGTCCGGCAGGAACCGCTGCGCCTGCGGATCGTAGAGCTGCTTTGTCCGCCGCTTGGTAAAGTAACCCTTCTCGTGGATTCGCAGAAACAGGCTCTGGCTCAGCTTCTCGTGCCACGCGACGAAGTCGGGGTGGTGCGTCCCGCCGTAGACGTCAAACTCGATTCCCAATCCGGCAAAATCGTCGGCCTGCCGCTGGCGGAAGTGGCCGCAGATTTCCTGCGGCGTCCTGTGCTCCTGGAGCGCGGTGATCTCGATCGCCACGCCGTTGTCGTCGCTGCCGCAAATGAAGCGCACGTCCTGGCCGCAGGCCCGCAAGTAGCGGACGTAGGTGTCCGCCGGCAGATAAGCCCCGGCGATGTGACCGACGTGCAGCCGGTTGTTGGAGTAAGGCAGGGCGGCGGTGACGAGGTATCGTCGCGGCATACGCGGTGTCTCCCGACCAAGTTCGAAGGTTCGGATGGTACGGGCGGCCCCCTTGTCCCGCAATGACGCCGCTCGGCCCCCCCCGGCGCCCGGCGCGGCGCAACAGAAAACGCGCCGCTTGCCATCCGATGCGGGACTGCCGTGCGGCGCGCTTTCACATCAGGCCACCGCGTGGACGGCCTGCGTCGGTACTCCGCTCTACGTGGTGGTCTGGCCACCCAGGAGCGTGATCACCAACCACGCGACCCCGACGAAAAGCAACACCGTCCACCAATTCGCAGTGAACCAACTCCACATGTCCGTGCTCCGTTAATGCAGGACCACTCGCTTTGGCCCCCGCCGCGCCGGCGGGGATGCTGCCGCAACGAACACAAGGGCGGTATTCTGAGCAGCACCCCCCAGCGTGTCAATCACCCCCGCCACAAAAAAATCGGGGGGGCTTGTCGGCCGCCCCCCCACGGGGTACAGGTTTCGGGATGCCCGCGCCCTCCTCCCGACCGCCGCCCCGGCTGTCCGTCGTCATCCCCGTGTACAACGAAAGCGAGAACATCGACGCCCTTCTGGAACGACTTCAGGTCGTGCTCGCGCGCCTGGCCGAGCCCGCGGAAATCGTCTTCGTGGATGACGGGAGCCGCGACGACACCCCGGTTCGCATCGAACGTCGGGCGGCGACCTCGCCGGGCATCCGGCTCGTGCGGCTGTCGCGCAACTTCGGCCACCAAGCCGCCATCGTGGCGGGGTTGGTTCACGCGCGCGGTGACGCGGTGGTGACGATGGACGGTGACTTGCAGCACCCACCGGAGCTGATACCTCGCCTGGTGGAGCGATGGCGTGAAGGTAGCGACGTGGTGCAGGCCGTCCGCCGAGACCCGGTGGACACCAGCGCCCTCAAGCGCGTTGGTTCGCGCGTGTTCTACCGGTTGCTCTCGGCCCTGACCCGCCTGCGAGTGTCGCCCGGGGCGGCGGATTTCCGTCTCATGAGCCGGGAAGCGGTGGCGGCGTTCCTGGCCTGCGGGGAACGCCGGCGGTTGAACCGGGCCCTCGTGCATTGGATCGGCTTCACGACCGCCGAAGTGCTCTACGACGCGGAACCGCGGCACGCCGGCTGCTCCAAGTACTCCTATCGTGCCATGCTGCGCCTGGCCGGCGATGCCATCTTCTCGTTCTCCTCCTGGCCGCTGCGCCTAGCGGGCCTGCTGGGGGCGGCGGTGTCACTGGCCGCCGCCGGCTACCTGCTGTTCGTCTTGTGGGCCTACTTCTTCACCGACCGCGCTCAGCCCGGGTGGAGCTCGATCCTGGCCGCCGTCCTGATCCTCGGCGGGGCCAACCTCATGGTGCTCTGGATTCTGGGGGAATATGTCGGGCGGATGTACGAGGAGGTCAAGCAACGCCCCTTGTACATCGTGCGTCCGTCGCGCCCGGCGGATAGTCCGGCCTCCGCGCCCGACGGCGCGGGGTCCGTGTAGTCGCGGTTCACTCCCCGGTCACGCGCAGCACGTGGTAGTGCTTGCGGCCCTTTTGCAGGATGATGAAGCCGCCCGCCAACACGTCGCCCGCCGTAAGCACGTGGTTCACATCGCGGACGGTCACGTGGTTGACCGACACGGAGCCGTTCGGCAGGTCTTTTCGCGCCTGCCCGCGTGAGGGATACAAACCGGCATCCGCCAACACCGCAATCAGACCCGCGGCGGGCGTCCCCAGGGCCGCGCGATCCAGTTGACTAGTTGGCGCTCCCTGAAACGCCTCGGCCAGCTCCTCCGCGGACAACTGCCGGTAGTCGGCCTCTTTGCTGAACAGCACGGCCGTGGTCCGCTGGGCACGCTCCAGGGCCTCGGGGCCGTGGACGAGGCGGGTCAGCTCCTCGGCCAACAGCCGCTGCCCGGAGCGTTGCTCCGGCGCCCGCGCCGCGGCTTCCGCCGCCTCTCGAATCGTCTCCAGCGGCAGCAACGTGAGCATCTTCAGGTATGGGACCACGTCCGCATCGGCGGTATTGAGCCAGTACTGGTAGAAGTGATACGGACTGGTCCGCCGCGGATCGAGCCAGATGTTCCCTTGCTCGCTCTTGCCGAACTTTTTCCCATCGGCGCGCGTCAGCAGCGGCATGGTCAGACCATACGCCGCGGCGCCGCGGAGGCGCCGGATCAGGTCCGCGCCGGACAGGATATTGCCCCACTGGTCGCTGCCGCCAAGTTGCAGCGTGCAGCCGAAGCGGTCGTGCAGGGCCAGGAAGTCATACGCTTGGAGCAGCATGTACGAAAACTCGGTGTACGAGAGCCCCTGCTCCCGGGTTTCCAGCCGGGCCCGCACGGAGTCCCGCACGATCATCTGGTTGACCGAGAAGTGCTTGCCGATGTCGCGCAGGAAGTCGATCAGGTTCAGCTCGCACAGCCACTCGGCGTTATTGACCACCCGCGCTGCGCCCGGGCCGTCCAGATCGAGGAAGCGCTCGATTTGCCGGCGGATCCCGGCCACGTTCTGCTCGACCTGCTCGCGGGACAGCAGGGTGCGTTCGCTCTCCCGGCCACTGGGATCGCCGATCAACCCCGTGCCCCCGCCCAGCAGGCCGATAGCGCGGTGCCCGGCCCGCTGAAAGCGCACCAGCGTCATCAAGGGCAGCAGGCTGCCGATGTGCAGCGAGTCCGCCGTGGGATCAAACCCCGCGTAGCCGACGACCGGCCGCGTGCGCAGGGCGTCCGCCACTTCCGGCGCCGACATCTGGTGAACCAGGCCGCGCTGCTCCAACTCGTTCAGAAAGTCGCCAAGCGCCATGTACCGAATCCCAACCGCTGATGGTCGGCGGGCAACGCGACCGGCCGCTGCCGTTCCAGCCGGTCAGCCCGGAGACCACGATCCGCAGCGCAGAACAAGGGGGCGCGACCGGGGCCGGCGACGGGCGCGGCACCGGCAGCGCCCCGCCGTGCACGACGGACGCCGCCGCCTTGCTTCTTGCCGCGCTGCGCTCACTTCAAGCGGAATCGCCCGCGCCCGACCTTGTGAACATTGGGCATTTCCGTCAGGGCGATGCCGACGCTCTTGGCCAAGGTCTTGTTGGCCGTCTGGTAGCCGGCGCTCAGCACCCCGGCGGCAATGTCCTTGACCTTCATCGTGCCCCCACCGCTCAACACCTTCGCGATGTACTCCTTGAGCGAGCCGGCGCGAAAGCCACCGCCGCCGCGGGCGCGACGCCCGACCGGCCGTCCGGGGGCCGCGGCCACGCCGGTCAGCGCCTGCAACGCCCGATCGACGGCCGCCATCTGGGCGGTCAGCGCGGCGCACTGGGCCTCAAGCTCGGCTCGGCAGGCCCGCAGGCTTTGCACGGCGTTGGAACCGACGGGGGCCTTGGGAGCCCGCGAACGACGGGACCGCCGGCCTCGGGCCGGCGCGGCGCGACGTTTTCGTCTGGGCATAATATGGTCTCCATGCACAAGTGATGGAAGCGGGGGTTGCGGCGCCAACGAGCGCGACAACCGCTGTCAAGGGGGGTAGGTGTATACCCGGTCCCGCGCAGTGTCAAGGGCACACGCGGTGTCCGTAGGCAGGCCGAACGCCAGAAAGTCTACACGACACCGGCTTGTCTTCTTGCGGCGTCTGACCGGACCGGCCACGCGCGTGGCGGGACGCCCGGCCCCGCACGTGCGTGCGGGTCCTGCTGGCGCCTGTCAAAACGCCCGACAAGACAGCGTGGGGGAGCGACCACTGGTCGGGGGGGGGCCCCGCCGGGGGCCCCGCGCCCCCCCGCCCGGTGGCCGCGCGCAGAAGGCCC
>JBFMAI010000009.1:0-119548 GCA_040755725.1 Planctomycetota bacterium | reverse complement strand
TCGGGCGCCCGGCGGGAGGCCCGTCGCCCGACGTCCTGATGCCGGCTCTCAGAAGGCCAGTTCGTCGTTCTCCGCCAGGGTGGTGGTAGGGGCATCGGTGCGCCCCAGGATCGGCGTCAACACGTCGCGGATCTGCTCGGGTCGGAAGGGCTTGCGGATGTAGCCGCGGGCCCCGTGGGCCATGAGTTCACGGATACGCGTCTCGCTGCCCTCGGTGGAGGCAATAATGACGGGGATGTGCCGGAGGCGCTCGTCGTCGTGAATGCGGGATAGCAACTTTAACCCGTTCATCACGGGCATGTTGATGTCCAGCAGGATGACGCTGACCGGGTGCTCGTGCATCCGGGCCAGGGCCTCGATCCCGTTGGAGGCCTCATACACCTCGCCGATGTCCAGACCGCACATGGCCAAGGTACGCTTGATCATGTTCCGCATGGTTCCGGAATCGTCCACTACCAGGATGTTCGCAGCCATGGCCCGGCCTCTATCTTTCAGTGAACATCGCTTGGACGGAGCGCAGCTCCCCAATCGCCTCGGCCCCGATCACTTCCAGGTCCGCCTCGGTCAGGTTGTAACGCTTCATCACGGCTCCCTGGGCCCGATACGCCAGTCCGTCATCTCCCGCACCGACCCCGAGCAGGATACACACCGCGTCCGCCAGATGAATCACGTCCACCAACGGCTCCGCCTGCGGGCACGCCCCCGGGTCGTGATGATACCGGATGCAGTGCACAATCGAATCCGGGAGGCTCCAGGACGCGGCCAGCCGCGCGCCCACCTCCGGGTGCGTATACCCCAGGACCTGCTGCTCGGCGTCCAGGAAGGATGCGCCGTCCTCGGTGACCCGCCGCACAATCTCCGCGTACTGCTCCCCCACGAATTCGTTCAACACGATCTTGCCCGTGTCGTGCAGCAACCCCGCCGTGAACAGCGACCCGAACTGCGGCAACCGGACCCGCCGCGCCAGGAGCTGCGCCGCCACAGCCACCCCGACCGAATGTGCCCACAGCGCGCCGGCGGGCAACCCGTAGCCCTCCTGCGGGCGGCTCAGCATGGCCCGCGCGTGCGCCGCCATGACCAATTGGAACACGCGGACCGTGCCCAACAGGCACACCGCGTCGTCCAGCGACTCCACCCGTCGGGCCAGGCCGAAGTAGGCGGAATTGCACAACTTCAGGACTTCGGCGGTCAGGGCCTGGTCATAGCGGATGGCCTCGACGATCTGTTCCAGCCGCGCCCGGGGGTCGCTCACCACGTTGACCAGGTGCAGGATCGTGGACGGCAAGTGCGGCAACGTCCCGACGCGCTCGATGATCTGGTCCAACTGGATCGTGCTCACAGCGGCACCTCCTCGTTGCGCGACCGGATCGTCACGGCCCCGGTGCCGACATCCAGTTTCAATGTCCGACTGATGGAACCCCCGACGTTCTCCGCGGCGATCATGACGCCGTTCTTCCAGAAGATCTTGCGCAGCGCCAGGTAGTTGCGCTTGCCGATGTTGAAGGTGCCGTTGTCGTCCAGTAACTGCGAGCCGCCGGCCACCTTGACGACCAAGCGGCTCTTGACGGCCCCCAGCTCGTACGCGGCGCGAAACAACCGCGGTACCCCGGTGTCGCAGAACATGGCCGGGCTGGACCGCGCCTTCTCGGGTGAGAGCTGCGACTCGGGCAGCATGTAGTGCAACATGCCGCCGACCCGGACCACGGGGTCCCACACCGCCACGCCGATGCAGCTCCCCAGCGAGTAGGTAATCAGCGTGGCCGCGGGGTCCGCCGAGACGGCCAGGTCCGCAATGTCGACCACGACGTTGGCCATCGGGGCCCTCTGCCGTCACCCCCGGGGCCGTCGCCCCCCACGACGGCCCCCGGGGTGGGCCGCCCGCCGCGCCGGCGGGCGGCTCCGCTCCGCCCCCGCTAGGCCTCTTGCGCGACCTGGGCCGCTTCCTCCAGGACCGCGGCGATCTCGTCCGAGCCCAGGACCTTGTCGATGTCCAGCAAGATCTTCACGTCGTCCTTGACCTTGCCCATGCCCAGAACAAAGCTCGTGTCCACCGAGGCGCCCAGCGGCGGCGGCGGGTCGATCTGCCCGGCGTCGATGTCCAGGACTTCCTGGACGGTATCGACGATGATCCCGACCAGCGACCCGACGTCCACCACCACGATGCACGTCTGCTCCGTGTACTCCGCGGGCTCCAGGCCGAACTTCAGCCGCAGGTCAATGACCGGAATGACCTTGCCGCGCAGGTTGATGACCCCCTTGACGTAGCCGGGCATCTGCGGCATGGCCGTGATATCCATGATCCCGATGATTTCGCGGACCTTCAGGATCTCCAGACCGTACTCCTCGGACGCCAGGCTGAACGTCAAGTACTTGCCACCCAGGGTCGCCGCCCGGACACCGCTGCTCTTCTGCATCGTCGTCGCTTGCATGGCTCCATGCTCCTAGACCGAAACGGCGGCCGGCTCGAGTTCGGCGCGAGGACCGGTGCCGCTTTCGCGGGGGGTTAGCTCGGTTGCGGCCGCAACCGCTACGGCCGCCTTCTCCAACGTGCGCACCACCGGCTTCGCGTGGTAACAAGGGCTCCCGCGCTGATTGTGCAACGCCAGGATGCCGGTGGGCTCCAGAATGACGCCGACGCGCCCGTCCCCGAGAATCGCCGCCCCGGAAACGCCGCGCACGTGCTTGAAACGCTGTCCCAACGTCTTGATGACGACTTGTTGCTGGCCGATCAGCTCGTTGACCACCAGCGCGATCTTCTGCCCCTCGCACTGCACCAGCACCACCAGGTGCTCGCACGGATCGACCGGTCCGCCGGCCCCGAACAAGGCCGCCAGTTGAATCAGCGGGCACAACTCGCCGCGCACCTGGAGCATCGCGCCCCGCCGCTGCACCGACGTGATCTGCTTGCGCTCGGGCCGCAGCGACTGCTCGATGAGGATCGTGGGGATGATCATCCGCTCCTGGCCGACCTTCACCAGCATCCCGTCGATGATGGCCAGCGTCAGCGGCAGTCGAATCAGGAACGTGCTGCCGCGCCCCTTCTCCGACTGAATCTCGATCTTCCCCCGCAACTGCTCCACGTTCCGCCGCACAACGTCCATCCCCACCCCGCGCCCGGAGATGTCGGTGACCTGCTCCGCCGTCGAGAACCCCGGCTGCAGGATCATGGCGTACACCTGTTGGTCGGAAAGCTGATCGTCGGCCGTAATCAGGCCGCGCTCGATGCCCTTGGCGATCAGCTTGTCGCGGTCCAGCCCGCGCCCGTCGTCGCGGATCTCAATCACGATGCTGTCGCCCTGGTGGTACGCGTTCAGGAACACCTGCCCCACCTCGGGCTTGCCCGCCTGACGCCGCCCCTCCGGGGATTCGATGCCGTGATCGACGGCGTTGCGCACCATGTGGACCAGCGGATCGGACATCTGCTGAATGACGTTCTTGTCGAGCTCGGTTTCCTCGCCCGCGATCGTCAGCTCCACCTGCTTGCCGGCCTTGCGCGACACGTCCCGCACCACCCGCCGCATCTTCTGGAACGTCTGCCCGATCGGTACCATCCGCATCGCCATCGCCGTCTCTTGCACGTCCCGCACGATCTTCGTGACCTGCGACACGTTGCGGTGCAGCTTCTCGTTCTGCGTCACCGCCTCCGTCATGCTCACCATCGACTGGGCGATCACCAGTTCGCCCACGGCGTCCACCAGCAAGTCCAGCTTCGCCGTGTCCACCCGGATCGACGTGTCCGCCAGCGGGGCCCCCGCCGCCTGCTGCACCAGCGCCTTTTCCACGTCACCCGGCGCGGCGGCCCCGCGCTCGACCAGAATCTCCCCCAGTTTCCGCGGCGACCCCGCTGCCCCTTCCTGGTCCTTCAGGGCCGATTGCACGTCCGTTTCGGCCACGGCCCCCTCGGCCACCAGAATCTGTCCCAGCTTCGGCCGCGCCGTCGCGTCCCCGCCGCCGGACCCGGGCCGCGCCGCCTGGCGCAGCCGCGCCATGATGTCAGCAATAACCGGCTGCGGGCACGGGCCGCCGGTCGGGGCCGCCAGGTACGCGCGGATCGCCGCCAATTGCGCCTTGAGCACATCCACGCTCTGGAGAATCAGGTCCACCGTGGCGGCGGTGATCTTCAGCTCGTTCTTGCGCCCCAGGTCCAGTATCGTTTCGATCTCGTGGGTCAGGCGGTTGATGTCCCGCAGGTTAAGGAACCCCGCGATGCCCTTGATCGTGTGGAACGGCCGGAACAGCTCGTTGATCTTGGCCGAGTTTCCGGGATCCGCCTCCACCTCCAACAGCCCGGTCTCGATCGCGTCCATGTGCTCGGCCGCTTCTTCCAGGAAGCCCTCCAGGTGCTCACGTTCACTCAGGTCCAGTATCAGCGGCTCGCTGACGTAGGGCCCCGTCTCCCCGCCCCCCCCTCCGGCTGCCTCCGAGCCGGGTACTGCGGCGGCCGCCAACGGCGGGACCGGCACTGCGGGCGCAACGGAAGCCGGGGCTGGCGGAGGCGGCGCTGCCGGCGCCGGCGCGGCCGACGGCTTGGGGGACTTGGCCGTGGCCAACCCGCGCGCCGGCTCCGGCCGCGCAGGCGGTTCCACCGGTGCTGCCTCTGAACCGGCGGCGCTGCCAGCGGCGGCCTGAATCTGCGCTAACAGCTCGTCCGCTTGTACCGTTTCGCCCTTGTAGGCACGCTCGACCAGGGCCACGGCCGGGCGAACCAGCGTGATGCCGAGTTCGGCGTTCGCCGCCTCATCGAGGATCAAACGTTCCAGCAGGACCACCAAGCGCTCGGCCAGCGTGCGTACGGTAGGCGTCGCTCCCGCCTCGCCGCCGGCCGCCGCCTCCACCAAGTCCTGGCACCACGAGTGCATCCGCGCCAGGCGGCCCAGGTCGTTTCGATCCAACGCCGCGGAGACTGCCTCGCTCAGGCCGGCGACGGCCGCTTGCGCTGTCGCTGTCATGGTTGCTCCCAGGGCAGACGGGGTCGTTGCGAATCCGGCACGGGGCCCGAAGCGGTTACCCCACCCCGGACGGGTGTTCGGCCGGTGACGCAACCACGCCCCCTGCCGGCCGACCGGGGCCCGGTCCCAGTCAAACGTCGCAGGTTTGGATGCGTCCACCAGGACAAGACGTGTCCTCACTTGCGGCCTTGCGCCAGGCCACCCGCATCTTCGGACTGTTCGGCGCACAACGCCGCCCGAAGCGGAACGGGTCACGCGCCGCGGCCACACCGGCTCCTTCGCCGTGTGGACGACGCGCACTATCGTTATCGAGCAAGGGGTGCTGACCGTTGAATAGCCCGCCCCGCCCCCCCTACCGCCCCGGCCGCCGGCGCCCCCAGCCCCGACCACGCCCGCTTTCTCGGACCGCGGCGCGCGCGACGAGCCGGCGACCAAATGGGCATTCGCGCTCGTGCGACACGGGCGGGCGAGGCTGTCTCCTGCGGCGACCCTGCCGGCCTGCCGAGTCGCGGCTCGCCGGGAGGCTCGCCTTCCTGGTCGGCGTCCGATGATCCTGAAGGCCTGTCTGGGCCCTCGCTGGCTGCCGCGGCGACGGGGTCGCCCCCGGGTGCCGGCCCCTGTGCGGTCTCCCAACAGCTCGGACGGACACGGCGGCGTATCGGACGATGCAGGCGCCGCGGCGTACGCAGTAGTGGTGGTAAAGAGGCAATCGAACGGTCGGATGCACCCATCCGGACCCCGCACGCCAGTGCGGAGCGGAGCCGCCCATCACTTGCGCGGTGGGTTCTGATTGCGGACCCAGGGCAGCGGTGTCATGACCACTCCCGCCTCTTGGGGAGTCTTCTTCGGCGAGTTTGGGGCTTTGTTGCCCCGGCTTGCCGGGATCGCTTGGCCGCCACGCGCACGAGGGGTCAATCGAGTTGCTTGCGGAAGCGGGCGATGCTCAGGGTAAGGATCGCCGTGCAGCAAACCGCCAGTCCCATCACGTGCGGCAGCAGGTCGGGCAGCGTCGCGGCCCGCAGGATGATCCCGCGCAGGATCTCGAGGAAGTACGTCACCGGGATGGCGAAGCTGATCCAGTAGATCGGTGCCGGCATCGCCTCGCGCGGAAAGACGAACCCCGACAGCAGGATCGACGGCATCATGATCAGGAACGCGAACTGGATCGCCTGAAGCTGCGTCTTGGCCAGGGTCGAGACCAGCAGCCCCAGCCCCAGGGCGGTGAACAGAAACAACAGGCACAGACCGAGCAGCAGGACCAGCTCGCCCCGGATCGGCACGCCGAAGATGAACACCATCACCACGAGCACGATCAGCGTTTCCACGAAGCCGATGATGGCGTAGGGGATGAGCTTGCCGATCAGCAGGCCCGCGCGGCCAACGGGGGTGACGAAGAGCTGTTCCAGCGTGCCCAGCTCGCGCTCCCGGACGATGGCGAACGACGTGAGGAACAGCGTCACGAGCTGCATGATGATCCCGATCAGCCCGGGGACGAAGAAATGGGCGCTTTTCAGGTCGGGGTTGTAAAGCAGCCGCGGCCGGACCTCGATCGGTAGCGCCGGCCGGCCGGCCGGGTCGCGGGCGGCGGCCAACTGCACGGATTCTGCCAGCGCCCGCCCACGCCCCAGCGATTGCATCAGCCCCAGCAGGGCCGCGCCGTTCATCGCCGTGGTCGCCACCTGCGAGTCGCTCCCGTCGATGAGCACCTGCACCGTCGCCTGCTGGCCGCGCAACA
Source organism: Planctomycetota bacterium (assembly GCA_040755725.1). Taxonomy (GTDB): domain Bacteria; phylum Planctomycetota; class Phycisphaerae; order UBA1845; family Fen-1342; genus JBFMAI01. The sequence continues at coordinate 112,864 of JBFMAI010000009.1, read as the reverse complement.
GCCGGTCGCTGTAGTCCGGTGGAATCTTGATCCCGACCTTGGCCCGGCCCGAGGCGAGCGCGTAATCGAAGCTTCCCTGATCGTGGACGCGGCCGACCACCTTGAACTTGCGCGAGTTCTCGAAGGCGGCCACGAGCTCGCGGCCGGCCTCGCGGCCGTCCAGGTCGTAGACGACCGTGCGAATGTCGTCGATCGTCGTGTTGATCGCGTAGCCGAAGATCGTGAGCTGGAGCACGGGGACGAAGAACGCGAAGAACAGCGTGATCGGCTCACGCCGGATGTGCGCGAATTCCTTGAGCAGAATCGCCCACAAGCCGTTCATGACGCCCTCCGCCGGGCTTCCTGCCGGCTGAGCGTGACGAACACGTCCTCCAGCGACGGGGCGATCGGCCGCAGCGCGACGGTCACCGGCGCGTGACCCGATGCGGCGACCAGAGCGGCGTCATCAACCGTGTGGTCGACCAGCACGTGGACCGCTTCGCCGAAGAGTGTGGCGTCACGCACGCCCGTCACCGCCCGCAGTCGCGGCAGGGTCACCGCCGGTTGCGGGCAGATGATCTCCAGGCGACGCGTCTCGGCGGGGGTGACGTTCTCGAGTTGCTTCAGGTCGGCGGGCCGGCCGTGGACGATCAACCGCGACAGATAGATGTACCCCACGTGCGTGCAACGCTCCGCCTCGTCCATGTAGTGCGTCGTGACGAACAGCGTCACGCCGCGGCCGGACAGCGCGAACAACAGGTCCCACAACTCCCGTCGCGCGACGGGGTCGATGCCCGCCGTCGGCTCGTCGAGGAACAGCACATCCGGTTCGTGAATCAGGGCGCACGCCAGCGCCAGCCGCTGCTTCCAGCCGCCGGAAAGTTGCCGCGCCAACCGCGGTGCGAACGGCCCAATCCCGGTCAGGTCGAACAGCTCCTTTTTGCGCTGCCGCACGCGCGCCCGCGACAGACCATAGATCCGCCCGTAGAAGTCGAGGTTCTCCTCCACGCTCAGGTCGGCGTACAGGCTGAACTTCTGCGACATGTAGCCGATGCGACGTTTGATCGCTTCGGCCTCCCGCTCGACATCATGGCCCAGCACCGCCCCCCGCCCGCCCGACGGCCGCAGGACGCCGCACAAGACGCGAATGACCGTCGATTTCCCGCTGCCGTTGGGGCCCAGGAAACCGTAGATGGCGGCCCGCGGGACAGTGAAACTGACCTCGTGGACCGCGACGACGTGACCGAAGCGGCGGGTCAGGTGGTCGGCCTCGATGACCGGGGCGTCCGCCCCCGGGCCGGTCATGACGCCGGCCCCAGGAAGACGTCGGCGGCCATCCCGGCCCGCAGCAGGCCCAACCCCTCGTCCAACACGACCTTGATGCGGAAGACCTGCTTGCTGCGTTCCTCCGGCGTCTGGACGTTGGCGGGGGTGAACTCGGCGTCGCGCGACACGAACGTGACGTGGCCGGCGAAGCGGCGATTCGGGAACGAATCAACGCGGACGGCGACCTTCTGGCCGAGGGCCAGATCGAGGCGGTTCTCCGGCACAAACGCCCGGACCCACAACTCGGACGGGTCGGCCAAGGCCACCACCGGCGCGTTCGGCGCGATCAAGTCGCCCGGCCGCAGATCCACCGCCTCCACGATGGCGTCCAGCGGTGCGGTGACGGTGAGCTCGGCAAGCTGCCGCTCGATGACGGCGACGGCGGCCCGCGCTGCGGCGACCGTCGCCTCGGCTTGCGCGATGTCCTCCACCCGCGCCCCGGCTTCAAGCAACGCGAGAAGCTGCCCCGCCTCCGCAAGCCGCGCCTGGGCTTCGGCGACGTCCTCCGCCCGCGTGCCCTCACGCAGCAGCTCCAACTCGTTCCGCGCCCGGGCGAGGTTCGCCTCCGCCACGCCGTACGCCCGCGCGACGGCGTCCATCTCCTCCTCGGCGGCCTGGCCCTGCGTGAACAGTTTCTTCATGCGCTCGTAGTCCTTGCGGGCCTTGACCGCCTCCGCTTCCGCCGCCGCCACGATGTCCTCCGCGACCTTGATCTCCAGGGGGCGCGGGCCGGCCAGGGCCTTATCGAGCACCGCTTGGGCGCGATCGCGGGCCGCCCGCGCCTGCTCGATTTCCTCCCGGCGGGTGCCGGCCCGCAGGCGGTCGAGGTGGGCCTGCTCGGCGGCAAGCCGGGCCTTCGCCTCCGCCCGCCGCTCGTTCAGGTCATAGGGATCGAGCGTTACCAGCGGCTGGCCGCGGGCCACGCGCTGGCCCTCGACCACGTGAACCTCGGCCACGCGCCCCCCGACGCGCGACCCCACGCGAATCTGGTGCGATTCAATGAAGCCGGACACAAAGAGCGGCGTGGCCCGCTGCTGACTCCAGATGAGGGCGGCCAAGGCCGCCAGCGCCAGCGGGACCACCACAAGCAGGCGTTTCATGCGGGCCAGCATAGACCTGCGACCGGCGGCGTCAATGCACCGGGCTCAGCGGTCAAGACACGGCGGGCCGAGCCTCGGGCCGGGAGGCGATGGCCCATGTTGCCGCGGGAGTCCATAACGACCGGCGGCGGTCAGGGCGACGGACTGGGGGAGGTGAAGTCCTCGACCCGGCGATTGACTTGCAGCACCTCGACGCGGTCATTTTCCTGCCGCTCCGCCGGGCTGTAGGCCTCCACGGCAATGGGCTCGTTGGCGCCGACGCCGACCACGACGATCCGCTCGGCCTCAACGCCGTGTTGAATGAGCACGTCCGCCACGGCGCGGGCCCGGGCGACGGAGAGGGCGAAGTGGTCGGGAAAGTCCGTGCCGGCCACGGGCACGCGGCTACAGTGGCCGCGCAGCTCGATTTGCGTGCGGTGCCCGCGCAGCTTCTCGACGTACTCGGCGATCAGCGCGTCGTGTTCGGGTTGCAGCGTGGCCACGAGCTCGGGAAAGCGGAACTTACCGCCGATCTCGAACTTCTCCTCGCGACGGATGTTGGTGACGTTGTGGTGCTTGCCGCGGACGCCGGGATCGGGCGCCTCGCTCCAGTCGAAGGGGCGCACGGGGACCATGAGGAGCTGCATGAGGTCGACGTTCTTGGGCTGAAAGACCTGCTCGTAGGGGACGGTCTCCATGCCGCCGACGTAGCCGAAGGCTTCGCGCAGGGCCTGCATGAACTCAACGAAGCGGTCGTCCTTCTTGATCTCGCTCATCGAGACCAGCAGGACGAAGAACACGAGCATGTTGGTGACGAGGTCGCCGTAGGTGGCCAGCCACAGAGGGCACGAGGGCGCGGGCCGTTGTTTCTTGGCGATGGCCACGGCGGGCCGCTCCTAACGCTACTCGGCCGTCAGCGCCTCGCGCTGCCGGGCGTCGAGAAACGCCATTAGCTTCTGCTGGACGATGCGCGGGTTGTCGCCGCTCTGGATGCTCATGACGCCGCGGATGATGAGCACGCGGGCGGCGACTTCCTCGCCGCTGCGGGTGCCGAGCTTATCGGCGATGGGCAGGAACAGCACGTTGGCCAGCAGCGAGCCGTAGAAGGTCGTGATCAGGGCCAGGGCCATGCCCGGGCCGAGGCTCGCCGGGTCGTTCATGTTCTTCAGCATTAGGACCAGGCCGATGATGGTGCCGAGCATCCCGAACGCGGGGGCGTATTTGCCCAGGGTCTCAAACAGCGCTTTGCCCTCGGTGTGCCGCTCCATCATTGTTTCGACTTCTTGCTCCATGGCCATCTGGATGACGGCCGGGTCCTGCCCGTCGATGGCCATGCGCAAGCCGCGCACCATGAAGTCGTCGTAATCCCCGTCATTGAGGTGGTTTTCCAGGCTCAGGATGCCGTCGCGGCGGGCCACCTCGGCCAGGCGCACAAGGGTCCGCACGTGCTCCACCGGGTCGGACGGCTTGGCCAGCAGCACCTTGCGGACCACGCGGACCATCTTGAGCATGGTGCGCAGCGGGAAGCACATCATCGTGGCGAATATCGCGCCGCCGAACACCAGGACCATGGAGGGAATGTCCACAAACGTCAGCAGGTTCCCGCTCATCATAATGGAGACGATGAGCAGGATGACGCAGATGACCAAGCCGGCGATCGTTGCGATGTCCATAATCGCCCGAGCTGCCTGTCCAATAATCCGGCGGCGCGGCACCGGCGCCGCGCAGCATCCTTCGGGGATATCGACCCCCCGCTTGCCCGCGTTGAATAGAGGCGTGCCCCCGGTTGCCCGAAGACAGCGCTACGGTCCCCCGGAACCCGGTCGGCCCGATAGTCGGGCCTCCGCCTGCCGCAGTTCCTCTTCGGCCAATGTCCGCTGGGCGTCGAGTTGCAGGCCCGTCAGGGCCGCGCGCAGGTGGCCGACCGCGCGCGGGTAGTCTTGCAGATATCGGCCGTAGATCAGTCCCAGGAACAGGCGCACCGGGGCCGCGTCCGCCGATCCGGGATACGCGGCGAGGAAGGCCTCGTAGGCCCGGGCGGCCTGGTCGTAGCGGCGCGTTTGCGCCAGGTGATTGGCGATTTCAAGCTGCGGTGCGCGGGCCAGCACCTGGTGCTCATCCAGCTCCATCAGCCGACGATAGGCGGCCGCCGCCCCCGGCAGGTCGTGCCCCGCCACCCGGGCCGCCACCTCCTCGCGCAGTTGCTCGACCGGCGTTAGCGGCACGTTCTCGAGCGGACGCGAATCGACCTCCTCGGCCACGACGGGACGGGCGGTCAGCACCCCGGGCATGAGATCACCGCCGAAACCCGTTCGTCGCCGCCAGCGGTCCCACAACGCGACCATGTCGAAGGGATTGCGCGGCAGCGCGCGAACGGCCAGCAGCCCCAGCGCCACTGCAAAACCGTAGGCATAGCCCGCCAGATGCGCGGAATAGGCGACGTTGGAGGCCGCTCCCTGGTCAATCGCCGGGGCGATGATGTTGTCCCACAAGATGATCTTGAAGACGATCAGGATCATCGCGGGAATCTGAAACGTGAAGATGAAGAACATCCACACCAGCATCGTCACGTGGACACGGGGATACAGGACCAGAAAGGCGGTGGTCACCGCCGCAATGGCCCCCGACGCCCCGACAATGGGGTTGTCGGCCCCGGCGGCGAAGGCGAACCCCGCGAACACGCCGCCCGCGAGATAGAACAGCAGGTACCCCAGCGGGCCCATGCGATCGCACACTGCGTTGCCGAAGATCCACAGAAACAGCATGTTGCCCAGGAGGTGCCAGACGTCGCCATGCAGGAACTGGTAAGTAACGTACTGGTGCAACGCGGGACGGGCGGCGTCGAGCGCCCACTCGGTGTGTACGTCGAAGCCCACAACCCGGCTGACCGGTCCGGCCAGGAGGTGAATCGCGACGTTCACCCCGATCAGGGTCCAATTCGCCACGGGGGTCCGTCGTAGACGAATCTCGGTCCCGATCGGTATCAGCGGCACAGCGGCCTCCTGCGGTCCCAGGCTCCCTCACGGGCCCGTCGGGACCCGGGCGGCGTCCGCCGCCGCCTGTATGAGTCTATCGCGGATTCGGCCGGGCAGCGGCGCCGGCTCGAAATCCCGCAGCCGCGACAGCATGGGTGGCCCGCCCGCGGCCAGCACCAGCCCGAAGTGGCACCAGCCCGGCTCCCTGCGCTCCAGCAGCTCGACGTCGCCGAGTTCCAAGCCCGCTGGCCAGCCGCTGTCCCAACGACCGCGGCGCGCGTCGAAGCTCCCCAGCACCGTGTACGCCAGCGCCCGGACCCACGCCGGTTGCTCCGTCGCTTCGTGCCACAATTCGAGCTGCGGTTGCAGCGTCCAGGCATCGGACGCGGCGACAATGACGAGGGCGGCGGCGAACCCGGGGTAGCTTGGCGTGCGTTGCGCGGGATCGAGCAGGGCCTCGATGCGCGGCGTGCAGCCGAGCCCCGCGCGCAGCCAGCGGTCCAGCGCCGTGGCCGCCGAGGGCCAGCTTCCCGTCAGGTCCGTCAGCAAGTCCTGCTCCAGGCGCCGCGCCGCCGTCACGGCCCGGTAGCGCAGTAAGGGAGGCCGCGGCAGAGGGTCTTTCAGTCGCGCGGGCTGGTCCGGATGGGCCCAGCGCAGGGCGGCGACAACCTCGTCGGACGTCACATCCGCCGGGTGGCGGCGCGGTTCGGGGCCGAACAGGCGTCCGCGCAGCAGCCCGATGGTCCACGTGAGCCGCTGTTGGTCGGCGCCGTCCACGTTGGGCAGTAGGGCCGCGAGCGTGTCGCCGATCGTGTGGCCGAGCGTCCGATATTGCGGGCCGCGCTGCAAGAGGATCAGCCCGGCCGCCGCGCGCGTCGCCGGCGCAGCCCGCTGCGCCACGTCGCGCAGCGCGTCACGCGGACGGCGGACGTCCTCGGGCCGGAACTCCAGCCGCGCGCCCGGCGGCCGTCCCAAGTCAAAGACCGCCTCGGCCAAGCGCTCGCCCGCGTCTTGTCCCAGCCATTGCCAACTGCCCCAGTATGCGCTGACCACGCGCTCAAACACGGGCGCCGCGTCGTCGCAGGACAGCGCGCGCAGACCGTCGGCGGCCCGGGCCGTTTCCTCGGCAGCACGACGGAGCAGCAGCGCCATCGCGGGATGATTTTCGCTCTGAGTCACGCCGGCCAGTCGTTTGAGCAGCAACAGATGGTTCAGTCGTGACAGCCACAATTCGGCCAGCTCGTCCAACGCTCCCGCATCCCCGAGCAGGGCCCGTGCGCGCAGGGCCGCATCGCGCAAGCGGGAAACCTTCTGACAACGAGTGAGTCGTTCACACCACGCGGACTTCGCGTCGGGGTAAGCCGGACCGTGTCGCGCCAGCAAGTCAATCGCCGCCCGCTGGTTCGCACCCAGGGCGGGCGCCCCGTCCGCTCTCTCCAGGCTCGCGGCCAAGTACTCCGCGACGGCGGGGGCGGCCTGGGCCTCGACGCCGCGCAGCGCGTCCAAAGCGGCCCGACGCTCCTCCGCGTCGCGCGCCGCCAGCAAGGCCCGAGCTAGGTCGTCCACCGGAAGCGTCCGCTGCGTCGTGGGGACGAAGGTCACATCGGTCGTCCGCGCCCGAATCAGCCAGAACTGCACCGCCGCGCTAAGCAGAATCCCCCCGGCGGCCAGTCCCAACCCGGCCACGGCCCAGAAACGCCAAGTGAACAAACGCAGGCGGCGGCGCCAGGGCAAACGCCGTCCGGTACGCAGATCCCGCTGACACCGACGACAAATCGAGGCCGAGGGACCCACTTCGTGCCCGCAGCCGGGGCACCGGGGGATGGCGGCCGGGGTCGGCGGGGGCGGGGCCGCGGGCGGGGCCATGAACGCCGGCACCTGAAACACGCCGCCACACACCGGGCACCGCTTGGTCTCGCCGGCGACGAGATCGGCGGCGATCAGTACGCGGTGGCACAGCGGGCACAGGATTCGCCGGGGCATACCGCTCTCGACGGTTCGGCGGCCCCGCGGTCGCACGGGGCCCCGGGGCGTTGTAGTTCGCCCGGCGGCCGGCATCAAGGGCCAAAGGGCGTCGCTTGGCCGGCGGCCGGGTCCCCCGGTATACTCCGAAGGGACTCGGGAAGCCGGCCGCTTGCGCCAGCCCGCGCGACGATGCCCGGAGTCGGGCGTGGCGCGGGCAGGTTGTGGCTTGTGTGGTCCGGCCCCCGCGGGAGATCAGCCAGGTGAAGCCGAATACTGACGCCCCCGATTTCATGTTGCTGGACGAGCTGCTGACCGACGATGAGCGGCAAGTCCAGGCGACCGTGGCCCGCTGGGTCGACGAACGCGTGCTGCCGATCATCGCCGACTGCTTCGAACACGAGCGTTTTCCGCTAGAACTGGTGCCCGAGATGGCCGAGCTGGGTATCTTCGGCGCCACCCTGCACGACTACGGCTGCGCCGGGCTGTCCAACGTGGCCTACGGGCTCATCATGCAGGAGCTGGAGCGCGGCGACAGCGGGCTGCGCAGCTTCGGTTCCGTGCAGAGCGGGCTGTGCATGTACCCGATCCACCGCTACGGCTCGGAGGAGCAGAAACAGCGCTGGCTGCCGGCGATGGCCCAGGCCAAGGCCGTGGGCTGCTTCGGCCTCACCGAGCCCGACGGCGGCTCCGACCCCGGCACGATGAAGACACACGCCAAGAAAAGCGGCGGCGACTGGGTCATCAACGGCGCCAAGATGTGGATCACCAACGGCACGCTCGCGGACGTGGCGGTGGTGTGGGCCATGACCGACGAGGGCATCCGCGGGTTCCTGGTTGAGAAGGGAACGCCCGGCTACACCTCCAGCGACATCAAACACAAGTTTTCGCTGCGGGCGTCGATCACGTCGGAGCTTTTCTTCGACAACTGCCGCGTGCCCGACCGCAACCGCCTGCCCAAGGCCGAGGGCCTCAGCGCGCCGCTGAGCTGCCTGACCCAGGCCCGCTACGGCATCGCCTGGGGCGCCGTCGGCGCGGCCCAGGCGTGCTACCGCGAGGCGCTGGCGTTCGCCCGGCAGCGCGTCCTGTTCGGCGAGACCCTGGTCCACAAGCAGCTCATCCAGCAGCGGCTGGCGAACATGGTCCGCCGTATCACCACGTCGCAATTGCTGGTTTGGCAGCTTGGGCGGCTGAAGGACCAGGACAAGATGAGCTATTCGCAGGTCTGCCTGGCCAAGTGGAACACCGTGCGCATGGCCCTCGACGTCGCCCGCGAGGCCCGCGACCTGCTCGGCGCCGGCGGCATCTCCGTCGAGTGCTGCCCGATCCGCCACGCGCTGAACATGGAAAGCGTCATTACCTACGAGGGCACCGAGACCATCCACCAACTCATCGTCGGCCGCGAAATCACCGGCGAACACGCGTTCTGACGCTCGATCCCGCCATGCTCAAGCACGCAGCGCCCGCGACGGAGCCGACCGCCGCGGGCGCCGACGTCTTTCCGGTGCGTTGGTGCTTACCAGGCCGTTGAGAGGTTGCGGCGCCGAACCCCCGAGTCCAGCGCCGCCACACCGGCAAACCCGAGGACGCCGGACTCCCGCCACGGCGGGCAAGCTCCGGTCCGGCGCTACGGAGTCAACCGCCTCCGGCCGTTTCTCCGCGGACTGCTACGGCCCGCCCATCAGGGCCCTGGGCGACCGGCCTACGGGCACGGGATCGGCTGGCCGCCGCCGGAAGCAAGCAAGGCCACGAAGGGGTTGATGTCGCCGAAGCCCTGCGACCCGCCATACTGCCCGTCGCCGTTGACGTCGGCGTTCTCCGGCGGGCAGTGCGGGTACTGGGCCAGCCACTCCGGCCAGTTGGACAGCGCGAGCACGAAGGGGTTGATGTCGCCGAAGCCAATGACCCCGTCGCAGTTCAGGTCGCCGCGGCAGATGGTCGGGCCGCTGTCGTCGGCGCCGATGTACAGCAGTACCGAGTAGGGCTCATCCGGCCCACCGACGACCGGGTTGAACACGCCGTCGCGGTTCACGTCGTAGACGATGGTCGCATTGAGGACCAGGCCGCCGAGGGTCCGCGGATCGGCGGTGCTCATCGTGCTGACGTCCAGGTTGTTGAAGCCGGTTTGCAGGACGTTGCCAGAGAAGAGCGAGCCGGACGAATGGCCGCTGGTGTAGGCGAGCGTCAGGTACGTGACCTTGTAGTCGGTGTCCGAGTTCAACCCGCGGACGACGAGGCCGAAGGGCTCGGTCGCCGAACCGCTCTCCAGCAGCAACTCCAGTTCATACGTAAACGTGGCGGGGTTGTACACGGCCCGCACAAGGCTGTACGCGAAGTAATTCGCCGGCGTGGCGAACATCTCACACACCGCCAAGAAGTACAGGTTGCCGGCCGCGTCCAGCGCCGGGGCGGAGATCGACGGCCCGACGTAGTTGCCACCCACCAGCCGCCGTGCCAACTGCCCGACCGCCTGACCGCCGGGACCGTTGAGGATCGGCGTGCGATTCTCGATCGTGGCCTCGGCCGCGATCGTCCACTCGGCATTGGCCGGGTTGGGGTCGGCGCAATTGAACCGCGCGACGAGGACCATGTTCTCCTCGTCCGTCTGCGTGCCGTCCTTGTACCAGGTCGCGGCGGCGAGACCACGCCCCTGGTGGTCGCGGCCGATGGCGACCAGCCCGTTGCCGCCATTAAAGGCGTGCGTACCGTGGTACCCGTCGAACGCGCCGCCAGGCAGCCCGAGTTTGGACGTGGGATCCAGGGCGATGGGGGAGCCCGCCACGACACTGCCGTCGGCCTTGACGCGCCACAGGTTCAGGACGCGCGACTTGCCCGCGGCATCGAGCGCGACCATGCCCGCGGTGCCGACGCCATCCCCGCAGTTCAGCCGGTGGCTGAAGCTGACGCCGCCGCGCTGATTGAGAGCGACCAGGTGCGCCGGGGTGCGCACGACGGACGGGTTCGGACAGCCGGCGGACTCGTAAACGTAGTTGGCGTTGAAATCCGCCCCGAGGACCCGCGGTCCGCCAAGCTGCTGCGGCAGAATCGTCGGACAACTGTGGGTATCGTTGTAGGCGGTGCAGGCGAAACAGTCCATGACCCAGCAGGTGGCCGGGAAGGGGTCCATCTTTGAGCCCGCCGCGTCGATCAGGTTGTACACCGCCGGGTTGCGCCGCAGCAGGTTCACCCGGAAATAGTGCTCACCAACCAGCGGGTTCAACCCATTGGCATTGAAATCGTCGCCGCGGAAGTGGACGTTGCCGTGCGAGTCCACGCCGCCGAAGCCGAACGCGGCCCGCCCTTGCTCGCCCACGTTGAGCACGTCGTCGATGTTGACCGCGGCCTGGACGCGAGTGACGTACAGCCGGTGCGGCTCCTCCGGCTTGTAGTTGACGACGGCGCCGGTGATGTTGCTGGCGTTGGCGTTGGAGCCGCCGTCGGCGCGGCCGTAGTCAAGAAATCCGACCGCGAACTGGTTCCCGCGCCAACCGGTCGTATTGACGCTCTGCGTCGGCGGGAGATTGAACCCGGCGTTCACGCCGTAGCTCGGGGCGGTCCACAGGGCGTAGCTGTTGAACGGAAACGGCTCATTCGCAAGCTGGGTGTTGCTGATGCCCTGGGCACTGATGAGGGCGTTCAGGTACGTCCACCCGGTCTTGCTGCTCTTGACCAACGGGGCGACGCGGTAGCTTTGCCCCCAACTGCTGGTGAACGTCTGCGTGTCCACCACGTAGGTGTTGCGCTGCTCAGCTGGATCGGTGCAAAAGACGGCGTCGCCGATCGCGGTTGCGATCGACGTGCTGTCTTGTCCGACGACGGGGCCCAGGCACCCCAGCCCCACGAGAAGACACAGAGACAGAGTACGCTTCATTTTCTCGACCTCCTTCTTGGCTAAGTGCCGCGGACACAACTGCGGGGCACCGGCTCTGCTGCCGGTGAAACACGGGCTGAGAGCCCGTGCCCCAGAGTGCTGTTAGGTGCTCTGACACAAGAACTACGCTTCTTTCACCAGCCGCGACGCGACCGAACGACGGCCGCGCGGCCGAGGCCCCCTCAGGGAATCACGAAGTCCATCGGCAGGCTGGTCATGCCCTCCATCGGTTTCTTGACCACGGCCCCCGACGGGTACCATAGGTGGGCGTCGCGCGACCGCCGATCGTTCAGCCGCTCGACGTGCCCGTCGAAGTACACGGCGTTGATCTCGCCCCGGTTGTCGCGGGCATCACCGGACAGCACGCCCTGCTGGCGACCGTGACGATACGAAATCGGCAGGTTCTGGCCATCGCCCTTGGAGCCCGCGTTCACCGGCCGGTTGTCCCAGTTCCGTGAGCCACGGCGCACACCGTACGCGCGGTCCCCGGCCCACCACGCGCCGGCGGAGGTGAACGAACCGAACACCTGGGGCAATACGGACACGTCGTGATCCAGGGTCAGGCTTTCGTCGAGAAATCGCGTGCCGTCGGCGACGAACACCTTGCTCGCCGCCGGACCGACAAGGTCGATGCGCGGGTCGAACTTCCTTACCAGCACCTCCCATTGCGGGTCCGCCGCCTCCGCCGGGATCGGCACGGTCAGCGTCGGGTGGTCCAGGTAGCCGAGCACGCGCTTGTTGTTCTGGCCGACGTACTGAAAATGGACCGACATCAAGTAGCTGATCGCCGGCCACGGGGAGCGCTCGAAAAAGTCGTTGATGTCCGGACCGCTGCTGAACTCATAAACAACTGAGGGATAGAACTGCGACGGGCAACGAAACTTCTCGAGCAGGAACTTGAAGCGGTCCGCCCGGACCGCCGGCAATTCCGTCGCGTAGGCCAGCAGCGGCGTCATCCAATCGAACGGCTGCACCGGCAGCCGCGATTGGAAGAGCTGCCCGATATCCGCCCCCCACGACATCCGCTTCGCTTTGACGGCAACGCCGGTGGTGTTGGTCCCGGGAATCCAGTCCTGATTCTCGGTGGCGTAGCCTTGCAGCGCATTGCCGAACTGGCGCAGGTGCTGAGCACAAACGGCGGCCCGGGCCTGCTCACGCGCTGCGCCCAGGCTCGGCAGCAGGATCGACATCAGGACGGCCAGGATGGCCACCACGACCAGCAATTCAATGAGCGTGAACGCCCCGGCCGGCCAATCACGGCGGCGGGCGGACCGCCAGCGTCTCCGGATCGACATAGCGGTTCTTCTCCCCAAGTCCGGTCAAGCCGCCCGCGTGGCGGGAGCTGACCTGCAAGACCCCGTCGGCCACGTAGCACGGAAACAGCGTGTACTCTCCCGTCTTAGGGTTCTGCGCGGGAATGCGCGTCACTTCATGACGGTCCAGCTTGTACGTTTGGCCCGTGGCGGCGCAGACGAAGTTGATGTCGTCCGGCAACCGCCCTTTGGGCTGCGCGCGGTGCAGCGCGACCCCGGTCGCCACCAAGGCGATGACGCTGACCACGATGAGCTTGATGCGTTGACTGCTCAACGTCGCGCTCCCTATACCACGGTGTCTCGCCGGACATGCGCCCAGCTTCGGTGCTTCCATTTGAGCACGTGAGGCGGCATGCGCCGCGCATGCCGCAAGCTGTTGCTCGGCCGAGCACCGGCCACGAGCGTACCGAAGCTTGTTCAGGCCGGTGTTAGTGTGGCGTAAATCCGTCGTGTGGACAAGTCCTGCGCCTCGCTGGGAGGCCCGCCCTCCCACTCCGCATCATACGCTACGGACTGCCGCTCTCTTCGAGCGGGCGCGGTAACGTGGGTGGCGCGGCCGCAAGCAGCGTTCGGGCTTCGTCAAGCGGAATCAGGGCACCCCCGGGGTCGGCGGCCAACTGGGCAAGCGTCCACGCTTGATCAACGTGAAGGGGCCCGACCGCCAACCGGCGCAGCGCGGTCAGGCAGCCACCCGTCTCCAGGCGAATCCCCAGATCGCGGATCAATGAGCGGACGTACGTGCCACGCCCGCAGCACATATCAAACTCCAGTGCCGGCCATTCGTAACCGCGCACGACAATCCAGTCGATCCGAACGGGGCGGGCGGCCAACGTCGGCGGCCGTCCCGCACGCGTCAGCTCGTACGCCGATCGGCCGCCCACTTTCACCGCACTGCTCGTCGGCGGCACTTGCTCAATGACGCCTTCGAAGCTCCGTAGCACAGCCAGAAGTTCCTGGCGCGTCGGCGGCCTTGTGCCGGGAACGCTCACGAGCGGCAGCTCCAAGTCGAAGCTCGCGCTCGTTACGTCCAGTCGCGCCGTCACGCGATACCGCTTCGGCTGGTGCATCAGTGATTCAACAAGTTTGGTGGCACGCCCCAGGCACAGCACCAGGACGCCGTCGGCGAGCAGGTCGAGCGCGCCGGCGTGACCGCTCTTGCGCTGCCCGGTGATGCGGCGCACCTCTTCCAGCGCCTGCGCACTGCTGAAACCGACGGGTTTGCAGAGGTTGATTAGGCCGTCCACGTCGTGCCATCCTGGGCGGCACGGTGCAGGCCGCCGCCCGAATCGCTCGCGCCGCTGCCGTCTTGACGGTCCGCGCCGGTCCTTGCCCGCGACAGCATACCCGCTCTATGCTTCATAGGGCGTGGATGGCGGGCCGCTGGTCGCGGCTCCCCCGCCGCCCCCACGCCGACCGTCGGCGGTGTGGGCAAGGTCGGCTTGTATGTCCTGGAGCACAGCCAAATGTTCGCCCACACACGACGTGCGTCGCTGTTGCTGCTGGCGCTGACCATGCTCGTTGCCGGTACGCAGTGCGTTCATCGCGCGGGCGATGGCGGTCCGTCCGGGGCGACGACGCAGCCGACTACGGGCCCCGGCGGCAGCTCACGCGCCAGCGACGCCGCACGCAGGCACCCACTCGACTCGCTGCCGACCGCAACGTTGACGGTCGGCGACCACACGCTGCGGGTATGGCTGGCGCGGGAGCTCGACGCGCGGCGTCCGGGCGTCGTGGAAGAGGGGCTGATGCACGTGCCCGCCGACGAAATCGCGGACGACCAAGGCATGTTGTTCGTGTTCGCCAGCGAGCAGATCCGCGGCTTCTGGATGCGCAATACGATCACGGCGCTGGATATCGCCTTCGCCCGCGCCGACGGCACCATTGTGAAGACGTGGCAGATGCCCCCGCTCACCTTGCGGACCTTCAGCTCGATCGAGCCGGCGATGTTCGCCCTGGAACTGAAAGCCGGCACCCTGGCCCGCCTCAACGTCCACGAGGGGGACCGGCTGGAGATACCGCTCGACGCGGTCTTTCCGTCCGAGTGACGCCGCGCCGCTCACGCTCGGCACCCGAGCGCCAACAACGTCAGATCGTCCGCATTCCGCCGGTCGCCGAGGTGCTCGTGCACGAGCTTCAGCATGGCGGCCAGCATGGCGTCCGGGGACCGCAACGGCAGGCCGGCCAGCGCGGCTTTGACAGGCTCGAGGTTCAGCAACCGCCCCGCCGCGTCCGCCGCTTCCGTCAGACCGTCGGTGAAGAACAGGACGCCGTCCACGTCCGCCCCCAGCTCCAAGCGTTCGACGGCGTAGCGTTCGTTCGGTTCGATGCCGAACGGCAACGACAGACCCTCCGCCTGCGGATCAACCCGGCCGCCGCGCAACAAGAGCGGGGCCGGGTGTCCGGCGTTGACATACTCGAACACCCCGTGGGCCGCGTCCACGCGACCGACGACGGCGGTGATGAAGACGTTCGCCGCCGTGTTGGTGACCACGAGACGGTTGAGGGCCGCAGCCACGTCGCCCAGCGGCACATCGACCGTCAGCGCCACACGCACGGCGGCCTGGAGGTTGGCCGCGACGAGGGCCGCCGGCAGCCCGTGCCCGGTCACGTCCGCGATGATGACGCCGAGGCGCTGCGACCCGAGTTCGAAGTAATCGAAGTAGTCGCCGCCGACGGCTTCGGACGGCTCGTTGTAGCCGGCGAGCACGAAGCGCCCGACCGCCAACGGCCCCGACGGCAGCAGGCCGCGCTGAATGAGCCGCGCCTGCCGCAACTCAGCCTGCACCTTCTCGCCGGCCATGTACGCTTGAAACAGCCGCAGGTTCTCCAGGCCCAGCCCAACCTGCCGCGCAATCGCGGCCAGGAAGTCCACGTCTTCCGGCGTGTAGGTACTCCCGCGGGTGACGCGGTCACCATAGATGACGCCCAGAATGCGATCGCGGTGCATGATCGGGACGCACAGGGCCGAGCAGATGGGGTGACGAACCAGGCTCTCGGTCATCACGTTGGCCAGGTCGACCGCTGGGTTGTTGACGACGGCCCGCTCGCCGTCCACCAGCGCGCGGTTGACCAGCGTGCGACTCACGGGGAGGCCGCCGGCGTCCGCCCGCAAGCCCCGGGTGACGGGGAGCTCGGGCTCGCCGCGCGGGGTCTTCAGCACGATGAGCCCGCGCTCGAAGCCGAGCGCCTCGCAACAGGCATCGAGCGCCTGTTCCAGAAGCTGTTTCGGCTCAAACGCCCCGCCGATGCGCTCCGCGAGGTTCATCAGCAGCGTTAAGCGCTGCTGGTTCAGGTCCAGCCGACGGCTGGAGGGGAAGAACCGCGTGTGATTCGGGTCGACCGGCAGCTCCGCGGACAGGTTGAGCTGCGACTCGTGCAGCACGGGGCCGGTCCCGACCAGGTCGATCTCGAACTCCCCGATGCGGATCGACCGCATCGCCGGGCGGACCGTGTTGTAAAAGGGGGCCCCCGAGTCCACGCGCGTGCCGTTCTTCGAACCGTTGTCCGCGACCAGCACCCGCCCCTGTTCGTCCACCCACACCTGCGCGTGCTCCCGCGAAACCTCCGCGTCGTGCGGCAGCACGATGTCGCACGTCTCCGCCCGTCCCAGCGTGATCGGGCGGCTGGACAGCTCCGCGTTGGCGATGACGCCGGAACGTGAACGGACGACCAGGAACGGCGGCACCACAGTCACCTGCAGGAGGCGGCGGCCGGCGAACGCGGGCACCGGGGCGGTTCACAGGCTCCCAATTACCCGCACCGCTGCCGTCGCCATTTCCCCGCGCATTATACCGCGGGGCGCGCTCCGGGTCGGCGGGCCACGCCGCCAATGTGACCCCAGCCGCCTCGGTGGGGCCATGTGGAAATCGCACAGAGCGACAAGAACACCGCGCGCACACTCGTGGCGCGGGAGGGCGAGGCGGTCTCCGGCGGCGACCCTGCCGGCCTGCCGAGCCGCGACCCGCTGGGAGGTCCGCCCTCCCTTGCCAGGGAAGATCGCCGGCAGGCTGGCCCTCCGCGCACGGGCAAGGCGAGGTTGCAGACGGGAACCACGGCGGGCGCAGAAAAAGGTCGGCGGCCTCCCTGCCGCCGCCTTAGACACCGGGGCACGCCCTCAGGGGATCAGGAGGGGTCCGGTCCGTGCCGCAAGCGGCGCTCGAACTCTTCGAGCAACTGGCGGGCGGACACCTCGCGCATGCCGGCCGGCGTCCTCCAGGTGACCGCGCCATCACGGTCCAGAAGACCCTGTATGCGACGGACGGCCATCAACACGGACGAGTGCTGCCGGTGCCCCAGCGCCCGTCCGATCTCGGGAAAGCTCATCCGCGTGTGCATGCGGATGAGGTACATTGCGAAGCCGCGCGCGTGCGTCACCGTGCGGTCGCGTGAGGACGAGTGCAGCGCGTCCCGCGTCACCCCGAAATGCGCCGCTACCATCCGCTCGATGTCCGCCGCCTCGGGCATCTGCGGCGTCGTGATGTAGTCCTCGACCGCCCGCTGGGCCATGTCCAGCCGGATCGGTTCGCGCGTCAGCGCGGCGTAGGCCGAGAGCTTGTACAGGGCCCCCTCGAGCTCGCGCACGTTGCGGGTGATGTGCCGGGCGAGAAAATCGAGTACGTCGTCCGGCAGCGGGCAGGCCATCGCCGCCGCCCGACGACGCAGAATCTCGCGGCGCGTGCCCCACTCCGGCGGGTCGATGCGGACGACCATGGCCGCCGTCAGGCGGCTGACCAGCGGCTCGCTGAGCGTGGCGATGCTGCGGGGGTGACGATCGGACGAGAGGACGACCATCTGCCCGGAGGCGTCGATCGAGTTGAACGTGTGGAGGAACTCCTCCTGCGTCGCCTTCTTGTTCGCCAGGAAGTGGATGTCGTCGAGGACGAGAACGTCGACGTTGCGAAACCGCGACCGAAAGGCATCCACGCGACCGGCCTTGACCGCGTAGATGAACTCGTTGGTGAACTCCTCCCCCGACAGGAAGCACCACTGGAGCGCCGGGTGAGCGCGCGTCAGGCCGTTGCACACGCCTTGCAGCAGGTGCGTCTTGCCCAGACCGCAGCCGCCATGCACCACCAGGTGCTTGAACACCGCGCCGGGGCGTTCCACCGCGGCCCGGGCCACTGAGAAGGCCAACTCATTGGACGGGCCGACGACGAACGTCTCGAGCTCCCCGCGCAGGGTGGGGCGCTGGGGAGCACGGCGTGGGCCCGCGACCACCGCCGGTCGCGGTGGCGGCGCCGGCAGGTCCGTGGTGGCCGGGGGCAGCGCCAGCGTTTCGCTCGCTGCGGCGCGCGGGCCGACGCGGATTTCAATCTGGGGCTCGTCGCCGATGACGGTCTGGGCGGCCTCGACCAAGTGGGGCATGAAGTTGGTGCTGATCCAATGGCCGACGAACGCGTTGCCGACGATGACGTGCAGGCGCCGGCCGTCAAGCTGAAATTCCGCGTCGCCGCCAAACCAAGTGCGAAAGCGGTTGTGACCGATCCGATCCGCGACGTTCTGTCGAATAGTGCAGACCTTCTCCGCGACCGCTGGGTCCACGGTTCACCTCGGACGATAGGTGTGCTCTATATGAGAAACGGCTAGCGAGGATAGTCGAACTCAGGCGTCCTCATGCTCAACTGCGAAGAGAATCATAACACGTCCGACACGCGCGTGCAACGCATTGCTGACGTGAAAACCGCTGACAGCCGCGTAACCCGCGCACTGTCAATCGCTCAACAACGGGAAAATTTTCGGCATCCACAGCTTGTTCACAGGTTATCTCACGCTCATGCACAAGCGATCATCCGTCCGTCCCGCTCCCACGCCACCAATACGCGTCGCGCCGGGCCACCGGACGCATCCCGAAACGCTGGTAGAGCCGACGCGCCGGCGCGTTCCGATCGTCGACCACCACCGTCAGACGCCGCGCGCCCGTCCGTCGGCAGTGCACCAGCGCGCGACGCAGCAGCAACTCGCCCACGCCGCGGCCCCGCTGGGACGGCACGACTCCCATGTAAACCACGTCCAGCCAGCCCCCTTGCGCCACGCGCGACAGCAGGAGGCACCCCGCGAGCTGGTCCCCCACGCGGGCCAGCTCCCACAGCGCCGGGTCAAACGGCCCGGCGGCTTTGTGCGCCGCAAGCACATCGTCGATCGGACGGATTCCCGTCAGTTCCGGGCAGTCCAGGCTGCGCTCGTATGTGGCCGCCACCACCGCGGCGAAGTCCGCGTGACTCGCCGGCCCGTAAGGCACCCAGGCGGCGGAACCGGGCGGCGGCGGGTCCGTCCAAGGATAGGTGATATCGCGCTCGAGGTAGCGGAGCGGCGCGAGGAACCGGAAGCCGGCCGCCAGCGCGAGAGTACGACGCGCGGCAGCCTCGGGCTCCAACAGCAGTTGCGCGTAGTGCAGCGAACGGTCCGCCAACGCCGCCAGGCCGGTGCGCGTCAGATCAAGTTGGAGCTCATTGTCGATGCCCAGCTCACCGGGGCTGGGGAGCATGACAATCGCAGTTCGCCCGGGCAGGATCAGGGAGAAGAACAAGGCGCTGAACTGGTCGCCCGTGCTGACCTGGAGCCCAAACCACTGCACCCCGCTGTCCCGCAAGTAGTTGCGGAAGTCCTGCACCGGTCCCGCCCCCGCCGGCCGGCCGTCGCCCGGGACGGCCAGCAACAACCCGAGGGCGTGACCCAGTTCCGCTGCTTCCAGCCGCCTGCAATCCGGCATTCGATCGCCCCGTGGTGCCCCGCGCGCGCCACCGCTTGGCAGCGTGCCTGGCGGTGGCTAGAATCCGCTGCGAGCCACGGTGGGAATTCTGCCGAGGAGACCGAACCGATGCAAACGAAGTTCATGCCCGCTGCGTTGTTTCTTGCCGCGTTGCTGGTCGCCCCCCTGGCCGCTCAGGACGCGAGCACCGGCGAACCGGGACCGGCTGCACGAATCGGCCAGCCGGCGCCCGATTTCACGTTGCTGGACTGCAACGGCAAGAAGCACTCGTTGTCGGATTACAAGGACAAGATCGTCGTGTTGGAGTGGCTCAACCAGCAGTGCCCCTGGAGCGTCAAGGCCGTTCCGGTCATGAAAGAGCTACGCCGCAAGTATGCTAGAGACCCTGTCGTGTGGCTGGGCATCGAGAGCACGCACTTCCGCAAGCCGGAAGAGAACATCCAATACGCCAAGGATCAGGAGCTGGATTTCCCGATTCTGATGGACAACGACGGCCGCGTCGGCCGGCTCTACGGCGCCAAGACCACGCCGCACGTGTACGTGATCAACAAGGGCAAACTGGTCTACATGGGGGCCCTGCACAACAACCAGCAAGGCGACCTCAAGGAGTCGGAGACCCGGCACTACGTGGACGAGGCCCTGCGGGCCGTGTTGGACGGCAAGGAAGTCCCCGTGGCGGAGACGAAAGCCTGGGGCTGCTCCGTCAAGTACAAGCCGCAGGCCGAGAAGAAGGACGAAAAGAGGTAGTTTGCACCGTCGCTGGGACTTGGCAGCCGGGGCCGGACGGCACGCGGCGCGACCGAGCGGAACCTACCCGCTCGGACGCCGCGCGGCCCGGGTGGGGCTGTGGGTCGCGGTGCTGGTAGTGGGCGGGTGCAGCAACGGCGTTCACTGGGAGGGCCCGACGTACCAGGACGCCCGTGCGCTGGCCGCGCGCTCCAACCGGCCGGTATTCGTGTATTTTCGCAGTTGGTACTCGGTCGAGTGCACCCACTTCGAAGAGAACGTTTTGAAGGATCCCGCCGTGCTTCCGGAGACGGCGGCCTACGTTTGCGTCCCCCTCGATTTCGACTGGGACCGGCCGCTGGCCCAGCAATGGGGATTGAAGGCCGTCCCCGCATTCGTCATCGTCGCACCCGACGGCAGGATCCTCGCGCAAGGCCAGGCCCCGCTGACGCGGGACCAGGTGCTGGAGGCGTTTCGCGCGGCGCGCGCCGTTCACGGCAGCAGCGCCCCCGCCGCCGCGGCGGTGACGACCCAGCCCGCCGGGTCTTGATCGGAGGGACCGGAGTGCGTTGCGGCGTCTTGGTGACGCCGCGACGGTGTTGAGCAGCGCCACGTCGAGGAGACCATGCCGGGTTCGGAACTGATGGAACTCATTCGGTCGGGGCGGAATGACGACTTTGAGCTGCGCTGCCTGGAGCTGCTGGAAGAAGGCCGCCTGACGCTCCCAGCTTTGATCGCGCCGGTTGAAGAGCTGGATCGGCGTGGGCAATCCGAGCGCCTCGTCGCGCTGGTGGACATGGTGTTTCAGAGCGTGGCGCCGGAGTCCGATCCGCCGGCCGGCTTAGCGCTGGCGCGCCTGGCGCTGGCGGCGGCGCCGCAACGGGAAGACCTGCGCCGCCGGGTGCTCGACCTTTACCGAGCGGTTCACGGTCAGAGCGAGGGCTTCGAGCTGATCCTGCAAGCGTCGGGATTGGCCGGCGGGCGGCCGGTGCGGCAGGCCCTGAAGCTGCTCGACCTGGGGCTGGCGCTGCGGTCGGGCGACGCCCTCATCAGCCGCACCGATGGGCGCGTCGTCGAAGTCGTCGAAATCGACCGCGTGCGCGGGCTGTTTACATTGCGGCGCGAAGGGCGCACCACGACGATGCCTGCCGGCGAGGTGGCCCGCGATTACGATCGCGTGGCGGCGGATGACTTTCGCGTCCTGCGGGAATTGCGACCGGAACAACTCACGCAGCAGGTCCACGATGACCCGGTGGCGGTCGTGATCGGGCTGATTCACGCGCACGGCGAGCGGATCGACGCGGACCTGCTGAAGCAGGAGCTGGTGCCGCGGTTCCTGCCCGCGGGGGAATGGTCCCGCTGGTGGACGCGGACGCGCGGGCTGCTGAAACGCAATCCGCACGTGGTTGTCGAAGGCCGGTCGCCGGTCACGCTGCGCTACACGGCCGAGGCGCTGACCCTCGAGGACGAAACCTGGGCGGTGGTGGAACGCCACAAGGAGCCGCTGGAATGGCTGGCCGACCTCGAGGCCTACCTGCGCGAGAAGGCCGAGCACAAGGAAGCTCCGTCGTCCGAACTATTGCGGCGATTCGATGACCGGCTGCGCCGGCACGCGGCGACGGTTCGGCCGCGACGGCCGGCCGAAGCGCTGGGTACGGCGCTGGTGCTGCACCGTTTGTCGCGCAAGGGCGTGGCGCTGAGCGAAGAGGCCCGCGGGCTGGCCGAGTCGATGCTGCGAGAGGCCGACGACCCCGGGCGGTTGCTCAAAGAGCTGACCGAGGAGGGGTTGCGCGAATTGGGGCTCGAAGTGCTGCGGACCGCCCGGCCGCAGGACTGGCTGGGCTACGCCCTGGGCTGGCTTCCGACCGCCTCCGCGACACTGCTTGATGCGCTGGCGGCGGAGGCGGTGGCGGGAGGCCACACGCAGGCCGTGCAGGCGTTCATCGACCGAGGGCTCAGCGACCCGGTGCATCACCCCGAGCTGCTCATGTGGCTGTGGAAGGGGCCGAGCTGCACCGCCGCCCTGCGGTTACCAAGCGATGAGGACCTCTTCCGGCTGATCCTGGACACCGTGAGCGAACTGGGGCGCTCGATCACCGCCAGCGCGGATGCGGTGCGCGAGTTTCGGCAGCGCATGCGGTCCGCGCTGGGCCACCGCGATTACGCCAAGGCCGGCGCGTGCCTGTCCAAACTGAGCGCGGCCGCGGCCATCACGGTCCGTCGGCAGTTGCAGCGCATCGAGGGTCTGGGGGAGAACGTGCCGGCCCGCCTGTTGGACCTACTGCGTGACGTACACCCACAGCTCTGGGCCGCGCCGCCGCGCCAGGTCGCCCCGTGGGAGGACCGCGAGACGCTCTGGTGTACCCCGGAGGGCTTGCACCGCCGCACCGCCGAGCGCGACGAGGTCGTCAACGTGAAGATGCCGGAGAACGCCAAGCGGATCGGGGAGGCGGCGTCGCACGGGGACCTGAGCGAGAACTCGGAATACAAGTTCGCGCTGGAGGAGCGCGATCTGCTGCGGGCCCGCGTGGCGGCCATCAATGATGAGCTGTCCCGGGCGCGCACGCTGTCGCCTTATGACGTGCCGACCGATTACGTGGGGATCGGGTCGCGCGTGACGCTGCGGCGGCTGACCGACGGCCAGGAGCGGGTGATGACGTTCCTCGGACCGTTCGAGACCGACGTTGAGCAAGGGATTTACAGCTACCTGGCACCGGTGTCGCAGAAACTGATGGGGGCCCGTGTCGGCGAGCGCGTGACCCTCGTGGTGGACGGGCGCGAGACGGAGTTCGAGGTCGTCGCGCTGGGCAACGCGCTCGCCAAGGCCGCGCGGCCCGGCGAGACGCCGGTGAGCTGAATCACCGTGCGCGAGCGTGCAGCGTGGGAGGGCGAGGCGGTCTCCTGCGGCGACCCTGCCGGCCTGCCGAGCCGCGGCACGCCGGGAGGCTCGCCCTCCCCACTTGCGCCGGCGGATTGCGACCGGTGAGTCACCCCCTCGCGGGGACGGCGTGCAGAGCGGTCCACAGCAGGTAGGCGACGTAGAGGGCGAGGAAGACCCCGCCCTCCCCGCGCGTGATCTTCCCCCCCTTGTACAGCGACACGTAGAACGCCACGGTCACGGCCATCATCAGCGGCGCATCCACGTGCGCGATCGACACGGGCACCGCGAGCGGCCGCACCACCGCCGCCAGCCCGGTCACGAACAGCACATTGAAGATGTTGCTGCCGACGATGTTGCCGATGGCGATGTCCGCCTGGCGATGGCGGGCCGCGGCTAGGCTCGTGGCGAGTTCGGGGAGACTGGTCCCGACCGCCACGATCGTCAGACCGATCACGTGCTCACTGATCCCCACGAGCCGGGCCAAGCCCGCGGCCCCCGACACGATGAGCCGCGCGCCGAGCACCACGCCGACGATCCCCACCGCGACGAACAGCAGGTTGTACCACCAACGTTGTGCCAGGCCCGCCAGCGGCTCCTCGGCCCCGGTGGCGGCCTCGCCACGCCCGAGGCGGCATGCGACGATCGTGTAGACGACCAGTCCGGCGACGAATACGGCCCCCTCGATCCGGGTGATGTGCCCCTGGCGCTGGGCGAAGATCAGCAGGGCCGCCGCGGTCGCCAACATCACCGGCCCGTCCACACGAATCAAGCTACGCGATATGGCCAGCGGACTGAGCAGCGCGGCCAGCCCGATGATGAGCAGGATGTTGGCGATGTTGCTCCCGACGACGTTGCCGACGGCCAGCTCCGTGGCCCCCTGCGTGGCGGCGATAACGGTTACGGCGGCCTCCGGGGCCGACGTGCCGAACGCGACGATCGTCAGGCCCACGACCAGTGCCGACACGCCCAGCGTCCGAGCCAGCCGGGCGGCCCCCCGGACCAGCACCTCCCCCCCAACCCCCAGCACAAGCAGGCCGGCGGCAAGAATGACAGCGTGAGTTGGCCACATGCGGCTACTCTCGGGAGTCCAGTTCGCGTGGCCCACCATCCAGGCCGGTCATTCGGGGCCCGGTCTCGCCGCGCCGACACCGACGGGGTACACTCCCCGCCGCGATCGGCGGAGCATCGGCGGGAATTGGCCGGGCCGCAAGGGCCGGGCTGAAGACGCCGGCTTCGGACGACCGATAAAAGAGGGCGCGCCGCGGCGCGGTTGGCGCGGACTCTTGGCTTGGCCACCGCCATAGGAACCAGTCGCATGTCTCTGATCCTCGCTACATATGCCCCCAGCTTGTTCTGGATGTGGCCGTTCGTGGCCATCTTGTTGGCCATCGCCATCCTCCCCCTGCTGCACCGCACGCACCATTGGTGGGAGGAGAACCGCAACAAGCTGCTCGTCTCCCTCGTCCTCGCCGTCATCACCCTCCTGTACTACGGGACGCGCGGCACCGGCGTCGTGAAGCACGGCGGCGGCGACGGCGAACACAGCCAGCCCGCTTCGCACCCGGCGTCGGCGCCGGCCGTCGAGGCGCAGCCAACCGAACCGACGGCGGCGGAGCACGCTCCCGCGCACGGCGAGCCGGCCGCCGACGCGGCGCACGCGGAGCACCCGCGGACCAAAGGGCCCTGGGAGACGGTCCTCACCGTCCTCGATCACGCGGTGTTGAAGGAGTACGTGCCGTTCATCGTGCTGCTCTTCAGCCTGTATGTGATCGCGGGGGGCATCGTGGTCCGGGGTGATCTCCGGGCCACGCCGACCGTGAACACTTCGATCATTGGCATCGGCAGCGTGCTGGCCAGTCTCATCGGCACGACCGGGGCGGCCATGCTGCTCATCCGCTTCCTGCTCAAGACCAACTCGGAACGCAAGCGCAAGGTCCACACCGTCATCTTCTTCATCTTCCTCGTCGCCAACATCGGGGGCTCGCTGCTGCCGATCGGCGATCCGCCGCTGTTTCTGGGCTACCTGCGCGGCGTGGACTTTTTCTGGACGCTGACGCTGTGGCGGCAGTGGGCGTTCATGGTGCTGATCGTGCTCGCCGTCCACTTCATCTGGGACACATGGGCCTACCGGCACGAGGCGGCGGCCGACATCGTCCGCGACGAGACTGAGCGGCAGCCGATGCAGGTCGGAGGCATGATCAATATCCTCTGGCTGCTGGGCGTCGTGGCGGCGGTCGCCACCCTGGACCCGGCCAAGGCGTTTCCGGGCACGAGTTGGCACGCGCCGCCGTACTTGCGCGAGGGCGTGCAACTGGGGATGTGCCTGCTGTCGTGGCTGACGACGAGCCAGGCGTTGCGGCGGGAGAACCGGTTCAACTTCGTGGCGATCGGCGAGGTGGCGTGCCTGTTCATCGGCATCTTCATCACGATGCAGGTGCCGATCGAGATTCTGCACGCCAAGGGCGCCGAGCTGGGCCTCACCCGGCCGTGGCAGTTCTTCTGGGCGACGGGGGTGCTCAGCAGCTTCCTCGACAACGCCCCGACGTACGTCGTGTACTTTGAGACGGCCGTGTCGCTGAAGTTCGACGAGGCGGCGCTGGCGGCGCAGCACATCGCGCTGGTCCACTTGCCCGACGGCCGGAACCTGCCGTTCAGTCTGCTGGTGGCGATCAGTTGCGGGGCCGTGTTCATGGGCGCCAACACGTACATCGGCAACGGCCCCAACTTCATGGTCAAGGCGATCGCCGAGCAGTCGGGCGTGAAGATGCCGAGCTTCTTCGGCTACATGGCGTATTCGTGCCTGATCCTGATCCCGTTGTTCCTGCTGCTGACGGCGGTCTTCTTCCGCGGGTAAACGGTCTCCCCGGGCTCGCGCCCGGGGCTGCACTCAAACGCCCCTACGGGCTTGACTTGAACGCCGCTCCGGGGCCACCCGCGGGCCGGTTGGTGCCTGGACGCACTCGCTGGTGTCCACGCCGAAACTCGGTGCCGGTCGGGCGACGCAACATGTGGCCACACCCGCTGAGGTGGCTGCCCGGCGAGTCGACTTGACTAGTCGCAGGACTCATGCAATAATGGTCATATGACGATAGAGCCAAAGCTGAGGCACTCGAGGCTCCAGTACGAGGCCCGGGCGCGGGTGGCCAAGGCGCTGGCCCATCCCAGCCGGTTGCTGATCCTGGACGCCATTGCCGATGGCGAGAAATGCGTCTGCGAGCTGACCGAACTCGCGGACGCCGACCAATCCACCGTCTCCAAACACCTAGCGATCCTCAAGCAGGCGGGGATCATCGTGGACCGCAAAGAGGGCTCCAAGACCTTCTACCGTCAGCGAATCCGCTGCCTCAAGGGACTATGGGAATGCATCGAGTCCGTATTGCGCGAGAACCTGAAGGCACAGCAGGAGGCAATGGGGCATTAAGCCCCGCCACTGCGGCGTGGCCGTCGCAACGTGGCGAGTCGGACGCCACGTCGCCGGCGGTCCGCTGGTGGCCCGAAGCACGCCAGGCGACGGCGATCCTCGCCCTGATGTTGGCCGTGTTCTTCCTTGCGTACCTGCTGCCCTTCGAGGCGTTGCCGGCCGGCGGGTCGCGGGTGTCGGCGGCCGGCCGCGAAGCGCTGTTGATGCTCCAGGACTACGCCCGGCACCACGTGATCCTGTGCCTGGTGCCGGCGTTGTTCATCGCGGGCGCGATCTCGTGCTTCGTGTCGCAGGCGTCGGTGATGAAGTACCTTGGGCCAACGGCGAACAAGCTGCTGGCTTACAGCGTGGCGTCGGTTACGGGAACGATCCTGGCCGTCTGCTCGTGTACGGTGCTGCCTCTGTTCGCCGGCATTTGGACGCGCGGCGCGGGGTTGGGGCCAGCGGTCGCATTCCTGTACTCCGGGCCGGCAATCAATGTCCTGGCGATCATCCTCACCGCACGCATCCTCGGCTGGGAGCTGGGGGCCGCGCGAGCCTTGGCGGCGATTGGTTTCAGCTTCATCGTCGGTCTGGTCATGTACCTCATCTATCGCCGGGAGGAGCGGGCCAAGGCCGAAGCGGCAACGTCGGCCGGCGGGTTCGTCCTGCCCGAGGATGCGACGGACCGGCCCCTGTGGCAGACCGCCAGCTACTTCGCGGTGATGATCTGCATTCTCGTGTTCGCCAACTGGGCCCGGCCCGCGACGCCGAACCCCCTGTGGGCGGCCGTCTTCGCGGTGAAGTGGATCATCACCGGCGTGCTGTGTGTGGTGCTGGCGGTCATGATTGTGCGCTGGTTCACGCGCGACGAACTGAAGCAGTGGGTCGGCAGCACCTGGTTCTTCACCAAGAAGATCCTGCCGCTGTTGTTCATCGGCGTGCTCGTGTCGGGCGTGCTGCTCGGCCGGCCGGGGCACGAGGCCCTGTTGCCGGGCCGCTGGATCGAGCAGTCCGTCGGCGGCAACGGCCTGGGCGCGAACCTGTTCGCCTCGGTCGCGGGGGCGCTCATGTACTTCGCGACGCTGACGGAGGTCCCGATTCTCCAGGGGTTGTTGGGCTCGGGAATGGGCAAAGGGCCGGCGCTGGCGCTGCTGCTGGCGGGGCCGGCGTTGTCGTTGCCGAGCATGCTCGTCATTCGCTCGGTCGTGGGCACACAGAAGATGCTCGTGTACGTGTCGCTGGTGACGGCCCTGTCTACGGTGGCGGGCCTGCTCTACGGCACGTTCGGATAGTCACGCAAGGAGAAGCCATGCCAACGGGACCGACGGGCTGCTGTGGCGGCAACGGCGAGACGCTGATCTTTACCTGCGCGGGGGCGGCCTACAGCGGGCAGGTGGCCAACCGCAGCGGCGTGCAGCTCATGGAGCAGGGCGCGGGCAGTCTGTTCTGCATTGCCGCCGTGGCGGCCGACGTACCGCAGAAGATGGACCGCGCCCGCCAGGCCGGCCGACGCATCGCCATCGACGGCTGCGAGGACCACTGCGTGCGCAAGGTGCTCGACAAGGCGGGGCTGACGGCCGACGTCCACGTGGTGCTCACGGACATGGGCATCGAGAAGAAACCCGCCCAGCCGAACATGATCAACGACGCCAAGAAGGTCGTGGAGGCCGTGAAGCAGAAGCTCGGAGCGAAGTCGGGGCCGCCGCGCCGCTGCTGCGGGTAGAGGCACGCCCCCCATCCGTGGCGCCGGACCGGAGCTTGCCCGCCGTGGCGGGAGTCCGGCGTCCGTGCCGGAGCTCAGGCTTGTTGAGGACGTGAAAATGAAGATCGAAATACTGGGGACCGGTTGTGCCAAGTGCAACATGCTGGAGGCGGCCACGCGGGCCGCGGCCGACAAGCTCGGCGTGCCCTACGAACTGACGCACGTGAAGGACCTGGCCAAGATTGCGTCCTACGGCGTGATGATGACCCCGGCGCTGGTGATCGACGGCCAGGTGAAGGTCTCGGGCAAGGTGCCGAGCGAAGCCGAGCTCACCAAGCTGTTGACCGGCGGTGCGAAGTAGTTCGACGCCGCCCGGGTGATAGGCAGGAGAGCGGCGGCGAGGCGATAGGTGCCATGCGAGTCCGGCCCGTGTTGTTTCAGAGGCTGTTGGTGCTGATGGCGGGATCCGTTCCCGCCTTCGTCCATGGTTGCACGTCGGCGATCGATGCCCGACCGGTCACGACGACCCCCGCGCCCGCGCAGACATCGCCCGCGGTCGCGCCCCCGCCAACGCTCGGGGAAGCCCAGACCGGGAGGGCAGCGTGCGCAACGCCGAGCATCACGTCGCCGGCCGCGGCCGAGCCGCGGCAACCCGCGCGGAAGGTCGTCGCGTACTACTTTCACCGCACGCTCCGCTGTCCGACGTGCCTGGCGATTGAGAAGCAGTCGCGGGAGACGATAGAGGCCGCGTTCGCGGGGGAGTTGGAAGCCGGAGTACTCGAATGGCGGGCCGTCAACATCGAGGAGCCCGGGAACGAGCATTTCGAGCAGGATTTTGCTTTGGACGCGCAGTCGTTAGTGTTGGTGCAGATGGAAGGCAGCGTGGTGCGGCGCTGGACGACGCTGAACGGCGTCTGGGAATTGGTGGATGATCCGCCCGGTTTCGAGCAGTACGTGGCGACGTCGGTGGTGACGTTCCTGAGCGGCTGACCGATGCTCGCCCGGTCGATGGGGCCGAACCGGTGCGAAGACGGTGCGTGTGTGTGAGTGTGCCCGGCATGATCCGACCTTGCTGTGGGCCACGCTGGGGGCGGCGGGCCTGCTGGCCACCTGGGTGTTTGTGCGCGGAGGTTTGAAGATGAAGGTCAGTAGTATTCTGATTGTGATCGCGGTAGTCGTCGTCGTCGCCGGCGTGGCGTGGTACCGCACGGCGCGCGAGGCGCCCATTGCGGAGGTGCTGGCGCCACCGTTGGAGCCGACGCCCGCGGCCGCGCCGTCGAACACGCCGCCCCCGAATCCGGCTGCGGTTGAACCGTCACAACGCGCGAAGCCACCGGCCGCGAACACAGAAACCGCGGCCGGCGCCGCCAACACGAACGCGCCGCCGGCCAACCCGTCGGCCGAGCCGGTCGCGGAAGCGCCCTCCAGCCCGGCGGCGGAACCGGTGGCACCGGCCCCGAATGAGCAGGCGGCCTCGCCGGCCCCCGCCGCGCAGCCGGCGGCAACACCGAAGGTGGCGGCCGCGCCCAAGAAGCTGCCGCGCGTGGTGGACTTGGGGGCGGACAAGTGCATTCCGTGCAAGAAGATGGCGCCGATTCTCGTCGAGCTGCGGAAGGAGTACGAGGGGCGTGTCACCGTGGACTTCATCGACGTGTGGAAGAACCCCAACGCCGGCCAGCCGTACAAAATCCGCATCATCCCCACGCAGGTCTTCTTCGACGCCGACGGCCAGGAAGTCTGGCGGCATGAGGGCTTCTTGTCCAAGGAAGAGTTCGTCAAGAAGTTCGCGGAGATGGGAGTGAAGTGATGCTCGAATCGCTGGCCGAGACCCTGGCGAACATCATTCAGACCAATGTCTGGCTCGCGCCGCTGGCCGCGGCCGCGGGCGGTCTGCTGACCGCCGCCAATCCCTGCGTCCTGGCCGCCGCCCCGCTCATGGTCGGGTACGTTGCCGGGCAGGGGAACAAGAGTGTGGCCCGCTCATTTCTCTTGTCGCTCATGTTCGCCATCGGCCTGACCATCATGTTCGGACTAATCTGGTTCGGCGTCTGGTCGGCCAGCACGCTGCTGCCGACGGCGTGGTGGGTCTACATCGCGGCCGCCGTCTGCTTCCTGATGGGGCTGCACCTGCTGGGCGCGCTGCACTTCACGCTGCCGGTGCCGGCGGGCCTGAAGCCGAGGCAAAAGGGTGTGATCGGGGCCTTGCTGCTGGGATTGTTGTTCGGCCTGATCTCGCTGCCTTGTGCCGGACCGGTGCTCGGGGCGCTGATCGTCGTCACGCCGCTGTACGGGCTGGCCTTCGGACTCCTGCTGCTGGTTGCATACAGCCTGGGGCATTGTGGGCTGGTCCTCGTCGGCGGGACATCGATGGGGCTGGTGCAAAAGCTGGCCGACTCCCACGGCTGGACGCGCGCCACCGGTCTGCTGCGCCGCGCCGCGGGGGTGCTCATCATCGGGGTGGGGGTGTGGGTGCTGTTGTTCGCGTGACGCGCGTCGCGTCCGGGTCCGCTCGTCGCCAACCCTGGGGCTGGACGTGTGCCGTGGGTGTTCGTGCGGAGCGGTCGAGCACCACGCTCGGCGTGGCGCGAAAAGGCGGCCACCCGCTGCCGGAGCGTCATGGGCAGCGGATGGCCCAACGGAGAAGCAGCACGTGTGCTTTGATAAATCGGGATACTCCACGTCCGGGTTGAGGGAATCGGCCTCGGCGACCATCGTGCGTCCGAGAATAAGCGGCGGCCCAGGTCGTCCGGGCGGGTGGTCCGCCGCCCGTGCTTCGGGCCGACCGCGGCGCGGGATTTAACGCCGATTTCTGTCAGACCATCCCCACGCCGCGATAGGGGTAGTTGGAGCATCCGACGGGCTGCCGGCCCGTCGCGGGTCGGACGCGACCCGGAAGCGTGCCGGGCCAACCCGCCAGTCGCGGATTCCCTGCTGTACACCCGTTCGCCGCCCACACCCCCCGGCGGGCGGGTGCTTTTTTGTATCGACGGCCGGCATCCGGCCGGTCACGGCAGCTCCCAAGCCAGCAGACCCTTGACCGCCACGAAGACCACGCATCGGTCCGTCCACACTGTATCGAGCAATCCCGGCGGGATTCCCGGGGCCCGCGTCGCGTTCGGCTTGACCGCGCGGGGGGCCTCGGGGGTAGGGGAGATGTCGAAACGCAGCAACTCGGCTGGTGCGTAGGCCGTACCATCGCCCTGGGGTGGTGCCGGCCTTTCGCAGTAGTATGTGGCAAATACGCGGCTCCCGGTCACGTGCGTCGCCAACAGTCGCAGCGGGGCGGGCCGACGCTGCTCCAGCAGCGGCCGTCCCGTCGGCGCCTCGAGCACGGCGAAACCCCGCACACCGGTCGCTACGGCACGACCGGCGCATGTGCTCAGCGTGGTGAAGTCCTCCCCGGCGTCGGCCTCATAGGACCAAGCGGGGCGACCATCCGCGACGCGCAATGCGGCGATGCGCGGGCCGTCGGCCAGCAGCAGCAACGCTTCGGCCGCCGATGGGTCACCCGAACTCAAAAAGGCCGCGCGGGCGGCGTGGGCTTGGGATATCGGCAACAGCATGTGGCGTTCCGGGCCTTCCCGTGGCCACCAAACGGCTTCACGCGGCGTCAGCGTCAGCAGACCGTCACCGCAGGGCGTGCTCCAGATCGGCCAGGTGTCGTCGAGGGCCCGAGCCCGCGGCGCGGGGCATGTGTCGGTCAGTGCGACGCAGGCAGCCCGCGTCACGCCGCCCGCCCGCCAGAGCACCACCGCGGTGTTGTCGCCGGCATGGACAACCGCGTTCGCCAACCGGCCCAGCTCGGTCCGCCAGCGCTCGCGGCCCTCGTCAAACGACAGCAGGGACAGACGACCATCGCGGTTAAGCAGCAGCAGGCCGGCGGTCGTGACGCGGGCCTCCGCCCAGCCGGTCAGCACTTCGGGGTCGTTGTCGAACCCGTCTTCAGCGGGGCCGTCGCCGTGCTTCCAGATCAGTCCGGGCGATCCAGATAGCCGGACGGCCCACACGCTGTGGCGGTCGAACAGGTACGCGACCTGGGCGGAAACGCGGTGATCGATCGCCGACGTTGCGGCACGAAGACCGGGGCGAAGGTCCACCTGGTCGATGCTGCGCTCCACGCCGGTTGCGGCATCGATCAGGAGCAGATCCCCGGCGCGCGTTGCTACCAACAGGGCTTCGGTGGGGCCGCGGCCGACCGGGCGGGCCCATTCAACCCCCGAGTTGACGCCGACGAACCACGCGGGCTCGTCCAGGGTCAGCGGGAGTGACGACTGAGCGGTCGCCGTGGCCGCCATCCAGCCGCCACAAACCACGTGCAAGAGCCTCCGACGCGTGGGAATCATGGCCAGGTCGCCACAATCTCGCGGGCGGCACACCGGAGATTCTCCGCGGTGCTCGCCAACGCTTCGGCGAGCGGCGTGCCCGCGGGTGTGATGACCACGATGCGGTCCACGCCGACGACGGCCGCCAGTTCGTCCAACGACTCGCCTTCGCGCAGGCGGGCCGCTCCGCACAGCGCGATCACCGGGATGCGCTGCCGGCGAGCGCGCGCTGCCACACCGGCCACGGTCTTTCCGCCCACGGTCTGATCATCGATGCAACCTTCGCCGGTGAGACACAGATCGCAGTCCGCGAGTCGGTCGTCGAGCGCCAGCCGCTCGGCGACGACGCCGAATCCGCGGTGCAGCCGCGCCCCGAGAACGGCGGCCAGACCGAAGGGCAAGCCGCCCGCGGCCCCCGTCCCGGGGCATCTGGCGAGAATCGGCGTTGTTGGCAATCCGGCCCGAGCCTCCGCCGGCGCGGAGCCCGGGAGGGCGAGACTCCTGCCGGGCCGCAGCCCCCCATCAATCGCGCGCTGCGGCTCGCCAGGAGTCTCGCCCTCCCGTTGGGCGCCGCCGAGCTGCTCGTATTCGTCCAGCAGCTTGGCCCAGTGCGTGAGGTTCTCTTCCAGGCGCGCAACCGCGGCCGGATCGGCCCCTTTCTGCGGCGCGAAGACCGCGGCCGCGCCGCGCGGCCCGAGCAAGGAGTTGTC
Source organism: Planctomycetota bacterium (assembly GCA_040755725.1). GTDB lineage: Bacteria > Planctomycetota > Phycisphaerae > UBA1845 > Fen-1342 > JBFMAI01. The sequence goes on along the minus strand of JBFMAI010000009.1, from coordinate 79,906 downwards.
CACGTCGCAGAGCACGTCGATGGCGACGGACGGGAAGCTCGGCTTATCAATGCGCGTCACGTCGGCGAGTCGGCCGCCGCCGATGGGTTCGCGGATTTCGTGCCCGGCGCGATCAAACAAGCGGCAACCCAATGCCTGGAGGCAGCTTGCGCCGCCGTCCACCGTGGCCGACCCGCCGACCGCTAGCACAACGCGGGTACAGCCCGAACTGATCGCAGCCGCCAGTAACTGCCCGGTCCCGAAACTGGTTGTTCGCAGCGGGTCGCGTTCGTGGGGGTCAAGCAGGGCTAACCCCGACGCCTCGGCCATTTCGACGATCGCCACGCCCGGGCCCCGGTCCAGCCACCAGGTTGCGGTCCGGTGTCGGCCCAGCGGGTCCAGCACGTCTTCGCGCCGGGGAGTGGCACCGGCGGCCCAAGCGAGAACGCGCCCCGTGCCCTCGCCCCCATCGCCGAGCGGACACACCCGCACGTCGGCGTCCGGTCGCGCGTCGCGAACGCCCGCAAGCAGCGCCGCGGCGACGGCCGCCGCATCGAGGGCCCCGCGGAACTTGTCCGGCGCGATGAGGACTTTCACGCCGACGGCTCGCTGTCGATCACAAGGACATCGCCACGGTCCGACCTGGGTAGCAAGTAGCCCCGCTTGGACGGGGCGCGCAGAAACTCGACCAGCCGGCGACCGGGCTCGGACCGAACCATATCGGCGACGCGCGCCACCGCGGCGGGGAAGGTCAGGCCGCTGCGATAGAGGGCGCGATGGCACTCGCGCAGCTCGAGGCGCTCGGCATCGCTGTGGCCGGCGCGGCGCAGGCCAACGACGTTGACGCCGACGGGACCGGGCGTATCGACGAGCATGAAAGGCGGCACGTCGCTGGCAATGGCTTTGAGCCGACCGCCGAGCATGGCCAGCTCGCCGATGCGCACGAACTGATGAAGGGCGACGCCGCCGCTGATGAAAGCGCGTCGGCCGACCTGGACGTGTCCGCCCAGCAGGGCGCCGTTGGCGAGGATCACCTCGTCCTCGACGCGGCAATTGTGGCCGATGTGGGCGGTGGCCATGATGAAGCAACGTCGCCCGACGACGGTGGTGCTGCCGGGCATCGTGCCGCGATGAATCGACGCGTGCTCGCGGACAATCGTCTCGTCGCCGACCTGTGTGAAGGAGGGCTCGCCCGCGAACTTGAGGTCCTGGGGCAAGTGCCCGACAACGGCGAACGGGTGAATCTGACAGCCGCGGCCAAGCGTCGTCCCCTGCGCGACGTACGCATGAGGGTATAGCCGTGTGCCCGGGCCGATGCGCACGTCCCGTTCCACAATGGCATACGCGCCGATTTCCGCCGTCGGGTCGATCTCGGCCGACGGGTCCACGATAGCCGTCGGATGAATAGGCATGTTTCGGGTGACTCCAAATGCGATAACCGCCCTGTCGCGCTCAACCGCCGGCCGCCGGGACGTTCGCTCCCGCCACCGGACGGCCGTCGTGCAGCACCACCCGCGGCACGGGCCGCTCGCGCACGAGTTCCTCCACGGTGGCCACGGGCCACAGCGCCAGGTTCGCCGGCGCGCCGGGCTCCGGCCGATGCACGCCCAGCGCCACGACCTCCCCGGCCTGACAGCAGACCATCTCCAGGGCCTGACGCAGGCGGCGCGGACTGGCCATGTGCTCGGCGTGCGCGAGCAGGAACACCTGCTCCAGCAACTGCCCGCGGCCCAGGGGGTAGAACACGTCCTGGATGCAGTCCTGCCCCGCTCCGCAGATGAGGCCGGCGTCCAGCAGTTGCCGAACCCGCGTCAGTCCGCGGCGCTTCGGGTAGCCGTCGTAGCGACCCTGGAGGTGCAGATTCACGGCGGGGTTGGTCACCACGCGAATCCGGGCCTCGGCCAGCAGCCCGATCACCCGGGCGGCGTGGACATCGGTATAGCTGGCCAGAGCACACACGTGCGACGCGGTCACCCGCCCTTGCCACCCGCGGTCGATCGTCAGCGCCGCGAGGTGCTCGGTGTACATGCTCTGCGGATCGTCGGTTTCGTCCACATGCACGTCAATGTCGGCGTTGAACTCGGCCGCGAGATCGAAGACCAGCTCCAGGTGCCGCAGCCCATCGCGTGGCACGCGCTCAACGTGGGGAATGCCTCCCACCAGGTCCACGCCGGCGCGCAGCGCCTGCCGCACGAGATCGACGGCGCCCGGATCGCGGACCAAGCCGTCCTGCGGAAACGCCACGAGCTGGATTTTGCACTCCCGCCGCGTCTGCTCGCGCGCCGCCAGCACGCCCTCGCACAGCCGCATCCCGGCCGCCGACGATACATCCACGTGGCTGCGGAATATGCCGGTGCCGTAGCCGATTTCGGCCCGAATCGCCCGCAGCGCCCGCTGACGCACGTTTTCCGCGGTCAGCTCCCGCTTGGTCCGTGACCACAACTGGATCGCCTCGTGCAACGTCTCGGTGTGGTTCGGCGGCACCAGGTCCAGCGAATACGCCAGGTCCAAGTGCACGTGCGAGTCCACCAGCGCCGGCGTGAGCAGCCCCCCGTGGGCGTCCAGTTCCTCCGGTCCAACGGGCCGCGGCGGTCCCGACGGCTGGGCCTGGATCGTCCCGATCCGTCCCCCCTCGAGGGTCACGGTCCACAACCCCGCCTGATCGCGGCGCCGGGCGTTGACCACGGCCCTGGGCATCATGACGACCCTCCCGACTCGCCGGCCGCCGCCTGCTCCTCCGCCGCCGCCAGTTGGACCGCGCGGTCCAGCAGACGCTTCATCTCGCGGACGGCCTCCCGCAGCCCGACAAACACGGCGCGCGCCACAATACTGTGGCCGATGTTGAACTCCGAAAACGCGCCCAGCGCCGCGATCGGCTCGATGTTGCGGTACGTCAGGCCGTGCCCGGCGTGTACGTCCATCCCGCACTTCCAGCCGGTCTCCAGCCCTCGCACCAGCCGCTCCAGTGCCGCGGCCTGAGCGCGGTCACCACGGGCATGGGCGTACTGCCCCGTCCACAGCTCCATCGCGTCAAACCCGCACGCCGCCGCCGCGCGAATCTGGGACTCTTCCGGCTCGATGAACGCACTGGTGACGATCCCGGCCTTTTTGAGCCGCTTGACCACCGGGGCGATGCGCCGCCGCAACCGTGCCACGTCCAGCCCCCCTTCGGTCGTCAATTCCTGCCGGCGCTCGGGGACGAGCGTGCACTGGTCCGGCCGCAGACGCAGGGCGATCTTCACGATCTCCGGCGTCGCGGCCATCTCCATGTTGAGCTTGGAGGCGACCGTCTGCTTCAGGACCTCGGCGTCGCGGTCGTTGATGTGGCGGCGGTCCTCGCGCAGGTGAAACGTGATGCCGTCGGCCCCGCCGAGCTCCGCCTCCACGGCCGCCCAGACGGGGTCCGGTTCGTCCGCCCGCCGGGCTTGCCGCACCGTGGCCACATGGTCGATGTTGACACCCAGCTTGTTCATCCGCGGTCGCCTCCGATCGCGCGGGTATGGTACCGCCGGGCGTGACCGCCGCACAGAGGCGTTGCGGGAGGTCGGCGGGCCCCCCCCCCGCCGCGCAGCGGCCATTCGGCGTAGAATATCCGCGAGGCCCGCCGCCATGATTCCGACCCTCGCTCGGCTACACCACGACGTACTCCCGATGTTGGGCGCGCTGCTGCTCGGTGCGGTCCTGATCGTCGTCATCTTGCGGCGGCCGGGGGCACTCGGCGGCAACGGGGACCGCCCGCGAGCCGGCTCCTGCCCGGCCTGTCGGCACGTCAACCCGGCGGCGGCGCGGTACTGCGCGATGTGCGGGCGGCGGCTGGCGCCGCCCGAAGGGCCCGTCCCATAATGTCTGCCCACGCGGCGCCCTGTTGCGCACGCGGTTTCGCCGAAGGTCCCCGGCCGCCTCAATACCACTGGGGCTCGTTCTCTTCGCGGCGCGAATCTCCGGCCCCCTGCGGCCGGCACGGAGCCCGGTCGCCGAAGGCGACTCGGTGCGGCGAGCCGCTACGTTTGGGTGCGGCCCAAGGCCGCGCTGTGGTTCGCTGAAGGCCCGAGCGGGGCGCGCCCGATAGAAACGGCGGAGGATTCCGCGCATGTCGGACGACTCGAATGCGGTTCGCAAGGCACGGCAAGCCCAGCGCTCGGCGCAGTTCGCGTGCCTGGCGTTCGGGGTCAGTCTGCTGGTGTGGGGACTGACACCCCCGGTGCTCCAGCGCGTGGTGGGCCGCGATCCGGCGGTGCTGCGGACGTTCGCGGCCAACAGCCTGACCGTGCTCCTCGGCCTGACCTTCATCGGACTGTATCTGCTGATACGCCGGGGCCGCACATGGGCCTTGTGGGCGACGGTCCTGACCTCGCTGGGGCTGCTGACGGGGGGATTATGTGTGTCGCTGCTGACCGGCGCCGCCACCGTGTCCATGTGCGGGCTGCTGCTGGCCACGACGGCGGGACTCACCAGCGCGTTCGCCATTACCACGCGGCGGTCGGCGGACGGGGTTTCACGTTGGCCCGACATCGACCCGCCGCGCACATCGGCCCGCTCCGCCGGACCGTCCTTGACGCCGACGCAGGAGCGGGAATAATGAAATAGACCCCGTTGGCCTCGTGCCGCTCTTCTCAAAAACGGGCGAGAGGAGCCGCGAGGAGCGACGGCGGTCGGGGCGAGTCGGATCGCTCGCCCGCCGTGTTCGTCGGTGACGGCCGACGAACGGGACCAAGCCTGTTCGCCCCGCACCCACGGGACGGGCAGGAGGCGGCCCGTTGTGAAAGGAGGTGATCCAGTGAAGGGTAATAAACGATAGGCTGCGAGATCGCAGCGAACGTGGCTGTGTCTCTCGCAGCCCACGATTAGGCCCGCCGGCGGCCGTCCAGCCCCGGCGGGCTCTCTTTCTTTCTGGGGCGAATCCAAAGACAAAGGCGGGACAGACTACCCTGGCGGCCCTGAACGGGCTTGCGCCATTCGACGGCGCAGGTGGGAGGGCGGGGCTCATGCCGAGCCGCGACTCGTCAGGAGGCACGCCCTCCCGTCGCGGCTCGGCAGGAGCCTCTCCAATTGCGTCTTGACGCGCAGTTGTTTAGTCGCCGACGCCGTAGAGGATATACACCTCACCCGCGTTGTCGCGCTGGCTGGGGTTGGCGAACACGGCGCTCATGGCCAAGTCCGCCAGGCCGTCGCCGTCGATGTCGCCCAGCGACGCGACGCCGCGGGAACTGACGGTGGCCACGTGACCATTGGGGTTGAGGAACGTGCTGCCGTACGGGTTGTTGGGATCGCCGTCGCCGTAGGTGAGCGAGCCGCCGCCGAGCTGATCACCGATTGCACGTCCGGTGAACTTGACGCCGGCGAGGCTGATCTTGCCGATGTCGGCCAGGCTGACCTCCCGGCCGGCGAGGTCGCGCGATCCGTACACCAGGTACACCGCGCCGCGGCCGCCGTCCGCCCCCGGGGCCGCGATGAGGATGTCGGCGTAGCCGTCTCCGTCCACATCGCCCGCGCCGGCGACGTTTGCACCCGCGCGGTCTCCGACGGCCGCGCCGCGGAAGATGATGCCGCGGCCGGCGGCCACCACGTCACTGGGCGTCCAGCCGCCCTCGGGGCTGGAGAGGGTCGAGCTGCCCAAGACCACCACGACGCGTCCCCGGTTGCTGTCGAAGCCCTCGGCCCCGACGACCACATCCGTGGCCCCGTTTCGGTCGAAGTCACCCGCATTGTCGAAGGCACGCCCCAATTGCTCCGAGGCGGACGTTCCCCTCAACACGACGCCACGGACGCGCTCGGGGTCGTTCGGCGCCAGCACCATCGTGTAGAGCATGTAGTCCAGCTCCACGCCGAAGGGACGCCCGTAGACGATGAACACCGCGCCGACCTTGTTGCCCGACGGCGAAAGCGGGTTGCTGAAGCGCTCCCGCACCTCGCCCGAGCCCACGACGAAGTCGGGATGACCGTCGCGGTTCACGTCGCCCAGACCGCGGACAACGCCGATCTTGGCCCCGGCGTGCGGTCCGACGACGCTGACGAGGTTCCAGGAGGACATGTAGTAGCCGCTACGCCCCGGGTTGTAATACCGCCAACTGAAGCTGCTGCCGATCGTATCGGCCGGCATGCCGCCGATGGCGGGGATTCGCACATTGGAGATGCAACCATCACCGGTGAAGCTGTAGTCGGCACGGCGCTCATCCGGGTCGTTGCTGAGGGGGATGCCGCCCGACCCGCTCCAGTAGATGTCGCGGCCGCGGGTGGAACCGACCGTGCCGATGATGTACTGGTGCGGGACGGGCATGAGCCAATCCTGACGGTCGGGGAACTGGGCGTCGATGTATGGGAACGCGAGCGGCACAATCGTGGGCTGCCCGTTCGGCTCGGCCGGGGGAACCGTCCGCGTGCCGGGCTCGATCCACAACTGCGTGCGGGTGATCGGGATGTTGTCCAGGTACGCTTGCGTCCGGATGCCATAGACCATCCCGCACTGCGTCAGGCTGTAGCTCTGGTTGTTCTCATCAACGATGGTGACCGAGCGCTGCGGGGCCGCCACGTAGAGCCAGCGTCCGTCCGCCCCGACCGACGCGCCGAAGCGGTCCTCGCGCCGCTCGCCGAGGATCCGCGCGCCGACCATTTGGCCGTCAAGCGGAGCGACCGTCCCCGTCTCCGGTCCCGTCGGGTAGAAGCCCGTCCAGATGGCCTGCCCGGACTCCTGCCCGTTGAAGCTCGCGTGCCAACTCGGGTTGCCGCACAGCAGCGACGGGCCGTAGACCGTTGGGAACGGCGTCGGGCACGTTCCCCACACCCACCATTTGTGCCTGCGCACGCAACTGCCAGGGAGACAGGGGTCTTCGCTCGGCGCCACCAGCCCGTTCAAGTAGCTCAGGTTGTACGCCAAGCTGCGGATATTGGCCAACGGGGGCTGGTACGGGTCTGAGGTGTACGAACTCGGCTGGTTCGGGTTCGTCAGTCGCCCGAACCGGACATCCGTAAAGTGGTTGTCAAACCCGCCCGGCCCCTGGTTCTCGAACAGGACGTCCCACGAAAGCGTCCAGTCTTCGTACGGCGTCGCGGCCGGGGGATCGCCACACATGGCTTCCTTGTTCTCAACGACTGCCTGGGCCACGCGCAGGACGTAGCGCGCCCGGCCCATCTGCGTGAACATCTGCCCCACCTCGGCCAGATCGAGCACGCGGTCGCCCTTGCGATTCAGCCGACCAGGGTCCTTCAGCAAGTTATCCTGGCTGGACACGATGACCACGCCGCCCCGCGTGAATTGGGCTTCGTTGATCTTCCACTGGCCGGCGGTGTAGTCGTAGGCGTCGTATTCGAGTGACCCCATTCCGTACGTATCCGGCCACACCGGTTGCCGCCAGCTCGTATTGTTCAAGCTCACGGACTCGACGCGCGGGAACGCGAACACCAGCTCCGGCTTCTGGTCGCCGTCCATGTCCGGGACAACCGTGATGTCCGCCAGGCCCTCGGTCCACGACGTCAACAGGGGCGCGCGAATGCCGGGGAAAATCAACCCGGGCACGCTCCCGCCGGCAATCGAGTTGACGTCAAACGTGTTTCGGAAGCGCGACGGCGACCCATAGAACAGGTACGCTTCGCCGAAGCCGACTCCCGCGAGGCCGGTCGTGTGCGGCTTGCCGAAGCGGGCCCCGACCAGGACCTCGCCGACGCCGTCCCCGTTCGTGTCCGGCACGGCCACCATGCTGCTGCCGGCCAGGTCGTTGAAGTTGAAGCCTTGGAAAATCGCCCCCTTGCTCTTCGAACCGTGGTTGTTGTCGTACTGGAGCTTGTTCAGGTCAAACGTGCCGATCAGCCGGCGCGTCAGCATCACCCGCAGGAGCCCGCCCTGTTGCAGGTTGGGGGCATAAAGCGTCACCGGGGGGTCGATGCCGTCCGACACCACCACATAGTAGTAGTACGTGCCCGACGAAATCGACAGCGGTCGCGTGAACTCCCGCACCGCCCCGCCCGCCGCGACCTCCGTCGATTCCACGAGAATCCCGGCGTACCCGTTGTTCGGGTCCGTGTCGGTGTCGAGCAGGACCTGCACGGTGTGCTTCGAGTTGTCGTTCGTCTGGAGCCGCACGGTCCAGTACGCCGGACCGGTCACGGCGTCGTCCGTGGGGCTGACCCAAGTGACGGTCGGTGGGACGGCGTCCACGATGAGCCCGCCCGGGGCATAGAACGTTTGCTTGGCCCCGGCCTTGGTCGTCACCCGCACGCCGATCAGGAACTGGCCGAACCCGTTGCTCAGCAACCCACTCGTCTCCGCCGAGTCGAACACGAGGTTGTTGTTGCCCACCGTGACCTTGAGCGGCTGCGACGAAATGGGATCCCCGTCCGGCTGGCCGTTGCCTTCGGCATCGCGGGCGAGCACAAATTCCATCTGGCTCACTACGCCCTGCACGTCGCTCAGCTTGAACGCCACGTCAACGGGCGTGCCGGGGCGGACCGCCGCGAGGGTCAGCGGCGAGGTGAACCGCACCGACCAACCCGTCGTGGTCGTGCCGCCTCCTTGGCCACCCTGGCCGGGCTCCTCCCCACCCTCGTCCCCACCGGTCGGCTCCTCGGGCTCAACGACCGGCGGCGGGATGGGCCGGTCCTGACCGCCTTGGTTGTTGTCGGTGCCCGGGGTTTCGTCGTCGCCGTCGTTCTGGCTGGAAGGGGGGGTCGGAACCTGCTGCTGTGGACAACCGCCGACCAACATGATACCCATAGCGAAAGCGGCCGCCAGCGTGAGGATCGCGGGGCCGTGGCTGGAACCTCTGAGCAGCATGAGCCGGTACCTCCGGGTACAGAGGGACTGTAAAGAGCGGCAGCCCGTCGCGTGAGCGCGGACCGGCCGGTGCGAGGACGACCACACTACTAAGGCTATCGGCTCACAGGTGACCAGTCAACGATAGCACCGGGCGCGTCGCACCGGTCCGCGATCCGCGTGTCGCCGCTAGTGCCGTCCTCGCCCGCAGTTGCAGACTCCGCCGTCGGCCGTCGCCGGAAGGGAGCGGTCCCGTCCGATACGCCGACCGCCAGGCACCGAAAGCCACAGGAAGGCCCCATGAGTGTGATCCGTCCGTTCGCTGCGATCCGTTACGCGGCCGATAAGTCGCCGGACCTCTCGGCCCTGCTGTCCCCCCCGTACGACATCCTGGACGACCGCGACAAGGCGGCGTTGCTGGGCCGACACCCCAACAACTTCGTTGAGATCGACCTGCCGCACACTCCGCCCAAGTCGGCCGGCCCCCCGGAAGCGTACGCGGGCGCCCAAGCGACGCTGCGGCGGTGGCTGCACGACGGCGTCATGGTTCGCGACGCCCGGCCCGCCATCTACGCCTACCATCAGGCCTACACCCTGCGCGGTACAACGTGTGTCCGCAAGATGTTCTTCGCGCGCCTGCGGCTTGAACCCTTCGGTCAGGGCAGCGTGTTCCCACACGAGCGGACATTCGGCGGCCCCAAGGAGGACCGGCTGGCCCTCACCAAAGCGACGCGGGCCAACCTCAGCCCGATCTTCGGCCTGTACGAGGATTCCTCGAACGAGGTGGCCCGGCGACTGGAACGGGACCTCTCGGAACGCCCGCAGGTGTTCGGCACGCTGGACGGGGTCGAGAACCGGCTGTGGGCCGTGACCGATCCCGCGACGATTGCCGACGTGACGCGGCTGATGCAGCCCAAGCCCATCTACATCGCCGATGGTCACCACCGCTACGGGACCGGGCTGCTATACCGGGATTGGCTCATCGGACGCGACGGGCCGCTGCCGGAAGAGCACCCCGCCAACTATGTGCTGTGCGTGTTCTGCGCGATGGAAGACCCGGGGTTGGTCATCCTGCCCACACACCGCGTGCTGCCCGGGATCGACGCCGGGCCGCAAGTGTTCGACAACGACGCGAAAGTGACGGTGGCGACGCTGGCGGCCGACTCGGCGTCCGAGGCCGTCCGGCGACTGGCCTCATTCGGACCGCAAGCCGTCGCGTGCTTCGAGGGTCGGACGGGGGCTTACCACGTGTTGCGACCCGCTTTCCCGGCGATTCTCGACCAGTTGGAGCCTGACCGCACCCCGGCGTGGCGACGGCTGGCGCTGGCGTTCCTGCACGCCTATGTCCTCGACCGGGTGGTGACGCCGAAGCTGTGTGGCGGGAACGCTCCGGAGGTCAAGTACATCAAGGCGGACGAGGAGGCCGTGCAGCTCGCCCGTAAGACGGGCGGTACCGCGTTCCTGATGCAGCCGACCACGATGGAAGAGTTGCGGTCCGTTTGCAGCGCCGGCGACCTCATGCCGCAGAAGAGCACGTACTTCTATCCGAAGCTGGCCAGCGGCCTGGTCATTAACCCGCTCGGCGACTAGCCCGCATCACTCATCCGAGGAACCGCAGAGCCCCCGAGAGCGCTGAGAACGCCGGGGAACAAGAAATGTGACGATGCACCGCCCGGACGGCCGCAGTCCCGCATCTCCGCCGTGCTTCGACTTCTCCGCGGCCTCGGCGGTGAACAACCCGGGCTGAGGCCGCACGGGCATCGGGGCACGCGGCCGCCGACGCGGCGTGCCCCTCAAGGGAGCCCCAACGTGCCGCGCATCACGAAGGTTTACACCCGGACCGGGGACGACGGCTCGACGGCCCTGGGCACCGGGCAGCGCGTACCCAAGTCGCACATCCGGATCGCGGCCTACGGGGCGGTCGATGAGCTGAACGCGCAACTCGGCGTCGTGCTGACCGCCGGCCTCCCGGACGAGCTGGTCGAGCCGCTGCGCCGCATTCAGAATGACCTGTTTCACGCCGGCGCCGAGCTGTGCGTTCCCGAAGCCGACCGGGCGCGGCGGCCCGGCCCGCGGATCGAGCCGCGGCACATCGCCGAACTGGAGCACCTCATCGACCGGCTCAACGCCGAGCTGCCCCCGTTAAAGAACTTCGTGCTGCCGGGGGGCACGCCGGCGGCGGCCCAGTTGCACGTCGCGCGGACGGCGTGCCGGCGGGCTGAACGCGAGATTGTGTCGCTGAGGGAGCGCGAGCCGGTTGCACCGCACGTCCTGGCCTATGTGAACCGCCTGTCCGACGCTTTGTTCGTGCTGGCCCGCTACGTGAATCGGCGGGCGGGCCACGCCGAGCCGATCTGGGACAGCCGCGTCTGACGCCCGCCTGCGCAACGAGTCGGTGCCGCCGAGTTCTTCACGGAGCGCTCGCGCCGGTCACCCAGGTGGCCCGCGCCACCGCCGCCTGATCGACAATGGCTCGCCGTAGACGGATTAGCAGAAACAGCGTCATCACGGCAAAGACGAGAAACGCCAGGCCGACGGGGATGCCCAGGCACATCACCACCCCCAACACGGTGCCGGCGCCCGCCCCGGGTGTCCCGACGACCGCGGAGACGAACGCGGCCGTGAACGCGATGATCATGGACGCGGCGACGGACACCGTCCACGCCCACTTAAGGAAGCGTGCGCGGGCGGCCAACGCTCGATCCGGAATCCGCCGTGCCAGCCGCTCGTAGTAGATGAACTTGGCGAATTCGCCCGCCAGTCCAATCAGCGTGCAGACACCGATGAGTCCCCACAGTAGCCACAAGACCGCGCCGGTGACGGCCAGGCTCTCCATGACCTGGGTCAGCACTTGGCTCAACAAGCCCGCGGCCACGGCGAACCGCACGACCTTCCGCGCCGTGATGTTCGGGTCTTCACCAATGCCGCTAGGATCAGGGGTCGTCATCAGCCAGACGCCGTAGAGCGACACGATGCCGGCGGCCAGTCCCACGATCTGCCCGAACTCCCGCTGCCCCATGTGCTGAAGCACGGCGGCCGCCGCGGTCGCCAGGATGCTGACCAGGATCATCCACAGGATGATCGTCAGCCCCCGCACGACCTTCCTGAGCCAGTCCGGGTCGGCGTAGCACAACAGCGGCAGGCGCGTGGACAGGCCGACCGGCGTGCCGCACTCCGGGCACAACCCGTCCGGTCGCAATCCACGCAGGTTGTAACTGCACCGCCGGCAGGGGATATCCTCCCCCAGCAGCGCAGCGGCGGCGGAATCGACCGGTTCCGACGTTGACGGGGCCATCGTGCACTCCCTGGGCGTGAAGTGTTCGCACTCGTCGGATCGGGTCCCCTCAACGCCGACGGGCCCCTACCGTGTTCGCGTCGCGTGTCCCCGCAGCTTCACGGCCCCGCGTTTTCGCCGAGCACCTCGGTGCGGTACCACCGCACCGTGTTCGGCACGCCCACATCATACGTGATCGTCGGCCGCCAACCGAGCACGCGGCGGGCCTTCTCGGCCGAAAAGTAGCTCCGCCGACCCATCAGCCACACGGCGTAGCGCGTGATGAACGGCGGCTTCCGCGAGCGGAACAGGTGCCCGAGGCACTCCAGCACGAAGCCCGCAAAATACGCGAGTCGGTACGGCACGTGCCGCCGCACCGGCGGCCCGCCGATCGTCCGCGCCAGCAGGTCGAAGTACTCCTGCTGCGTGATGTGGCCGTCGTTGCTGCAATTGAACGCCTCGCCGTTACAGTCCGGGCGGGCCGCCGCCGCAATCGCCGCCTCGGCGATGTTGCCCGCATAGACGACGTTCAGCCGGTTGTCGCCGCGGCCGAGGATTTTCGCCTGCCCCTGTTGGATCATGCGATACAGCCGGGCGATGGTGGTGCGGTCGCGTTCGCCATAAATCCACGCGGGCCGAATGACGGTCAGCTCGATGCGGCCGGCGCGGTAGGCCGCCCACGCCAGGCGCTCGGCCTCGACCTTGGACTTGCTGTAGTAGGCCCAGCGGTACAGCCGGTAGCCGAGGTCGAACGTCTCGTCCACCTCGATCGGGCCCGTGTGGTAACCGTAGGCGCTGATGGAGCTGATGTGGACGAAGCGACGGACGCGGGCCGCGATGGCCGCTTCGAGGATGTTCCGCGTCCCGTCGATGGTGATGCGCTGGAAGTCCTCCCAGGGCCCCCAGTCGCCGACCTTGGCCGCCGAGTGATACACCACGTCCACTCCCGCGCACGCCGCCGGCAACGACGCCGGCTCGGTGATGTTGCCCTCGGCGAATTCGACGCCCTGCGTGGCGAGCCAGCGGCGGTCGCTGCCCGGGCGGACCAGGACGCGGACCGGCAGGCCCCGTTTCCGCAACTGCTCCACGAGGTGGCTGCCCAGCAGCCCGGTCGCTCCCGTCACCAGGTTCATGCACGTCTCCCGCGCGCCAGGTTTCAGCGCCCCGTCAAGCGGCTTGTCGCTATTCACCGCGGCCGGCGCAGCAGGGCCAGCGCGTGGTCCGCGATTTGCAGCGGCCCGACGCCGCAGTAGTCCAGGATTTCCTCCGCCGTCCGCGTCGACTTCGGAATCCGCTGGCAGTGCAGCGTGTCCACGCGGAGCGTGCCGGTACGAGCGGCAATCTCCGCAACCGCCGCGCCCAACCCACCGCCGTAGTTGTCTTCCACGACCAGCGCCTGCCCGCCGGCCCGCTGAATCGCGTCGGCCAGCCGCTCGGCGTCCACCGGCAGGCTGTACGCATCAATCAACGCGGCCCGGAAGTTCTGCTTGGCCAGCGCGGTCACCGCGCCCCGCGCCGCATGGACCATGTACCCCGCGGTCACGATCGCCAGGTCGTCGCCGCCGTTGAGCACATGGAACCCGCCCGGCTCAAACCGCGTATCCGGGGCATACAGCAGCGGCACGTCCGGCCGGTGCGTCCGCATGTACGCCATCCCGTCCCGCTCGATCATCAGCCGCGTACAGTGGTAGGCCGCGACGGCGTCGGCCGGGTGGTAGCACCAGCACAGCGGGCCCTCGCGGTCGTCGCCGCGGACCGTCGTGAAGCCCCGGAAGAACGCGACATCGAGCAGGCCCATCTGGCTCGGCCCGTCGGCCGCGAGCGAAATCCCCGCATGTGATCCGACGATCTTGACGTTCGCCCGTGAGATGCTGGCCATCTCGATCTGGTCCGTCGCCCGCGAAAGGAACTTGGCGAAGGAGTTCACGAACGGCACGTACCCCGCCGCCGACAGCCCCGCCGCCGCCGACACCATGTTCTGCTCGGCGATCTTGCCCTCGAAGAACCGGTCGGGGTACGCGGCGGCGAAGATCTCGCTGAAGGTCGAGTTGCTCACGTCGCCGTCGAGTACCACGACCTGCGGCAACAGGGCGCCGGCCGTGCGCAACGCCGCCCCATACGCCCGACGCGTCGCCATCTTCCCTTTGGCCAACGCCTCGCTGAGCCCGGCGGCGGCCATCGCCTCGTTGAACGTCGGCCAGGTCACCGACCGGGGCTCGACACGCGGGGCCATCTTGCCGGCGCGCGGTGCCGGTGGACGACCCACCTCCTCCTTGGCCGCGAACTTCGCGGCCGCCGCGTCCAGCGACTTGTCCGCGGCCGGCAACTCAGACGGAGGCAATGGCTTGCCGTGCCAGTTGCCCTTCTGGAGCTCTTCGACGCCCCAGCCCTTGATCGTCCGCGCCACAATCGCCAGCGGCTTGTCCAGCGTGCCGAACCGCGCGAACGCACCGGCAATCGCGTCGGGGTCGTGCCCGTCGATCTGCACCACTTCCCAACTGAACGCCGCCAGCTTCGCCGCCAGGCGTTCGGGCGATTGCTGTGGCGTCACGAGGCCGGCCTGCCCCTGCCCGTTGGCGTTGAACACCGCACAGACATGCTTCAGACCGTGATCGGCGATGAAGTCCGCCGCTTCCCAAACCTGCCCCTCACGCGACTCGCCGTCGCCGATCAGCACGTACACGCGCCGGTCGGACTGGTCCAGGCGGGCCGCCAGGGCCAGTCCCGCCGCCACGCTGAGTCCCTGCCCGAGGCTGCCGGTGGCGGCGTCGAAGAACGGGACGCCCTCGGCGGGGTTGGGGTGGCCGTCGAGCACGCTGGCCCGCGCGCGAAGCTGGTCGAGCTCGTTCACGGTCAGTTTCGACGCCGACTCCCGGTCCCGCCCCACGGTGGCGCCCAAGTCGGCGAGCGCCGCATAGATGATCGGGACCGCGTGCCCCTCGGACAGGACGAGCCGGTCGGCGGTCGGGTGCCACGGGTTCGCGGGGTCCCAACGCATCTGGCGGTACATCAGGTGAACGACGATGTGAGCGAGCGAGAGGCCGCTGGACGGGTGGCCGGACCCGGCCAGGGATGTCATCCGCACTACGAGTTTGCCCAAGTCCGCCGCCTTGCGATGAAGCGCCGCCGCCTGCGCCATCCTGCGTCCTCCGGGGGTCGATCAAGGGTTGCCGAGAACAGGAGCGGCAACTCTAACGAGCGCCGCAGCCCCCGACAAGTCACCGGACGCCGTGGCCGAAGAGACGGTGTTATTCCCAGCGTCAAGGAGATGAGAAGTTGAACGGGAGCGCGAGCCTCCCGGCGAGCCGCGGCTTGGCAACAGCCTCGCCCTCCCGTGTTCCACGAGCGCCAAGGCCCGGCTAGAGCTCGCGCAGAACGCGGACGGCGGGGTGGGTCAGCAGCGCTTGGCGGAAGACGGCGATGTCCGCGGCGGGGCCGCGCGCCTTGATCCGGCCGAGCGGGCCGTCGGCGGTCTTGCCAAGGGCGCTCAGGTGCCAGCGCACGCCGTGCTCGCGGGCCACCCCGGCGATGGTCATCTGCAGGTCGGCCGGGGCCGTGAGTTCGACTTCGAAGCGGGCCACGCTGTGCCAGCGCGCCAGGCCGGCTTCGGCGAACCCCAGGCCGAACAGCACGCCCGCGGTCAGTCCGGCGCCAAGGATGCCGAGGACGAACTCCCCGGCGCCAAACGCGGTTCCCACACTCGCCACGGCCCAAATCGTGGCGGCGGTAGTGAGACCGATGACGTTGTTATGGTGCTGAATGATGGCGCCGGCCCCCAGGAAGCCGACGCCCGTGACGATCTGGGCGGCGATGCGCGTGCGGTCGACCACGGCCCCCACCTCCGCCAAGCGGACCGAGAGCAACGCGAATAGCGCCGCACCCAAGCAGATAAGGATGTTGGTGCGCAGCCCCGCCGGCTTGTCCGCCAGCTCGCGCTCCAGGCCGATGACGGCCCCGGCCGCCACCGCCGCCAGCAACTTCGCCAGATCAAGCCACTCGAAACACACGCCTGCGCCTCCCGCCATGCCCACCCGTCCGGCGAGCATGATACTGCATCCGGCCGCCTTTCATGCGGGTGTTCCGGGCCCTGGGACACCTGACAGGAGGGCGAACCCGGACGGAGGGGCAAGCCTCCCGGCGAGCCGCAGCTCGGCGGTCCCGGCGCGCCGGGATCGCCGTCTCGGGGCCCACGATTGCGAATGCCCATTCAGCAGGTCGGCACTGGCGCGCCGCGTTCAACGGTGGCGAAAGAGGATCAGCGACGGGCCATCATTTGCCGTCGGGGCCGGGCCGGCCGGTCTGTCCGCAGCGCCGGCCCCGGAACCGTCGGGCGGGGTGACACCTGGAGACGGCCTGGTGGCGGCGGGCGCGTCGAAAGGCAGGTCGATGACGGTTTGCGGGCGCGCCGGCCCGACGTCCGTGAACAGGCTTATCAAGTGGCCGCCGGCCAGAAGCACCGCCAGCGCGACCCACACCAGCCCTGCCAGCACCAGCATCACCGCCGTGTGCCAACGGTGTCCCTTGCGGGTGACCTGTCGGCCGCGCGGCCCCGCCGGAGGCAAGCGCGAACGATCCGGCTCCGTCCGGGCTTCGTCGACCGCGCGCGTGGGCGGCTCGGCCGCATGTTGAACGGCGGCGGTGGTTCCGGCTGCCGCACTTGTGGCCGAAGGACGGCTCGTCGTGGGCGCCGGCTCTCGTCGCTGGACCGCCTCATTTTGTGGGATGCCGGGCGTAACCGCTCTTGTTTCGCGCTTGCCGCGGTCGGTCGCTGTTGCCGACTGGTCGAGAATGCGCCGAACGACGACTCCGTCCCAGCGTTCCAACGTGGTCCAGTGCCCGTTGCCGTTGCCCGGGGAAGCCCCCGATGATCGGGAGCGGTCCCGGAGTTCCGCCTGCTCCAGAGTGACGGTCGCAACATCCCCCTGAAGGGCATAACGCCGGACAGCGGCCGCCACATGCCCGGTGGCGTGCTTGCGACTCCGAAACGGTGCCGCGTCGTAGACAACGGCCTGCCCCGGCAGTTCGACCACGAGACGATATACACACCCCGAGCTTCGTCCCGACTCCATGTCGACCGCGCCTCCCGGCAATATCACCACGGCGACCCGGGCCCACCCGGCCGCCGATTCGTGTCCACCAGACAGCCTCAGTCTACCGGGCCGCGTCGGCGGTCGCAACGCGGCGAAAACGGGGGCGGCACACGTGTCCAGCGTGCGGCGGCAGGTGGGACGCCCAGGCGGGGGGACTGAATCGTCGATTCTCGTGGGCGCCGGCGTCACGGCCGTGGAGCCGGCGTTACCATCGGGTTTGGTACCAGCGACTGACGAAGTGCCGCGACCCGATACCCAGAGCCGGCGCGCGGCGAACATCGCCAGGAGGTTCATCGCATGGAAACACGGCCGACCCAACAGATTCGGATCAGATGGCCGGCGGCGAGCTTAGCCGTCTTGCTCTGCGTGGGCGCCGCCGCCCGGGCCGCCGACATCGAATGGTGGACGGGGACGATCGAGGTCCCCGGACAACCGCTGGATTTCGTCGTGAAGTGGAGCCCCATCGGCGGCAGCGACTACCGCGCGACGATCGACATCCCGGCCCAGGGGGCCCGCGGGCTGGCCTTGACCGACATCACGTTCACGGCGGACACCGTGCGGTTCACCTTGCCGCCGGTCGGGGCCGCCCCGCCGACCGCCAAGGCGGAGTTTGAGCTCAAGCGCTCCGCCGACGGTGCGAGTGCCACGGGCGATTTCCGGCAGCACGGACTGACGTTTCCGGTACGGATGCGGCGGGCCACCGCAGCGGAGGCCCAGGCTGTGGGGCCGCCGCGACCGCAAGCGCCCAAGCCGCCGTTTCCCTACACGGTTCGGCAGGTCGAGTACGAGAACCCGGTGGACAAGACGCAGCTCGCCGGCGAGCTGACCATCCCGGAAGGGGCGGGTCCGCACCCCGCCGTTCTGTTGGTCACGGGCTCGGGGGCCCAGGACCGCGACGAGACCATCTTCGGCCACAAACCGTTCCTGGTCATTGCCGACCACCTCTCCCGACGGGGAATCGCCGTCCTGCGCGTGGACGATCGCGGTGTCGGTGGCTCCACCGGCAGCTTGGAGACGGCGACCGCGAAAGACCTGGCGAATGACGTGCTCGCCGGCGTCCTCTTCCTTAAGCGGCAGCCGGAGGTTGATCCCGCGCGCCTCGGTCTGATCGGGCACAGCGAGGGCGGGCTGATCGCCCCACTGGTGGCGTCGCGCTCGAAGGACGTGGCCTGCGTCGTGCTGCTCGCGGCACCCGGCCGGACCGGCAGCGAGATACTGCTGGCTCAGAATGCGGCCCTGCTGCGGGCGTCCGGCGTGGCCGAGGACGAAATCCGCCGGCACTTGGAGGCCCATCGTGCCGCTCACGAGCGCGTGCTGGCCGACGCCGATGAGGAGAGTCTGCGTGCCGGCATCCGCGAACTCGTCCGGCTTCAGCTTGCGCTCGGCTCCGGCGGCAGCCCGCCGACCGACGAGCAGCTTGAGGCGGGGATCGCCCTCGGCCTGCGGCAGTTCCGCAGCCCCCTGATGCGCTGGTTCCTGCGCCACGACCCCCGCGAGACCCTGGCCAAGGTGCGGTGCCCGGTGCTGGCCCTGGCCGGCTCGTTGGACCTGCAAGTGGACCCGAAGGAGAACCTGCCCGAGATCGAAGCCGCGCTGAAGAAGGCCGGCAATCCGCAGGTCGCGGTGAAGGAGCTACCGGGTCTGAACCACTTGTTCCAGGAGGCCCGCACCGGACTGGTGCAGGAATACGCCACGATCGAGCAAACAATGGCCCCGGCGGCGCTGGACGAAATCGCCACCTGGCTGCGCGCCCGCCACGGGCTCAAGTGACGCCGCCGCCCCGCTCCCAGGGCTCCTCCATCGAGACTGCCGTGCCCTGAATGCTCCGGGCCCTTCCCGGCCAGACTTCGGGACAGCTACTAGCGGGCCGCGACGGCGGACTGGATTTGCGGCGGCGGGGTTCTTGGTTCGGGCGACGCGGGCACGTCGCGGGCCGGCGGACCGAACCCGGGCCACGGGACGATCGGCACCGCGTCGTGATCGTAACCGAGGACTTGCCGGCTCAATTGCCCGTCGCTTTCCATCAGCGTCCAGGGCGGCGTGACGATCGCGCTGACCGGCAGCAGGAGCCAATTCACGGTGAAGCGGGCGAAGCTGTAGGGCAGCGCGACGTAATCTTCCCAGCCGCCGCGGTAGACATTGTGCGGGTGGGTGGCGTCGGTGCGGCCGTGGCCCTTGTCCTCGAAGGGGTCTTCGAAGTACAGCGGCCAGTGGATAACGGCCCCGCTCTCGGCCGTGACGGCCGTGGCGGGCCAGCCGCGCTCGCGCAGCGGCGCCGGCTGGTAGCGCGCCCGCAGGTCGGCCACGGTGGGCGAATCCCAGGTCGCGGTGGCCGACGGCCCGTCCTCGCGGAAGTGGTTGGGGACATGGGCACAGCCGGCCAGGAGCCCCGGCGCCAACAGCGCGACGCCCGCGGTGCTCCACCACCGGCCCGGTCGTCGCAGCCCGCTACTCCTCGGTTGAATAGTCGATCGCATAGTTCGTCGGTTCCTTCGTAATCACCACGTCGTGCGGGTGCGACTCGACGACGCCCGCGTTCGTGACCCGCACGAACCGGCCCTCTTGGCGCAGCTCCGCCATGTTGCGTACGCCGCAGTAGCCCATGCCCTGCCGCAACCCGCCGACGAGCTGGTAGACATATTCGCTCAGTCGGCCGCGATAGGGAACCCGTCCCTCGACGCCCTCGGGCACCATTTTCCGGGGTTGGTCGGCGCTCTGGCCGTACCGCTCGGCACTGCCCTGGGCCATCGCCGCCAGCGAGCCCATCCCGCGGTACTCCTTGAAGCGGCGGCCCTTCCACAGCACGAGTTGGCCGGGCGACTCGTCCAGGCCGGCCAGCAGCGAACCCAGCATGACGCAGGAGGCCCCGGCCGCGATGGCCTTGACGATGTCGCCGCTGTAGCGGATGCCGCCGTCCGCGATGACGGGGACATCGACCGCCGCCGCGCACGCCAGCACGGCGGAAATCTGCGGAATCCCCGCCCCGGCGACGACGCGGGTGGTGCAGATGGCGCCCGGGCCGATGCCGACCTTGATGGCGTCGGCACCGGCGTCGGCAAGGTCGCGGGCCCCTTCGGCCGTCGCGACATTGCCCGCGATGATCTCGATGTCGTGGTTCTGGCGCAACGTGCGGACCGTCTCGATGACCGCGTCGCTATGGCCGTGGGCCGTGTCCACGACCAGCACGTCCACATCGGCCGCAATGAGCTGGGCCGCCCGTTCGTAGTCGTGGACGCCGATCGCCGCCCCCACCCGCAGCCGCCCGCGGTCGTCGGAGCAGCGCTGCGGGAACTCCCGCGAGCGCTCGATATCGCGCATGGTGATCAGGCCGGCCAGCCGCCCGCGCTCGTCGATCAGCAGCAGTTTCTCCACCTTGTGTCGCTTCAGAATGGTGTCGGCCTCGTCCAGCGTGGTGTGCGGCGGCGCGGTGACCAGCGGGGCGGAGGTCATCACGTCCGCGATGCGTTTGTCGGCGGATTCGAGGAACTTCAGGTCGCGGCGCGTCAGGATGCCCACGAGCCGCCCGTCGGCGTGGGTCACGGGGATGCCGCTGACGTTGTGCAGCCGCATGACCTCCTGGGCCCGGGCCACCGAGTCTTCCGGCCGCAGCGTGATGGGATCGAGAATGACCCCGCTCTCGGAACGCTTGACTTTGTGGACCTCGCGGGTCTGGGCCTCGACGCTGAGGTTGCGATGAATGATGCCGATGCCGCCCTCCTGGGCCAGCGCGATGGCCAGGGTGCTCTCGGTCACCGTGTCCATCGGGGCACTGACCAGCGGGATATTGATGCGGATGCGGCGGCTGAGTTGCGTCGAGACGTCGATTTCGCGCGGGTGAACGCGGGCCCGCCGGGGCACGAGCAGCACGTCATCAAAGGTGAAGGCTTCGGCGACGATCTTCGCGGCCGGGAACGGGTCGGACATAGCGAGAGGATACGATCGGCGGACAGGCCGTCAAGACCCGCTGCCGCCGGTCGGTTCGAGCAGCTCGGGCGCGAGCAGCACAAAGGCCATCGTGCGGGCGTTGAACAGGACGTGCAGCACGATGCACGGCCACAGCGCCCGGCACCGCAGCCGCAGGTACCCCAGCACCAGGCCGAGGCTGATGAGCGGGATGATGTCCTGCGGCTGGGCGTGGGCGAGCCCGAATGCCACCGCCGTCGCCACGATGGCGGGCCAGGCCCGGCCGAAGTGGTAGCAAACGGCCCCGAGCAGGACGCCGCGGAAGAACAGCTCCTCGGTCAGCGGGGCGACAATGAGGGCCCCGAGCACAAGCTGCACGGTGCCCCAGGCCCCCCACTCGCTGCGGGAAAGGGCCTGAAGAACCACGTGGACCGGCGGGGCCTGTTGCGGGTGCAGCCACTCCCAGACGATGCGCCCCATCTCGGCCTGCACCGCGCTGATCGGCAGCACGATCAGCCACCCCGCCACCGCTGCCAGCAGTCCGGCGACGATGCCGACCGAGGGGCCGTCGGCGGGGGTGCGGGCCGCGGCCAGGGCGGCGATCATCAGCCCCACCATGACGACGGCGGCGGCGTTGCCGGCCAGATGGTGCCAATGCCACGTGTCGGACCCGGGCACCGGGTCGTCCGCGGTCGCAGCGCCGGCAAGCAGGCTCACGGCGAGGTACTGCACGGCGAGGAAGGCGACCATGACGGCCACAACGCCGAGGAAGGACGGGCCGCCGATCGGCACCGGCACGCCGGCCAGCGGGTCGCGCCACGTGCCGCGGCGCAGCGCCGCCACGATCAGACCGAGCAGCGTGGCCGCCCCCAACGTCAGCAAGACGTTGTCGGCGACTTGCACCATTTGCGGCATCGAAGCTAGCATTCGTCGGGCCGGCCGGCGGCGTCCGCCGGCGCCCCTCCCGGCGATCCGCGCCGGATCGGCTCGGGCGAAGGACGCACCGTGGCGGATGTCCTGGCCGAGATTGTCGCGCACACGCGCCGGCAAGTCGAGCAAGCCAAGCTGACCGTGCCGGTTGAACAACTGACCTCCGCTCCCGGGTATTTCCTGCCGCGCCGCAATTTCTTCGGCGCCGTCGCCGCGCCGCGGCTGGGGGGACCGAACCTCATCGTCGAACTGGGCGGGGCCGGCGCGTCTTCCGCACCGGGCCGCCCCGCGGCGGCCCCGGAAGGGCTGGCGCGGCAAGCCGAGTCCGCCGGGGCCTGCGCGGTCGGCCTGAGCGTCGCGGCGGTGGCCGCAGGCGACCGCGTGACGCAAGTCCGCGCTGTCAAGGCGGCCGTGGGCCTCCCCGTGCTGCGGGGCGACGGGCTCATCGACGCGTACCAACTGCACGAGAGCCGGGCGGCGGGGGCGGACGCCGTCGCGCTCATCGCGGATGCGCTCGAACCGCCGGCGGCCGTGGCCCTGGTCGAATCGGCCCGGCGCCTGGAACTGACGGTGCTGCTGGTGCTGCACGAGCGCCGGCGGGCACGGGAGACGCTCGCGGCGGTGGCCGACCAGGTGAGCGGAGGCGTGTTGGCCGGCCTGTCCAACCGCGATCCGCGTACGCGGGCCGTCGATTTGTCCGTCACGGAGACGCTCGCGCCGGCGGTACCGCCGGGGATGCCGATCGTCGCCATGCACGGGTTGCGCACACGGGCGGACATCCAGCGCATGCACGCGGCGGGCGCGCGGGCCGTTCTGATGGGGGATGTGCTGACGGAGGCGACGGACATCGGGAGTGCCGTCCGCGCGCTGTTCGGCCGGCCGCGGTGACAGGGGACATACGGCCGGTGCGGCGCTGACCAGGCACGTCCGCCCGGTTCAGCGCCGCGCGTTCTACGTTACTGCGTCCCGCCATCGGCCGGCGGCGCCGATTCGTAGACCTGCTCGCCGAGGACGACGAGCACTCGCTCGCCCAGCGCGAAGTAGCGCTTCAGCTCCGGGTGCCGCGCGAGCAGCTTGAAATACGCGTCGCTGAACGCCGCCACTTTCGCCGGCGACTTCTTGCCGTCCCACGCGGTGTCGGTCCACCGACCGTCCGCCAGAGCGAACGTCTTGTCGCCGACGTGGCGGAGCAGGGTCGGGCCGGTCGCGGCGCCTTCCTCTTCCTCCGGAGTCGTCACGGTCACGGAGGCCCGCAATTTGGCGAGGTCGCGCGACGCGTCGACCGCCTGCGCTCCGCTGGGTGCCGCCACCACTCCCCGCCCGCCGGACACGCCGCCGCCCGCCGCCCCGAGCTTCCGCCGGGCCTGCTCGCGCACCGCCTCGGCCGCCGGCGCCGGTCGTCCCGGAACGACCGTGTCGTCCTCCAGGATCAGGGCAGCGGTGTATGGCGTCACGATGCCGTAGCGTTTGGCCAGACGGACCACCTCTTCGACCAGCTCGCGGTTCTCGCCGTGTAGGCGAAGCTGATCGAGCAGGTACGCGACTTTGCGGTTGGCCCACAGCCTCGGCAGGAAGTCGTTGGCCGTGGCGACCTGCGGGAACTCGGCTTCGTAACCGATCGTCCGGGCCTCGCCGTGGACGCGGCCCTCCAGGCGGATCGACACCGCCCCGGCCCCGTCATAGCGGCCGAAGACGACGAGGTCGTTGCCGCGGAACAGGTCGGGCAACTCCGACGGGTACACGTCGAGCGTCCGCACGCCGTCGATCCGCAGCTTCAGGTCGGTCAGCACCGGGTGCGTCAGCCGCGCGACGAACGCGCTGAGCTTCAGTTCCAGGTCTTCGTTTTCGGTGCAGTAGTCGCGGCTGCCACGGGTCGCTTCGGCGAGCTTGTCGAGCAGGTGCGTGTTGACGTCGCTGCCGACGCCAAAGACGTGGAAACGCACATTGCGGACGTTCTTGCTGACCACGTTGCGGCGGATTTGCTCGGGATCGGTGATTTCGATGGTCGGCTGGCCGTCAGTCATGAACACGATGAGATACGGGCGGGAGTCGTCGCGCGGGCCGTCGCCCAGTGCCGCTTGCAAGGCCGCATGGATGTTCGTGCCACCGGCGGCCTGAAGCTGGCCGACGTACTCGTCCGCCGCCTTGCGAATCTCGTCGCCGGCCGGCACGAGCGTCTCGCGGAAGGGGTTGACCCCCGTGCTGAAGGCGTAGATGTTGAAGCGGTCCTGCGGGTTCAGGCTGCGCAGGCAGAACTTCAGCGCCCGTTTCGTCTGCTCCATCTTCAGCCCGGCCATGCTGCCCGACGTGTCGATCACGAACGCCACGTCTTTCGGCTGAATGTCTTCGTTAGACAGCTCGACGCGCGGGGCGATCCGCAGCAGGAACGTGCCGGGTTCGCCCGGCGCGCGGTTCGTGAGTACCACGACGCCGAATGCGGCGTCCCGCCGCTGGTAGTACAGCATGAAGTCGCGGTCGGGCCGCACGCGGGCGGCCTCGTACCCGACCGTCGCCTCGAAGTCGTTCGGTCGACGGACGTCGCACTCGTGCGAGGGGCTGAACACGGCGGTCAGCGGCTGCGTGCTCTTGAGGCGGACCGTCACGACGACCTGATCCACGGGCACGTCGTTTCCGGCATCGCTCCGCAGTGGGTGCCGCAGCAGGCCGAGGCCGCCCTGCTCCTCCAACGTCTGCGAGTATTGGAGCTTGACATCAACGGTCCCGCCAGGCGGGATCGGGAAGATGCTCGCCCGGAACATCCGCTGGCCCAGGTATTCGAGCAGTCCGGGGTCGCGCAGGCGGCGGACGATGTCCTCGTAGGTCTTGCGGGCGGTGGCGGCGTCGAGCACCTCGCCGCGCAACGTCTTGCCGTCAACCGTCATGGAGAAATCGCCGACGGCGACGTTGTCGGGTAGGGGGAAGATGTAGACGCCTTCAATCTGGTGGCGCGTGGGGTTGAGGAACGACTGCTCGACGACCGTGACGGCGATGCCGTCCGTGATGTCCGCCTGCACCTTCAGGGTCTTGAGGATCAGGCGGGTTTGCCCCGGGCCGGGCTGCGGCGGAGGGACGGGGCGTTCGACGAGGATCTGCCCCTGGGCCTTCAGCGTGGGCGGGACCAGTCCGATGAGCAGCAAAGCCGTGAGGAAACCGCGTGAACGGGTGCGCAGGGAGAGCATGGCCGACCTCCTGTAAGTGTCGTCTGAGGAATCCGCCGGTGCCCGGCGAGTTACAACCCTTGGACGCCGGCGGCAGCCCGGGAGTTCCCAGCCTGTGGCCCCCGTGGAGGGGCGGCCGCAGGGCCGGCTTCTGGTGTGGGGCAGGCCCCCGTGCCTGCCGGGGCGGGCAGTGATTGCCGGCCGAGGCCCGGATACACGGGAACTGAAGAATCGCGGGAGTGTTCCGGCTGAGAAGAGCCACCCTCCCCCAACCCCTCCCGGGGAGGGAGGGGGGCATTGAATAGCCTCCGGCGTCAGATGTCGGGGCGCGATCGCCTGCGGAAGTAGTGGACGGGGCCGTAGAGCTCGTACCCGCTTGCGCGGAAGAACGCGGCGGACGCCGCGTTATCGCCCTCGACCAGCGCGGCGATGATCTCGAGGCCCTGGGCGTGGAGGGCCTGTTCGCAGGCCGCCAGCAGACGCCGGGCCACCCCGCGTCGTTGATAGTCTGGGTGGACTGCCAGCCGGTTGATCCAGCCCTTGCGGTGATCGTGCGTGCCGAGGACGGTGCCGGCGATTTGGCCGTCGCACTCGGCGACGAGGTACGTGTCGGGGAAGTGCGAGAGTTGTGAGAGGATGGCCTGTTCCGTGTCGCGCCCGTGCGGACGAATGCTCAGCCCGGCGGCGCCCCACACGGCGCGCACGGCGGTGTAGTCGGCAGCGAGCATCGGGCGGGTGTGCGCAGTTCGATCAACCACGTTGAGCGCTCCCTCTTACGGTCAACAACCGGTCCTTCGCCCGGGAGATGTACCCGCTCTCGACGGGCGGCACAACGCGGAGAGAGCGAGCCCGCGCGTGGCCTACTCAATCCCCTGCCCCGCCAGCCACCGTTCCGCGTCCAGGGCCGCCATGCAGCCCGAGCCGGCGGCGGTCACGGCCTGGCGGTACGTGTGGTCGGCTACGTCGCCCGCCGCGAAAACCCCTTCGATGTTCGTGTACGTTCGCCCCGGCTCCCGCAGCTTCAGGTAGCCCTTGTCATCACAGGCCAGGGACTTCCTGAACAGCTCCGTGTTCGGCGTGTGGCCGATCGCCAGGAACAGGCCCTTGCACGGCAGGTCGTGCTCTTGGTTCGTCTTGACGTTCTTGACGCGCACGCCGGTGATCGAATGCTCGCCGAGCACGTCCACGACGACGCTGTTCCAGACGGGCTCCATCTTGCCGCTTGCGACGTGCTTGAAGAAACGGTCCTGCATGGCCTTGGAGGCACGCAGTTCGTCCCGGCGATGCACCAAGTACACCTTCCGGGCGAATTTCGTGAGATACGTGCCCTCCTCGATCGCCGAGTCGCCGCCGCCGATGACCACCAGGTCTTGGTTGCGGTACATGGGCATGGCGCCGTCGCAGACGGCGCAGGCGGACACCCCGCCGCCGCTCTCGGCCAGCCGCTTCTCGTTCGGCAGGCCGAGCCAATTGGCCCGGGCGCCGGTGGCGATGATGACGGCGTGGGCCTGGGCGGTCTGGTCATGGCTCCTGACGACGAAGGGCCGCTGGGAGAAGTCCACGTCCACCACGTCGTCGCGGACGAAGCGGGTGCCGAAGCGTTCGGCCTGGTCGCGGAAGGCCTTCATCATCTTCGGCCCGGCCACACCCTCGGGAAACCCGGGGTAGTTCTCCACCTCGGTCGTGAACATGAGCTGGCCGCCGGGGATGAGCCCGCCGGCGTTGTAGCCCTCGAAGCACAGGGGGTTGAGGTTGGCGCGGGCGGCGTAGATACACGCGGTCAGCCCCGCCGGTCCCGATCCGATGATGATGACTTTCTCCGTCGCCACGCCGGTCTCCCAACAAGGGGGTGAAGGTCACGCCTGATGCGCTCGCGCCGCACCGCGCGGGGCGGTGGCCGCGAGGTCTCCGCGGCGCGCGGGCCGGCTCAGCCCGGCTGGTCCTGTTTCATCTCGCGCTCGAGCATCTGTTCCTCGTAGCTCTTGCGTCCCAACATGCCGGCGGCGGTGGTGCCGCGGAGCTTGGCCTCGATCTTGGCCTGCATCTCGGCCGGGTTGCGGGCCCGCTCGATGCACTCCTCGGCGCTGACCACGTCGCGGTCGTAGAGCTGCCAGAGGTGGTCGTCCAGCAGTTGCATGCCGTATTTCTTGCCCGTCTGGATCGCCGAGTCGATGCGGTAGGTCTTGTTCTCGCGGATCAGGTTGGAGATGGCGGGGGTGATGACGAGGAACTCGTACGCCGCCACGCGCCCGCCGGTGCCCTTCTTGGGCAGCAGCACCTGGGACAGCACGGCCAGCAGGTTGGTGCTGAGCTGCACGCGGATCTGCTCCTGCTGCTCGACCGGGAAGGCGTCAATGATCCGGTTGATCGTGCCCTGGGCGCCGGTGGTGTGCAGGGTGGCGAAGACGAGGTGGCCGGTCTCGGCGGCCCGGATGGCCGCTTCCATCGTCTCCAGGTCGCGCATTTCGCCGACGAGGATGACGTCCGGGTCCATCCGCAGGCTGCGCCGCAAAGCCTCGGCGAAGCTGGGCACATCCACCCCCACCTCGCGCTGCGAGAAGCAGCACCGCACGTGCGGGTGGTAGTACTCGATCGGGTCCTCGATGCTGATGATGTGCCGGTCGCCCACCTCGCGGTTGATGTAGTCCAGCATCGTCGCCAGCGTGGTCGTCTTGCCGGACCCGGTCGGACCGGTCACCAGGAACAGCCCGCGCGGCCGGCGGCACAGCGCCCGCGTGATCTTGGGCAGGCCGATCTCCTCGAACGTCAGGATCTTCGAGGGGATCAGCCGCAGCACCATCGACACGTTGCCCTTCTGCCGGAACACCGACACGCGGAACCGCCCCTTGTCCCCGAAGGCAAACCCGTAGTCGGTGCCGCCCTCTTCCTGGAGCTCCTGCTGGTTCCGCTCGGGCGTCACGGACTTCATCAGGGCCACCGTGTCGTCGGGCTCCAGCGACTTCGTTTCGAGCGAGCGCAGGGCCCCGTCGATCCGCAGTACCGGCGGACGCCCGACGTGCAAGTGAATGTCGGATGCGCCGACCCGAATGCACGTCTCCAACAGACGATCAATGTGAACGGTAGCCACAGTCAGTCCTCGTTCGTCGGTGCCCGGCGACGGCGGGGCCGCCGCCGCGGCGCTACTGCTCCTCGCCGAGAATGCCTTCCACCTGGGCGATGCGGGCGATTTCGCGCGGCGTCGTCACGCCGCGCAGGATTTTCAGCTTGCCGTCCTCCAACAGGTTGCGCATGCCGGACGCGCGGGCCGCGCGGCGCAGCTCGGAGGTCGGCGCGCGGTTGAAGGCCAGCTCGCGCATCTCGTTGTTCATCTCGAGCATCTCGAAGATGCCCTGGCGGCCGCGGTAGCCGGTGTTCTGGCAGCGGTTACAGCCGCGCCCGTGGTAAATGGGGTGGCCGGCCAGGTCGGCGTCGGTGATGCCCAACATGCGGAGAATGAACCGGTCGGGAGCCGGGTCCACCTCTTTGCACTCCTTGCAGATCACGCGGATGAGCCGCTGGGCCATGATGGCCTGGATGGAGGAGGCCACCAGGAAGGGCTTGATGCCCATGTCGATCAAGCGGGCGATCGCGCTGGGAGCGTCGTTGGTGTGCAGCGTGCTGAACACCAGGTGCCCGGTCAAGGCCGCCTGCACCGCCACCTCGCCCACCTCGCGGTCGCGGATTTCGCCCACCAGGATGATGTTCGGCGCCTGCCGCAGCATGGATCGGAGAATCCGGGCGAACGTCAGCCCGATCTCCTCCTTCACCTGGCACTGGTTCATGCCCGTGAAGTTGTACTCGACCGGGTCCTCGGCGGTGATGATCTTGCGGTCGGGCCGGTTCAGCTCCTGAAGCGCCGCGTACAGCGTCGTCGTCTTGCCCGAACCGGTCGGGCCGGTGACCAGGAAGATGCCGTTGGGCTGCCGGATGATCTTGAGGAACTGCTCGTAACTGTCCTGCTCGAACCCCAGCCCCGTGATGCCCACCTTGACCGAGTCCGGCCGCAGAATGCGCAGCACCACGCTTTCCCCGTGATAGGCCGGTAGCGAGCTCACGCGGAAGTCGATCTGCTGGTTGCCGATCTGCATCTTGATGCGGCCGTCCTGCGGCAGCCGCTTCTCGGCGATGTCGATGCCCGACATGATCTTCAAACGGGCAATCACCGACCCCTGCATGCTCTTGGGGATGTTGTCACGCTCGATGCACATGCCGTCGATGCGGTAGCGCACCCGCACCCGGTCCGTCATCGGCTCGACGTGAATGTCGCTGGCCCGCGTCCGCACGGCCTCGCTGATCAGCAGGTTGATCAACTTGATGACCGGCGCGTCGGCGTCCTCCAGCTCCTTCTTGTACGCTTCGACTTCCTTGGCGTGCAGGTCCGCGTCGCGGTCAATCGCCTCGATCGCCTCGTCGACGCTTGTGCTCAGGCCCCCCAGGAAGGTGTCGATGAAACGCTGAATCTTGCTCCGCGGCGCCAGCGCCCAGTCCAGCTCCATGTTCAGCAGGAACCGCAGCTTGTCCTGAAGCTCCAGGTCCAGTGGGTCGGAGATAATCACCTTCAGCCGGTTCCCCTCCTTCTTCATCGGCAGGACC
The DNA here is from genome assembly GCA_040755725.1 of Planctomycetota bacterium. Classification (GTDB taxonomy): domain Bacteria; phylum Planctomycetota; class Phycisphaerae; order UBA1845; family Fen-1342; genus JBFMAI01. The sequence continues at coordinate 50,233 of JBFMAI010000009.1, read as the reverse complement.
TTCTCGTCCTTGATGATCTTCTCCGGCACCAGGTCCAGCACCGCCGGAAGCTGGACGTTCTTGTCCAGGTCCACGTACTCCAGGTCGAACTGGGCCGCCAGGGCCTTGGTCACGTCATCCTCGGTGGCCAGCTCCAGCGCGATCAGGGCCTCGCCGATCCGCTGCCCGTGTTCCACCGCGTAGGCAATCGCCTCCTTCAGGGCCTCGGGCGAAATGACCCCCCACCCCACCAGGATCTCACCCAGTCGTTTGCGCCGCTGTGCCATCCGCACTCCCTTACACGGACCGATCGCGGCGACCGCCCGGGGCCACCCGGGTCGCGCGGCCCCGGTCCGCTGAGTCGGGCACCCCCCGCCTCCGCGGCCGGGTCGCTCTCGCCCGCCGGGGCGGACCGCCGCCCGCGGGCCGGACGCCCGCCAAGCCGCGGCCGCCGCAGCACCTTATAGTCTGCTCCGGGCGGCAAAAAAGCAAGGTCACCGACCCGCTCGCCCGCCGCCGACGCCCGCCACCGGCCCGGGCGTCGCGGTAGAATCGCCGCCGAGGAGGTGTGCCATGACCGCCAGATTGCGTGTGCCGGCCCGTCGCGGGCCGACGGTTCGAGCCTGGGCCGCGGCGGCGGCCGTGCCGCTGGAGATCGTGACGGAGGGCGACGGCGCGGTGGAAATCGTTGAAGGGGCCGCCGGTCAACAGAGCAGCACGAGTACCCTCCGGGCCGGAGGCTGGATCGCGTGCACGACCGCGTTTGAGACGGCCGCCCGACTCGGAATCACCCCGCGCCAGCTCGGCCCGCTGCTCGACGAGCTCGACATTCGCATTCGGGCGTGCCAGCTCGGGTGTTTCGAGTGACGCTCACATGGATCATCTGCGGGGCGGGCCGCGGGGTCGGCAAGACGCGCCTGGCCCAGCAGTTGTGCCAGGTGTTGCCGGACGCCGTGTACGCCAAGCAGGGCTGCGGGCCGCGGCGCCCGGACAAACCGGCCAACTTGTTTCGCACTGCTGAGGAAACCGCCGCGTTCATCGACCGCTGCCTCGGGTGCCACGAGCACGTCGTCGTGGAGTCGAACGCGCTAGCACGGGCCGGACGCGGCGACATCGTGATCTTCGTTGACGGCCCCCCCGGACATGCGGGCACTCGCCCGGATGCCGACGAGCTGCGGGCGCGGGCCCACCTCGTCCTCGACACCGGCGCCCGACCGGAGGACTGGCACGTCGCGCTGGCAGCCCGGCTGCCGTCGCGCGAGCTGGTGGGCATGGTGTGCAACCTGCTGACCGACCACCGGGAGCGATTACGCGATCGGCTTCCGGGGCTGGTCCGGGTCGAACCGCTGCGGATTGATACGGCGGCGGCGACGGCACCCGCGGTCGACCCGGGCGACGTGGCCGATGAGGCCCTGGTGACCATTCAGGTCGAAGAGGTCGGCAACTACGCTATCCTGTGTACACCGACCGAGCTGGAGGCGCTGGCGGTCGGGTTCGCATTCGGCGAGGGGCTCCTTCGCACGCGCGACGACGTGCGCGACCTCCGCTGCCAGCCGGCAGAGCACCTCGTGGCGCTGCGGCTCGATGCCCCTGAATCCACGGTACCGCAGCGGCAACTGATCGTTACCAGCGCGTGCGGGCTGTGCGGCCGGCGCAATGTGGAGCAACTCATGGCGGTCTCCGAGCGGGTCGGGGATACGCTGCGTCTGTCGCCTTCGACGCTCCGCGCCGTCGTGCAGCAGATGGCCCAGCGGCAACGGTTGTTCCAGCGCACCGGCGGGACCCACGCTGCGGCTGTCTTCACTCCCGCCGGCGAAATCGTCGCGCTGGCGGAGGACATCGGCCGGCACAACGCCCTGGACAAAGCCCTCGGGCAATGCCTGCTGCGGAGCCGACCCGTTGCCGGATTGGCCGTGGCGCTGTCAGGACGCGTGAGCCTGGAGCTGGTGGCCAAGGCCGCCCGCGCCGGTCTCGAAGTTATCGCGGCGGTCTCGGCCCCGTCCGCGCTGGCCATCCGACTGGCCGCCCGGGCCGGCATCACGCTGTGCGGGTTTGTCCGGGGGCAACGCGCCACGATCTACACCCACCCGCACCGCGTCGTGACGGCGCAGGGGGAGGCGTGACGGCCCCACGCCCCGTGCCCGGCTCGCCGACAGGTGGCACGCGGTCTCTCGGCACGGCGGCCGCAGAGCGGGTATAATCCGCGCCCGGTGCAGAAGATGCAGATCGTCGTCAATGGAGAAACGCAGCGGCTGGACGTCGGCGCGACGGTCGCGGACCTGGTGCGGGTGTTACAACTCGTCCCGGAGCGCGTCGCGGTCGAACTCAACGGGCAGCTCGTCCGCCGGGCGATTCACGCCGAGACGCCGCTGCGCGACGGTGACCGCGTCGAGATCGTCACCCTGGTCGGAGGAGGCTGATGGACATTCCGCCGCTCAAGATCGCGAATTTCAGCATTCGCTCGCGGCTGTTCGTGGGAACGGGCAAGTACCTGCGAAACGGCGAGCCGGACTATGAGCTGATGCGGGCCGCCCTGGACGCCTCCGGCTGCCAGGTCGTGACGGTCGCGGTGCGGCGCGAGCGGCTGTACGACAAGCAGGGCCGCAGCCTGCTCGATTTCCTTGATTTGAAGCGCTATACGGTGCTGCCAAACACGGCTGGGTGTTTCTCGGCCGAGGACGCGATCCGCAACGCCCGGCTCGGCCGCGAGCTGCTGGAGGGGTTGGACAACCCCGGCGCCCGCTGGGTGAAGCTCGAAGTGCTCGGCGACAAGAAGACGCTGCTGCCTGACCCCGTGGAGACAATACGGGCGGCCGAAGTGCTGCTCAAAGAGGGCTTCATCGTTCTGGCGTACGCGAACGATGACCCGATTCTGTGCCAGCGGCTGAAAGCGCTGGGCTGCGCAAGCGTAATGCCGCTGGGCTCGCCGATCGGCAGCGGCCAGGGCGTGCTCAACCCGAACAACATCCGCATCATCCTGGAGCAGCTCAAGGACGGCGACCCGGAGTACCCCGTGATCGTCGATGCCGGCGTCGGGACCGCTTCCGACGTCACGATCGCGATGGAACTGGGCGCCGACGGCGTGCTGCTCAATACCGGCGTCGCCAGCGCCCGCGACCCGGTGGCGATGGCCCGCGCCATGGCCCACGCGATCGACGCGGGCTATCTCGCCTACCGGGCCGGCCGTATCCCGCGGAAGCTCTACGCCACCGCGTCGTCGCCGATGGAGGGACGCATTGCCCCCGTCGCCGCCACCTAGACCGCGCGTGTCGCTGCCGGACGAGGCGGTATTGGCGGCCGACCTGCCCGTGGAGCCGGTCGCTACGCCCGCGCGGTCCGCGCGGCGGCGGCGCAACCAGGTCTGCATCGCGGTGATCGCCGCCGGGCTGCTGAACTACCTCGCGTACACGCTGGCGTACGTCGCGCTCGGCGGCGACGCACCAAACGGTCACCGGGAGCGGGTGCGGCAGCCGGACGGGAGCACCGCGACGGCGTACTTCGTCCGCGGCCACCACATTCGCAGCCTAGAGGGGCTGGAAACCCGCGTCAGCCGCGGCGCCTGGATCTACAGCTACGCCCACTCCATCTCGATTCCGATCACCGGCGGGGCCGTGCTGCTGGCCCTGCTCGTGCTCGCCCGGCCGCACATTCTGGCCACGATGCGCGGGGGGTGGGTCAGCGGCGAGACATTCGTGACGGCGTTCGGCACGGTGGTCGTGCTGGTGGCCGGGGGGCTGACGGGGCTGTTGACGTGGCACTTCATCAGCGACCTGGGGGGCGGGTAGGAGGTCGCGGTGCTCGTCGCGGACTGGCTGGCGGAAGACGGCGTCATTGCGCGGCACCTGCCGGGGTTTGAGACGCGGCCGCAGCAGCGTGAGATGGCCGCCGCCGTCGATCAAGCCCTGGATAACGGGCAACGGCTGGCGGTCGAGGCGGGGACCGGCGTCGGCAAGACATTCGCGTATCTCCTGCCCGCCATCGCCCAAATCGTGCAGCACAAGCGGCGGGTCGTCGTTAGCACGCACACGATTGCCTTGCAGGAACAGCTCATTGGCAAGGACATCCCCTTCCTCCAACGGGCACTTGAGCTGCCCTTCAAGGCCGAGCTTGTCAAGGGCCGACACAACTACCTCAGCCTGCGTCGGCTGAAGGGGGCGAGCCAGCGCGCCCGCACACTGCTGCCGAACATGTTTCAGCGCAACGCGCTGCGCGAGATCGAGGCCTGGGCGTACGACACCGTCGACGGGTCGCTGAGCGACCTGCCCGAACCCCCGCCCCTGGACGTGTGGGAGAAGGTCCGCAGCGAGCACAACAACTGCCTCGGCCGGCGGTGCCCGACGTACCTCGAGTGCTTCTACCAGCGGGCGCGGCGGCGGGCCGAGGCGGCCGATCTGCTCGTCGTCAACCACGCCCTGCTGGTGGCGGACCTGCTGCTGCGGCGACAGAGCGCCAGCGTTCTGCCCGACTACGACGTGGTGATCGTCGATGAGGCGCACACGCTGGACCAGGTGGCGACGGGCCAGATCGGCGTGAGCATCTCGAACCGCCACGTGCAGCACCTGCTGGCCGGGCTCTTCAACGAGCGGACGGGCAAGGGCTTTCTGGCCGCGCTCGGCAGCGACGACCAGCGGCAGCGGGTGGTGACGGCCCAGGCCGCCGGCACGCAGTTCTTCCACGACTTGTTGCACTGGCATCAGACGCGCGGGCGGTCCAACGGCCGGCTGGTCGCACCGCCGGCGGTGGGCAACAGCCTCTCGCCGGCGTTGGAAGCGCTCGCGCGGGCCGTGGAGCCGCTGAAGAAGGAACTGCCGCGGGAGGAGGACCGCTACGAGCTCGGGGCGTACCTGGACCGGGCGACGGAGCTGGCGACGTCGTTGAACGCACTGCTGCGACAGGAGTACGCCGACCACGTGTACTGGATCGAGGGCGCCGAGCCGCAGCGCGTGTCGCTGTGCGCGGCGCCGTTGGACGTGGCGGGCTTCCTGCGGGAGATGCTGTTCGCGCGGGTGCAGGCCGCCGTCCTGACCAGTGCCACGCTGGCCGCCGACGAGGACGGCAGCTTCACGTACCTGCTCGGTCGGCTGGGGGTGCCGGAGGCCGAGACGTTGCGGCTCGGCTCGCCCTTCGACTTCGCCCGCCAAGTGACGCTGCACGTCGAGACCGGGTTGCCGGACCCGACGGACTACGAGGACTTCGTGGCGGCGGCCACCCGGGCGACCGTCCACTACGTGCGCCAAACCGAGGGGCGGGCCTTCGTGCTGCTCACCAGCTACAAGATGCTCAACGGGCTGGCGCGGCGGGTCCGCGACGAACTCGACGTCGAGGGTTACACGGTCCTGGTGCAGGGCGAATCGCTGTCGCGCTCCAAGATGCTGGAGAAGTTCCGCGCCACCACACGGGCCGTCCTCTTCGGCACCGACAGCTTCTGGCAAGGCGTGGATGTGGTCGGCGAGGCGCTGTCGAACGTGACGATCGTGCGGTTGCCGTTCGCGGTGCCCGACCGGCCACTGATCGAGGCGCGCATCGAGCAGATTCGCCGCCAGGGCGGCAACCCGTTCAACGATTACCAGCTTCCGGAGGCGGTGCTGAAGTTCCGTCAGGGGTTCGGGCGACTGATCCGCAGCCAGAGCGACAAGGGGATCGTCGTTGTGCTCGACCCCCGTGTCGCGCGCAAACCTTACGGCCGCCGCTTTCTCAGGAGCCTGCCGCCGTGCGCGGTCCAGTCATCGGACCGGGCGTGGTGACCGCCGCCCGGCGGGCGGACAGGCAGAACAAGTCGGGCTCGTCGATCAGCTCCACGACGTCCAATCGAACCTGGTGCAACATGCGGGTCAGCGTGGTGGGGTCGGGGAGATGGTCACCCGCCACGGCGCCGCCGACGTGGTCGTGAAAGGCGTTGATCGCCCGCCAGTTGTCCAGGTGCAGAATGATGAGCCGGCCGGCGGCGCGCAGCGCGCGGGCGAAGCGTTCCAGCGCGGCCGCCTGATCGCGGAAGTGCGGAAAACTGTGCAGGCAGAGGACCACGTCGAAACGGGCCTGGCCCAGGTCGTCCCGGCAGACGTCGGCACCGATGAACTCCGCGGCCACGCCGCGCTGCCGGGCCAGCTCCAGCATGGCGGGCGAGAAATCGACCGCCGTCACCCGCCCCGGGTGAACGCAGCGCACCAGCCACGCGGTAACCTGCCCGGTGCCGCAGCCCACCTCCAGCACGTCCAGCCTCGGTCGCAGGTCCAGCCGGGGCCGCAGGGCGTCGAGCCGGGCGAGAATCTGCGCGTGCGGCGGGCCGTAGGTATCCCAGGTGGGGGCGTGGTGATTGAAGAACTCGATGCGCGGGTCCGGCGCGGCCATTCCTTCCTTCCCCAGAGAGCACCGATGCGGTATGCTGTCGGTACGAGTATTACGAACGGATAGAATGTAATAATGACACGCCTTTGTCAACCGCGAAAACCGCAGCCGGGCAGCCGAACGCGACGCCGCCCAACACCACGCCGCTTGTTCCGGTTGGCGGTGCTGGGGGTGGCCGGCCTGCTGTCCGCGGCAGTCGGCTGTGACCGGTCGGCGGCGGGGGCCTCCGGGCCGACGGTCGCCGTATCCAATACGTACCTCGAAGCCGCTCTGCACGACGTCGTCGGCCCCGCGGTCCCGGTGGTCCGCCTCGCGCCGCCGGGGGCCTGTCCCGGGCACTTCGACCTGCGGCCCAGCCAGATCACCGCCCTGCGGGCCAGCCGACTGGTGCTGCGGTTCGATTTCCAGGCGGACCTGGACCAGCGGTTGGGGACGGACGCCGCAACAGGCCCGCGTATCGCGGCCGTCACCATCCCCGGCGGCTTGTGCGAGCCGCCGAGCTACCTTGCCGCCTGCCGCCAAGTGGCCGAGGCGGCGGTCACCGCCGGACTGCTGGAGCGGGCCGCGGCCGACGCCCGTCTGGCGGCCATTTCGCGGCGGCTCGACGAATTGACGGCCTGGACCAAGGACCGGATGGTCGCCGCCCAAGTCGGCGGGACGGGGGTCATAGCGAGCAGACACCAAGCCGCGTTCTGCCGGTTCCTGGGGCTGAACGTGATGGCCACCTTCACCGGAGCGGACACCGCGTCCATCGAAGAGATCAGCGCGGCCATCCGCGACGGCACGCCGGCGCGGGCGGTCATCGCCAACACCTCCGAAGGCCGCAAACTGGCCGATGCCCTGGGACAAAGGTTGGGCGTGCCGGTGGTGGTGTTGGACAATTTCCCGGCAGAGGCGTCCGGCGGCGCGGGCTTCGACGCGCTGGTGCGGGGCAATGTCGAGCGGCTCGTGGCCGGCGTGGGACGATGATTACGGCGGACGTCGTCGTTGAACAACTGCGGGTGGTGGCCGGCGGGCGGACGATCCTCGACGTGGACAAGTTGACGATCTCACCGGGCGAGGTCGTCGCCGTGCTGGGACCCAACGGGGCAGGGAAGACGACGCTGCTCAACACGTGCCTGGGGTTTCGCAAGCCTGCCAGTGGGCAAGTGCAAGTGCTCGGGCGGCCGGTCGAACGGCTTGGACCGCTCGCGCTGACGCGCCTGCGTCGGGACATCGGCTATGTGCCGCAGGTGCAGCCGGTGCCCGAGCACATGCCGCTGACGCTGCGTGAGGTCGTGGCCATCGGCCGCACCGGTCGCGCGGGGCTGCTGCGTTCGCTACGCCGCGACGACTGGCACGCGGTGGATGAGTGGATCGAGCGCCTGGGTTTGGGGCCGCTGCGCCGTGAACCGTATGGCGTCCTGTCGGGCGGCGAACAACGCAAGGCCCTGATCGCGCGGGCCATGGTGCAGCAGCCGCGGCTGCTGGTCCTCGACGAACCCACCGCGCACCTGGATCTCGGTTGGCGGGAGCAAATCGTCGGAATCCTGGAGCACTTGGGGGCGCGGCGCGGTACTGAAGAAGGAAAAACGCAAGACGAAAAGAGGGGCGGGGCCACCACACGGACGACGATGGCGCTGGTCTGTCACGAATTGGAGGTCTTGCCGCCCTGTTGTCGGAGGGTGGTGCTGCTGGAACAAGGGCGAATCGTGGGCGATGGGACGCCGGAGAGTGTGTTGACCGATGCCCGCATCCGAGACTGGTATGGCCGGGGATTGCGGACGGTCCACGAGGGCGGGCGGCACGCCGTCGTGCCGCGGGGTCGAGCGATGGAGGCCCAGGACGACGACCGGCCGTGGGTCGCAGAGGGGGTCTGATGGACCTGGTGTTCTTTCTGCCGGTGATGGTGGGGGGCGTGCTGGCGGGGGCTTCGTCGGCGTTGCTGGGGGTCTATATCGTCGGCATGCGCATCCCGTTTCTGGCGGTATGTGTGTCGCACGCCGCCCTGGCCGGGGCCGTCTTCGGGCACCTGGCCGGCCTCGATGGTTCGCTGATGCTGTGGCCCGCGCTGCTGGCCGCGATGGGCACCGCTCTGCTGCTGGGGCTGCTCGAAGGCCAACACGTGCGAGTGGACACGAACGTCATCATCGGCGTGCTGTTTTCGTTGTCGATGGGGCTGGCCTTCCTGGGGATCGGGCTGTTCGGCGTTCTGGGGAAGTCCGATAACGAAGTCCGCAGCCTACTGTGGGGCAGCCTGCTCTTCTGCCGCTGGCCCGACGTGGCCCTCATGGCCGGCGTCACCGCCGGTCTGGCCCTTTTTGTACTCGTTTTTCGCAAAGAGCTGCGGGCCATCCTGTTCTCGCGGCTGCACGCGGCAGCGGCGGGCGTCCAAGTCGGCTTGGTGTGGACCGGCTTCCTCATCCTGACCAGCGCCGCACTGACGGTGAATTTCCAGACCGTCGGCGGATTGATGATATACAGCCTGATTACCAACCCGGCCCTGGCGGCTTTTCAACTGGCGCGCGGCCATGATCGCGTCTTGTGGCTGGCCATCCTGCTCGGCGGGCTGACCAGCCTCGTCGGGTTCCTGGCCGCGGCCCACTGGGATCTGCCGGTCGGCGCCACCATCGTCATCCTGTCGTCGCTGCTGGTCGGTGCCGGGTGGATGATCGGACGGCGGCAGAAGCACTCACCGAAGAGGCGCTGGGACACGGGGAGCGGACAGAGAGAATGGCGCAAAGTGCAAAGTGACAAGTGACAGATGATGGGCACTCTATCAACTGGTGGCACGTTGCGTTGTCTGGGGGCGCTGTGGTGATGCCCTTGTTCGGTCAACGGAGGGCCGCGCCTGTCGCACTCATGGTCAGGCCGGCGTGGAGCACGCCGCGCTGCTTGCGCAGGTCGTCCACCAGTTGCCGGACACGGGCGGTGCTGCCGCGGACCATGATCATCTCGGCGCAGTGGTCGTGCGACAGGTGTACGTGAGTGGTCGCCAGAATGTGGTCGTGGTGGTCGTGCTGGATGTCGATGAGCCGGTCCGTGAGCTGTCGGGCATGGTGGTCGTAGACCAAGGTGACCGTCCCGACTACCTCCTGCCGCTCGTCGGCCCACTGCTGCTCCACGAGTCGCTGGCGGATAAGGTCGCGGATGAACTCGGACCGGTTGGTGTAACGGCTTCCGCGGACCAGCCGCTCCAGACGGTTGGCCAGCGGCTTTTCGAGCGAGATGCTCAAGCGAACCAGGTCGGACATGCGGCACCTTCGACGCGCTCCCCGGCCAGCGTTAATATACAGGGGCCGCCGGCCCGCCACACCGGCCCGGCGCGCTCCAACGGTTTCGCCTAGCCTCGGCGCGTGGGCTGGGGCGTGCAGGGCCGCGGTCCGACCCGCCCGCCGCGGCGCAGCAACACAAGGGTCCGCTGATGCACACCGATTCGACCTGGTCCCCGGAGACGTTGGCCGTCCACGCGGGGATTGAAAAGAGCGAGTTTCAGCCCGCCGTTCCGCCGATCTACCAGACTTCGACGTTCGGCTTCGCCAGCGCCGAGCACGGGGCGGCGTTGTTTGCCGGGCAGGGGCACGGCTTCATCTACTCGCGGATGGGCAACCCGACCGTCCGCGCGCTGGAGAACTCGATCGCCGCGTTGGAGGGCGGCCGCGCGGCGCTGGCCTGCGCCAGCGGCATGGCCGCGATCCACACGGTTTTCAGCACGTTTTTGCACCCAGGCGACCACGCCGTCTGCAGCGAGGCCGTCTACGGCCCCACTTGCACGTTGCTGAAGTCGATCCTCGCGGATTTCGGCATCCAGGCCACGATGGTGGACACGTCCGACCTGAACGCCGTCCGCCAGGCGCTGCGGCCGAGCACGAAGATGATCTACGTCGAGACGCCCTGCAACCCGACGCTGGTGATCTCGGACCTGACGGCGATCGGCAAGCTGGCCCACGAGCGCGGCGCACTCGTCGTCGTGGACAACACGTTCATGAGCCCCCTGCTCCAGCGGCCGTTCCGCTTCGGCACCGACATCATCGTCCACAGCCTCACCAAGTATCTCAACGGCCATGCCGATGTCGTGGGCGGGGCCATCGTCGTCCGGGAGGACGCCCACTACGCCCCGCTGCGGCGGATGTTGAACCACCTGGGCGGTGTCCTGCCCCCGTTCGAGTGCTTCCTGGTCCACCGGGGGATCAAGACGCTCCCGCTGCGCATGCAACGACACTGCGAAAACGCCCAGAAGATCGCCGAGTTCCTTGACGCCCACCCGCAAGTCGAATGGGTCCGCTACCCCGGACTCAAGAGCCACCCGCAGTACGAGCTCGGCCGCCGGCAGATGAGCGGCCCCGGCGGCATCATCTCCTTCTGTCTGAAGGGCGGCCTCGAAGCGGGCCGGCGCATGATGAACTCGGTCAAGCTCTGCATGTTGGCCGTCAGTCTGGGCGGCGTCGAGACGCTGATCCAGCACCCCGCGAGCATGACCCACGCCTCGATGGGCGCCGAAGCCCGCCGCCAGGCCCACATTGAGGACGGTCTCGTGCGGTTGTCGGTGGGCATCGAGAACGCCGACGACCTGATCGCCGATCTGGAACAGGCGATGGCGGCCGCGGCGGCGCCGTCTTGCGCCGCCCCCGCGGCCGCGCACCCGGCGGTAGGGTAGAGCGCTTTCACCCCGCGAGGGCCGCTTCCAGCAGCCGGTCGCAGCCGTCGCGGATCGGATCGGCCACGGGGACCCCGAGCTCGTCCTCAAGACGCCGCGCCGCGACCCGGGCCGCGTCGTCGTCGTGATCCAGCGTATTGAGCGCGACCGCGACGACCCGGGCGGGGTGCAGAAACGCGGCGGCCTGCTCGTACGTCGCGAGCAGTGTCTTGATGGGGGGCAACGGCGAGCGCGGCGGCGCGTTGTATTGGGTGCGGCCGAGCTGGTGAACGAGCACCAGCGCGTGCGGGCCGGCGCCGTGCAAGAGTGACAGCGTGACGCCTGAGAATCCCGGGTGGGCGACGCTACCTTGCCCCTCGATGAAGCACACGTCGGCGTCGGCCGCGTCGAGGACCATCTGCTCGACGGCGCCGGCGACGAAATCCGCGACACAGGCGTCGATCGTGACGCCGCGGCCCGCCACCATGATCCCCGTCTGTCCGGTGGGGAGAAACCGGGCGTCGAGCCCGCGCCGTCGGGCCGCCAGCGACAGCTCCAACGCGGTCACCATCTTGCCCACGTTGCAGTCGGTGCCGACGGTCAGGACGCGGCGGCAGCGCGTCGACAAGGCCCGGGCCGAGGCGACGACCCGCTCGGCGGGCGGGCGGCGAAGGTCGTGGATTCGTGCTCCACTGGCCGCGGCCAAATCGGCCAACTCCGCATCGTCCGCCAGGAAGTGGTGCAATCCGCTGACCACGTCGACGCCGGCATGCAGCGCGGCCCGTACGTGCCGGCGCATCGGCTCCGGCAGCGCTCCGCCGACCGGGGCCACGCCGATCAATAACGCGTCCGGTCGTAACACGGCCGCCGCGGTCATGTCCGGTAGGATGGGCACCGGCGGTGCCCACGGGATGACTTCCTGCACGCGCCGGCCGGCGGCGGGCGCGTCGATCAGACCGACCACATCGGCGGCACGATAGCGCAGCACGACCGCGGCCGTTTTGGAGGAATAGACCCCGAGCTGGCCCTCGGTCAGCAACACCATTCGCCGGTAAGAGGGAAGCACATGCACGGGCACCATGATGCCGGGCGTTCGGCGACGATGCAACGCGGCACGCGGGGCGGCGTTGATCAGGCCGGGCCGCGAGCCCCACCACAAGGGCGGCGGGTCCGGTCGGCCGGACGCTGTGTCCTAACAACCCGTTTCTGAGAAATGAGTTACGCGGCCAAGAACCCCACGTGCACGGCGGGCGCCAACGGCGTCAGCGCCCACAGGAGCTGGCCGGCGATGTTGGCGTAGACCCCCGCCACCAGGTCGTCCACGAGAATGCCCCAGCCCGCCGGCAACATCTCCGCCCCCCGGGCCGGCGGCGGCTTAAGAACGTCGAACACGCGGAACAGAACGAACTGACCGCCGACGATGCAGGTCAAGGTCCAGAGGCCCGCGTCCAGACTGACGGGGGCCAGCAGCAGGGCGACCCACTGCCCCGCCACCTCGTCGAGTGTGAACGCCTTGGGGTCCGCCCGGCCCCAGCGGGCGATGGCCCACGGTCCCCAGCGCACCGCCAGGTGGCTCGCCAGTAGGACGCCGGCCAGGAGGAGCAAGTCGACGGTCCAGCGCGGCCCCCCCAGCACGGCCGTCGCGTACCACACCGGCACAACAAGCAGGACCGCGACCGCAGACCCCCATGTGCCCGGCACCAGCGGCAACAGACCGCTGCCCAGGCCGGTGATGCAGGCTAGCCGCAGCCGCTCCCCGGCGCTCACGCCGATTCTCCGTCGGGGCGGTCCGCGGTGGTCGGCGGCTGGGCGGCACCCCCCAAGGCGTGGGTGGTGAGCAGGAACGCCCGCGCGCGGTGCACATACACCAACGCCGACAGGATCGTGATCGCGACGGTGGCCCAGACGGCGGCCATGCGGACGGGCTCCAACGCGTCGAGCTTCCACGCGAGCTGGCCGAGGATGAAGCACACCGTCGCCGACTGGATGAACATCTTCAGCTTGCCGATCCACGCGGCGCCGAACTCCTGGCCGGCCCCCTCGGCGTGCGAACGGACCGCCGACACGAGCAGCTCGCGCGACAGAATGATGACGACCATCCAGGGGCGGACGTCGGTGATGTTGAGGTTGCGGCCGGTGTCCCAGAAGTGGTGGCTGGCGAACAGGACGAACGCCCCGCAGACCATCAGCTTGTCCACCACCGGGTCGAGGATGCGGCCGAAGGAGGTCACCGACTGCATCAGCCGGGCCAGCATCCCGTCGATGATGTCGGTGATCGCCGCCACCAGGAAGATCCAGAAGCACACCTGGAGCAGCCACCGCTGACTGTCCAGCTTGTCGGCGTTGAACCACGATAGCAGCACGAAGAAGATGACCGCCAGCACCAGCCGGGTGAGCGTGATCTGGTTGGGGACGTTGATTCTCATGCCACCGTCGTCACGAACGCGCTGCGGCGCAGCGCCCGGTGCCGCCGGGCGCACGGCCCGCGACGGCCGACCCCGGCGCCAACCGGTGCGGAGTCGGCCGCGCGAATACGACCCGCGGCCCGTCGCGCGGGGCGTCCTACGCGGCCGGCAACAGCCCGGCCTCGTTCAGGAAGATGACCAGCAAAGAACCGAGAAAGTTGAGAAACTCCGACAGAAACACGACCACGAGCAAGAATGGCATCGTTTGACTCCTGCGGGGCGCCGACGATTAAGAGCAACCGGGCCCTAGCGTAGCGTTCTCGGCCTGCGCGGCAAGCGGGGCACGCCGCCGGGCTGGACAACGTCCCGCGCCCCCGGCACGATGCCGGGCGCGGGTGGCCACGTTGGGCCTGTCGGTGCCCGCCACGGACGAGATACCCCATGACTGAGACGACGGAGCCGACTGCGGGTGACTCCGGGATGTGGAACCGGCTGTTGAAAGCCTTGGCGGAGATCGTCGCGGCCATCGACGACAATTTGGCGGCGGGGCGGGAGTTGCCGGCCTTGCTGCTGCTGTACGCGGGGATCGACCTGCTGGCTTGGCTGGAGGCGCCGGGGGACCAGACGGAGCTGCGCGGCAGCGATTTCAAGAGCTGGTGCCTGCGTTACCTGCTGCCCGAGTCCGGCCTGGAGTGCAACGCGAACGAGCTGTGGGCGGCCCGCTGCGCGCTGCTGCACAACGCGGCGGCCGAAGCACGGGAACTGCGCAAGGCGGGGACGCGGACGATCGTCTACACCAGCGCCGCAAACCGCCCCGAGACCGCCGCCGTGGCCGCGTCGGACGCGAAGGCGGAGTGCCGGACTGTGGCGGTCGCGGCGCTGCGGGACGCCTTTCAGCAAGCTGTGACCCGGCACTGCGAGGAGTTCGACCGACCGGACATGCCGACGGCGCGCGAAGCGGCGCTGTTGCGGCGCGCGGCGCGGGTCTTGGACGGCTGGTCGCGCGCCTGACCGGTCCGGCCCCGGTTGCCCCCGGGCCGGCGACTCGCTGTTATGCGGCCGCGGGGCGGCGACTCAAGACCGCGTTCTGTCGGCTCACGATCCGGCCGGCTTCGCCTTGTTCGGGTACGCCGGCAACGGGGGTTCGACGAAGCCCTCGGTCGGCAGACGGCGCATCACGTTCTCGATGCCGGCGTCAAGCTGGGCATCCTTGCCGCGCAGGACATCGCCGGGCATGTTCTGCACCTCGATGTCCGGCTCGACGCCGCGGCCCTCGATCAGCCAACGGCTGTCGAGGCCGTAGAGGCCGAACTGCGGCGGGGTGACGGTGCCGCCGTCGACGAGGGGCTGGTGGGGCTCGATGCCGATCGACCCGCCCCAGGTGCGCATGCCGAGGACGGGGGCCATCTTCTTGATCTTGATCGCCTCGGCGAACATCTCGCCGTTGGAGCCGGTGTCCTCGTTGATGAGGACGACCCAGGGGCCGGCGAAGCAGCGCTCCGGGTCGCGCCAGGTGCCGCCCTCGCGCGGCTTGGTCATACCCCACACGCGGCGCTCGAGGCGGTCGATGATCATGTCCCCGGTGAAGCCGCCGCCGTTGTAGCGCGCGTCAATAATCATGCCCTTCTTGTAGTATTGTGGGTAGAAGTACCTGGCGAACTCGATCAGGCCGGACTCTCCCATGTCGGGGAGATGCACATATCCGATCTCGCCGTTGCTCATCTTGTCCACATACGCCTTGTTGAACTCGACCCACTCCCGGTAGCGAATGCCGGCCTCGCTGGAAATCGTCTTGACGCGGTGTGTCTTGGCGTCCTCCGCGCTCGGCCGGTCGTTGTAAGTGATCGTGATGACCTTGTTCGACTTGTGTTGGAGGAACCGGTAGATCTCGTCAGCGGTCGTGACGTCCTCCCCGTCGATCTTGATGATGTAGTCGCCGACCTTGATCGGGCACCCCGGCTCGTCGAGGGGACTGCGCTCGTCGGGATTGCCGGGCGTCCCGGGGATGATGCGCTTGATGCGGTAGTACTTGACCCCGGGCTCGATGGCCAGGTCCACGCCCAGCAGGCCAGTGGGCACGCTGCGGCCGCCGTAGCTGACGTCCCCGCCCCAGACGTAGGTGTGGCCGATGTTGAGTTCGGCGATCATCTCGCCGATGAGGTAGTTGAGATCGGCGCGGTTGCCGCAGTAGGGGACGAACTTGCGGTACGCGGCGCCGACAGCCTCCCAGTCGACGCCGTGGAGACTCGGGTCGTAGAACCAGTCGCGCTGGATGCGCCAGGCCTCGTTGAAGATCTGGAGGAATTCGGCGGGGCGGTCCAGCACGATGCGGACGTCGCGGTAGTCCACCTTACCGTCGCCCACGTTCGCCTTCTGGCCGGTATCCACAACGCCATAGGTCGCGCCGGCGCGGTAGACGGTCTTCTGGCAGTCGGCGGACAGGTGGTAGTTGGCGATTCCGCCTAGCACCTTCGTGGTCGCGGTCTTCTCAAGGTCGTAGTGGTACAAGTCAAGAGCGCCGCCGGTGTCATCCGTTACCGCCTGGTATTTGGTGAACTCGCGCGCGGGCTTGTTCAGGTATAGAAAACCCTTCTTCGTGGCTTCCAACCGGAAGAGGTTGCCCGCCTCGACACCCTCGGCGGCCAGAATGCGGCGCTCGATACCGTCCAGGTCAATCCGGGTGCCCGTGTCCTTCTTGTCTTCGTCCTTCTTCGTGACTTCGGCCCTGGTCTCGGCGGTCGCCGGTCCCGGGGCCTTCTCCGCCGTCACCGGTTCGGGCGTGGCCTCCGCCGCGACTTGGGTCTGCGGCGCCTCGGCCGGCTTCTCGGCCGGCGGTTCCTCGGGCTTCTTTTCCTCTTCCTTGACCTTCTCCGCGGAGTCCTTGGGGGCGAAGGGAGAGGGCGCATCGGCCTTGAGTACGACGATGTACGGGCGCGCCATGTCAAGGAAGATGTGGTTCTGGTCCACGGCGCCCATCAGCGGGTTGAACGTGCGATTGGACAGGAAGTACAGATACCGTCCCTCCGGATCGAAGGAGGGGCTCCAATCCTGGGTCATTTCACCGGTAAGGCGGTATGTTTTCTTTGCCTCCAGCGAATACAGGAAGATGGATTCATACATGGTCTTCTCCATCTTCGTGTAGGCGATCCAGCGGCTGTCCGGCGACCAGACGTAGTCCTGAATGCCCCAGCGCTCCCACGCATCGTCGTACTCCGCCTGGTCGGCGACGGTGATTTCGCCGGTGCCGACGTCAACGATGTTGAGGCGCATGAACTTGTCGGAGAAGGCGATGTACTTGCTGTCGGGCGACCAGACCAGGTGCATACGAAATCCCAGCCCGCCGGTCGTGAGCGGCCGCCACTCCCTCTCGCCCTTCTGGTCGACGAGGTAGATTTCCTCCTCGCCTGTGCGGTCGGACAGGAACGCGATCCAACGCCCGTCCGGCGACCAGGCCGCGTTCTTCTCGCGGGACGCGGTGGTCTTGGTGAGGTTGGTCGGCTCCCCGTCCTTCACCGGGAGGTTCAGGATTTCGCCGCGGGCCTCGAGCAGCATCCGCACCCCCGTGGGCGAGAGCCGGAACGAGCCCGTGGACGGCGCCACGCTGACGAGTTCGGGCCGCAGGCGCGGCCGGTCGGTCGGGATCTCCGCCGGCACCGGCGCGGCCTTGCCGGTCTCCAGGTCGTACAAGTACAGCGTCTCGGCGTATTGGTAGACGATGTGCCGGGGGCCGATGGAGGGGTACTTGACGTCATAGTCCTTGTAGTGCGTCAGCCGCGTCGTCGTACCGGTGGGAATATCGTACTTGTAGAGATTGAGCGTCCCATCCTCACGGTCGGACGTGAAGTAGATCGCGTCGCCGTGCCACATCGGGAAGTTTTCGGTCCAGTCCGTATCTGCGATCTTGCGGTAATCCAGCTTCTCCAGGCTCCCCATCCAGATGTCCTGGGCGGTGCCGCCGCGGTGCCGCTTCCAGGTGGCCGCCTCCCGGCTGATGCGGTTGTAGGCGATCATCTTCCCGTCCGGCGAGATGGCGGCCAGGCCGCCGCGGTCCACGGGCAAGCGCTCGGTCGGTCCCCCGCCGACGGGCACGCGGTAGAGCTCTTCCCCGCGCATCGGGTACTCGCGGGTGGAGCGGAAGACGATCCACTTGCCGTCGGGCCACCAGCCGAGCACACGGTCCATCGCGGGGTGGTAGGTCAGCCGGCGTGGCTCGCCACCCATCGCCGGCATGACGTAGACATCCAAGCCGCCGTCGTACTGCCCGGTGAACGCGAGCCATTTGCCGTCCGGTGAGAACTTCGCCCACACCTCGTAGCCCGGATCGGACGTGATTCGTCGGGCCGGGCCGCCGCCAATCGGCACCAGCCACAGATCGTCCTCGTAGGTGAAGACGATCTGGTCGTCGGACACGTCGGCCATCCGCATCAGGTGGCTTTCCCCCACGGCCGCGGCCACGAACATGAGGACCGCGCCGACCAGGACCGCACGCAGGACGGGAGTAAGCATGGGAGTTCCTTTCATGCACGGGGACCGATGCTGCGGCCGGCGACAACCACCCGGCCGCGTCCCGCGGGTCACGACGATGGATCGGCGCGGCCCGCCGGGGGAACCCCGGATGTTAACGACCCGGCCGAGGCCCGCCAACGGGCTGGCGGCAGCGGTTACGGGTATCGACAACCCGCGCCGAGGTGGCTCGTACCCGCTGGCCGTGAGCGTTCACGGAAACTCGGACGAGAAAAATCTTGTAATTCCCGGACGCAGCCGTGTAGACTGTGCCCCTGAGGAGGCTGCGGCCCGTCCAAGTACAGGCACAGTTGTTACCGCAGCACGTGTGAGGAAAGGAGGTGCGGTGGCGTCGCCACGCGTGGTGGCGTTGAGCGGCGCATCAGTGGGTGCATATTTCGCAGTCGCTTGCGTCGTGTGAGACTTGGCGGACCAGGGCAGCGTGCCCGCGGGCCGCCGTTGGCAGCTTCGGACCGTTAGTACTCATGGTCCTGGTGAGGAGGAGGTGATCAGAGTGACTATCGGAAGAAGTATCCTGGCGCTAGTAGGGGTTGGTCTGCTCGCCTGCACGGCGAGCGCACAGTGGACGGCGGACTTTGAGCCGCCGGCGTACAGCGGATCGGCGGCCGGAACGGTGCTGAGCGGCCAAGAGGGCTGGTACCTGCCAGTGACGAGCCCGCCGGGCAAGGACTACAACGTCTTCACGTACGCGAACAACGCCTACGGTTTCGTGCAGAACCCGGAAGGCGGGACGCAGTTTGCCGCGGGCCGGTCACAAGGCAGCACCGATTACGCCCGGGCCGAGCACCTGTACGACTGGGGCACGGGCGAGTGGACGGTGACGTGGGACATCGCGGCCAAGTTTGACGGCACACTGCCCGCGTCGGACTACCTGGGCAGCTTCTCGCTCCAACCGTCGGCCACGGCGCGGTACTGGCAGACGCTGTACGTCTGGAACAACCTGAACACCGCGGACAAGTGGCACATCAACTACATCACGTCCGAGAACGCGCTGCCGGGGGTCACGCCGGGACCCCAGTGGGACAACCTCGACCCGAACCACTGGTATCGGCTGTGGACCACGTTCAGCATGGCCACGGGCAAGATCACTGAGATCGCGATCAAGGACCTGACCACGGGCATCAAGACGACGCTCCCGGTCAACTGGACCTTCGTCAACCCGACCAGTCCCGATCCGACCGCCCTGAGGTTCTTCACCGGCGGCACCGTCGCGGGCAATATCTGTGCCTGGGACAACCTGAACGTGATCCCGGAACCGGCGTCGTTGTTGCTGCTAGCGTCGATGTTGTTGCTGCGCCGGCGTTAGTCCCGCGTGGCTGAACGAGTTTGCCTCCCTGGCGGGCCGCTCGGGCACCATGCCGGGCGGCCCGCTCATTGGCTCCGCGGGCAGCGCGCGCGAAATCGGGTTGTCCAGGCGCGGGACCGCCTGCTATCCTGGAGCTTGGACCGCCGCCGCAGACGCCCCGCATGTCCCGCGTCCGCCGCGACGTTCCAAATTGGAGGGAGTGCGATGCACGTCCACGCACCAATTCGAGTCCTCGGTCTGAGCGTTCTGGTTCTGGCCGCCGGCGTGGTCGCAGTCCCCGCCTTCGCCCAGCGCGGCTATCAGGTCAACGTGGACGCCTTCGGCCACGACATCGTCGGCGACGCGGCCAACGAACCGACCATCGCCGTGAGCCCGCTGGACCCGAACATCATCGTGGTCGGCTGGCGGCAGTTTGACACGGTCACGTCGGACCGCCGGCGTGCCGGCGTGGCCTACACGACCGATGGCGGGCTGACGTGGACCGCCGGCGTGCTCGCGACACCCCCCGGTCAACCCGCCGGCGCGGGGCAGACCGACCCGGTCCTGTGCGTGGATTCCGACGGCGTTTTCGGCTACTGGAGCGAGCTGTTTGATCCCTCGCCGTACACGCAGTACCTCTACACGTCGCAAACCGGCGGCGCGACGTGGAGCACGCCGGTCAAGGTGGTCAATCCGCCGGTCCACGGCGACAAACCGTGGTTCGTTATCGACCGAACGACCGGAATCGGGCGCGGCAACCTCTACGGCGGCTGGAGCAGCTTCAGCGGCAACAGCTACACGATCTTCACGCGTTCGACCGACGGGGGGCAAACGTTCTCGACGCCGGTGCGTATCGCCGACCAAGACGGCCGCCAATTCATGCTGCACTTTGCGATCGGGCCGGACGGCGAGCTGTACGCGGCGTGGCGGCACTACCCGTCGAACTCGATCTTCGTGACGAAGTCGATCAATGCGCAGAATCCGGCGGTGCAGCCGACGTTTGACGCGTTGGGCGCGGGCGGGGTCAACGGCCTGGACGTGAAGATCGACAACGGCAACGATCCGGGCTTTCCGTACCTGAATCCCGTCGGCTTTCACCAAATCTGGCTCGGCGTGGACCGCACCGACGGGCCGCGGCGCGGCTGGGTCTACTGCGTCTGGTCCGATGCCCGCAGTGACGTGTGCGACATCATCTTCGCCCGCAGCACGGACGGCGGCCGCACGTGGCAGTCGGGCCTCCGCGTGAACGACGATCCGCTGGGCAACGGCCGCTACCAGTGGATGGTCGCCATGGACGTGGCCCCCAACGGCCGCATCGACGTGGTCTGGTACGACACGCGCGACGACCCGCAGAACCGCCGCTCCGCCCTGTACTACAGCAACTCCATCGACGGCGGCTTCACCTGGTCGGCCAACCAGCGGCTCAGCGACGCGTTCGACACGACGATCGGCTACCCGGTGCAGCAGAAGATCGGCGATTACAACCAGATCATCTCGGCCGACGAGGTCGTCCACATCATCTACGCCGCGACGTTCAACGGCGGCCAGGACATTTGGTACCTGCCGATCGCACCCTTCGTGGCGGGTGACCTGAACTGCGACGGGCGGGTCGATTTCGGCGACATCAACCCGTTTGTGCTGGCACTGACCAACCCGGCCGCGTACGCCGCCCGCTACCCCGGCTGTCCCATCCTGAACGGCGACATCAACGGCGACGGGTTCGTGGACTTCGGCGACATCAACCCGTTTGTGCGGCTGCTGACCGGCCCGTAGCCGTGTCCCCGGGCTCGCGCCCAAGGCTACACTCGAACGCCGCTCCACAGCTTGGCGAAGGCGCCGCTCCGGGGCTACCCGCGGGCCGGTTGGGGCCTGGCCGGCTTCCTCGAGCCGACCCGTGGAGTCCCTGGCTGTCGCTGGCCACAACTCATGGTCATACCGCCATTTAGGCGAGGTGCGTTCGCCCGTTGACGCCCCTTGGACCACACGGTAGTGTACATGGTTTCCCCCGGTCCGCGTGGCAACGACCGGCGGGGGTTCCGCTTTCAGGACACCCATCCCATGAGCATCAGTCAGATCGGAAGAAGCATCGGCGAGTCGGTCACGCTGAAGCTGAACGAGACGGCGGCCATTCTCCGCGCCAAGGGCGACCCGGTCATCCACCTAGGCGGCGGCGAGCCCAAGAGCCGGGCGCCGCTCGACGCCCTCGTGACCGCGGCGAACCTACTGAACTCCGGCGAGGTCCGCTACACCCCCGCCGACGGCATCCCCGCCATGAAGCAGGCGATCATCCGTTACACCGAGGAGTTCTACAACCGTGTGGTGGAACCGGAGAACGTGATGGCCTCGGGCGGGGCGAAGCAGGCGATCATGGTGGCGCTCCAGGCCATCCTCAACCCGCAAGAGGAGCTCATCTATCCGGCCCCGTACTGGGTGAGCTACCCGGAGATGGCCAAGCTCTGCGGGGCGATTCCCGTGCCCGTGTACGCCGAGGACGGCAGCTTTCACCCCCGCCTCCAGGACATCGAGCAGAAAATCGGCTCATACACCAAGGCGATCATCATCAACAGCCCGAACAATCCGTCCGGCGTGATGTACTCGGAGCAGTTCATCGCGGACATCGTTGATTTCTGCGAGAAACGCGACTTGTACCTCATCATGGACGACATCTACCACCGCCTCATCTTCGACGGCCGCAAGCCGATCAACTGCTGGCAGTTCGCCAAGAAGAAGGGCGAGGACTCCAAGCTCATCATCATCAACGGCGTCTCCAAGCAGTATGCGATGACCGGCTTCCGCATCGGCTGGGCCGTGGCGAACAAGAAGCTGATCGAGGTGATGACGAACATCCAGAGCCACCAGACGTCGGGGCCGTCGGCCGTGCTCCAGGCGGCGGCGGTCGGGGCCCTGAACGGGCTCCAGTCGTCGGTCGAGACGCTGCGGACGACGCTGGAGAACAACCGCAACGTTCTGATTTCGCGGCTGAAGACATTCGACGGGGTGAAGGTCACCAAGCCGGACGGGACGTTCTACTGCTTCGCGGACTTCAGCGCCTATCGCAAGGACTCGACCAAGCTGGCCAAGTTCCTGCTGGACAAGGTGCTGGTCGTGACGGTACCGGGCGTGGAGTTCGGCATGGAAGGGTACCTGCGGATCAGCTACTGCGGCACCGTGAAGGACGTCACCGAAGGCATCGAGCGGATCAAGTGGGCCCTGGACCCCAACGCCCCCAACGAGCTCTACATCGGCAACCGGAAGCTGGTGCGGGATTGGTCATAGCGGTGCAATTCAGAATGCAGAATGCAAAATGCAGAAAGACGCGCCGAACGCCCCACGTGAATGGCGCGCGGGACTGCGTCTGGAGCTTGCCTTTTTGCATTTTCCCTTTTTCCTTTGAAATTCGCTTCGGAGCAGCACGATGAAATACCTGGAGTTCGACACCCCCGCCACCAAGCAGGCCAATGAGCTGGCCAGTGTCTACGGCGTCACCCATCACGGCCTGAAGGACCTCGACCGCGTGTTCTGGAACCTGCCGGTCCCCGCGCTGGTCGAGGAGGCCATCTTCCGCAACGAGGGGCACCTCGTGGAAGGCGGCCCGTTCATCGTCCACACCGGCAAGTGGAACGCCCGCGCCGCCCAGGATAAGTACATCGTCCAGGAGCCCGAGAACGCCGAGCGCATCTGGTGGGGCGAGTACAACCGCCCGGTCACGTCGGCCCAGTTCAACAGCGTGCTGGCGCGGCTCCAGGCGTTTCTCCAGGGCGACGAGGTCTTCGTGCAGGACTGCTTCGTCGGCGCCGCCCCGGAATACCGGATGCCCATCCGCATCATCACCACCAAGGCCTGGCACAGCCACTTCGCCCGCAACATGTTCCTGACGACGAACAACATCGACGCCCTCCGCCGGCACATCCCGGAGTTCACCCTCATCGCCGTCCCGTCCTTCAAGGTGGACCCGCGCATCGACGGCACCCGCACCGACACCGCCATCCTGCTCAATTTCGCCGAGAAGATGGCGATCGTCGCCAATTCCAGCTACGGCGGCGAGATCAAGAAGAGCGTCTTCACGATCATGAACTACCTGCTGCCGCTGCGCGGCGTGATGGCCATGCACTGCTCGGCCAACATCGGCGCCGACGGCGACGTGGCCCTGTTCTTCGGCCTGTCCGGCACGGGCAAGACCACGCTGTCGGCCGATCCGAAACGCCGCCTCATCGGCGACGACGAGCACGGCTGGAGCGACGAGGGCGTGTTCAACTTCGAGGCGGGCTGCTACGCGAAGGTCATCCGCCTGTCCGCCGAACACGAGCCGCAGATCTACAAGGCCGTCCACTGCTTCGGGACGATCCTCGAAAACGTCGTGTGGGACAACACGTCGCGGAAGATCGACCTCGGCGACGACCGCCACACCGAGAACACGCGGGCGTCGTACCCCGTCGGCCTGCTGCCGAACGTGGTCGAAGAGGGCTATGTGAACGCCCACCCGCGGAACGTCATCTTCCTGACGTGCGACGCCTCTGGCGTGCTGCCGCCCATCGCCCGGCTGAACCCCAACGAGGCGATTTACCACTTCATCAGCGGCTACACGGCGAAGATCGCCGGCACGGAGATCGGCCTGGGCATCGAGCCGCAGATCACGTTCAGTGCGTGCTTCGGCGGGCCGTTCATGGTGCATCACCCGTTCTATTACGCCAAGCTGTTGACCGACAAGATGAGGAAGCACAACTGCCGCTGCTGGCTCGTCAACACGGGCTGGGTCGGCGGGCGCTTCGGCGTCGGCAAGCGGATCAGCATCCGCCACACGCGGAACCTGCTCAACGCGGCCCTGGACGGCAAGCTGAGCGACGTGAAATACCGCAAGGACAAGCTGTTCGGCTTTGAGGTGCCGACGCACTGCCCGGAGGTGCCCGACGATGTGCTCGATCCTTCGACGGCGTGGGGCAACAAGGACGAGTACTGGAAGACGTACGACGGGCTCGCCGCCCGCTACATCGAGAACTTCAAGCTCTTCGCCGACGGCTGCCCGCCGGAGGTCGCCGCCGCCGGTCCGAAGCGGCTGAGCAAGCTGTAGTAGGCAACTCCCCGTCGGCCGCCGGTTGCGGTCGGGCTCCGTACTGGCCGTGTCTCGGGTGGCACCGGTATCTCGCCGGTGTGTAGTGGCCGACGGCTCGATCGTGGCGTGGGGACAGATCCACTACGGTCAGTGCAACGTCCCAGTGCCGAACACGGGCTTTGCGGCCATAGCAGCGGGCGGGCGCCACAGCCTGGGCCTGAAGGGGCCCACGATCTGCCGCGGCGATCTGAATTGCGACGGCGTCGTCAGCTTCGACGACATCAACCCCTTCGTCCTGGCCTTGTCGAATTGGACCGAGTGGAAGAACACGTATCCCGCGTGCCCGGAGCAGAACGCCGACGTGAATGGCGACGGCATCTACGGAGGCCTCAACGGCTTCGGCGACATCAACCCGTTTGTCGAGCTGCTGGCCGGCAGCGGCGGTCAGCCGATCCCGTGCCCCTGACACCGGACCCACGTCGTCCGACGGCGTTCGTGGGCGAGAGACATGCGCCGCGGGGCTTGGAGCACCTGACAGAACTCCGGGGCACGGGCTCTCAGTCCGTGCTTCACCGGCTGGCGAGCCGGTGCCCGGCGGTTGGGCTGGCCGCACATTGGGGGTGGGAGGTCGCTGCGGGTGCGTCAGCGGCTGAGGTCAGGCCTCCGCGGTCGCGTTCAACTCCAGCGTCGCGCCGCTGCCCGCCCGCGTCACGATGACGGTTGCCGGACCGAGCCCCGTCGCGTCGAATTCCGTCTGCACGGCCCGCCGCACGGAAAGCACGGCCGCGCGTTTCACGATCGCCACGAGGCAGCCGCCGAACCCGGCTCCCGTCATCCGCGCGCCGTATACGCCCGGAACCCGGCCGACGATGTCCACGAGCCGGTCCAGCTCGCGGCACGACACCGCGTAATCGTCCCGTAGCGAAGCGTGCGACTCGTCGAGCAACCGGCCGAGACGCGCCACGTCGCCGGTTTCCAGCGCCGCTGCGGCGTCCAACGTGCGCCGGTTCTCCGCGACCACGTGCCGCGCGCGGGCGAGCAAGACTGGATCGAGTCCGCTGCTCTTCGCATCCAGGTCCGCGGCGGACACGTCGCGGAGCGACTGCACCGCCGGGTCGCGCTGCCGAAACCACGCGACCGCCTGGCCACATTGCGCCTGCCGCAGCGCGTACGCGCTCGCGGCCAGGTCGTGCCGCACACCGGAATTGACCACCAGCACGACCGCCTCGCCCAGCCGCAGCGGCACATGCTCCCACGTGCGGGTGCGGCAATCGAGCAGCAACGCATGGTCCCGCTGAGCCAGCACGGTGACGTACTGGTCCATGATGCCGCACGGCACCCCGGCGAACTCGTGCTCCGCCTGGCGGGCCAGGTCCGCCAGCGCCGGACCCGCCAGCGGGGCGCCCGCGAGCGTCGCCAGCGCCAACGCGGTCGCCACCTCCAATGCGGCCGAGCTGGACAGCCCGGCCGCAATGGGCACGTCACTGCGAATGAGCAAGTCCGCACCGATGGGCCGGCCGGCCCGATGGCTCAGCAGCGCGACAACGCCGGCCACGTAGCTCGTCCACGCCGGCAGGGCCTCGGCCGACCTTCCACGGACCGTCCAGCAGCGCTCATCGGGCAAGTCCGCCGCGAACGCGCGGAGTTGGGCGTCCGGCCGCGCCGCCGCCGCCACCCACGTGTTCTGCTCCAGGGCCAGCGGCAGGACGAAGCCACCGTTGTAGTCGGTGTGCTCACCGATCAGATTTACGCGCCCCGGCGCGCGGGCCACAACGGCCGCCGGTCGGCGAAAGTAGCGCTGGAACTCTTTGCCGACGTCCGCCGCCGTGTGGAGTGACATCCCGTCTAGCTCCCACGCTTGGCTCTGTGTTGTCCGGTCGAATCAGGATAGCCCCCGCACGCTTCACGCTCAAGAACGCGCTGACCAGGAGTCCGTTCGCGACCGTGCAACACGGGCGGGCGCTCCCGGCGCGCCGGGACGGCGGCGCCGCGGCTCGCCAGGAGGCTCGCCCTCCCGAGCGGTGTGCCATGTCCCTGAGTACCCACGTAGCGAGGACGGCGATGAGCCGGCAACGCGGTTCGCCGGCGCAAACGCGAAGACCGGGCGTCCTCGTGCTGCCGGCCTTGGCAGTCCGCCGCAAAACGCGCCGTAGCGTCCGCCCCCGTGGCGGACGTCAGATTTCGAGGCGTTTTCGGCACCCTACGTCGGCCACGGGGGGCCGACTCTACTTCTGCGGCGGACTGCTAGAGCGCCTAACAGGACCCGGCACGCGAGTGCGGGGCCCGGCATCCCACCCCTCGCGCGGCGGATTCTGTTCGCAGTTGTTAGTGCATAACGTCGCTCGAAGGCCGGGCCCGAAGCACGCGGTTTGGGAGCGCTGCCCGCGCCGCCGACGCGGGACCACATTACTTGCCGCCGCACCCGCCGCCGAACAGCTTGGCCGCCCGCTCCACGCACTGCTGGGGCGTCACATCCTCAATGTGGGTCGCGATCGACCAATGATGACCGAACGGGTCGGTGACCCTCGCGTAACGGTCGCCCCAGAACTGGTCCTGCGGCGGCATGGCCGCCGTCGCGCCGGCCTCCACCGCTCGCGCATACGCCCGATCGACGTTTTCGACATACAAGTGCAGCGTCACCGGCGTGCCGCCGATCGACTGCGGGGACCGGGCGCCCATCTCGGGGCACTCGTCGCACACGAGCAGGACCGAGTCGCCGATCCGCAGCTCGGCGTGCATGATGGACTCGCCGTCGGGGCCCGTCATGCGGGTGAGCTCTTCCGCGCCGAACGCCCGCTTGTAGAACGTGATGGCCTCGACGCCGTGGCGCACCACGAGGTGCGGCGTGATGGTATGAAAGCCCTGCGGAATCGGGTTCACCTTGCCTGCCATGCTTCTTACTCCACGCTGCGGCGGCCGGGCCGCGAGGACGCGATGTCGCTCGCGGTCCACCGCCGGGTACTCGTTCCCCGGTCGGATCGTCGTTTGGGGATTCGGCACCAAGCCGAATCGACGCCCGAACAGATGTCCTAACTATATCCGTACTCCGCCCTGGAGTCAAGGGGGCCGCACTCCGATCACGCGCGCCCAGCCGGGCCCCGCCCGGCCAGAAGCGGGCGACACCGGCAACCGTCGGCGTTCGATCACGCCCCGGGCAACGCTTGACGAGTCCCGACCACCGCCGGAACATGCTGCCGGAGTGGCCGCCGGGTCATGCGCATACTGATTGTCATTCCCGCGTACAACGAAGCCCGGAACCTGCCGGGCGTGCTCGATGGTCTGCGCGCCGCGCATCCGACCTGGGACTTACTCGTCGTGGACGACGGTTCCGGCGACGACACGGCGGCGGTGGCCGCGGCCCACGGGGCCCGCGTGCTACGTTTGCCGTTCAATCTCGGGATCGGCGGGGCGGTGCAGGCCGGGCTGCTGTACGCGGCGCGGCACGACTACGACGTATGTGCCCAGATCGACGGCGACGGGCAGCACAACGCCGCCGAAACCGCCCGGCTGATCGCAGAGCTGCAAACCACCGGCGCCGACGCGGTGATCGGCTCGCGGTTCCTGCCGGACTCGCCGTCCGGCTACCGGCCGGGTTTGCGGCGACGGACGGGGATCGCGATCCTGCGGACGGTCATCAGCCGACTCACCGGCCAACGGGTCACCGATCCGACCAGCGGCCAGCGGGTGCTCGGTCGGCGGGCCATCGCCCTGCTCGCCCCCGTCTACCCCCAGGAGTACCCGGAGCCGGAAGCGCTGCACCTGATGCTGCGGGCCGGGCTGCGGGTGGTCGAGCGGCCGGTCACGATGAACGCCCGGCGGCACGGCGTCAGCTCGATCGGCGGCCTGGACGCCCTGTTGTATATGGCCAAGGTCCTGGGCGGCATCCTGGTCCGCGCCAGCACCCGTTCGACGAGAGTGACGACATGATCCCGCTGAGCCTGCGTATTTTGGCGGTTTCCGCGTCTCTGGCGTATCTGCTCGCGATTGTCTATGCCTTGCGACGTAGCCGCATGAGCATCCGACAATCGCTACTGTGGCTGGCGTGCGGGGCCGTGTTCCTGGGAGCCAGCGTCGTGCCCGAGCCGCTCTTCTGGCTGGCGCACGCGGCGGGGTTCGAGGTGCCGTCGAATGCGGCGTTCACGACCTGGCTGCTGGGACTGACCGCGCTGCTTTTCTACCAGAGCGTGGTCACTTCTGCCCAATCGCAGCAGATCAAGACGCTCTGTCAGGAGCTGGCGCTGCTGGCGGCGGAACGCGCCGCGGGCCCCGGGCGCGAAAGCTGACGCATGGGTACCCCACTGTCGCGCGACGTGCGCATCGCCCTGCTGATCGGCCTGGTCTCCGCCGCCCTGCGCGTGGCGTGGGTGGCCGGGGCCCACGTCACGCCGATCAGCGACTTCGACCTGTACCACCGGCACGCGGCCAAGCTGTTGGAGACGGGGGAGTTTGGGTTTCGCGGCCGCCGCGCGTACATCACGCCGGCGTACCCGCTATTCCTGGCCGGCGTGTACGCGGTGGCGGGGGGCGCGCAGAAGGCCGCCCAGGTGGCCCAGGCGCTGCTCGGCGGCGTCACATCGGGTCTGCTCGCGGGGTTGGGCATGCGCCTCGTGTCGCGGCAAACCGGCGTCATCGCGGGGTTATTGCACACGCTGTCGCCGACGGCGCTTTCGTACACGGCGCTGCTGGCCAGCGAGAACCTGGCGCCGCCGCTGCTGCTGGGCAGCTTGCTGGCATTGCTCGGGTCACAACGCGCATCGGATTGGCGGCGTCTCCTCTACGCCGCCCTCGCGGGGAGCCTCTACGCGGCCCTGCTGCTCACGCGGCCGGCGGCCCTGTTCATGGCGCCCGCGTTGCTGCTCGTCGCGGTCTGGCGGCCCCTGGGTCCGCGCTGGTCGCCGGTGGCGGGCATCGTGTGGGTGCTCGGCTTCGTCTTGACGATGCTCCCGTGGTCGTTGCGGAACCAGGCACTGGGTCTCTCGCCGCTGACCCTCACCACGCACGGGGGGTACAGTTGGCACAGATGGATCTGCAAGTGGTACCCCGAAGACGCACCGGACGCCCCGGCCCCCCTGCCGCGGCGACTGAGCGAACAGGAGCGCAACCGCGTCGCGAGTCAGGCGGTGCGCGAGTGGATCCTCTCTCACCCCCTGGATTACGCCCGCATCACGCTGGTGCAGGCTGCGCGGGCCGTGGGCACCACCGCGGACGGCTGGGCCGTGGCGTATATCCCCCCCACCGCCCACCGTGATGCCCACATGCTCGCCGTCCACAACCACACCCAGCCCGTCGGGATCACCGCCGACGAGCACCGTGCGGAGCAACTCGACCGCGACGGCGCCCGCCGGGCCGTCACGCGAATCCGCCGGGTCTCCGCCCCGCTGGCCCTGGTGGCCGCGGCGTTGTGCCTGTGGCGATTCCGCACCTACGGCATGGTGCTCTTGCCCGCTGTGTTGTATCTCGGCGGCGTGGCGGGCACGATCTTCATCGAGCGCTACCGCGAGCTGTCGAACCCACTGATGATGCTGCTCATCGCCGCCCTGCTCGGCGACCTGATCTGGGACCGCGGCGACCTGACCCCGCGCATCCGCCGCCGAACGAAGCTGATCGTCGCGGGCGCTGCCGTGGCGATCGCGCTGCTGATTCACGCGGCGGACCTGACTGGGCTGCTGTACGACTATCCGAGATTGGGCTCGTGACGGACTGAACCCGGCTGTTCTGACCCTCCGCAAACCTCTCCTTGGAAGATAAGGGAGGGCGAGGCTCCCGCCGAGCCACGGTTCGCCGAGCTGTTGGCCAGCGCACGCAGCATGGGCTTGTCGAGTGCGGTTGCTGTGACCCTCCCCCAACCCCTCCCTGAGAGGGAGGGGAGTCCAGAGACCGTCCCTACGGCCATTCGCCAGTGAAGACCTCTTCGGCCGGGCCGGTCATGAAGACGTGGTCGGTCGCCCCGTCCCACTCGAGTTGCAGCTCGCCGCCGGGGAGCTCGGCGGTGATCGCCGGGCCGGTGAGGCGGTTCAACCGGGCCGCGACGCAGACGGCGCTGGCCCCCGTGCCGCAGGCCAGCGTCACGCCGGCGCCGCGCTCCCAGGTGACCATGCGCACGCGGTCGCGCGCCAGCACCTGGGCGAAGTGCGCGTTGATCCGCTCCGGAAACAGCGGATGCCGCTCGACTTGCGGGCCCCACGCCGCCAGCGGCACTGCGGCCACGTCCGGCACAAAGAACACGGCGTGCGGGTTGCCCATCGAGACGCAGGTCATTGCAAGCGTTTGCCCAGCCAGCTTGAGCGGCCAGGCGATGACGCGCTCGCCGTCCACCTTGACTGGAATGCGTCGCGGATCAAGCACGGGCGGCCCCATATCGACCCGCACGGCCGACACGCGGCCGGCATGGTCCAGCGCCAACTCCAGCGACAGCACGCCGCGGTCGGTCTGTACGCGGAGCGGGTTGGCCCGCGCCAGCCCGCGTTCGTAGGCCAGCTTCGCCAGGCACCGGATGCCGTTGCCGCACATCTCGGCCCGCGACCCGTCGGCGTTGTACATGATCATGCGGACGTGGGCGTCGGGCGTTTCAGATGGGGCGACGAGAATCAGCCCATCGGCGCCGATGCCGCGGTGTCGATCGCTCATCCGGCGGGCCAGCTCGACCGGATCGCCCACGGTCTGGTCGAACAGACTGACGTAGATGTAGTCGTTTCCCAGCCCGTGCATCTTGGTGAAACGAAGCGACATTCGAACATCCAGTGGTGAGTGGCACATGTACCGCGACCCCCCTCCCTCTCAGGGAGGGGCTGGGGGAGGGTTAGATTCCTCGGCGAAGATGCGTCTTCGGATTCTTATGCTCCCGCGGCGCCGCGCCGTGCATTTCGTGGCCACATGCCGACGCGAAGACGCGCCGGCATGGCACCCGATCGGGATCGACGCGACACCCGGAACCCGCAACCCGAATCCCGGACCCCGGATGCCGGCCTCTACCGCCGCTCGCGCGACGACAGCCAGCTCTCCAACGCGGCCCGGCGGAAGCGATACGTGCCGGGCTGCGCGAGTCCCTTCTGGGCCAGCGCCGAGCCGGAGCCGATCACCACGGGAATCAGCTCGTCGCCGCGGCCCGTGCCGAAGTAGCCCTCCGGCCGCGCCGGTGGACCGCCCGCGCTCGGCGGCAGCGGCGTCAGGGTACTACGCAGCAAGTCGGCGAACAACTCCGACCCGAGATTGCCCCGGAGGTCGATCAGCACCGTGTGCCCGCGCTGCGGGTCGAGCACGCGCAGGCCGCTCTCCTGCAACGTGTTGAACGCGACCTCGATGTCCGACTGACCGAGCACGTCCACGACCGGGATGTTGTGTCGTAACTGGGCCTCGTCGGCCCAACGGCGCATCACCTGCGTCACGACCTGCCCCGGCAGCAGTTCCCGCCGGTCACGCGTGATCTTGTGGAACGCTTCGATCAGGCCCTGGTCGAGCAGGAAGATCTCGAAGCGCCCGGTGCCGCGCTCATAGAACAAGCCGAAGTCCCAGGTGCCGCGTTTGGACAACGTGGCCACGGGGCAATCGACCGTGAAGTCGCTCTTCAGGCCGCCCTCGGCCACGCCGGCGCGCACCCGCCCGTAGCCAACGCCGATGCGGACGCGCTTGGTGTCGACGGTCTGATACGCCTCGGACAGGATGGTCTTGCTGGCGGGCTCGACGACGACGACGGTGTGCGTGTCGTCGCTGCCGATGCGCAGTTTGATCGACGAGCGGACGCCGGTGAGGATCACGGTCTGTTCCGGATACTCCTCGTCCACCTGGCACGGCTGCCAGGCGGTCGAGTCGAGCGGGGCGTGCTTGACGTCGCCGCGCACTTCGAGCACGCGGGCCGTGACGGGCTGGCGCTCCGGCGTCGGCGCGGCCGGCCGGGTTTCCTGAGCGTGGGCGGTGGCGAGACACAAGCCGATCGCCGTGACAAGAGCGGCCGCCGCGCGGCAGCGAGGGGCAGCGTCGAACATGGTTCACACTCCGGGGCAGTCGGTGGCCCGGGCCCACCGGGCGTTGCGCCGTCCTTCGGCGTCGCGCACAGTATTCCCGCGCGGCGGGGCGGGGTCAACGGGCGTGCCCCCAACGCAACCTCGATCCGCGTGGAGCGACTTGGGCACACCCGGCACATGGTTTCGCCGCGTCGGCGCGGTACAGTGTTCGCGAAACGCCTGGCGGCGGAGTCAGGCCGGATGACCGCGAAAACGTCGGCCGGGGGCGGCCCGGAAGACTGGAGGTCGCAATGGGCCTGCTCAAGGAGTTCCGCGAATTCGCACTGCGCGGCAGCGTCGTGGACATGACCGTGGGCATCATCATCGGCGGGGCCTTCGGCGGGCTGGTCAAGTCGCTGGTCGATCACGTGATGATGCCGCCGCTGGGAGTGCTCGTCGGCGGGCTGGACTTCTCGGACTACAAGCTGGTGCTGCGGCAGGCGGTGGTCGAGAACGGGCAGGTGGTTCGCCCGGAGGCGGTCCTGCAATACGGCACGTTCATCACGGTCGTGATCAATTTCCTGATCGTGGCGGTCGCCGTGTTCCTGCTGATCAAGGGGATCAATGTGGCCCGGCGCCGCCTGGACGCTACGTCCACACCGGCGGCCCCGCCCGGGCCGACGCCCGAGCAGCTCTTGACGGACATCCGGGACCTGCTGCGGGCGCGTAGCCAGTGACCGAACCTGCCACACGAGTGGAGGGCCGTTTGACCCCGCCCTCGCGTGCGGGGTTTGGATCGAACCACCGACCGTTCGGTGGAGCCTGCTCGCCAAACGGCCGCCTTTCCGCCGTTCCGCGCCACCGGTCCGACGGCCGCTTTGCGCGAGGTTAATGAGTCCCTAACATGTGCTTGGAGCGCCGGTCCTCCGGTCAGCGCTCCACAAGTTGCCGCCGGCGAACCGCGGCGGCGGATTGCCACTGGTGGGAGGCACCGCGATGACCATTGTGGGCCGGTGGTCACGACGACGTTCGGGCCGGGGAGTAGAACCAGAGCGCCCAATCACTCCGAGTGGCTGTGCACGCTTCGGCGGCGTGCGCGGGGAGGGCGCCCCTTTCGGCGAGCCGCGGCTCGGCGGGAACCTCGCCGTCCCGCGCCGCGTGTTCGCGCACGGTGATCTAGTCGCCGTCCTGGCCGCGCTGGGGACCGCGGCGTTCCTGGCGCCGGTGCCGGGGGGCCACGCCCACGAGACCGATCACTTCACCCCCCCACCGCCGCGACCCTTCGCCGATCTCGGCCCGTACTTCACCGGCTTGATGTGTGACAAGCTGGCAGCCGCGGCGGCACAGACGAATGTCCGCATCATCGAGGCGCAACGACGCGGTGCGGCCGGCGAACTCGATCAGCTTCGGACGCCGGACGTCATCGCGCAAGCGGTGTGCAAGCAATTCGGCGTAGCGGGGTTCTACATCACTGACCTGGACCTGTCGCTGCGCGACCCGGCCTTCCAGCGGCGCTATCCGGGGTTGACGGTCGCCTACTGGCCGAGCCCGTGCGTGTATGACCGCGCGCTGCTGGTGCCGATCGACCCGCGCAAGTTCTATCTGCTATGGCGCTCGTCGGTCATCAACATCGGCGGCGTGCGGGTCGGCACGGACAAGATCGGGCATTTCATCCACCACGGATACAACTACTATCTCGCCTACCGGGCGGCACAACGGGCCGGGCGCGACGACGCGGAGTGCCGGTGCGAGGCGGCAGCAATTGCCACCGGCGGGCACCTGTTCTTCTCCGAGCGCATGCTGCTCGGGACACTTACGTCCGGCGTGGTCTCGAACGCGGACCTGGCCGCCAACTACATTGGCCTGCTGTTCTACCTCAATCTGACGGAGGAAGTGCGGGTACGCGGGGTGCCGCGGCCGGCCCTGTTGCGGCTGGAAGATGGTCTGTGGCGGCTCGCCCCGCACGTGCATCCGCAATCTGATTTCTTCACGGTCTTCATCGACGACCACATGGATGAAGCCCTCAACCCGAATCTCTACGACGGGCTGACGGCCGCGGTCCTGCGCGGGGTCGTCACAAACTGGTGCGCCGCGCTGCGGGCCGGGTACGCCGACGTGAACGGTGAACCCCGCCCGCCGGGCTGGTTCCGCCGGCGGGCCGAAGAACTGCGCACCTACTACGGGGAGGACTACGGTCACATCGGCGGCGACGGGTTGGTCGGCCTGGCCACGGTGTGCGACTGGGCTGAGGAACCCCCGGCGGACCCGGTCGCCCAGCTTCACGCGGCGCTGGGTGCGGGCGACCTTCGGCGGGCCGATGCACTGCTGGCCGCCGGGGTCGACCCAGATGCCCTGTTGTCGCCGGAATATGCCGCGCTGGGCATCCCGGGCGATGCTCCGCTGGCCACGGCGATCCGCAACGGGCAGGCCCGGTTGCTGGAGCGACTCCTGCGCGCGGGGGCCGACCTGAACGCGCGCACGCTGCGCGGCTCCACGGCGCTGCACCTGGCCGCAGGGGACGCCGCCGGCACGGCCGTCCTGCTCCGCGCCGGGGCCGACGCGCTGGCGCGCGACGCGTTGGGCCGCACGCCCCTGCACCGTGCAGTGCAGGCGGGGCAACTCGACGTGGCGCGGCTCCTCCTGGAGGCCGGCGTCGATCCAAACGCGAGCGATTGCGACGGTCAGACGCCCCTGCACGACGCCGTTCGCAACGGCGCCCTGGAGCTCGTGCGTCTGCTTCTGGACCACGGCGCCGCCGTTGACGCTACCGGGCTGTATGGCGAGACGGCATTGCACGTGGCGGCCCAGACCGGGCGGCGTGAACTGGTCGGGCTGCTGCTCGATGCCGGCGCGCGACCCAGCCCCGCGGATGAGTTCAGCAGCACGCCCCTGCACCGGGCGGTGGCCGGCGACCATGAAAGCGTTGCTCACTTGCTGCTCCAGCGCGGGGCCGCGGTCAACACGCCGGACGTGAACGGCACGACACCGTTGCACCTGGCGGCGCGAACCGGCAGGGCGGACTTGCTGGACGCGTTGCTCGAACACGGCGCGGACCCGACGGCGCGCAATGCACTCGGCCGCACGCCCCTGACCGAGGCCCGCGCGGCCGGTCAGGTGGCCGTCGTGGAACGGCTGGCGCGCGCGACATACGGCGCCCGTTGGTCCGCGTCGCCCGTCGCCCCCGCAGCGCACGAGGAGGACGGGCCGTGAGTGCCGCCGTAGGCCGTCTGGGTTTGCCACTATGGGTCCGCGACCGACGCGGGGCGCGGCGGTGCGGCTTCGTACGAATCGGCAAGACCGGCGCCGCGCTCGCCTTGGCCGTGCCACTACTGTGCGGCTGCGCGGCGTCCGCGCCGCTGCCCACGTGGCAGGCCCGCGTCGGCGAGTGGATCGGCAACGACGGGCACGGCGACCCGAACGTGTTGCTGAAACTGCCGTACGAGCGTGCCGGGGCCGGCGACCGCCCCGCGCGGATCACGGTGGGCGCGACGGACATTGTTGTCGGGCTGGGTGAGACGCGCGACGTGCAGGGGGTACTGCTCGGCTGCCGGCGCGTGGCCGGGGCCGGGTGGTACGTGTTCCTCGTGGGCGTGGTGCGGCCGGTGCCGCCCGACGACGGCGCGCCGCCGGGCGGGCAGGCGATCGAGGACGTCCGGCTGGTGGCGTTGCAGGCGGCCGACGGGCAGTTGGACTGGCGCGTGGCGGAGCCCGATCCGGCGGCGCTGGAGCAGTATCGCCGCGCGCGGGACCGGATGTGGATGCTCGACAGGCCGGACAGCGCGTTCCCCGGGGCCGGCGATTTGTTCCGGCTCGAGGTGGATGGCGACGTGGTGACGGCGCGCGAGCAGCGCAGTGGGGCCCGCTGGACACTCCGCCTGACGCGCTGATCTGGGAAGACGGGCGTTTGGCGGCGTGCAACACGGGAGGCCGACTCCGGCGCGCCGGGACTGCCGAGCCGCAGCGCGCCGCCAAGCGGGCCCGCGCGTCGTTCAGTCGAGCGCCAAGCGCTGTCGCACGTCGGCCGCGGTGAGCCCGTGCACGAGGAGGTGCTTCAGCGGCTGCGCGTGGCCGCTCACGATCGTCACGTCCGCCACTTTCACCTTCAACGAGTGCGCGAGCAACTTGCAGACCGCTGTGTTGGCTTTGCCGCCCTCCGGCGGGGCCGCGACCGCGAGCTTGAGGGCCCGGCCCAAGGCGCCGACCAACCGATCGCGCGAGGCTCCCGGGACGACCTTGACGGTCAATCGGACGCCCTGCGGCGTGTCGCGCAAATCAACATCCGCGCTACCGGCCATGTCGCCTCATGCTGGAAACGATCGAACCGCCGTGACGGTACCGCGTCATTCCGGCGGCGTACGACGCCGGCTCGCCGCCCACGGCGGGACGCCGTACACCGTGCCTTCCGCCGAGAGCCGCTCCTGGGGGTGACGGCGAAGCTCCTCGACGTGTGGCGGGACGCCGCCGGGCACCCCGCGATGTTCGTAGAAATCGCAGACCGTGGCGACGGCGATGCGCGGGTCGTCGGTGATCTGGAACAGGTCGAGGTCGGCGGGGGAGATGGTGGCGTGTCGTTCGAGGAGGGTGTTGCGGACCCAGTCCGCGAGCGGGCCCCAGTACTCGCTGCCGACGAGCGCGACGGCCATCGGCGGCGCCTTCTTCGTTTGCAGCAGGGTCATGGCCTCGAAGAACTCATCCAGCGTGCCGAAGCCGCCGGGGAAGCAGATCATGCCGACCGCGTACTTGAGGAACATGACCTTGCGCACGAAGAAGTAGTGGAAGTCCATGGCGATGTTCTGGTAGGGGTTGGGCTCCTGCTCGTGCGGCAGGGCGATGTTGAGGCCGACGCTCTTGCCGCCGACCTCCGCCGCCCCCTGGTTCACCGCCGCCATGATGCCCGGCCCGCCGCCGGTGATCACCGCATACTGCCGCTGGGCCAGCAACCGGCCGCACTCGACGGCCATGTTGTAGTAGGGCGTGCCGGGCGGCGTCCGCGACGAGCCGAACACGGAGATCGCCGGCCCCACCCGCGACATCACGTCGATGCCTTCCACGAATTCCGCCATGATGCGGAAGATGCGCCAGGTCTCTTCGGCGGCAGTCTGGTAGCTGAACTCGGCGTTGCTCATGTGATCCTCGCTTGGGGCCGCCCGTCGTGACGGCCCCGGCGGACCCCATGTTCATTATCGACCTTTCGGGGTGCCGCGGCGACGGGGCGGGTCCGGCTGCCGCCCCCGGGCCGCCAGGCGCCGCAGCTTCGCCAGGTTCACCAGGTCCCAGTCGCGGCCGCGCTCGTCGGTGCCCTTCGGCGTCTCCAGGATCATCGGCACGCCGCGGAACCGGTCGTCCGCCAGCAAGTGCCGGAAGCCCCGCAGCCCGAGGCGGCCGTGGCCGAGGTGGGCGTGGCGGTCACGGTGCGAGGCGCGCGGCCCGACGCTGTCATTGAGGTGCCAGCAACACACGCGCTCGACGCCGACCGTGCGCTCGATCTCGGCCACGAGGCAGTCATACTGCTCGGGCCGGCGCAGATCGTAGCCGGCGGCGAAGATGTGACACGTGTCCACACAGACACCCACCCGCGACGGGTCGTGCAGTTGATGGATGATCTCCGCGAGCTCCGCGAATGTGCGGCCGAGCGTGTGGCCACTGCCCGCCGTCGTTTCGAGCACGGGGATCGCGGGCGCGTCGCGGCGTTCGGCCAGAATGCGATTCAGCCTGCGGGCGACGCGGGCCAGGCCGCCGGTGAGGTCTCCATCCGTCGCGGACCCCGGGTGGACGACAAGGTAAGGGATTCCCAGTGTGTCGCAGCGACGCAGCTCCTCGGCGAAAGCACGCTGGCTGCGCTCGGCCAGCCGCGGCCGCGGCGACGCGAGATTGATGAGGTACGAGGCGTGCGCGACCGGTGGGCCGAACCCGGGCGTAGCACATCGCGCACACCATTGGGCCACGTCACGCGGGTCAAGGGGCGCGGCCCGCCACTGACGCTGGTTCTTCACGAAGACCTGCACGGTGTCGAACCCGCAGCGTAATGCTTCAGCGGCCGCGCGGTGCAGGCCGCCGGCGATCGACAGATGCGCCCCAAAGCAATGCCGGCGGCTGTCGGCCCGCGGCGGACACGGAGGTCTTTTGACGCCGACCATGCGGCTCGGTCTAATACGCCGCCGGGTCCGGGTCAAACGGAAGGGGAAGGAGCGCGCGTGGCGGCTGCGCAAGGGTTGATCCTGGCGTCGGCGAGTCCGCGGCGGCGCGAGCTGCTGGCGGGCCTGCTGCCTGCGGTGGACGTGATTCCTTGCCCCTACCCGGAGCCGGCCCTGCCGACGGCGAAAGTGGTTCCGGCGTCGTGGGCCCAAGCCCTGGCGTATTTCAAGGCCCGCGCCGTGGCCGAGTTCCACCCGGGGCGGTGGGTTCTGGGAGCGGACACGATCGTCGTCTGCGACGGTGAAGTCCTGGGCAAGCCGCGGGACATCGCCGACGCACGGGACATGCTTGAACGCCAGGCGCGGTGCGCGAGCGACGTGTGGACCGGCGTCTGCCTGGTGCGCCGGGGCGACGGCACGACACGCCGCCTCGCGGCCGTCGAGCGCACGCGTGTATGGATGCGTGACGATCCCGCGATTCGAGAAGCGTATCTCAGGAACGGGGATTGGGCCGGCAAGGCGGGGGCGTACGGAATCCAGGATGTGGGCGACCGGTTGGTCACGCGCGTTGAGGGCAGCTTCTCCAACGTGGTCGGCCTGCCGCTGGAATGCCTGACCCAATTGCTGACGGAGATCGGGTTGATTGAGGCCGGCGCGGGCCCGCGGCGTCCGGCCGATAACGGATAGTCCGCCGACGGTCTCGGCGGTATGATACCTGGCGGTGAGCGCGTGGGCGCCGCCAGCCGATACGACCCCTGCCGGTTGCTCCGGCGGGCAAGGCGCGCCGCGGCGGGCGGCGCTAGCCGGCGAATAACGCCTGATAAGTCCATGCCGACCAAGCTCGACACCGCTCTGGGTGACTACCTCAAGCAGATCAAGAAGTACGCGCTGTTGACGCCGGAGGAAGAGCGCGAGCTGGCGCTGCGCATTCGGGCGCGTGCGGAAGCGGAGGCGAAGCTGGCCACCGGCGAGATCGGGCTGGCGGAGTATGAGCGTGTTCAGCGGGAGGGGGCCGAGGCGCGGGACCGGATGATCCAGGCCAACCTGCGGCTGGTCATCAGCGTGGCGAAGAACTTCCGCAACCGCGGCTTGCCCATGGAAGACCTCGTGAACGAGGGCAACGTGGGGCTGATGAACGCGGTGGACCGCTACGACCCCGACGTCGGCTCGCGTTTCAGCACGTATGCGGGGTACTGGATCGACCAGGCGATCCGTCGGGCCGTCCAGAACTCCCAGCAGATGATCCACATCCCGAGCTACCTGATGGAGCAGATTGGGAACATGCGGCTGGCGATGCGGGCCCTGGAGGAGCAGCTTGGTCGTCCGCCGACGATGAACGAGCTGGCCGAACACATGGCGATTACGCCGCGGAAGGCCGGGGCGATTTCGATGGCCATCAAGGCCTGCACATCGCGCATGCACGGGACGGCGACGGCCAGCGGCGAGAACACGCTGAATGAGGCGTTGGAGGACACGCGGACCCCACGGCCGTTCGACGCGGTCTTCACGCAGTCCGACTCGGAGTTCGTGGCCCAGGTGCTGGCGCGGATCACCGAGCGGGAAGCCATGATCCTGAAGCTGCGGTACGGGCTGACGGACCGGAAGGGCAAGCGCATGACGCTGAAGGAAATCGGCGAAGAAGTGGGCCTGACCCGCGAGCGGGTCCGGCAGATCGAGCGGGAAGCCAAGCGCAAGCTCGAAGAGTACGTTAGAGCGTACATGTAAAAGGGGTCGGGAGTCTTTTCAGAACACGCGTCCTGGACCGCCGGCAGGTGAGGCCGACGCAAAAAGACTCCCGACCCCTTTTTCGATCTGGAACCGCGGGGGGCACCCGGCTATACTGCCGTCATGATCCGCGACCTCTTCAGCCCGCACGGCGCGGCCCGTTCGTACCGCTGCTGCATCTGTGACCGGGAAACGGAATACTGGGGGCCGACGCCTTCCGTCTATCCGTTCTGTAGCCCGCGCTGCAAGCTGGTCGACCTCGGCAAGTGGCTGCGTGAGCAATACAGCATCGACGGCGATCTGCGGCCCGACGATCTGACCCGCGGGCCAACGCCGGGCACCTGACCACTGGAAGGCC
Source organism: Planctomycetota bacterium (assembly GCA_040755725.1). GTDB lineage: Bacteria > Planctomycetota > Phycisphaerae > UBA1845 > Fen-1342 > JBFMAI01. The sequence continues at coordinate 9,873 of JBFMAI010000009.1, read as the reverse complement.
ACCGCCGCTGAAAAAAGGGGTCGGGAGTCATTTTCCTCCTGCGTCTCGATCTTGCTACCGCAAGAAGAACGTCGGGCGGGAAAAGACTCCCGACCCCTTTTTCATCAATGCCGGAAGTGGCGGGTGCCGGTGAAGATCATGGCGACGCCGCGCGCGTTGCAGGCCGCGATCGTGTCGGCGTCGCGCTTGCTACCGCCGGGCTGGATGAGGGCGGTGACGCCGGCGTCGATGAGCAGGTCCGGGCCGTCGCGGAATGGAAAGAAGGCGTCCGAGGCGGCGACGGCGCCTTTGAGCAGGGCCTCGTGGCCATTCTCTTTGGCCAGCCAGGTGGCGATGCGGCAGCTCATCACGCGGCTCATCTGGCCCGCCCCGTTACCCAGCAACATCCCGTCGCGGCAGAGGGTGATTGCGTTGCTCTTGGTGTGCTTGCAGATCAGCCACGCGAGGCGCAGGTCATTCATCTCCTGCTCCGTCGGGGCGCGCTCGGTGACAACCCGCCACTGTTCCTCGTTGAGCCCGATGAGATCGCGCGTTTGCATGAGGACACCGCCGGCGATGCGCTTGAAGTCCAGCTCGCTCGGATCGGGCTCGACGCTCAGGTCGCCGACCGCCAGCAGCCGCACCCGCTGCCCCCAGTCCTTCTTCGGGATGGGCGCCTCCGGCGTCGGCTCCAAGCGCGGCTCGCCCGGCTCCGGCTGGGCCGTGGCAGGGTCATACGTTCCGCGGATCACGGCGACGGCGTCCTGGGTGAAGCATGGCGCGAGCCAGACTTCGACGAAGAAGCCGCCGGGGGCCGCAGGGTGGCCGGCGTCTTTCAGCGGCTTACCGAAGCGAGCGTAGGTCTCCATCACGACAGCGGCGAACGTGGCATCGACGGGGAAGTTGACGGCGAGGATGCCGCCCATGGCGGCGTTGGGGTCGCCGAGGTACGCTCGGCGATAGGCCGCGACACGGGCGGCGTGCAGGGCTTCGCGCGATTCATCCGCCGGCCGGGCCACGGCCGTTCCGCAGGCGTTGGTGTGTTTGATGAAACAGACCGCGGGCACGGTCACGGCAGCCGGTGCGGCACTGGCGTCTGGCGTGGCACCAGATGCTGGTGCGGCACCGGATGCTCGTGTGGCACCGGCCATTGGCCGGTGGCACACTTCCTCCCGCTGCCTTGCCGGGGTTCGGTGGTTTGCTGAGCCTGCGGGAGACAGTGGTGCTCGGAGACCCGCCCGCGTCAGCTCGGCACACAGCTCCAACGCCGCGCTCGCGTCGGCGTAGTTGTTGAACGACCACTCCACTGCGTCGGACGCGCCGCAACGGCCGATGTGAAACAGGTGTGGACCCGGGAGGTCAGGCGTGTCAGAGTCCCGCACCAGCACCTCGGCGGTCTGGTGCGGATTCTCGCCGTAGCGGGGCACATCCCACCCGTGAAACAGTAATGCCCGGAACGAGCCCGGCAATCCCGTGTCCTGACTACGAAGGTAGTGCACAATGGCGGCGTTGTACTTGCACACCAGGCGGAACACCGACGCAGCGAAGTCGCGCCGCACCGAGCGCCAACCGCGGTCAGTAAGAGCATCTTCGCGTACCCATCGCACTACGTTCTCCCAGTCGCGGGGATCGTGCAGCACGAGCACGTGCCGGTGGTTCTTCGCCGCGGCGCGGAGCAGGCACGGGCCGCCGATGTCGATCATCTCGATCGCTTCCTCGAACGTGCAGCCCGGCCTGGCGATCGTCTGCTCAAACGGGTACAGGTTCACCACGACCATGTCGATCGGCTCGATCCCCTGCTCCGCGAGCTGCCGCATGTGCTCGGGATTGTCGCGGTCGGCGAGAATCGCCGCGTGAATCCGCGGGTGCAGCGTCTTGACCCGCCCGTCGAGCATCTCGGGAAAGCCGGTGATGTCCTCGACGAGCGTCACCGGCAGGCCGGCGTCCTTCAGCACCTTCGCCGTGCCGCCGGTGGAGATCAGCTCGATGTCGAACTCCTCGTGCAGCGCGCGGGCGAAGTCGACGATGCCGGTCTTGTCATAGACGCTGATGAGGGCCCGCTTGATCCGGCGTGGCTCAGTCATCGTGAACCCGTCTCCTTTGAGGTGCCTGAACGGGCGCGCGGGCGAAACCTCGCCAGCACCGCTGTGTCACCACTCGGCCAGTGCGCTACCGGCCTGCTGGTCTGCCGCCGGGCGGCCAGTGTGGCACCTACGGGCCAGTGTGCCACCGGCCAATGGCCGGTGCGCCTTGGCCACGACGCTCCGATTCTCCAAGCTGCCAACCCGAGGGCGCGGGCAGCCTCTGGTCTGCTCGCGCGAGGAAGGCAAAGCACCGGCTCGCCCGTGCGTATCAAAGCTGCATCCTCCCGGCTGTCGCGCCACGCAGAGCCTTGCTCCCCCCAATGGCCGCACTCACCGCCCCGCGCCGCGCTCTTGAAAACCCTTGGTGACGTTCGACTTACCGCCCGGCGGCATCCCGGGCCGCTTGGTCTGCAACGGGTCGTCCGCGGTCGGGGCCGCCGGGGCCGTCGTGGTCGCCGTGCTGCCCGACGCGGCCCCCTCTTCCGCCTTGGGCGGCGGGTTCAGCGCACGGAAGATATCCTCTTTTCGCAGCGGCGGCGTGCCGCGCGGCCGCGCGCAGAACAGCCGGCCGTCGGGAGCCACCAGGAACACGGTGCTGTCGCCGGGCGACGGCAGCCCGGTGCTGAAACCGGCGGTCGAAACCGTGTGCCGGACACGGCCGGACGCAGGCTCGACGGCGACCAGCGTCTCGTCGGCCGTCAACACATACACGAGGCCGCCATGCACCGTCAGCGCGACCCGCCCGCGCGGCAGGGTCCAGCGGACGCGTTTGTCCACGACGCCGACGGCTGTGGGCTCAATTGCCGCCAGCCCCTCGGCCGGGCTGTATTGATACACCAGCTCGGGCATGACGACCGGGGCGTCGTAGAGCGGCCCGGAGAGCCGGGCGCGCCAACGGACGTTGCCGAAGTTCAGGTCAAACAAGTAAAGGGAAAAATCGCGGCACGCCGCGAACACCCCCGCCTCGGTCACCACGAGGTCGGCAGTGATCCGGTCGTGCGCTGCGGCCTGCCAGACTAAGGTCTTGTTGTCGCGCGTACAGGCGTACACGTGCCCGCTGTCGTTGGCGACGTACACGCGGGCGTCGTGGATCGCCGGCAAGGACGCAATGGGACCGCTGGTGACCACGCGCCAGTCACGGAACAACGTCTCCGCGCTGAGGGCGTACAACCGGCGGTCCAGGCCCCCGATGAACAACCGCTCGCCATCACTGACGGCCGCGGTGCCGGGTGGGAAGTCGAGCTCGTGCCGGCTGACGGGTTCGCCGGTTGTCTTCTCGTAAATCTGTACGTCTGAAGGGGTTACAAAGACGGTCTGTTCTCCGTGGTGGCAGGGCCGCCGCAGCGCGTACCCTGAACGGGTCACGGGCCGCAGCCAGCGGATCAGGCCGGTCGGCGCGTGGACCGCGTAGGCGTAGCCGTCCTGCGTGCCGAGGTACAGGTGGTCGTCCACCAGGTAGGCATCGTGGACTTGCTGGCCGGGCTCCAGAGGGAGCTGCAATTGCCAGTACTTGGCCAGGCCGGCGGCCTCGAGTTCCGCGCTCGACACGAAGTCCCCCTGCCCCCAGCTTTGCGACGCGGCCAGTGCCGCCAGCACGCACAAACCAACGCGGGTATGCGTCATCGTGGGATTCCCTGAGCCACTGGGGGCCCGCGCGCGTCGCCGCCGACCTGCGGCGGACCGGCCGCGCGCGCCACCGACGGCAGCCTAGTCGGCGCGCCGGTTCCCGTCAACCGCGCGGCGGGCAGCCGCGAATTGTGGCCATCCCGGCCGCTTGCATCGCGGCCGGGGGCGTTCTATCCTGCCGGCTGATCGGGCGGAGCCCGAGCCGCGCGTGGGGGGCGCCGGCGGCGAATGGCACGGCGGCCACGACGGCCGAAAAGGAGAGCACGATGAGCACGGCGCGGGTCTTGTTGATCGGAGCGGGCGCCCTGGTGGGCGCGCTGTTGCTGACGGGGTGCGGTCCGAGTCCGGACAAGCTACAGATCGAAGCGCAGCAGGAGCGGATCAACCAGCTCATGGCCGAGAACGACGACCTGCGGTCGCGGTTGGCGCGCGCAATCAGCGACCGCGACGCGGCCCGCGCCCGGGCCGCCGCCCTGGAGCAGCAGATCGCCGATCTGCGTCGGCAACTGGCTGAGAAGCCGGCGCCCGAGGGACCGCCGGGCTGGGAGACCTCCGGCCCGTACGCCTGGACAACGCTCAGCACCGACTTCCTGTTCGACTCGGGCAAAGCTACGCTGCGGCCGGCGGCGCGCGAGAAGCTCCAGCAAGTCGTTAGCGAGATTCAGGCCAATTTCCCGGACAAGATGATCTGGGTCCTCGGCCACACCGACAACGATCCGATTCGCGTGACCAAGAACCTGTGGGCCGACAATCTCGACCTGAGCTGCAACCGCGGCATGACCGTGTACCGCGAGTTGATGAAGCTCGGCATGTCGCCGGATCGCATGATGGCGGGCGGCCAGGGCGAGTGGTACCCGCGGGCCTCCAACAGCTCCAAGGCCGGCAAGCAGCAGAACCGGCGCGTCGAGATCATCGCCGTTCCTTCGCGCGGTGCTCCGAGCGAGCCGGTCCCGGCACCAGGCACCGCGGCCCCGACCGAGTCGGGCGCGCTACAGATGAAGTAGCGGGCGGCCCGTTGCGTGTGCTGCTCGTTGTGGCCCGGGGTCGCGCTGTGTCGCGCGCGACCCCCCGCGCGGCCTCTGCCGCGAAGGCGGCCCCGTGGAAATCCTGCCGGCCATCGACCTGCTCGCAGGCCGCTGCGTGCGGCTGATGCAGGGGCGTTACGACCGCATCATCCAGTACGAGGGCGACCCGCTCGAGGTGGCGCTCCGCTTCCGCGCGGCGGGCGCCACGTGGCTGCACGTCATCGACCTCGACGGAGCGCGCAACGGTCGGCTCGAAAACCTCGCCGTGCTCCGGCAGCTCGCCGCGCAGACGGGCGCGCACATTGAGTTCGGCGGCGGCGTGCGGGATGAGGCGGCGATTGACGCGGCGCTGGAGGCCGGCGCGGAGCGGGTGATCGTCGGCACGCGGGCCCTGGAAGATTGGCCGTGGTTTGACCGCGTCGTGCACCACCCGCGTTACCGGCACCGCATCGCCCTGGGGCTGGACGCGCGCGTCAGCCGGCTCGCCGTACGCGGCTGGACATGTCAGACGCAGCACTCGCCGCTTGATGTGGTGACAGCGGCTGCGGGTTGGCCGTTGGCGAGCATCGTGTACACCGACATCGGTCGTGATGGTCTGCTGTTGGGTCCGAACCTCACCGCGATCGAACGCGTCGCGGCCGTGGCCACCGCCCCGGTCATCGCTTCGGGCGGCATATCCGACCTCGAGGATGTGCGGCACCTGGCGGCGGCCCGGCTGGCCGGTGTCGTCATCGGGCGCGCCCTTTACGAGGGGGCCATCGACCTGAAGGAGGCCTTGGCCGCAACCCGCGCCGCCTGAACCCGAGGGCGGGCCCGAGTTGCTGACCGCGAGCGGGCGCCCGCACGGGGGCGTCGCGTGGACATTCGCGATCGTCCGACTTTGGTGGGCGATCCCGGCGCGCCGGGACTGCCGAGCCGCGGCTCGCCGGGAGGCTCGCCCTCCCGTCCGGCGTCCCCCGTCCCTGGCAGTCCGCATGACCACGCCGCGGAAACCAGGGAGTGGTGACGACTCCGCGCGCCGCCGGACCCTATGGTGCACGCGACAAGGCGGGGACAGGTGCCAACGGCGTCGGCAGGGCCGCGTCGACGCGATTCAGGAGCGTCCCGTCGTCGATGATCCGCCGCGCGGCGCGAATGTCCGGCTCCAGCACACGGTCGGCCAGCAAAGGCTCGGCCACGCCGCGGACGGCGAGGTACGCGGCGCGCGTGCCGATACCCAGGTATTGAGCGTTGGCGACCCGTCGTTCGGGGCGCGTGGCGGCGGCGAAGGCGTCGGCCTCTTCGACGCTGACGCTGACCACGCCGCCGGGAACGCGGGCGGTGCCGCCGGCCGCGACGGCCCAGGTGTCGGCGGTGTGCGGGTTCGGATCGCGGCGCATCCCGACGCGCCAGTCAATCGCCTGCGCCGCCACAAGCAGCTCGATGGCCAGCACGGCCTGCGTGTTGCCGATGACCGTACGGAGCTTGCGACCCGCCAGGGCCGACATCGACACGTGGTCCTCGGTGTTCGACGACGACGGGATCGAATCGACCGAGGCGGGGTGAGCCAGGACCTTGTTCTCCGAGACCACGCTGGCGGCGGTGTACTGGGCGATCATGTAGCCGCTGTTGAGGCCGGCCCGGGCGATCAGATTCGACGGCAGATTGCGGTTGTGTCGGGCGTCGAGCAGCATCTGCGTCCGCCGCTCGGCGATGTCGGCCAGCTCGGCCACGGCGATCGTGAGGAAATCAGCGGCCAGTGCCAGCGGCTGGCCGTGGAAGTTGCCGGCCGAGTACGCGTGCAGGTCGGCGAAGCTCTCCGGCCGGTTGGCGAAGAACGTCTGCTTGTCCCACGGCTCGCCGCCCTCCGGGAAGAACAGCGGGTTGTCGGTCGCCGCGTTGCACTCCCGCTCGACGATCATGCGGGCAAACCCGATCGCGTCGCGCGTGGCCCCGTGGACCTGCGGCGTGCAGCGGACGGAGTACGCATCCTGCACGTCGTCCGCACTGTCAATCAGCCGACTGCCGGTGATGAGCGCCCGCAAGTTCGCGGCGCTGTCGGCCTGGCCGGCCAGACCGCGGGCGGCGTGCACCTTTGGATCCAGGGCCCGCGAACGGCCGCAAATGGACTCCAGCGTCATCGCGGCGTCGACATCCGCCGTGTTAGCCAGTCGCTCGGCGTCGTGGACGGCGAGGACCAGCATGGCGGCGGAGAACGTGGCGCCGTTGGTCAGCGCCAGACCCTCCTTGAAGCTCGGCTGGGGCAGGTGGTCGTAACCGAGGTCCGCCGCGAGATGTTCGGCGGCTGATTTCAGCTCGACGCCGGCGTACGTCTTGTACTCGAGGTCTTCGGGACCATGGACGACGAAGTAGCGGCCCTCGCCGAGCAGGACGACGAACAGGTGTGCCAGCGGGCACAGGTCGCCGCTCGCTCCGAGCGAACCGCGGGTCGGCACCAGGGGGATGATGCCGCGATTGAGCATTCGCACCAGGCATTCCACGAGTTCCGGACGAACGCCGGAATGCCCTTGCAGGAACGCGTTGAGCCGCAGCGCCAACGCCGCCCGCACGACCTCGACGGGGAAGTAGTTGATGGGGTCGTTGGGGTCGTCGTTGTCACCCACGCCCACCGCGTGGCTCAGCAGGATGTTCCGCTGCATCTGCTCGAAATGGGCCGGCTCGATCCGCTGGCTCTTGAACTCGCCGAAGCCGGTCGTGACGCCATAGACGCGCGGCAGCGGCCGGCCGGCCCCGAGGGCCGCTTGGTAATCATCCACAATCCGGCGGATTTGCTGCCCGCCGCGCTCGACGCGGGCCACGGCGTCGGCGGCACATTGCACTTGCACGCGCGGATCGCGGGCGATGCGGACGACGGCATCAATCGTCAGCGACTGCCCGTCGAGGACGACGGGGGCGACGCTCGTGGTGGTCATTCCGAGATTCTAAGAGCCGCGAACAGGGCCCGCCACGCGAGTGGCGGCATGGGCGACCCCGCACCGGCGCGCAGGGTTCGGACAAGCCTTGTGACAGAATCCACCGCGCAAGTGGTGGGCCACTTGCCCCCGCACTGGCGTGCGGGGTTCGGATAGGCGCTCCGAGCGTCAAACGGCGTCGATCTCGGCCAGGAGTCTCCTGACCGCCGGGACGAGTTGGTCACGCGGGACGTTGAATTGCCCCGGGCGCTCGGAACGCCAGGCGTCGCGGTCCTTGATCTGGGCTGTCTTCTGGCGACCGACGGACATGTCCTTGAGCTGAACCTCACCGCGGGCCCGCTCGTCCGAGCCGCACACGACCAGCACCGGGATTTCGTAGTGGTCGCCGTAGCGGATTTGCTTGCCGATCCGCTGCTCGGTGCCGAGGTACAGCTCCGTGCGGATGCCGGCGCGGCGGAGCTCGTAGGTCATGGCGAGGTAATCGTCCATCATCGCCGGGTCAAACACCGTGACGAGCACTTGGGCGGTCGCCTTGCGCGACGGGGCACGGCCGAGTTCGGTGAGGGCGACGAGCAGGCGGTCCACGCCGACCGAGGTCCCCGTCGCCGGCACGCGCGCGCCCAAAAATCGCATCACGAGGTCGTCGTAGCGGCCTCCGGAGCAGACCGAGCCGAACTCGGGCCGCTCCAGCAACTCCGTTTCAAAGACCACGCCGGTGTAGTACTCCAAGCCGCGGGCGACGCTGAAGTCGAACTGCACCACTTCGTCGCCGTAGCCGAGCGCGTCAAGCTGGCGGGCCAGCCGACCCAGTGGTTCGAGTTCCGCCACGGCCCCCGGCACATCGGCCAGCAGCTTGTGCATTTCCTCCAGAACGCCCGCTCGGCGGTCGCTCCGCACGGCCAGGAACTGGTCGATCCGGTCCACCTGGGCGGCGGCGAAGCCCAACCCTGCGACGGGGCTACCGGACTCATCCTTGTATCCCGTCGTCAGCTCGAGCCGGACCTTCTCATGGCCGAGCTTGTCGAGTTTGTCGAGCACGCGGAACACGTCGTGCGCCCGGTCGGCGGCGATCCCCGCGAACGGCATGAGCAGGTTCAACACCCGCCGGCTGGACACCCGGACGCGGTACGGCCCGGTCTTCAGCGCCTGCATCGTGTCGCACATCGCCGTGATCATCTCGAGATCGGCGACCTCGGACTCCACGCCGACGGCGTCAATGTCGAACTGGACGAATTCGCGGAAACGCCCGCGTTTCTCGTAGGGATTGTCGCAGCGCCACACGGGGGCGACCTGATAGCGGCGGAAGGGCCGCGGCAGCTCGGGGTACTGGGCGACGACGCGGGCCAGGGAGACGGTCTGATCGAAGCGCAGCCCCAGCCGCTCGTTGTCCGGTCCGCGGACCTCGAAGAGCTGCTTGTCACTCTCCGCGCCCGCCGACCCGCGGAGCACGTCGAGGTATTCCATCGCCGGCGTGCCGAGCGGGACGTAGCCGTAGCGCTCGTAGACCTCGCGGACGGTCTCGATGATCCAGTGCCGGGCGTGCATCTGCTCGGGAAACAGGTCCCGCAGGCCCCGCAGCAGCCGTGGCTCGACCTTACCTTCCACGCACTTACCTCCTCGCGACTCAAGTGGCGCCAAGCGGGCGGCCTGTCCGCCCCACGCCGCGCCGGTACCGACCCTTCTCGCCGCGCTGGGCAAGACCCTGGGCCCGGCGCCCTCAAACCGCCGCAACGTGTCACGCACCGGGTGGGGGTTATACCACGTCGCGACCCAGTCCGCAGGGGTCTGTGGACCGCTGGGCGCGGGGCGAACGCCGGCCTGGCCGCGCGCCGCGCGGCGTGCTCCACGGTGCGCAAGCCGCGGACATCTCGCCAGTTACACGCAGTCCGCAGCCACGGGCGGACCAAGCGTGTACCCCACGGCACAGGGACCTACCCTCATCCGCGTGGGCGCGGCGAACGTGAAGTTGGGAGCTGTCACGCGCAGGGTACCGGTGCCGGCTACAACGGGCCGCGTACATGATTACCCTAACGCGATCAGTTTTTTTCCAGAGCACCGTTGTTATTCTTGCATACCGGGCGCGTATAGGTTATACTACCCACAATCAAGGAGCCGTCGGGCTAAGGGCCTGTCCCATAACCGTTTCTGAGCGTATAATCCTCGCGACGGCAAGGGGTTGCCGATTTAGCGAGGAGGTCCAAGGATGGACGACAATGGAGTCGCGCCGCAGTGGCGCATGCCCGACGA
>JBFMAI010000008.1:80127-166918 GCA_040755725.1 Planctomycetota bacterium | reverse complement strand
GCCCGGTGCTGGACGCAGCCACGGGCCGGCGCGGGCCGGTCATCCAGAGCGACCACGGCAGCGCGTTTGTGGCCCGCGAGTTTGCCAGCACGCTGGCTGAATCGGCGGTCGGGCACACGCTGATCCGGTCGCATACGCCGACCGACAACGGCTGCATCGAACGCTACCACCGGACGATTGGCGAGCGGATTGACGAGCACGAGCTGGAAGACGCCGTGCAGGCCAAGGCCGTGATCGCCGCGATCATCGAGCACTACAACCATCACCGGCTGCATTCGGCGTTGAACTTACTGCGGCTGGTGGATTACTATCGTGGAAACCCCGCGGCGCTGCTGGCCGAGCGGCGTCGGAAGTCACAAACGGCCAGAGCCCTGCGGAAGCAGGAGAACCTGAAGCTGCGACAACGCCGCCTGCCCTGGGCGGAGGGAGAATCATCCTTTACGCGGACCGAGCAAGTGTCTCACTTTGTGTGACACGTTTCACAAGCGCCGCAGCCACGAGTGATTGCGCGAGGAATCGGGATGCCCTTCGGCCGCGAAGGAAAGAAGGTCCGCCTGGTGCCGCTGGAGCGCGAGCGGCACTTCGACAATTGCGTACGCTGGCTCAACGACCCGCAGGTCACGCAGTGGACACTCATCGGCGACTTCCCGCTCACGCGGCTGGCCGAGCAGGAGTTCTTCGACCGCGTCTCCAAGACTGACCCGCAGCCGCCCGTCATCACCTGGGCCATCGAGACCCTGACCGAAGAGGAAGAGCACATCGGCATCTGCGGGCTGCACGACCTCGACTATCGCCACGGCGTCGGGCACGCCGGTATCTTCATCGGCCGCGTCCCGCTGTGGTCGCGGGGGTTCGGGACGGATGCCTTCGCGACGCTCACGCGCTATGCGTTCGCAGACCTGGGGTTGCGGTTGGTCTTGTCCGAGGCCTTCGCGGGGAACGAGCGCTCGGTGCGCATGCTGCGGGCCTGCGGCTACGAAGAGGTCGGCCGCGTCCGGGCCCGCTACTGGAAACGCGGCGCCTACCGCGACATGATCCAGTTCGCCCTGCTGCGCGACGACTGGGTCGCGCGGGCCGACAGGCCCGCAGCCGAAGCCGCGCGCGATAGGACCGCGGGCGGCGGTGTCCCCTACGGGCGGGAATCAGGCGTCGAAGGCCCGCGAGGCGACGCCCCCGGAGCCACGCCGTGACGGAGTTGCCGCGACAACTGGCCGACTTCGACCCCCTGCCGGGCCTCATCAAGGCCGACTACGCCGACTTCGTGGTCGAAGAGCTCCCGCTGTACCCGCTGGACGGCCAGGGCACCCACACGTTCTTCCTCGTCGAGAAGACGGGCTTGAGCACGCAGCAGGCGGTTCACGACATCGCCCGGGCGCTGAACGTCCTCCGGCACGACATTGGCTTCGCGGGCCTGAAGGACGCCCGGGCCATCACGCGGCAGTGGATGTCCGTCGAGCACGTGGACCCGGAGCGCGTCAGCGGCCTGCAAATCCCCCGACTGCGCGTGCTCGAGGTCACCCGCCACCACAACAAGCTCCGCCTCGGCCACCTGAAGGGCAACGCCTTCACGATCAGGGTCCGCCAAACCGCAACCGACCGGCTGGCAGACGTCCAGGACGCCCTAGCGCAACTCACCCGCGCCGGCGTGCCGAACTATTTCGGCACCCAGCGCTTCGGCTACCGCGGCGACACTTGGGCCGTCGGCAAGGCCATCGTGCAGGGTCACCCCGATGAGGCCCTCGACCTCATCCTCGGCCGGCCGACCGACCAGGACACCGGGCCCCTGCGCCGGGCTCGCATCCTGTATGAACAGGGGCGCTACGCGCAAGCCGTCCGCCAATGGCCGACGCTGTTCAACACCGAACGCCGCGCCCTGCGCACGCTCGATCACACCGGCGGCAACAAACGCAAGGCCTGGGGCACGATCGACAAGAGCACGCGAAGCTTCTTCGTCTCGGCGTATCAATCCCACCTGTTCAACCTGGTGGCCGCAGCGCGGATGCCCACCGGCCTAGGCCGGCTGATGCCGGGCGACCTCGCGTGGCGACATGCGTCCGGGGCGGTCTTTCGCGTGGAGAACGCAGAGCAGGAGCAGCCGCGGGCCGACGCCTTCGAGATCAGCCCCACCGGGCCGCTGTTCGGCTATCGCATGACCGAGCCAGCCGGGCAGCCCGCCGATCTGGAGGTCAACATCCTCGCCGGGGAGGGCCTGACGCCTATGTCGTTTCGCCAGAACCACCTGCGCGTCAAGGGCAGCCGCCGACCCCTCCGCTTCCCGCTGGAGGATGCCCGAGTCACGCTTGGCGCCGACTCCGCCGGTCCCTATCTTGAATTGAGGTTTGTCCTGCCGCGCGGCTGCTACGCGACCGGCGTCCTGCGAGAGCTTTTCCGGTGGCCAGCATCGCGGGCGGGTGGACCAGTGGGCGAAGAGACGGAGGTCGCAGCCGACTAGCCGCAAGCGTCGGCCGCGGGCATCGCACCGGGGTCTTGTCGTATGCCGACCGAGCCGCTGTTTGACTGGCAGCGCCTGTTGGAGGTCGTGCGCGAAGATGAGCCGGACCTGTACCGGTCGTGGTTCGCCGCGCTCCCACCGGCGCAGCCTGTCGGTGGGCAACTCGTGGTCCACACGCCCGAGGCCGCCCAAGCCCACTACCTTCAAGAAACCTGCCGTGACCTGTTCGTGCGGGCGGCAATGCGGCTGACGGGGCGGCTGCTCGCTGTGCGGTTCAGCCATGTGGGGGTGGACAGCCAGCCGGCGATGGTTGTATCCCCCACACCCGTGCTGACGTCTATGCCACTGAGCGTGGACTACACGTTCGAGGAGTTCGTCGTCGGCCCGTCCAACCGACTGGCGCAGGCCGCGTGCGTGGCTGTGGCCGGGCAGCTCGGCACGCTCTACAACCCTCTGTTTGTCCACGGAGCGTCAGGACTGGGCAAGACGCACCTGCTTCAGGCCACCTGTGCCGAGGTTCTCCGTGCGCAGAACGGCCGAACCGCTGTGTATGTGACCTGTGAGACCTTTGTCAACGACCTTGTGCAGGCCATCGCCACCGGGCAGCTTCAACCTTTCCGTGAGCGCGCCCGGCAGGCTGACCTACTCGTCGTGGACGATGTGCAGTTCCTAGCAAACCGCGAGTTCAGCCAGGAGGAGATATTTCACACGTTCAACACACTCTACCACGGCGGGCGACAGATCATCCTCTCCGCCGACTCGCCCCCGAGTGAGATTCCCACACTGGAGGACCGCCTCGTCAGCCGATTCAACTGGGGCCTAGTGGTCCAGATCGACCCGCCGAACCGCGAGACCCGCCAAGCTATCCTGCACAAGAAGGCCCGACTCCGCGGTGTTGACATCCCGGACGACGTAATCGACGTTATTGCGGAGAACGGCCAGCCCAACATTCGCCTGCTGGAAGGCGCCCTCACAAAGCTCATTACCGCAGTTCAACTGGAGGGGAAGCCCCTCACTGCGGAGACAGCCCGGGCCGTCCTAGCCAGCTACGGGACCACTCCGGCGCGTGCCTTGCGCATCGGCGACATCCTCGACGTAGTGTCTGATCATTTCGGCGTGCGCGTTCAGGACCTGCTAAGCCGCAAACGAACCCGCTCCATCAGCCACCCACGGCAAGTTGCCATGTACCTGGCGCGCCGACTCACAACGATGAGCTTGGAGGAAATCGGGATCCACTTCGGCGGCCGGGATCACTCCACTGTCCTCCACGCCGAGCGCTCGATCGAAGCCGAACAAGCCAGCAGCCACGAGCTCGCCAAGTCCCTGACACACTTGACAGCCAAGCTGTCAGCCAAGCCACAGGCCTCGTAGCCGGTCGCGCTCCCGAAATGGCGCCGCCAGTATCCACGCTCCCCAAACCAACCCTCGAGCCCACGCACACCGCCTTTTCCGACAACATCATGACAATGGGCAGCCAACCCACCAGCACGCGAGCGCTTGGAACTACGCAAGTTAGAGCCAACCGGACGGAACTAACAGTCTTGACAGAGCAGACTAGAACTTGTGATTACTTACTTTACCTCAGCCCGAATTATTCACCAATTTCGTGAGCGTCGGTGCAAACCCGTTCCGTTCGGCGGTGTAGAACATGCGTACAGGTACGCGTGACTCACGGAACGGGAGCAGCACCTCCTGGGTGAAGGTCAGGGACGGGCCGGGTGTGGCGGGCGTAGGCGTCTGGGGCCGACCGCCGCGACCGCGGCGTTGGGTGCCGCCGCCACGGCACGCGCACTTGAGCCTGGTTCTGCGTGAGTGATTCCTCCGACAACCCGTGCCGGTTGGCTCACCCGCCGGCCACGTTACCTTCCCGAGCCGGTCGGGCCTGTGGGGGTAGGGAGCGGTCTCGGCCGGAGGCACGGCCGAGCGCCTGCAACCGCTCCTCGAACCCCTCTTTCGCGCTTGAACGCCCCCGCCGCGGTGCGTTACGCTATCAGCACCGGGATGGTGAATAATCCTGGGTTATTGGTGTGGCAACGGCTCCGTGGGTGCATCCGCCGTATTGCGGTTGCCGGACGCTGGAGATCGCAAACGCAAGCGGTACGTCCATCAAACTGGAGCCGCGCAAGCCGATTGGCCAGTTGGTGTTGTTCTCGGTTGACGGGGCGGAGCCTCCAGAAAAGGGAGACCAGGTCGAGGGCACGTACATTGGACCCGTGGGGCCGGAGTTGACGAGGAGCCACGGGTTCGATGAGGACGAGGGGGCTGAAGGAGGGGGGTCTCACGCGAGCAGTTGAGCAATCTGCACCGCGTTCAGCGCCGCGCCTTTGCGGAGCTGGTCGCCGCAGCAGAGCAGTTGGACGCCCCGGCGGTCGGGGATACTCATGTCCTGCCGGAGTCGGCCGACGAGGACCTCGTCCTGGCCCGTGGCCTCCAGAGGTGTGGGGAAGCGGCCCGCGGCGGGATCGTCCACCACGCGCACGCCGGGGGCGGCCGCCAGCAGTTGTCGCGCGTCGGTGGCGTCGAGCGGTTCCTCGAACTCCGCCGCGATGCTCTCGGTGTGTGCCCGGCGCACCGGCACACGAATGCAAGTGACCGCGATGGGCAGGGCCGGCGCGGCGAACAGCTTCCGCGTTTCCTGGATCACCTTGGTCTCTTCGCCGTTGCAGCCGTCGGGGCCGACGGGGCTGTCGTGGCTGAAGACGTTGAACGCGCAGGGGACGGGGAACACAGTCGGCCGCGCCGGCCGGCCGGCCAGCACGTCGCGCGTCTGGGACTCCAGCTCGGCCAGGGCCCGCGCGCCGGCGCCGCTGACTGCCTGATACGTGCTGACGACGACCCGCCGCAAGC
Source organism: Planctomycetota bacterium (assembly GCA_040755725.1). Classification (GTDB taxonomy): domain Bacteria; phylum Planctomycetota; class Phycisphaerae; order UBA1845; family Fen-1342; genus JBFMAI01. Next base: position 161,619 of record JBFMAI010000008.1, on the reverse strand, counting down.
GCCGCGCGCGGTGCAGCGGCCACAGGGCGACCGCCAGAATGATGGCGGTGCAATTCGGGTTGGCGATGAGGCCGCGGTGGCCGCGTAGGGCGTCGGGGTTGACTTCCGGCACCACGAGCGGCACGTCCGGGTCCATGCGGAACGCCGACGAATTGTCGATGACCACGGCGCCGGCCCGCCGGGCGTGCGGCACGTACTCGCGGCTGACGGCGGCACCGGCGGAGAAGAACGCCAGGTCCACGCCGGCGAACGAGTCGGGCGTGAGCCGCTGAACTGTGACGGGGCCGTCGAGGCCGTCGAGCACCTGTCCGGCAGAGCGCGGCGAGGCGAGCAGCCGGAGCGACGCGACCGGAAAGCGGCGCTGGCGCAGCACGGCGCAGAACTCGCGCCCCACCGCTCCCGTAGCGCCCACAACGGCGATGTGCCTCATGGACGTGCCTCAGTTGCCGGCGAGACGCCGACGCTCCCCGCGAGGGGGTAGGGGCTGACGCTGCGCTTTCGGCCGGATTCGTCGCACGCTCGTCGCACGGATTCTTCAACCGTGGGCGTCGATACCACGGCTGAAGATGATACCATCTTGGGGTCCGCGCCGGGCGGGGCGGGCGGCGCGGCCGGAGTGTTCATGGGACGCTGGACGTACTACTCGCCGATCGCACTCGGTGCCCTACTCGTGATCGTCATGAACGACTCCCTGCGGGCGGCGTTGCCCACGCTGGAGCCGTGGGCGCGCTGGCTCGTGGTGGCCGGGGTGGCGCTGGCGGCCGGGCTCCAGAGCCAGGTACTGATGCTCGGAGCGCAAGGGGCGTTTGCCCAGGTGCTGCCTGTGCCGTGGGGGAAGTCGATTCGCGGCGGCGGGGCGGCGACGGCGGGTTGGCTCCTGATCCTCTGGGTCGTGCTCAGCGGCGTGACCGTCCTGCTGGCCGCCGAAGCGGTCACGAAGGCCGCGGTGGTCGTGGGCGTCGCCAGCCTGGCCGCGCTGGCGGCCGCGCTGGTGGTCTACGTGTGGAACATACCGGCGGCGGTGGCGGACTTCGGCGGCGAGGAGCGGGCGTGAGGTGCGGGCTGCCGATCGCGCGCCGGGGGCGGACTGGCTGCTCCCTGACGGTCGCGGTTTGGTCTGAAGGAGTGAAATGCTCGATTTGGCTTGGGCAAACCTGACGCACCACAAGTTGCGGACGGCGTTGTGCGCGCTGGCGGTGGGCATCGGGATCATGCTCATGCTCGTGTCGCGCGGGCTGGCCACGGGCTCGATCGCCGAGGTGGACCAGCGGATGCAGTCGGTGGACGCCGAGCTGGTGATTCTGCCGGCGCAGGACAACATTATCTTCACGAGCGGCGCGCCGTTTCGGGCGGGGCATGAGCGCTATCTGCGCGCGGCCGCCGACGCCGACGGGCCGCTGGCCGCCGACGTCATCCCCGTCTTCTTCGGCCAGGTGCGGATGGGGGGGCAGCAGCAGCGGCTCTTCGGCGTTGATCCACGGCAGATGGCGGCGTTTCTTGGCGCGCGGCGGGTGCGGGCGGGGCGGTTGTTTGGCGGCGGTGACTATCCGTCGGCGGGGGTTTCGCCCCCCCCCCAACCCCCCCCTGATAGGGGGGGGAGTCCCGGAACCCTCCCCCAACCCCTCCCTGGAAGGGAGGAGGGTTACAAGGGCGGGCTGGAGTTGGTGATCGACGAGCGGTTGCAGCGCGTCGGCGATTACCACCTGGGCGATCCCGTCCAGATCATGGGGCAGACATTTCACATCGTCGGCGTCGTTGAGGCCGGCGTCGCGGGCCGCGTTTTCGCCCCGCTCGCCACGTTGCGCGAGATCGTCGTCGCCGGCGAGCCGCACGCCAGCATGTATTTCGTCAAGCTGCGGCCCGGGCTCGACCCCGTGAAGGCCGCGGACACGCTGGCGGCCGGCCTGGGCGGCGACGTCCGCGTCGAGCTCAAGAGCGACTACGGTCGCCTGCTGCGCGAGAGCTTTGCCTCGGTCAACCTTTACATGAGCGCGTCCAGTGGCGTGGCCCTCGTGGCGTGCTTCCTGTTCATCCTCCTGACCATGTACACGAACGTGATCCAACGCACGCGCGAAATCGGCATCCTCAAAGCCCTCGGCGTCGGCCGCCTGGGCCTGGTGCGCCTGGCCGTCAGCGAGGCCCTGCTGATCTCGCTCGCCGGCGTGGCCATCGGCATTGGCCTCGCCGTCGCGGCCAAGTGGGGCCTCGCCAGCGTCCGCCCGCTGTTGACCGTCGATATCTCCACCGGTCCGATCCTCGCCGCTGTCGCGGTGGGCGTCATCGGCGGCACGTGCAGCGCCCTCTACCCCGGGTATCGGGCCGCCCGACTGGACCCCGCCCTGGCCCTGAGTCACGAATGAGCCACGAGCCCATCATCGAAGTCCGCGATTTGCATCACGCTTACACGCACGCGGGCGTGGTTGAGCCCGTCTTGCGGGGACTGAATCTCGAAGTCCGCCGCGGGGAGTTCGTCGTCATCATGGGGCCGTCGGGCTGCGGCAAGACGACGCTGCTGAACGTGCTCGGCTTGATGGTCCGTCCGACGCGGGCCCGGACGGTGCGGTTGGCGGGCCGGGAAACGCTCGGCCTGCCGGATGCCGCGCGCACACGTTTGCGGCGCGATCTGCTCGGCTTCGTCTTCCAGCGCTTCAACCTGCTGCCGACGGTGGACGTGCGGGCGAACGTGGCGTTGCCGCTCCGGCTGGCGCGCACCACGGTTGACGGACAGGTGGACGGCCTGCTGACGCGCGTGGGGCTGATGGAGTACGCCCGCAAGAAGCCGGGGCAGCTTTCGACGGGGCAGCAGCAGCGGGCGGCACTCGCCCGCGCCCTGGTCACGCGGCCCGCCCTGCTGTTGGCCGATGAGCCCACCGGCAACCTCGACTCGGCCAACGCGACGGCGGTGCTCGACCTGCTAGGCGAGTTTCACCGCCGGTGGGGACAGACCGTCGTGATGATCACGCACAACGAGCACCTGACGGTCAGCGCCGACCGCGTGTTGCACATGCAGGACGGGCGGTTCCTTGACTGAGGCGGCAGTGGCGGCGGCGGGGGCCCGGGTCGAGGCGGGTACGCCCGAGGTCCGGCACCTGCGCGGCACCCGCGCTTGGTTTGTCGGTTTCGTGGCCTGGATGGCGGGGCTGACCGCGCTGGCGGTGTTCTTGCTGGCCCGGTATGAGGCCGGCGGCCCGGAGTGGCTGCTGCGCGGGTGGATCCTCATGCTGCTGTGCTTCTACCTCAGCCTGTGCAACAGCCTCGTCCCGTTGCCGACCGCGTGGATCGTGCTGCTGGCCGCGACCCCCGGCTACGCCCTGGTGCCGCAGCCGATCGTCAACGTGGTCGTGGTGGCCGGGCTGGCCACGCTGGCCACCGTGGCGGCCAATCTCAACGAATACCACGTGCTGGCACACCTGCTGCGGTCGCGGTGGGGGCGACGCGTGCGCCAGACGCGGCTGGTGCTGTGGGCCGTCCGGTGGTTTGACCGCGCGCCGTTTCAGATTCTCACGCTCGTCGCGTTCCTGCCGCTGCCCATTGATGCCGTCCGCTGGCTGGCCATTCTGCGCGGCTACTCGCGCCGGCGGTTCGCGGCGGCGTACTTCGCCGGCCGTGGCCCGCGCTATCTGCTGTTCGCGGGCTGCTCAATGCTGTTGGAACTCGCTCCGCGGCAGATTCTGGTTATCCAGGTCGCCATCGTTGCGCTGGCCCTGCTGGGGCGGCTGGGGTGGTGGCTGGCGCGCCGCCGGACGCTGCCGACCGCGGCAGCGCAGACCACCCTGGCGGCAGCGAGTGGAGTATCCGCCGGCGGCTGATTCGTGGCGGCCGGCACACGAAGGGGGCGCCGGCCTCGTGCCCCCCGACTCGGGCCCGCGCCCGCGCGGAAGGCGCTCGGGGAGCGCTACGGCGTGTTCGGCAGGGTGAAGGAGCGACCGGCGCGGTAAAGCTCGAGGCGCTGGCGCAGGGCCTCCGCCAACTCGGTGCGTCCGCCGCGGTCGGCCAAGTCCACGGCGCGCGCGATGGTGGTGGCGGCCTCGTCGAAGAGCCCGTTCGCGGCCAGGGCCGCCGCCAGCACGTCGAGCGGGCGCGGGTCGGCGGACTGGTCGGCCGCGGAGCGGGCCAGGCGCAGCGCGGTGGCCCGGTCTTCCGGCGACGCGGTAGGCATCGTGGCCAGGAACCAGGCCAGGTCGAGCGCCACCGCCCGATTCTCGGGTTCGAGGGCGTTCGCGGCCCGCAGGGCGGCAACTCCGGCGACGAGATCGCCGCGGGCCAGCCAGAGGCGGGCCGCGTAGACGTGTGCCCGTGTGAGCCGCGGGTCGCGCTGGATAGCGGCCTGAAACTGCTCCAGCGCCGCGTCTGTTTGTGCCGCGCGGGCCAGTGTGACGCCCACGTCGAACTGCATCTCCGCCGAGTCGGGCCGCAACCGTGCCGCCGCCTCGAAGCACCGCAGGGCGTCGTCCAACTGGTTGCGTGCCGCGTAGACCCGGCCAAGCTGGTTGAGCACGAAAGCGTCGCGCGGGTCCGCCTGGGCGGCCTGTTCCAACACCGGGACCGCTTCATCGACCGCGCCGCGGGCCAGCAGCACCGCTCCCAGGTTCGCCGCCGCGGAAGGGAAGTGCGGCGATAGGCGGAGGCACTGGCGGAACCACTGTGTGGCCTCGTCGTAGCGCCCCGTCTGTGTCGCCGCCCATCCCAGGCTGAACGCCAGTTGGGCCCGCCGGGGCTCGGGCGCGTCGAATCCGACGGCGCGGTTCACGAGGGACAGCACCGGCCCCAGCAGGATCGCGACGACGGCGGCCACACGCCGGCGGCGCCCTCCCCCCTTGCCGACCGCGGTGGTCGCCGTCACGGCGGCGGCCACGGCCAGTAGCGGGACGGCGGGCAGGCGGTAGCGGGCCGAATACCAGAAGACCAGCACGACCAGCAGTGGGACGGTCAACAGCAGCAGCTCCGGCAGCCAGGTGCGCGGTCGGCGCAGCCACGCGGCTGCCGCCAGCAGCGCCGGCGGAATCAGCCACGCGGTCGGCAGCGGCATCAGCCAGAGTCGCGGGGACAGTCCGTCGGACCGCTCGATTTCGGGGACATAGATGTCGTCGTAAAGCCGTCCCGTGAGGAACCAGTAGGCTTTGCGGGCGATCAGGGCGGCGGCGGCCGCCGGCCGGTCGCGCCAGAACGACAAGCCCCGATCGTAGAAGTAGCGGTTGACCGCCCGCCACGAAGGCGGTCCCCCGGTCGCCTCCTGGTAGACGCGCCGGGCGTCCTCGTTCTGGGTCGCGCGGTCGCGCGACACGCCCGGCAGCCGGAAGTACGTGCCGTCGGCGCCGGGCCCATTGCCGGCGGCGAACGTGACGCCGCCCTGAGCGCTGATGGCGATGAACTCCCCGCACGCCATGTAGTTGTGCAGCGTCGCCGGTGCGATGACGAGGAGTCCGCTGAGCACCGCGAGCGCGGCTGGCCCCGCCGGGACTTGCACCGCGTCCCCTGCCGACACGTCCGCCGGTCGGCACGCGCCGGCTGCCCGCGCCGTCCACCACCACCAAAGCCCCAGCGCGGGCAACGCCACGAGGGCCGGCGGGTGGGTCAAGGCGAGCAGACCGAGTGTCCCGCCCGCGACCGCCGCCCGCGCCGCCGTCGGCCGCTGTTGCCCCCGGATCATGGCCCGCCACGCGAGCACGACCAGCGGCAGTTGGAGGGAGCATGTCAGGACGCGCAGGCCAAACGAGGCCGGCTCGATCAGCAGCAGGAACAACGCCGCGGCCAGCAGGCCGGCGCCGGCGCCGAACCGGGCCCGGGCTGCGGTTGCCAGCAGGACCGCCGTCACAAGATCCAGCGTGATCTGTAGCACGTAGACGCTCGTCAGCCCGCCGCCGACGGCGCGCAGCAGGCCCAGGATGTAGGGGTACAGCGGGGCCGAGAAGAATGGCTGGTTGCCGACCAATTCGCCGCCGGCGATCTTCTCCGCCCACGTCCAGTACGTGGCGGCGTCCTGGAGCAAGTGGGTCGCCAGCGGGTTGTGCCGCAGGTACTCGGTCAGCACCAGGAGCCGCGTGATCGCGGCGACGGCCACGATGCCGACGAGCGCGGGCCAGAACCAGCGAAGCGTCGCTGGCGGCTCGACGTGATAGTGTGCGGATCGGTTGATTCCCATGCTGCGGATCGCTTGGAGAGGACGGCCAACGCGCGCACGCGAGTGGCGCGCCGGCTACGTCGTCAGTGCCTCTCGGTAGTGCCCGGCGGCGCGACGTAAGGCCGTCCGGCGTCGTAAAGCTCCAGGCGCTGGCGGAGTTCGTTGAGCAGCGCGGTCGCGCCCTGTTCCTGGGCGAGTTCGAGTGCCCGCCGGGCCGTCGCCGCGGCCTCCTCGTAGCGACCGTTGGCCGCGAGGGCGGCGGCGAGCGTATCGAGCATGGCGGGCGATTGGTGGCTGGTCGCGGCAACCGCCTGCTCGGCCAGCGGCACGGCGGCCGCCCGGTCGGCGCCGGTTAGCCCGGGGCTCGTGGCCAGGCACCACGCCAAGTGGTTGGTCACGCCGGCGTTGCCGGGGGCCAGCTCGTGGGCGCGCCGCAGGGCAGCGAGGGCGCCGCGCAGGTCGCCCTGCGCGTGGAGGATCACGCCGACGTGAAACTGGGCCTGGAGCAACTCGGGCTTGAGGTCCAGCGCGGCGCGAAAATGCCGCAATGCCGCGTCGAGGTCGCCGCGCTGATGCAGAACGAGTCCCAGGTTGAGCTGCGCGTCGGGCAGCGAGGCGTCGCGGTCCAGTGCCGCGGCGAAGCTGCTTTGCGCGCCGTCCAAGTCCCCCCTTCGCAGCAACGCCGCCCCGAGGTTGTTGTGCAGCTCGGCCTGGTGCGGCGCCAAGTCCACCGCCGCGCGGAAGCATGCGACAGCGTCGTCCGTTTGCTGGAGCGCGAGCAGGACTTCGCCGAGCCGGTTGTGAGCTTCCGCGCTGCGTCGATCGACGCGAACGGCCTGTCGGGCGTATTCGAGGGCCTGCTCGGGCCGGCCGAGTTGCGTGGCCGCCCGGCTCGCCTCCACCGCCGCGGTGGCATTGTCGGGATCCAGCCGCAGCGCCCGCTCATTCGCCGCAAGGGCCTCGGCGAAGCGTCCAGTGGCGGCGGCCGCCCCGCCCACCCGCTCCCACAGCCGCACGCGCCCCGGTGCAATCGGGTCGAAGCCCGCCGCGTGGTTCGCCACCGTCAGAGTGGCCGCCAACCCGACCGCGCCGACGAGTCCGGCCGTCCAGCGCGGGCTTTTGCGCCACGACCACGCCTGTTGCAGCGCATACGCGCAGGCCACGACCACGACGGGAATCGCCGGGAAGCGGTAGCGCGGCGAGTAGAAGAACAGCAGCACGACCAAGAGCGGCGCCGCGAAGAGCATGAGTTCCGGCACATGCGTCGCGCCGCGCCGCAGCCACGCCGCTAGCGCCAGCAGCGCCGGGGGAAGCAACCACGCGGTGTGCAGTGGCGTGAGCCACAGGCGGGTCAGGAGCCCTTCATCCCGCTCGGCCGTCGCGACATACGATTCGCTCCAGTGCCGGCCGGTCAGAAACCAGTACGCCTTGCGCGCGAACAGCGCGAGGGCGGCCCCCGGCCGCGACCACCAATTCTCGAGCCCGCGGCGAAGGAAGAACCGCTCGGTCTGTCGCCACGTCGGGTGCGGGTTGCCGGTTTCCTGGCTGCACAGGCGGCGGGCGTCGCGGTTCTGCGTCTCCCGGTTGGCCGACACGCCCGGAATCACATGGTAGATGCCGAGCGCTCCCGGGGCGTTGCCGTGGGCGAAGGTCACGCCCGCCTGCCCGCTGACGGCGATGAACTCGCCGGTGGCCGCGTAATTGTGGAGCGTGGCCGGGGCGATGACCGCCGCTCCTGTCGCCAGCAGCACCACGCCTTGCGCCACCGCGACCGCCGGGCGACCGGTCAACACGTCCACGGGTGGCCGTGAGCGGGCTGCCCGCGCCATCCACCACCACCACGCGGCGGCGACGGGCAGGCAGAGCAGGGCCGGCGGACACGCGAGCGTAAGCAGGCCGAGGCTTGCTCCGGCGGCCACGGCGCGGCCGGTCGTCGGGCGCCGTTGGCCCGCCAGCAGCGTCCACCACGCCAGGCACACTAGGGGAAGCTGGATCGTGGCCGCCAGCACGCGGGTCGAATAGAAGGCGGGTTCCAGCATCAAGATGAAAATGGCCGCGGAGAGCACCCCGACGGCGGGGCCGAAGCGCCGCCGGGCGATCACGGCCAACAAGGCCGCGGTGCCCAGGTCGCACAGCGTTTGGAGCACGTAGACCGAGCGCAATCCACCGCCCAACGCCCGCACTAGGCCCAGCCCGTACGGATAGAAGGGGCCGGAGAAGAACGGCTCGGTGCCGACGAGCTGACCCGCCGCGATGCGCCCGGCCCAGGCCCAATAGGTTTCCCCATCGACGAGCGGGTAGGTGGAGAGCAGGTTGCGGGTCAGATACTCCTGAAGCAACAAGAGCCGCAGACACGCCCCCACTACGAGCACGCCCAGTACGGCGGGCCAGAACCAACGCCCCGTGGCGGGCGCAGCGTCGATCTTCGCGTGGGTGTGCGGCCCGCGCGCCGACGGCTTGCGACCCTTCGAATCCATGCGCGTCTTTCGGCTCCACGCGACCCCCGGCCCGAGCCGAGGCGGTTCGGCTCGCTCCGCGGGGTCCTACCGTCGTCCTCGGCGATGCTCCGCCGTCACGATCGAGTGCAATCCGCCGCGGGGGGTCCAGGCGGTTTCCACCTTTATCCAGCGCGGCCGCAGCGCGGCGACCAGCTCGTCCAGGATGCGATGGGTGACGGCCTCATAGAAGATGCCCTGCTGACGGAACCCCTGGAGGTAGAACTTGAGGCTCTTCAATTCGACGCACAGTTTGTCCGGCGTGTACTCGATCGTCACCGTGCCGAAATCCGGCTGCCCGGTCAGCGGGCACAGACTGGTGAACTCGGGCGCGACGTGGCGGATCACGTAATCACGCCGCGGGTTCGGGTTGGGGAACGTCTCCAGCTTGGGCATCGGGCGCCGGGGCATGACAAGGTGATACGCACGATGACGGCGGGCCGCAAGTGGCGCGGCGGAGGCGGCCAGCGCGATGGGCCAGGCCGGGGCCGCCGGCGGCGCAGCAATGAAGGGCCGGCACGACCGAATACCCCGGTGCGCGTTCCCGAGATGACGGGTTTTTGGAATACCCTCGGGCGCCGCAGGCATTACACTGACCATGATGGAGCAGCCCACCGGCGGCATCCTGGGCCGACTTGCAGAGCGCGTGCTCAGCCTCGTGGCGCTCGGTCTGGTTGTCCTGGCGGGCGTCGCGCTGTGGCAAATGGGGCCGGAGGGTCGCGCCGCCATCTGGAGCGCGATCTGGCGGTCCGCGTTGTGGCTGGCGTTGGCCGCCGTCCTGCCGTGGATCGCCCGGCTGTTTATCGGGCGCGTGCTGGAAGCGGGTTCGAACTGGGCCGGTCTGGCGCTCATCGCCGCGCTCACCGCGATCAACCTGATCGTGGGGCTGATTCTGATGGGCGGGCTGCCGGCGGGCGGCTGGGGTTGGCTCGCCGCCCTGGCCGCGCTGGGGCTGGCCGCCACTTATAATTACTTCGTGACCGAGTACTTGGCCGAGCAGGCGGGCGGCTGACGGCACGCAGGGCAAGGTGCGGGTGGCGATGACGATCAAGGTCCAACCCGGTGTCCGCGTCAGCGAGTACGTGCTCGAAGAGCCGCTCGGCGGTGGCACGTTCGGCGAGGTGTGGCGCGCCCGCCACCACATGTGGGACAGCGAGCGCGTCGCGGTCAAGGTACCGACCGAGCCGCAATACGTTCGTTACCTCCAGCGCGAGGGGCTCGTCGTCCACGGCCTGCGGCACCCGAATATCGTTCGGGTCATCGGCCTGGACCCGTACGCGGAGATTCCGTACCTCGTCATGGAGTTGGTGGACGGCCCGTCGCTGCGGGACGTGCTGACCGCGCAGCCGCGCGGCCTGCCCCTGGAGACCGTGTGGACTGTCCTGCGCGGGCTGCTCAAGGCGATGGTCGCGGCCCACGCTGGCGGCGTCGTTCACCGCGACCTGAAACCCGGCAACGTGCTACTGCACCTGGCCGGCCGGCCGCTGGCCGCGTTGACGGTGGACGACGTGAAGGTCGGCGACTTCGGTCTCGGTTTCAGCGACGCCGACACGCTCCGCTCCCTCGTCCTGCAATCCGCCTCGATTGAGCGCGAGCAGCAGGGTGACACGATCAGCGGGACGCTCGCGTACATGGCCCCGGAAGTCCGCGACGGCCGGCTCCCGCCCGGGCCGCGCGGCGATCTGTACGCGATCGGCGTCATGCTGTTCGAGATGCTGACGGGGGAACGGCCGGCCGGCGCCGAGCTGCCGAGCACGTTGCGACCCGACACGCCCGGCGTCCTGGATGACGTGTTTCGCCGGTTGTACGCGCGTCACGAGAGCCGCTACGAGAGTGCCCAGGCGGTGCTCGATGACTTGGAAGCCCGGACGCCGGCCGTCCCGCCGCCCCCGCCGCCGACCGATGCCGCCCCCCGGCGCCGCTGTCCGGCCTGCGGGCACCCCGCGGACCCGGACGACCAGTTCTGCACGCATTGCGGCATGCAACTGGCGGCGACAATCCGCCGGTGTGCGGAGTGCGGCGGCTACCCCGGGCCGCGGGACCAGTTCTGCATATTCTGCGGCGCAACGCTGTCGCGCGGCGGGAGTGGCGAACCGTGATGCTCGCCGACGGTGGCATCGTGTTCGTGTGGGTCGTCGGCGTCCTGCTGATCGGTTTCGCCGGGTTCTTCATTATTGTCCTGGCGGCCATCGGCCGGGTGTTGCGCGCCGCGTGGCGCGCCATGGCGTGGCCGTTCGTGGGCGATGGTCGCGGTGCGCCGGCCTTGCCCCCGACGCCGCGCACCTGCCCGCAGCCGCGCTGCGCCCACGTCAATCCTCCGGACGCGCGGTACTGCGGGCGCTGCGGCGGCGCCCTCGGCCCGCGCGGAAGCGGGGACGGCCATGGATGAGCGGAGTCGTCACCGGCAGTTTGAGGACCGGTTCCTGCGCCAACTGCAAGCGCGGGCGCAGGCCCTGTTGCGACATCCGCTGCCGGCCGACCGCGTGCAGATCGAGTCGCTGCCGGACGGCTCCGACGCGGTCCGCGCCACACTGACGCGTTTGCGCCGGTTTGATCGCGATCTACTGGAGCAACTGCCGGGCACGCGGGCGGTGCAACTGCGTTTTCGCCGGCGGGTGTTCGGACCGCTGGCGCGGACGGCGGCCACGTTGCGGGCGCAGGTGCTGGCGCCGATCGAGCGGCTGGTGCAGGGCGGCGGCGCCGGGCCGGTCGGCCGGGAGGAGGTGCTTGACGCCCTGGCCCGCTATGAGCTCCTGCCGCAGCGCGAGCGGCCGTCCGCCGCCGTCTTTGCCAGCGCCACCGGCTTCACGCCCGAAGCCAAGGCGCTCGTGCATGCCGGCGGGAGGCCGCTGGTCGTCCTGCTCGGGGGGCGCGCCGACGGCGGCTGGGACAGCGAGGTGCCCGCGGCCATTCGTCAGGGCCCGTGGGCCGGGCTGTTCGAGTTTGAATCGCAGGACGAGCGCTTGCGGCGATTGCTGTATCATCTCGATCAGGACGCGCGGCAGCTTGAGTCGCGCGGCACCGCGTTGCCGGAGCTGGCCCAGCGTTTGGGCCTGCCGGTCGAACAGGTGGCGGGGCTGGTGCGTCAGGCGTGCCGCCTCGACTCGCGCTTGATGACCATTGTTCACGACGGCACGATTCACATCGGCCGCAGTCCCCTGGCGGAAGCGAGCGAACCCATGAGCCTGCGAAGCTGGATGCAGAACGTCGTCCGCAAACTCCTGCGCCGCGGCCCGACCGTCGCCGAACAGGTGCGCGCGCTGACCGCCCAACGCGTACGACTCGAACAGGAGCGCCACGAGGTCGACCAGCGGCTCGCCACGCTCGAAGCCGAGGAGCGCGAGATCGTCGAACGGGGCGCCGCCGCCAAGACCGACGTCGAACGCAAGCAGCTTGCCGGCCGGCTCATGCGGGCGCGGCGCGACCTGCGGCGGCTGCGGGCGCAGGCCAACGTGTTTACGCAGCAGATCGACATTCTCGGCACGCACATCCACCACCTCACGCTGGCCGAGCAGGGCAAGCGGATCGAGTTGCCCAAGGCGGAGGAGCTGACGCGGCAGGCCGCCGAGGCCGAGCAGATGATGGCCGAGTTGGCGGCCAACGCCGATCTCGCGGCCGGGATTGAAGTGGGTGCCACGACGCCGCTGATGCAGGAAGAGGAGGCGGCGATCCTGGACGAGTTCAAGCAGGCGGCCCAGCAGGCGGCGTCGGCGACCCCGGCCTCGGCCGGCGAAGGCTCGCCTATGGCCGCCTCACAGCGCACCCCGGCGCGGGAGTCGCCCGCTCCAGCCCCTTCCGCCGACAAGGCCAAGGCCCGCCCGGAAATGACGTAAACACTTAATAAAAAAGAGGTTCGATTCTTGGAGTGCCTCAACCCCCCTCCCTTCCAGGGATGGGTTGGGGGAGGGTGGCGGTTCCGTCGCGCCCGACAATCCGGCATTTGGGAAGTTAGATTCCAGCGTATTTCCTGTACTGCCTCGAATCGCTCGATTTTTCTTGACGCCGGGCCTCGCGTCGCGGTACTCTACTGGGTGGTGAGGAGTACGGACGGAGGAGAGTTCAGCCCTCCCCAACACCATCTCGTCGGCTTGTAGGGCGGCGCCACCGCGAAAGCGGTGAGAACCAGTGCGGCGTTTGGTGCCTCGTGTATTCAGGCGCCCCGTTGGATCTGGAAGCGAACGGAAACGAGTCAGTTTGTTCGTTCCGCGCAAGGAGGAGGCGGGTGAAGACGATGAAGGGCGTTCCTGCACGTCATCCCGCTCGAGTGGTTTCTCTTTCACAAAGGAGAAGGGGATGAAAAGAATCGTCCTGTTCTTGGCCTTGGCAGGGCTCGCCAGCGGCGCCTCGGCGGACCTGCTGTATGACAACGGCCCCGTGGTCACGCACCCGGGCCAGGGCGCCGGCGGCGCGGACGTGAGCATGTGCTCCGTCGCCCCGAACACTGCCGGTCTGAACATGATGCAGCAGACCGGGCAGGATTACTACCGCGCCGCGGACAACTTCGTGGTGCCCGCCGGTGGCTGGCAAATCGATAAGCTCCGACTGTGGGGTTACGCGACCAACGGGACGCCGGGCGCCCCGCCGTGGACCGGCTACAGCCTCATCATCTGGAGCGGTGACCCGGGCGTTGGAACCCAGGTCTATTCGACGACGGCCGCCCCGACCATTTCCTGGTCGGGTGTCTATCGCGTGTTCAACGGCACGGCCAACCTGCTTAACACGGCGCGTGCCTTGAACTGGCTCGACTTCTCGCTGCCGAATATCAACCTGCCCGCGGGCACCTACCACTGGGATCTGATGATCACCTCCAGCACGTCGGCCTGGATACCGCTCGTGATGGACATCAACCCGGCGAACCCGAATGACCCCATCACCCGGGCGGGCAACTCGTGGCAGAAGCAGTCGGCGACCTCCTGGGTCCACAACAACCTGCCGCCGATTCCGGAGTATCCGTTCACGGTGTACGGCGTTCCGGAGCCGGCCAGCATCTTGCTGCTGGGCCTCGGCCTGCTGCTCCGCCGTCGCTAACACGGCACGGCGTCCAACTGACTCAATCCTGAAGATCGTCCGAGCCCCGGCGTTTGCCAGCGCCGGGGCTCGCTTGTTGCGCCCGTCGTAGGGAGCACAGATCGGAGCGCCCATCGGAACCCCGCGCGCCGACGCGGGGACTCCGCGCCCCACCACTTGCGTGGAGGGTTCTGTTAGGGGCTATTACCGCGGCGGGTGTTGCGGCACGGACGGCGCGCGAAACGGCTGACCGGTGCGGTAGAGCGCGAGGCGACGGTCGATCTGTTGGGCGGGCGTGGCCAGACCGGCGGACTCGGCGGCGCCGCGGGCCTGCTCCGCGACGCGCACCGCGTCGTCGAAACGCCCCGCCGCCGCATACGCCGCCCCGAGCGTGTCGAGCACCCACGGGTCGGGTCGGTCTAGGTCGGCGGCGACGCGCTCCGCGAGTTGAACAGCGCGGGTGACGTCTTGCGGCCCGGCGTCGTGCCACGTGGCCAGCGTCCACGCGAGCGCCAGCGTCGCGTCGGGCCAGTCGGGCCGCCAGCGAAGGGCCGCCTCATAGTGGAGGATGGCCTCGGCGGTGTCGCCGCGCCGCGCCAGGGTACTAGCGAGCGTCAGGTGCGCGTGGGCGTCGGCCTCGTTGCGGCGAAGGGCTTCGCGGCAGCACGCGATGGCCTCGTCGAGGCGGCCGAGCTGGAGCAGGGCCGCCCCGCGGTTGGCGTGGGCCGCCGCCAGGCTGGGCCTCAAGCGCGTCGCGTGTTCGAATTGCACCGCCGCCTCTTCGGTGCGCCCGAGACTGCCGAGCACGGTGCCGAGATTGTTGTACGCCTCGGCGAACTGCGGCTGAAGCTGAATCGCCCGGCGGCAGGCGGTCAGCGCCGCCTCGAACTCACCCAGGTGAATCAGGGCGCCGCCGAGATTGTTGTGGGCCTCGGCGTAGGTGGGTTTGAGGCGCGTCGCTTCGGTGTAGTGCGCGCGGGCGGCGGGCCAGTCGCCCTGACGTTCGAGATACAGCCCCAGGTTGTTGTGGGCCGTGGCGCTGCCCGGGTTGTACTTCAGCGTGTGGGACCAGAGCGTGCCGGCGTCGCGCCAGACGTGGACCTGCTGCCAACTGCGGACGCCAAGGGCCGCCGGCACGACGCTGGCGATGACGATCACGACGCCACGGCGGGCGGCCGTCCCGCGGGCGCCCCAATTGGCGAGTGCCACCGCCGCGGCAACGCACGGCCCGACGAGCGCCAGGTGCAGGAAATGGTCGGCGACGGGGGCGAAGGCGAGATAGCCGAACGGGACCAGCCCGAGGGTCGGAGCGATGAGCGCGAGGAAATGGATCGCGCCCCAGCGCGTCAGGCCGCCCAACCGTCGCCGCCACCGCCATGCTGCGATGGCCGCCAACACGAGTCCGAGCAGCGGCAGCCACCAGGCCGGCGACCGCAGGTCCACGCTCCACGCGGCGTACAACGCGGGCTGGCGGATCGGCAGCAGCAGCTTGCCGACGTAGAACCACACGGCGGCCGCCGCGGCGAAGGGACGCTGGGCCGGCGCGCCGCCCACCTCGATCGACCGGTCGTGTTCGACGACGATCGTCACAATGGCCGCGGCGACGGCCAGGGCGAGCAAACCGGCCGCGCGCAGCTCAATTCCCCGGCCGCGGCGTTTGCACACCCAGCGTTCCGCCGCCCACAGCGACAACGGAAGCCCCATAACGGCGGTCTTGCTGAGCAGCGCCCCCAGGAACAACATCGCGCTCAACCCATATTTCCCCCATCCCCAGCCCCGTGTTGCCGTTGTCGGTCCTACCGGCGGGAAGCCGATGCTCCCCGTTTCCGGTTCCCTGTTCCCTGTTCCCTGTTTTCCGTCCCCCGTTCCCCGTTCGCCGTTCCCCGCTCCCCGTTCCCTGTTCCCTGTTCCCTGTCTCCCGAGATACAGCCACGCCGCCGCCAGCGCCAGCATCCCGGAGAGGCCGTTCTTCAGTTCGGCGAGCCAGGCGACTGACGCGACCTGTACGGGGTGCAGCGCGAACAGCGCCGCCGCCAGCCACGCGGCCGCCCGCGACGTGCCCAGCCGCCGGGCCAACGCGGCCACCAGCAGGGCGTTGGCGGCGTGCAGCGCCACCTGGACGGCGTAGTAGCCCGCCGGCTCGGGCCCCCACAGGCGGTATTGCAGCCAGTAAGCGGTGAAGGTGAGCGGGTAGAACTGCGGCTGGCCGGTCGGCGTCCAGATGCGCCGCAGACCGTCGGGCGCCGTCAGGGCGGGGTTGTCGCGGATGTACTCGGCGTCGTCCCACTCGATGAGGCGGTTGTGCCGGCCGGGCGCATAGACCACGGCGATGGCGACGAGCAGGGCGAGCGCGGGCAAGCAGCGACGCACGCGGGCGAGCATGGCACGATTATCTGGAGGCCGACCCCGCGTTGCCATGCGGAAACCGCTCGGGTCCGGGGTTCTTCAGGGGCCGCAAGGCCAGGTCAGGGGGCCTTATCCCATCCCTTGACCTGCTCGCGCAGCTCGTCGGCGACGCCGGCGGGGTCGCCGCTGGTCGGTACGAAGTAGAGGCGGTGGGCTTGGTACGTGAACCCGGAGCATTTGCCGATGATGCCGTGGGGCACGTCCACGATCGAAGTCGGCTCGGTGTTGTCGTCGAGGAAGACCTTCACGACGGGATCTTCTTCTTCCGGCGGCCGATCACGCGCTTGCTCAGCGGTCATGCGCGCCGGGCGGTCTTCCAGGGTGAGTGGCTTTGTTTGGCACAGCATGAACCGCCCGATCTCAACGCCGTGGTCATTGGCCAGTGTCCGCAATCCGTGCCGGCAATTCACCCGGAAGACCTTCGCTTGGGTGTGATTGGTCGCGCCCCGTTCAGCGAGCGACTGCACTTCCTTGAGCAGCTTGGGCGGGCGGCGTGTGTACAAGCAGGTTGCCAACGCTGCAATCACCGGGTTGTTGTCGGTTGTGGCCCTCTGGATGCGCTCATCCACCCAGGCGTCGGTGAAGCCGACGAAGACCGTTCTCCTGGCCAAGGTGTCGACCGCGTCGCCGTCGGCCGGGACCTCGTACTCCGGCCGGTCACGCAACCGACGCAGCAATTGCCGGCAGGCTTCCTCGAAACCGAAGACCGTCTTGTGGTAGTAGACGACCCGGGTAATGAAGTAGCGCGCGAAGAGGAACTGCTCCACCGCCGGCAGCGCCTTTTCGGGAACGCCGAGCAGACCGCGGGGGCTGGCCCTGATGTTGTTGAGCAGGTAGTGCAGGTCGATGTGCCCGTAAGGAACGCCCGTGCCCATCGAATCGCGCAGCAGGTAATCGAAACGGTCGAGATCGAGACTGCTGCTGATGAGGTTGCTGACCTGTACGTCCCTGACGTGCTCCCGGTTGATCAGGTCGGCCACCGCCGTTGCTTGATCGAGTCCGCCCAGCGCGTCCCGGAGGTCGTGCTGTTCGGTGATCACGGTCCGGCTGAGCACGCCGTGGTTTGGGTAACGCGAGGCGGCGCCCCCTTGATCCAGCGGCTTCGTGTCCTCGACCAGCTCCTCCGCCAACTCGACCTTGTCGATCCCTTCCATCAGGTGCGAGTAGGGGTAGTGACCCACGTCGTGCAACAACGCCGCGAGCCTCAGGTTCCTCTTCAGGATCGGCTCGAGCTCGAGCTTGCACCGTTCGGCGGCCAGGAGGCGCTCGATCGTGCCCAGCGCCCCAAGGCTGTGGGCAAAGCGGGTATGCACGGCGTTCGGGTAGACGAGGTGGGCCATCCCGAGCTGCTTGATGTGGCGCAGCCGTTGGAAACTGGCCGTGTCCACGACGCGGCACTCCTCCTCGGAGAGGTGGATATCGCCGTGGATCGCGTCGGCGACGACCTTGGCTGGCGAGTCAGGCACTGAGCAGGTTGTGCTCACGAAGGGCCCCCAGGGCGTCCTGCACTTCCTCGACCGTGAAGTCCTTCTCGTAACGCTTGAGCTGGGCCTGCAATTCGGCTGGCTCCACGGTGGTGGAACCCCGACGGGCCGCCAGGAAGCAGACAGAAGCTAGCAGCTCCAACCGGCGGGCGTGCTGCTCCGGGTTGCCCTCCGGAACCAGGGCGCGCACCGCAGCCACGGCCGGCCTCCACCCGTCGGGCAATACCCAGCCCTGTGCCTCGTCGAGCCCCGCCTGCAATTCGGAAGCAATGGCGAAAGCGTCGTCCGTGAGCTCGGGGCAGTACGGACCCCGCAGGTACCACCGAAAGTGATAACCCAGCTTCGCTCCTGCGGCCTGGGCCAGGTACACGCACTTCTGAATGGCCAGCCGGCCGTCAAACGTCTGTACGGGCGGGGTCTTGAAGCCCAACTCACGCAGGGCCAAGCGTATGGAGATCTGTTGCCGGTTCATGGCACGCCCCAATATGATCGGAATCTGTTAGGTATTATGCTCGCGCCTGGCGCTCTTGTCAAGCGGATTCCAGTCACTCACAGCGGGCGACGGACGGATTACAGGTCGCGGTGCCGCGCTTGTCAAGCGGGCTCGGCGCGGAAGTGGGGACGGCCGCGTTTGGGTGCCACTTGGGCGTGCGATAGAATGGCATCCGGATATCCGGATACCGACATGGCTGCCGGGGCTGCGCCCGCCCGGTTTAGCGGGAAAGGAGAACTCAGTGCCAACAACCAGTGCGTGCGTGTGCGGCGTTGCGGCGGCGGTCGTGCTCGGTCTGCTCGGACTGCCCCCCGCGTCGTTGGGGCAAGGCCCCATCATCATCGACCACACATCCACGAACCTCGCCGCGGTGCCGCCGGCGGCGATCGAGCAGGCCAAGCTCCAGCTCAAGGTCGCCTATGGGCACACGTCGCACGGCAGCCAGCCGATCAGCGGCATGAACGAATTCAAGAACCCGCCCGGCTCGCTGTACTGGTGGGACCGCAACGGCACGCAGGGCGGCTTGTCGTTGTGGGACGGCACGCCGACCGGCGACCTGGGCAACCCGGACCGCGTGACGTGGGCACAACTGACGCGCGAGATGCTCAACGGCTACGGGGCGGACCGCAACGTCGTCGTGTGGTCGTGGTGTGGGCAGGCGGACACGACGCCGGCCAACATCCAGCTCTACCTCGATCTGATGGCCGGTCTCATCAACGACTACCCGAACGTCAAGTTCGTGTACATGACGGGGCACCTGAACGGCACGGGCGCGACCGGCAACCTGCACCTGCGGAACGAGCAGATCCGGGCCTGGGTCCGCAGCACGGGCGGCATCCTGTTCGACTTCGCCGACATCGAAAGCTACGACCCGGACTACAATTACTTCCTGCCGCTGAACGCCAACGACAACTGCGACTACTGGATCGGCAGCGTGCAGCACAACTGGGCGGTCGAGTGGTGCGCCGCGCATCCCGGGCAGTGCTCGTCCTGCTCGTGCGCCCATTCGCAGTCGCTGAATTGCGACCTCAAGGGCCGGGCGTTCTGGTGGATGCTGGCGCGGCTGGCCGGCTGGCCCGGCCCCGGCGGCGTGCTCGTCGGCGACGTGAACTGCGACGGGCATGTGGATTTCGGCGACATCAACCCGTTCGTGCTGGCGATGTCCAACCCGGCCGCCTACGCCGCCCAGTACCCCAACTGCCCGTTCGGCAACCGCGACATCAACAACGACGGGAAGTTCGACTTCGGCGACATCAACCCCTTTGTGACCTTGCTGGCCGGACCCTGAGCCGCCGCGATCCTGACCACCCCGGGGGCCCGGGCGCAAGCCCTGCGCCAGGTCGGCGCCCGTCCGCGCCGCCGGGCGCGGGTGGGTGGCGGCGTTGCTCCCGCCCCGCCGCCGGTCCGAGTGGTATACTGAACGCTGACATCGCCGAGCAAGTCTCTCACACGCATGGAGGCCGGTCGTGAGCGTGCTGATCATCGTGCTGGTGGCGGGGGTGGCGCTGGTTCTGGGTGGGCGCTTCTATGCCCCGGTCATCGCGCGCGTGCTGGGGGAGCGCAGCGGTCGGCCGACGCCCGCTGCCCTGGTCAACGACGGCCGGGACTTCGTCCCGACGCCGACGCCGGTCGTGTTCGCGCACCATTTCGCGTCCATCGCCGGCGCCGGGCCGATCGTCGGGCCGGTGCTGGCGATCTACTACGGCTGGCTGCCGGCTCTGTTGTGGATCGTGCTGGGCGGGATCTTCCTGGGGGCCGTGCACGACTTTGCCGCCACGCACATCACAATGCGCGAGGGCGGCAAGAACCTCGCGGTCGTGGCGCGGCGTTATCTCGGCCCGGCCGCGTTCGCGATGATGATCGTTATGCTCGTGGCGCTGCTGGTCTTGGTGTGCGCCGCGTTTCTCGACCTGTCGGCGACGGCGTTGACCTCGCAGGTGCCCGTGCGGGTGCTCGGACTCGCGGAGGACCAGACGCTCCTGCGGTCGCGGCAGGCCGTGTTCTTCACGGCGGACGCCCCGACCGCGGCCGAACCCCTGGAGGCCACGGTCCTGCTCGCGGCGCTGCGGAAGCCCTTCGAGCAGCGCGAAGCCGCGTTGAGTGACGCTGCCGTCGTGACGGCCGCGGAACCGGGCCGGGCGTGGCGGATTGAGGACGGGCGGAACACCTACCATGTCGCGCTGCTGCATGACGCCGGCGGCGCGGCCCGGTTGGAAGTGCGGCACGCGGTGGCGGTGGTCGGCGGCATCGCGTCCACCTCGGTCATCGTCATCACCGCGTTCAGCCCGCTGATTGGGTTTCTGTACATCAAGCGCAAGACCCCGGTCTGGATCTGTTCCCTGCTGGCCATCGGCGTCTGCGCGGTGTCGATCGGGATCGGCCTGTACCGCCCCGTCGCCGTCCAGCCGCAGACCTGGAAGCTGATGATCAGCGCCTATGTCCTTATTGCCGCCGGCGTGCCCGTGTGGCTGTTCCTCCAGAGCCGCGATTTCATCAACGTCCACATCCTCTACGTGGGCATCGTGTTTCTGGTCATTGCGTTGGTGGCGGCGGCGATCCGCGGGGGCGGGGCGTTTCTGACGAGTGGCTCCCTGCCGCTGAGCAACTGGCTGAGCGCCAGCGCGCACCCGAAGCTTGGTCCCGGGTGGCCCATCCTGTTCATTACGATTGCCTGCGGCGCAGTCAGCGGCTTTCACAGCCTGTGCGCCGGCGGCACCACGTGCAAACAGCTTCGCACGGAGGTCGCGGCGCGGCACGTCGGCTACTACGCCATGCTGCTGGAGAGCTTCCTGGCGGTGTGCGTCGTGGGCTGCCTCATCGTGGGTTTGTCGCTGCTGAGCTACGAGCACTACTGCTATCCCGCCAGCGGCAAGGGCAACGCCGTCCTCACCTTCGCCCTGGCCGTCGGCAACACGAGCAGCCTCGGGCTGGGGATCCCGGTCGCGCTCGGCGTGCTGGGGGCGATGCTGCTGCTGGAGGGATTCCTGGTCACCACGCTCGACACGGCCATCCGCCTGACACGCTACATGCTGGAAGAGGGCTGGGCCACGCTGCTGCGGCGGTACGACGTCTTCGCCGGCGTGGCCCGTAGCACCGACGAGCCCGCGCCCGAGCGCGGCGCGACCGAGATGACCGGGGCCGCCGGCCTGAGCATCGAGCGCCCCGACCTGCGTCCCGCGCCGCCGCCCCGACCGATCGAGACGCACGGCCTGCTGCGGGCGGGGCTGCTGACGATCAGGTATTACTGGATCAACTCGGGGATCGCGGTGGCGCTGATGCTGCTGCTGGGGTGGGGCAACGGCTACAACGTGGTGTGGAAGATCTTCGGGTCGGCCAACCAGCTTCTGGCGGCGCTGGCCCTGGTGGTGGCGAGCTGCTGGCTGCTGGCCCGGCACCGGCCGGTGTGGTACACGTTGCTGCCGGCGGTGTTCATGCTGGCCACCTCGGCGTATTCCCTGGTGTATCTGCTCCGCACGCAGTACCTCGCGCAGTGGCCCGCCTCGGCGCCGCTGGCGATTACCTCGATCGTCGTGCTGGCCATGACCGCGGGGATCGTCGTGGCCGCCACCGCACGCTTCGCGCGCGGCGCTCGCGCCGCCACGGTGCCGGCGGCGTAGCCCGGCCCCGGGGCCGCTTGACGGTCAGGGCGGGCGCGGCTATCGGTGAGGTGGGACGAACCGAAAGGGGCCGTCATGGGCTACGAAATCACCACCGTTGATCTGTGGTTCGGGGAGGTGGAAGACCGCCCCGGGGCGCTGGCCGAGAAGCTCGAGGCGTTGCTACGGGCGGGGGCGAACCTCGAGTTCGCCATCATGCGCCCGTCCTCGGACGTGATGGCCGGCACCTCGCTGCTGTTTGTGGCCCCCCTGGTGGGCGAGGCCCAGACCCGGGCGGCGCGCGAGGTCGGCCTCGATCGCTCCACGGCCCTGCACGCCCTGCGCATCATCGGGCCGGACCGCCCCGGGCAGGTCGCCGGCATCGCCCGCACATTGGCCGACGCCGGTATCCGTGTCTGCGGGCTGTGGGCGGCCGCTATCGGCGACAACAGTGTGCAATACCTGCGGTTGGAATCAAGCACGGATGCCAAACGTGCGGCCCAGCTCCTGGCGCCGCGACTGGTGTAGCGCTGCCTCCCGCGCCCCGTGGGCAAGTCCCGCTCACTTTTCGCCCAGCTCCCGTCGCCGGCGAAAGAAGTCCCGCAAGAGCTCCGCCGCCGGCTCGGCCAGCACGCCGGCCACCGTCGGTGTCCGGTGATTCAGTCGTAGGTCCTGCGTGATGGTGAACAGGGAGCCGCAGGCCCCGGCCTTCGCGTCGGTCGCCCCGTAGACCAGCCGCTCGACCCGGGCCAGCACCAGCGCACCGGCGCACATCACGCACGGTTCCAGTGTCACGTACACCGTGCAGCCTTCCAGGCGCCATTGGCCGAGGTATTCGGCGGCGGCGGTGAGGGCGATCATCTCCGCGTGCGCCGTCGGGTCCTGGAGCTTCTCGCGCTGGTTGTAACCGCGGCCGATGATGCGGCCGTCCCGCACGACCACCGCGCCGATGGGCACGTCCTCGGCGGGCAGGGCCTGCCGCGCCAACGCCAGGGCCTCCTCCATGAAGCGTCGATCCTGCTCGTCCGTGTCGTATCGGGGCATGGGCTTCTCGTTTGGCCGAGCGGGGGCCGCGTCGTATTATGCCCGCGGACGGGGCCGTCGTCCTCTTGGGAGTCCGCGCCGTGGCTGAGACTTCGCTAACCGACCTCTCGTTGGCCGATTTTCTCGCGCGTTTGGCGTCGACACAGCCGACGCCGGGTGGGGGTAGTGTCGCGGCCCTGACGGGTGCGCTGGCCGCGTCGCTTGGGCGCATGGTGGCCGGCTTCACGCTGGGCCGGCCCAAGTTCGCCGCGGTCGCGCCGCAGGTGCGCGGCCTGGCCGAGCGCCTCACCCGGGCCGCCGAGCTGTTTGCGCGACTCATTGACGAGGATGCGGCGGCGTACGAGCTGCTGAGCGGCGCGCTGAAGAGGGACAAGAGCGATCCCGCGCGGGCGGAGCGCGTGCGACAAGCCGCCGGCGTGGCGGCCCGCGTGCCGCTGGAGACGGCGGCCCTGGGGGCGGCGGCGTGGGCCGACCTGAAGCAACTGCACGCCGTCGGCAACCCCCGGCTGCACAGCGACGCTCAGGCGGCGATGCACCTGGCTCGGGCGGCGGTCCTGGCGGCGGCGGCCAATGTGCGGGCCAACCTTTCGTTCCTGCACGCGGAAGATCGCGCGGAGGTGGGCCGTCAGCTCGAGCACTTTATCGCCCGCGTGACGGACTAGCCCGACCATTCCTGCATGCCGAAGCGAAATGCCCAGGCCACCTGGACGAGCGCGAGGAAGATCAACAGAACATGCCGGGCCGCTGGCGGCCATTCCCGTCGGCACCAGGCAGCCAACACGATGAACGCGGGGACGGCGACGGCCGTGTAGCGGGCGATGGGTTCGATGCCGAACGTCGCCCCGCCGCCGGCGATATAGGCGTGCAGGAAGATCAACGGCCCCAGCAGCAGCAGGGGACGGAAGCTGCGGGGGACGCGGGGCAGCCCGGCCAGACTCAGAAACAGAATGAACAGGTTCAGCGGGGTGTTCCACATCAGCGTGTTGGCCGCGTTGACCAGTCCGATCGGCGGGGCGAACAACAGCAGGTTGCGGAAGTACTTGAACTGCTCCCACACCGGCGTGAGCGTCAGGAATGCGAGCCAGTCGGCCCGGCTGCGGTCGGGGACCCAGCCCGCCTTGAAATTGTCCACGTAGACCAGCGGCGACCCGAACCGCCACGTCAAGTAGCCGGCGTAGGCCAGCGCCCCGGCAGTGGCCACGAGCCCCAGCGGGATGAGCCGGGCCAGGCGACGTCCGCGGGACCGGTCGCTGTTGAACCACCACGCCAGCAACAGGACGGCGGCGATGGCTAGGGTGGTCGGGCGCGTCGCGGTGGCCAGGCCGCAGACGACGGCCGCCGGCCAGAAGGCGCGGCGGTCCATGAGCCACAACGCCGCGACCATGAGCAGCAGCGTCAGACCCTCGGCGTAGCCGTAGCTGTAATACGCGGCGGGCGGCCAGAGAAACGTGAGGGCGACAGTCCACAGGGCGGTCGGTTCGTCGATGCGCCGTCGGACCCACAGGTGCAGCAGGATGCCCGCCGCGAGCGCGCTGGCGTGGGCCACGAGCACCATCGCCTGATTGACGCTCAGCAGTCGCGCCAAGGGTTGGCACGTCAGCGGGAACAGCGGAAAGAACGCGATGTTCTGTTCGAGCTGGTGGCGGTCCTTGGTGTCCGGTGGCGGCACTTCGTAGCGGTAGCCGCCGCGGACGATCGAGGCGTAGTGGACCCCGTCGAAGCGGCACAGTGGCGCGAAGTCGGTCATCCGGTCGACGAAGGTGCGGTACTCGGCGGTGGGGCGCGTGGTGGCCATCTCGCGCCAGCGGCGAACGTGCTTCTCCAGGGGCGGGTCGATCTGGTGCTCGATGCGAAAGAGCGTGAAGGCTCCGCAATACGTGGCGGTCCACGTCAGCAGCCGCGTCGCGGCGAAGATCAGAACGACGAGCAGTAGGCCGCGTCCCACGCCGCTCGGCGCGGTGGGCCGCTCGGGTTCGCCGTGGGGGTCTGCAAACAGGAGCGGTCTGTTCATGGGGTCGGGTTGGCGGGCGGCGTCAGCGCGCGGTCAGGGCCGCCAGCAGCGCGAAGTGACCACAGCCGGGCCCTTCACGCCGATACGAGAAAAACACGTCGGTGCGGCACATCGTACAGAGTTCGGCGATTTCCACGCGGTCGGCCGGCACGCCGGTCTCGAGCAGCTGCACGCGGTTGGCCGTCCACAGGTCGAAGAACCGCCGGCCGTCGCGCTCCACGAAGCACCGGTCGCGGTCGGTGAGGCCGGCGGCGGCCTCATAGACTTCGGGGCCGACTTCGTAACAGCACGGGCCGGCCCCGGGGCCGACGCCGGCCCACAGGTCGTCGGAGCGACAGTCGAAGCGCGTCGTCATCTGCTCCACGAGCCGGGCGGTCATTCGGGCCACCGTACATCGCCAACTCGCGTGGACCAGACCGAGTACGCGCCGCACGGGGTCCGCGACGAGCACCAGCGGGCAGTCGGCGGAGAAGGCCATCAGCGGGAGTTCCGGCAGCGCGGTGATCGCGCCGTCGGTCTCGGCCAGCGGCCCGCCCGTCCAGGGGTCTTCGACGACCGTGATCTGCCGGCCGTGGACCTGCTCGCAGTGGCACAGGCGCTGCGGGTTCAGGCCCCAATCGGCGACCATTTGCCGGCGCTCGTCCGCGTGGTCGCCGTTGCGCGGGGCCAGGTTCTCGGGCCGCGTCGAGAACGCGTGGACGAGGCCCGCGACCTGCCGCAAGCGGTCGAACTGGGCATAACGACGTGGCGCGATTTGAACAAAATGCATCAGTCGGTCCCCGAAGCGCCCGGTTGTAGCAGGACCTTGATGTGCTCCGGCCGCGCGGCTGCCTCCAACGCCGCAAGGCCCTGTTCCAGGGGATACACGGCGGTGATCATGTCCTCCACGCGCACATCGCCGGCGGCGAGCAGCCGCAGCGCCGGCGGAAACGCCCCGCAGCGGCTGCCGATGACGCGGACCTCGTTCACCACCACGGGGGCCAGGTCCACCGTGGCCGATTCGGCGTAGGTGCTCTTGAGCACGATCGTTCCCATTGGGCGGCAGAGCGTCAAGGCCCGGCGCAACCCCTCCGGCGAACCGGTACACTCGATGACGGCATCGCACGCCGGCCCACCTTCTGCGGCTGTCGCCGGGACGGTGCGGATTCCCCAGCGCTCGCACAGCGTCAGCGTGCGCTCGTTGCGGCCGATGACGACAAGATCACATGATCGTCGCGCGAGCACCTGCGCCACCAGCAGCCCCAGCCGGCCGGAGCCGAGCACGGCCACACGGGCGCCGCGGTTCAGTTCGAGCGCGTCGAGCACGTGCGCCGCGGCGGCCAACGGTTCGACGAACACGGCCTGCCGGTCGGCGATCTCGTCCGGCACGACGTGGCAATTCGCCGCCGGCACGGTCAGGTACTCGGCGAACGTGCCGTCGTGGCCGGCGATGCCCAGGACCGTCCGTTGCGGGCAGTGGTTACCCAGCCCGCGGCGGCACAGCTCACACTGGCCGCAAGGGCAGTTGATCTCGGCGACGACGCGGCGGCCGACCAGTTCCGCCGGCCCCTGCTCGACCGTGCCGACGAACTCGTGACCGGGCACGCCGGTGAACTGCATGTAGCCGCGCGTGATCTCCAGGTCGGTGGTGCAGATTCCGGCCAGCCGCACGCGGATGAGCACCTCGTCAGGGGAGCGCGCCGGACCTCCGTGCCTGGCACTCGTGACCGGCGCGGGCGCGGGGTAATCGCGTACGAATTCGACGCGCCGGGGCCGGTCTGCTGGTACGATCAACGCCTGCAAACAAGTCCCTCACACCCCCCGTGACGCCAGTGCGGGCGGGCCGCGGCGGTTACTCGTCCTTCGGCTTCGGCCCCGGCCACAGCCAGCGGAGGAGGTCCTGGGTGTCGTACGCGGCCTTTTCCCAGCGGTTGCGGTACGGCGGCTGGCGGGACTCGGGAACCTCGCCGGCATGGGCAAACAGGCTGTCGCCGTTGGCGGCCAGCCAGTCTTCCCAGGCCAGCGCGTCGCCGTCGTGCGTGCGGCCGGTGAGCTTGACGAGCGATTCCTCGCACTGGTGGATGACGGCGAAGTCCGCGTCGCGCAGCCCCTCGATCAGGGCCGACACCGATTTCTCGTCCGGGTAGCACGCCAGCCCGCGGGCCGCCGCGATCCGCGCGTGCCGATCGCTGTCATTACGGAGCCGATCGAGCAGGGTCTTGAACACCTCGTCGCGTTGCGCTTCGGGCACCTCGCCGCGGGCCGACAGGTCTGCCAGGGCCTGGGTCGCGTCCCAGCGCACGAGGGGCACGGGGGGCCAGACTTCCTGCGGCGGAAAGCGCTCGTAGTTGAGGATTTTCAGGGCGGTTTCGGTGGCGCGGGGGTCGCCGGTACGCGCCAGGGCCCGGATTGCGACGCAGCGGGTCTGTGGCTCGCTCTCCAGCAGGGCGATGGCGACGAAGCCCTTGATCGCCCACTCGCGGTCGTAGTGCTTGCTCTTGGAGATGTGGGCGACGGCGTCGCGGCGCAAGTCCGGGTCGTCGGACGAGACGGCGACGAGCATATATTGCTGCGGGGTACGGCGGGGCTGGAAGATGGCCTGGAACCCCTCGTCGAGCTTGGTTTCGATGCCGCCCTCGCCGCAGCCGGCTAGCGCACAAACACCTGCCATTAAGAATGTTATGGCGGCCCACGGGGTCGCGGCGGCGTCAGCCCGGCCGCGCGGCAAGGGGGGCGCGGCCGACATATCGCTCCGGCTCGACCCACTCCACGTGTTCGATGGGTTCATTCAGGAACCTCGATCCCACCGCACGAAACCGCGCCGCATTGTCGCTCACGTAACACCGCATGGTACCGGGCTGACCCGACTGGTACAAGGAACCGCGGGCCGCGAGGTGCTGCTGCACGGCGAGCGAGGTCTCCCGGCCGCTGTCCACGATGTGGACGTCCGGGCCGACGCACGCCGCGATGGCCGACCGCAACAGCGGGTAGTGCGTGCAGGCCAGGACGATTACGCGGACGCCCTGCGCCCGCAGCGGGGCCAGGTACGTCTCCACCGCGAGCTGGACGATCGGGTCATCGCAGTCGCGGCCCTCTTCCACCAGCGGCACGAACAACGGACATGCCTGCGACACGACGGGCAACTCGGGCGCCAGCGCGGCAATCGCCCGCCGATACGAGCTGCTGCCGATCGTCGCTTCGGTGCCGATGACCGCGACGGGGCCGCCGTTGGCCAGCCGCACCGCGGCCCGTGCCCCGGGCTCGACGACGCCGATCACCGGGACGGGCATCTCGCGTTCGAGCACGTCCAGCGCCAGGGCGCTGGCGGTATTGCACGCGGCGACGATCAGCTTCGGCTCGAATTGCAGCAGGAAGCCGGCGGTCTCGAGCGCGAATTGCACGACGGTCGGGCGCGACTTGGTGCCGTAGGGAATGCGCGCGGTGTCGCCGAAATAAACGAGGTTTTCGTGCGGCAGCAGTTGCCGCAGGTGACGGACGACGGACAGGCCGCCGAGGCCGGAATCGAAGACGGCGATGGGGTTCTCGGGCATGCGGTCCTCCTTGACCTCCAGGGCGGGGCCGGGGCCGGCAGAATACGAGAAGGCGTCCCCGGCGCCCAGCGCGCCGGGTTCGCCGCTCGGCCGTGGCGCGATCCAGCGGTGCATCAGGCGCGCCAAGGTAACGGCCATCGCCGTCCCCACAAGCAATAACCCGCCGGCGATCAGCAGCAGGTCCGGCCGCTCACGCCAGGCGAACGCGAGGTTGCCGTGGTAGACGTCGGCCAGGCGATGGGCAGGCCGGTTGCCCCACAAGGCCAACACGAAACCCAGCGCGAGCCACGGGCCGAAGGGGATGAGTGCGGTGGCCTTGAGCAGCAGCCCGAGCGCCCAACCCACCAGCGCCACGCCGATCGACAGCGCCAGCCCCAGCAGTACGATGTCCCATCCCGCCGCGGCGCCCGCCGCCGCCAGAATGTAGATGTCGCCGGTCCCGAACGCCTCGCGGCCGAACGCGAGCGTGAAGACGACGCGCAGCAGCCAGCCGGCGGCGGCGCCGACCATCGCGCCGTGCATGGCGAACGCGACGCCGGCCAGCGGGGTCAGGCCGCCGATCGGCGACCACCCCACCGCTTGCCGCCACGTCGCCCCGATCGCGGGCCACAACGCCATGCTCAGGAGCACGGCGCCGGCGGCCAGAATCGCGGGTGAGAGCCAGATCAGCTCGCGCGCGATCAGCCGCCGAGCGTGCGGCTGCTCATCTTCGATGGCCGCGTGAATCTCCTCGTCGGCCGGGCGGCGTTGGCCGCCCGCGATGACGGTGGCGGCGAATGCCGCGACAATGGCCGCGCCCACGGCGACCGTCGGCCAGGGGCGGCCCGGCGCGGCGGTCCCTACCCAAGCCAGCGCGGCCGGCAGCGCGACGAACACCACGATCACCAGTCGCCCGGGCAGGGCGGCCGCGGGCGGGGTCGCGACCGCCGCCGACTCCGGCGCCGCCTCGGGGGCCGGTTCATCGTCCGCTTCACGGCGCGCCGCCCACCACAAGATCACCGCGCCGACGAGGAACGCGCCAACGGCGGCGGCGGCCAGCGGGGACTCGGCCCGCGGCACCAGGTACTCGGCCCGCGGCCAGACCGCGTGCAAGACCACGCCGGCCCCCACCACCAGGTTCGTCACGCGCACGTCGACCATGTACGACGCGATGTCCATGGCGGAGCACACCACGAGCCCCGCCGCCAGAACCAGCCACGCCAGCAGCAGGGGTGCATCCCCCGGCAATTGCGTCGGCCCCAGGTCCGCCCGCGCCGGGCTCACAAAGAGCAGATGGTAGACCAGAACGAACGCGAGCCCCGTCAGCCCCTCGACCAACGGGTATTGCACCGAGATCGCCCCGCCGCAGTGGCGACAGCGTCCGCGCAGCCGCCACCAGCTCGCCAGCGGCAGGTTGTCGTACCACGCGATGCGCGTGCGGCAACGCGGGCAGAAGGAACGCGGCGGGTCGTCCAAGGCCAGCCCGAGCGGCAGGCGGTACGCGACCACGTTCAGGAAGCTGCCCACCGACAGCCCCAGCAGCCACAGGAAGATCTCGATGACCGCGTGCAGCATCAGCGCTTATCCGCGGACGGGCCCGGGGTCTCCGCCAGCCGCCGAACGATCTCGACCACCTCCTCGAGCGACCGGCCGGCGGTGGAAACGACATGATCGGCAAGGGCAGCGTACAACGGTTCGCGCTCCCTCAGCAAGTGTTGCATCTCCGCCGGCCCATCAAGGTGAGTCAATGCCGGGCGATCGGCGGCGTGGTCGGGGTCCGACATGACGCGGCGATGAAGCTCGTCGGCAGGGGCGGTCAGCCAGATGCACAACCCGGCCTGCCGCAGCGCGGCGCGGTTGGCCTCCGACAGCACGGCCCCCCCGCCGACGCTCAAGACCGCGGGCGAGACGCCCGCACTCCCCTGTAGCGTCGGCCCCCCGTGGCCGACGTCGGCCGGTGTGTCTGGGGTGGCACAGGCGTCTCGCCTGTGGATCGCCGCGGCAATCACGCGGGACTCCAATTCACGAAACGCGGCCTCACCATCCGTCGCAAAGATGGTCGCGATCGGCCGACCGGCCAGCGCCGCCACGCGCTCATCGGTGTCCACGAACACCCACCCCAGCCGCGCCGCCAGCGCTCGCCCGACCGTCGTCTTGCCGCACCCTCGGCACCCGATGAGCACGAGGTTACGGCCGCGGGACACGTCGGTCACCGGTACACCGTGTGGCGGAGGGTTTGCTCGGGGTCGTCGGCGTCAAACACGACCGCGTGCAGCCGTACGTGGTCCTGGCCGGGGTTGATGCACAACGTCCGGCCGAGGCGCTCGGCGTAGACCCCCGTCACTTGCGGCGACTCGTGGACGTGGCCGTGCAGGGCAATCGCCGGCTGCCGTTGCTCGATGAAACGCCGCACGGCCCGCGATCCGATCGGCTCGGGTATCTTGGCCAGCCGGTCGAGCTTCGTGTCGAATGGGGGGGCGTGGGCGACGAGGAGCCACGGGTCCGGCACGTGCGGTGCCCGCGACAGCTCTTCCGCGATGCTCGGCCGACCGCGAAAGTGCCGCTCCAGGTCCACTTCGCGGGTCGTCCGCTCGCTGTCATTCCACGCGACGCCGGGAAACGACGGGACGGGATCGCCCGGCAGATCGAGACGTTCCAGGTCCTTGAGCCAATGCGGCGTCGCGGGCGTGTCCGAGTAGCCCAGCAGGGTCCAGCGGCCGACCGTCTGGGGGTGCTCGTGGTCGAGCAACAGCAGCCGACCGGCGTCATGGTGGCGGCGCAGCGCGTCCCGCGCCTGGGCCCCCTCGTGGTTCCCGGGCAGGCACGCGACGGTCAGCGGCGGGCCGGCGTCTCGCCAGCGGCGGATCCGGGGCAGCAGCCCGCGCTCCAGCCACGCCCGCTGCGGGGCCTGCGGGTCGGCGCGCTCGCCATCAGGCAGCAGGTCGCCGCCGAGGATCAACAGGTCGGGTGCTTCGGCGCGGAGCAGGTCTTCCAGTTGGTCGTAGAGCGCCGCGTCGCCGTGCAAATCGCTGGTGAAACAGATACGCATGGGCGAGAGTGTACCGCCGATGGGCGACTCGGTTCCAACACGCGGTCGGGCCCGCGACCCTGGGGCGGGCTCCGCAACCCCCCTCCCTCTCAGGGGGGGTTGGGGGAGGGTCGCAGTCGCCCGCGTGCGCCAGGTCTCGGCTTGCGCAGAGCCCAAGTGAAGGGTTCGGCGACCGGTCCTACAATCCGCGGCAAGGAAGGTACCCTCGCGGAGCGCAACGATGTTCGAAGTGAGTGTCGAGGCGCGGTTCGCGGCGACGCATCAACTGCGCACGTCGGACGGCCAAGCCGAGCCGCTGCACGAGCACGTCTGGGTCGTGCGGGTGACCTATGCGGGTGAGGAATTGCACGCGGACGGCCTGCTGGTGGACTTCGGCGCGGTGCGCGCGCGGCTGGCTGACGTGCTGCGCCCGCTGGAGGGACAGAACCTGAACTGCGTCGCGGCGCTGGCCGGTCAACCCCCGTCTGCCGAGATCGTGGCCCGGCACATCGCGCGGCACCTGCCGGCGTCACTGGGCGAACGCGCCCGGCTCCGGGGCGTAGAAGTGGAAGAAGAACCCGGCTGTCGAGCCCGATACAAACTGCCGGCCGGCTGAACGCGCAGCGGCGACGGTGCGGCCCGGGGGGTTGCGGTGATGGTGTGTTGCGCGGTGGTTGCGCGAGCGTGGGGCCGGTAGAATCGCCCCCCGACGCGGGGCACGAAGGAGGTCAACGCGTGATCGACCTGATCAAGAAGACGTTACTGGCGGGGGTTGGCATGACGTTGATGACGGCGGACAAGGTTGAGCAGGTGGCCCGCGAGATCGCCAACGCGGCCCAGCTTTCCGCCGACAAGGGCCAGGAGTTCGTCGATGAGGCGGTGGCCCGGGCGAAGAAGGGCCGCCAGGAGCTCGAAGCCACCGTGCAGCGCGTCGTGCGGCAGACCCTCGAAAAGGCCAATCTGCCGACGCGCGACGACGTGGCCCAGCTCACCGCCCGGATCGAGAAGCTCGAGCAGCGATTGACGGACCGGCCGGCCTAGTCGTCTGGAACCGGCCCTGCCGCCGGCGAAATGCCCGCATACATGCCGCGGCTCGTGGGCGGTGGTTTTGACCGGCGTGTGTGTGCCACGGCTCTTGAGCCGTGGCTTCGGCCGGTACAGAGCCCGGCCGCTACGCCGGGTGGCCGGTGCGGCGCTGATGGCGTCGAGAGCTTGGTCGGCCGCTGCGGCGGGCGAGACGCCCGCACTCCCCGGTGTTTGGTGGGCGACATGGTCATTCGCAAGATCGGCCTCGCGTCCCGCACCTACCGGCACGTCAACCGTTACCGGCAGATTCTCACCGTCCTGATCAAGTACGGCTTCGGCGAGCTCGTCGAACAACTGCGTATCGCCCAGTACCTGGAAATCGGCTACAAGCTGGTCGCGCGACAACAGCGGGCCCAGGTCGAGAGCCTGACCACGGCCCAGCGCGTGCGCATGGCGCTCGAGGAACTCGGCCCGACGTTCATCAAGCTCGGCCAGGTGCTCTCGACGCGACCGGACCTTGTGCCGCCCGATTACATCGCCGAGTTCACCCGCCTCCAGCAGCACGTCCCCCCGTTCCCCGTTGCGCAGGCCCGCCAGATCATCGAAGAAGAGCTGGGCCGCCCCGTGGACGCGGTGTATGAACGTTTTGACGGCGAGCCCCTGGCGGCGGCCTCGATCGGACAAGTCCACCGGGCGGCGCTGCTCGGCGGCGAGGAGGTCGTCGTCAAGGTGCAGCGCCCGGGGATCGAAAGCGTCATCGAGGTCGACCTGGAGATCCTGCTGCACCTGGCGATGCTCGGCGAGAAGCACATCGAGGAGTGGCGGCTGCACCGGCCCAGCCGCATCGTGGAGGAGTTCGGCCGCGTCATCGAACGCGAGCTCGACTTCCGCACCGAGGCCGCCCACCTGGAGCGCTTCGCCGGACAGTTCCTCGACGACCCGACGGTCTACGTGCCGAAGGTCATCCACGCCGCCTCGGCCCGCCGCGTGCTCACCCTCGAATACGTGGACGTGATCCCGGCGACCGACGTGGAGGCCCTGCGCGCGGCCGGCCTCGATCCCAAGGTCATCGCCCGTCGCGGGACCGACCTCACGCTCAAGCAGCTTTTCGTGCATGGGTTTTTCCACGCCGACCCGCACCCCGGCAACGTGTTCGTGCTGCCCGACAACGTCATCTGCCTGCTCGACTTCGGCATGATGGGCCGGCTGGACCGCTACGGCCGCGAGAGTTTCGCCGACCTGGTCTACGCGGTGGCCCAGCGGGACGCGGCGCATGCGGCGGCGGCGTTGCTGCGGCTCACCACCCACGACGAGGAGGACGAGCCCGACCCGCGGGCCATCGAGGCCGACCTCACCCAGTTCATCGACCTGAACATCCCCGGCCGCCTGGCCGAGCTGGACTTCGGCAAGCTGATGCACGAGCTGCTGGCGCTCACCCGGCGGCACCGCCTCTGCATCCCGCCCGATCTGGTCACCATGCTCAAAGCCGCGGCGACGGCCGAGCGGCTGGTGACCCGCCTCGACCCCGAGCTGAACGTCATCGCGGTTGCCGAACCGTACCTGCGGCGGCTGAAGCTGGACCGGCTGCGGCCGGGGCGTTTGTGGCGGGAAATGTTGGATTCCGGCGGCGAGTTCGTGCAACTGGTGCGGGAAATCCCCGGGGGCGTGCGGGACCTGTTGCGGCTGTCGAAGCGCGGGCGCCTGCGGATCGGCTTTGAGCACCGCGGCCTGGAGGACCTGCTCCAGACCCACGAGCGCGTCGCCAACCGCGTGTCGTTCGCCATCGTCGTGGCGGCGCTGATCGTGGGCTCGTCGCTGATCGTGCAGTCGCGGATTCCGCCGCTGCTGTGGGGCGACATCCCGCTGATCGGGCTGGTCGGCTACCTCACCGCGGGGGCCCTCGGGCTGATGCTCCTGGTCTCGATTCTGCGGCACGGGCGCTTGTAAGTCTGGCCGGCCGATCGGCTCGCATGGCGCCGCGCGGGACGCTGCGCCGAGTTTCACCGCACGCTGCTAGCGTCTGCGGCACGCCGCCACCGCTCCGACCGCAGCCAACAGGATCCCCGCCGGCTCGGGAACAAGACGGATTTCGTCCAAGTACATCGTGTTTTCGAAACCGTTGGCACCACCCGCGATCAGCGCGACAACTTGGTTTCCGAGTTCGGCCTCGAACCCGTAAATGGGAACGCCATCCATATACAGCATGGCGTCGTAAGTTGCCGGGTTGATCTCCACGCGGAAGGGCACCCACCGGTCCCAGGGCATGTCGAAGCCAAGGTCTATCCCTCCGTGGCCGCTATCGAACCAGAGGTGGCTGTCGCCCCGGCGGGCCAGAGCGAACACCGATGTTCCGAACAACTGGGATGGCCCTGCGGGAACGTAAGTGTTGCCGTCGAAGTACCAGTGCCATTCCACGCGCGTGACGTCGATCGGCGGGTCAACCTGTCGCAGTGCCCCCTTGTCCTGCTTCAGCGATTGCGTCTGGATCACGGGGTGTGGGGCCGTGACCACCTCAGCGTTGCCCATCCAGCCATGCTGACCTTGCACGATGCCGGGCTCATACTTCGGCGGCTCGAAGCCGGTGTAGAAATCAGCCCGAGCCAGCGGGCTCAATGCCCCGAGACAGAATCCGACCACTCCCAGCAGTCTTGGCGCGCGCATTGCAGACCTCCTCATCCTCTCGGTTTGGACTTGGCCCGCGGGTCAGAAACCGCCCCGGGGACCCCTCGCATCCTCAATGCACATTAGCGGTCGCGGTGGTTCCGGTCAATCGAAATCCGCGCCGGCTCCAACATCAACTGCGGCAGTGACCGTCCGGCGTGCCTGCCTGCCGCTCTCGCTTCGTAAGCCGGTCGGCTACAATCGGCGCCCCAAGGAGTTCCCACGATGTCGCACGAGTCGCTCCCAGGAATGGTCGCGCCGCCGGAAGTGTATCGCCAACGCCGCGCCAAGCTCGCCGCGGCGCTCACGCGCCCGCTGGTGATCTTCGCCGGCCACGCGCCCGCCCGGAACTACCCCGCCAACACGCACCCGTTTCGGGCGGGCAGCACGTACCTTTACTTCGGCGGGCCGCCGCTCGAACACGCCGCGTGGCTGATCGAGCCCGGCAGCGACGGCGACGCGGGCTGCACCCTGCTGCGCGGCGTCCAGACCCCCGACGACGCGGTGTGGATGGGGCTGCAGCCGGACGATGACGTGCTGGCGTCGGCGGCCGGCGTGGATCGCCAACGATTGGCCACGCCGGACAAACTGGCCGCGCTCCTGGCCGGCCGCGCAGCCGCTTGCATCGCCCCGCCGGCGCTTCAGACACTGGACACGGTCCGGCAGCTTGGCCTCCACGAGGCCACGCCGGTCGAGCTTCTGGCCGTCGTTCAGCAGCGATTGATCAAGGACGAGCACGAGTTGGCGGCGATGCGCCGGGCCGCCCGCGTCTCGGTGGAGGGCCACCGCGCCGCGCTGGCGGCCGCGCGGCCGGGTCAGCGTGAAAGCGCTGTCGCCGCCGCGTACCATGCGGTGCTCGTGGCGAGCGACTGCCAACCGTCGTTCACGCCGATCATCACGGTCCGCGGCGAGGTGCTGCACAGCCAGGCGTACGTCAACGCGCTGGATCCCGGAGCGCTGCTGCTGATTGACGCGGGGGCGGAGGAACCGGGTGGGTACGCCAGCGACATCACGCGCACGGTGCCCGTGGGCGGCAAGTGGTCGCGTATTCAGCGGCCGCTCTACGACACCGTCGCGCGGGCGTGCCGGGAGGCCGTGGCCGCCTGCGTCCCCGGCCGACGCTATCGCGACGTCCACGACCTGGCCGCCCGGGTGATTTGCGAAGGTCTGGTCGAAGCCGGCCTGCTCCGCGGGGAGCCGGCCGAGCTGCTCGAACGCCGGGCGCACACGCTGTTCTTCACCCACGGCGTCGGCCACCTGATCGGGCTCGACGTGCATGACATGGAGGACTTCGGTGACCTGGCGGGCTACGCCCCGGGACGGACGCGGCGGCCGGGCTTCGGCGACAAGTTCCTGCGCATGGACCGCGACCTCGCGCCCGGCATGTGCGTCACCATCGAACCCGGCCTGTATCTGACGCCGGCGGTGTGGGCGTGCGACGAGCTGGTCCGGCCGCTGGTCGATGTGGTCAATCGGTCCAAGGTGGACAGGCTGCTGGCGGACCGTTTCGGTGGTATCCGCGTCGAGCAGACGATCTGCGTGCGCGACGCCGCCGGCCCGGAAGTGCTCACCGGCGACCTGCCGACGGATGCCGGGGAGATCGCACGTTTGGTGGGGAGGCCCTGACGGCGCGACAGTGAGTGAGGGCCATTACGAAGCGAGTTGGAACCACCGGCAGAACCCACCACGCGCGGGGCGGGCGGCTCGTGCCCGCACTGGCGTGCGGGGTTCTGATGGTCGCTCCGTTCCAACCCTGGACAACTAAGACCCCGGCGCGGGGCGAGGACTCCGACCCTCCCCCAACCCCTTCTGGAAGGGAGGAGAGTCGTAGATAGTTTCCGCAACTACGCGGGCGGCGGCGGGGACACCTCGTCGAGGCTTTCGCCGTTGGAAATCAGCGCACGCTGGCGGCGGGCGTCGCGGGCGCGGAAGCGGCGGCGGTAGATGAGCATCAGGTTGCGGACGTAGATCAGGCAACCCAGGGCTTGGGCCGTCATGAAGACGAGGTTTCGCTCCAGCAGGGCGTACACGAACGTCATCAGCCCGCCGAGGAGGCTCAGGTACCAGAACGCGATGGGGATATGGCTACGGCCGGCCCGCTCCGACGCGAACCACTGGACGGCGAACCGCAGGAAGAAGACGAACTGGGCCGCGAAGCCGAACAGCACCAGCGGCCGTTGCAGCTCGCCGACGAACCACTCCCACGTGATGATCGACGCCACACACGGCCCCTACTTGTTGCAGAAGTCGATCAGGCGGGCGATTTCACGGCGCAGGTCACGCCGGTGAACGATGCGGTCCACGAAGCCGTGTTCGAGCATGAACTCCGCCTTCTGAAAGCCCTCCGGGAGCGTGGTCTTGATCGTGTTGGCGATCACGCGCGGCCCGGCAAAGCCGATCTGCGCCCCCGGCTCGGCCAGCGTCACGTCACCCAGGAACGCGAAGCTCGCCGCCACCCCCGCCGTCGTGGGATCGGTCATCACCACGATGTACAACCCGCCGGCGTCATCGAACTTGGCGATCGCCGCCGACGTCTTGGCCATCTGCGTCAGCGACACCATTCCCTCCATCATCCGCGCTCCCCCGCTGCACGTGACCATCAGCAGGGGGAGGTTCTCGTTGAGGGCCCGTTCGGCGGCGGCGGCCACCTTCTCCCCCACGACGGCGCCCATCGAACCCATGATGAAGTCGGGGTTCATCACCCCCATAATCAGCGGTCGCCCTTTGATGAACCCTTTACCGACGACAATCGCCTCGGTCTCGCCCGTCTGGGCCTTGGCTTTTTTCAGCCGCTCGCGGTAGCCCATGCGGTCGGTGAACCGGAGCGGGTCGGTGGATTCGAGGTCCGGCAAAAACTCCTCGAACGTGCCGGGGTCGTTCAGTTGATTGATGCGCGTCCGCGCGCTCACGCGGTAGTGGTGGTCGCATTCCGGGCAGACGTGCAACTGCTCTTCGAGGATACGGCGATAGACCATCGCGCCACACTGGATGCACCGGATCCACAGCCCCTCGGGCACCTCCACGTGACGCCGCATTGGACTCGTGCTCTCGGCCATCATCGCTCCCGGCCCCGGGGGGCCTGGTCATTCGTCAGCGCGGCCGGCCCTGACCCGGAATACTCCCCGCGGTGACGCCGAGCGCCGCCGCGGCCGCAGAGAACAGAGGGCAGACCGCCGATGCGCCACCGCAGGCCGCCATCGTCATCACTCTCATCTTCCCTCGGCGTTCTCAGCGCTCTTTGCGCCTCGGCGGCTCCTCAGTGAACAACGTGAGCTAAGCCACGGGCTTACGGTGGGGCGCCGGCCAGTCGAGCAGCACCGGCTCGGCGGCGTTGCGCGCCGTCTCCCAGAACGTCGCCGGCTCCGACGGCTCGATCGCGCAGCGTATCAGAGCATAGCTCAGCGGGCGCACGACGACTCCCACCGCCACCTTCCCGTTCCGGCGCACCTGCTTGCGGATGCACGCGAGCAGACGTTCGGCCGCCTCGCCGAAGCTCTCGCCTCCCGGGGAGCTCACATTCAGCGGGGCCTCGCGCAACTGGCGATGGGCCGAAGCGAAGCGGGCCTTGAGCTGCGCTTCGGTCAGCCCCGCCCACAGCCCGATGTCCACCTCGACCAGATCATCCACCGCCTTGGTCGGCACCGACAGACCGCGCGCCAGCAAGGACGCCGTTTGCGACGCCAACTCGTCCGGGGCGTGCAGGAGGCACTCCAAGCCGCAACCTTGCAGACGCCGGACCCACGCCGCGCATTGCTCCAGCCCCTGCGGCGACAGCGGCAGCTCGACACGCCCCAGCAGGCGACCGTCGGCCTGCCACTCGGTCTGGCCACAGGGTATCAGCGCGACCTTCATGCCCGCTGCTCCGCCTCGGCCCGCGCCGCCTCGGCCGCCGCCCGCAGGCGCCGCACGGCCGCCCCGGGGTCGTCCGCCGCGAAGATCGCGGACCCCGCCACCAGCGTGTCGGCCCCGGCGTGGACCGCCTGCGCCGCGGTTTCCGCGTTGATGCCGCCGTCCACCTCCAGCCACTGGTCGTCCCGCAATTGCTCGGCCAGCACGGCGATCTTGGGCCGCACGTCGGCGATGAACTTCTGCCCGCCGAAACCCGGCCACACGCTCATCACCAGCACGATGTCGATCTCGTCGAGCAGCTCGAGCACTTCCTCGGCCGCGGTGCCGGGGTTGAGCGACACGCCGACCTTCACGCCCAGGTCACGAATCTGGCGAATAAGTTCCCGCGGCTGCTTCACCGCTTCGATATGGAACGTGATGCTCGACGCGCCGGCGTCGACGAAGGCCGGGGTGTACTTGGCCGGATCGGCGATCATCAGATGCGTGTCGAGGAACATCCGCGTGTGCCGCGCGATCCCCGCCACCACCGGCACCCCCAGCGACAAGTTGGGCACGAAATGGCCGTCCATCACGTCCAGGTGCAGCAGGTCGGCACCGGCCGCCTCGACGGCGGCGATCTGCTCCGCCAGCCGTCCGAAGTCCGCGTCCAGCACGGACGGCGCGATACGGATTGGACGCAAGCTCGGCATGGCTTCCACTAGGCGTCGTCCAGGATGTCCACCGGTCCGAACGCCTTGCCCTCCAGGTACTCCAGCGACGCCCCGCCGCCGGTGCTGATGTGTGTCACGCGCTCCGCGAGCCCGGCCTGCTCCACCGCCGCCGCACTGTCCCCCCCGCCGATGACCGTCACCGCGCCGCGGTCGGTCGCTTCCGCCACCAGGCGGGCCAAGGCGAACGTGCCGGCTTCGAACGGGGGCGTCTCGAACGCACCCAGCGGCCCGTTCCAGACCACCGTGCCCGCCGTGCCGATCAGCCGCCCGAAGGCTTCCAGCGTCTTGGGGCCGACATCCAGGCCCATCAGATCATCGGGGATTTCACCGGCCACGACCTTCGTCTTCACCCCCTCGCGCAGCTCGGCGGCGGCGACCGCGTCCGCCGGCAGCCATAGCTTCGGCCCCGCCTGCTCGAGGATTTCCCGCGCGAGGTCGAGCTTGTCGTGCTCACACAGGCTCTTGCCGACCTTGAGCCCCTTGGCCGCCCAGAACGTAAACATCATCGCCCCCCCGATCAGGATCCCGTCCACCTGCCCCAACAGGTTCTTGATGACGCCGATCTTGTCGCTCACCTTGGCCCCGCCCAGCACCGCGATGAACGGGCGCTTGGGGGACCGCAGCGCTTCGCCCAGGTATTTCAGCTCTTTCTCGACCAGGAACCCCATCACCCGCGTCCCCGCCGGCAGCAACGCCGGTACGTCGTACATGCTGACGTGCTTGCGATGGCACGTGCCGAAAGCGTCGTTGACGTACATCTCCCCGTGCGCCGCCAACCCTTTGGCGAACTCCTTCCGCAGCGCGTCTTGTTGCGGCGTCAGCTTCTTGTCCGGATTCTTCTTGGCCTGGTCGATGATCGTCTCGGCGGCGTGGAAGCGGACGTTTTCGATGAGCAGCGTATCGCCGTCACGCAGCCGGCCGACCGCTTCCGCCACCGTCGGGCCGACGCAGGCCGACACGAACTGGACCGGCTTGCCCAGGAGTTCGCCCAGCCGGCCCGCGACCGGCTTGAGCGAGTACTTGCCGTCCTGGGCCGGGTCGCCGACCGGGCGGCCCAGGTGGCTCATCACGATCGCCCGCCCGCCGTGGTCCAGTACGTATTGGAGTGTCGGCAAGAACATCCGAATCCGGCGGTCGTCCGTGACGAGTTGGCTCTTGTCGAGGGGGACGTTGAGGTCGGCACGAATGAGCACGCGCCGACCACGGACGTTCAGGTCGCGTACGATCCTCTTGGGCATCGCCTCACCTGCCTGGTTCAAGACGCGGCCCATCCGAAGGGACGGGCCGCGCGGACAAGACCAATATGTTAGAGGAACAGGAGACTAAAGCAAACCGTCCTTGCGGCCCATGAACTTGAGCAGATCGACGACCCGGCACGAATAGCCGAACTCGTTGTCGTACCAGGAGATGAGCTTGAAGAACCGCGAGTTCAGCTCGATGCACGCCTTCGAGTCGTAAATGCTTGACAACGGGCAACCTATGAAGTCGGAGCTCACCACGTCCTCGTCCGTGTAGCCCATGATGCCCTTCATTTTGCCCTCGGCGGCGGCCCTGACGGCGGCCCCGATCTTCTCGAGCGACGTCTCCTTGACGGTGCGAACGGTCAGGTCCACCGCCGACACATTCGCTGTCGGGATGCGGAATGCCATCCCCGTGAGCTTGCCCTTCAGCTCCGGGATGCAGAGCGTAACCGCTTTCGCCGCCCCGGTGCTGGCCGGAATGATGTTACAGCTCGCGGCCCGACCGCCACGGAAGTCCTTCTTCGACGGCCCGTCCACGGACGGCTGGGTGGCCGTGAGGCTGTGGACTGTCGTCATAAGTCCCTCTTCAATTCCGAAGTTATCGTGAACGATCTTGGCCAGCGGGGCCAGGCAGTTCGTCGTGCAACTGGCGTTGGACAGGATCATGTCCGTCTTGGGGTTGTACTTCTCCTCGTTAACGCCCAGGACGAACGTGGGGATGTCCTTGTCCTTGGCCGGCGCCGAGATGACGACGCGCTTCGCCCCGCCCGCCAGGTGCTTCCCCGCCCCGTCCTTCGTGGTGAACAGCCCGGTCGATTCGACCACGTAGTCGACCTTCAGGTCCTTCCACGGCAGCGCCGCCGGGTCTTTCTCCGAGAAGCACCGGATCTCCTGGCCGTCGATCTTCAGCGACGACTCGGTGCAGCTCACGGACCCGTCGTAGCGCTTGTGGACCGTGTCGAACTTGAAGAGGTAGGCGAGGTTGTCGGGCGGGACGAGATCGTTCACCCCCACGAACTGAATGGCCTTGTCCTTCATCCCGGCTCGGACAACGAGCCGCCCGATGCGACCGAAGCCGTTGATTCCCACGCGAATTGCCATTGGCTGCTCCTTGATCCACAGGTCCGCGGAGGGGCGATCCGTCGCCGGTCAGCAGGCCGAATTCCACCCCCATAGCTTTGGGCCACGCCCGCGCGCTGTCAAGCCGCGCCCCCGGCGGGGTGCCCGCGACTGAATCACCAGGCGCGGATGTGCGGCGCGGGACGGCGAGGCGCCCGCCGGGCCGCGGCTCGCCGGTCCCGGCGCGCCGGGATCGCCCTCCCGGAGTACCGCCGGACTGCGCACGACCATTCAACCGAAGCGGCCGCCCGGGCGCGGCTCGACGATTTCGAACAGCGGCTTCTGGTAGCTCGCGATGTAGCCGCGGGCCTGGAAGTCCGCCAGGGCCTCTTCCACCGACGCGTACACGCGCGTGGCGGTCTCCGTGACGAACGGCGACGGCTCCACCTTGGGCTGCCAGATCACGAACACCTCTTTGGTGCCCTCGAACGCGTGCTGGAGCTCCCGCTCGACGCCGGACGACAGGCCCGGCTTGCCGCCCGGCAGTTCCGGGATGAAGCTCACGATCATGTCCGACTGGTCGATGAGCTTGAAGTCGCGGGCGTAAATCTGCGCGTCGATGTCGCGGGCGATCCGCGTCAGTTCCGCCACGTCGAACTCCACCGGCCGCCCGTGGACGGCCACCGCGAAGGTGGATTGCCCCCGCTCGGCGGCGGCCGCCGCGAGCGACAGCAGCCGCTTTTCGTCCATGTCGCCCGGGTCGAAGGTGATGAAATGCTCGGCCAGTGTCGCGCGAAAGGCGTCGATCTGCGCCAGCGTCGCCGGCATGTCCATCACGTGCGTCATCGGGAACGACGGATAAACCCGCTTGGTCTGCGGGCGGAAGATCAGCCGGTACAGCGATTCCGCCGCGTGGTCCCCGCTGCCGCGCGCGAACACGAAGAAGCACCCGTGCCCGCGCACCGCGCTGGCCAGGACCTCCGTCGCCAGGATCTCCTCCTCGCGCCACACCAGGATGTCCTTGAGCGAGTGCGGCACGTCGTGCTCGCGCGACAGCCGCTCGTGGACGGCGTCGACGTTGTCAACCAGTGTGATGTAGATGTCCGCGTCGAGCGCCAGCATCTGGTCGTGATCGAACGCAGGGAACAGCCCGTGCTTCCAACGGAACGACGCGTGCGTGTTGACGATGACCGTGTCGTGCCGGTCCACCTCCGCCAGGATGTCCTTAAACACCGACCGCCGCAACGCCGCCAGCCGCGCCAGCGGCAGGTCGAGGATGCGGCCGGGCCGGATATCGCGGGCCTCGGCGTACATGAGGTCGCCGACGTGGAAGCGGCGGACGGAGTGCCCGCGGGCCTCGGCCCGCTGGGCCACCAGCTCGATGAACGGCTTCTTGTCGACGCCGACCTGCCCCGTGACCACCACGCGGCGGCTGCGATCGGGTCGCAGGCGGAATAACCCGCTGTGCGTGCTCTGGGTCATGGATGACGCTGCCCTGTCCGCCCCGGGCGGCTCGGCCTTACGCTTGACGCCCCGGGGCCTCGTCGTATGATGGTAGTGCTGCGGTCGGAAGGCAATGCCCCCGGTCGCGCGGCCCCTACATTGCGGCTGTGGCGGAATTGGCAGACGCGCAAGGTTCAGGTCCTTGTGGGCGATAAGCCCGTGCTGGTTCGACTCCAGTCAGCCGCATTGATCGTTTACGCGGGTGGGGCCCCCGTACGCACCATGGGCGGGCGCAATGTGTGTTCCCCTCGTTGCTGACGTCGTTCCCCCCGTAGGCCCCCGCGCGCCGGCGCCGTTCCCCCACGGCGCGGCAGTCCCGGTGCGTTGCGGCCACGCTCTGCCGGTGCCCCTGGCGCCCTTCGCGGCTTGACGGTTGCCTCTTCGCGCTCCGCGTCACGAGAGCGCGAGGGTCGTCAGACGACCGCGACCTCCGCTTCCGCCGCCACCGGCGCC
This sequence comes from Planctomycetota bacterium, assembly GCA_040755725.1. Lineage (GTDB taxonomy): Bacteria > Planctomycetota > Phycisphaerae > UBA1845 > Fen-1342 > JBFMAI01. The sequence goes on along the minus strand of JBFMAI010000008.1, from coordinate 117,923 downwards.
TCGTCAAGCTGCTCGACGAACGCGTCCAGCGCCGACTGGAACTCCTTGCGGACCCACTTCTCCGTCAGGCTGGAGACCCGCTCGGTGCTCCGGCGGACCTGCGGCTCGCAGCCCAGGACGAAGACCTCGCGGCTCAGCTCGAACTCGCCGACCGCGCGGGCCCGAAAGATCAGCAGCAGGTACGCATCCTCGGCCAACTCGAACTTGAACGAGCGCCGCCCCTTGTCATGCAGCGGAATCGCCGTCTGCACCCCGTTGTCGCGCAGGAACGCCGTCATCTCGTTGAACACGGGGACGACCGCGTTGTCCACGGCCTCGTCAAACTGAGCGGCCCAACGCAACTGCACCTCGCTGAGCCGTTCGGCAAACCGTCTTTTCCAGTCCTCCATGGCTCGATCTCCGATCCAGTCGTGCGGCGATGAAGCAGGCAGCCCGCGAGGGACCGGACGCCGGGGTCGATAACGGCGTCCCGGCCCGGTCGCCAACATGGACTCAGGGGACGGCTCAACCGCACGCCGGTTCGTGGGGACAAAGGCCGTTCCCGGGGCCCAAGCGGGTGCCCAAGGGTAGTCTAGGAAACGTTCGGGAGCGTGTGGCAACGCTGTGGCAATTTGGGGTGAATGCGCGTGATAAGATGGGCGGATTGAAGCCGGCTCCGCTCCTGGCGTTATCGGTCGCGAAGCATGAGGCTCCGCTGACGGGGCATGGTCCGCGCCGCGTGCTCGCGGCGCTGCGACGCAGACGAAATCGGCTCGCTGGCGCCCCCCGGCAGTAAGCCCCCGCTGCCGCCAGGGCCACGAATCGGCCCGGGCGCCCCGGGGCGACGCTGGCAAATCAGCCACTGGAGGGAACTGGCGGATGTCCCCGACTTTGGGTAAATATATGCGGACTGGGTTCGTCCGGTCCGGCGGTTGTCGCCGACCGAGTGGTCTTGGTTGCGCGGTTTTCGCGAAGTTCGCGGTCACGGTGGTTGGCGGACCGACCGGGGGCCGATCGGCGGGCCGGCGGAGAGGGCACGTACCGGCTGGAGGACGAGCGGTCCCCGGGGCCGGGCAAGGACGGATGGCGAGCATGAAAACGAGGCTACCCCGTCAGGAGTTCTTGGACGCACTAGTGGGCGTGGCGGCCGTGGCCGGCGGTCGCACGACAAAGCCGATCCTGGGCTGCGTACGCATCGCCACCGAGGGCGAGTCCGTCGAGCTGACCGCGACGGACGGCGAAGTGGGGCTGCGGGCCGGCGTGAGCTGTTTCACCGTGGACGAGGCGGGGGAGACCGTCGTGTCCGCGGAGCGCCTGCTGAGCATTGTCCGCGAGATGCCCGACGCGGAGATCAGCGTGCAGGCCGACGCCCGCCACTGCGTCGTGCGCGGCGCGGCCAGCGAGTTCAAGATCTTCGTGCAGTCCGCGGCCGATTTCCCGCAGGTCCCCAAATTCGAGGATGAGCCGGATTTCTCCGTGGTGGGCAACCAGTTGTGGCGGATGATCACGCAGACCGCGTACGCCGCCGCCCGCGAGACCAGTCGTTACGCCATCAACGGCGTGCTGTGGGAGAAGCGCGGCAAGCGCTTGTTCCTGGTGGCCACCGACGGTCGTCGGCTGGCCCGCGCGGGCGGGGGCATCACCGCGGCCTCGGCCGGCGATTTCGAGGCCATCGTCCCGGCCAAGGCGATGAACGTGTTTGAGCGCATCTTCGGCGGGGAGCGGACCGACGGGGACTGGACGGTCGAAGTCAGCATGCACCCCAATCAGGTCCTGCTGCGGAGCGGGATGCGGACGCTGTGCAGCGTGCTGGTCGAAGGCACTTTCCCCAAGTACGAGGCCGTGATTCCGCGGGACAACGACAAGTGGGCCCTGCTGGACCGCCTCGAGTTGCACGGCGCGATCAAGCGCGCCGCCCTGCTCACCAGCGACGATGCCCGCGCCGTGAAGCTGTCCTTTGCCGGCGATCAGCTCGTGATCACGGCCCACTCGGTGGAGCAGGGCGAGGCCCGCGTCGAGCTGCCGGTCGAGTTCCACGGCGAGCCGGTCGAGATCGCCTTCAACCCCGGCTTCGTGAACGATGCCCTGAAGGCCCTGTCGTACGAGACCGTCCGGCTGGAAATGCACGACGGCTTCCGGCCGGGCGTCTTGTTCGGCGAGGACAAGAATGAGTTCCTCTACGTGGTCATGCCGGTGTCGCTCTAACGGACAGCGGAGCAGGAGTCGCATAGGCGGTGGACGCGAACGAGTATGACCGGCTCCGCGCGGGACGCCGGCGCTGGACGCCGCGGACCCTGGGCGAAGCCGCCCCGCGGGCCGACCGGGCGCTCAGTCCGGCGGCGGCGGTGGTGGCCCGCGCGGCGCGCGACTGGCGGCGACGCGCGGACGGAGTGGCCGCGTGGCAGCGGCTCGCGGCGCCCGCCTGGCTGGAGCGCACCGCGGTGGACCGGGTGTACGGCGACGTGCTGCGGGTGGCGGTCGCGGACGCTGAGTTGGCCTTCGCGTTGCGCCGCCAGCAGGCGGCCCTGGAGCGGCGGCTGCGGGCGCTGGTGCGGGGCGTGCGCCGGCTGCGGTTCGTGGTGGCGGCGGCCCCTGCGGTGGAGTGAAGCGTGACCGTGGCGCCTTCCACATCATCGAACTACGACGAGAGCAAGGTGCAGGTGCTCGAGGGCACCGAGCACGTGCGCAAGCGTCCCAGCATGTACATCGGCGACACGGGGCTGCGGGGCCTGCATCACCTGGTATACGAGGTGGTGGACAATTCGATCGACGAGGCGATGGCCGGCGCCTGCCAGCGTATCGCCGTCGTCATCTACGCCGACGGCAGCATCAGTGTGGAGGACGACGGTCGCGGGTTCCCGGTGGGGATCAAGGAAGAATACGGCATGTCGGCCATCGAGCTGTGCCTGACACGGCTGGGGGCCGGGGCCAAGTTCGACCGCGACTCGTACAAGGTGTCGGGGGGGTTGCACGGCGTCGGCGTCAGCGTGGTCAACGCCCTGTCGGAATGGCTGCGGGCCCGCACGCAGCGCGACGGCCGCGTGTGGACCATATCGTTTCAGCGCGGCAAGACCGTCTCCCCGCTGGAGGCCGCCGGCCCCGCCGACAAGACGGGGACGCTCATCCACTTCAAGCCCGACGCCGAGATCTTCCGCGAGTTGGAGTTCAGTTACGATGCGCTCTCGCGCCGGCTGCGCGAGCTGGCCTATCTGAACTCCGGGCTGACGATCGAGATCTACGATGAGCGCGATGGGCGGGCAGAGACGTTCCGCTTCGACCACGGCTTGCGGGAGTTCGTGGAGCACCTCAACGAGGGGCGCGCGCCGCTGCATACTCCCCCGGTGTACTTCCGGCAGGAGGACCCGACGCAGCGGCTGATCGCGGAGGTGGCGCTCCAGTACACCGACCAGTACAGCGAGAGCACGCTGTCCTTCGTCAACAACATCAACACGGTCGAGGGGGGCACGCACCTGTCCGGCTTCCGCACCGCGCTCACCCGCACCGTCAACGCCTATGCCCGCAAGAACAACCTGCTCAAAGCGAACGACCCCACCCCGGCCGGCGACGACGTGCGCGAGGGCCTGACGGCGATCGTCTCAGTGATGGTGCCCGAGCCGCAGTTCGAGGGGCAGACCAAGACCAAGCTCGGCAACAGCGAGGTCGGGACGTTCGTCGAGACCACCGTCAACGAGATGCTCGGCAACTACCTGGAGGAGCACCCGGCCGAGGCCAAACGCATCGTCGGCAAGGCCGTCCAGGCGGCCCTGGCCCGGGAAGCGGCCCGCAAGGCCCGCGAGACGGCCCGCAAGAGCGCCATCGCCGGCAGCGGCCTGTCGCGCAAGCTGGTGGACTGCTCGAGTCGCAAGGTCGAGGAAACCGAGCTGTTCATCGTGGAGGGCGATTCGGCCGCCGGCTCCGCCAAGGGTTACCGCGACGCCAAGACGCAGGCGATCCTGCCGATCCGCGGCAAGATCCTCAACGTCGAGAAGGCCCGGTTGCACAAGGTGCTCAGTCACGAGGAAATCCTCGAGATCATCAAGGCCATCGGCACGGGCATCGGCGAGGAGGAGTTCGACCTGTCCAAGCTGCGGTACGGGCGCATCGTGCTGATGACCGATGCCGACGTGGACGGCTCGCACATTCGGACGTTGCTGCTGACCTTCCTGTTCCGCCACCTGCGGCCCTTGATCGACCAGGGCGTGATCTACATTGCCCAGCCGCCGCTCTTTCTGGCCAGCAAGGGCAAGACGCGGCACTACCTGACGGATGAGCGGGCCCTGCACGAGCACCTGACCAAGCTCGGCCTGGAGCACAGCGAGCTGGACCTCCGCCGCCCCGCCGCCAACCCGCGCACCTTACGCGGCGGCGAGCTCCGCGAGTTGCAACGGCTGGTCGATGACATCAGCCGGCAGGGGCGCATTCTCGCCCGGCGCGGCGTGTTGCTGCGGCCCTTCGTCGAGCGCCGCACGCCCGACGGCCGGCTGCCCCTCTTTCGCGCGGTCGGCCCCACCGAGGAGCATTACTGCTTCGACGCCGGAGAGTTGGAACGCGTGCGGGCCGAGGCGGCGGCGCGCGGGGTGACCCTGGTACGCCAGGAATTGGGCGAGGCCCAGCAGCTTCAGCGCTGCCTTGCCCGGCTGCCGGAGTTCGGCTGCGAAGTCGGCGACCTGTTCCTGCGGCGGGAGGAACTGGTGACGGGCGAGCTGAGCCCCGCCGTGTTCGTGCTGCGCACCACGGGCGGCGAGGTCCGCGAGCTGGAGAACCTGAGCGAGTTGCCCGAGGGCATCCGGGCCATTGGCGGCCGCGGCTGGGAGATCAAGCGTTTCAAGGGCCTGGGCGAGATGAACAAGGAGGAGCTCTGGGAGACCACGATGGACCCGGCCCGACGGGTCTTACGCAAGGTGATCGTGGGGGAGAGCGACGACCCGGAGCAGGCCGACATCGACGCCGCCGAGGCCGACCGCATCTTCAGCATTCTGATGGGGGAGAATGTCGAGCGGCGCAAGGATTTCATCGAGCGCAACGCGATCCATGTGAAGAACCTGGACGTGTGAAACGCCGCGCCTGCGCGCCGTTGATTCTGTCCCGCGTTACACCAACGCCGGCTCAAGGGCGGTGTTGTCGGTGTAGTTCTCCGCGGCCAGCATCTCGGCCGCGTATTGGCACAGGTTCCCGCGTTCCTGGTCGGTGAGTGCCGCGGGCTCGATGTACTCCGTCGGCGAATGGCCGTTCTTCGTTTCCCCGCGGAACGTGTTGAACTTCTTATTCATCACCTCCGGCTTGATCCCCTGGATCCCAGTGAACTGCTCAATCCGCGCGATCCAGTCCGCCGGCTGGCTGAGCAGCTCTTCATACTTGATGACCAGCAGATTGTCGGCCCGGCTGCGGCGCAGGACGCGCACGCTGTCCGACCAGGCCGTGGCCAGGGCGGCGAAGTCCTGTGGCGTCTTGGCGAACTTGCGGGCCTTGGAGGAGCGGGCCACGTCGAACAGGTTGCGGTAGATGTAGATGTAGCGGGCCGTCGGCAGGAGCTCATAGAACTGGTCGAAGACCTTTATGTTGCTGAAGGGGTGCTTGATGCCCCAACGCCGAAAGCCGTACTGCTCCGAGCAGCCCTGGTAGAAATGGACGAACGTGCGGAAGGTTTTCACGGCCTGCTGCAAGTACATGAGGGTGTCGGGCCACAAGCTGCTCGACCAGAACTCCGTCGTTTCACTGAGAAAGCGCTGGCGCGTGCGCTCAATCTGGTCATGCGCGGCCACATGGGCGTGGTTCGCGCAGAACACCGCCGTGGTCATCAGCTCGCAGAAGTGCTTGTTCTCGCCGTAGACGATGATCTGCCGGCTCGAGTTCAGCAGCCGCTGGAGCAACGTGATGCCGTTGCGAGCGGTCGGCGCGGTGACGATGACTGGGTGAATCTGCTCGAAAGACAGGCTCATGGACGTGCTCCGGCGGACCGACGAAGGCCTGATACAAACGTCGGACGCAGGCACGCTGCCGAGCAATAGATTTCTATAACGCGGCGCCCCGGGCGCCCGAGCGTCCCATAAAGCGGGGCCGCCGCCGCTCCCTTACCGTCGCCGCTCGGATGGAGTGGGAGCGCTCGTCGGGGAATCGCCCGGAACGATCGGCGGCGGGGGCAACACGGTCACGTGCAGCCGCACGGGGATCGCAGGTTCCCGAGGCGCGGGTGGGGGTTCCTCAGTCAGCACGCGTCCGACTATCGGTGGAAACGCCAAGCTCAGCAGATAGTCGAAGAAGCTCGGCGGGCCCGGTCGATCGACGCGGGCCGCGCCGCCAGGTCGCCCGGCGGGGAGGGTCTCGCCCTCCGCGCCGGTCGCGGCGCCCAAGCCGGGGCCCGGTGCCGACGGGGCCGTGGGGGCGGGGGCCGACGCGGGAACCTCGCCCTCGGCCGGCGCGAAGAGCCGGCCCAGGGCGGCGGCATCGGGCTCTTCGGTGGCCGCTTCGTGACGAGCGTGCAGATCGCGTCGAATGGTCTCCGGATCCCGCCGATCGTCGAAACCGCGCGGCCGAGCGCGGGCCCGGCGGGTACTGGGACTCGCGGACTTTTCCGGCGTGGCCTGGGACTTCTCCTTGTCGTTCTCGCCGGGCGACACCTCGGGCGGGGCTGCCGTCGGTCTGGCCGGGGTTGTGGGTTGGGTCTCCATAAGCGCCGCCGCGGGCGGCGCGGCCGCCGGGGCCATGCGGCTCATCACGACAGTCGGTGCCTGAGTCGGCGGCGGCACGGGTGTCGGCCGCCGCGCCAGTGGCGATGTCAGCGACGCGCGGCGCACCGCGCGGGTGACGGTCTCCAGCGTGTCCGGGTCGGCGGCGTCGAAGCGGGCGTGCAAGCGCACATTGCGGCCCGACGTGACCTGCACCAGCTCCGCGATGCGCTGCTCCAGGTCGCCGCCGGCCACCTGGCAGTACCAGTCGATTCGCCCGGGCTCGCTCGGGGCTGTCTCCGGCCCGCCGGCCGTCCAGCCCGCGACCACGGCGACCGCCGCCGCGTATTCCGGGGCGCTCTCAGTCCGCACCACGATGGCCACCGAAGCGGCTTCATCCTCGGACGCCTCGTCGGTGAGCGGGGTCACGCCCGTCTCGCCGGGTTCCAGCGCGACCACGGCGGCCGGCCCGGGCGGCTCGCTCAGGCGCGCGGTGTCGGTTTCGCGGAGTTCGGCCGCCGGTGCCAGCGCCGTATCCGCCGGCGGCGCTTCTGTTTTCGGCGCAGTCCGCACGATCGCCGAGACGGAGGCCTGGTCGCCGGCTGCCGGCGAGCCTGATAGGACGCGCACGGTCTCCGGCGACGGGGCCGGCAGCGCCGAGCGTTCGCGGGCTGCGGCCAAGTCCACCGGGCGCGAACGCCACCGCTCCGCTGCCCGCCATCCTACGGCCACGCACGCGACCAGCACGGCGGCGGCCGCGCCGACCCGCGCCGCCCACCACGTGAGGCGCAGCCGGCGTCGAGCGCCATCCTCTCCGAGGAGCAGCCGGCGTTCGGCGTGCCGCGCCAAGCGCGCCGGCAGATCGTCGGGGGCCCGGTGCCGCGGCAGCCTGCCCAGGCCGTCGCTGATCGCCCGCAGATCCTCGAGCAGCGCGCGGGCCTCATCCGATTCGGCGAGGCGCCGCCGGACCTCCTGCCGGCGCGCGGCGTCGAGCTCGCCGTCCAGGTACGCGGACAGCTCGCTCTCAAGATCGTCGCGTTTGCGCTCGGTCACCTAGCGTCCTCTCATCCGCCAACAACTCCCTCAGCACCATACGGCCACGGTGAATGCGGCTCTTGACCGTGCCGGTCGGAACACCCAACACCTCCGCAATGGCCGCGTAATCCAGGCCTTCGATGTCTCTCAAGACCACGGCAATGCGGAACTCGTCGTCCAAGCGGTCCAAGGCTGCCGCGATCCGCTCCCGCAGCTCCCGTTGCTCCAACGTGGCGGCCACGTCCGCCTCGGGCGGCGCGATCCGGGCCGACCGCCGACGGTCGAGTTCCGCCCCATGAACATGGGCTGCCCGTGCCCGGGTTCGGCGGAATGATAGGGTCAGGTTCACCGCGATTCGAAACAGCCATGTGAAGAAACCGGCCTCGCCGCGAAACCCGGGGAGCTGTTCCAACGCCTTCAGAAAAGCCGTCTGCGTCAGGTCAAGCGCGTCGGCGTGATCGTGACACATCCGGTAGCACGTGTTGTACACACGGTCTTGATACCGCGCTACCAACGCCGCGAACGCCTCCGGCGATCCGCGCTGCGCCCGTTGGGCGAGCTCGGCATCGGTCGGTTCCGGCGCGGGTGGTGGGGGGCTCACGGTATCCCGGTCACCTCATTAGACTACGACCCGGGCGGCAAGTTCCCGCCCGCGGGTGGACTCCCGATGGCGGTCGGCGATGGCCGATGCCGGTCGGCGTGAAGGCCCGCATCGTCACGAACGATGCGTGCAGCAGACCGGGCGTCGGACGCCGTGGCGGAACCTTATGGGAACCGCTCCGCATCATCATACGCGGGCGCGGTGGGCGGGTCTTGCGGTCTATTGGGGTCTTCCATGCGGGGGGTGCGGGGACCGTTGGGCGGATTATCGGACGACAGCCCGACCGGCGCCATCGCCGGCAACCCCACCCCAAAAACGCGTCGGGAGATCGTTTCAATCCGACGACGGAGGCGTCCCTCATCGTCGCCGACAGCGGCGTGCAGGGCGAATGCCAGATTCCCCGGCGACAGCAGCATCGAGACCGGCTGGGCCAATCGCGCGCGCCGCGCGATGCGACGCAGCGCCCGCCGTTCGGCCCGGCCCAGGCCGAGTCGGCGCACCGCGCCCGCCAGGTAGTCTGGGCCGGTGCGACGGCGACGGAGGCGGAGGAGGTGCGGAATCAGGATAAGCAGGCCGGCCGCCGCGATGATGCCCAGCACCACCGGGTACAACTCCGGGCGTGGGTCCGGGCGGCCGAGGCCCTGGCGCATCGCGTTGAGCATCTCCAGCCGCGTCAGGCCGGATTGCAGTATCAGCGGCACGGTCCAGGCGGACATCAGCGCCTCCCTTCGCCGCCGCGGCCCGCGGTCACCGTGCTCCGCGCGCCGCTCGCGGCCCCGCGGGTCGCCGCGCCCGCCAAGTACCAGCGGGCGAACCGGCTCATGGGCCCCGGCCGCGCGGCCACCTCGGCCAGTACGCGGGCGGCTTCGGGGGTGCCCAGGTGGGCCAGGGCGTACACGGCGGCCCGGTGCAGTTCGGGCATCGGCGACGCTTGCCAGATCATCAGGTAGCGTAGCCGCGCCTGCGCCGTGAACCCCAGGTGACAAACCCACTGTGGGGCCTTGGAGCGTACGTCGCGTGGCAGGTCGATCAGGGCGGCCCCGTGCATGACCAGCCAGCGGGGTCGGTGGAGCAGGTGCAAGTGCCCGCGCACGCGCGGATCGCGCAGCAAGTCCGTGCGCCGCAACAGGGCGATGACCTCGTCGCGGGAACTCCACCCCTCGAGCAGTCGCTGCGCGGAGCGCTGCCACGCTGGCTGCCCCAGCGCCAGGAGCAGGAACCCGGCCAGGCGCGGGCCGTTCCAGGCGGACAGGTGGCGCGCGACGACGTGCCCCGCCGCCGAGCGCGGGGCGTTGAGCACATCCCACAGGCCATCGCCGAGTTCCGCGGCGAACCAGAGGCAGACTTCGAGCACGTCCGGCCGCTGGTGCAGGTCGAACGTCCGCAGGGCCTGTCGCAGAGCTTCGATGTAGTTGCCTCGCTCGGTCGCCGCCTCCGGCCCGACCGGACTTCCCGATCCGTCCGACCATAGCCGCTCGCCTGTGCGACAGAGCACGCGAGCCGCCGCCGCCCGCACCCCCGGGGCGGGGTCCCGCAGCGCGTCGGCGACGTGGTACGACAACGCCGGGCACGGATGGTCCGTCAGCAGCTCCAGCGCCGCCGCCCGACCGTCCTCCGACGCCGCCGTCAGGGCCGCTGCGGTCGCCGCCCGCAGCAGCTCCGGCTTGCCGAGCATCTGCTGCCGCGTCGCCGCATCCAGAAGCGGATAATGCGCCACCAGACCGCTCCAGGCGATCTCGTTCGGCCGCCGCAGCAGGATGCGGACGATCTCGGCGTCGTAGGGCGGCTCGGCGTGCGCCAGGCCGGCGACGAACGCCCGGTCCACATCCGGACCGCGTTCGCGGGAGAGCCATCTGTACAGGGCCTCGACTCGGCTCATGGCGCGTCTGGCGCAAAGAGGACGCCGCGCCGGGGGTGCGGTCGTCGTTGATCGTGTTGCCCGCCCGGCGGGGGGCGGCGCTGTCGGTAATGTCATCGGCGCGGCGTTACCCGAGGGTTATTTGCCCATCCGTCGCGTTGACACTGGCCGGGGGGCTGGCGATGCTGAGACCATGATCGACGGGAAGCCCAGCACGGCCGACCCGCGCATGGAGACCCGGCTGGCCGGGCTCGTGCTGCGGACGCCTGTGCTCACCGCCTCCGGCACGTGCGGTTATGGGGCCGAGTACGCGGCGGTGCTGGACTACTCCCGGCTGGGCGGCTTCACCACCAAGAGCGTGACCGTCGAGGAGCGGCCGGGCAACGAGCCGCCGCGACTCGCGGAAGTCCCCGGCGGACTACTGAACGCGATCGGTTTGGCGAACGTGGGGTTGAAGCGGTTTGTGGCGGAGAAGCTGCCCTTCCTGCGCACGATGCCGACGACCGTAATCGTCAACGTGGCGGGGCACCGCGTGGAGGATTACGTCGAGGTGGCCGCCGCCCTCGACCCGCACGACTGCATCGCCGCCCTCGAGCTCAACGTCTCGTGCCCGAACGTGGCCGACGGGCTCGTGTTCGGCACGGAGCCGCGGCAACTGCGAGCGGTGACGGCGGCGGTGCGTGGCGTGCTTAAGCGGGCGCGGCTCATCGTCAAGCTCTCGCCCAATGTGACTGACATCACCGAGTTGGCCCGGGCCGCGATCGACGGCGGCGCCGAGATCCTCAGTCTCATCAATACCTACGTCGGTCTCAGCATCGACATCAGCACCTGGACACCGCGGTTGGGGAACGTCACCGGCGGGCTGAGCGGGCCGGCGATCAAGCCGCTGGCTTTGAACCATGTGCATCGCGTGTACCGGGCGGCGGCCCGCGATGCCGGCGTGCCGATCATCGGCATGGGCGGGATCCAGACCGCGGCCGATGCGGTCGAGTTCTTCCTGGCGGGGGCGTCGGCGGTGGCGGTGGGGACGGCGCTGTTCATCGACCCGTCGGCCCCCGTGAAGATTGCCGACGGTCTGGCCGCCTACGTCGCCGCCCGCGGCCTGCCGAATGTGGCGGCCCTCACGGGGGCCCTCCGCGCGTCATAAAAGGGGTCGGGAGTCTTTTTCTGTGGGCGTTCGGGGCGTGCCCAGCGCCGCGCTGTCGGAAACCCGAGCGGGAGAGCCGGAACCGGACGCGGGAAAAGACTCCCGACGGCTTGGCAAGCGACCGGTACCGGGCGTATGCTCCCGGCATGAGGCGCGGGCAGTGGCAGGGGCACAGCGGCGTGTGGTGGCTGTGGGCGGTCGGATTCATCCTGCCGGCCGGCTGCGGGCCGCGGGCGGAGATCGTCCTCCATCAACCGTTCGCCCCGCCGTCGCAGCAACATCTCCAACTCGCCGGTGACCGGACCTACTTTGCCACCGAGGGGAATCAACAGGTGTGGGCGGCGACGTTCTCGCTCCCGGGGGCCGCCGACGGCCCGCGGGCGTTCGTGCTGTATGCGTGCGGCCCCGACGCGCCGGGCCGCCTGCCGGTCGCCCCGCTTGAGCCGACCGCCGTGAGCGGGTTTGTGATCCAGGAGGTCGGCGCCTTGGCCGGCCGAAGTGACTTCCTGCGCGGCACCGTGACCTGCCACGATGTCTGGCTGGCTCCGAATCTCCGCCGCGTCGATTTTGACGTGTGGTGCGAGGACGGGGTCCACCTCACCGGTCGGGCGGTGGCCCGGCGCGACCCGGCCCGCGTGCGGACGCTCGAACGCGAGTTCGCCGGCGACGTGCTCCTGGTCAGACACGCGACGGCGCAACCGGCGGGTGCGATCGGTACCGGTCCGCGCGGCCGGGGTGACGCCACACCGGGTGCCGGCAGCAGCACGCCCCAGTGAATGGAGAAAAAGGGGTCGGGAGTCTTTTTCGTCGTTGCTCTGGACACGTTCATCGGCGGGCGGTCGGAAACCGAGGTGCAGGAGTCGGATACGAAGGCACGAAAAAGACTCCCGACCCCTTTTTCATTGCTCGCCGGGCGGCTTGGGGGGTTCCTGGAGCTTAATGTCGAGCGTGAGCTCGCGGTCGCCGCGGACCACAATGACTTTGAGGGCGTCGCCGGGCTTGCACTCGCGCAGAATGTCCATGTAGGCGTAGATGTCCTTGATGGGGTGGTCGTTGATGCGGATGATCCGGTCCCCGTCCTGCATTCCGGCCGTCTTGGCCGCCCCGCCATCCAGTACGGCGGTGGCGACGACGCCCGGCTGATCGCTGCCCGTGAAGTCGGGCATGATCCCCAGGCGCACGAGGGGCCGCGTCGGCTTCTCGACCTCGCCACTGGTGGGGTGGTCGGCGTGGCCAGCGCCCGGGGGCTCCTCCACCTTCGCGGCGTCCCTTTCATGCTCGGCGGCCGGCTTCATCTCCAGGTCTTCGTCCTTCGGCTCGGCCGTGTCGGTCTTGAAGGTCGGCCCCGCCTCCAGGTTGGCCAATTCGCGCACCAAGGGGCAGAAGGTGGCGAGGATTCGCGTCGCCCCGGCGGCGTCAATCCGGTCCCAATCGTCGTCAGGCTGGTGGTACTGCTTGTGGACCCCCGTGAACGCGAACAGCACCGGGATGTCGTGCTGGTAGAACGGGAAGTGGTCGCTGTTGCCGGCAATGCCGGCCGGGGCGCGGTACGGCAGTCCAACCGCTTCGGCGGCGTGGCGGACGAGCTCGGAGAACTCGGTGGCGCTGTGTGTGCCGAAGACCGTCAGGGCCCCGTCGCCGAGTCGGCCGACCATATCAAAGTTGACCATCGCGCGGATCCGCTCCCGCGGCACGGTCGGGTGCTCCAGGAAGTGCTCGCTGCCCAGCAGCCCCATTTCCTCGGCACTGAAGGCGGCGAACAGGACGTTCCGCCGGAGCCCGCCCGCCCGGCCCAGGGCCCGGGCCAGTTCGATCACCGCGGCGGTCCCGGAGGCGTTGTCATCGGCCCCGTTGTGAATCTGCGGGGTGGTGTCGGCGTTGCCCCAGGTTGGCGCGACGCGACCGAGGTGGTCGTAATGGGCCCCCACGACAATCGTCTCGTCAGTGCCAGCGGTGCCGCGCAACAGCCCGAGCACGTTGCGAGTCGGGAAGCAGTTGGTGTGCAGGCCGGTCTTGAGCGTGACGTTCAGGCCCAGGTCGGTGGACAGGGGCTTGCGGTCGCGGTTCAGCTTCTCCTCCAGCTCGGCCAGTGTGCCCAGCCCGGCCTTGCGGACCAGGGCGTCGGCCAGCTCGCGCTTGACGTGGACCATGGGCAGGTCGAACGTCCGCTCGCTGAAGTCCTCGCGGAACTCGTACAGTGTGTCGCCGGCGTCCTTCCGCGAGGGCGGATTGACGATCAGCACGGCCTTGGCCCCCTCCCGGTGCGCCGTGCGGGCCTTGCCTGAGAACAGGGCGTGCCGCGAGGTCTCCTTGCCGCCGAACTCGGCCTCCGGGTCGGCGGCAGGCGGCTCGTATCGGAACATGAGGACGATTTTGTCGGTGGCCTCGAAGCCCGCGTAGTCGTCGTAGTCGTACGCCTTGGCCCGGATGCCGTAGCCGACAAACGCCAGGGGGCCCGCGACCTCCCCGGAATCGCTGAACGGGAGCGGGATCCAGTCGTGCCGCACGCGCCACGGGTGATCGATACCGTCCACCTTCAACGTGGCCTCGTCGTCCACGATCTTCTTGCCGCGACAGACCTCGAAGGACTGGAAGAACGTGCCGTCCTGACCGGCGGGGTTCAGACCGGCGTCGGCGAACTGGCGGGCGACGTACTCGGCGGCGAGTTCGATCCCCTCGGTACCGGGCAGCCGGCCGGCCAGCTCGTCGCTCGCCAGGTACTTCACGTGGGCGAGGTAACGGTCGGGGTCGAACGTCACCGGCTTCGCCGGCCGCGTGGTCGGGTCCGCCCCGAACACCAGCGCGACGGCGCAGACGGCCAGCCAGATGGCCACGAGCGGCACGCGGAACTTCGTCATGGGGATTGCTCCTGGGCCGGGCAGCATCGAGTTAACCTGCCCGCGAAGCCGCCGGCTGGTGACGCGCGGCGGCGGCGCTTAGGTACCGGACCTTGCGGCCACCGCTGCAAGTGTACGGGCGGCCGATGGGTCGTTGCCAGCAGATTGTATCCGCCGAGGGCAACCTGCTCGGTCGCAAGCGGGGGATCGGGTCCGGCGGGGACACGGCGGGCGTGCCGAGGTCCGGGCGCGACGCGCCAGCGTCGCCCGGAGGGCTGAAGCACCGGGCCCGGTCGTCCGATGAAAGGAAATCGTCAAAGAAACGAAGTTGCACTTGACTCCGCGTGGTCTTGATTTATGTATTACATAACACGATGCGGCGACTGGCGCGGTCGCGTTAAAGAATCGGGACCGTTCCGTATGGAAGTCGGATTGACTCGGTCACGCCCCGCCGCGTAGGACCAAAGGAAGCATGGACGACCAGGTTTTGGGCTCCGATCCGGAGCCCGACGGTACGCACCCCCAGCCTTTTCCCCTTCCCATTCTGAAGCCCACGGTTGCTGCCGTTGTCGAGCGGCCGGCTCGTGCGCTCCGAAATCGCCGGGTCCGCCGGCCCAATCCGCGCAACGGGCCCATGGCGGCGTCAGCCCCGCCGCGGGACGCCGGTGTGGCCGAGCGGCCACCGACGCGGGAGCCCGCGCCGCCGCGGCACGTGATCAGCCCGCGCAGCGACGACTTCCGCCGGCAGCACTTCCCCGACGCGAGCCTGCGGCAGTGGAACGACTGGCGCTGGCAGCTCCGCAGCCGCATCCGCAACCTCGCCGGGCTCAGCCGCATCGTCCGCCTGTCGGTGGACGAGGAGGAGGCTGTCCGGCGGCTAGGCGGACAACTGCCGGTGGGCATCACGCCGTACTACGCCGCACTGCTGGACGCGGACGATGCGAACCAGCCGCTGCGCAAGACGGTGGTGCCGGTGACCGGGGAGTTTGTCGTATCGCCCGGGGAGGCGGACGACCCGCTGGCCGAAGACAGCCACATGCCGGTGCCGGGGCTGGTCCATCGCTACCCGGACCGGGTGTTGTTCCTCGTCACGAGCTTCTGCGCCACGTACTGCCGGTATTGCACCCGGGCGCGGATGGTCGGCCAGACCGGCGAGTACCACTTCAATACGGAGCAGTATGAGCGGGCCCTGGACTACATCGCGGCCCACCCGCAGATTCGGGACGTGCTGATCTCCGGCGGCGACCCGCTGACGATGATGGACGACCGGCTCGACTGGCTGCTGTCGCGCGTGCGTGCGATACCGCACGTGGAGTTCGTCCGGCTGGGCACCAAGGTGCCGACCGTCCTGCCGCAGCGGATCACGCCGGAGTTGTGCCGGATGTTGCGGCGGCACAACCCGCTGTGGATGAGCATCCACTTCATGCACCCGGCCGAGCTGACCCCCGAGGTCCAGCAAGCCTGTGGGCGGTTGGCCGACGCGGGCATCCCGCTCGGCAGCCAGACCGTGCTGGTGCGCGGGGTCAACGACGACGTGGAGACCATGAAGCGGCTGGTCCACGGGCTGCTGAAGATACGGGTCCGGCCGTACTACCTGTACCAGTGCGACCCGATCTCGGGCTCCGGGCACTTTCGGACGTCGGTGGCCAAGGGGTTGGAGATCATCGCCGGGCTGCGCGGGCATACGACCGGCTACGCGGTGCCGACGCTCGTGATCGACGCCCCGGGTGGCGGCGGAAAGATCCCCCTGTTGCCGGACCCGGTCGTCGGGCACGATGGGCAGGACATTCTGTTACGAAACTACGAGGGCCGTACCTTCCGCTATCCCGACGCGCGCTCCGGCTGCCCTTGACGGCGACATCGATGCGCGTTGCGGTACGTTCGGCTGCGCCCGGCGGGCCTGAGCGCGAATAGGTGGGCCGGCGGCGCGGCCCCAGGAAACCCTGCGATGAGGATCGGCCTGACCTACGACTTGCGGGCGGACTACTTGGCGGCCGGCTTCGGCGAACAAGAGACCGCCGAGTTCGACCGCGTCAGCACAATCGACGCGATCGACGAGGCCCTGCGGCGGCTTGGGCACGAGACCGACCGCATCGGGCACGTGCATCGTCTGGTCGCCCGGCTGGCCGCCGGCGAGCGGTGGGACCTCGTGTTCAACATCGCGGAGGGGCTGCACGGAGTGTCGCGGGAGGCCCAGGTGCCGGCGGTGTTGGAGGCGTTCAACATCGCGTACACGTTCTCCGATCCGCTCGTCGCGGCGTTGACGTTGCACAAGGCGCTGACCAAGCGTGTGCTGCGCGACCTGGGCGTAACGACTGCTCCGTTCTGTGTGGTCGAAACCGAGGGGGACGTTCGCCGGGTGGACCTCCCGTACCCCCTGTTCGCCAAGCCGCTGGCCGAGGGGACCGCCAAGGGCATCGACGGGCAGTCCAAGATCGACACCCCCCGGCAACTGGTCGACGTGTGTCGCCGGCTGTTGGCGACGTTCCGTCAGCCCGTGCTCGTGGAGACGTTCCTGCCCGGGCGCGAGTTCACCGTGGCGATCACGGGCACCGGCGAGGAGGCCGTCGCGATCGGGACGATGGAGATCATCCTGCGGTCCGGCGCCGAGCCGCACTCCTATACTTACATCAACAAAGAGCAGTGCGAGGAGCTGTGCGAGTTCCCGATGGCCGACCCCGAGTCGGCGGCGGCGGCGGCGGAGCTGTCGCTCGCGGCGTGGCGCGGCCTGGGTTGCCGGGACGCCGGCCGCGTGGACCTCCGGGCCGACGCCGACGGCCGGCTGCACGTCATGGAGCTCAACCCGCTGCCGGGACTGCACCCGACGCACTCCGACCTCCCCATGATCGCCACCGCCGTCGGCCTGTCGTACACCGAGCTGATCGGGCGCATCGTGCGCTCGGCGGCCACCCGCCGGACGCCGCCCGATCCCCGCGTCGCCCGGCTGCTGGCCGGCACGGGCGCCGGCATGCCCGTCGAGACCGTGCCGTGAATGTCGTCATCCTGCACGACGACCTTCCGCCGACCGCCCGCCCCGACGAGTTGGACGTGCTGGTCCAGGCCCAAGCGGTTGCGGAGGCCCTGAACCGCCTCGGTCACACCGCCGGCACCCTGTCATGCCCGCTCGACCTGCCGAAAGTGGCGGCCGAGTTGCAGCGCCGGCGCCCGGATCGCGTCTTCAACATCGTGGAGAGCGTGGCGGGACGCGGGCGGCTGATTCACCTGGCCCCCGCCCTGCTGGACGCGCTGGGCCTGCCGTACACCGGGGCGTCCACCACGCCGATGTTCGTCACCTCCAACAAGGTGCTGGCCAAGCGGGTGTTTCAATCGGCGGGCATCCCGACGCCGCCGTGGGTTGAGCTAGGTGGCGGCCCGGTGTCACTACCGGCGCCCGGCCGGTACATCATCAAGTCCGTCTGGGAAGAGGCGTCGCTGGGGCTGGAGGACGACAGCATCATCGCGGCGACGGACGCGGCGACGGTCCGCGACGCGATCGCGGCCCGGGCCGACCGGCTCGGCGGCGAGGCCTTCGCCGAGGCGTTCATCGCCGGGCGGGAGTTTAACTTGTCGGTCCTCGCCGGCGACGACGGCCCCGAGGTTCTGCCGCCCGCGGAGATTCACTTCGTCGATTACGCACCCGACCGTCCGCGGCTCGTCGGCTACCGGGCCAAGTGGGACCCCGCTTCGTTCGAGTATCATCACACGCCGCGGAGCTTTGAGTTTCCACCTGCGGACCGGCCGCTGTTGGACGAGTTACGGCGGCTGGCCCGAGCGTGTTGGGAGCTGCTGGGGTTGCGCGGGTACGCGCGGGTGGACTTCCGCGTGGACGCGGACGGGCGGCCCTGGGTGCTGGAAGTGAACGCCAATCCGTGCCTCTCGCCGGACGCGGGCTTCCCGGCGGCGGCCCAGCAGGGCGGCGTGAGCTTCGACCAGGTGATCGCCCGTATACTGGCGGACGTGCCGGGGCGGATCCGAAGCAACCCCGCCGCGTCGATCGGCTCCGGGGGACGACGATGAAGCCCGACGGCGCTGCGGCACCGGGGTCTGTTTCGCTACGGGATTCCGTCCGCCCGACGGACGCGGCCGCGGTGCGGGCGATGGTCGCCGCGACAGGCTTCTTCGTGCCGGCGGAAGTCGAGGTGGCGGTCGAGTTGGTCGAGGAGCGCCTGCGGCGCGGGCTGGACAGCGGGTACCTGTTCCTCTTTGCCGAACTGGCAGGGCGGACGGTCGGCTACACGTGCTACGGGCCGATTGCCTGTGCCGTCGGCAGCTACGACCTGTACTGGATCGTCGTGGACCCCGCGCACCAGGGGCACGGGCTGGGCCGACGACTCGTGGCCGCGACGGAGCAGCGGATTCGGGACGCCGGCGGCCGACACATCTACGCCGAGACCTCCGGCCGGGAGCTGTACACCCCCACGCGTGCGTTCTACGAACGCTGCGGCTACGAGGTCGTGGCGGTGTTGCCCGACTTCTACGCTCCCGGCGATGACAAGGTGGTCTACCGCAAGGTGCTGCGCCCGGCGTAGTCATGCCGCGGCGGGGGGCGGCGCTATAATCACCGGTTGAATCGGGCCGATCAGAACAACCCGCAGGAGGACTGCCATGACACGCCATATCGCAAGAGGACTGCTCACGCTGTTGGTCGCCGCGCCGGTGCTGGTGGTGTGGGCCCAGAAGAGCGACCCGACGCCGGCGGGAACCACCGGGACGTACGACGTGGACGCCGTCCACTCGTCGGTTGTGTTCCGCATCAAGCACCTGAACGCGGCGTACTTCTACGGCCGCTTCAACGAGATCGCCGGCACGTTTGTGCTCGATGACGCCGACCCCGCCCGCGGGTCGTTTGACGTGCAGGTCAAGGTCGCCAGCGTCGACACCGCCAACGCCGACCGGGACAAGCACCTGAAGTCCCCCGACTTCTTCGACGCCGAGCAGTTCCCGCTCATCACCTTCAAGAGCCGCGGCGTCAGGAAGACCGGCGAGACCACGCTCGAAGTCGCCGGCGACCTCACGCTCCACGGCGTGACCAGGCCGCTGACGGTGAAGATCGAGCGCACCGGCAGCGGCACGGGGATGCGCGGCGAGTTCCGCGGCGGCTGGGAGACGGTGTTCGAGATCAAGCGCAGCGACTTCGGCATGACCAAGCTGATCGGCCCGGTCGGCGACGAGGTGCGGCTCACGGTCAGCGTCGAGGGCGTCCGCCAGTAGCGCGGCCCCCGCGCCCGGTCAGGAGTCGTCGCGCCGCCAATAGCGGCGCGAGCGTGGCGACCAGGCCCACCGTCGGGCACACGGCGCTGGTCAGGGGGATGTACGTCGGCAGGTGCTCGGGCAGTTGGCCCAGGTCGCCGCGGGGTTTCAGCGGGACGTCGATCCAGCTTGCGTGCGTCGCGTTCCGCTGGAAACGCAGCGTCGGCGTCCCCGTGGCCGGGTAGCGCGCGAATGTGTCCTGGTCGTGTCCGGCGACGGCCACCCGCAGCCGGTGGTCCTTGCGCAGCACCGTCGAGATCGGCAGCAGATCGAACGTGATTTCGGCCGCCTCGCCCGGGACCAAGGGCTGCGCGTCGGCCCGATCAAACGTGTGATGCGGACCGAAGACGGCCGCCGGCGGCGTCTGCGATGACACCCGCCGGTGGACCGCCCGCAACTGCCCCTCCGTCAGGTACACGACGCGCCCGTCCGGCAGCACGTCCTCCAAGTAGACGTAGAACGCCCCGTCCGTGTGGTCGGAGATCACCTGCAAGCTCACGACCGGGTGCCCCGTCAGCTCGTAATCCTGGTCCAGCGGCGGCGAGTCGTAGACGAGTAGCCGGGCGTCCTGCTCCGCGCGGTCCGGATACACGATCGGCACGCCGGACAAGCCGGAGAACCAGCGATTGTCGGGCCCCGTCGTCGCGCTGAAATCGACGACGTAGGTGTCTTCACCGGCGGCGGTCGTGGGCGCTTGGCGGCTCAGCGTTCCGTCCGGCGCGAAGTACCAGCGCTCGGTGGTGAAGCCGGCGGGCGGCCAGACGTTCGTCTTCTTCCACGTCCGCTCGACGTACGTGTAGTAACGGACTTCCCGCCGGCGCGCCCCCGCCGCGTCCGTCCGCAGGAACGTGTCGAAAAACGGCACCGCTTGCCAGATGGCGTCGATGACCTGTTGGCGTTCGAGGGCCGGCGGCGTGTTGAAGTCGTACGGGTCGCAGCGGTAATTGCCGGTGTGCGTCTGCGGGGCGATGACCACGACGTGGTACGGCGTGTCGAGCGTGTTGAACGCGCTGAGCGCCCCGCGGGCCGTCCCCGCGTCCTGCCAGCCGACCACACGCTGGATTGCTGCCGACCGCTCGGTCGTCGCCGGCCCCAGCAGCGGGCTGATGTCGTTGACGGCGACCGTCTCGAACAGGTCGTCGCGGTACTCGATCCGCCGGGCGGCGTCGAACACGGTGGGGTTGTCGGCGTGCTGGGCGATGGCGTCGGCGAGGGCGTTGCCGGCGCCGGTGATCGGGCGCACGCCGAGCAGGGCGGCGGCGATCACGTCGGCGAAGACGGCCAGCCAACTGCGTGGGTTGGCGGCCACCACGATATCGAGGAAGGTGATGTCGTTACGGTCCATGCGAGCGGTGACTTCGCTCCACGCGGCGACGAAGTGCTCGTTGAAGATGCCCCCGGGGTGGCTGACGTCGAGGTAGATGTCGCTGTAGCTGTAAGTGGGCAGTACCGCCGCCACCGCCGGGTGTGCGACGGCCCCCAACCAGTCGGCGGTGACACCCGCGTACGACACGCCGATGCCGCCGACTTTGCCGTTGGACCACGGTTGCGCGACCACCCAATCAACCAGGGTGCCGAAGTCGGCGACCTCGCGCGGCGACCAGGGGGCCGTGGACACGCCGAATGACGCCCCGGTCCCACGCACGTCCACCATGACGGCGGCGTAGCCGGCGGCGTTCAGCCATCCGCCGTCGGTCAGGTACTTGCCGACGAACGGCGGCAGGAACTCCGGCAGGGCGTAGTCACGCCAGTAGCGGCCGAGCTGCACGACCGCGGGGACGGTCGTTCCCTCGGGCAGGTCGGGCGGCAGCCAGACATCGACGGCCAGTTGGACGCCGTCGTCCATCGTGACGTAGGCGGACTCGGGTTGGGGTACGCCGCAGCCGGCCGCGAAGATGAGAACCAACGTTCCGAGCCATCGGGTCCGGTCACGGCGCGGGCGGCGGCGGCGACTCGGTCGATGGACTATATGGGTGCTCGGGGTTCTCACACTTTCATCCTTGGCGACCTTCATTTGCCGGAGGCTGGACCGCCGCTCAAGACCAGTAGCACACGACCCCGTAGCGGCCGGGCTCTGTACCGGCCGTGGGGTGCAGAACTACTGCTCCAGAGCAGTGGCACACAAGCCGTCCACCGGCCGTTGGCCGGTGCCACACGGGCGCCTGAGGCGCCGCCGGCACGGGGGCCACCGCCGGCACGGGGGCCACCGCCGGCACGGGGGCCACCGCCGGCGCACCCGCTCCACAAGCACTCTTTATCGGATATTCTGCGGCGCCCCATCAAGTCCCGGCGGGCGGGGCCGCCAGCGCCGGGGCAACAGCATGGCGACCTCGCCGAGCTTCAGCAGCCGGGCGGCGACCAGGAACAGGCCGGTGCCGACGATGAGCAGCCCGACGGTCTCGAAGCCGCGTGCGGCCCACCTACCGGGCAGCGCGGCGGCCCACGCGGACCACGTTGGGCGAAGGGCGGCCAGTGCGACCGCGGCGGCGCCGGCGCAGATCAGCATCCGTACGCCGGCGGTCACGGTCGGTCGGTCGAACAGCCGCAGGGCCAGCCGGCGTTGGAGGATCGCGCAGCCGGCGGCGACGGAGAGGGTGGCGGTGATGCACGAGCTGATGGCGAAGCCGGCCTCGCGGATGCTGTCGACCCAGATCAGGCCGAAGCTGATGGCGATGTTCAGCGGCAGGACGAGGGCGCTGATCGTCAGCGGGGTCCGCACGTCGCCGAGGCTGTAGAACGCCCGCATCACGATGTGCTGGGCACAGAACGCCCACAACCCAAAGCCATAGCACACAACGACATAGCTCGTGCGGCCGGTGTGGGCCGCGGTGAAGTTGCCGTGCTCGAACAGCAGCCGCACGATCGGGGCGGCGAGCATGACCATCATCACGCCCGCCAGCAGCCCCTCAAACACCGCCAGCCGCAGCGATTGGCGCACTTCTGCGGCCCAGGCGGGCCAGTCGGCCCGTGCCGCCAAGCGGCTGAACGCGGGCAGGGCTGCGGTTGCCAGCGAAATCACCAGCACGCCGAGCGGGAATTGATAGAGCCGCTGCGCGTAGGTGATCGCCGACAGCGCCCCCTCCACCAACGGGTAGCGGAAGGTCCAGCCGAAGAGCGTCGCGGTGGCCGGCGTCCCCGCCACGTGCGTCAGCAGAGCGCACACCTGCGCGTCGGCGAACACGCCGAACGCGAGCACGCCTTGACCTAGGGCGACGGGCGGTAGCAGTGCGAGCATTCGCCGGACGGTCGGCTCCCGCGGCTCCAGTCGCCAGCCGAGCGGCACGCCCTGTCGTCGCAGGGCGGGCAGCAGAAACAGCATTTGCAGCACCCCGGCCACAACCACCGTGGCCGCCACCACATGCACCTGTCGGCCCGGGTCGCCGGGGTACCAGTGCGGGGCCAGCCCGACCAGTCCGACGATCATCACGACGTTCAGGATCACGGGGGCCAGGGCGGCAGGGACGAAGCTGCCGACGCAGTTGAGCAGGCTGGACAGCAGCGCGACGACGCAGATCGTGAGCATGAACGGCAGCATCAGCCCGGTCAGCGCGAGCAGCAGTCGCCGGGCCGGTTCTTTTTCGGGATCGCCCGGCCAGAAGAACCAGATGGCCGCCAGAATCCCCGCGATCACGATGATCAGAGCGGTCAGGGCCACGGTCATCAGGGCCAGGGTGCGGGCCAACAGCCGCCAGGCGGCGTCGCGGCCCTCGGTTTCCAGCGTGCGCGTGAAGGTCGGCACGAAGACGGGCGACATCGCGCCTTCGCCGAAAAGCCGGCGGAACAAGTTGGGGAATTGAAAGGCGTAGGAGAACGCGTCCTGAATCCACCCCAGGCCGAACGCCTGTGCCAGGAGCACGTCCCGCACCAGCCCCGTGATCCGCGAGGTGAGTGTGCAGACGGCGATGAGCTTGGCCGACGAGACGACGCTGCGCTGTCCCGGCATGGGGCGGATGATAGTCGGTCCGGGGGGTGCGGACCAATGTGACCCCGGAGCGCTCATTACCGAGGCCGGTTCAGCGGACCTGTGCATCGAATTAGCGGCATCTTGGCTTGGCCTTAGCGCGGGGGGGCTATCTAGCAGCGATTGGATCCGTGGGTTGCGCGGCGCGGATGGGAGCAGGTCGAATGGCGCGGCGGCTGGGCGGCCGCTGACTTCTGGGGCGCGCGGTGCGCTCTTGGACCCGGGTTCTGCGGCCCCGAGCAATCGTCAGTGGGAGACATGGCATGACGAACCGACGACGTGGCGACAAGTCCCTGGGCCGTGTGCGGGCCGCATTCACTCTCATCGAGTTGTTGGTGGTAGTGGCGATCATCGCGCTATTGATTTCGATCTTGTTGCCGGCCCTGAACGGGGCGCGTCGTTCGGCCAAGGCCGTGAAGTGTGCGGCCAACCTGCGCAGCGTGGGCCAGGCGTTCGCGACGTATCTGGCGGAGAACCGCGCCTTCTATCCGCCGGCGTACGTCTATCCGCTGGACGGGGACGGGAACTACGACCTGAAGAACCAGCCGTACGGGCACCCGTACGGCTATGCGCACTGGTCGTGGTTCCTGTTCAACCGCGGGACGGTCGATCCCAACGCGTTCACCTGTCCGGAGTTCCCCAACGGGGGCGTACCGCGCACAAACCCCGGTTCCGAGTCCCGCGATTGGGAAGTCGGGGAGCAGTTCGACCAGAACAGCAGCGGCCCGCCCGGGAGCCTGACCGACTGGCAGGCCCCGCGGGTCGCGTTTGTGGCCAACGCCGCGATCGTGCCGCGGAACAAGTTCACCAAGGAACTCTCCGGCGGCGAGCGTTACAACGTCTTGGTCAGCGAAAGCGCGATCAAGGAAGGTCGGCGGACGGTCCTGGCCGCCGAATTCAACCGCAACTGGCGGTTGGCGGCGGTGCAAGGGGGGGGCGGCTTGTTGAGCAAGAGCCACCGCCCGGTGAACCCTTTCTACAACATTGGCAGTGGCACGGATGAGTACCGAGCCTCCGCGGGCGGTGGCTTCACCTACGGTCCCCCCGGCGCCAAGGACTATGGGCTGTGGTCGCTGAGCGCCCTGGAGGACAAGGTGGGGGTGATCGAAGGCGAGGCGGGGCCGGAGATCAACGCGATCGGGCGGCACCATCCGGGCGGCGATAAGTTGGGTGGGGCGACGAACTTCCTGTACGTGGACGGGAGTGTGGCGCGCAAGACGATCCTCGAAACGATGAAGCAGCGTGAATGGGGCAGCGCGTACTACAGCCTGTCGGGGCCGAACACCCAGGTTTTGCCTGGGCAGTAGCCGGTCTGCGCGCGAGTCTTGTCGGTGGCTTGGCACGGCGATCATGAGGGTGGCAATCAGGGGTGCCACGGGCCCGGAGCGTATCGGTAGTGTTCTTCACAACGGAGGAAAAGAAATGGTACGAAGCTTGAAGTACAGCCCCAGCGCGGCGCTCCTGCTGGCCGCGACCGTGGGGTCGGCGGCCTGGGCGCAACCGCACCAGGTCAACATCAGCGGGGCGACGCTCTTTGCCAACTTCTTCACCAAAGAGGCGTCGACCAACGACTTCATCAACGTAGACAATGACGTAAAGTGGATTGACCCAACGTGTATTTTCTCGAATCCCAACGACTGCATCCAAGTCCCCAACGCCGGGTTCGATCCCTGCCCGTGCCTGCAAAGCGGCTGGACGGACTACGTGGACCAGCTCGCGCCGACGTTCAATCCCCCCAATTCCTGCCTGCTGCCCTTCCCCCCCACGTGGTGGGTGGTGAATTACCGCGGCGTCGGGTCCGGCAACGGCCTGGCCGACCTGCGCGACTTCGCGCTCACCGGCGCCATCCCGCAGACCCCCCCGACCGATTTCGGCTACATCAACCGCGTGAAGTACGCCGAGCTGGGGCAGGTGGTCGGCATCGGCGGGTGTCCGGCGGGGCCGAGCGGGACGCCCACCGCGTGGGCGCAGACGTCGATCGACCTGGCGGTCATGGACGTGCCGACGACGTGGTTCGTGACGCAGCCCGGCGCGCCGTCGTGGCATCGCCTCCCCGGGCAGGCCGGATACGGCCTGAACCCGCGCAAGTCGTGGAACGCCAACCAGAGCAACAAGCTGAAGAGCCTGTGCGAGACGGGCAACCCGAACAACTGCCTGAACATCAACGTCACCAACCCGGACAACCGCACGGTCTTCGACACCGAAATCGCCTGGGTGCCCATTGCGTTCATCGCCAACCGTGGCGCTCTACCCGACGCGAACGCTGACACGCTGCGCGTTACCGAACTCCAGTACCTGTTCGTCACCGGCCGCCTGCCCAGCGGCCGCAATCCCATCGCCGCCACGCGCGACGCGGGCTCCGGCACGCGCAACGGCGCCATGAACAGCATCGGCGTCGATCCGAGCTGGGGCGTCGGCGACAACCTCGGCCTCAAGCAGGAGAACGCCAAGCTCACCCTGCTGGGCAACCACTTCCTGCCGACGCACTGCGGCGGCTCGGGCATCATCGAGGACGTCGTCAAGAACCACCGCCTGGCAATCGGCTACACCGGTCTGGCGGGCAGCAGCCGCGCCGTCGGCGACGTCTTGGCCGGCAAGTACGAGATTCTGAATGTGGTGTTCGACGATCGCGGCGGGACCCAGGCGGTCCGTCCAAAGATTGACACCTGCCTGGACAATTGTGATCCGAACCTCGGGTACGCCGTCGGCGGCCCCGAGACGTTCGCCACCGTCGGCGACCCGTTTGAGACGAACCCCGGCTCGCCGGCGTACATGGCCAATCAGCACGCCGCCGACTATCTGCGGAACATGGTCGCCAGCATCAACGCCACGGTGGCGGTGCCGGGCGGCTCCGAGAGCTATTTCATGCCGGGCGAGTTGCTGGCCAAGGACTATTTCCTGAGCGCTGGTCTCGACTGCCTCCAGGATCCGTTCAATCCCACGAACCTGGTGCCCAACCCCAACCTGAACCAGGCCCTTCAGGATTGGATTCGCGCCAACAACGGCCTGGGCGTCGGCGGCGACACTCCCGCCTTCGGCAGCGTCAACGTCGCCAACAAGGTCCCCGTCCGCGCCAAGGCCAGCGACTACACCTGCGCCGGCGGCTTTGATCCGCCGGGCATCGTGTGGCCCGACGATCCGAACCCCCCGCTGTGCGACCCGAACACCCCCTGGACGCCGCAGCCCCAGTGTGATTGCGCCTATCCGCCGCGCGGCTTCTACAGCGACGGCACCGACGGCACTGTCGGTTACGTGAACCGTCAGGGCGGGGCCAACCTGGTCTACGGCGCCAACCTGAACCTGCGCAACCGGATCACGGGCGACTTCAACGGCGACGGCCGCTGCAACCTCAACGACATCACCAAGATGATGCAGGCGCTGCACAATGTGGCGCAATTCGTCGCCGACGACCAGACCGCCGGCTACTCCAACGCCACCAACCCCGTGGTCGTCGAGATTCTCGGCGACTTCAACGGCGACGGCAACTTCGACTGCCGCGACGTGCGCTACTTCTGCGACGGCCTGGCCCTCGACCCGACGACCGGGAAACTCCGGCGGTGGGAGGCGTTCCAGCGCGTGGATGATGCGTGGTTCGCCCTGGCCGGCGACGACAACTACTTCAACACGACCATCTACGACCGCAACGGCAACCCGCGGCCGTGGGTGCGCGGCGCGTCGGCGGCCGACGTGGCCGGCGCGGCCTACACCGCTCCGGGCGCCGCCCCGGTCGGGTACGACTGCCGCGTGGACTGCGCCGATGTCCGCTACATCGACCTGAACTTCGGCGATTGGAACAACGCCGACGACGCGGCCGTGATGGACCTGAGCTGCGACCTGGACGACGACCTGACCGTTGGGTGCCGCGACATCTTCAAGCTGTACCCGCTGATGGGCAGCTACTGCGCCAACCTGACCCACGCCTGCGGCCTGTGCAAGGGCGATGTCAACGGCGACCACTGGGTCGACTTCGGCGACATCAACCCGTTCGTGCTCTACATGAGCAACCCGGCGGGCTGGTTGGCCACGTATCCCGACGCCAACCCGGCCAACGGCGACATCAATCAGGACGGGTTCGTCGATTTCGGCGACATCAACCCGTTTGTGGCCCTGCTGTCATCAGGCGGCGGACAGCCGATTCCGTGCCCGTAGTGGACGGTTGCACCGCTTGCGCGCGGTAACGTGATCCGCCCCGCAATGCCCGGCCGGCCGGTGGTTACACCCACCGGCCGGTTGCGTTGTGGAGACTAGCGCGTCGTGAGTCTCGTCAGGGCAACTGGCCATGTCGGTCAGAATAGTCTGGCACTGCTCGTGGAAGGCCCAAGACGGCCGAGCCGGCGACTTCTTCGTCTTCTTCGGCAGGACGTATTGCCACTGGGCCGTCCCGACGTGTGAGCAGCGCCGGAGAATGCCAACTAGGGCCAGCCAACAGAGTTGCGCGGCATCCGATCCGTCATCGGCTGCCTCGACTGCTGCGCGAAGGCAGTCCAACTCGGCGAGGACATCGTCCGTGTGGCAGGCCCGGATGAACTTCGGGTGCTTGCGGATATCGGGGCTCCGTTGCCGCGCACCGGCGCGCCGATCATGTCCACCGGCATGAACCGACCGCGCCGCGGGTCCGCACCCTGCTGCTCATGGTCTGTGTCGACATCTTCCTGAACTTGCCCCGGCGCGACCACAAACGTGCGGCCCGCGCGGCCAGCGGTCGCGTGCACTCCGCCCGCGAAATCACCG
The DNA here is from genome assembly GCA_040755725.1 of Planctomycetota bacterium. Taxonomy (GTDB): domain Bacteria; phylum Planctomycetota; class Phycisphaerae; order UBA1845; family Fen-1342; genus JBFMAI01. Next base: position 89,859 of record JBFMAI010000008.1, on the reverse strand, counting down.
CCGCGCTGTACACCACCAGTTCACACCGCGTGCTCCGCGCCCCGCCCTGAAAGCGCGCCGGTCCGCAACCTCAGCCCGCCGCCACTCCCCGACACGCCGCTCCAGCGTACCCGCCTGCCGTCGCCCCCCCCCGACGCCGTAATCAGCCTGCGAAGCTGGACGCCCCGACACCCGGATGCAAATCGCCGTCCAAGCAGCGCTCGGCTCCCGAGTTGGGAAGCTGCTGCGAGCAAAGAATTATCCTTGCATGCGCGCGCGACACGGGGTAACATACAACGTGTGTCGGCCTTGAGTTTGGGCGGGCCGACATGTAAGCGCCTTAGAGAGGAGTTGCCGTGCGGCCGCGGAGGTCGCTGCGCGGCGTTCCGCGAGCGTGTGTGGGGTGCGCGGCACGCGGGTGACGTGCGCGCGGTCTTCAATCCTGGAGGAGGAGTGTTATGAGACGCACTTTGTTGGTCACAGCGCTGGTGGTGTTGCTGGCCGGGCCGAGTCTGGCCCAGACGGTGGTGATCCCGAACGTCAACGCGAACCAGGCCGGTCCATCGAACCAAGCGTTCCCCTGGAACCAGGGCGACATGCGCTATCAGCAGGTCTATGCGGCGGACCAGTTCGGCGGCTTGTCCGGGATCATCCAGAGCTTCACGTACCGGGTCGATGAGCAGTTTGGCGGGGCGTTCCAATCGTCCCCGATCAACTGCGAAATCCGGTTCTCGACGACCTCGGCCAGCCCGAACAACATGAACCTCACGTTTGCCCAGAACATCGGGCCGGACGAGACGCTCGTGTGGAGCGGGCCGCTGACGCTCAAGAGCGCCGGCAACTGGCAGGTGTTCGACATCGTTGTGGACGTGAACGACGTGTTCAACTACGACCCCACCAAGGGCAACCTGCTGATGGACATCAAGGTCTTTGGCAGCGCGGTCACGACGCAGTTTGACGCCGCCGGAACCGGCCTCGGCCAGGGCGGCACGCCGTGGACCGACCGCGTGTGGGCCTTGGGCGTGAACTCGGTGAGCGGCAGCTCCAACGGCGACGACGGCATGGTGACCCAGTTCACCATTCCCGAGCCCGCGAGCGCGTTGATGCTGCTGGCCCTGGCGCTGCTCCGGCGTCGCTAGGCCGCTGCAACTTGAGCGAATGGGCTCGGAGCGGAAGACGCTCCCTCCGGTTCTGATAGGCGGGACCCCGCCGGCGCGTGGAGCGCTGGCGGGGTTCCGCTTTGTTCGAGGCCCCCATTGCGCTGTGCCCCGGGGGCGCCTCGCGCCGCGCGGGGTCAGGGGGTATACTCTCGGCGGACAGGCCGGGTAGCACACAGTGAGGCGGCTGGACCGATGGCCGGCGGACCGACATCCGAGCTGAATCCCACCCGCGGGACCGGTGCGGACCGCGCCGCGGCCGGACACGACTGGCGCCACGGGCGTTTTCCGCACCTGATGCGCCGGCGGATCCGGGAAATCCTCCTCGTTTCCAGCCCCTTCGACGCCTTCATCCTTGAAGAGGACGGTCTGTCTACCGAAGTCCTGTATGCCGAGTATGCCGACCTCGGCCTCACCCACGCCCCCAACATCACGCGCGTCGCCACGGGTGAGGAAGCCCTCGCCGCCATTACCGAAGGCAACTTCGATCTGGTAGTCACCATGTTGCGGTTGGGCGACATGGATGTGACCAGGTTCGTCCAGGCGGTCCGCGCGCGGCGCCCCGGCCTGCCCGTCGTCCTGCTGGTTGCCAACGATTGGGAGCTGGCGCGCATCACCCAGCCCAGTTCACAACTACAGGTGGACGGCACGTTCGTCTGGCACGGGGACACCAAGGTCATCCTGGCGATGATCAAACTGCTGGAGGATCGCTTCAACGCCGAGCACGACACCCGCGTCGGGGACGTGGGCGTCATCATCCTCGTCGAGGATTCCGTGCGCTTTCAGTCCTCCCTATTGCCCATCATCTACAGCCAGCTCGTGCGTCAGACCCGCGCCGTCATGGCCGACGGCCTCAACCACATGGACCGCCTCCTGCGCATGGCCGCCCGCCCCAAGGTCCTGCTCGCCGAGTCCTTCGAAGCGGCCCTCGACGTCTACCGGCAGTTCCGCCGCCACCTGTTCGGCGTCATCACCGACGTGGCCTATCCGCGCGGCGGGCGCGTGGATTCCCGGGCCGGCCTGGCCCTCATCGCGTACCTGCGGGGCGAACTGCCCGACCTGCCCGTGCTGCTGCAATCTTCGGATGAAACCAACCGCGCGCTGGCCGAGAGCCTGGGCGTGAGCTTCCTCCACAAGGGCTCCCCCACCCTGCTCGACGACGTGCGTCATTTCATGCTCGCGCACTTCGGGTTCGGCGATTTCGTGTTCCGCCTGCCGGACGGGGGCGAGGTCGGCCGGGCCCGTGACCTGCGCGGCATGGTGCAAGCGCTGCGCGAGGTGCCGGCCGCGTCGATCGAATACCATGCCCGCCACAACCATTTCTCCAACTGGTTCCGCGCCCGCACGGAGTTCGCCGTCGCCCGCCGGCTGCGTCCGCGACGCGTCTCCGAATTCGCGGACATGGAAGAGCTGCGCCGGTACCTGGTCCGGGCGGTCGCGGACGTCTTGCGGCAAAACCGCCGCGGCGTCGTGGAAGACTTCTCCCGCGAACGGTTCGACGCGGGCTGTCGCTTCGCGCGCCTCGGCGGCGGCGCGCTGGGCGGTAAGGCCCGCGGGTTGGCCTTCGTGGACGCGCTGCTGGCCGGCGCCAACCTCGACGCCGAGTTCCCGGACGTGCACGTTCAAGTCCCGCGCTCGGTCGTCCTCGGCACGGACGTATTCGATGAGTTCCTCGACACGAACGGTTTGCGGCGAGCTGCCCTGGACGCCACCGACGACGACGAAACGGCCCGCGCGTTTCTGGCCGGTCGTCTGCCGGAGGACCTTGTGGACGGGCTGCGGGTGTTCCTTGAACTGGTGCGCGGGCCGCTGGCCGTCCGCAGTTCCAGCCTGCTGGAAGACTCGCAATACCACCCGTTCGCCGGCGTGTACGACACGCACATGCTGCCGAACAACCACGCCGACGAGCGCGTGCGGCTGGGGCACCTGTGCAACGCGATCAAATTGGTCTACGCCTCGACGTTCTTCGCCGCGCCACGGCGTTACCTCGAAGCCACCCCCCACCGGCTGGAAGAGGAGAAGATGGCCGTGCTGCTCCAGCCGGTCGTGGGGACCGCGCGCGGCCACTATCACTACCCCGACCTGGCGGGGGTCGCGCGTTCTTACAACTACTACCCCTTTGGGGCGATGCGGCCGGAGGACGGCGTGGCCGGCGTCGTGCTGGGCCTGGGCCGCCTGGTGGTCGAGGGTGGTCCCGCCCTCCGCTTCTGCCCCGCTCATCCGCAGGTCCTGCCGCAGATGAGCGACGCGGAGGAGTTCCTTAACCAGTCGCAACGGACGTTCTACGCGCTCGATCTCAGCCGCTCCGACCTCCCGCCGCGACCCGGCCCCGACGCGTGCCTGGCCCGCCTCGACCTGGCCGAGGCCGAGCGACACGGCACGCTGGCCCTGGCCGGCTCCGTGTGGTCCCCCGACAACCAGGCGTTCTATGACGGCATCGAGCGGCCGGGCGTGCGCGTGGTGACCTTCGCCCGCGTGCTGAAGGCCGAGGCGTTCCCGCTGGCGCGGCTGCTGCAACGGATCCTGACGCTGGGCCGCAGCGGCCTAAACGGGCCCGTCGAAATCGAGTTCGCCGCCAACCTCGACGCCCGCCCGCGGGAGTTCGCCGTCCTTCAGATTCGTCCCGGCGGCGGCGTCCCGGGCCGCGACGACGTGGTACTCGACGACCTGCCGCGCGACCACATGGTCTGCTTCAGCCCCAAGGCCCTCGGCCACGGCCGCATCTTCGGCCTCGGCGACGTGGTTTACGTCCGCCCCGAGCGGTTCGACCCCGCGCGCACCGCCGAAATGGCCGACGAGATCGGCCGCCTCAACGAGCTCCTGCTCGCCGCCAACCGCCCCTACCTGCTGATCGGCCCCGGCCGCTGGGGGTCCTCGCATCACGGCCTGGGCATCCCCGTCCAGTGGGCCCAGATCTCCGCCGCCCGTGTGATCGTCGAGACCACGCTCGACGATTTCGTCGTCGAACCGTCGCAGGGCAGCCATTTCTTCCACAACCTGACCTCTTTCGGCGTGGCGTACCTGACGGTGAACCCGCGATTGGCGGAGGGGTTCGTGGACTGGGACTGGCTCGCCGGGCAGTCGGTCCAGGGTGAGGGCACATACGTCCGGCACGTGCGGGTCGAGCACGCCCTGGAAGCCCGTGTGGACGGGGTGCGCTCGCAAGCCGCCGTCCTGAAGCGCTCGCTGCCGCCGCCGGGCTGACACGCCGGTTGGATCACACGCGCGCCTCCGCCGCGCGGCTCAGCGGGAGCTTCGCCCTCCCTGCGGCGGGTGCCCGCGATGCGGCTCAGCGGGAGGTTGGCCCGCCCGGGGCGTAGGACTACGCACGGCGGCGCCGCACTGGGGTTACGGCCAGAACGCGGCGATGGCGGTGACGACCCAGATCGCGACACCGGCGACGAGCTTGGCCAATGTGCCGACGAAACGCCCTACGCCGGCGCCGGCCCCGGAGCAGGCCGCCGCACGCAGACTGCGACCACCGGACAGCTCCAGCCCCCACGCGCCGACGGCGGCGCCGAAGCAAGTCCCTGCCAGTGAGCCCAGCACCGGGACGGGGATGACGAACGTGCCCGCGATACCGCCGATTAGAGCGCCGACGAGCGCTCCGACCGCCCCGCGGCGTGTGCCGCCGGCCGCTTTCGAACCGGCCACCCCCGCCAGGAACTCGCTGATCTCGCCCAGGAGCGCCAGAACGCCAATCGTCACCAGTACCGGCACGCCGATCATGGGTTGGCCCGCGACGGCCTCCCGTTGCCACCACGCCACCGCCAACGTGCCGAGCACCATCAGCCAATTCCCCGGCAGCCCGAGGACCACGAGCAACAGCCACCCGGCGTTCACAAGAGTCAACAAGGTGGCGAGCGCGTACGTCATCGGTGGAACCTACCTGATCGATTGCGCGGCTCAACAAGGCGGCCGTCACGGTGGGGCGCCGGCTCTTCAGCCAGCGGCCCACGGGCTGAGAGCCCGTGCCCCAGACTTGCTGGACACTGCTAGACCTTCCGTCTCAATTGCTTCATCGCTGCCTCCACGGTGTTCCGCAGCAGCATCGCCACGGTCAGCGGACCCACGCCGCCCGGCACCGGCGTGATGTGGCCGGCCACCTCGGCCACCGGTCCGAAGTCCACGTCGCCGACGGTGCGGCGGACCTCGCGGCCGGCGGCGTCGCGCTCGGTGAGGCGGTTGATGCCCACGTCGATGACGACGGCCCCGCGCTTCACGTGCTCGACGCCGATGGCCCGCGGCTTGCCAATGGCCACGACCAGAATGTCCGCCTGCCGCGTGTGGGCCGCCAGATCGCGCGTGGCGATGTGGCACCCGGTGACGGTGGCCATGTGCGACAGCAGGAACATCGTCACCGGGCGGCCGACGATCGCGCTCTGCCCGACGACGACGGCGTTGGCCCCGCGTTGCGGGACGCCGCTGCGTCGAATCAGCTCGGTGACCGCCAGGGCGGTACACGGGGCGATGATCGGTTCGCCGTAGAACAGCAGCCCGATGTTGGCCGGGTTGACGCCCTCCACGTCCTTGTACGGGTCGATGCGGTATTGGGCGAGGGCCGGCTCGATGTGCGGCGGCAGCGGCAATTGGAGGATGATCCCGGTGACCGCCGGGTCGGCGTTGAGCTCGTCCAGCTTGGCGGCCAGTTCGGCCTGGCTGGTGGTTTCGGGCTGCTCGATCAGCTCGTATTGCACCCCCACCTGGACGCTCAGCTTCCGCTGGTTTTCCGCGTACAGCCGGCCGGCCGCGTCACTGCCCACCAGCACGGCGCAGAGCTTGATCGGTCCGTGGTGGGCGTTGAACCACGCCACCTGCCGCGTGACCTCGGCGCGAATCTCGGCGGCGTACGCCGCCCCGTCCAGCAATTGTGCCGGCATCCCGTGACCTCGCTAGCGGCGACGATGATCGCGTGCGGCGAAGGGGGGTGCAAGTGTGCTGGGCGTCCGGCCGTTGGTCAGATGCTCATTCGCGGTCGCACGGGATGGGAGGCCGAGGTTGTCTCCTGCGGCGACCCTGCCGGCCGGCCGAGCCGCGGCTCGCCGGGAGGCCCGCCCTCCCGTCCGGTCCCGTGTCTCGTCACAGGCGGTAGCTCGCGGCGCGTTGACTGGGGCGGGATGGTGTTGGTACGCTGGCTGTGGTTGCCGGCGCCACGTGGGGGTCGGTGACTCGGTCCTGTCAAGCGAGGGTGACGCTCCATGTCGGTCGCGGTATGTCCGGGGTGCGGGGCGCGGTATTGCGTGCCCGACAACGCCGCCGGGAAACGCACCACCTGCAAACGGTGCGGGCAGTCGTTCCGCATTCCCGAGGCCGTCGCGGTGTCGGCCCCGCCGCCGGTGGGCGCGCCGCCCGCGCCGCCGGCCGGCCCAAGCGGGGCGGGCCTGCTCGAGCTGGAATCACTGGCGGCGGGACAGGCGGTGGCGCCGCCCGTCCGCGCGGCCGCGTCGGCAACGGCATCGTCCGCGCCCACGGCCGTGTGGTCCCGCGCCGGCGCCCCCAGCTCCGGCGAGGTGGGCGCCGCCTCGGATTCCTCGTCCTATCGGGATTACTTTTTGGACATCGGGCGTTCGCTGCTGCTGTTCCGCGGGGCTGGCAATCTGGCGACGTTCTTCGTCATCTGGCTGATCGTTGTCATGTCCGAGTACCTCGCCATGCTCGGCTTCGCCTGCCTCCCGGGGTTGGCCGCGCTGGTGCTCATCTGCTGGTACGTCTCCTACCAACTGAACGTGGTGCTGGCCGCCGCCGGCGGCGAGGAGGACCTACCTGCGCCGGCGTTCATCAGCGGGTGGGTGGACGACATCATCATCCCACTCTTGCGTATGCTCGGCGCCCATTTGATGGCGCGGCTGCCCGCCGCCATCCTCTTGGCCAGCGCCGCCGCGCATTACGGGGCCGGTTTCAGCGACCTCTTCGGCCCGATCCTGTGGTTTGTTTTCGGGAACTACGACCTGCTCCTGCGGTTCCCGGACGGACCTGTCTAGGCGACGGCGGGGGCCGCCCTGGTGTTCGGCCTGTTTCTGTGGCCGATGTTCGTGCTGATCGTGGCGGCCGGGAGCCTCTTTGACCTGCGCCGGCTGGACCTGATCCTCGAGACCGTGATCCGCGCGTTCCCGGCCTACCTCATCGCGGCCGTCGTCGTCTGGGTCAGTACCGGGGTTGCTCTCGCGTCCAGCGCGCTGCTGACCGCCGCAGGACTGACGGGCGTGAGGTTCGGCCAAATCAACTGGTCCATGTTGCTCGTACTGCCGCTCGGGCTGGCGCTGATCCAGGTGTACACGACCCTGGTGGCGATGCGCACGATCGGTCTATTCTACCACCACTTCAAGCACAAGTTCGCCTGGTCGTGGGGCTAGGCCGGGGAACCGAGATGAGCCTGCGCAATCTGATCTGCTGGGTGGCCATCATCGTGACTTACGGGGGGATGCTGGTTTGGGTCAACACGCGCCCCGTGTCTCCGGAAGCGGCGTCGCTCGAGTGGCTTCGGTTGGAGCCGCCCGAGGAGGCCGGGCCCGGCGCGTCGCCCTGGGTCGATGAGCAACCGTCCGCGCCAGGGCAACCGCCCCCGGCCCCCGGCCAAGCGCCCCCACCCCCGCCGCCGCGGCTCACCAAGGCCGAGGCCGGCGACGCGATCCGCAATTCGGTCTTCTTCGAGGACGCCGACACGCTCGTCGGCCTGCTGCGGCCGTCGATCCGCATCGCGGCGGTACGAACGGAGCTGAGGGACCTGCCCAAGGGGGCGTCGCGTTTCGCGGGCCTGCCGGACGTGCCGCCCGACTTTCAATGGCCGACCATCGAAGGTCGCCCGCTGAATCTGCTGGCCCAGATTCGGCTGAGCGACATCACCGATCTCGATGCCGACAAGCAGCTTCCGTCCTCGGGTTGGCTGTGTTTCTTCACGGAGATCAGCACCGGGCCGCCTCCCGGCGGCTCCGCATCGCGGCAGCGGGTGCGATGGAAAGTCGTGTATTTCGACGCCGACGTGAACACGCTGCGCCGCCTGGAACCGCCGCAACCGCTGGAAATCCCCTTTTCGCCTTGCGCGCTGCACTTCCGCGGCGAGTGGACCCTGTGCCCAGCCCGCCGGAAGCGAAACAGGTCCGCTTCGGCGATCGGTCGGTGTACTACTACTTCGACTTGTGCAACGCGCTGGCCGGCAGTCGCAGGCAACCCACGTGGCACCATTTGCTCGGCTACGGCCAGGGCCTGCTGTGCGACATGCGCGTGCTGTGCGCCGCGGGGGCGCGGGGCCTCGATCCGCCGAACCTCGCGAGTGGAGAGGAGCCGGACGAGGAGCTGGCCGCGGCGGCGGAGGAGTGGATGCTCTTGCTCCAGATGGACTCCGACCCGGACGGCCCTGGGTGGAACCTGCGGCCGGGGCAGTCGTTCTGCTACTGGATTCGCCGGACCGACTTGGCGCGGCGCGACTTCTCCGCGGTGTGGGTGACGCGGGCGTGCGGCCCGGCGCCGCGCCTGGAAGAGCCGGTCGAGGACGAGGAATACGACGAAGATGAGCCCGAGCAGCCCGACACGCCGGCGGGGTTGACCGAGTAAGACGGCCCCGCCGAGGGCCGGGGCGAGCTCCGCGTCGGCCGTGGGCATCCGCCTGACCCGTCGCCGGCGCCCCGGCCTCGTATTGGACGGGTGCTCAAGCCCGCGACGACGTCCCGGCGCAGCACGACCACCCACGTTGCCCGATTACCGCCACAACGTCGGTTCCGGCTCAATCTCCTGAACCACGCGATCGGTCGCCGCACGCGACGGGATCTCGAACGCCACCGACGGCGTCGTCTCGTGGTACCGGCGCCGCAATTCGATCCGGGCCCAGTCATAGGGCGGAATCATCACGTGCCAATACACGTGCATCTCCCACTCGGCGGAGAAGTACAGGTAATGGGTGACGACGAGGATGTGCGGCGTGACGATGGTCCCGACCCACTTCGTGTTCTCGCCGATGCCCAGATCGGGGCGGTTCTCGGCGAGCCAAGGGATGAACAGGTCGCGCATCTCGGCCGCCGTCTCGCTCACGAGGTCGGGCTCGTTGGAGATGACCGTGATCGGCACCGTCGCGGTTTCAACGAGGCCGAGCCGCTCCGCCCGGATCGTCACGTTCACCCTCCAGTCGTCGTCCCCGTGGATGATAACCTGCGCCCTTTCGTTCTGGCGTTCCACCGGTACCACCGTGATTTCGGCCACCTGACCCGAAGTGACCAGCGGCGGCGTCACGGTCACGGTGGCACCGTCCGCCGACGCCGTCACCATGATCGGCAGGGTCGGCCAGGCCTGAGCCTCTTCGTCGGTCACTTTCGCCAGCAGGACGATCTTCTGGCCGACGATGCTGTCACCGATCAGCTTGGGCGTCATTTCCAGGGTGAACGGCGTGGGGGTCAGGAACCCCGGCAACAAGTCGCACCCCCCGACGCAGGTCAACAACCCCAAGGCCAGGACCACTCGTGACATCGGCTCGCTCCTTGCAAAATGCGGCTGCCGCCCCGCGGCCCGGCCATCATCACGGCCGCGACCGCGGTCGGCTGACCTTTCGCCCGCGCCTCGCCCGGTCCCCGCGGTGGGGGGGGGCGGGGCCACGCCCCCCGACCCG
>JBFMAI010000008.1:0-80117 GCA_040755725.1 Planctomycetota bacterium | reverse complement strand
GGCGACGGCCGCCCCCACGCCGCCCTTCCAGGATGCATCCTTCGGCCGCCCACATGTCCGCGGCAAGGCCGGGCGCCGAGCTGCTACAAGAACGGACAACTCCGCGGTCCGCGTGCCACGCGACAGATGGATAAGGCGAAAGTCGGCGAACGGGAAGACGCCGCCGTCAGCAAGTGCGCCGCCGAAAAAGGAGGCGAGGTCGCGGTGTGATCGCGGTCACCTTCCCCCAACCCCTCCCTAAGAGGGAGGGGAGTCATGCGCCGAACTGCTGGAGCACGAATCCGAACCCCGCACGCCAGTGCGGGGGCTCCTCAGCCCACCACTTGCGTGGTGGGTTCGGTCAGCGGCTCTTAGTCCTCCGCCGTTGAGATCGGCTTGCCCGCCTCCGGGACCGGGGTCTTTGAAGCCGGCGCCTGCGTGCGTGGACGGGCCGCCGGCGCGCCGCTGGCCGGCATCGTGCGTCCGGCGGCATTCACGACATAGATCGGGATTGACAGCGACGGCACCGCCGGGTCATCGGTCAACACGGTAACGATGTTGCCGGCGCGCTGGGTGGGCCGATACCCGGCGGGCACATCGATCACCACGACCTGGTTGCCTTCGGATTCCTGAACCGCGGCCTTGACCTGCGGATCGCTGACGGTCACCTCGGTGATCTTGCCGGGCGGGCCGCCCGACCAGCGCAGCGTGGCGATACTCCGCGCTTCACGCTCCGGGTCCGGACGGACCATGAGCCGGGCCGGCTCGGCCTGGAGTCGCGGCGGGATGCTCGCGTAGTAGGCGATTTCCTGGAACTTGGCCTGTTCGACGCCGGTCTCCAGCGTGATGTTGCCGCGAATGGCGTTGTTGGGCCACGGCGGCTTGATCGCGACGCGGAGCTCGTACTTCTCGCCCGGCTCAAGTTCCTTCAACTCGGTCTCCGCCTCGGTGTTGCCGCTGGCGGAGACGACCTTGGGCTTGAGCGGTCCCCCGTCGCCGCGCGTGATCGTCACGGTCTGGACCTGCTCGGGGGCGTCCCGCTCGATCTGGCCGAATGCGATCAAGTCGGGCTCGCACTTCACCGCACTGAGTACCTTCGCCACGCATTCGAGTTGGGCGCTGATGTTGGCGCGATCGTTCGTCGTTACCGTAATTCGCCGCAGCAACTCCCCGCGTCGGTTCGCCGTGGGGATCATCACCGTCACCGCCTCGGTCTGGCCGGGCTGGATCATGCGGTCAGCCTGACCGCTGATGCGGAGCCCTCAGCCCCCCCGCAGGCGGATGGCGAGCGGTCCTTCACCTTCGTTGGCAATCTGGAACGTGAACTCCGCGGTCTCCCCCTGCCACACGCCCTCCGAAACCAGCTTCGGTTCCTTACAGACGTACTTCGGCTGGGGCAAGTCCAGGGTCGGCGGGGTCAGATTGACCACCGCCCCGGTCTCCGTCGGGCCGCAACCCTTGTCGTTCTTGGCCGCCGCCGGCTTCTGCGCCGCCGTCGTATTGGCCGGCGTCGTCGCGCCCGGTGCGGGCGCCTGGGCCGCCGCCGCGTCACTCTGCGCCGGTTGCGCCGGGGGGGCGGTCGGCGACGGTTCGCGCGCGGGCGGGGCCTGGGACGGAGTGGGCTTCTCGGCGGGGGCCGCCGGCTCGTTCGCCTGGATCTGGGCCTTGATCGCCGCCTCGATCATCCGCACCAGGGCCTCGCGCTGGGCGTCCGTCATCTCTCCCGTGTTGCTCGCGGACAGCTCGCGCACCGCCTGGTCGAGATTGTCACCGGTGGCGGGTGCCGCCGCCGCTTCACTGCCGCGCGCGGTCGGTGCCTCGGACTGACCGGCTTGAGGCGCCCCGGAGTTCGACGAAGCGCCGGACGATGACGCGGGCTCTCTCTTGGGTTGTGACGCACAGCCTCCCAGAATCAACAGGGCGGCCACGGAACCGCACACTAGCCGCATGTGACGGTGCGGAACACGAAATCCGGCCATATCCAGGTCCTCATCGGGGCAAACGGCCTCAGGTGCCAAGTCCACCTTTGCCATCCACGCGTTCTGATCGGCTCGGCCCAGGCCGCAGCCTAGCGCAACCGAACTTTGTATTCTACACGTTTCCTTCCGTCCACCCAAGAGCGGACAGAGGAATACCCCCGTATCAGCCAACCCCGCCGGCGGGGGCGGGTCTGACTCCGAGGAACTCGCGAATAAGCCGCGGCCCGGGCCGAATACCCGCGCGAAGTGGTCAGGTCGCGGCCGGACCGCGGGCGTGGGGCCCCTGGGCCGACCGCGACGGCTCCCCGGCAACGCGGCACGACGCCATGCCGTCGTTGGTTTGGGAAGCGATGACGTCGGCGTTCTCGCCCCGGACACAGGCCAGGAGGTTCAGGAATGTATCCATTTCCACTGCTTCATTCGCTGATTCTGCGCGGCTTGGCGGCGGCGCTGGTGGCGCTGGCAGCCGCCGGCACCGCTGCTTCGGGGCAGACGCCGGCCCAGCGGTTGCACGAGGCCTTCTACCTGGAGCAGACAAAGGGCGACTTCGCCGCCGCTGCCAAGCTATATGCTCAGGTAGTGGAGACCGGCGGGGCGCCGGCCGAACTGCGGTCGGAGGCCAAGGGCCGGCTGGCGGCATGCCAGGAAGAGCTTGCCGCCACTGACTTTGCGCGTCTGTTGCCGCCCGAGCCGCTGGCCTTCGTCGAGCTGAATCGGCCGGGCGAGCGGCTCGGTAAGCTCCTGGAGAAGATGGGGCTGCTCGCCACGCCTGGCGGCCCACCGCCGGCTCCGGGGCAGAATCGCTTCGCAATCAGCCCGGAGGTCGTCAACGCGCTGCTGGGCGTGCGCGGTTGCGCCCTGGCAATTACCGGCTTCGATCCGACACGGCAGCAGCCAATGGGGGTGGCCGTGCTTCACCCGGGGGATGTGGAGCTGATCCGAGGACTCATCGAGACCGCGTTGCCCGTCCAAAGCGACGTGGTGGATCCAATCGACGGCCACCCGACCTACCGCGTCGAAGGAATCTATGTCACACTCACAAAACGACTTGTGATCGCGGCCACAAGCCCGGCCGAGATTGAGGCCGTCATCGAACGAACCAAGGATGCCGGCGCCCCGTCCCTGGCCGCCAGCCCCGAGATGGCCGATATCCTCAAGCAACGCGGCGATGCGCTGCTGTTCTTCTGCGTGAACCCCAAGCCCTTGATGCCGCTGTTGAACGTGGCGATGGCGGGGGCCGCCCAAAGCCGCGAGATGGCCCTGGTGCGCGCCCTGCTCGATCCCCAGAGCGTGCGGTCGCTGTCCGGGCGGTTCGACCTCAGCGATCAGGGCGTGGTCCTCGAACTCGCTCTGCGGCTCGACAAGGGGCACCGTAACCTCGTGTACAACTTCCTGCGGCGGCCGGCCATCGATCCGGCTACACTGCGCGGCGTGCCCGCCGGGTCGGCTGCCTTGCTGGCCCTGGCCATGAACGCGGCGCCGGCGCAGTACGCCACGCCAGCTGCGTCAGCCGACGCCGGACCGCCGATCGTGACCGCCCTGGATCTCGGGCGTGAGCTATTTGCGAACATCAACGGCATCGCCATCTGCGTCATGCCGCCGGTTGGCGAGCCCCAAGGGCCGGTCCCCGATGTAGCCGCTGTCATCACGGTCAACGATCCGGCGAAGTCGCAGGTTCTATGGCAGCAGATGCTGGGGATCGCGAGCGTCGCGGGCGGCGCACCGTCGTTGGAGGGCACGGCGCGCGACATGGGCGGCGTGTCGGTGCGCAGCTACCGTTGCCACGAGGGCGTGACGGTCCACATGGCCACGGTGGGACACAGCCTGCTCGTGGCCACCACCGAGTCCGCCCTGGAGCGGTGCCTCAAGTCGCTGCGCGATGGGCCGTCGGTGCTTGATGATGCGGGCTTGGCCGGTCCGCTCGGCCGCTTGGGACCAAACACGACGCTCGCCGTGCTCGCGCACCCCGGCCGGTGCCTCGCGGTGGCCAAACGCTACATGTCCGGCGCGGACGCCGCCGAGGTCGCCCCGTTCGCCCCGCTGCTCACCGAGACCACGGCCCTGCTGACCGTCGAGCACTCCAGCGAGATGCTCCGGCTGGCGCTGGCGGTGGCCGGCGTACCGGATGTCAGCGGCCTGGTAAGCCAGATGCTCACCGAGCAGCGCCGCGGCGAGCAGACGCAGCAGGACGTGACCCGGGCCGTCCGCGAGAAGGACTGGGACAAGGCGCTGGCGCTGCTGGATCAGCAGCTCACCGCCCAGCCGGGCGACACCAAGGCCCTGCGCCGGAAGTTCGACATCCTGGCGGTCCGCAAGGATGATCCGGCCGCCGCGGCGGAAGTGGCCGAGGCGCTGTACGTCGGCCTGAAGGACGATGTCAATGAGTTGAACAACTTTGCGTGGGAGTTGCTGACCGAGAAGAAGTACCAGCACAAGTACAACGACCTCGCGCTGCGTCTGGCCCGGCGATCGAACGAGCTGAGCCAACACGCCGTGTGGGCATTCCTGGACACGTTGGCGCTGGCGGAGTTCGAGACCGGCAGCACCGCCCGCGCGATCGAGCTGGAGAAGAGGGCCATAGAGTTGTGCCGCAAGGCCGGCGGCAGTGGGCTGAAGGACCTGGAGACCGCGTTGGCGCGGTTTGAGGGAGCGGCGTCGGCCCAGTGACCGACGAGAAGCCCCCCAAGATTCCCGTCGCACGAGGTGCCGAGTACCGCCAGCACGATGCCGAGTGTGGATTTCGACCCTCCCCCAACCCCTCCCTGAGAGGGAGGGGGGTATCGGATGGTCACGGGCGTGCCGGGGCGCGGTCCGCTACGGCTGGCAGCCGGGGCGGACCGTCGCTTCGGCGGGGGCGGAAGCGGGTTGGGACGTCGGCAGGGGCTCCCAGAAGCCGTAGCTTTCCTCGTCCACATGGCAGTAACCGGTGGCTTGGTACTTCACGAAGGCGTTGTAGCTCCACGCAAGGTACTCGGAGTCCCCGCCGCTCTGCGTCGTGATGAGAAAGCGGTTGGACAGCTCGCCGAAGCCGCGGGCCTGATCGGCGGGCAGCTTCGCGTCGCCGCGGTTTGCGTCCACCGGCACCCAGCCGCAGTTTGGCAAGTAGATTTCGGCCCAGCGGTGATGGGCTTCGTCGATGCTCGCGTCGTCGCCGCGGACGACCACGCTGCCCTGGTAGCGGGCAGGCAACCCGGCGGCCCGGCACAAGGCGATGAACGCGAAGGTGTACTCCGAGCACGAGCCCGTGCCGCGTTTCAGGACGACCTCCGGCACGTCCCACCCGCCGACCATCTCGTATTCCAGCCTACCGATCACGTAGTTGTAGAGCTTGCGGGCGATCCAGTAGCAATTCGGCTCGTCGCCGACCACCTCCTTCACCGTCTTACGGATGAACGGCGAGTCGATCCGGTAGCGCGAACCGTCGGTCGTATACTGATCGCGTATCTCCGCCGGAATGTCGGCCAGCGTCCCGGTCTGCTCGGGGAAGATGAGATAGCGAACCGCGGAGACCTGCGCGTCCACGTGGTAGCCGCGTTGCAGCCGCGTGCCGGCGGCGACACGGTCGAAGCGATACAAGGCACACCGCTGGCCGT
Source organism: Planctomycetota bacterium (assembly GCA_040755725.1). Lineage (GTDB taxonomy): Bacteria > Planctomycetota > Phycisphaerae > UBA1845 > Fen-1342 > JBFMAI01. The sequence continues at coordinate 74,566 of JBFMAI010000008.1, read as the reverse complement.
AGCGGTCCGTGACGATCTCGGCGGGCGCCTCGGTGAACTGAATCTCCGACAGGAGTTCCTGTCCGGGCAGCTTGGCCGGCAAGGCGACGTGGACGGTCAGGTCGAGCAGGTCGCCGGGGCCGTAGTTGTACAGCGTCCAGAGGTATTCGACGCGGGCGCGGCGCGGCTCGCGCACTTGGCACTGCACGTCGTCGCGCACGGCGAGCTCGTACAGCTTGCGGGTCTGGAAGTCCACGTTCCACAGGTGCCCGTCTAGCCACGCCAGCCCGGCGGGGTACGGCCCCGGCGCGGCCACAATGCCCACCACCAGTCCGTCCTTCGGCTCAACGACGTAGAGCTCATCCTTGACGCGATCGGAAACCCACAGGTATGTCCCGTCCCAGGCGAGGCCGGCGGACGTCGGCGTCGGGGCCGGGAAATCCTGCAAGATCGTGCCGTCCTCCGGCATCACCTTGTAAATGCGACCCGACCGGCCTTCCAACAGGAACAGCGCGTCGCCGGAGGCCGCCAGCCCGACCGGCTGGGGACCGGGGGGCTCGAAGACGTTCCGCACGCGATTACCGGGAATGCTCAGCGCAAAGACGCGGCCGGTGTGGTCGTCGGAGACGTACAGTGTGTCGCCGTCGCAGGCCAACCCGTGCGGCCGCAGCGTCGGCGCGTCGAGCGACCGCACGACATGGCCGTCCGCCGCGGTGACCTGGTGAATCCGGGCCTCGCGCCAGTCCACGACGAACAGATGCGCGCCGTCCGTGGCCAAGCCGGCGGGGTACTTGCACGGCGCGTCGAGCGTGCGCTTCACGTCACCCGGCGCGGCTTGCGCAGCACTGGCGCCAGCCCAGAGCAGGAGCGCGAGGCTCCCAATCCGAGCCGCGACCGTGAGGGAGCGGTCCGCACGAGCCGGGGCGACAACCAGCGGTTGACGCCCAACGTCGCCATGACATCGGCGAGTATTCATCGTTTTGCTCCAGGACGCCGAAGGAACCGCACGCGGGGCGCACAACGGTCACCGATCACTCCCGACCGGCGGCGAACCGTATTCTACTGCTCGCCTGCACCGTACAATAATGGGGGCGACCCGGTCGGGAGGTGCTGTCATGGCCAAGCAACCCTATCCCGAGCGCTCCGCCGGCACCACTCATACGCCCCCACCCGGCGCAGGGGGCCGCTACCAACGGCGGGACGTTGTACTGCCATGGCGCCCGCTGCTCGTTTCGGCCCTGATTCTGATCGCCATTGCGCTGCTGCTCCCGCTCCTGCTTGGGACGCCGCAGGAACCAACCCCACGATCGGCACAGCCCGCCCCGGGGACACAACCGACGACGCAGCCCGCGGCATTCTCTGAACTCGTGATGCGCGACGACGCGGGCCGACTCCAGTGGCCGCGGCCGCGCTTCACCGAGCACCAGCGCGAGCGCGACCGGATGGTGGACGCGCAAATCGCCCGCGACGACGTGTTCCGCGACGCGGTCAAGGACGCGGAGGTGCTGACGGCGATGCGGGCCGTCCCGCGCCATGAGTTCGTCCCGTCCGCCCGGCGGGGCAGCGCGTACGACGACACGCCGCTGCCGATCGGCCACGGCCAGACCATCTCCCAGCCGTACATCGTCGCCCTGATGACCGCGTTGCTGGAGGTGCGGCCGGGCGACCGCGTGCTGGAGATCGGCACCGGCTCGGGCTACCAGGCCGCCGTGCTCGCCGATCTGACGCCGTACGTGTACACGATTGAGATCATCGAGCCACTGCTGCGCGACGCGGCCGCGCGGCTGGACCGCCTCGGCTACAGGACCGTGCAGACGAAGGCCGGCGACGGATACGACGGGTGGCCGGACGGGGCCCCGTTCGACGGCATCATCGTCACGTGTGCCGCCGGCCACGTCCCGCCGCCGCTGTGGGACCAGCTCAAACCCGGGGGGCGGATGGTGATCCCGATCGGCGGGGTGTACGAGACGCAGCGACTGCTCGTGTTGACGAAGGAACCAGACGGGGCCCGACGCAGCCGCAACGTGTTGCCGGTGCGGTTCGTGCCCATGACGGGCAAAATCGAGAAACCATGACGGGAAAGATCGAAACGCCGTGACGCGCTCCGCAAACCCCCCTCCCTTCCAGGTCGCCGGCGGCGACTCGCTGCGGCGAGGAGGGGTTGGAGGAGGGTCGGAACCACTGGCGACCAACCCATTGCCCCTTCCTCAACTGAATGAAGGGCAGACAGACGATTCCACAACGCAGCAGGTCGCCGAAGGGCCGCGCGCGGCGCAAGCCGGCCCTGCAATCCTCCTCGCCGTCGCTCTGCTGGCCGCCGGGCTGATCGCGTACGAAGTGGTGCTCATGCGGCGGCTGGTGGTCGAGCGCTGGCACCATTTCGGCTTCCTGGTCATCAGCGTGGCGCTGCTGGGTTTCGGCGCCAGCGGGACGCTGCTGGCAATCTTCGAGCGCCGCGTACGCAAGCAAGCCGCGGGCACGCTGCGGTGGCTGGCGGTCGCGCTGACCCTGGCGCTGCTCGCCTTGCCGCGCGCGGCCACGCTGCTGCCCGTCACCGCCCGGTTCATCCCGGCGGACTTGTGGTCGCAGGTCGGGTGGTGGTCGCTGTACTGGCTGGTGGCGTTCGTGCCGTTCCTGCTCGGGGGGACGTTTCTAGGGGCCGCGCTGATGACGGCGGGGCCGCGCGTCGGGCGTGTCTATGCAGCCAATCTGCTCGGCAGCGGCGCGGGGGCGGTCGGGGCGGTGCTGCTGCTGTCGCGCGTGTCGCTGGAACACACGTTCTGGCCATCCGTCGCACTGGCCGCGCTGGCCGCGGCCCTCGTGCCGGGCCCGACGCTCGCCCGTCGCATGGGCCTTGTCTCCGCCGTCGCGGCCTTGTCGGTTGCCCTTGGGATCATGTGGCCGCTGCGGCCCGCGTACGACGAGCACAAGTACGCCGCTCACGTGCAGCGCCTGGTGGAGCAAGGTTCAGCGCGGCGGGTCGCGGCCCGCGCCGACCCGCACGGCTACGTCGAGCTCTACGAAAGCGACCGCTTCCATGACCTGCCGTTCCTGGCACTGACAAGACGGCCGCCACCGATGTACAGCCTGCTGGTCAACGGCGACCCGGCGGGGTCGGTCTTGCGCATCGACGCGCCGGCGGAGGCCGCGGTCCTCGACGATACGCTCATGGCCCTGCCGTACCGGCTGCTTCTCGCGCGACAGGACAGAGCCCTGTCGGACGAATCCTGGCAGCCGCGCGTGCTGCTGCTGGGCGAGAGCGGCGGGGCGAATGCGTGGCTGGCGCGGCGGCAGGAGGCGGCGTACATCGACCTCGTGCAGCCGAACGCCGCGATCCTCGCGCTGCTGCGTGAGTTCGCGCCGGCACTGGTCACGGCGCCGGAGGTCCGATTTCACGCGACCGATCCGCGGCGGTTCCTCGCACGCACGCCGGCGGCGACGTACGACCTGATTCAGGTGGTGTCGCTGGAGGGGCTCGGCGTCGGCAGCGCGGGGCTACGCGGGCTGGCGGAAGACCACCTCGCCACGGTGGAGGGCTTCGCCGCCGCGATCCGGGCGCTATCCGACGCCGGCGTCCTGGCGATATCCCGCGGCATCCAGTCGCCGCCGCGCGACAATATCCGCCTGCTGGCCACACTGACGGAAGCGCTGGAATCTCTCGGCGTCACGCAGCCGGAGCGGCACATCGTGCAGATGCGTGACTACTTGGGTGTCTGCACGCTGGCCCTCAAAACGCCGCTGGACGACGCGCGACGCACCACCCTGCGCGCGGCGCAGCACGAATTGAACCTCACCCCCGTATGGTACGACGGCCTGCCGCCGGAGGAGGTCAACCGCCCCGACGCACTGGACGGCCCGCCGGGGCAGCCGTGGGATTGGATGCATCACGCGGCCCGGGAGATCTTCTCGCCGCGGCGGGCCGCGTTCTACGAAGCCTGGTTGCTCAACATCCGGCCGGCGCGCGACGACCGCCCGTTCTTCTGGGATTTCTACAAGCCGGCGGCGGTGCGGGCCCTCCGGGAGACCTACGGCGACCTGTGGCTGACGCGCGTTGAGATCGGGCGGCTGTTTCTGTACACGGCGCTGCTCATTGGCGCGGCGGCGGCCGTCGCTTTCATTCTGCTCCCCCTCGCCGTTGGCGAAACGTGGCGCCGTGGAAGAGTGGGAACGGGGGAACGTGGGAACGGGGGAACGTGGGAACGGGGGGACGAAGCGGGGGCCGCGCCGCGAACTCCCCTCCCTTCCAGGTCGCCGGCGGCGACTCGCTGCGGCGAGGAGGGGTTGGGGGAGGGTCGAATCACGCGCGCCCCGCGTTGCTCGCACGGCGTGCTGGCGTTCACGCTCCTATATTTCTCCGCCATCGGCCTCGGCTTCATGGCTCTCGAAATGGCCCTCATCAGCCGGGCAATCCACGGGCTCGGCGACCCCGTCATCGCCAGCGCCGCGGTCATCGGCGGCGTCCTACTGCTCAGCGGCGTCGGCAGTCTCGCCGCCCGGCGCATCGTCGGCCGACACACCTGGCCGGCCCCCCTCGCCATCGCCGCGTTGGCTCTTGTCTTGCGTGTCACCACGTGGTCCGAGGGGGGAGCCGACCTCACGGGACCGTGGGTACTGCTGACAACAGCAGTGCTCGCAGCCATTCTGATGGGCATGCCGATGCCCACCGGCTTGACGCGTCTGGATCAACAGGCCCCGTACCTCGTGCCGTGGGCGTGGGGACTCAACGGCGTAGCGTCGGTGGTCGCGACATCGGGCGCCATCGCCGTTGCGATGACGCGGGGATACGGCGAGGTCATGCTGCTGGCCGCCGGGGCCTACACTCTGGCCGGCGGCGCTGGCGCGCTCGCCGCCAGCGCGGCCGCGTTTCGCACCGCGCGCCAAACTTGACACCCTCCCGCCCCCCCGGTACGCAGAAGCGACGCGACTCCTCCGCACTCCCCTCCCTTCCAGGGAGGGGTTGGGGGAGGGTCGCAGCCGGCAACCGCATCAGACGCTGCCGCTTCGGAAGGAGTATCCATGAAGGTCCCCCTGCTCGATCTGCGGGCCCAGTTGGCGACGATTGAACCGGAGCTGCGGGCCGCGGTGCTCGAAGTGCTCTCTTCGACGCAGTACATCCTTGGCCCCAAGGTCGAGGAACTGGAGCGGCAGATCGCCGCCTATGTCGGCTCGAAGCACGCCATCGGCGTCTCATCGGGCACCGACGCCCTGCTCGTCGTCCTGATGGCCCTGGGCGTGGGGCCCGGCGACCTGGTCATCACGTCGCCGTACTCGTTCTTCGCCACCGCGGGCGTTGTCGCGCGCCTCGGCGCCCGCCCGGTTTTCGTGGAAATCGACCCCGGCACGTACAACATCGACGCCAACGCATTGGCGGACTGGTTCGATCGCGCCGGGGAAGATCGCCGGCGCGTGAAGGCCATCCTGCCCGTCCACCTGTACGGCCAGTGCGCCGACATGCCCGCGATTCTCGAAGTGGGCCGCCGCTACGACGTGCCGGTGATTGAGGACGCCGCCCAGGCGATCGGCGCCACCTGCCCCACGCCCGGCGGTCCACGGAAGGCGGGCGCCCTGGGCCGGGCTGGCTGCTTCTCGTTCTTTCCCAGCAAGAACCTGGGCGGCATCGGCGACGGAGGGATGGTGGTGACGGACGACGCGGTCCTGGCCGACCGCATCCGGTGTCTCCGCAACCACGGCGCCCAGCCGAAGTACTACCACAAGTTCGTCGGCGGCAATTTCCGGCTGGACGTGATGCAGGCGGCGGCGCTGCTGGTCAAGCTACCGCACCTGGAGAGCTGGCACGCCGCCCGACGCCGCAACGCCGCGTACTACGACGAGCACCTCGCCGCCGCCGGCGTCGGGACGCCGCGGATCGCGTATCGGCGGGAAGATCACATTTACAACCAGTACATTATCTCGGTGCCGCGCGACCGTGACGGATTGCGGACCTACCTCGCCGATCATCAGATCGGCACCGAGGTCTACTACCCCGTGCCCTTCCACCTTCAGGAGTGCTTCGCGGACTTGGGCTATCGGCGGGGCGATTTCCCCCACGCCGAACATGCGGCGGACCACACGCTGGCGCTGCCGATCTACCCGGAGTTGACGCGGGAGATGCAGGACTGGGTGATTGACCGGATTTGCGCGTTCTACACGCGCTGATCAAGCCTCCCGACCCCCCTCCCTCTCAGGGAGGGGTTGGGGGAGGGTTGAGCCCACGCCTCATCTCGCTGTTCCCATGTCACGTTCAGGCCGGCTACGGGAGGCTTGGGGTCGTGCCGCAGCGCCGCCGGCAGAGCACCGCGATCGCCACCAGCAGCACCAGCCCCCCCCGGCTCGGGGACGCAGACGACCTTGTTCAACACGTGGATTTCGTTCCAACCCGGCGGCGGCACGAGGCCGGCGTAGCAGATCGGCGTGACTCCGAGCGACACGCTCATCTCACCCGGCGTGCCACGGCACGCGACAGCACCCAGCAGGGCTGTGCGGCTGTTGCCCAGCCACAGGTTCCACGGCTGATCCTACGGGCGGTTGCGCAGACCGTGCGACGTGATCGCCACCAAGCCGTTCGGGTTGAAGTAGAACATTCCGGGGTCGCCATCCCACCGCTTCTGCCAGATGCTCTCGTCCTCCTCGTTGTCGCACACATACCAGGCAACGTGACCGGGTCCGGCCGGCGAGCCGTCGATCCCGAAGGCCAGTTGCTCTACCTTGGCGTCCTCCGGTTCGTTCACGAATCGCGCCCACAGGTAGGCCCATTGCCCGGACCCGCACTCCAGGTACACGTCCGGCACGCTCCCCAGCGGCGGGCTCAGGTAGGCCCCGCCGGCGTCCTTCGTCAACTCGTACCCATCCTGGAAATCCGTCCCGTGGCCGGCGCTGTGCAGCAACGCTCAGGACGGCGTCTTCAAGCCGTAGGGCTCGTTGCTGCCGGTGAAGAAGAACTCAACGTCCGCGCTGGCAACCGCGGACAAAGCCAACGCCACGAACCCGCACACCATCGTCTTCATGGTCACGTCCTCCCTTCCGTTGCCCGCAAGCCCGGCCGACCGACCAGTGCTCCCCGGGGCACGTGGCGACCGCGGGCCGGCGCTACTATGGCACAACCGCCCGTTGCATGAAAGCAAAAAAGCGCAAACGTGGGTTCAGTTCCGGGAACGCTTTCAGCTACCCCAAGGAGCGGGCGTTGAAAGATGCTGAGTTCTCAGCGCAGCGGCGGTCGGCCGCGATCCAGCAATAGGGTGGGCAGGCTCATCGTCACCCCCCACGGGTCGTACAAGCTCTCGATTTCCCCCCGACAGTTGTACCAGCACGCCGTGCAGCCCCGCGCCGCCGTGTCGTTCCGCAACCGCCGCACGATCTCGTCGGCGTCGTGTCGGTAGAGATTGGCGACGGGGCGGGCGCGCTCCTCGACGCAGATGGCGATGTCGCCGGTGGAATCGATGCTGAAGAACCCGCGGCCGGCGCGGCAGCCGGGGACGCCGCCGTTGAGGGCCGCGTCGAAGCGTGACAGGAAATACGGATTGCTCAGGAAGTTACGGTGCTTGCGGCGCAGCGCGACGAGGTAGGAGCCGACGCCGCCGTGGCCGCACGCCCGGAACACCGTCGCCCCGGTCTTGCGGCTGCTGTAGGGCTGGACCATGAAGTAGACGTCGCGCTCGGCGGCCATCCGGATCATGGGCTCGATCTGGTCGAGGTTGTCCTCGAGCAGCACGGCCATCCAGTTCACGCGCTGCCATTTGTGCTTGCGGGCCGCGCTGAAATACTCGAGCGCCGCCAACGCGCGCTCAAACGCCCCGGGCATCCCGCGGCGCTGGTCGTGGCGGGCCGCGTCGGCGTAGTCGATGCTCACCGAGACCCCCCACATCCCGGCGGCGAATAGCTCCTCGGCCAACGTCGGCGTGGCGAACCATCCGTTGGTCGTGATGAATGGAAAGTGCCACTCGGCGACCGCGTCCACGAGGTCCACGATGTCGGGTCGAACCAGCGGCTCGCCGCCGGCCAAGCTCACGAGCAGCGCCCCCAGCCGGGACAGCTTGCGCGACCCGTCGCGGAACTGGGCGACGGACAGCTCGGGGGCGTCCCCCATCGGGTCCAGCCAGTAGTGACAGAACGCGCAGCGGAAATTGCAGCGGTAGTTTACCTGCCAAGCGCACCACACGGGGTGGCGCGACAGGTACGCCCGCGTCAGGTGCAGCTTCTTGGCGAGCGGGGAACGCACAGCCAGCTTCCCTCACCTCGGTCGCCCCACAAGGCCCCGCGCAAGCAACGGACCACGCTTGGCCCATTCGCTCCGGGCCCGCGGCCCAAGGCCGCGCACGCAACGCCGCGCCGGCGGGAAGATACCCGCCCCCAGGCAACCTGACCAGCCCGGCCCCACCGACCGGCCCGGGGCGGTGTTCCGGCCCGGCTCCAGGGATCACAAACCACGCCCAGCGCGTCCGTCAGCCCCCTGCACGTCGATGCGGTGCCATGCGGCCCACCACTTGCGTGGTGGGTTCCGCGGGTAGCTCCAAGAACGCACATCCGACCCCGCACGCCGGTGCAGGGCCAAGCGGCCTGCCCCTCGCGCGGCAGTTCCCGGTGTCGGTCCGGTATTCCTGCGCAACAAACGTCCAGCCCTCCTCGGCCGCGAGTCGCGGCCGAAGAGGGCTGGTGTTGTGAACCCGTCGAAGTGTTGTCGACTACCGGCGACGCAGCGCCAGCAGCGCGAGGCCGCCCAGCGCGAGCAGGCTGGCCGGCTCGGGCACCACGCTCACATCGAGGTTGTCGTGGTAGCCCATGCCGAGACGGGCCGTCGTCGTGTTGTAGTCAGCGCCCAGGTTGATGTTCCACGAACCCACGCCCGCGCCATTGGCGTTGGCCAGGTTCACCGTGGCAAACGTGGTCGAGAACAGGGTGTTCAGGCCGGCGTCATACACTGCCACGCCGCCGCCCACGCCGTCGTATGACAGCAGGACCTTGACCCAGTTGCCCACCAGCGCCGTGTTGGTGTACAGCGGGGACGCGGAATACGTCGCGCTCCAGCTCGTGCCCGCACGCAGGTCGCCGGTGCCGCTGATCGTCAGCCCCAGCGCCGTGCTGCCGAGCGTGCCGGTCCCGGAGTTCGTGGCATACGTGCCGTACAGCCGGTCCGCACCCGTCGAGGGGGCGACGTACAACCAAACGGAGATCTCCAGCGGGGTGGCCGCGGTGATCGCGCCGTTCTGCCCGTCAAACGCGCGACGGACGCTGTAGAAGCTGTTGAACGTCGAGCTGTTGTCCCAGAACAAGCTCTGCGTTCCGGCGTACGCAAAGGTGTTGACAATGCTCTGGCTGTTGCCCGAGGAGGAACCCGCCAGCCAACCGTCCTGGCCGATGATCGAGCCGGGGACGAACGGCGGATCCTCAAACCCGGTGCTGTACACCGTGCTTGCGCTGGCTGTAGCGGCCAGCAGCGCGCTGATTCCAACCACCAACAGAGTACGATACGACTTCTTCATCTCCACTCCTCCTGGGGCGCGGTGCCCCGATGAACCTGATGAGCACACCGCGAGAAAAGCCGACGTGACTGATCTCGAATCGGGCGGAAGTGCTCCTCCCATCTCCTACTTTCCGATTCAGTATACCCGAATCGCTTAGCAAGTCAACAACAACTCCTAGAGCCACCGAACGGGTAGCGTCCTATAAGTGGTGTTCCGGTTGATACCCGAGCCTGTCCCGCGCCCGACTGACATCTTTCGGGGCCCACATGGGCATTCAGAGCCACGCGACGCAGCGCGGGAGGGCGAGGCTGTCTCCTGCGGCGACCCTGCCGGCCTGCCGAGGGCGCCTCGCCGGTAGGCTCGCTCGCGTTACATGCGCCGCCGGAGCGCGCACTGCCGTTCTCGGTAGCGGGCCGGGTACGCCTGCACCGGCGTGCGGGTTCTGGCAGGCACCCTTGCAGTATGTAGGCCCCTCGCAGCCGTGAGGCATGATGACCAGAGCCAGGCGCGACGTGCTCACGTGCCCGTCCGCGACCTGCCAGACCGCGCCGAGCAGCTTGCGCTTCCGCCAAAGCGCACGACAAGGCCGGACGGAAGCCGTCCGGCCTTGCCGAGAGTCATGTCGGACTTGGCGGTCCGCGGTCGGCTACCGCCGACGGAGCAGCAGGCCCAACGCCAGCAGGCCCAGCGTGGCGGGCTCGGGGATCGCAATCGCAAACGCAGCCTTCTGAGACTGCGAAATGGTCCAGGCGCCCATGTTCTGCCGTGCCGCACGATCACCGAAATCACTGAGGCTGTAGTTCCACGCGCACCAACTATTCGGCCCCGGCGTCGAGGCGATCAGCCAGTACTTCTTGCTCGAATCGAGGAACGTCGTGCCGGCGCCAACGCCGTGCAGCGGCGGGTTCTGGCCGCCGAAGCCGCCGGGAACCATGGCGTTCTGGAACTTGAAGGTCTCCAGAATGTTGCCCGGCTGATTGCCGTTGTCGTCCATCAGCCAGAGTTCCATCGTGTTGTCGCCGGTGACGTGGTTGACCGCGGCCCACACATCGGTGAGGTAGCCGCTCTGGGACGGGACGAACGAGTTGCCCTGGTCCCAGTCGGTGTTAACGGGCGCGCCGACACTGATCGTGTAACCCGTGCCGGTGTTGTACGTCCAGTTCGCACCGAAGTTGTCGTACACAAACGTCTGCCCGACCACCGTGGCCGCGCAAACCCCTAGCAGAATCAGTCCCAGAATCCTCATACACTCTCCTCCTTCCTGCCGAAGCGGAATTGGTAATACGGCCACCTGCCCGGGGGCCCGACCTCCGAGCAAGGTATCCACAAGCTCCTCATTCCGCATGATAGGTTATTGGACCGCCGTCCGCAAGAGAAAATCGGCTTTTCAAGAACCCCCGGTGGCTGAAGCAGCCCCCGGCCGGCCCGGTGGATGCCGGCAGCCGGGCGGGGCGACGCCCCGCCGATTCCGGTCGCGGAGTTCGGCGACGTCGAGAGCGGTGAGGTGGTATCGAAAAAGAGCCCCAGCGATGGACGGGAGTACCCGCTACGCGGGCGCGTGGTGTAACGACGCCCGAAATGACCCAGACGATGGCGGCCCATCGGCCGGGCCGAACCCTGGCGCGACGGCTCCGAACTGCCACCGAGGTCAAGCAGATATAGTTAGGGCTCTTGCCCCAAACGGCCCTGGCGCCGCCGCCCGGGGGGTTCTCGATTCAATTGTATCAAACTCGCCAAACGGGTATGTCAGAGTTATCGGACGCCAGCCGAGAGGGCGAGTCTCCTGGCGAGCCGCGGCTCGACAGGCCGGCAGGGTCGTCGCAGGAGACAGCCTCGCCCTACCAGGTCGCACGACCATGAACACCAGTCTAGCGTCGGCGGAGTAGCGCTAGGCCGGCCAGCAGCAGGCTCAGCGCCGCCGGTTCGGGCACCCAGCCGGTCTCGCCGGAGTAGCCGGCGCGGACGCGGTGGTCCACATCCATCAGCGGGTCGTACACCGGCGGTATCCAACCGAGCGGGCGATCAATGAAGTCGAGGTGGCCGCGAACGGCGCCCTGCTGGCCGATCAGCTCGAAGTACTCCGGCACGGCCCCGCCGACGATCGCGCCGACGCCCTCCACAACATACGTCGCCTGGTTCGAGTAGCCGTAGAGCGAAGCTTTCTCGATGTCCATCGCCCACAGCAGGCCCTGGAACGTGACGTTTTGGTTCAGGTAGATCGTGCCCCAGATTTCCAGGTCCGCAGACGCCTGTCCGACCTTGAACCCCCGGCCGGTCAGGCTCACGTCAATCACGCCGCCCGGCCCCGTGTACGGGGCATCCTGCCCGGTGAACATCATCCCCAGGATGAGGTCGCCGCCGAAGTTCGGCAGGCCGCCCAGGTCCCACACCGGGAGCACCGGCTGGGCCGGCCAGTTCGGCCAATACGCCGTCACTTCGTGGTCATACCCGGGCCCTTTCGGCGTGTAGGTCAACGTGTCCGGCAGGACGCCGTTGGTCAGGTACTCGATCGTGGCGTCGGAGTTGTAGCCCCCGAAGTTGAAATCGTGCCCGCCAATGGTCGGGTAGATGGGGGCGGCCGACGCGCCCACCGCCAACAGTGCTGCCGTCAACGCAACTGCCAATGTCCGCATGGTGTTTCTCCGCGTCCGGCGTGCCCACCGGCCCTCCAGGGGGCCCGCCCGCCGAACTACGCGGCCTAGTCGCGCACGGCCCGCACTCGCCGCCCCCACTGGACGGCGCGCAACCCCCCACGCGACAAATCTCTGTAAGGTGTTAGGAACCGCCGGGAACCGAAGTCAAGCGTCGGGCCGGTTGGCCGAGCTGGTGCGCATCAGCATGTCACGATAGGCGTGCTCAAGATACTCGCGGCGGAGCCGTAGTCCGATATGGTCCCAGGGTAGACGCTCGGTCAGCGGCCTCTCGCGGTGGGCATAGAAGTCGGGATCGACGCCGGCCTCGGCGAACGCCGCCTGCCAACGCCCGAAATCGAACTGGTCCTCCCAGCCGTCAAATCGCGCCCCGCGTCGCCAGGCGGCGTGAACAACGGCGCCGAGGCGGCGGTCGCCGCGCGCCAACACGGCTTCGAGCACCGAGCGCTGCGGATGGTGCGTGAGAACGTGGACGGCCGAGCGCCGCTGGCGGGCGCGGTCCCGCAACTGGCGCCGGACCGCTTCGAAATACTCGACCCGCGGCTGGGCCGCCCATTGCAGCGGCGTGAAGGGCTTGGGCACGAGCCAACTCACGGATGCGGTCACCGCGGCCGGCGGCTTGCCGAGCGTGCGGCGTTCCTGACTGACGGCGAAAGCGAGGTCGAAGATGCCGTCGATGTCTTCGGGCCGCTCGCCGGGGAAACCGGCCATGAAGTAGAGCTTGACGCGTTTCCAGCCGGCCTCGTACGCCGCCCGCACGCCCGCCAGCAGGTCACCGTTGCTGACCTTCTTGCGCAGGGCCTGACGGAGATCATCCGCGGCGGCCTCGACGGCGATCGTCAGGCCGCCCTTGCGGACCGAGCGCCCGAGCCAGGGGATGTCCGCGAGCATCCGATCGACGCGCAGCGACGGGAAGCTGATGTTCGTCATGCGCGGCGTGAAGCGTTCGTTCATGCGCTCGGCCAGCTCGCGCAGGTGCGGATAGTCGCTGGTCGAGAGCGACAGCAGGCCGATCTCCTCCTGTCCGGTCGCCGCGTACGCGGCCTCCGCCAGCTCCAGCACCCGGTCCACGCTGCGCAGCCGTAGCGGGCGTTTGGTGTAGCCGGCATGGCAAAAACGGCACAGGTTCGGGCAGCCGCGCATGATCTCGATGGCGATGCGGTCATGCACGATCTCCGTCCACGGCACGAGCGGGCGCGTCGGAAAGGGGGCGGTCTCGAAGTCGGGCGTGTGGCCGCGCTCGATGCGTGCCGGCAGGCCGTCCACCGTCGGCCGCAGATCGGCCAGCGTGCCGTCGCTGTTGTACGCCGCCGCGTACAGGTTTGGGGCATAGAGCCACGGGAAGCGCCGGGCGAGCAGGACGGTCATGTCGCGGCGGCGGACGCCGGCGCGCTTGTACTCCTTTACGGCGCCAAGAATCTGCGCCAGGGCGTGCTCGCCGTCGCCAATGACCACCAGGTCCAGGAACTCGGCCAGCGGTTCGGGATTGTCGGCCTGCGGCCCGCCGGCGATGACCAGCGGATCATCGTCGGTGCGGTCGGCGGCCCGCGGCGGGATGCCGGCGAGATCGAGCAGATTGAGCACGCCGGGGTAGCAAAGCTCGTATTGCAACGAGATGCCCAGAATGTCGGCGGAACGCACCGGCTGGCGTGTGTCCCAGGTGAACAACGGAATCTGGCGCTCGCGCATGACGCACTCGGCGTCCACCCACGGGCTGTAGACACGTTCGGCACAGACGCCCGGCGTGTGATTGGCGAGCCAGTACAGGATTTGCGTACCGAGGTGCGACATCCCGACGGCGTACGTGTCGGGGAACGCCAGCGCGACGCGGACCTCGGCGGCCGCCCAATCGCCGGGGCGGACGAGCTGGTTGACCTCGCCGCCGATGTACTGCGCCGGCTGGCGCACGCGGGGCAGGAGTTCCTCACGGACTCGATCACACAGCAGAAAGGCTTTGTCGGGCATCATCGGTCCACAACAAACACGGCATCGCGTGCTCGCAGCGAAGGTAGGCTCCACAGTCTATCGCGGATGCGGCGGGCAGAGGATGCCCGCGGCTGGTCGCAGCAGCAACTTGCGTGGATGCAGTACCGATCCTATACTTGGCAAGGAATGGAATGACCTGCGACCTTCGAGGCCCGGTTCGCCCCTCTTGGAGGCCGGTTGGGTGCCAAGCCAGTCGGGTCGCCAGCGAATGCCGAAGAACCCGGAAGAGCTCACCTGTATCTCGATCATCGTTTGCGAGAACGTCTACCGGGACGAGCGAACGAAGAACCTCGTTATTATCGGGACGTTCAATCAGATCGAAACCCCGGCACTCCCGTGCCGCTTCGAGCGCATGTGCGTTCTGTTCACGCTCACAAACGGTCGCGGCGACTACGAGGTTGTGCTGAGCATCCTGCACGAGAGGACGGGGCATGAAGTGGCCCACTTGGGTGGACCGATGAAGGTCGCCGATCCCCTCGCGATCACCGACATCCATGTGGAGTTGCGCAACTTGGTCTTCCCCGAGGAGGGGAAGTACTGGGTAGAATTGAAGGCCGACGGCGCCGTCCTGCAGCAACGGCCCTTCCTGGTGCGGTTGGCAACTGGGCGACCGGAGAACAAGCCCCATGAATCCCAATGAGCATCCGCTGGGTGTGGCGGACAGGCAAATGCCCCGCTTCTTGGCCGAGCAGGAGCATCAGCCGGATGCCCCTCTGACCCCGAGCCAACGCACGCGTAGCCCGGCGGGTTTCATGTGGGAACCTGCGCGCCGACGTGAGGATATCGCGCCCGCCAATTGGCCTCGGAGACTCGCGGAAGCAACGCCCGCGAGCAGCGTCTTGCTTCGCTGGGCAGCCTCCCCGACGAACCAGCCGCCTCGGACCTGGTGGGACGACACCACGGACCCCTTCACGGCCGATGCTGACTGATCGCAATGGACGCAGCGCCCGGACAGCCGGCGCAAGGTTCGATTGTCTGGGCTGACGTTGCGGACCCGCGCGGCCAGGTCAAACGTCGCCCGCTCATAATCGTCACCGCCTCCGACGAGCTTATCCTGGACGCGCCCCTCGTCTGTGCTGCCATCACGACGACCTTCCCAGAACCCCCGCCCCGCGCGTACGTCGAGCTACCGTGGTATTCTCGAGGCCATCCGGCGACGCGTCTGAGGCGCCGCAGTGCGGTTGCCTGTCATTGGCTGGTCCCGCTGAAGCCCAGTGACATTGTGGAAACGAAGGGGTACGTTCCCACTCGCGTCCTGATCGAGATTCTCGAGCGGATTCGAGAACTCAACGAGGCAGACTCCGGACACGCGGGAAACAAGGACGAATAGCCGGGACTCCCCTGCGCAACTGCGCGGCGCTGGGCACGCCCACTTTGAACTTCGCACTTTACCCTTCCCGGCTACGTCGCCCGGTCCAGCTCAAACGCCCGGTGTACCGCGTGCAACGCCCGCTCCGCGTCCGCCGCCGGGACCAGCACACTGATAACGATCTCGCTGGTGGCGATGTTGTCGATGGGGATCTTCTCCGCGGCCAGGGCGCCGAAGAGGCGGGCGGCCACGCCGGCATGCGACCGCATCCCGATGCCGACCACGCTGACGCGGGCCCGCTGCGTGCTGACGTCGACCTCGGCGGCCCCGAAGCGTTGCGCCAGCAGGTCCGCGAGGGCGCGCAGCTCGCCCTCCTCGCAACCCGGGACGGTGAAGCCCAACGTCACCGTGCGGCCGTCGGTCGCCACCGTCTGCACAATGTCGTCCACGACGAGGCCGCGGCCGGAAATCTCCTCGAACACGGCCGCGGCGGCACCGGGTTCGTTGGGCAGGGCGCCCAGCGTGACGCGCAGGATGTCCCGCTTCAGCGTGACGCCGCGGACGGCGACGTCTTCGAGCCCAGGGATATCACTCATGATGGTGGTTCCGGGATTGTCGGTGAGGCTGCCGCGGATGTGCAGCGGGATGCCGAACTTCTTGCCCAGCTCGATCGAGCGCGGGTGCATGACCTTGGCCCCCAGCGCGGCCATCTCCAGCATCTCGTCGTAGGTGATCGCGTCGAGCTTGCGAGCGGCGGGCACCAACCGCGGGTCGGCGGTGTAGACGCCGTCCACGTCGGTGTAGATCTCACAGGCGCGCGCCTTCAAGGCCGCCGCCAGGGCCACCGCCGTCGTGTCGCTGCCGCCGCGGCCGAGCGTTGTGATGTTGAAGTCCGGGTCCACGCCCTGAAAACCGGCCACGATGACGATCTTGCCCGCGTCAAGCTGTCGTTGAATGCGCGCCGTGTCGATCGACCGGATGCGGGCGGCCGTGTGGGCACTGTCGGTCAGCAGGCCGACCTGGGCCCCGGTCAGGCTGATGGCCTCGTACCCGGCTTCGTGAATGGCCATGGCCACCAGCGCGATGCTGATCTGCTCGCCGGTGGCCAACAGGACATCCAGCTCCCGCTTCGCCGGCCGGCGGGAGACCTGGTATGCCAGTTGCGTGAGCCGGCTGGTCGTGTCGCCCATGGCCGAGACGACCAGAACGACCTGGTTGCCCTCCAGCAGCGCCCGCACGGCCCGCCGCGCCGCGAGATGGACGCGGGCTGCGTCGGCGAGGCTGGTGCCGCCGAACTTCTGCACGACGATCGGCATGTTCGCTCCGCGCCCCGCCGCATCGTGACAGGGCGACCCGATAGTGTACTCGGGCGCAGCCGCCGCGGCAGGACGCGCGCGGCGCGAAGCGAGCATCGCGCTCAAGCCCGCCGTCGGGCGTGACACGAAGGTCGCGACGGACAGGACGCCCACCGGGTCATGCGGCCCGGCCCATGACCGGGGCGCGTCGGCGGCGCGGCGAATGGCCGCTACGGGCCCGTCAGCAGCCGCACAAAGGGGTTGATGTCGCCGAAATCGACGTGGCTGTCGCCGTTGATGTCGCCGTTCAGAATGTCGCAGTTCGGGAACGCGGCGACATAGCCGGCGGGATTCGTCAACGCCAGCACGAACGGGTTGATGTCGCCAAAGTCCACGTTTCCGTCGCAGTTCAGGTCGCCCGGCCGGTTCGCGCTGCGCACCTCGAACACGAACGTCGCGGAACCGCCCTCCTGCCCATCCCCCGAGGGCAGCGCGTTCGGATCACGCGGGTCTGCGATCTCGCCGTCGAGGCGCTTGCCGGAATTGACGGCGGTCAGCGTGTCGGCCACCGTCACGGTATACACGTCGGTCGGCAGGTTTGTCGCGGCCGTCAGCGTCGCCACAAACGTACTGCTGTTGTAGTCGAAGGTGACCGGAATGGCCCCGTGCGTCGCCCCGACCAGCGTGTAGTGTCCTGCCGCTGTGCTCACGTTCGTGTGGAAGGTCACGGCCACGCGGTCGGTCGAAGCGCCGTTCGTGAAGACCTGCCCCGGGGCCGGCGTCGCCGCGACGATCTTCGGCGGTCCGGCCACATAGGACGTGGTGGTCTTGGTGCCCGTGAGCACCCACGCGTCCGGGTCCAACTGTACGGTGGTCGCCGCCGCCGGCAACGGCACGACGTACCATTCGGGGTCGGCGTCGTTCATCACCGAGTAGACCGCCCCGTTCACGACCACGTCCAGGGGCATCTTGAAGCGCTGGTACGAGGTCGATTGCGTCTGGTCGATGTACAGGAGCAGGTGATTGCGTCCGCCGACCGTGGCATTCTGCCAGCCGTAGGCATAGGACGGGGCCCGTTCGCCATAGATCCATTCCTGGAAGAACCAGCCCAGGCTGCCACCGTACCGCGCCTCGCAGATGGCCTGGAAATCCTCGGTGGTGGTGGCCTGGAACGCGTAGGCGGCCCGGTAGTCCGCGAGGGCCTGGAAGAACTCCGCATCCCCGAGCACGTGCCGCAGCATGTGCAGCACCCACGCCGCCTTGTGATAGCTCGTGTTCGTATCGAAGATCGCGTTGACGTTGTTCAGCTCGTTGTTCTGCACGTAGACGGTGCCGGCGCCGGTGTACTTGAAGTTGTTCATCACGGTCTTCATGGCGCTGAAGCTGCCGCCCGGCTTGTATTGCGCCCACAGCGCCTCGACGTAAGAGGCGAAGCCCTCGTTCAGCCAGATATGGTTCCAGGTCTTGCACGTGATCAGGTCTCCCCACCACTGGTGCCCCAGCTCGTGGACCGTGACGCTCTCGCTGAACGTGCCCTGGGCCGTGAAGGTCTGGTGCTCCATCCCACCCCCGAACTCGCACTCGTAGATCCCATACTTCTCGTTGACGAACGGGTACTCGCCGAAGAGGTCGCGCAGCACCGTGATCATCTGCACGGACTTCTCCCACGCCGCGCGGTTGCCGCTCGTGTTGTCCTCGGGATAGATGTAGAACCACACCGGCATCGTCCCGCCGGCCAGGGGCGTGTACGGCTGCGACCAGGTCACGTAGTTGGTCGAGGCGAAGCAGGTCAGGTAGGTCGGGAGCGGATAATCGGTGTGCCAGTGGTGGAACACGCGGTTGCCCGAGAGGTTCCCGCTCTCCACCAGCACGCCGTTCGACGCGGCCACGTACCCCGTCGGGGAGATGACGGTCAGGTCCTGCGTGAATTTGTCACCGTTGTCGCCGGCCTGCCCCACGTCCCCGTCCTTCGCCGGCCACCAGGTGTAGGCGTAGTACGGCTCACTCAGCGTGTACACCAGGGTTGACGAACCGTGCGTCGTGAACTCGATCGACCCGAAGCTCCCGGCCGATGACGCCAGCCCCTGGTACGAGATGCTCAGCGTGAACACCTCGCCCACGCCGTAGGGCCGGTCCAGCGTCGCGATCCGTGTCGTAGTACCCTGCGTACTGACCGTGACCGGGGTGTTGCCGTTGATCAGCGCGGCGGTGATCGTGTACGAGTTGGCCAGCCGGAACGTGAAGGTGGTCAGCGCCGCCGTCGTGCTCTCGATCGTGAAGATGTTCGTGCCGATCAGGTTCGGGTTCTGCCCGGGCTTGATCTCGATCGTAAGGTCGCAGTGCCGCACGTCCGTGTCGGTCAGCGCCTCGCGCGTGCCCTCGAGTAGCATCTGGCAGTAGATCTCGCGTTCCTGCTCCACCACCTCCGGCGGTACGATCCGCGCGGCGAACGCCCGCGCCTTGCCCGCCTCGAAGTCCGGCGGGCCGGCGGGGATATCCTCATCCTGAGCAATGGCGGGCCCGATCAACGCGAGCGTCAAGAACACGCCGACCCCTAGGCGCAACATGGCCCCGAAACGCGGAGACAGCAGTGACATGGAGGTGCTCCTTTCGGTGTGGACTTCCTAACATCCCAGCCAGGCTACCGCCGGCCCGCCGACGGCGGTTGGCGCTACACACCTGCATCCTACCGCGGTGGGGGTTCCGAACCAAGTGTAGTTTCGGGACGCTGAGGACCGCGGGCTGCCGGGAACATCCTTGACCGTTGGACCGCGGCGAGATAGCGTGGTTACTCGTGCAGTGCGAGCCGTGTGCCGGTCTGCCCCCGGCGCAGTCAAGCGGTTGAGGGTCCCCGGGGCCCGGTCCGGACGATGAAGACGCGCGTGGTTATCGCGGTTTTCCTAGCGGCCCTGGCCATCCGGGCGCGCCGTTGGCAGAAAGGACGGGGCGGACGGCCCGAAAACGTGGTCCGCGACAACTGGGAGAGGTGACCGAGTGGCTGAAGGTAACGGTTTGCTAAACCGTCGTGCGGGGTAAACCTGCACCGCGGGTTCGAATCCCGCCCTCTCCGTTAACAGCCCCTTGAGAAGCTGTAGCGCTGGTCCCACGAACCCAACGCCAGCGCACTGGCGGCCGCGAGAACGCCGGACTCGGAGGTCCGGCGCTACCGGCTTCAGCGCTGATGGCTCCAGGGGCGGCGGGCGTCTCTAAACGGGTGGCAGGTCGGACGCCCACGGCGTTCGCCACCGGGGGTCGTCGTCGTTACGGGGTGCCGGAGGGACGGGCAAGCCGCGGGGAACTCGGGTCGGGCGGGGCCGGCCGGTGGGCCACGGGCGGCGGCGGCGACAGCGGCTCGTTGAGCAGCGGGACCACCACTTTGGCGATGAACCGCGGCGACGTGCTGTCGGTGTGCAGCCCGTGATACCCGTAATGCGCGTAGGCCGACTTGTACGGACGGTTCCGCAGCCGCTGCCGATACAGGTTCCGCGTGTAGTCGCCCGCCCGAGGCGGCAGCAGGAACCCGTACAGCCCCGCCGCGTCGACCTGACCGGACTCGCGATCGACCGGGCCCGTGACGGGCACGCCATAGCGCAGAATCGGGTCGCGCGACGAGTAGAAGCAATACAGCCGGCCGTCGAGCCGTTCGAGGGCCGGCGTGAGGTCGTACGGCCGCGACAAGCTGCTGCCAAGAAACACCACGGTCCCGACGCGGCACTCCGGCGGCAGCGCCTCGAGAGCCCAGGCCACGACGCCCGTGCCGGCCGAGAGCGCCACAAGGTTGACGCGCCGGCCGGGAAACTCGGTGAGGTAGTCCTGGATGCGTTGGGCGAGCCGGCGGGCCTGGTCCTCGTTACGCGCCCGGTCCATCTGGTCACGGAGGGTGCCGCCGACGACGCTCTGCCAGGCGAACACCTCGATGGAGCCGCGATAGTGCCCCTGGCGCAGGCCGCGCGGCACGTCCATCGTGCCGACCACATGACCGATGGGCCCGGCCCCGCCGACGAAGTACGTGCGTCCCAGCTCGCTCCCGCTCTCGTCGGTGCCGATGTACGACATCCAGGTGCAACCGGGGAGCCCGGCCAGGAGCAACCCCCACAGACCCACCCCGATTACCGCGGCTGAGTGGTTCATGCGCATCGCGGCTTACGACGCGGCTTCCTTCAGGACGTGGTCCTCGACGTACAGCGGCACCTGATGGGCTACGCCGAGGGCGATCGCGTCCGACGGCCGGCTGTCCACCTCGACGAGCTCGCCGTGGTGACGGATGACGAGTTTGGCGTAGAACGTGTGTTCCTGGAGGTCGTTGATGACGATCTTCTCGAGTTCGCCGCCGAGGGCCTCGATGACGTTAGCCAGCAGGTTGTGCGTCAGGGGGCGCGGCAACTGGACGCCCTTGACCCGCCGGTCAATCGCCAGTGCCTCGGTGAGGCCGATGACGATTTGCAGCAGGCGCGACCCGTTCCGCTCCCGCAGCACGATCACTTGCGAATCGTGCGATTCGGAGATGCGAATCTGGGCCAAGTCCATCCGGACTTCCATCGTCACTCCTGCCGGCGCACCGCGGGCGAACCTAGCCGTCGCCTGCGCGGGTGTCAAGCCGCGCCCCGGCGTGGCGGCGCGCGGTGTTTCCTGCTGCTCGTCGGCACGCGACAATGACGCCGCGCGGCCGCGGGCCGCGACCGGTCGGAGGCGTCATGCCGCGCGTGTTGCTGGCCTCGTTGCTGGTTCCCGCCCTGGCCCTGCTCGCCGGGCTCGGGTTTGTCCAGCGCGCGCCGCGGGCGGACTTTGTCCTGACCAGCGGCGAGCCGCGCACGCTCGATCCTCACCGGGTGAGCTGGTTGCCGGAGATTCAGCTCGCCGCCACACTGTTTGAGGGGCTCACGCGGCTCAATGACGAGACGTTTGCGCCGGAGCCCGCGGTGGCCGAGCGGTGGGACGTCGGCCCGGACGGGCGCGTGTATGTGTTCCATCTGCGGCCGACAGCACGCTGGTCCACGGGCGAGCCGGTGACGGCGGAGGATTTCCGCTTCGCCTGGCTGCGGGTCCTGGACCCGCGGAGTGAGGCGCCGTACGCCAACCTGCTGTTCGCGGTGCGCGGGGCACGCGACTACTACAACTCGCGACGGAATGCGGACGACGCGGACGATGTCCCGGCCGGGGCCGTGGCCGTGTTGGCCGACGGCGAGCGGACGTTGCGCGTCGAACTGAGCGGCCCGTGTCCCTACTTCCTGGAGTTGACCTCGTTCATCACGCTCGCCCCGGTCCACCGTCCCACGCTCGAACGCTGGGCCTATCGCGACGGCCGCGTGCTGCGGTCCACGCAGCACCTGTGGACGCGGCCGGCCCACCTCGTCGGCAACGGGCCGTTCCGCCTCACGCGCTGGGAGTTCAAGCGCTCGATCGGGCTCGAACGCAATCCGCACTACTGGGACGCCGCCACCCTCGACGTGCACACCATCGAAGCGTGGATCACGACGGACCCCGGCGCGGCGCTGATCGCCTACGAGACGGGTCGGGCCGACCTCGTGCGTTGGCTCGAGGCCCCCGTCGCCGAGGTGTTGCAGGCCGAGCAGGCGGCGGGGCGGCGACAAGATTTCTACACCGGCGACCGCTTCGCGACGTTCTTCTACCGCGTCAACTGCCGCCGGCCGCCGTTGGACAACCCCGAGTTGCGCAAGGCGTTGTCGTTGGCGATTGATCGCGCGGCGTTGTGCAAACATGTGCTGCGGTTGGGGGAGCCGCCGGCCTGGACGCTCGTACCGCGCCCGGCGTTGGCGCGGATGACCCGGTCGGGACCGGGCGACACGGTCGTCCGCTACGAGCCGCCGAGCGGTTTGGGGGCCGCGTTGTCGCCCGCGCAGCGCGCGGAGCTGGCCCGCGAGTACCTGCGCCGCAGCGGCTTTGGCACCCGGTCCGAACCCCGACCGATCGAGATCACGTTCCCGCCCGACCCGGAGCAGCGGGCGCTGGCGGAGGCGGTGCAGGCGATGTGGGAGTCCACGCTCGGTCTGCGGGTCGAGCTGCGCCCGCAGGAACCGAAGGTCCTCAGCAGCCGCATCCGGGACCTCGACTACGACGTGGCCCGCAGCGATTGGTTCGGCGACTACCTCGACCCGGACGCGTTCCTGGGGCTTTTTGTCAGCGTCAGCGGCCACAATCGCACGGGTTGGACCCACGCCGAGTACGACCGGCTGGTCGGCGAGGCCGCCGGCGAGGCCGACGACGCCCGCCGCTACGCGCTGCTGGCTGCCGCCGAACGAATACTGTGCGAAGAGGAGCTGCCGATCATTCCCGTCTTTCATCGGCGGGGCAACTACCTGCTGAACCCGCGCTTCACGGGCCTCCGCGACAATGTTCGCGACCTACTCCAGATTCACCGGGTGCGACGCAGGGAGTGAAGGCCCTGCTTGTTGTGGGCCTGCGCCAAGCCGGACCCTGTCCGGCGTGACGATGTCGCCCCTCCCGCGCTCCTTCCCTGGCGGAGGGGATCACGATGCGATCCGCAGCCGCTACTCCTCCCCTTCGCCGGGCGGCACCGGCTGCGGATCGGGGACGTTGACACGTTCGATCCACCGGGCCTGCCCCGTCTGGTCATCCACCTCGACGATCACCCCGCACAGCCGCGTGTCGTCCGACGCGACCGTGTACGGATGCGGCACGCCGGTGACGAGCGACTTCACCACCGCGTCCCTGTCACGACCCAGCACGGAATCGTAGGGCCCGGTCATGCCGATGTCGGTGATGTAGGCCGTGCCGCGCGGCAGGACACGCTCATCGGCCGTCTGCACGTGCGTGTGCGTGCCGACCACGGCGCTCACCCGCCCGTCGAGATACCAGCCCATCGCCACCTTCTCGCTGGTTGTCTCGGCGTGCATATCCACCACGATCGTCTTGACGTCGGAATCCAGCTTCGACAGTAGCCGGTCGGCGGCGTGAAACGGGCAGTCGGCCCGCACGTTCATGAACGTCCGCCCCAGCAACGTAAAGACCGCCACGCGCCCCCCATTCCGCGCGGCGACCACCGACAGCTCCCCGCCCGTGGCCTCCGGCGGCAGGTTCGCCGGACGGACGATGCGGTCCGAGGACGTCAGCAGCGGCAACACCTCCCGCCGCCGGTACACGTGGTCCCCCATCGTACACACGTCGATGCCGTAGTGCCGGAGCTTGCTGAACATCGCCGGCGTCAGGCCGCTGCCGGCGGCGGCGTTCTCGGCGTTGGCGATCACGCAGTCGATGTCGCGTTCTCCGACCAGGCGCGGCACGATCTGCGAGCAGGCGTGCTTGCCGGGTCGCCCCACGATGTCGCCGATGATAAGCAATCGCATGTTCAGTCTTTCTGGCGTTCCCCCGGCCGCCGCACGGACGCCGGACGATACCGGAGTATAGCCGCTCGGCATCGCCCGGGGACCACCCCCGGTCCGCCGATGCGCGTCACACGGCCGTCCGCAGGGGACCGTCGATCGCATACAGCTCGTACGGCCCCGTGCCACCGATCCGCCGCAGCACGCCCGGATTGCGCTGCCGCAGCCGGTCAAACACCTGCCAGTAGTACGTTTCGCGGTTCTCCACCGGAACCACGTGGGTGGCCCCGGTCGCGTTCAGGTGTTCCCCCAGCCGCTCCTCCGCGAAACGGCGGTCCGCGTCGAGCATCCGCGGCGTAATCACGCGACCGCAGCCCCACCACGGCCGGTCGGCCGGGTAGGTCATCGGAATCGGGTTGTCGCCGGGCACCACCGGCACGGCTTTCCGCCCCGTGCACAGGTACAGGTAACCGCCGTAGCGGGCGCTCACGATCGCGTCAGCGGGGGTCGCTTCGCGCAGGAGGGTCGCCAGGGCCGCGCGCTGCTGCTCGGCCTCGGCGAGCCCCTGACGCTCCTGAAGCTGCGCTTCGTCCGGGCGAAGCAGCGGCTGACCCCGCGCGTACGCCAGCAACAATGCACATACCGCCACCACGCGGAAGGCCGCCCCAACACCAGTGGCTCCCGGCCGCCACTCCGGGCGCAACGCTGCCGGGGCGTCTGGCGCTGCCACCGCGCCGACCTGCTCCGGCCCCGAGAGGAGCACGGCTGCCCGCCGGATCACCTCCGCCAACCCGGCCAGAACGAGCGTGAGTCCCAACGGCAGGATCGGCGTCAGCAGCCGCGTGGGGGGATAGGGCCACATCAGGACCAGGCCGGAGTAGCCGACCAGATACAGGTGCGGGGCCGGGGCCGATCGGCGAAACGTAATCGTCAGCCCCACGAGCAGCAGCGCGGCGACGAGCCCCAGGCCGACATACACGGGCAGTGCGGCCCGCGGCCCGCTGAGCAGCAGACGGTCAACCACGCCGGCCGGCGGTTGCACGACTTCCTCGAATGCCGACAGCCCGAGCGCCGCCACATTGTGGCCGACCACGCGGGCCAGCGTCCGCGCGTCCGCCGGCAGCCACGCGCTGTAGTCCAGGTCGTAGCGCAGGGCCTCAACCGGGGCGCTGCGCGCGTTCGTCGCGGTGGCCGCCCTCCGCCACACTTGCCAACCCCCCGCTCCCGCCGCGGCGATTACTGCCGTCACCACCAGCGTCTTCCAACGCCGCCGGACCACCGCGTCCGCGAGCAGGGCTGGAATCGCCACCAAGCCGGCCGACCGCGTGAGGTATGACGCCGCCGCGAGCAACCCGCCGAGGGTGCTTCGGGCGAGGCCGCGGCGCAGCGGCGTGGTCGCCTCCGTCGCGGGACCGGCGGCACACAGCAGTGCCCCCGTCGAGACCACTAGATACAGCGGCTCGGAAAAGGGCGTGCGCAGGACGGTCAGCGTCATCGCGTTGCCGAAGGCCAGGACGCTGCCGGCGGCCGCCAGCCACCAGGGGACGCCCCAGGCCCGCCGCATCAGGCGGTACGCCAGCCACGAGCCCAGGGCCCACAGGGCGACGTTGAGTATCTGGAACGCAGGCACGTTGGCCGGGAAGTCCGGAAACACGCGCCACACAACGGACACCAGCAGTGGGTAGAGTGGGGGGTACTTGGTCTGGAGCGGCTCGCCGGGCAACTCCAGGTGCCGATACCCGTGTCCCGCGGCCAGGGCCCGGCCCGTGACGAGATAGATGCCGTCGTCGAGGTAGGCCCCGACCACGGACGGCAGGCGGACGACCGCGACCCCGATCAGGATGCCCACCACCACGAGGGCCAGCAGGACCCCTAGGTCTACCCGCATCGCAGCGTCGAGTCTTCGTCTCATCGAGGCCCTCGGGAACCCCATGCAATCACACCGCCGGCACCGCGGCGCGGCGTGCCGAATCGTCGCGGAACCCCGGGGCCGCGTCCGGCCGCGGCGTGTCCGGGCGGGGTGGAACATCCCGCCCGCGGTGACCACTGGCCGCGGCAGTCTAGGTCCGCGCGGGGCGCTGTGCAACGGGCGGGCCGCCGGCCGTTTTGGGTTTTGACAAACGCCGGGCCTTGTCGGATACTCCCGCCATCGGCCGCGGGGGTCGGGCGACCGGCGGAGGGTCGCCGCAGCCGCGAGGTGCGTCCAGCGTGACCGGGCAGGGTTGCAGGAGTCAGTGATGGCCGGTCGTCCCGTCAGTCTGCATGGGGGATCTTCCGGAATGTTGTACGGCCTGATTGCCTTCGCGGGCATCAGCGTCATCGCGCTCGGCTTGTTCGTCTTTCAACTCACCAAGAACAAGGCTGCCGAAAACCGGGCGCAGGGGGCCGAACAGCGGATTCAGCTCTACGGTACCCCGCCCTCGTACTACGCCGACGAAGCCCGCAGCCGCAAGTCGAACGTCTTCGGCGTGATGAACGACGACTTGCGCAAGCTCGCGGGGCTGGTGACCGGCGCCCCCGACGACGTCGGGGCGGCGGTGCAGGCTAAGGCCCAGCGCGTCATCGGGGACATCGTGCGGACCAAGCCCGGGACGATCAGCACGGGGGATTCGCTGCTGACCGCCTTGATGACAATGAGCGAGCGGTACGGGCGCGAACAGGCGGCCGGGCGAGAGCTCGGGGCACAGGTGCAGGAGCTGCGGAACCAGAACGCCGCCCTCACCCAGCAGCTCAAGGTCACCCGCGATGAGTTCGAGGCCCAGGTCGCGCGGCTGAGCGAGCAGGTGCGGCTGGCCCAGGAGGAGAAGATCTCCGCCGTCGCACAGAAGGACTCCCAGCTCCAGCAGCTTCAGGCCACCCTGGACGCCACCGAGGCCCAGCTTCAATCCATGCGGCGGGAGGGGAACACCGTCGTCCGGGAGAAGGACATCGAGCTCGGGCGGCGTGAGGCGCTGATCTCCGAGTTGCAGAAGCAGGTCCAGGCCCTCAAGCCCGGAGCGTTCGACCCGACGGCCGTGCTGACCAGTGCCGACGGGCGCATTGCCCGCGCCATCCCGGGCAGCGACCTCGTGTATATCACGCTCGGGGCGGCGGACCGGATCAAGCCGGGGATGGGCTTCGAGGTGTATTCGCCGGCGCGCGAGAGCGGCGGCGGCCAGCGGGGCAAGG
This sequence comes from Planctomycetota bacterium, assembly GCA_040755725.1. Lineage (GTDB taxonomy): Bacteria > Planctomycetota > Phycisphaerae > UBA1845 > Fen-1342 > JBFMAI01. Next base: position 47,419 of record JBFMAI010000008.1, on the reverse strand, counting down.
CCTCGCTCGAGGTGGTCACGGTGATGGAGCAGACCTCCGAGTGCCGCGTCACCCGGCGCGTCGCGGGCCAGCCGATCATCGAGGGCGATGTCATCGTCAATATTGCTTACGACCGCAGCCGCAAGCCGAAGTTCGTCGTCCGCGGCGATTTTGACCTCGACTACGACGGGAACACCGATTTCAACGGGCTGGAAGAGGTCGCGGCGCTGATTCGACAGTGGGGCGGGCAGGTGGTCGAGGAGCTGGACGAATCGGTGGACTTCGTCGTGATCGGCTTGCCGCCGACGGGGCCGGAGATCGCCGCGGACCAGCGCGTCAGCGACGTGGTCCGCGATCAGGCGGTCCAGAAGGAGCTGGAGCGGAGCAAGTACCGCGCCCTAGTCGAACGGGCGCAGAAGATGTTCATTCCGGTGGTCACGCAGAACCAGTTCCTGTTCCTGACCGGCTACGCGGGCAACGCCGCCGTGGTCCGCCGCTAGCGCCGTCGTTGCGCGAAGTCCGAGCCGCCCCGGTCCGTACGGGTACCCCGGGTCATCGGGCGCTGGACGGGAGGGCGAGCCGCGGTGCGGCACAAGCCACGCCCCCCCGTGTCGCACGATCGCGCATGTCCATTCAGCGCCGGGTTCCGCGGCCCGCGACGGTCGGTCCGCAGACGTGCCGCGTCGAACGGGCGGGTGTGGGGGACCGCCGCGCACCCGCGAGGCGCTGATCCGCCGAACGCGATAGCGCGCCGCCGATCAGTACGCGCCACCCCGGCCGGCGTCATTCCCGGTCGGGCTCGCTCGCAGGCAGGGCGCGGGATGGCGCATGGTCGTTTGGTCCCCGAACTCGGCCCCCTGCGCCAGCGGCAGGTCCGTGGACCAGTTGATCGTGTTCGTCTGGCGGCGCTCACTCGCGGAGCGCCAACGCGTTGGCCACCCAGGGGAACAGTGCCGCGCCGACCAGGAAGGCACCTCCCAAAATGAAGACCACCTGGGCTGCCCCGAAGACCAAGAGCAAACCGAGCGCGGAGTATGCGACCAACGCCAGTCCCGCCGCGTAGTACGCCAGCACGCGTCGATGTCGTCTGCGTGCGCCGAACGTCGCACTCACCGGGATGATCAGCAGCGCGTTAGCCGCGGCCGGAAGGGCCAGGATATGCCAACGGAAACCGCTCAGCGCGTAGCCGGCAAAGAGCAGCAGCGCGCTGAGCAGCAGTCCACCGACCCAGTTTGATGCTCGGATCCGCTCCGGCGTGAGTGCCAGGCGACCAAATCGACTGAGTCGCAGCAGCAGATCGAAAAGTGGACCGGCCGTCCACGACAGGAACACAAAGACCAGGTAGAGGATGATCAGGGGGCGGAGGTACGGGGCCAGCGCCGGGCTGGTCTGGGACATGGTGCGCAGCAGGCGGTAGCCCACGTAGGCCCCGATCAGCAGACCCCACTGTCCCCGTTTGGACAAGCGCCCCATCCACAGGAAGTACAGCAGAAGGATGCGGTAGACGATGTTCTGCGCCCGCAATGCCTGAATGATGCCGTCGCGGGCGAACTCACTCTGTGGATTCAGCCGCAGTGCCTCTCGAAATGCCTCCAGCGCCTCCTTGGCTTTTCCGGAGTGCAGCAGCGCCCAGCCGCGGCTAGCGTGGGTAACGTCGTCGCCTGGATGGTGCGCCAGAGCGCTGGCCAGGGTCTCGGCCGCGTCGACGCGGCGCCCGACCTTGACCAGCGCCATGGCCCGCACATTCAACGCCAGCACGTGCTCCGGATCGATCCGCAGCGCCGCCTCCGCGGCCTTGAGGCTCGCCGCCCAACGGCGCCGATCGTGCAGGATCGCCGCGAGCATGGCGTGATAATCGGCCTCGTCCGGGTCGAGCCGAATGGCCTCCCGAATCGCCTGCTCCGCGTCGGCCTCCTGGTCCTGCTGTGCCAACACGGTGGCGTGAACGTAGTGGCCATGGGCTACATCCGGCGCGAGCTGGACCGCCAGCCGGGCCTCGCGCAGTGCGTCCGCCGGCTGCTTCAGCTCACTGAGGGCCACCGCCAGCAGCGCATGCGCCTCGGCGTCGTCGGGGTCCGCCGCCAGCGCGCGCCGCAGGTGTTCCTCGGCCTCCTTGGGGCGCGACTGCATCACAAGCAGCCTCCCGCGCACCAAATCTCCAGATTCTGGCATGCTAGTATGTCCTGCTGCCCGCATGCGGGGGTCGGTCCACTGCCCTAGAGCCGCAAGTATTTCAGCACATCGTCGTACAGCCCGCTCTGGTTGGCGTACACGGCGTAGTTCCGCGCGGTCGCGAACCACTCGCGCGTAGTCGGCAGAATGCCGCGCGCCGCGGCCAGAAGATCCTTCGTTCGCAACGGCTCGGGCTTCCCGGTCGCGAGTGCTTCCCGTAGCTTCGCCTCGACGGCCACGTCTACGACGCCCTTGAGGTCGGCGCCGGAGAACTCCACCGTCTTCTTCGCGACGTGTTCGACATCCACGTCCGCAGCTGGCTTGCCTTTGAGCAGGATGCCCAGAATCGCGGCGCGCGCGAGCTCGTCCGGTGGCGGGACGAAGATGACGCGGTCGAATCGTCCGGGCCGACGGAACGCCGGATCGAGGTGCCAGGGCGCGTTCGTCGCGCCGAGAATGAGCACTCCCTCATTCGAAGCCTTGTCCCCGTCCAGTTCCGCAAGGAACTGATTGATGAGCTGACGGCCGGCGCTTTGCCGCATGTCGGAACGGCTCGCCCCCAGCGCGTCCACTTCGTCGAAGAACAGCACGCAAGGTTGGTGGGCGCGGGCGTTCTCGAAAACGTCGTGCAGGTTCCGCTCGCTCTGTCCGATCCACATCTCGAGCACTTCATGGATGCCGATTGACAGGAAGACGGCCCGCACCTCGCCCGCCGTGGCCCGCGCCAGATGCGTCTTGCCGCAACCCGGCGGCCCATAGAGCAGGATGCCGCCGCCGACTTTCTTGCCGTACGCCGCGTACAGCTCCGGGTGCTGGAGCGGCCGGATGATCTTCATCCGGATCTCGTCCTTCACGGCGTCCATCCCGCCCACGTCCGCGAAGTTGATCTTGGGCCGCTCGAATTCGGGCAGCCGCTCCGGCGTTCCCGCGCTCGCCGCCGCACGCACCCGGCCCTCCGAGACATCCCCCTCGTCGCCCGCGTCGATGCCGAGCCGTTCCTCGAGGGCAGAGTCAGCGAGCGACGGGTCCGCGTCGCGTGCCGTGCGATACTGCCGCACGGCGCGCTCCACGTCACCTTCGCGCAGCAGAATCCGGGCGTGCAAGAGGTACGCGGCCGCAGGCGTGTCAGGTCGTTTGAGCAGCTCTTCGATCACGACGAGCGCGTGGCTGACCTTATTCTGCTGGAAATATGCTCTCGCCAGCCCCAGCTTGAGGCTCTCGTCGTCCGAGTGCCGCAGCAGGGCGGTGCGGAACTCGACCTCGGCCTCGGCGAAGCGGCCGTAGCTCACCAGCAGTTCGGCCAGGTGCCGACGCAGCGGCAGGTTGTCGGGCGCGACCCGCAGGGCCTCGCGCAGCGCCAGAATGGTATCGTCACCCGCCGGCATGGGGCCTCGCGAATGAAGAGAGGCGAGACGCGCAAGCTGCATGTTCAACCAGCGCACCGCCCGCATCTGTCAGTACAGCAAGGGCGGCGAGAGGAGTCAAGCGGACCGCCGGCAAGAGAGGTTGGGGGCGCGCGTTTCAATCCCCAAACTTGATCCCCTGCGCCAGCGGCAGGTCCGTGGACCAGTTGATCGTGTTGGTCTGGCGGCGCATGTAGGCTTTCCAGGAGTCGGAGCCGGACTCCCGGCCGCCACCGGTTTCCTTCTCGCCGCCGAAGGCCCCGCCGATCTCGGCTCCGCTGGTGCCGATGTTCACGTTGGCGATGCCGCAGTCGCTGCCGATGGCCGCCAGGAACGTCTCGGCCTCCAGCAGATTCTGCGTGAAGATCGCACTCGACAGCCCCTGCGGCACGTCGTTGTGCAGGGCGATGGCTTGGTCGATCTCCTGGACCGTTCCCTTACGGTCGCGGCTCGGATCGGCGGGCGAGACGCCCGCACTCCCCGCGCGCGCCGAGACGGCCATGCCGCCCGCGGTGCCATAACTGATGATGTACAGGATCGGCGCGAACGTCTCCTCCTGCACGATCTTGAACTCGTTCTTCGCCTCGGCGATGCACGGCTTGACGTAGTGCCCGCCCGGGAAGTTCGGGCCGGACAGCTTCTCGCCGCCGTAGAGAACCCTGCCGCCCTCCTGCTTCAGCCGCTGGATCGCGTTCTGCATGTCGTTGACGGCTTCGTGCGTGACCAGCGGCCCCATCAGTGTGCCTTCCTTCAGCGGGTTGCCGATCGGCACCGACTCGTACGCCTTGACCAGTCGGCTAACCAGCTCGTCCTTGATCGACGCGTGGACGATGATCCGCCGCGTGGACGTGCAGCGCTGGCCGGCGGTCCCGACCGCGCCGAACAGAATCGCCCGCACCGCCAGGTCCATGTTCGCCGACGGCGTCACGATGATGGCGTTGTTGCCGCCCAGCTCGAGGATCGTCCGCCCCAGCCGCCGGCCGACGATCTCGCCCACGCGATAGCCCATCTGACACGAGCCGGTCGCCGAAACGAGCGGGATACGCTTGTCGTGCAGCAGCTTCTCGCCGACCGTGCTCCCCTTGCCGATCACCAGGCTGAAGATCGCCGGGTCGTAACCGTTGGCCTCGACGACCTCCGCGGCGAGCTTCGTGCAGGCGATCGCGGTCAGCGGGGTCTTGCTGGCGGGCTTCCACAACACGCTGTCGCCGCAGACGGCCGCGATGGCGGCGTTCCACGACCAGACGGCGACGGGGAAGTTAAACGCGCTGATGACGCCGACGACGCCCAGCGGGTGCCACTGCTCGTACATGCGGTGGCGGGGCCGCTCGGAGTGCATGGTCAGGCCGTAGAGCTGCCGCGACAGGCCGCAGGCGAAGTCGCAGATATCGATCATCTCCTGCACTTCGCCCTCGCCCTCCGGCCGAATCTTGCCCATCTCGAGCGTGACGAGCTGCCCGAGCTCGGACTTGACCTCGCGCAAGCGGTTGCCGAGCTGGCGCATGAGCTCGCCGCGCCGCGGCGCGGGGACTTCACGCCACTTCAGGAACGCCTCGTGAGCGCGGGCGACAATCTGGTCGTATTCGGCGTCGGTTACTTGAGTGACGGAGCCGATCTTGCTGCCGTCGATGGGGGTGATGACATCGAGCTTGGGACCGGAGCCGATCCACCGCCCGTGAAAGCCGCCGAGGTTGTTGCCGTCGAGACCGAACTTGCGAAGGAAGTCGTACATGGGACACCCTGGGCTCAGGAGACCGACCCCGGGGCACGCCGTTCACACCGCGAGCGGGGCCGGGGGGCGAACAGGTAGTCTACCATGAGTCCGCAGCGCCGGCCAACCCGCGACTCCGACCGCGGCCCACCGGACGTCCGCCCGGCCGTTTGTGATCGGGGTGGGCGCGTGGTAGCCTCTCACCGTGAAGCCTGTGCCAGCAAAACGCCGATTGGACGCGGCGGCGGGCGGGGGCCCGGCCAGTGAGCGGCGGCCGGACAGGACGCCGGCTTGGGATGCCCGAGGTTCGCGCGGCGGCATTTGGACCGCGGTGGGGATCTTCTGCCTGGCCCTGGCGGTCCGCGTGGTCTACCTGGTGGAGAGCTCGGATTATCCGGCGTTCTCCATCCCGATCAGCGATGCGCGCGATTATGACGACGCCGCCCGGCAGTGGGTCAGCGGTGCCCAGATGCCCTCCCAGTTCTTCTGGCAACCCTTCTTCTACCCGTTCTTCTTGTCGTGCGTGTATGCGGTCACCGGCGGCGCGGTGATCGCCGCCAAGGTGGTGCAATCCGTGCTGGGCGCGGCGACCTGCGCCCTGACCTGCGTGCTGGGGCAGCGGCTGTTCGGGCGTACGACCGGGATCGTGGCGGGGTTGATCACGGTGTTCTACGGCCCCCTGATGTTCTACGATGCCGAGCTGCTGACCGCCGGCTGGGCCACGTTCTGGTCGCCGGTGCTGGTCCTGCTGTTTCTGGCAGCCCGCACCCGACAGAACGGATGGATTTGTCTCGCGCTGGGTGTTGTCGGAGGGGCCGGTACTCTGACGCGACCGGAGTTCCTGCCATTCTTCCTCGCCGGCGGCGCGTGGCTCGCGCGGGCGTTGCTGACGGCACCGACCGGATGGCGCCGACGCCTGGCCCGCTGCGCCGCCCTGCCCGCCGGGTTCGCCTTGGTAACGCTCCCGGTCGCGGCCCTCAACGCCCACCTGACCGGGCACTTCGGCTTTCTGCCCTACTCCGGCGGCATCAACCTCTACCTTGGCAACCACCCGGAGCCCGACAAGGCGGCCACCACCGTGGACTTCGAGTGGGACCACCTGATACGACAGCCGCTCCGGGAGGGCATCACGGACGCGCACGAAAGGAACCGGTATTTCTACCGGCAGACGTTCGCGTACGCCGCGGATGACCCGGTCGGCTTGGCACGCCGGCTGTTGGGGAAATCGCTGCAGCTTCTCACCTCGCGCGAGATTCCCCGCAGCGTGAACGTGTATGTCGTCCGACAGTGGTCCTTCGTGCAAACGCTCCTGACCTGGAAAGTGCAGGGATTCGGTTTTCCCTTCGGGGTGCTGCTGCCGCTGGCGCTGGTCGGGCTGGCGGTGGGCTGGCGTTGGGTCCCGGTCCCGATGGCGCTGTTCCTGGTGCTCTACTCGCTCGGCATCGTGCTGGTCTTCGTCACGGCGCGCTACCGCCTGCCGCTCGTGCCGCTCCTGGCCATCCTGGCGGCGGCCGGCGGTGTCGCCCTCACGCGCTGGATGAAGTCACAGGACTGGCGACCGCTGTCGCTCGCTGCCGTCGGCTGCGCGTCGGTCGCGCTGCTGGCGACCTTGCCCGGGCCGTTCGCCTTGGAAAGTGACGCGAACGACCGGGGCGCGGACATGTACCTCGGGCTCGGGCACTACCACCTGATCCACGGCGACCGCCTCGCCGCGGTGGAAAACTACGAGAAAGCGATTGCCCGCGCTCCCGAGTCGGTCCCGGCGCTGTCGGCCCTGGGGGCCCTGCTGACCGCGCTGGGGCGCCCGGATGAGGGGCGAGTACACCTCGAGCGTGCCTGGCGCCTCAAGCCCCATCTGGCGGCGACGCACAACAACTACGGCCTGGCGTTGCTGAAGATCGGACGGCCGGGAGAGGCCGCCGACCGGTTCCGCGAGGCCATCTCCATGGAGCCCGATGAGGCCCAGTACCACGCCAATTTGGGCGCCGCCCTCGTGGAGCGGAAGGAGTTCGCCGAAGCGGTCAGCGCGCTGCGGGCGGCGGTGCGGCTGGCGCCCCGGGAGATTGGCTACCGCTACCAACTGGGGATGGGCCTCGTCGAACTCGGTGAGCACGGGGAGGCCATCGAGGTGTTGCGGGCGGCTCGGCAATTGAATCCCGACGACGCGCGGACACATTACGGACTGGGCGTGGCCTTGGAGCACGCCGGACGACTGGACGAGGCCGCCGACGAGTACCGGGCGGCGCTGCGCCTTAATCCCCGCCACGCGCCGGCCCGACAGCGGCTCGAGAGTCTGCTGAAGCGGTCGCCTCGACGGTAGTCTTACTCAGGGGACCCTGCGGCCCCAGGCGGCCACGCAGCCCCGCCCGGCCCGCCGCTCCGTCGTCTTGGCCGTGGGGTATCGGCACGGCGGCGGCGGTTCGCGCGGGCGGCCCCTTCCTCTATAATTCAGCGCGTTGTTCTCAGGAGTGATGCATGGCGGTCGATTCGATGCCCCCCATCGCCCAGCTTCGCGGCCGGCCGCTGGGCCGCATCCTGATCAAGATGGGGAAGGTGACCCGGGCCCAGGTCTCCGAGGCCCTGGAGCTGCAAAAAAAGAAGCGCGGCCCGCTCGGGCAACTGCTCATCGAGATGGGCTACGTCGCGGAGGCCGACGTCAACCGGGCCCTCGCCGCCCAGGTCGGGATGGCCTCCATCAAGCTCGGCGACATCGACATCGACAAGAGCGTCATCGACCTGATCCCCGCCCAGATGGCCCATGCCTATCGCATCATCCCCACGGACTACGACCGGGAGTCGAACACGCTCGGCGTGGCCCTGGCCAGCCCCGACAACTTCCACGCCACGGACGACCTGAAGACCTTGATGGGTTTCAACGTCGTCGCGCGCATCACCACCGAAGAGGACATGACCGAGGGCCTCAACCGGTACTACCCGGAAGAGGCCGCCACCACGATCAACGACCTCATCAACGAGCTGTCCACCGACGAGGACCTGGCCAAGTTCCAGGGCCGCGGCGAAAGCATCGACCTCGACGAAATTCGCGAGATGGCCGAGAGCAGCCCGGTCAAGAAGCTCGTCAACCTCGTGCTGCTGCAAGCCATCCGTGACAAGGCTTCGGACATCCACTTCGAACCGTTCGAGGATGAGTTCAAGATGCGCTACCGCATCGACGGCGTCCTGTTCGAAATGGTGCCGCCGCCGAAGCACGTGGCCATGGCCATCTCCTCCCGCATCAAGGTCATGGCCAACCTCGACATCGCGGAGCGGCGACTACCCCAGGACGGTCGCATCGAGCTGCTTGTCGAAGGCCGCCCCGTCGACCTGCGTGTCAGCGTCCTGCCCACGATCTTCGGCGAAAGCGTCGTGCTGCGCGTTCTGGACCGCATGCAGGTCAACCTTGATCTCACTCAACTCGGCTTCCGCGAGGACGACCTCAACGTCGTACGGCAGCTCATCGGCAAGCCGCACGGCATCATCGTGGTGACCGGCCCCACGGGTTCAGGCAAGACCACCACCCTGTATTCTGCACTAAAAGAGTTAAATACGATTGATGTAAAGATTCTGACGGCGGAAGACCCGGTGGAGTACGACATCGACGGGATGATCCAGTGTCAAATCAAGACGGAAATTGGACTTACGTTCGCACGCTGCCTGCGGAGCTTCCTGCGGCAGGATCCGGACATCATTCTGGTGGGCGAAATTCGTGACCTGGAGACGGCACAAATATCTGTCCAAGCGTCACTTACGGGTCACTTGGTATTCTCCACGCTGCACACCAACGACGCGCCGAGTTCGATCGCCCGTCTTCTTGACCTCGGACTGGAGCCGTTCCTCCTGACCGCCACGCTGGAAGCCATTATCGCACAAAGACTTGTGCGGAAGATCTGCGAGAACTGCAAGGAGGAGTTCCATCCCACGGAGCAGGATCTCATGCAGCTCGGTCTGCTGCCGGAAGACGTGGCCGGCCGCCCGCTGTACTACGGCCGCGGTTGCGATTACTGCAACCACACGGGATACAAAGGACGCCGAGGTATTTTCGAGATCATGGTGCTGGACGACGAGTTGCGCGAGCTCATCATGAAGAACGCGTCCACCGGGATCCTCCGGCAGGAGGCTCGCAAGCGCGGAATGCGGTCGCTGCGCGAGTCCGGGTTGCTCGCGCTGTATGACGGTATAACCACGATCGAGGAGGTTGTCCGCGAAACGCTCGGGGAGGAGAGTGTCTAGTGGCCCCCCAGTGGCCTCTCTCACAAGCGGGACGCGGGCGCCAGCACTGGGCGCGTGCGCAGGCGGTACGCGGTGGCGACCGTCCGATAGCCGCGCTGCGCGGCGGACAGGCGACTTCGCGGGTCACCTGGGAGCCGGCATAATGGTTCAGACGAACAGGTCTGACCGCGGCGAGCTGGCGCCGGGAACGGTCACGGGCCGCTTTGGCCCAAGTTGATAGCGGAGGCTCCAGGATGGCCACCTTCAAGTACGAAGCCCTGAACTCCGCCGGGCAGGAGATCAAGGACGAGATTGAAGCCCCGAACAAAGAGGAGGCCGTCTCGCGGGTCCGCGCGCTGGGCTACTTCCCGACCAAGGTGGTGGAGAAGGCGGACCGCAAGAAGGTGGCGGCCAAGAAGGGCGCCGGTCCGAAGCAGCGTAAGGCGGCCGGCACGGGGATGGGGTGGGTGGCCACCAAGCAGTTGTGCTCCTTCACCCGTCAGCTTTCGACGCTTCAGGACGCCGGTCTGCCGATCCTCCGCAGCATCCGCATCCTCGAACAGCAACAGAAACCCGGCATGCTCCGCAGCGTGCTGAAGCAGATCACGGAGGACGTGGAGGGCGGAGCCACGTTGTCGGAGGCCATGAGCCGGCACCCCAAGGCCTTCGATCGCCTGTACTGCAACATGGTCGCCGCGGGTGAGGCGGGCGGCGTGCTGGATGTTATTCTCCAGCGCCTGGCCGACTTCCTCGAAAAGGCCCAGAAGTTAAAGCGCAAGATCGTCGGCGCCATGATCTACCCCGTGGTGGTCATCACGATCGCCGGCGGCATCGTGACGTTCATCATGGTGCAGGTCGTCCCGAAGTTTAAGGAGATCTTCGAGGACTTCGGCACCAAGCTGCCCGGGGTGACCGAGTTCCTCATCAGCCTGTCCACCTGGTTTGCCACCGGCCGTCCGCCGGGGTGGATGGTCATCCTGCTCTCGCCGCTCATGATCTACGCCGTGTTCAAGCTGATACGACAGGCCCAGGCGGGGCGGTTCGTCCTGGACGTGATCGCGCTGAAGATTCCGGTCGTCGGGCAACTGGTGGGCAAGTCGTCGGTCGCCCGCTTCACGCGTACGCTGGGCACTCTGGTGGCGGCGGGCGTGCCGATCCTGGAGGCCATCGCGATCACCAAGGCGACCAGCGGCAACGAGGTCTACGCCCGGATGCTCCAACGCGTCCATGACGCGATCCGCGAGGGCGATTCCTTCGCCAACCCGCTCCGCGCCTCCAAGACCGTGGACCCGATCGTCGTCAACATGGTGGACGTCGGCGAGGAAACCGGCGAACTCGACAAGATGCTCATGAAGGTGGCGGACAATTACGACGACGAGGTCGACACCCTGGTGGCCTCGCTGGTCAGCCTGCTCGAACCCATCATGGTCGTGGCCCTGGGCTTGATCGTCGGCTTCATCGTCGTCGCCCTGTTCCTCCCGCTGGTGACCCTGATCCAGTCGGTCATGTCCAGCGGCGGAGCCTAAGGCCGGCGGAGCGGCCGCCGGCCAGTCGGAAAGCAGAGGTAGGTCCCATGCCGGCCATCCCTCGGACGCGCAGACGCGGGTTCACGCTCGTTGAGCTGCTGACGGTCATCGCGATTATCGGGTTGCTCATCAGCCTGCTCGTGCCCGCGGTCCACAAGGTCCGCGAGGTGGCCAAGAAGACCGCCACGCGCAACCTGCAAGCCGTCCTGTCCACGGGGTGCAACACGTTCCAGGCGGAGCTGGGGCGCTACCCCCGCTCCCAAGGCAACAACCCGTTCCAGTCCGGCAACCTGGCGCTGTCCGGGGCGCAGTGGCTCATCCTGGAGCTGTGCGGGGCTGACCTGCAAGGCTTCGTGATGCGCACCAAGGACGAGTACTACGACGTCAACAACGACGGTCAGATCAACGAAGTGGATTGGAAGGCGTGGTACGCGCTGAGCACGCAGTACCACCGCTTCGGCCCGTACGTTACGGTCGACCCCAAGGCGATTCAGACGCCGGACTACTACGTGCAGAACTCCGGCCTCGTTAACGAGCTGCCCAACTCGCTGAAAGCCGGATCACAGGGCGCGGGCGAGTGGCCGAACAACCGGCTGGCGTTCCCGGTGGATGCGTTCGGATACCCCGTCTTGTACTACGTGGCCAATGTGCAAGCGCAGTTGCCGTTCACCGATTGGTCCAGCAGCGCCGCCAAACGCGGCCGCTACGACCAGGGCGACAACTGGCAGTTCACCGGGTCCGCGACCAACAACGACGCGGGTTTCGATCTGGGCGGCGGCGAGGTGGCCCCCGGGCAGTACCACTGGCTTTACAAGCTCGGCTGGAGTGTTTCCGCCGCCAATGCCCGCCCGGAAGACAAGACCTTCGCCGGGTTTGTGTACGATCGGGCCCTCTTCGGACAGGCCGGCGGCACGACCGGCAAAGTCTGGCCCCGGAATGCCGACACGTACCTGTTCATCTCGCCCGGCAAGGACGGGATCTACGGGACGAGCGACGACGTGACGAACTTCTGAGCCGTCGCCGGGGCGCCGGCGGCCCGCCCGCCGACCACTGCTCAAGAGCAGTGGCACACGCAGCCCGCACCGGCCATTGTCCGGTGCTACACAGGCCGTAGCGGCTCGCCATAGCGCGTCACCTTTGGCGGCCGGGCTCCGTACCGGCCGTGGTGTGGCGGGTGTCCGGCCCGTCGCTATTTGGTAGTAGGAGCACGAATCATGTACACGCACCGCCCCAAGCCTGGCGCTCGCCGACGCCGCCGGGCCTTCACGCTCGTCGAGCTGCTCGTCGTCATGGCGGTCATCGCGATCCTGGTCGGCCTGCTGATCCCGGCGGTCACGGCCGTCCGGCGCGTCGCCCGCGAGTCCGCCAGCAAGGCCGTGCTGGCGGCCCTGGAAACCGGGCTGGAGACGTTCAAGGCCGACGAAAGGGTCGGCGGGAGCTATCCGCCGTCGCGGTCGGATAACGAAGAAGTCCCAGGGCAACCCACGGTTGTCACGCCGTACAACGACAGCGGCGGGATGCTATCCGTGAGCGGTGCGGGGTTGATGGTATGGGCACTTTCCGGGGCGGATCTCCTCGGTACGCCGGGTTTCCGCAAGACCGGTGGCCGCCAGTCGTGGGGAATGTCAACCGGGCGGAGCTATGCGGGACCGACGAACAGCGGTCTGTACGCGCTATACCCGCAGAATCATGCCCAGGCGAACCAGCCGGTGTTTCCGCGTTCGGGGCCCTACGTGGATACCAGCCGCGTGCAGGTGACGCGGAACATCGGGGGAGACACGCTACAGACGATGAACTTCGCGGTCCCGATCGAGACCGAAGTGCGCACCTCACTGGGCCTCAACTCCGTTCGTCGGCTGTACCCGGTGTATCTCGATGGATTCGGCTATCCGGTGCTCTTCTGGCGGGCGGATCCGGCGGGACGTGTGATGGCCGACTTGAGCCCGCCCCCCTCCACACAATCCCCGCGCGGCATCTACCACGCAACAGACAGCCTGAGTCTCGTGGAGCCGGGCGGAAGCGAACCGGTGCTTGCCCTAAGCACCGCCATTTCTATCAATCAGGTCGACGAATGGCACAGCCTAAATTGGGGCGGCGGCAACTACAACACGAGCCCGAACGGCCTGCCACCGGTGGGGACGTTCGAGCGCTACATCATGGACCCGGGGGTGAAGGCCCGGCTTCAGCCGCACCGGGCGGATTCGTACTTGCTGGTTTCGCCGGGGGCGGATGGGCGCTACGGGACCGCGGACGACATCTGCAACTTCCCGCACGGGGGGCAGTGAGCATGAAGAAGGGGCCGCGGGTCCGAGGATTCAAGGGGGCGCGGAGAAGACGTCGCGGCGCCGCATCAGCGGCTGTCAACCGTCCCCCCTTCCAGGGGGGACCACAGGGGGGTCGGGACCGGCGTCTGGCAGAGGCCCCACGCGTGCCGCAACCGGCACGTTGGACCCTCCCCCAACCCATCCCTAAGAGGAAGGGGAGTTGCGCTGCCGCACTTTGCCCTTTGCACTCGGCACTTTCCAGCGGCGGGTCTCGACCCTCCCCCAATCCCTCCTCGCCGCAGCGAGTCGCCGCCGGCGACCTGGAAGGGAGGGGGGGGCGTCGCCCCGCCTTCACCCTCATCGAGGTTCTCATCGTCATCGCCGTCATCGGCATCCTCATCGCCGTCCTCGGCCTGGTCGGCAGCCGCGTCCTCCGCGGCCAGAAGGTCAACCTGACGCTGGCGACAATGCGCGGCGTGAAGCTGGCCATCGACCAGTTCGCCACCGAAGACCCGCTGGGCGGCATCTACAACCGCAAGGCGGGGCCGACGTTCGGACCGTATCCGCCCTATCAGCTTGCGGGCGGACTCGGTACCTCGCCGACGCCCACCAATGTGCGCGAGGCGGTTGAGCTTGCTGACCCGGTGCAGCCGGGTACGTTGTTGAACCGCCTATGGCGTGACCTGGGCAACAGACGGGGCAACGTGGCTGACTGGGTTCAGCTCAATCAGCAGCCTGCGCAGACGCACAACAACGACATCCGCGCGTTGTACACGTACCTGCGGGTTTGTTCCGCCGGGACGCTAGCGCAAATCACGCCGGCGGCGCTGCAACCGCTCGATCCCAACACCCCGGAGTTTGTGAACCCCCGTGGCAGCGGAACGACGTCCGGTACCACTGGTGTGCTCGACGTGCTCGGCATTCACGACGCCTGGGGCGTGCCGCTGGACTACTTCTTGTACGTGAAGCTGGAGTGGTCGCTGCCGCCGGCGGGGAGCGGGGCCGCGCTGGGCACGGCCCAGTGGCGCGTGGTGGAGCGCGTGCCGGTGCTGCGTTCGCGCGGGATTCAGCGTGAGGTGTACGACAATTGGCTGAACGCCGGCGCGACCGGCACGCCGCCGGACGGCCGAGACACTTGGATCTTCAGCGATGCCTTCCCGGCACCAGCGGCGCAGGTTGCCTGGAACAACGGGACTCTGCCTGCGGGCGCCGCTAGTAACGCCGGCTGGGCGCGGGCGGTCGGCGAAGGCGACCTGGTGACCTCAGTCAGCCAGACGGACCCGCGGGCGTTCGGGTACGTCCCATGACGGCCGGAGTGGCCCCGCGCGCTGGTGTGGCACCGGCCAATGGCCGGTGCGAGTCGTCGGCCGAGGTAACCGGTACATGTGCGCCACTGCTCTTGAGCAGTGGTCCCGACCGACACGGGTCCCGACGTCCGCACTCCCCTGTAGCGCAGGACATCCGAGTCCGGCGTGTGGAGCAACCCGCCTCGGTCGTCTGCGGCCTGCTCCCTTACGGTTGCGGCTCGGATCGGCGCGCGGGACGCCCACACTCTCCACGGCCGCTGCGGAGCCCGGTCGCCAAAGGCGACTCGCTGTGGCGAGCCGCGCGACACCGGCGGGACGCCGGTGCCACCCGGGACCGCTTGGCGCGGACACCGGCCCACACGGCCACCGGACACGTGCCGACCGTTAGAATGCCAATGGCGAACCGCGGTGTTGACCGGGAAAGACGGCCCGCGGCGGCCACTCGCGGAGTGAAGCGTTGCGTGGCGTGATGGACAACACGTCCTCGCAAGCCCGTGTGGCACCGGCCAATGGCCGGTGGGCCGCTGCGCGCCCGTGTGGCACCGGCCAATGGCCGGTGCGGGCAGGCGGGCGAGACGCCCGCACTCCCCCGGGCACATCCCCTCGGCCGGTGATGGTCGGCGCGCGCTGCGCGGGCCCCGCGCTGGCGCTTGGGGCTCGTCAGCCGGTACAGAGCCCGGTCGCCAAAGGCGACTCGCTGTGGCGAGCCGCGACGGCCGCCCGCTCCGCATTCACGCTGGTCGAGCTCATCGTTGTCGTCACGGTCATCGTGCTGGTCTTGGCCATCGGGATTCCCGCCCTCAGTGCCATGAACGCCGAGGCCCGGCTGACCTCCGCCCAGCAGACGATCCAGGGCGCCACGACCCGGGCGTACTACATGGCCCTGGCCGAGCGGACCATGACGGCGGTGCGGTTCTACCCCGCCGAGTGGGATGCCGCCACGAAACCCGGCGAGAGCCAACAGGGGCGGCAGCGGGTGGCGGTGTACCGGTGGGTGGGCTCAACGGTGGCCCCGTCGGGGGCGGCGCTGCGGCTGAACGAGTACTTCGCCCGGGCGGGCGAGCTGGAATCGGTCACGCTGCCGGAGGACGTCTGGGTCGCCCCGATCGAGGCCCTGGCCGTAAACCAATACAGACCGCCGAATTATGGGGCCAACTTCGTGCTGACCGGGCAGATCGGGGTGTTCGGTTACGACCCGCCCGAGCCTCCGAACTCCGACCCGCAGGGCGTGCTGTGGGCGGACGATTTCCTCATCGTCTGTGACCCGCAGGCGGGCGTCCGGACGGGGGAACCCCGCAAGTTCCCGCTCCGGGCTTACTCCCCGCTGGACAATTATGAGGTGGAACCCGATCCGGGTCAGTCGGGAATTCGGTACAATAGGTACAGTGCCGCGGGCCTGGTGGTCTACCGCCGCGAGCCGTTTGTTGCGCTGGGAAGTGCCGCCGCGGGCGCGCAGCGACAGACCCTGCTGCGGACCAGTGGGCGGCCATATCTGGTCCACCGCTTCAGCGGTGGGTTGTTGGCGGGCGAACCACGCCCGCAGTGAGGTGTTCTATGCAGCCGCACGCTGTGGATGGACGGTGGCGGCGGGCGCGATCGCCGGCGGGCTTCAGCCTGGCCGAAATGATGATCGCGCTGGCGATATTGGGCATGGGGTTGCTGGTCATCGGGGCCGCTCTGCCGATTGGGATTCGCTACACGCGCGCGTCGGTCAACAAGGCGACGGGCGAAGCCGCGGCGGAATACGCCCTGGACGTGATTGAGCAGAATGTGTGTTTGCGCAACACGATCCTGAACGCCGGTGGGCTGAAGTGTGAGCCGGGGTTGTTCCAGCCGCGAAACACCGGTGGCGAGTTCGTGGCCGATTACGAGCCGGTCATCAAGGTCCGGCCGCTGCACGTGCGGGCAATCGACGGGAATCCCGCGTCGCAGTTCTACGGACAGCAGGAGCTCACCCCCTCACGCATTAGGTCGGAGGAGGTCGCATACCGCTGGATGCTCAGCAACTCGTTCGTGCCAACGGAATGTGAGCTTGATCCTGGGGCCGCTGGTGTCCCGTGGATGCGGTGGGCACTGCCGAGCATCGCGACGGTCTATCCGCCGATCACGAGCGATGAACCGTTCGACTTGAACAGCTTCGTTAGCACCGTTAGTGGCAAATACGAGCGCCGCGAGGTGCGGAGCCCCTGGTCCGTACCCGCCGGTTCCGAGACGCTCAAGGCCCTTGATCGGCGGATTGTCTGGACTGCGTTCTATCGTCGCGTGTCGTATGAAGCAGGCAGTGACCCGGCGTTGTACGAGTTCATCGTGGTGGCCCTGCGCGTCCCGGGCGCCGGCTACCGCTTCCCTGTTCAGGAACCCAACGATGGCGGGCTGTCCGACAGCGACGGCCCCGGAACCTCCGTCGGCAACGGCGAAATCGGCGAGATGACCGTCACCGGCATGGGCAGCCTCGGGCCGAGTGGCGGCTACGGCTCCGCGTCGGCCGGCGCTTCCAGCGGCGGCCGGCCCGGCGGCGACGGCAACGCCGTCGGCGGAGCGTCCGACATCGAGACCGCGGCGCCGATACCTTGGCTCGTGTCCTTCAGGAATCTCCCGTCACCTCCGAATCAGGTGACTCCGTTCGATAGCAACGGGTACCCATTGGACGCTCAGGGTTACGCAATCACGATGGGCAGTCCGAACGCGCCGGCGACTTTGAGGTTCACTTGCCGACCTGAGCGCAGCGGGCTCTTCCCAGTAGGGTCGATGTTCATTCCGGCGCGGAACGACGATAATCCAAACTTGCTACAAGGCAACAACGAACCGCGCGTCGGCTTCGGTCCGCCGGCACCCGCGGCACTCCCGGTGTATGAGGTCACCGAACGACCCGATGACTACACCGTGATCGTCAAATTCAACGGCTTCTTTCCGATGAGGCTGAACCCGGTCAACGGGCGCAGAGACACCCCGGATGGAGTGCAGTGGCCGGTCTGGGTCATTCCGCCGGCGTTTACGGAGTATCAAGGCGGCGCCCCCGTGGCGCCGGACCAGTGTCAGATCGTCGCCGTAGCCCGACGTTACATGCGTTTGCGGGAGGTGCCGTAGCGAACAGCGTGGGGACGTGAGGACGTGGGAACGTGAGCACGTGGGAACGTGAGAAGGTGGGGGGCCGCCGGCGGAGCCCGAGCCCGGCTGTTCCCACGTTTCCCGCGTTGGCCGCGCGAGCTTCTCACTGGTCACTTCTCATTTGTCACTTGACACCCGCTTTCCGTGGGCCCCGACCTTCCCCGAACCCCTCCCTGAGAGGGAGGGGGGTTCAAGCGGCCGTCGTTACTGTCCCCCCTCTCAGGGGGGACTACAGGGGGGTTGAGATCGACGGCGGGCGAGTGCCCCGACTCTCCCCCAACCCCTCCTCCCCGCAGCGAGTCGCCGCCGGCGACCTGGAAGGGAGGGGGGTTAGTGTGGCCCACCCCTCGGCCCCTCGGCCCCGCGGCCCCTTGACCCCTTGGCCCCTTGGCCCCTCGCCCGCTCTCCGCCCCGCCTTCACCCTCATCGAGATGCTCGTCTCGCTAGCGGTGCTGGCCCTGGCGCTGGGCATCGTCGGCGTCGTGTTCGCGGTCGCCACCCGGACCGCCAGCCAGTCCGCCGCCTATTCCGAAGCGTACAACTGGGTCCGGCAGTGGACGCAGGAGATCGAGCGCGACCTCGACGCCTGCCGCCCGTCGGAGAGCATCCTGGTGCTGGTCGGCCGCACGCAGGCCGCCGCCCTGACCCAAGCCGACCTCGACGCCGGCAAGTTCCACCGCCTGCTGATCGGCGACCCGGCCCAGGTGCCCCAGGGTTACGACCCGGCGTATAGCCCCAACGTCAACGCGCAGTACAGCAACCCCCGGGCCGACCTGCTGATGTTCTTCACCAATCGGCCCGCCGTCTCCGCCGCCCCGCCGACGGGCGCCAACCCCGCGAATCCGCACCTGGCCGCCGGTGGCAAACAGGAGCGCCTGCTGGTCACATACGGCCACGCGGCCCTGGGCGAGCCGGTCTTCAGCGGCGGAGCGTGGCAATTCCCCAACGTCAACACGCTGAAGCACATCGGCGACACGATGAACGTGCTCGGCAACGAGCTCAGCGTCCTGCCCGCCTGCCGCTGGCACCTGGCCCGGAGGGCGACGATTATCACGCCGGTCACGAACTGGCCCAACACCGATCGTTTCTCGAATATCGCTCTGCAGAGTATCCCCGGTTGCCAACCGTACCGGGACGGCGGCGCGGATATGGCCGGCGACCAGGCGTTCCTCAACCCGGCGTTTCTCTTCGCAACGTGCGGACCGGGATACTACTCACAGTCGGGGCCCGCGGTTTCGAGTCCGTACGGGTTTGCACCTTACCTCCCGCAGCAGTTGCTGGCCGCAGTGGCCTCACTGCTGTACCACCCGGGGTCGCCGCAGAATCGCCGGCACGTCGCCACCGTCCTCGAGCGTGTGCCGGTGGATTTGCAGAGCAACCTCGGCGTCCACATGCTGCCGGGCTGCGCGTGGTTCCAGGTCGAGTTCCTGATGCCCGAGGACCCGCGCAACAGCGTCGAGTACTCCTCGCCTGATCCAAGCCTGAGCCAGCGGTCGGACATGCCGCGCTGGACGGCGGTGCAGGACGGCTACACCTACGTCTTCGTCCCCGATACGCCGGAGAATCGGCAGGCGATTGCCAACCAACTCAACAGCGTCGGCGGGCCGACAGGCCGACTGGCGACCTTCGGGAGGCTTGATCAGACGCCGAGCCGGGATACTGACCCGGACTACCGTTGGAAGGTCGCCGACCCGTCGTTCGGCGGCCGCATGGTCCGCCTGTGGCCGTATGCGATCCGGATCACGGTCCGCGTCTACGATCCCCGGGGGCGGCTGGACGAGCCCATCATCCGGTCGATCGTACACCGGTTCGAGTAGCGAGTAGCAAGTAGCAAGTGGCGAATAGCGAGTGGCCGGGCCGCGAGCGGCACGCGACGGCACAAGAGACCGCTTCCTGACGGGCGCGGCTCGGTCCGGCCGGGCGCGGCGGTCCAGCCAAGTACCATCGTCGTGGCGGCCCCGGGCCCCATTGCGGCCGGACCCGAAAGCGGCTTCTAATATCGGCCGGCGGGAAACTTGGGAGTTTGACCGCCGGCCGCACAATGATTGCGACGGGCGGCGGTTTTCCGCCCGCACCGGCGTCCCGCGGACCACCGGCTGAGAGCCGATGCCCCAGGGGCGTGCGGGAGTCTCGCCCGCGCCCGCACCGGCCATTGGCCGGTGCCACGCCGGGCCCTGCGGCCGTTTGTAGCGGCCGGGCACCGGATCGGCCGTGGGCATCCGCCGGGCCAGTCGCTAGCTCCGGGCTCGTACGGATGCCGGACTCCCGCTGCGGCGGGCAAGCTCCGGTCCGGCGCTACAGGGATGCGGGCGTCTCGCCCGCCGCCGAGTACCTGGGATGGATGAGTGCAACATGAAGCCCTTGGCCACGAAAACTCGACGACGCGGGACGATCCTGCTGATGATCGTGGGGCTGCTGGCGATGCTGTTCGTCGTCGTGTCGGCGTACATCGTCCTGGCCCGCTTCGACCGCCAGGCCCTGGGCTTCGTCCGCCAGGGCACGCAGGTCTCGCGGATCATCGACAGCGTCCACGACCTGCTGGCGGCGGAGATCCGCGGCCCGCGGACCACGCCGGGGGCCTCGGTCACGGGGGCGGCGTACGTGGACACGCCGGCGTACTCGGAGTCGAGCGGCACCAAGGTCTACGGGGCCCCCTGGCTCGCGTCGCCGGAGCCGGTGCGCGATCCGAACGTGTCCACGGCGTGGCCGGAGGACTATTCGTATCCGGTGGTGACTGCTGCGTCGGGAAAGGCGTCCGGCAAACGGTCGCTGACGGGGCTGATGTGGAACGCGTTTGACGCGAGCAGTGGCGAAGGCGTGTACGTGCGCCCAGGGAACGCGCAAAACGCGGCCACGCTGACGCCCGACACGATTGCCAATGCGCGGGAGGTTTTCGCCGACGCCGACGGCGACGGGATTCCGGACTCGTATTTCGGGTCCGTGTCCGTGCTTACGGAGCTCGCCAACGCCCTCGTCGGCCGCTCGCTGAGGGCGAACGACATTACGCCTGAGAGCTTGAACTGGAACAACGCCAACGACCCCAAGCTCCTCGCTTGGCTGCAATTCAGCGAGCTCGCCCGCTACACGGTCGCCGCCAAGATCGTCTCCCACGGCGGCATGGTGCAGGTGAGCACGCCCACGAACGACAAGCGCTGGAACAGCGAGTTCCTCGGGAACATGTTCAACTGGGTCAAGCACCCGCAGGACTCCGGCTGGCTGTCCCCCCGCCAGTACCAGGAGGACCGCACGCAGCTACTCAACATGTGGGCCCAGCGCGGGGCGGTGGAGCCGTTCCTGCGGCGGCGGGGTGGCCTTCTGGCGGGGTACGACGGCGCGACGGACACGGGGGTTCCGCCCGCGCTTTGGGAGCTCCAGAAGCGTTTCGGAAGGACGTTTGTTCCCCAATACGGCGCATTGAAAGAGGACAACTGGCAGCGCTTCAGCCTGGCCAGCCTGAACGAGTGGAACGCCTGGCTTCGGGCCGCGACGGTCGACCCGCTCATGTTCAATTCTTACTTCGGCGGTGGCGGCTCCGACCCGCGAGAGATGTACGCTCCGCGCCAACTGCTGACCACGGTGAACCTCAGCGACGAGTTGGCCCGGGAGCAGGGGAAGTACGTTGATCCCGTTGATCCGAACAACTCCCTGGAGTTCTCGCCGCGCTACTGGAACTACCAGTTGGCAACGCCGCCGCCGGGGCTCTGGCCGGGCATCGAGCCGGGCGAGCTCAAGTACTACTTGGGGCAAATCAGCGGCGCGTTCGACCCCGTGCAGAAGCGCTTCCTAACCACCGGCGCAAGCAACGAGATCATCCGTGACCTGGTCAGTCACTTCTGCGAGATGCTGGCTGGGCACAAGGACTTCCCGGACCTGGACCCGAATACTCCCTTGACCGACAACGAGAGGCGGCTCCAGCAAGCCTACATGCTTGCGGTGAACACGGTGGCCTTCGCGGCCCCGCACGGGATCAATCAACAGGTGGATGCCGTTTGGGCCCTGGATCTCGCGGGGAACAGGTACATCGGCTACGCCCCGCAACCGTTTATCACCCAGGTGGTGGCATACAACGACCCGGACACAGACCCCAACGCTGCCAATCCGGCGCGGGTCGCGCTGGCGGTCGAGCTCTACATCCCCCACGATTCCGCGGTCCCGCACCCCGAGAGCTTGGCCAACTACGCGCTCGACCTCCAGTACTTCGGCCTCAGCATCAACGACAATTTCATCCCCGGCAATCCGAGCGCCGCCGCGCTGGCTCAATTGGCCGGTCGGACCCAGGGTCGGACGTTCACGTGGTATTCCATTCACTCCGGGAACAACGCCTTCTTCGATTCGCACAACCCAAATGGGAAGTTCACGACCTTCTCGGTCCCGTACGAGGCAGACGGCCAGGCCATCAAGGTGAGACTCTGGCGCCAGTCGTTTTCCCTGGGCTGGTACCTGGTCGACGAAATCGAGGTGGAAACGGAGGACACGGTGGGCGCCCTGCCTCGCAATGAGGAATGGTACGTCAACCTGCGACGCGACACGTCCTGGGAGCCGTACCTCGGCCGGTGGGACCAGCAGCAGACGGGTGCTCCCGCCCGGTGGCGAATGGCCGTGGCCTTTCAGCCCGACGATCCGGAGTACAAGCAGTTGCACACGGTTGTCCGGGGCAGCTCTCCCGATCCGAACATCGTTCTGCCGCCGTATCAGCTTGGCAGCGGCATTGACGATCCGTTCAACACGGGAATGCAGGAGGACCGCGGATCCCACGACTTGTGTGCCATCGGCGGATACCCGCTGGGCCCGGCGGTTCCGCTGTACCTGATGAACGCGGGGGTGGATTCGTGGCCCACAGAGCCGTACGCGTTCATTCACGGCACGAAGCGACCGGCGTCGTTTCCGACCGTGGGGTTCATGCTGTTCGTCCCGCGGCTGTCCCACATGGTCACGTCGGGGGGGGAGCGGAAGCCCATGTCGCGCCTGCTGCGGGACTTGTGGAAAGACCGCTACAGCCTTGACCCCAACAACCCGACTCTCCTGCCCCTGCCGCCCGTGGACTTCGGCCACATGCCGATCTTCGACAACACGCAAGAGGTGCAGAGCGGCGCGCAGAAGGTCGTCGGCGAGTTTACCGACACCGGGCGGATTCCGTGGGGCCTGCTCGTGTTCGACTACTTCACGACGCTTAACCCCAATGATGCCAACAGCGACGGCACCGAGGGCGACCGGCTCGACCCCTACCGCGTCGAGGGGCGCATCAACATCAACGCCGCCCCGTGGTACGTCCTGGCGGGGCTGCCACTGCTGGGGCCCACCAGCTCGCGCGACTTGGCGCTTTCGAAGTTCGGCGAGGCGGCATTCTGGAGCATCAAGTCCGGCGGCCTCGTGGGCACCCCGGCCGACCCGAACAACCCCGCCCCACGCTACCCGTCGGGCCTGGTGTACGGTAGCGGCCTCACCAACGGCGGGTGGTACCGGATGAGGCCGTGGCTGGCCCAGTCCATCGCCGCGTACCGCGACCGGGTGCAGTACGCCGACAACGTCACCGGGAATAACCCGCTACCGTTCGCGGAGTCCTACTACCGCACGCTCTACCGCATTGTGAACAGCGGAAACAGCGATCCTTACGGCCCGATTCGCGGCGCCGGCGATGATGTACTCAATCCCAACACGTCCGCCACCTGGAAACGCGGCTTCTTGACGGTGGGCGAGTTGGCCAACGTGATGGGCTTCGACGGGTCCACGTCCGGCATCAGTAGCGAGAACCCGGTGCTGGGCGGTTACCGCGGTGATCCATCGGCGCAGCTCGGCGGCGACTTCATGAAAGCCGTGAGCCTGCTCGCGCTCCTCGACACGCAGTTCCTGACGACGCGGAGCAACACGTTCACCGTGTACCTGACGCTGACCGACCGCCAGGACCCGCAGGCCAGCGTCCGCTCGCAGGTCACGATTGACCGCAGCAACCTCCTGCCGCGGCTCCTGCCGGGGTACGACAGCGACAACAACGGCTACCCCGACACGTTCATCACGCAGGAAGACTCCGGCCTGCCCGAGACCGTCGGCCAGCGCGAGGTTTCCTACTTCAACGCCAGGTACGATGAGTAGGGGGGAAAGGGATTGAGGGATTAGCTGAGCGGCGAGATTGTGCGGCAGCCCACGGCCGGTACGGAGCCCGGCCGTTACGTCTGGTGGCAGCCCCGGGTTCCCTTCTTCCGCAAACCTCTGTGTCTCTGTGCCTCTGTGGTGGACGTCCCTGCCCTCCCCCAACCCCTCCCTGCAAGGGAGGGGAGTTGCTACTCGAACAGCGCCGTCGAGAGGTAGCGTTCGCCAGCGGACGCGAGGATAGCGACGATCAGCTTGCCGGCGTTTTCGGGCCGCCGGGCTACCTGGTCCGCCGCGTACAACGCCGCCCCGGAGCTGATGCCGCACAGGATGCCTTCGAGTCGGGCGGCGCGGCGGGCCCAGTCGAACGCGTCCTCATTGCTGACGGCGACGGTGTCGTCCACGATGTCGAGGTTCAGGTTGTCGGGGACGAACCCCGCCCCGATGCCCTGAATCTTGTGCGGCCCGGGTTGCAGCGGCCGGCCGGCCCGCGCCTGGGCGATGACCGGCGACGCCGCCGGCTCGACCGCGATGCAACGGAAGCCCGGCTTGCGCGACTTGATGACCTCGCCGACGCCGGTCAGCGTGCCCCCGGTGCCGACGCCCGCGACGAGGACATCGGCCCGGCCGTCGGTGTCGTTCCAGATTTCTTCGGCGGTGGTACGGCGGTGGATTTCGGGGTTGGCGGGGTTGTGGAACTGCTGCGGCATGAAGGCGTGGGGAGTGGCGGCGAGCAGCTCCTCCGCCTTGGCGACGGCGCCGCGCATGCCCTGGGCGGCGTCGGTGAGGACGACCTCGGCGCCCAGTTGTCGCAGCACCTTGCGGCGTTCGACGCTCATGCTCTCGGGCATGGTGAGGATGAGGCGGAGGCCCTTGGCGGCGCAGACGAACGCCAGCGCGATCCCGGTGTTGCCCGACGTGGGTTCGATGATGGCGGTGTCGGCCTGGATGCGTCCGCGACGCAGGCCGTCGTCGATCATGGCGACGCCGATGCGGTCCTTGACGCTCTTGAGCGGGTTGAAGAACTCCAGCTTGGCGTAGACGGTCGCGGGGCCGCGGATGAGGCGGTTGATGCGGACCAGCGGCGTCCGGCCGACGGTTTGCAGGACATCATCGTGGAGGAGACTCATCACACGCTCCTAACGCCCCGCGGCCCGCGGGGCATCGTGCTCGACTCGGCACGGGTCTCCGGAGACGGGAGGGCGAAGCTCCTGCTGAGCCGTGCCTCGGGCCGGACAAGCGGCTCGGCTAGAGCATGGCCCTCTCGCTGTGACGGGCGGTTCGCGGAACACCCGTCGACGGCGTAGTACTCGGCCCGTGAGAGGTTGTCAAAACTGAGTATAGCGCCGGCGGGGCGGCCCCGGGGCGACGCCGCCGGTCAGGCCCACTCGGCGGGAATGGACGGCAGCAGGGCGGGGTCAAGCGGCAGCGGCGGCGGAACGGGAGCGGCCCGCGGCGGCCGCGGGCAGGCGGCCACCATCGTGTGACGCTCGTTGACCCGCTCGATCGCCGGTTCGTCTGCCTCAAAACGGACGGCGATACGCCGGACCACACCGTCGCTGTCGTCGTGGCGGATGACGCGGGCGTAGCGGGGCAGCGGGGTCGCACCTTCGCGGACGATGCGGTCCGGGGTGACCATCTCGCTGAGTTCGACGCGTTGTCCGACTGGCGGGGCCTCGCGCGCGTCGGTCAGCAGGGCCGCCCCGCCGGCCGACATGTCGAGCATCCACGCGCTGAGGCGGCGGGCGCCGGGCAGCGGGCACAGCCACAGGGCGAAGGCCTTCGGGACGCGGGGGTCGCGGCGACGTTCGGAGTGCGTGGGGGCGGCTTGTTGCACGGCACGTCTTCCCTTAGAAGAGCCGACCGGGAGCGGCGGTTCGCGTGCTCCGGCAGGAATGGCATCGGCACGGGGGCGTGCGATCTTCAAAAGGAACGGACCGGCCCCCGAGATCCGATAATTGGGCGACTATGACCTGCCTACCCGTGGCCGTGGCGCCGAGCGAGCTGGAGTCTTTCACGTGGGCGGGCGTGTTCGGCAACGCGCGGCCGGTCGAGGTCGAGATCGGGACGGGAAAGGCCGCGTTTCTACTGCGTCGGGCGCGGGCGTGTCCGGACCGCAACTTCCTGGGTATCGAGTGGGCGAGCGAGTTCTACCGCTACGCGGTGGACCGGATGGAGCGCTGGAAGGCGCCGAACGTGCGGATTCTGCGCTGGGACGGGGGGCACTTCATCCGCACGATTTGTCCGCCCGAGTCGATAACGGCCCTGCACGTCTATCACCCCGACCCGTGGCCGAAGCGCCGCCATCACAAGCGGCGTCTGTTTCAGTCGGCGTTCGTCGAGGCGGCGGTGCGCGGGCTGGTTCACGGCGGGCATCTGGCGGTGCAGACCGACCACGCGGAGTATTTCGAGATCATCCGCGGGCTGCTCCTCGGGCACCCGGAGCTCGTCGAGGTGCCGTTCG
This sequence comes from Planctomycetota bacterium, assembly GCA_040755725.1. GTDB lineage: Bacteria > Planctomycetota > Phycisphaerae > UBA1845 > Fen-1342 > JBFMAI01. The sequence continues at coordinate 21,189 of JBFMAI010000008.1, read as the reverse complement.
ACGATCCCGAGTTCGGGGTCGAGGCCGCCCAGGTGGCGACCAACTATGAGATCAAGTACCGTCGGGAGGGACGACGGATTCACCAGGTGGCGGTGAAGCGGCGATAGGCGGCGACTTCTCCGCTCCCGCCGCCGCTCGTACAATGGGCGCGATAGCGAGTCCACGGAGCAGCGAGTACGGACCATGGCTGGGCACTCACACTGGGCGCGAATCAAGCGGGCGAAGTCGGTCACCGATGCGCGGCGCGGGCGCGTATGGAGCCGGCTGTCGCGGGGCATCATCGTGGCCGCGCGGCAGGGCGGCGGCGATCCCGACAGCAATCTGGCGCTGCGCTATGCCATCGACGCCGCCCGCGACGCCAACATGCCCAAGGACACCATCGAGCGGGCCATCAAGAAGGGCACGGGCGAAATCGGCGGGGCCGCGCTGGAGGAGCTGGTCTTCGAGGGCTACGGGCCCGGGGGCGCCGCCGTCCTGTGCCGCGTGCTCACCGACAACCGCAACCGAACCGCGCCGGAGATCAAGCGGATCTTCGAGATGCACGGGGGCAACGTGGGCTCGGCGAACTGCGTGGCCTGGATGTTCACCAAGCGGGGCGTGTTCGTGGTCGCCGCGAGCCAGACGGACGAGGACACGCTGACCGGGATCGCCCTCGAGTCCGGCGCGGACGACGTGCAGTCGCTCGGCGACGCGTTCGAGCTCACGTGCGACCCGACGGCATTCGGCGCGGTCCGTCAGGCGCTCGAGGCGGCCGGCATCAAGCCCGAGAGTGCCGAGGTGTCGATGGTGGCTTCGAGCCAAGTCAACCTGGCGGGCGCGGAAGCCGAGCGGATGCTTAAGCTCATCGAGGCCCTGGAGGACCACGACGACGTCCAGGCCGTCCACAGCAATTTTGAGGTGTCCGAGGCGGACATGACCCGGCTATCCGGGGGGTAGTGGGTGACCGCTCAGGCTGGAGATCAGGCGATGAACCGTTCCCTACTGCTCGTCGTGGGGGTCTGGATCAGCGGTTTGCCCGCGTGGACGGGCTGCACCACGGTGGTCAAGCAGGCGTTCTACGAGCTGCGCGGGGCCAAGGCGGAGGTCGTGCTGAACAGCGAGCCCGCCGACGTCGATCTCGAACCGTACGTCGCCGTCGCGTTCGCACCCGCGACCACCACGCTCAGCGACCGATTGTGCCCGCGCGAGGTCATCGCAACCTACGATTACTACGCGCGGTCCCTGACGCGGCACTTGCTGGAGGCGTACCCCGGCGGCGAGCCGCGGCTGGTGCTCGACAGTGAGGTGCTGTTCTTCCAGAGCAAGGGCATCATGAGTCAGGCGCAGATGCTCACGCGCGTACGCATGAGGGACGGCGAGCGCCTCGTGGCCGACGCGATCATCAAGTGCGAAAGCAGAGCGTTCCGCGAGGGCGGCGGCAAGGAGCTGGCCGAAACCTCCGTCAAGGGTCTCGCCAAATGGCTGCGCAAGCAGAAGGGTTTCGAGGACGAGGACAAAGACAAGGACAACGAAAAGGACAGGAAGAAGTCGAAGGACTGAACGTGACGGAGCGGACAGGGCGGGCCGATCAACGCTTGGAGTCAGGGTCCGGCCACCACGGTTCGACGCTGATGCGCGGTCGGTCGGCGTCCTCGGACTTGCCGAACAGAAACACGAAGCTCGTCATCATCAGTCCGAAGCCAAGGAACCAGATCACGGTGCTCACGGTCTGATCACCTCTCCGCCGCCATCGGCGGCGCGGCCACGGCGGTCCAGTTCACGCCGAGCTGGACGATCCCCGGCACCTTCTCTTCGGTGTCCACGAGCAGCTCGACCCAGGAGGTCGTGGCGTCGCCGTTGGCAAAGACAACCACTTGGTAGACGAATCGGCTGCCGGTCTTTCCGCCGGTGAGCGTGTACGGGCTTCCGCTCACCTTGGTGAACGTAAGCTCTTTGTCGGACGTGATTTCGAAGACGGACTCGTCGCCGTCGAGCGTGGTGCTCCAGGCGACGAAGTGGGCCAGGGGGTACCCGTCGCGAATCTCGAAGCGTCGCTCGGCGGCGGGCTTGAGCGTCAGGGCGGGAGCTGACTTCACAGTGTAGCGGACGGTATCGACCTCACGTTCGCCGGCGAGGTCGGTCACGGTCAACTGGAACTCGTAGGTAGCCCCGCGCCAATCCGTTCGTTCAACATTCAGTAGTCCGGTGGCGAGGGTTACCGGCGCCAGCGGGTTGGCAATGGCCAGGGTGACCGGGCCGGACGTTTGCGTCCATTCGTAGGTTATGCCCTGGCCCGTGCTGGCGCTGCCGTCCAGCGGCAGCTCGTCCCAGCCGATCCACACAACCCGATCAGGTCCGGCATCCGCCAGCAACGGCCAAGTGTCGTGGCGCGCCGCGGGTGCGGCGGGTTCAACGGGCGGCTGTTCGTCGGCCGGCGGCGGCGGTGCGAGCGACTCCGGCGGAGGTGGTTCGTGGGAGGGCGGAACCGGCGGCGGACCCGGTGGCGGCTCAGGGGTCGGGGCTCCGGCAGGCTGCTCGGGAAGTGCCCTCGCGGGCTCAACCGCGACCGGCGGTGGCACAGACTCCGGCTCGGCATCGAGTGGCGGCGTGTCCCCCTCGACCGGCTCGTCGCCGGGGTTCCGGTCCGTCGCCGCCCGACGAGTCAGCGAGCGGGTGAAGCCGTCAGAGTCGGTCCGTGCGGCCCCGTGCGCGGTCACGAAGCCGGCACGGCCCCTGGCACTGGCCGATTGGGGCAGGTAGCCGCTGAAGACCATCAGGCAGACGCCGATCGTGAAGCACAGGATGAAGCAGACGGGCCTCATGGCAGGCTTCTCAGCCGAGGTTGCGGAGAACCAACTCGTCTATCTAACTCATCGAATACCTGAGCGATTCGGAGAAGCCCCCAGATCGGATTTTTGACCGTCTCATAAGAGCGCCGCGCTTGGCTGCCCGCCAAGCGGGGCGGACTACACCGCGTTCACCGCCACCTCGACAACCATCTTGGGCCATCCGGCGTGCCGCGCAAGTTTTGCGGGGGGCGCTCAAGGACCGCCGCATGTCCGGGCCGGACGGGTGCCGCCGCTCGGCTGGCCCGGCAACGGCTTGCCCCGTACACTCCGCCACCAGCGCGCGGCCTCGGTGGACCGGGGTCGCCGCGAGGTATCGCATGGACACAGTGAAGGCGCTATTGAGCAATCCGGTCGGGGCCGCCTTCGCGATCATTCTCTTGGGTGAGCTGCTCGGCCGCTTGTCGCTGAAGAGAGTGTCGCTGGGCACTTCGGGCGTGCTCTTCGTCGCGCTGGCGTTCGGGCACTTCGGCCTCGTCAAACCGGATGCGACGAAGGTGCTCGGGGACTTCGGCGTCGTGCTGTTCGTGTATGCCATCGGCCTCCAAGCCGGACCGCGTTTCGTGCGGACGGTGCGCAGCAAGGGGGCCACGCCACTGGTCGTGGGGCTGGTCACCGTGGTGGGCGGGGCGGTCATCGCCGGCCTGCTGGGGCGGGCGTTGGGACTGGACGGGGCACTCACCGTGGGGCTGTTCGCCGGCGCGCTCACGAGCACGCCGGCACTGGCCGCCGCGACGGAGGCGGCTTCGGGGTCGGCGGCGGCGGTGTCGGTGGCGTACGGCGTGGCGTACCCGTTCGGCGTGGTGGGCGTCGTGCTCTTCGCCCAGCTCGTGCCGCGTTGGCTCGCGCGGCGGCCGACCCCCAACAATCGACAGCCGGACCTGCCGCCGGCGGAGCCGATCCACCAGCGGTGTTACCTGGTGCAGAACCCGGCTTGCCTCGGCAAGCGACTCAGCGCGCTGCACCTGCACGAGTTGGCGTCGGTGAACATCTCCCGGGTAATGCGCGGTGCCCAGGTGTTGCCGTCGGGAAGTGACGTACAACTCGAAGCGGGTGATGTCGTGATGGCGGTTGGGGTCGGGCGGGAGCTGGACCGGTTGGCCCTGGTCATTGGGCCCCCCGTGCCCGTGGAGGTCGAGATGCGGCAGGTGCCCAACGTCGTCGCCCGCGACATCTACGTCAGCGAGCCGGCCTTTGCCGGCCGCCGCCTGCGCGAACTGCACGTGCGCAGCAAGTTCAACGTGGTCATCACTCGCGTGCGGCGCGAGGGGATGGAATTCGTGCCGCGCGGCGATTTCGTGGTGGAGATCGGCGACCAGGTGCGGGCGGTCGGCTACGAGCCGGACGTGGTGGCGTTTGAACGGGCGGCCGGGATTCACGAGCGGCGGCTGCACGAAACCGGCATCCCCGAGTTCGCGTTTGGGCTGGTGTTGGGCTTGTTGCTCGGTCTGGTGCCGATTCCGGTCCCGGGCGTGGGGACGATCCGGCTGGGGTTGGCGGGGGGGCCGCTGTTCGTGGGGCTGCTGCTGGGGCACTACGGACGCATCGGCCGGCTGCGCGTCCACGTGCCGATGGCCGGGCGTTACCTGATGCGCGAGCTCGGTTTGATGCTGTTCCTGGTTGGGGCCGGGACGGCGGCGGGCGCGGAACTGGTGCCGGTCCTGCGCACGCAGGGGGCCGCGTTGGTGCTGGTGGCCGTCGTCACGGGCGTGCTCGCGACCGCTATCGGCTTTGTCACGTCGTACTGGGTCTTTCGGCAGAGTGCCGCCAGCACGATGGGGCTGACGTGTGGGGCGATGACGAGCACGCCGGGGTTGGGCGCGGCCGGCTCACAATTCGAGAGCGACGTGCCGGCCCTGTCGTACGCCGCCGTCTACCCGCTCGCGCTGGTGGCCATGACGGTCGTGGCGCAGGTGATGATGACGGTGCTGCGCTAATCGGCGGGGGCAGCGCCGTCGCGTTGTGAGCTGGGAGGGCAGCATGTCCGCGCAAAGCCGCGGACAGGCCACCAAGCCGCCGACATGCCGGCGAGTCGTGGACGCACCATTCAGTGCGCCGGTTTCGCGAAGGAAGCTGGTCCACCACGCCTTCCGGGGGCGCGTCAATCCAACCACCGCTTCTCGCTCAGCTTCCGCGGCAGGTACGTCTCGGTGATGAAGCTGAAGTGCTTGTTGGAGAGCGCTTCCAGTTCCAGTTTCACCCCCAGGGCCAGCATGTGCTTGATCTCCTTCTGCCACGGCCGCTGGGCGAACCAGGGGTAGGCCAGGATTTCCTTCGCCCGCCGGCGGTCCTCCTCCGTCAGCGGCATCGGCACGTGCGGCGGAATGTCGAACTCCGCCGCGTCGAAGCTGCTCATCCCGATGAACCGCGCCGCGGGGATCGCCATCCGCTGGCTCTCGAACGCCAGGTTGATCGACCCCTGCTTGACCACGCTGTAGATGTAGTAGCCCCACGGGTCGTTATCGACCAGCACGTACACCGGCAGCTTCAGCTCCTGGTGCATCCGGTAGCACAGCCGCCGAACGCCGCGCGGCGGCTGCCCCCCGCCGTGCAGGATCATGCACTGGTGCGTCTGCCAGAAGCGGTCCTTGTTGAAACGCTGCCAGACGGCGCCTTTTTCGATCAGGAGGACGAACTTGGCGGCGTTCTTCTTGAACTGGATGACGTCGGGCTCGACGATGCTGGGCACCTGCCAGCCGCCGGAGCCGAGCGACATCAGGTCGATCGTGTCGCCGTCGTCGATGATGGTCATGGGGCCGACCATGGCGCCCTTGGGCTCGGCGTGGACGCCGAGCTCCTCGCGCAGGGCGGCGACGGTGACCTCGATGTCCTCGATGATCGGGTCGCTCTCGCTCTGTTCGCTGAAGATCAGCTCTTTGGACGGCTTGCCGTCGGCGGACTTGACCGGGACCTTCAGGTTGTAGAACAGGTCGCGGATACTGGTCGAGTCGCTCGCGTCGATCAGCCGCTTGCACACCTCCGCCACCCGCACCGTCTGCATGAACTTCTTGGCCTGGCTGCCCTCGCCCTTGCGGCGGCCGAGCAGGCTGAAGAAGGAGCGGCGTTGGGTGCCGTCGAGCAGCTCGATGATGCCCTTCTGCTCGTTGAACTGGACGTTGGAGAGCGTGCGGGAGGGGATGTCGACGAAGGGATCCTCACGGCGGTGGACGACCTCGACGACGCCGCGGGCCAGCTCGTGGATGCGCTGCCCGGCGGCGGCGCGGTCGCGACGGGGGGTTTGGCGTGCGGTTCTCTTCGGGGAAGAGGCGGTCTTGGCCACGTGTGGGACTCCGTGCTGCAAGCAGTTGTCAGTCGCCAGTTGTCAGTTTTCGGGGGCCGGCTGTCAACAGGTGTCGCCACCCCGGCGCGAGTACCTCGGTTGCCAACGGCCACACAGCATCAGCAGGCGCCGAGCGCAATGACCACCGTGCCCAACGCAGCCGCGACGAGCTCCCCCACGACGAGTACAGCGATCATCAGTGCCGCCTTGAGCGCAAGGCGGTGCTGCACCAGGTGACGGGGCACGAGGATTGCGCGCCAGGCATCCATGGCGAGGCACACAAACACGCCCAGCGATACGACGACCACTAAGGTCGCGCACAAGATGGAAATCGGCGCCGTCGGATCGAAGCACACGGTCGCCAGCCACCAAGACAGCAGCAGGCCCACCAAGCCCGCTGTGGTGACAGCCAGGTAGCGGCGCCCGGAGACCCTCGTCGTGTAATACGTGCGCTGATCCCGAGGATCGAATGTCCGCCCGCACTCCGGGCAGCGGTTCTCCGGCAGCCCTTGGAGGATGTACCCGCAGCCGAGGCAGCGCTTGGGTTCGGGCAGGGTCATCGCTGTATTCTACTGCGGCGACGAAAGCCGGCTGAAGCCCGGCTATCTTGATTTGCAGGTTGAGGCCCTGAGAGGGAGAAGGGCAAGCTCTCCACCGACTGAAGTCGGTGGCAAACACGGGCCGGCTGAAGCCGGCCAGAATCCGGCTGAAAGCCGACCAACGTTGATAGCCTCTAGCCCCCTGTTCGGCTTCGGCCTGTTGGTCGGCTTCGGCCGACCGGCGTTTGCCACCACCTTCAGGTGGTGGAAGGCGGACAGGGTAGCTCCCCCACGTCGGCGCCTTGGATTGAGCCGGCTTCAACCGGGCTTCTCTGATCCGCACGGAGAGCATCCGGCGCCGTGCCCTCAGGCCCGTAGGACTCGAGGCGTGCATGGACGCGCCCGGCGGCGTGATGCTCGCGCTGCCGCTCGATGTAGTCGATGATCCACGGCAAGTTCTTGCGCCCGAAGCTGACGACGCCGTAGCCGCGCTGCCATTCGAGCACCTTGCGGCCCATCCGCTTGTTCACCTCGTGGGCCGGGGCGCCCTTGAGTTCCTGAACAAGGTCGAAAACAGCGACGAACGGCTCGATCTGGACCGCGAGGTGGACGTGCGTGTCCGTGCCGCCGAGGTGGTGGAGGAACGCCCCCTTGATGCGGCGGGCTTTCTCCGCCAGGAGCGTGTGGATCAGCTCTTCCACTTCACCGCGGCAGGTCGGATGGTCACCCTTGGTGTGCCAGTTGAGGTGCAGGTAGATCTCATGGAAGACGTGGCTGCTCATGATTGGCTGGCCCGCACATGACAAGCCGGCTGAAGCCCGGCTATCTCAACCGGAAGATAATGGAACAGGGGGAGAGAGGCCAAGGTCCCCACAGCTGTTTCCACCGACTGAAGTCGGTGGCAAACGCGGGCCGGCTAAAGCCGGCCATCGCAACCGGAAGATGATGGAACAAGGTGGGGGATGAGCGATGACGGAACACGGCGGGGGGTGAGCGAGCGGCAGACCCACCCTCCACCGACTGAAGTCGGTGGCCAACGCGCGCCGGCTGAAGCCTGCTGCTGGTAAAGCCCGGCTAGCACTGAAGTCTGGCGACGACCAGCCCCGAAGCCCGGCTCCAGCCAGTGAGGCTTGGCCGCTGTTGATGCCCGACCGGACCCGGCCGCTTCCACCGAAACCGATTGCCGGCGCCCGGGGTCGAACCGGGGACCTCTTGATCCACAGTCAAGCGCTCTGTCCAACTGAGCTACACCGGCGGCGCTACGCGGCAACTAGCCGCCAATCCACCAGTTTAGGATCACCGCCACGCGCTGTCAAAGTGCGGCACGGCCGCGCGGCGGGACGCGGGACGGACGTCCCGGCGGGGGCCGCGCCGTCGCCGGGGCGGGGAAACCGTGACACAACCGGCGGACTGGTAGCGTCGCCCCCCGTGGGCGACGTGGACCGGCGATAGGCCCACGCTGTTCAACGTCGGCCACGGGGGCCGACGCTGCCTTCCGCGCGGCCCTGCTGGCCACACCCGCAGGCCTGCCGATTCTGGCACGGCCCCGCGTGAGGGGCGCGCGGAGATTTCTTTCTCTGGACCGGCGCGGGCGAAGGGCGTATGCTTCGCGCCGCGCGGGCGCACGCTCGGTCCAGACGGCGCGGCTGGGCGCAGCGACGGCGCGAAGCAACCAGGGCGACTCGCCGTGAGGCCTCTCCGACAGGCCCAGTGGCGAAGCGCGTCAAATCGACCGCACGACGTTTCGAGCGACAACGTATCGGCCCGTTCAACCGACGTGGAGCAGCGCGATGACTATCCCCATCATTCACCAGGCGCCCCGCCGTCCGCATGCCGCCCGCGAAAACCGCAAGCTCTTCGACGCCGCAGGTACCATCTGCCTGAATCTGCTCGGTGCCCCGGCCTCCGGGAAGACGGCACTGCTGGCCGCCATCCTTCCCCGCCTCACCCGCGAAGTCCGCGTGGGGGTCATCGAGGCCGGCTTGGCCAGCACGGCCGACGCCCAGCGGCTGGAGGCCCTGGGCGTGCCGGTCGTGCAGCTTCTGACGGACGGGCGCTGCCACGTCGCCGCCGAACAGGTCCGCCATGCCCTGCACGAGCTGCCGCTGAGCGATCTGGACCTGTTGATCATCGAGAACACCGGCGGGCTGCCGTGCCAGGCGCTGACCGATCTCGGCGAGCACGTCCGCGCGACGACGCTCAGCGTTTCGCAGGGCCACGCCGTCGTCGGGAAGTACCCGCTGGCCTTCAGCAGCGCGCGCCTCATCCTCGTCACGAAGTACGATCTGTTGCCGCACACCGACTTCGATCTCGACGGCACCGTGCGCCAGCTCGGGCGCATCAGCCCCGGGGCTGAGGTCGTCTGCACCGACACGCGCCGGCGGCTGGGGACCGACCGCGTGGCGGGGTGGCTGCTGGGGTACGTGCGAGCGCAGTTGTTCCGCCGGCCGCTGTCGGTGGTGACGGAGGCGACGGTTGATATGTCAACCGGTTGCTTGGCACCACAAGCATAGGGACGACCGAAGCCCCCCTGCTTCCAGTCGGCGAGTTGCGCGGAATCGCGCACTTGCCGCTGCAACGTGCCCGCGTGCGTCGCTCCCGGTGCGTTTGCGCAGGCGATTGGCCGGGAACGCCGCTTGCAGCCCACCCCCTTTGCCGATAAACAGACAGCTTTGGCCCGCGTGACGGCCGGCGACCGCGTCCCGTGGCGTCGGCCCGACGACAGACCCACCCGACAGCACAGAACGCGGCCCCCGGGGAGGGGCTAGCGGGCAGGCCGGTGACCGCGGTGGATTGCTGTCCGAGCATGGCCGATTTCGTCCCACGCCCGGACCGCCGGGTCGGCGGCGGCGGGACGAGCTTTGGAGAAGATGGCGTATGAGCAAGCGACGCATGGTGACGATTGACGGGAACCAGGCGGCGGCCCACGTGGCCCACCAGGTCAGTGAGGTCATCGCGATCTACCCGATCACTCCGTCCTCGCCGATGGGCGAATGGGCGGACGAATGGTCGGCGGTGGGCAAGACGAACATCTGGGGGACGATCCCGCATGTGGTGGAGATGCAAAGCGAGGGTGGGGCCAGCGCTGCCGTCCACGGGGCGGCGGCCACGGGCGCGCTGACATGCACCTTCACCGCGTCGCAGGGCCTGCTGTTGATGATCCCGACCATGTTCAAGATGGCCGGCGAGCTCATGCCGACGGTCTTCCACGTCACGGCCCGCACCGTGGCGACGCACGCCTTGTCGATCTTCGGCGACCACAGCGACGTCATGGCGGTCCGCTCCACCGGCTTTGCCTTGTTGGCGTCCGGCTCGGTGCAAGAGGCGATGGACATGGCCCTGATCGCGCACGCGGCGGCCTTGGAGAGCCGCGTGCCGTTCCTGCATTTTTTCGACGGCTTCCGCACGTCGCACGAGGTGGCCAAGATCGAGGAGCTCTCGGTCGACGACCTGCGGGCGATGATTGACGAGCGGGCCGTCGCGGCCCACCGCACACGGGCCCTCTCGCCGGACCGTCCCATGCTGCGCGGCTCGGCCCAGAACCCCGACGTGTTCTTCCAGGCCCGCGAGACGGTGAACCCGTTCTATCGGGACTGCCCGGCGATCGTGCAGCGGGTCATGGACCGCTTCGGCCAGGTCGTGGGGCGGCACTACCGCTTGTTCGACTATGTGGGGGCGCCGGACGCCCAGCGGGTCATCATCCTGATGGGCTCGGGGGCCGAGGTCGCGCACGAGACCGTCGAGTATCTCAGCGCGCGCGGCGAGAAGGTGGGGATCCTGAAAGTGCGGCTTTTCCGCCCGTTTGACGGGGCGGCCCTGCTGGCCGCGCTGCCCGCCACCGTGCAGTCGATCGCGGTCCTGGACCGCACCAAGGAGCCGGGGGCGGCGGGCGAGCCGCTGTACAAGGACGTCGTGACTGCTTACGGGGAGGCGTGTGCCGCCGGGCAGCGGCCGCCGGCCGTGAAGCGGATCGTCGGCGGGCGCTACGGGCTGAGCAGCAAGGAGTTCAGTCCGGCGATGGTGAGGGCGGTGTTTGACAATCTGGCCCGCGACAACCCGAAGAACCACTTCACCGTCGGCATCACCGAAGATGTCACGCACAGCAGCCTGGACGTGGACCCGACGTTCATGACCGAGGACGCCAAGGTGGTCCGGGCGATGTTCTTCGGGCTGGGTTCGGACGGGACCGTGGGGGCGAACAAGAACTCGATCAAGATCATCGGCGAGGACACCGACAACTTCGCCCAGGGCTACTTCGTGTACGACTCGAAGAAGGCCGGCTCGATGACCGTCTCACACCTGCGCTTCGGTCCCAAGCCGATCCGTTCCTCGTACCTCATCAACTCCGCCAACTTCGTCGCCTGCCACCACTGGGCGTTTCTGGAGCGGTTCGACCTGCTCAGCAACATCGTGGACGGCGGCACGTTCCTGATTAACAGCCCGTTTCCCCGTGAGGAAACTTGGGACCGGCTGCCGCGCGAGGTCCAGCAGCAGATCATCGACAAGAAGCTCAAGGTCTACGCCATCGACGGCTACCACGTCGCCAAAGAGGCCGGCATGGGCGGGCGCGTCAACACGATCATGCAGACGTGCTTCTTCGCCATCTCTGGCGTGTTGCCGAAGGACGAGGCGATTGCGGCGATCAAGAACTCCATCAAGAAGGAGTACGGCCGCAAGGGCGAGGAGATCGTCAAGAAGAACTGGGCCGCCGTCGATCAGACGCTGGCGAACCTGTACGAGATCCCCGTGCCCGCCAAGGCCACCAGCAAAGTCACGATGCGGCCCCCGGTGCCCGACGAGGCCCCGCCGTTCGTCAAGGAAGTGCTCGGGCCGATGATCGCGTTTCACGGGGACGAGCTGCCGACCAGCAAGCTCCCGTGCGACGGCACGTTCCCGATCCACACCACGCGCTGGGAGAAGCGCAACATCGCCCTGGAAATCCCGGTGTGGGACCCCGAGGTCTGCACCCAGTGCGGCAAATGTGCCCTGGTGTGCCCGCACGCGGCGATCCGCCTAAAGGCGTACGACCCGAAGTTCCTGGCCAAGGCCCCCCCGACGTTCAAGCACGCCAAGTACATCGGCAAGGAGTTCGACGGCTACGTCACCACGGTGCAGGTCGCGCCGGAGGACTGCACGGGTTGCGGCGTATGCATCGAAGCCTGCCCGGCCAAGAACAAGAAAGAGGCCAAGCTCAAGGCCATCAACATGGCCTTCCAGCCGCCGCTGCGCGAGCCCGAGCGGGCCAACTACGCGTTCTTCCTGAGCTTGCCGGAGGTCGATCGCACCAAGGTCCGCATCAACACGGTCAAAGGCTCGCAGTTCCTCCAGCCGCTGTTCGAGTACTCCGGCGCCTGCGCCGGCTGCGGCGAGACCCCGTACTACAAGCTGCTCAGTCAGCTCTTCGGCGACCGGGCCGTGATCTCGAACGCGACGGGCTGCTCGTCGATCTACGGCGGCAACCTGCCCACGGCCCCGTGGGTCGTCAACCCCGACGGCCGCGGTCCGGCGTGGTGCAACTCGCTGTTCGAGGACAACGCCGAGTTCGGTTTCGGCTACCGCTTGACCCTCGACAAACACACCGAATACGCCCGCGAGCTGGTGCAACGGCTGCGGGAGCGGATCGGCGCGGAGCTGGCCGACGGTCTGGTGCAAGCGGTCCAGAAGACCGACGCCGACATCAACGCCCAGCGCGAGCGCGTGGCCGTCCTCAAGGAGAAGTTGAGCCCCATCGCCCGGGGGAGTGCGGGCGTCACGCCCGCCGTGGCCGCCGAGGCCCAGCGATTGATCGAGATCGCGGACAGCCTCGTCAAGAAGTCCGTGTGGATCGTCGGCGGCGACGGGTGGGCGTACGACATCGGGTACGGCGGCCTGGATCACGTGCTGGCGATGGGCCGCAACGTCAACGTGCTGGTGTTGGACACGGAGGTGTATTCCAACACCGGCGGGCAGTGTTCCAAGGCCACCCCGCGCGGCGCGGTGGCCAAGTTCGCCTCCGGCGGTAAGCCGATGGCGCCGAAAGACCTAGCCATGATGGCCATGACCTATGGCCACGTGTACGTGGCCACGGTGGCCTTCGGCGCGAACGACGCCCAGACGGTGAAGGCGTTCATCGAGGCCGAGGCGTACGACGGGCCGTCGCTGATCATCGCGTACGCGCACTGCATCGCGCACGGGATCAACATGCGGCTGGGGGCGGACACGCAGAAGCGGGCCGTCGAGAGCGGCCACTTCCCGCTGTTCCGCTACAACCCCGACCTGGCCGCCGAGGGCAAGAACCCGCTCCAGCTCGATTCCAAGAAACCGTCCCTGGCCTATGAAGATTTCGCCTACCAGCAGACGCGGTTCAAGATGCTCACCAAGAGCAAGCCCGAGGAGGCCAAGCGGCTGCTGGAGTTGGCTCGCCAGGACGTGGCCCGCCGGTGGAACCTGTATGAGCAACTGGCGGCGATCTCGCCGGTCGGACCGGCGAAGAAGGAAAGCTAACAGTCGCTGACGGACCCGCCACGCGAGTGGCGGGACGCCCGGCCCCGCACTGGCGTGCGGGTTCTGATCCTGAGAGGACCCCTACTATGGATCTCTCCACGACCTACCTGGGTCTGAAGCTCACCAACCCCCTCGTCCCGTCTGCCAGCCCGTTGACCGCCGAGCTCGACTCGTTGCGGCAACTTGAGGACCACGGCGCCCCGGCCGTCGTGCTGCACTCGCTGTTCGAGGAACAGATCGTTCACGATGAGGAAGAACTGCATCACTTGACGACGCAGGGCACCGAAGCCTATGCCGAGATGCTCAGCTTCTTCCCCGAGCCCGAGGAGTACCGCCTCGGCCCCGAGGAGTATCTGGACCACATCCGCAAGGCGAAGGAGGCCCTCGGGATCCCGGTCATCGCCAGCCTCAACGGCGTGACCGTCGGCGGGTGGACCGATTATGCCCGCAAGATGGAACAGGCCGGCGCGGACGCGCTGGAGCTGAACGTCTATTACGTGGCCACCGATCTCCAGACCACCGGCGCCGACGTGGAGCAGCGCTACATCGACATCCTGCGGGCGGTCAAAGGCCACGTCCGCATCCCGGTGGCGATGAAGCTCAGCCCATACTTCAGCGCGACGGGTGCGATGGCCCGCCGGCTCGACGAGGCCGGGGCCGACGGCCTGGTGCTGTTCAACCGCTTCTACCAGCCGGACATCGACCTGGACGAGCTCGAGGTCGTTCCCGACCTGGTCCTCAGCCACCCCTTCGACATGCGCCTGCCGCTGCGCTGGATCGCCATCCTGCACGGCCGCATCCGGGCCAGCCTGGCCGCAACCTCCGGCATCGCCAGCGGCCGCGACGTCATCAAGCTCATGATGGCCGGAGCCGACGTGGCCCAGGTGTGCTCGGTCCTGCTGCGCGAGGGCCCGGGCGAGCTGACCGCCATGCTCGAACAGATGCGGGAGTGGATGAAGGAGCACGAGTACGAATCGGTCAAGCAGATGAAGGGCAGCCTGAGCCAGAAGTCCTGTCCCGACCCGGCGGCGTTCGAGCGGGCCAACTACATGAAGACGCTGAACAGCTACCGCTGAGCAGCTTGTCGAAATGGCCGTCACCGGCGTGCCCCGTCTGCTCGCGGTTGGCAGGCACGGTCGCCCACCACACACGCAACGGTCATTCCAAGCCCGTTGACTCGCCCCGCCTTCCGAACGCCGGCTCCGATAACGCACCACACCGGCCCCGGCGGCGCCCGGCGTCGGCGAAACCCGGAACGTTGTGGCGCGCGCACGGGTTCCGCCGTATAATGACGGCTAGAGGTGCTTCATGGCCGGGACCCCGCACAGCGCGAAGGCGGATTTCGCCAAGGTGGTCGAACGCCAAGTGCGGAACTGGGAGTTGGCGCGGGCGCAGCGCCACCCGCCGCGCGGCGACGCCCCGCCCGCCGACGTCGTTGATTTCGTCACCATCTCGCGCGCGGTCGGTTCGGGCGGTTCCCTCGTGGCGACGGCCCTAGGCGAGAAACTCCAGTGGCCGGTGTTCGACCGCGAAATCCTCCAGGCCATGGCCGGTGACGACCAGCTGCGCGCCCGCCTGTACGAGCACATGGATGAACGTGACGTGAGCTGGCTGGACGCCGCCGTCCGCTGGCTCATTCGCGGCGAGCTCCCCAAGGATGACTACTTCTACCGCTTGACCGAGAGCGTGCTGGCCTTGGCGCGACAGGGGCACGCCATCTTCCTCGGCCGGGCCGCCGACCTGATCCTGCCGCGGGAGCGCGGGCTGCGCGTCCGCATCACGGCGTCGCCGGAAACGCGGGCCAGAACGTACGCGGAACGCAGCGGCATTTCCGACGCTCTGGCCATGGCGGAAGTGGAGCGCGTGGACCGTGAACGGCAGGAGTTCCGCCGTCGTTTCGCCGTCAAGGCACCCAACGACGTAACGCGCCACGACCTCGTGCTCAACATGGACCGGCTCTCGGTGGACCAAGCGGTCGAGATCATCCGCGCCGCGCTGCGCGCGCGGGGCATCAGCACCTGACCAACCGCCTATCCCCTGGATGCCCCGGCGCCGGCTTCACTCCGTCGCATCCGTCGTTCGCGCGACGAACTCCACCCCGACCCGGTGCCGGCGCCCTTCGACGTGCGTGCAGTAGCGGACCACGGCGGTCAACATCGGGTGGTCCGGCAAGGACCCGAACCGGGCCTGCACCGCTGTACCCGGATGAACGAAGCCGTCCCACAGGAACGAGAAGCCGTCGACCGAGACGTCGCAGGTCGTCACGGTGGCCGTGCGTCGGTTGTCGAGTGTACCGGACCGCGCGATCAGCGTTAGCTCCACACTCACCCGACACCGGTAGCGCGCCTGCCGGCGCAGCGGGCCCGGCCGGTGACCCTCGCCGCGTCGGCGGAGCATGTGGACCAGCTCCTCCGGCGACGGCTGCCAGGGGCGCGCATGTGACGCAGCCGTCGCATGCGGCGCAAGCTGCGACTTCGGCGGGTTTTTGCGATCCACCGCTGGACTCCCGCGCGGCGCGCCGGTCGCCGCACGTCGTTCATCGGCCGGATCGGCATCAGCGCTAACGACTCCGGCGGCCGGGGCGAACGGGCCGGCGCGGCTCCGCCGGCCGGGGAGCGTGCTGCTCCCGCGTTGATCTTGCGCTTCGAGTGGGATCGGTGAGTTTATCGGGCTCGGTGCGCCATTAGTCGAGTTGTAGCCGAGCGACGGCGGGCGAGTGCCATACCAGCGTGCGCAACGTCGCGACAACCGTACTGCGAGGCGCCGCCTTGTGACTGCGGCAAGGCGGAGCCTTGCCACACGACCCGCAGCGCGGATTCGCGCACGCTGATCTAGGTACGGTTGGCTTGATCGTCCTTGGTCTCGGGCCCCCCGTCCGCCCCCTCGCCAATCTGGTGGCGCGAAGCTGCCTCGTCGTCCGATGGACCCCGCAAGCGTGGTTTCGGCGGCTGCTCGTCCGCTTTGGAAAGCTCTTCCTGCACGTCGCGGAGGCCCTTCTTGAACTCGGCGATGCCGCGCCCCAGCGACCGACCCACCTCCGGCAAGCGTTTGCCGAACAGCAACAGCGCCACCATGCCGATGACCAACAAGTGCCACGGATCGAACGGCGACCACGCCAGAATGTGCGGCCCGATCATGGAAGAGCGTCCTCCGTGCCGGCACGGGGCATCGGCGCGTAAGTTCGGCCGGCGCCGAATCTTGGACTTCGTCGTTCCCTGTCGGCCGGGCGGCCGGACGACCAAGAGGCCAGGCGACCGCCGATGTGGCGCTCACGCCGACGGGTTCAACCGTGTCTATTCTGACCGGCTGCGGCGCCGCTGTCAAAGTGGCTTCCGGTCCGGTGGCGGTTCGCGGGGTTGCCGTCAGGCCGCTATGATCCGGTGCTTTCCGAAATGAGCGCACACCGCCCCCTCAGCTTCCTGGGTTCCGACGACCTGCCGCCGCTGACGCGGCCGAACTACGTCGCCGAGCTGTGGCAGATTCTGCCGTGGGGGATCGTCATCGGGGTGGTGGAAGCGAGCATGGTGAGCATCGTGGCGTCCAAGACGTTTGACGCCTCGCCCCTGCTCACGACCGTGATCTGGGCCGTCCCGATCCTGATGAATGTGCTGAACCCCGCCTGGGCGGCGATCCTGCGCGGTCGCCGGCGCCGCCCGACTTTCCTGCTGATCGCCGCTTGCGGCCTGGTCGGCGTCGGTTCGGTGGGTCTGACGTCGACCGATTGGCGGCCCTGGGGCGGCTGGGTCTTCGCGGCCCAAGTCGCGTTCACCCACTTGTTCATCTCCGGTCTGGTCACGTTGCGGACCACGATCTGGCGCGCGAACTACCCGGCGACACACCGCGGCCGCATCGCCGGACGCCTGCAATCCGTGCAACTGCTGCTCACCCTTGCGACCACACTCACGCTCAGTCTGGTGTACGACCGCCAGCCCGGGGTTTACCGGGTGGTGTACCCGGCCGCCGCGATCATCGGGGCGTGCTCGCTCTGGCCGGTCCGCCGCTGGCGGATGCGCGGCGAGCAGCAGGAGCTTCACCGCTTCCGCCGGTACCTGGCGCAACTCCATCGCGACGGCACGACCTCACGGTTGGGGCTGCGCGCGGGAGTGTGGGAGGCGATGAGCATCCTGCGGACGGACCGGCGTTACGCGGGCTACATGCTGGCCCAGTTCCTCCTGGGGTCGGCGAACTTCTTCACTGACCCCATCCTGGTCAACGCGTTCACCAAAGACCTGAAATTCGATTACTTCTCGTCGCAGGCCCTGCTGCAACTGATCCCCAGTGTAGTGCTGTTGCTGTGCATCCACCGTTGGGCCGCCTTCTTCGACCGCGTGGGCCTGATGCGCTTCCGTGTGTACAACTCCGCCGCCTGGCTCGCATCGTACGTGTCCGGCACGGCCGGGATGCTCGTCCTCGCCTGGGGTGGCCCCGGGTATCTCGGTGCGGCCCTGTTCCTGCTCATTCTGTCGCGGGCCCTCAACGGCCTGGGCAGCGCCGGCGGGAAGATCGCCTGGAGCCTCGGTCACCTGTACTACGCCCGCGAGCACCAGACCGAGCTCTACATGGGCATCCACGTCGGGCTCACCGGCGTCCGCGGGCTGACCATGCCCCTGCTGGGACTCTGGACGCAACAGCTCTTCGGCTACGGCGCGCTGCTCGTCGCCGTGGCCCTGGGACTCGTCGCGCACGTTCTATTCCACCGCATGGAAGCCCAAGACGCGGCCCGCGCGGCCGCCGCGCAGCCCTCCACGCCGCCGGTGGCCCCCGCCCCGGAACACGTGGCCTGAACCGTGTGCGGCCCGGCGTGAAACGCGGCCGGCCGACACGCTGCCGCGCGCCGGCCCGCCGGGTGAGTTCATACGCTGGTTGGTCCAACTACGCCGCGGCGCGACGCCGTGCCAGCAGGCCGGCCCCGAGGGCCAAGGCCACCACCGCCGCCGGCTCCGGCACCGGGGCGCTCAGCTCGACGACGAAGTCGTTGTAGTCGCCGTCGCCCAGGTTGGGCAGGTCTTCCCAGAATAGCATCCAGCGGTTGTACCCGTCGTTCAGGCCGGTGATCTGATACGTCACCAGGTGGTCGAGCGTGTCGGGGCTGTACGCCGGTTCGGAGAACCACACGTTGCCAGTGCCCGAACGCGTCCAGCTCCAGCTCTGGCCGGCCGGCAGCGTCAGTTGGGCGGAACCCGTCACGTTCAGACCGCTGCCTTGGGCCTCGAACAACTCGATGAAGTCGCCGGTCTGCCCGTTCGTCGAGTAACCCAGTATCTGCTTGTGTGAGGCGAAGCGTGCTCGCGCCGTGGCCAGAACCGGCCCGCCGATCCACAGCCGGTCGTCCATGAGGCCGGCCACGCCGCCGTTCACATCCACCATGCCGCCCCGCCCGTAGTCATCCACGCGCACCGCGGTCAGGACGCCATTGCTGTAATCCACCGTCGGGCCGCCCGGCCGCGGGATCGCGCTCCACGCACTGCCCGGCGAGTATAGGCCTTCGAGGATGGCCGCGTGCCCCAGCTCGCCGGTGTGCGGCGGCCCGATGGGGATGAAGTCCGCCCGAGCCATCGTCGGCCCAACCGCCAGCCCCACGAGCACCAGGAACAGGCTTGTCAAACGCATGTTCATCTCCTTCGACCCGGCCGAGCCGGTTTGCGCACCACGTTGGACAGCGCGCGGCCCGGCCGACAGGACGGGCGCGGCTGCACATTGTCTTCTAGTGAGGTTTAGGAATCCGCCCCCGCCGGAGTCAAAGAGCCGCGCAAGAACCGGGCGGCCGGCCGGCGATGCCTGATAACATGGGCCGCGCCCACTTCCCAGTCTATTGTTGACTATCCGGCCCCGATGTCGTCAAGTCGCCCGCCGATAACCTGCAGAAACTCGCGGTTGCTGTCCAGGAGGCCCGGTAACGCGGCCAGCTCGCCGGCGGTACACCAGCGCACCTCGGCTACCTCCGCCGCATCGGGTTGCAGCGGCTCTCCGTTCCACTCGGCCAGCCACCAGTGCAGACAGAGTGCGCCGTCCGGCGACGTATATTGCCAGAGGCGGCGAACCGGGCGCACGCTCGCGCCGACCTCCTCGCGGAACTCGCGGACGACCGCGTCTTGCTCTCGCTCGCCCGGCTCAATCGCCCCACCCACGAAGCACCACGCGCCCGGCGCCGCCACGCCGGCGGCCCGGCGAATCACCAGGTACCGCCCGCCCTGTCGCACGACGACCACGACGCCCAGTCTCACGCGTGCCTCTCGCAGCTCGGACCACGATCCGGCTTG
Source organism: Planctomycetota bacterium (assembly GCA_040755725.1). Lineage (GTDB taxonomy): Bacteria > Planctomycetota > Phycisphaerae > UBA1845 > Fen-1342 > JBFMAI01. The sequence continues at coordinate 1,802 of JBFMAI010000008.1, read as the reverse complement.
TCGCCGGGTCGGGGGGGGGCGGGCCCAAGCGGCCCGCGCCCCGCGACCATCCTACCGCCGGAAGCCCTTGAAGTTATCCCATGTACCCCTGCGTCTCAGGTTGCGGCGGGCCCGGGCACACCGGGGCTGTGGTGAGTAGGGGTTGGGGAAGGTCGCACTCTTCGGCCGAGAGTGCTCTCCCGACTGTGTCGTTCCCGTGGGTCTTGGTTCCGCCGTGGTTTCCGCTCAGCCCCGGTCCGGCGGGGAGACTTCGTTCGGGGATGCTCGAGCCTGCTCCCTGTGGGACTACTTCCGCGTTGGCGTTGTGCGGGAGCCAGGGGCCGCTATGTTGATGCTGACGTGCGCGGCGTTTCCGCGCGGCAGGGAGGCCTGAATCATGGTTCGAGGGCGTCATTGGCGGAGAGCGATGATCCTGGCGGTGCTGCTAGGTGCTGTCGCGGGCGCGGTGTGGGCCGAACCCTACTGGATCGCGTACGAAGGGAACGAGTTTCCGGAGAACGACGGGTGGCTTCACTACGCGAGCAGTCCCCCCGCGCAGCGGTGGCTCGAGAACGGCTCGCTGTTTATCGACTCGAGGGCCGATCCCAACATCACGGACATCTACGGAATGTACCCCACCTCTGGCCTTGATCCGGAACCGGGAGAGACGTTCCTGATGACATGGAGACTGAACGTCTACGAGGCAGCGCCATGGGAATATCCGGGGGTGGGGCTGAGATCGGACGAGCGATACGCAGTCGCGTTCATCTTCGCCGAGGACTACCTGTGGAGTGTGTATGAGCCGTTCGTGCTGGTGCAGTTCACGCCTGGCATGTTCCATGAGTTCGAGTTGCGCTCCACAGACATGCGCACTTACGAGCTTTATCTTGACGGGGCCTTCGCCGTCGAGGGGGCATTCTGCGAGAGTCTGTTTCCCCCGGGGCTCTGGTGGGGGGACATACTGCGCGGAGGGTCCAGCTTCGGTGCATGGGACTACTTCCGCTTTGGCGTTGTGCCCGAGCCGGGTACACTCGTGCTCATGTTCTTTGGCGCAGCGGCGCTGCGCGGAAAGGAGGTCTGAGTCATGGTAGACGGACTTCGTTGGCGGGGTCTGATGATCGTGGCCGTCGTGCTGGGTGTTGCCGCGGGCGCGGCGCAAGGCGAGCCGTACTGGTTTGCTTATGAGGGCAACGACCTTCCCGAGAACGAGGGCTGGGTCCGCTATGCTACGAATCCTCCGGCGCAGCGCTGGCTGGAGGACGGCAGCCTGTTCATCGACTCGCGGGGTAGCGTCCCCATCGTAGAGAACTACACGGTCTATTTCCAGGGAGGGCTCGATCCGGAGCCAGGCGAGATGTTCGTCATGCGCTGGCGGCTGAAGGTCCACGAGGCAACGCCCTGGGAAGATCCCGGCGTGTACGTCACATCGGATGACCGTTACTCAGTAGTCTTTCTTTTCGGCGGGGATTACCTATTAAGCTTGTATGAGCCGAGCGTTTACCTGCCGTTCAAGCCCGGCCTATTCCATGACTTTGAACTTCGGTCTGATGACATGCGGAACTACGGACTGTATTTAGACAGCGGGCTTGCACTAAAGGGGGTGTTCTTCCGCAGTTCGTTTGCCGCGTGCGCCGGGTGGGGAGACGTGGTCAGCTCTTGGAGCGTCGCGCAGTGGGACTACTTCCGGTTTGGTGTGGTCCCGGAGCCCTCCACCTGGCTTATAGTGCTCGTTGCGCTGCTGTGCGTTGGAACGCGGAGAATCTGATTGGCGAGGTCACGAGTCGGTGGCGCGCGGCTCACGCCTTGCGAGACCCGCAGAAAGG
>JBFMAI010000007.1:0-2970 GCA_040755725.1 Planctomycetota bacterium | reverse complement strand
CCGCCGCGATCACCGAAAAGTCAAAACCCGAACCCGCTTGCGAACCCGTGGAGAAGTAAACATCATGCATACAACTGGCTGGTTTTAACCTGCCCACCTCTGGCTGGTTTTAACCTGCCCGGTGACAAAAACAACGAAGTGGCGCCGACCCGTGGAACTTGTGTACTACGAGGAGCATACGACGCTGGACCGGGCGCGGCAAAGGGAGCGTTCCCTCAAGAACAACCACACCCGCCGCAAGACGATCGACCTACTCATCGCGGGTTTTCCGCGCGCGAGACTCGCTTCCTTTGCCTGCGCCGAGTGTCCAGGGTTGAACCCATCGCAGAGGTACAGGTACGCACTGTCCCACACCAGGTTCCCCGCCCGGTCGTACACCACCGGCTTGGGTAGCCCGGGCTCGCCCTCGATGTCCGTCCGGATGGACTGAATCTCGTTGGCCGGGTCGACGGCGTGCCAGATGTCGGCCCAGGTGTCCATCGCGCCGTCGCCGTCCTGGTCAATCGCCCGCTGGAAGCCGGAGTTGTTCGGGTTCCCGACCCAGTTGCCCTGGACACAGCGTATGCCGCTGCCGCTGGACAAGCCGCCGGCCTGTCCAGGCGCAGCGGCACCGATCGCCACGCGATCGGCAGGCGTTGCCTGGACGCTGTGTCCAGGGTTGCCCAGCAGGTCCGGCGTCCAGGTGTGGTAGCGCGTCGGGACGCCGGACTGCGGGTTGATGTACGGGTCAGGGACGCCGGTGACCAGCTCGCCCAGGTCGGCGGCCCGCAGCCGGCTCAGGGCGTCGTACGTGTAGGCGTACGACCGGTCGTTGTTGTGCCATCCGCCGCGCGCGCCTCCGCATGCTTCAGCGCGGCATCACACGGAGTTGCTCTAGCATCTCAATACATCGGCGCTCTAACTCGTTGCGCACATTGTCTGCTACATCGCTCAGCTCAAGGCTCTCAGGCATGGGCCGCCAGCCGATGTAGTCACAGGCGATGTCCACGAAGATCGACTCTACTGGACGAGGCCCCTCAATCGCAAAACTGCGAAAGTACCCCTGCCCTTTATCAGCCAGTGCATTCGACAACGGCCTGATTGCCTCCTCCGTCCACACCGCCACCTTCTCGCTGACGCCGAACTCGGCATTCGTCATTCTCCAGGCAATATGGTAATCGGGTTGTTGCACGAGCAACCGCGCCAACCTGGCGAATAGACTAGGAGGGGGCACGTCCAGGAGAACAGCCCCCTGCGTCGCGAACCCCGACGCGTGCTGCTCCCGACATGCATAATCGTGTGCAATGACCACGCCCTGCAGGCCCGCCCCGCGCAGGATAGCGCCATCCAAATCCGCTCTCGCAGCATTGGCACCTTGGAGGTCTGCAAGAGTGAAATCACAATCCCTGAGGACGGCACTGGAAAGGCGCGCGCCAGTTAATCGCGCCGCGACGAAAGAGCTTCGGCTCAGGTCGGCTCCCGCGGCGTCGCAATAGCTCATTTCGGCATTCCAGAATATGGCGTGTTGCCCACGCTCACTGTGTTGCTCCTTGCCCATCTGCCGGAGTCGCGCATGCCGGAGATTGGCCGCGGTAAAATCGCAACCTTCTACGAAGGGACCCAGAATGGCATTGGGGAGGCTTGCATTGACGAACCTGCAATTCGACAGCCGCGCAAAGCTCACTCGCTCGCCGCTCATATTCTCAAAGAGACAATCCTGCGCACTGGGAAACCTGACGTCATTGCAAACGACGTTTCGCAGAACCGCATTGGTTATCCTGATGCCGGACAGGTTCAGGCCGGTCAAGTCCACATCGCTCAGCTCAAAGCCGTCTACCAGCACGTACTGCGGGACGTGAACCGCGTCACCAGTAGGACTTCGAACAGCTGGACCCTGAGTCACATTGTCGATGATCGCCTGCCGCTCGGCTAGTCTTCCCTTGCCGCGAAGAGCATCAAGGACTAGATTCACGGAGCCCATGCAAGCACCGTATAGACGTACCAGTCGAGGTATTCGGCGAGTTCCTTGTAGACTGGCTTCGAGAGCTTGGCGCTACGCAGTGCTTCAAGCACAAAGTCCCGCGCGAAGCGCTTTAACTGCCCGTTCTCGATCGCTTCGTCAACGATCGTCGTGATCCACTCCTTCTGCTCGAACTTCGGCCGACTCCGTGGGAATTCGCACGCGTTATGCACCCACGCTTTCGCGCGCGAAATGAAATACGTGTGCGTGCCGCGCACCTCGAGGTTGTAGACCGTCTCGGGCGTGGCCCGCGTCTCGATGCGGTCGATCGTGGCCAGACCGTCAGTTGTGCGGACGCGCTCGCCGGCACGCAGGCTACCAGCACCCACCCACGCCGCCCGGTCCTCCGAATAGAGCGGGTGGCTCGGCGTCACGCCGATGGGGCGGTCCAATCCGTCGATATACAGGTGGATCAGCGGCGCCCGCTCCGTGACGAACGTCCCCGTCACGACCGCCGTCCCGGGCGGCCCTTCCTCGATCGGCGGACACGCCTCGACCGCGGTCACATACGCCGGCCCGACCAGGCCCAGCTCGGGCAACTGGACCGGGACCGCGGCGCCGACTTCGGCACCCAGCAGCATCAGCCACGCAATCGGCCGCAACAGCGTCATCCGAATCCGCCCGCGCTCGGCGTCCTCCATCCGCAACTCGACCCGCCGCCACGTCGCGGGGTCGATCTCATCATAACTGTCCGGGTCGGCGGGGTCACCCGGCCCCGCCCGCGGCGGCGCCAGCGGGTCCGGCTCCGAACGCACCCGCCGCCCCACGGCGATGCCCTCGATCGGCCGCAGCGACCCGTCCGCCATCAGCACTTCGGTGCCGGCTTCGAAGCAGATCGACGAGAAGAACGGCCCGGCGATCACGTCGAACAGGGCCGCCTCGCCGAGGTCCCAGACCACCTCGTCCCACAGGAACGCGATGGCGGCGTAGAGGGCCGCCATCTTGGCCGCGCCCTTGATCATGAACAGGGC
>JBFMAI010000006.1:0-48457 GCA_040755725.1 Planctomycetota bacterium | reverse complement strand
AGGCGGTGCGACACCGCGGCCGCCGGCCGGCGGGGCCACGCCGCGGCCGCCCGCCGGGGCTTCCCCAGGCGTCCCAAAGCCCGGGACGGGCGGGGTCGGGGTCTCAGGCCCGGCATCCCCGCCCTCCTCAATGCGCTTGCGCCGTTCCATGTCGGCGAGGATTTCGGCCTCGTCCTGAAGCTCCAGGGCGTTGGGCAGCGTGCCCCCTTTCGCCTCGCGCGGCAACTCATAGAGCCGGCGCACGTACGCTTCGCGGAAGCGATACGGTATTTCCACGGAGGCGGGCCGCGGAAAGGCGGCTTCCAGCAGCGGTTTGCGCTCGTTGATGCGTTCGGCGGTCCGCAAGACCGCCTCATACTGCTCGGCGAACCGCTGGGCACGCTCCTTCTCGGCGTTGATGGTGTCCTGGTTCTGCGCGTCGGCGCGCAGGGTGGAGATCTCCTGGGCGGCCTGCGCGCGCTTCTGCATTTCCTCCAACACGCTGGCGCGCGTCATGCCGATCACGCCCAGCACGATCCCCGCCAGCGCGGCGACGCCCGTGGCCAGCAGCATCCAGTGGGTTTTCACGAATTCCATGATCCGTCTCCTGCCGGTCGGCCTGCCGACCGGCCCACCTCGTCAGCGCGCACTCATCGGCCGGGCCGCCGCGTCCTGCTCCCCCTCCTTCTTCTCGGGCGGCGGCGGCTCGCCGAGCTTCACCTTGAACGCGAACTCCACCCGCCAGTCGTTGACAGTGTCCTCCCCGGTCAGCGGGTCGGGGAACTGGGCCGCTCCACCCATAGGCTGGCCCGTGGGCATTCCCGGGGGACCGAATCCCGACACCCCCACTTGGTTGTACGAGCGCGGCACCGGAATGCTGATGCTCTTCTTCAGCGGGTCTTTGGGATCGTCCGGCGGGATGAAGAAGCCGAGTCCCGGTCGGTGCGTCAGTTCCCGGAGGTTCTGGAAATAGGCTTCCGTCAGCCACTTGATCGCATCCGCCGGCGTACGTCCCTGGAGCAAGCGCCCCGTGATCCGCACCACGAAACCCGCGCCCTCGGCCGGGCCGGCGGCCTCACTGCCACCGCTGGGCGGCGGCGGGGGGGCCGCGCCCATCATGAGCCCGCGGCCGCCCATGAGGCCCGGGGCCATACCACGACCGAATCCCATCGGGGCCCCGCCGCCGGCGGGCGCACCGCCCACGGGACCGCTTTCCTCCGCCGCGGCCGGCGATGCGTCCAGTACCGCACTGTCAACCGACGGGGAATACTCGATCTTCAGCGACTCGATGATCAACTGCCCCCGGCGCGTCCGATCGAACCGAATGGGGTCCGACTCGATCAGCTTCTTAAGCTCCTCCGGCGACTTGACCTGGGCCAACTCGGGAGGGTTGACCGGCGGCATGGCCTCGTGGGCGAGGGCCAGCAAACGCGGCACAATGAGCTTCTGCTCCTGGAGCTTCAGCAGGCCGTCGACGTCGCTTTTCCGCTGGCCGGTGTCGGTCTGCGCGGCCTTGTAGGCGGCGCGGAACCGCTTGGCCTCTTCCACGACCCGAGCGGTGGTGGAGCGGAACTGCTGCGCCCGATCGCTTTCCAGCGTTTGGCGGTCCAACCCGTTGGCTACGAACGGGATGCCCGCCGCGATCAGCAGTGACGCCGCCGACGCGATGAAGTAGGGACGCTTCTTCTGCCACACCACCACGCGGGCCAGCTCGGTCGGCAGCAACGACGCCCGGATGCGCCCCAGTCCGAGTCCCTGCACCGCCAGGCCATACGCCGCCGCGAAGGAAAGGATGTTGTCCGTGAACTGCGGTGCCTGCGTCACGGCGCTGGGCACAAGCTGGTTGAACTTCTCCAGCTTGCGGACGTTGCCGCCGCCGATGGTCAGGTTGTTCTCCAGGTACTTCTGGAGTCCCGGCAGGCGGAAAGCGTTACCCAGGGCTAAGACGCGGCGGAGTTCGACGTCGCGGTGCGTCGAGCTGTAGAAGCCGATGGAACGCTGGATTTCGGCCACCAGGTCGGCAAACACCGGCCGCATGGCCTGGAACATCTGACGAGCGTACTTGCTGGTGGCGGCCGTCCGCTTCAGGTTCTCCGCCTTGGCGAAGGAGAGCTTGAACGCTCGCACCAACGCCTCGGTAAACGCGTTGCCGCCGAGGGGGATGTTGCGGGTCCAAGCGGCGTTGGGTTCGACGATGATGAGGTCGGTGTTCTGGGCCCCGACGTCGATGATGACGGTCGCGCCGCCTTCGCCCGCACCTTGCCCGTCGAACTGGCAGAAGTTGTACAGGGCGGCCGGGATGGTTTGCACGGCCACGGGGGCGATGCGTACCTGGCCGAAGAACCCCAAGTGCTTTCGGATCAGGTCTTTACGAATGGCGAAGATGCCCACCTCGATGTCAGGCAGCTCCGGCGTGGTGAAGATCTGGTAATCCCAGACCACGTCGTCGATGTCGAACGGAATCTGCTGGCTGGCCTCGTAGCGAACCAGCTCCGGGATCTTCTTGGCGTCCTTCTTCAGGTCGATGGGGGGCATCTTGCAGAAGCGGGCGAACGTCTGCTGCCCCGGGACCCCGACAACAAACCTGTCCCCCTGCAACTCATTGCGCGAGGCAAACTTCTCCAGCGCCGCCGCCACGAGTTCGTCGCGATCCGCGTCCGGCTGCGACAGGATCTTCGGGTGCTCGACGACATCGAACGCCACCGCCTCGACCTTGCCCCCTTCCGCCGGTCGCAGCTTGATGGCCTTCAGGGCACACTGCCCGACATCGACTCCCCAGACTGCATTCCCGGCCGGCATGGCACACACTCCTTCGACGCCGACGGTCGTTCGCCGCGCTCCCGTCGCGAGTCCCAGACCACGGCTTCACCCGCAGCGCCGCGACCACGACCCGCCGCCGGTCAGGCCGCAGGCGACCGCCGCGCTGCGCGTGCCACCGACGCGGGCCCTGCCGCGGGTCGTCACCTGCGCGGGCGTGGCCTCCACGCCCCCTGAGTTAGTAGCATCTAACCCGTTGAGGTTCCCAATGTCAAACCGAAGGCCCGCGGCATCAACGGCGGGGTTCCGCGGTCGTGCGGACGGTCACTTTCACGGTGACCGTGCCGGTCCGAAAACCCGCCACGGATCGCACGGAGCGGAGCTTCGTGACGGTCAGAGTCAGCGGAGCACCCTGGCGAAAATGGTCCAGGTCGTCCACGGTGAAAGCCCGGCTGCCCGTGTCGGTATACGGGCCGAAGCTCACGCTCTCGGTCGCCCCGAACAAGGTTTGCGAAATCCGGATGCGGACTTGGTTGCGGTCGTTCGCACCCGTCCAGCGCAGGGTGAATCCCGACAGCGAGGCATCGCCGCCGGCCGGCGGAGAGGTGATGGTGAAGTCGGCCGGCGACTCGACCGGGGTCGTCTCCACGCCGCGGGTCGGCTCATAGACCGTCACCGTATACGTGCCGGCGGTGGGAACGACCGCGCCGTACCGATCGTCTGCCCCCAACTCCAGATCAATGTCGTTGACACGGACGGCCTGTTGGTCCTGAAACGCGACGACGCGGCCGCCATCGTCCTTGATCGTGCCGGCGGCTTTCGCGTCGAGGCCGCCGACGTCACGGGCAATGTCCAGGACAGCGTCGGCCTCGTTCAGGGGCACATAGTCTGCCCCGGGGGGCCAACCGGGGAAGGTGATGCGACACGTCACTCCCGGACATACTAGCAGGGCTAAACTCATTAATGCCAGTTGTTTACGCATTGCCGCGCCTCCGGCGGGCCGTGGTGTTACGGTCCCACCTCAATCGTAAGCTCCTTCTCGGCGGTTGTCGCCGGGTCGTCGCTGTCACTCACCCGCACCGTGAACGTCTCCGTCTGCGCGCCGGCGGCCAACGTCCCACTGATCTCGCCGGTGGCTGCGAGCTGTAGCCCCTCCGGTAAATTGCCCCCGGTCAGCTCCCACGTGTACGGAGGGACGCCGGCCAAGGCGCCCAACGTCGCCTGGTAAGCCGTTCCAACCTTGGCCGCGGCCAGTGAGGTCGTGCTGACGACCACCGGAACCACGAGCTTGTACTCGCGCCAATCGGTCGAGACCGGCGAATCGGAATCCGTGACCGTGATCGTGAATGTCCGAGTGATCGCAGCCGGCGTGGGCGTGCCGACAATCGCGTTGGTGCCCAGCGGCAGCGACAGCCCCGCCGGCAGCACGCCGGCCGTTACCCGCCAGACGTACGGCGGCCTGCCATCGCGGGCGTCAAGGACTGTCCGGTACGCGGTGCCGACGGTCGCCCGATCCAGCTCGGTCGTCTCAATGGCCACGCCGGGCGGGTGGATGACCAGCGTAGCCCGGGCCACGGCGACCTGCTCGAGGTCGCCGGAATCGCGCACGGTTATCTCCACGAGCAGACCGGAGTACGCGGTCAGCGGGGTGCCGAAGATCGTTCCATCCGCCGGGTCGCAGTCCATGCCGGCGGGCAGCCCGACGACGGTGACCGTGTAGGGCGGCACGCCGCCGGTGATGGTCGGCGTGCTTTCATAGGATTCGTTGACGCGGCCGGGGCCGAGAGTCAGTTCCAAGGCGAGTTTGGGAACAACCGTGATGGAGTAGAACTGCTTTCCGACACGGCGAGCGAGACGTACGTCGTCGACCCGCACGGTGAAGTCGTACACGCCGGTCTGCGTGGGTCGGCCGGCCAGAAGGCCGGTTTCGGTGTCGAGGGCGAGCCCGGGGGGCAAGGTGCCGGTTTCGATTCGCCAGCGCAGCGCCCCGTCGTCGGTGCTGAGCGACTGGCTGTACGGCACGCCCTCGATCGCATTGGGGAGCTGCTCGGGAACGATGTCCAGCGGGGGGCCGATGCAGGACGCGATGAGGGTGCAGACGAGCAGGAGTCCGCCGCCGAGTGCGCGTTGCTGGATGCTCATAGCACGGTCCTCCGGGCTGCTCCGACGGCTTCGGCCGGGACCGCCTCATCGTCAGCCGGCTTGCTCTATTATGCGGACGGTACGCGGAATCCCAGGAGTCCCGCAACTTGGCGCGGCGGGCGTGTGGCGGGAGTCGCGCCGTACGCCGTTTCCTGAATGGGCATTCAGGATCATGGGACGCCGGCCCGGGGGGGGCGAGCCCCCCGGCGAGCCACGGCTCGGGGGAGCCTCGCCCTCCCATGTTGCACGACCGTCAATACCAATTTGGCACTGTCGTACGTCACTCTAGGGTTGCGTCGCGGGGTGCTGGAACGCTCGTTAGAATCCCCGCCATGAAGTGTCTCAGTCTGCTTGGGCTTGTGATTCTGGCTTGGACGCTCGGCTGCGAACGGCCGGCGCCGCCGGTCGTGAAGAACGCCCGGTCGGTCATGGGCACGTTCGCCGAGGTGACCGCGGTCGCCCCGGAGCGGACGACGGCGCAGCGGGCAGTCGAGGCCGCCTACGCCCGCTTGGACGACGTCAACCGCCTGATGAGCGACTACGTCGCCGACAGCGAGGTCGGCCGGCTGAACGCGCTGACCGCCGGCGACAGCCTTGTCGTGTCGCCGGAGACGTTCCACTGCCTGGAACAGGGGGTGCGGATCGCGGAACTCAGCGGCGGGGCATTTGACCCGACCTGCCGGCCACTGGTGGCGCTATGGAAGCGGGCCGGCCAGGAGGACCGCCTGCCGACGGACGCCGATCTTCAGCAAGTGTTGACCAGCGTCGGGTGGCGGAAGCTGCGGCTTGATCCCGCGACGCGTCGCGTGACCCCGACAGTGGACGGTATGCAGATCGACCTTGGGGGCATCGCCAAGGGGTACGCGCTGGACCTGGCGGCCGAGGCCATGCGGGCCGCCGGCGCGACGAGCGGCCTCGTTGACGTGGGCGGAGACGTGGTCGCGTTCGGACCGCGTGAGGACGGCCGGCCGTGGCGCATCGGCGTGAAGCACCCCTTTCAGGCCGGGCTACTGCTCACGCTGAGCCTGACGGACCTGGCGGTGGCGACGTCCGGCGTGCAGCAGCGTTTCAACACCGTTGCCGGCCGGCGCTATTCCCACATCGTTGACCCCCGCACCGGTTGCCCGGCGGAGCAAGCCCCCGCCGTCACGGTCATCGCCCCGGACGGCCTGACGGCGGATGCGTGGGCGACAGCGTTCAGCGTGCTCAGCGTGGACGAGGGTGCGGCGCTGCTGGAGCACACGCCGCGGCCGGGCGTCGAGGTCATGTGGGTGCTGCCCGGTCCCGCCGACCCGCTAATTCGCCAGACCGAGGGATTCGCGGTCTATGTCGCGGATGGGGCGAACACCAAGCCCGCGAATCCGCACGGGAGCAACGCCGGCACGCCGTGACGCGTGCCAAACGCCCGCGAGGCCCCAGGAAGCTGCCGCCAGCCTGGCCGGGGCGCGACGGGGGTATCGAGAGCGTGGCCTCGGCCGAGGAATGCGACCCTCCCCCAACCCCGGCGCGCCGGAGCCCGCGGCGACTAGGTCGAGAGGGGAGTCCGTGGCAAGCCTGTTACTCCTCTTCCTCTTCCTTGGTCTTGTGTTGGGCGATGATCTGCTGCTGGACGTTGGGCGGCACCACGTCGTAGTGGCTCAACTCCATCATGTAGCTGCCCTGGCCACCCGTCACGCTCTTGAGCTGCGAGGCGTACGACGCAACCTCAGCCAGGGGTACCTGGGCCTTGATGACGACCTGGTTGCCCGGCAGCATGTCCTGCCCCAGGATCTGCCCGCGCTTGCCGGCGATGTCGCGCGTGATGTCGCCCATGAAGTCGGCGGGGACCGTTACTTCCATGCTCACCACGGGCTCCAGCAGGATCGGTTTGCACTGCACGAACGCCTTCTTGAAGACCTGGCGGCCGGCGATCTGGAACGCGATGTCCTTGCTGTCCACCGGGTGGGTCTTGCCGTCCACCAGCGAGACCTTCACATCGACGACCGGGAAGCCCGCGATGACGCCCTTCTTGATCTGGTCCCGAATGCCCTTGTCCACGCTGGGGCGGAAGGACTGGTCGATCACGCCGCCGAAGATCTTGTCGATGAACTCGTACCCCTTGCCGCGTTCGTTGGGCTCCATGTCGATGAAGACGCGGGCAAACTGGCCCGCGCCGCCGGTCTGCTTCTTGTGGGTGTACTCAACGTACTTGACCGACGAGGAGATGGTTTCGCGATAGGGGATCTTAGGGGCCTTGGTGTCCACCTCGAGCTTGAACTGGCGTTTCATCTTGCTCTGGATCACGGTGAGGTGCAGGTCTCCGAGACCCCGCATGACCAGCTCGCCAGTCTCCTGCTCGCGGTTGTACTCGAAACACAGGTCTTCCTCGGCGAAGCGCTGGAGCGCGCCGCTGATCTTCTCAACGTCGCCGCGGGCCTTGGGCTCGACGGCCAGCGCGTACATCGGCGTCGGCGTCTTGGGTAGCGGCAGCGTTCCCTCGCCCGCCTTGGCGAAGAGCACGTCCCCAATCTTGAAGTCGAGCTTGGCGAACGCCACGATGTCGCCGGCGGAGGCCGACGGCACGTCGGCGTGGTCGGCGCCGCGTAGCTTGAGCACGTGGCCGGGGCGCTGGCCTTTCCGCTCGCCGGCGCCGAAGACCTGGCCCTCGCTCGTCAGCGTGCCCCGGTGAACGCGGGCCACCGAGTACTTGATGTTGCTCTTGGGGTCGGAGGTAATTTTGAACACCTGGGCCACGAAGTCGCCGTCCGGCCGCGGCTCGATCGGGACCTCGCGGGCCTGTTCCCCGCTGCCGACGCGCAGGACGCGCTGCTTGCCGACCACTGGCGACGGCGCGTAGCGGACCAGCGCGTCGAGCAGCTCGCGGATGCCGAGGTCGTGCCGGGAGCTGGTGAACAGCACCGGGATGACGTGTCCGGAGGCGACCGCCTTGGAGATCGCCGGCGCCAGCTTCTCCGGGGCCACGCCGCCCTGCTCCATGAACTCCTCCATCAGGGCGTCGTCGGTCTCGACGATCGCGTCGATGAGGGCGGTGTGGCAGCTCGCCACGTCCAGCACGTCGGCGTCGCCGCTGTCGTGCGCCAAGCAATCGACGACCGCCTTGCCGCCGCCGGTCGGAAGGTTGATCGGGTGGCACCGCGTGCCAAAGGTTTCCCGAATGCTGTTGAGCACGTCGTCCAGGTTGACGTTGTCGGCGTCAATGCGCGTGATGACGATCATCCGGGCCAGGCCGTACTCGCCGGCCAGCCGGAACATGCGCCGCGTGTTGACGCCGATGCCGGCGGCGGCGGAGATGACGACGGCGGCGGTCTCGACCCCGACCAGGGCGGCGATGGCCTGCCCGCAATAGTCGGGCATGCCGGGGGTGTCGATGAGATTGAGCAGGTGCCCCTCGTGCTCGACGTACAGCAGCGACGAATCGACGGTGTGCTTGCGCTCGCGGGCCTCGTCGTCGAAGTCGAGCACGCTGGTGCCGTCATCCACGCTGCCGAGACGGGTGGTCAGACCGACTTTGTGCAGGAGGGCCTCGCCGAGGGTGGTCTTGCCGGCCCCCGAGTGTCCGACGAGGGCGATGTTGCGGATCTTCTCAATCTCATGGGCGCCCATGCGCGATCTCCGACTGTCTTGCAGGCCTTATCGGCCCGAAACTGCGAGAAACGGTCAGTATACACCCCCGGTCCCGCCTCTGCCAAGCGCGCCGGTCAGCCGCCGTTTGTCGGGCGTGTCATGCCCCCGCCGTTTGTCGCCCCGGCGCGGGCATCGTGGGTCGTCAGCCGGCGGGCCCATCCGTCCAGGAGGCGGTCGTACGCGGCCGGGTCGGCCTCGAATTCCAGAGTGTGGGCCGCGGCGGGCAGGGTGATTACGGTCGTCTGCCGCACGGACCGCGCGGCCAGCCCGGCCGCCGTCGGGGCATTGCGGATGATGCGGTCGTGCTCGGCCAGCAGGAGCGTGGTCTCGGCCGCCAGCCCGCCCGGCGGCAGGCGGCGCAGCCACCAATCAAGGCGGGACGAAGCCCAGAGAAACCGGGCGGTCGCGTGCGTCAGCTTGAGTGCGTCGTCGGCGATGAACTGCCGGCCGGCGGGGTTGTCGGTGAACAACGCGGGATCGTTCAGGGGGATCGGGAACGGCCGCGTGGGTTGCACAAACAGCGACCACGCGACGCGCAGCCGCGCCCACCACCCGATATCGACGCGCGGGAACAGCCCGGGTGCGATCAGCAGGAGGTGCGTGACACGCCGGGGTTTGCGGGCGGCCCACAACGTCGCGAGCTTGCCGCCCCAGCTCACGCCGACCACGCCGAGCCGGTGAATCGCGTGTTCGTGCTCCATCCACTCCGCGAGCTCGTCGAGGTCGGCCAGCCACCGCCCGGCGGACGGCGTGTCGCCACGCGCCGACGAACTGAGCCCGCTGCCGCGCCGATCCGGGAGGAGCACGGGGCACGTGGCGGCGAGTCGGCCGGCGGAGCCCTCGAACCACCCGCCGTGCGACTGGATGCCGTGCAGGTACAGAATGCCGACACCCGGTGCCGGCGTCGTCGCCGGCCACCAGCGGCCGCGCAGTACGTAGCCGTCGGACATTGACCAGGAGCGGAACTCGGGCGGCCGGAGGGGGCGGCGCATGGGACGCGCCTACAGTTCACTCTGCGTGAGGACGCGGAACTTCTCGGCCTTCAGGACGGGGACGGCGGCCTGAATGTCATCGACCTGGATGGCCAAACACGCCTGGCGACCCTCGCGGGCCCAGACGGTGTAGACGTAGTTGATATTGACCTCGGCGGAGATGAGGGCGGTGCAGACGGTGAGAATCCCGCGCGTGCCGGCAGGCAGCTCGACGACCAGAACCTCGCTCTCGGTCAGCGCGAAACGGGCGTCCGAGAGCACCTGGTGGGCCAGGTCCGGGTCGTCCACCAGCATTCGCACGATGGCACAGTCCACCGCGGCATCCACCGACAGCCCCAGGATGTGTACGGGCTCGTCCTCGAGCAGGCGGGTGATGCGCAGGAGCTGCCCGACGCGGTTTTCGAGGAATACCGAAAGCTGGCGACAGTACGGGTAGTCGCTGCCTTCCGCGGTTTGGAACGGTTCCACGTTCATGCTTGGAAGAGGACCTGCTTGCCGACGACCGCCGTCGCGACCGTGCGCGTAGACTAGCCCCGCGGGTGGGCTCTGTACAGCCCGGGCGAGCCCCTGGAGCGGGCGTCCGGCGGGGGCCGCCGCGTGGGTGGGTCGCCTTGGGGGGGCACGCAGGCGTGCGGGGCCGGTTTCGGCCTGTGCCGGGGTGTCCGCCGGGTACAAATAAGAAGAACCCGCGCCACCGGGGTTGATGGCGCGAGTTCCCGAAGGGGGACACGACAGCTTCCACGAGAGAATATTCCAAATGTTCTGAAGTCGGGGCCAATTCTGGCCGACACTTTCTAGTTCGCAACACCACGTCTGACTCGGGGCCTGCTGAGGCTCGCTTGCATTCCCCACCCGGCCACTTATTATCGCGTCATGCTCATGCGCTCGGCCCCGCGTGCGATCGGACCGTGCCCCCGTGGACCCCGTGCGCCGCGCGCGGGTCCACACGGGAGTTCGCGGAGATCGGACGGCAGCCGGACGGGCGAGCGTCCCGGCGAGCCGCGGCTCGGCAGGAGCCTCGCCCTCCCGTGGGGCACGGTCCGAGGCGGCCGTCTTGCCATCGTCTTGGCGTCGGGGTTGCTTTTCGGGCTCGGTTGTCGGGCGCCGGTCGTCCCCGAGGGACGCACGGCCATCACACTGCGGGTGCCAGACTATGAGACGTTCGTGGACGCCGCCTGCTCCGTCCTGCGGCGCTACGACTTCCCTCCGGAGCACGTGGATCCGGGCCACGGCGTCATCCTGAGTGCGCCGGCCACCAGCGGGCAGTGGTTCGAGCCGTGGCGCGTGGACTCGCAGGGACCGTACCAGCTATTCGAGTCCAGCCTGCACACGCTGCGGCGGGTCGTGACGGTCCGCGTGGAGCCGGTGGGGGCGACGGAGCCGGCCTCACAGCCCACGGTGGCGGACGTGCTGAAGCCGGAGTGGGAGCAGGATCCGCCCGCTTGGGGGGCGGCCCGGTACCGGGTCAGTGTCCAGGTGGACAAGTCGCGCTACAGCGCCCCCGAGCGTCAGATCACGACAACCTCCGGCGCGCTGGCGATGTACAGCATTCGCATCCCCACGACGGCGGGCGTACGCGGTGCATCCAGCCGCGAGGTCACTTGGGTGCCGCTAGGGCGTGACCCGCTGCTCGAGGCGTTCCTGCTGGAGAAGATCGCCGACGCGCTGCCCGAGGTGGCCATCGCGGAGTAAGGGGTCTTACGGGCCGGCGGCCACGGCGGGGCGGGGCGGGACAAAGGCCGCGAGCACGCCACGCCGCATGTGGCGCAGTTGCTGGGCGGTATGCCGAGCTTCGGGCTTCATCTGGCGGTCGCCGGCGGTGGGGAAGAGCGAGTCGTAGGAGAACGCGGCGAAATCACCCCCCCAATCGCGGCAAAGCTGCATCTGGTCGTGCATGGCCTGGGGGGTGTTGTGGAGGTACAGGCCGAGACCGGGCACGATCCGCCGGTGGCCGGCGAGCTGGCGGTGCGCATTGATCTTCTCGACGAAGTCAACGGCCTTGTCGGCGTACGCCATGGGCATCAGGGCATCGACCAGGCCGCTGCGCAGCCACGCGACGCTGTTTTGCAGATAGTCGCGGTAGCCGACCCGCGGGTCTCCCCACACGGCCGCGGTCAGCGTGGCCCCGGGACGGCGCCGGGCCACGACGTCGCGAATCTCGGTGACCAGCCGCGTGAGCTGGTTGGCCCGCCAGTGGTCCCACGCCGCCGGGTCGCCGTCCGGCGTCTGGCCGGTCTCACGGCCAAACCGGGCGACGGTGTCGGCATCGCGCGGATAGGCGCGTTTGGCGTTCTTGTCGCCGTCCCAGGCGTAGCGCACGTAGTCGAGGTGGATCCCGTCCAGGTCGTAGCGGGTCAGCATCTCGTCCACGACCGCGGCGATGTGCCGGCGAACATCGGCCCGACACGGGTTGAGGACGACATAGTAATCCCCGGCGGGCTGGCGGCCGCCGTGCGCGTCGTGCAGGAACCACTCGGGATGGGCGTACCAAACGTGCGCCGTGAGCCAAGCGGGCGGCGGCGGCTTCCCTTTCCAAGCCGGGAGCACGTTCACCCAGGCTTCGATGCGCAGGCCGTGACGGTGGGCTTCCTCGACCGCCAGGGCCAGGGGGTCGAAGCCGGGATCCTGGAAGTCGTACTCCCGCGACCACGGCTCCAGCCGCGAGGGGTAGGCTACCGTCGCCTCCCCGCGAACCTGCCACAGCACCGTATTGAATCCTGCCGCCGCGCAGTTGCGCACGATCGTGCGCACGTCGTCCGCGTTGCGGTAGTGGAACCGGGCCACCCACACGGCCCGGACGAGCGCGGGCATGGGTCGGGGCGCGGCCCGGGCCGCGGCACGCCCCAAAGCAGCGCCGGGTCCCGGTCCCCCGAGCGGTGAGCGACAGCCCCAAACGGCCAGCCCCACCGCCACGGCGGTGACCACCCCAACCGAGCCCCGGACGCCATGATGGTGAGAAATCATGCAGCCCAGTAGAAAGGCGGAACCGTGTGCCGTCAACGCCGCGCCGCGGTCGCGGAGGAAAGTCGCGCGCGGCGCCCTCGTAATAATGCTCCGCGGGCCAGATGACCGATATGAAACGCGGCGAGCCGCCGGCTGCTGACTCGGAACGTGACCCGCCGGCACGTTCGCGGCGGGTGGCCTGGTCCGGCGGCTTCCCGTCATATCAGGAGAGGGTTCATGCGACCCCACGACGCGATTGCGAACCCCCCGACCGCCGCGGCCCTTCCGCCCGTTCGTGACCGGGGTCGTGTGCCACGCGTGGTTCCACGGCGCCCGTACCGCGTTCCCTGTCGCGTGCGGGTGGTGGACACCGACACGGGGGAGATTCGCACCACGCTGGGCGAGACGGTCAACATCTCACCCGCGGGCGTCGCGCTCCAGTTGGGCATCGATGTCCCGATCGGCACCTGGGTGGAGACGATGGTGGCCAACCCGTCAGGCGAGCCGCTCTTCCTGTGTGGGGTGGTGGTGCATCGGCGGCGGGCGATGACGGGGGGCTTCCAGATCGGCGTCGAGACGCGGAGCGCGCCGGGCCTGGCGTGAACGTGGCGAGCATCGGCCGGGCTCGTAGACCACCTGTCGCTCCACGCGTGCAAACCCGGGAACATCGAGGGTTTGGCGGCGGCGGGGGTTTTCACCCCGTCCCCGACCGCGACCGCAAGGGGTGGGGGACAGCCTTTGGGCCACGCCGTCCCAAACGGCGCGGGCCGAGCGGCCTATGGGGCGACTTGAACGGCCAGGACGGTGAGGTCGTCGAGCGGGAAGCCCATACGGCGCAGCGCCCGCTGGCGGCCGGCAAGCTGTTCGAGGGCGACCTGCGGGCCGTGGACGCGCAGCGTCTCGTGCCAGGGCGACTGCGCCGGCACGCCGACAAGCGGGACGGGCGCTTCACCGGTGACGCGGGGCGTTGGCGCGGGCGGGAGGTCCGGGCGGTCCGAGGCGTCGTTATCCGAAGTGTGGGGCGGGTGTCCCCGCCCGCTGACCGCATGGGAGGCGTCGCCCGCGGCACGGTCATCCTCGGCCGGCGAGGGTGATTCCGGATTAGCCCCAGCGGTCAGGCCAACGGGCACGGCGACGGCGACGGCGGCCTCTTGCGGGCGTCCGGGCGTCGCGGGCGCCATGGCCCGCACCGCCGCCAGGTTGAGGCCGGCGACGCGTTGCGCCGTCTGTCGCAACGGTTCCAGGTCGCACGTCGGCGCGGGGGCGGCCGTGATGATCCGTTCCAGACCATCGGTGTGCAGAAGCAAGGAATCACCGGGGGCCAGTTGGATGCGCTGGACGTCAAAGCGCGGCCGCGGCAGGACGCCGACAACGCCGCCCGGCACCTTGAGCACACGCAGCTCGCCGGCGCGGGTGCGATGGAGGGGGTAGGGGGCACCCGCGCGGGCCAGTCGCACCTCCAGCGTACGGATGTTCAGGACCGCGTAGACGGCGGCCACGAAGGGGCACTCGGTCAGGCGGGCGTCGAGGATGTCCTCGTTCAGGGCCGCGAGGACTTCATCGGGCGACAGCACGCGGTAGGTGCCGTGGCCGATTTCCTTGCCGCGCAGCGCCCGCTTGATGTAGACGGTCAGCAGGGCGGCGGGGATGCCATGGCCGCTCGCGTCGGCCAGGGCGATGCCAACGTGCTCCTCGTCCAACCGGTTCACGTCATAGATGTCCCCGGACACATAATCCACCGGGCGGAACAGGCACTCGAACGACACGCGGTCGAACCGCGGCAGTCGCTGCGGCAGGAAGCCGCGCTGGACCTGGCTGGCCAGACGAAGCTGGCCGGCATACCGCCGAGCCGCACTGTCTCCCCGCCGGCGTTGCGTCCAGGCGTCGCGGCGCAGCGCCGCCAGCGGCCGGCGCAGCTCCAGCAGCGTTTCCAGCCGTACCGCCAATTCCCGCTCGTCCCGTCCGGTGTCAGAAATCAGCGGCAACGAGGTGATGGACGCCAATTCGCGGGTGCAGCCGCCCGGGCAGACCAACAGCGTCGGACGCGGCAGTTCGCCCAGGCGGCCCAGTAGAGCGCCCAGCGGCATGCTCGCCGCCGCCGCGTCGGGCAGCACCACCACCAGCGCATCGGCGGAGAAGTCGGTCCGCAGGCGGGTCGCCGCGCTGAGCGACCGGAACGAGGCGCTGCACCCGACGCGCTCCAGCGCGCCGCGCAGGGCGGGGGGCACCGTGTCGGCGGCCAGGACGACCAGGACGTGCGGAGGCGTCATGAGTGCGTTGCCCTAGGGCGCGGGTCGGGCCGTTCGGCGCCTGCGCCTGCCTCTGGCATCGGACGTTTGGGGCGCGGACTTGCGGCGGGCCCGGCCCCGGGGCAGGCTGCGTCCGGTAGCACTGGTGGTCCCGCGACCCTGGGCGTGTTGGGCCACTCGCCCGAGCAGGTTTGGGCGACGGAGCAAGCCAACGGTCGCCCCGGGCGACGGCGCACCCAGGGAGGGGGCCGCGCTGCTGGGCCGGTCGCTGCTCAATTGCCACAACGCCGACTCGCAACGGCGGATCATCGATATTCTGGCGGCGTTCGAGGCGGGCGCGGAGGAGCGGCGGATCACGGACAACGAGAAGCACCGCATCTACATGCGGGCCGTCCGCGACAGCTCCGGCCGGCTGCTGGGTTGCTATGAGCGGTACGAACCCCCGGTCACGGGTGGGCGCAGCCGGACGTAGCGCGGATCGACGGGGTACCGGCGGTGTCCGCGTCGGCACGCGCCTGGCCGGTCAGACCGGCGCGGCCGGGCTTGACCGGGGGCGCCGCTTGGCGTTGCATATCGGTTCGCCGGACCGCGGCGGGAAGCTTTGCACCCCCGCGTGGCCAGGCCGGCAAGCTCCGGCACCGGACCGCACCTATGGGAACAGCCATCACGGAGGTCACCTGGGATACGGGGCCCGGACCGCTGCCGGCGCGCTTGCGCCGGCTGGTCGGGCGCCGGGAGACCATTCGGTACCTCGTTCAGGCCAATCTGAAGGCCGGTCATCGCAACAAGGCGCTTGGGAACCTGTGGAACCTACTGGACCCGGCGGCGTCGCTGGCGATCTACTACCTGGTATTCGGGGTGTGGCTGAACCAGGCCCGCGGGGGGGCCACGGAGTACCTGATCTACCTGTTTACCGGGGTCGTGGCGTGGCGATTTCTCGACGGGGCGCTCGCCCAGTCGGTCAACTGCATCCGGAGCAACCGCGGGCTGATTTCCGAGATCAACTTCCCCAAGGCCGTTTTTCCGCTGTCGATCTGCTTCTCGCGTCTGTACGATTTCCTGTGGGGACTGCTGGTCCTGCTGGCGGCGCTGCTGATCGCCGGGCGACCGCCGTCGTGGCACGCCCTGTGGATGGTGCCGCTGGTCGCGGTGCAACTCGCCATGGCCCTCGGTCTGGCGTATGTCGTGGCCTATCTCGGGGCGTTCTTCGCCGACATGGCGAACATCATGAGCGTCGTGTTGCGCCTGGCCTTCTACGCCAGCCCCATTCTTTATTACGTCCAAGGTCCGCACGCCACGCGCATCCCCCCGAAGTACCTGGCGATTTACATGCTCAATCCGTTCGCGGGCCTGCTGGAGAGCTACCGGGCGGTCCTGACCCAGCACCGCCACCCGGACCCGTGGCACGTGCTGTACGTCCTCGGCGTGTCGCTGGCGCTGCTGATCGTCGGCTACGGGTTGTTCAGCCGGGGGGAAGGAAAGTTCGCCAAGTATGTCTGACACGCGGGGCCGAACACCGACCGTCGTCGCCGAGGACGTGTGGGTCAAGTTCCTGATCCGCTACCACCGGGCCGAGGTGACGCTGCGGGAGTCGTTCGTGCGTCTGCTGGGCCTGCTGTCCGGCCGCGGCGGAACGAATGGCCGCTGGAGCAAGGAGTTCTGGGCCCTGCGCGGGATCAACTTCACGGCGACCGCGGGCGACATCGTGGGGATCATCGGGCGCAACGGGTCGGGCAAGTCCACGCTGCTCAAGACGCTGGCCGGCATCTGCGAGGCCGACCGGGGGCGCGTCGCGGTGCGCGGCAAGGTCGGCTGCCTGTTGAGCTTCGGCGTCGGGTTCAACCCCAACCTCAGCGGGCGGGAAAACGTCTATCTCAACGGCTCCATCCTGGGGTTGTCGCAGCGCGAGATCGACGCGCGGTTCGGCGACATCGTGGAGTTCAGCGAGCTGGGGCCGTTCATTGACGCGCCCGTGCGCACGTACTCGGCGGGCATGAAGGGCCGACTGGGGTTCTCGATCGCCATCCACATTGACCCGGACGTGCTGCTGCTCGATGAGGTGCTGAGCGTGGGCGATAGCGCGTTTCGGGCCAAGGCGGGGACGATCCTCGACCGCTTCCGCAGCGACCGCAAGACGGTCATCGTCGCCACGCACAGCATGGACCTCGTCCGCACCACCTGCACCAAGGCGGTGTGGCTGGATCGCGGCGAGATTCACATGCAGGGGGACCCGGTGACCGTCGCCGACGCCTACGCGGCCGAAACCGGCGCCAGGCCCAAGCTCGATGACGTTTGAGACCGCCTCGGCCGCGTCGGGCGACAAGGTCACCAAGGGGGGATGTGGTGCGCCCGCGTACAGGCGACGGGACAGCGCGTGTCGAAAGTTGTCAGTCGGCGTGGAATAACGCCGCGCGCCCGGCGAAGTCCAACGGGAGTCCGGCCGCGCGCTCGTATAATGCGCGCGGAGCCGTTCCGCGAACGCCAGCAGGCCGCTTCTCGGTGACTCCGGCCGCGCGGTTTCCAGGCCGGCGCGGGCGGCCGGAGCGCCGACGGGCGGGAGGTCACCGGTTTGGCCGAATCGCCATCAGTTCAGCCCCGTCGGACGGTGGGCCTGCGCGACGTGCCCCGCGTGCTCGTGTCGCCGCGCCGGGTGTTCGCGCGGGTCGAGGACGTGGCGGCGTGGGGCTGGCCGCTGCTGGTGCTGCTGACGCTGGTGACCCTGATCGGTTACGCCACGATCGAGACGGGGCTCATCGACCGCGAGGTGGAGCGGGGCGTGCGCGAGAGCATCGCCCGGATCGACCAGCAGCAGCGCGACGTCGTGCAGCGCTCCGAGCTGCGCGAGCTCTACGACCGGGAGATCAAGGCGGGCGAGTTCAACAAGCTGTTGACGCGGGTGCGCGTCGTCGGGGCCGAGCCGGTCAAGGCCCTGGCCACGGCGCTGCTCGTCGCGGCGGCGTTGTACGGCTTCGTCGCGCTCACCGGCCGCAAGCCGGAGTGGCACACGCTGCTGACGATCGTCGTGCTGGCCGGGTTCGTGGACGCGTTGCGGCTGCTGGTGACGCTGGGGCTGATGTTGCGGTTCGAGACCCTGGATGTCGATACGTCGGCGGCGCTGCTCGTGCCACTATGGCCTACGCCCGAAGCGCTCGATCCCAAGGCGCTGGCCGCATTGGCGGGAATCCTCACGGCCCTCGACCCGTTCCGCATCTGGTACTGGGTAATCGTCGCGACGGGACTGAAGGTCACAATGCAGCTCCCCGGCTGGCGCGGGTGGCTGGTGTGCGTGCTGGCGTGGCTCGTCGGGGCCGCCGGCCGGGCCGGATTGACCGTGGCGACGGTCCCCGGCGCGATGTCGCTGGGCGGAGGCGGGAACTGAACCGGCGTGGGTCCGCGCTGGCGGCGGTGCAGGAGTACGGGCGATGAGAACGGTGATCGGGTTGGTGGTGCTGGCGGCAATCGTCGGCGGGCTGTACCTGCTGAACGACGCCACGCGCACCAAGGACGGCCGCAGCGCTCTACACGTGGCCCGCGAGCTGCCGATCGAGGTCGAGTCGACCAAGCCGGAGCAGCGCGGCATCATCCGCACGGTGCAGGCGCCAGGGGACGTGGAAGCGTTCGCCGAGGTTGACATCAGCAGCGAGGTCGTCGGCAAGATCGTCGAGATGCCGGTGGAGGAGGGGGACCTGGTGCAGGCGGGCGACCTGCTGTGCCGGCTAGATGACGCCGACTACCGCGCCCGCGTGTTGTCGCGGGAGGCCAACGTCGCCAAGCTCAAGGCCCTGATCGTGCAGGCCGAGGCGGACGTGGAGAAGGCCGAACGTGACTGGGAGCAACAGCAGCGGCTGCGCGAGACCAACGCCAGCTCGCCGCTGGAGCTGGCCAACTACCGCACGGCGTTGATCGGGGCGCGGGCGCTGCTCCAGATGCGGCAGCAGGAGTTGGTCGAGGCGGAAGCGTTTCTCCAGTCGGCCCGCGAGGACCTGGAGAAAACGGTCATCCGCTCGCCGCTCACGGGCATTGTCTCGCAGCGCTTCGCCAAGCAGGGCGAGGTGGTCATCACCGGCACGATGAACAACCCCGGCACACGGATCATGGTCGTCAGCGACCTGTCGAAGATGCAGGTCCGCTGCCGTATTGACGAGGCCGACGCCCCGCTGGTAGCGCCCGACCAGGTTGCCCGCATCTACCTGCAATCCGACACGCGCCGCAGCATCGCCGGCAGCGTTTACCGCGTCGGCACCAAGGGCACCAAGCCGCTCGGGCGTGATGTCGTGACGTTCGAAACGCTGGTGCTGATCACGGGCGCCGACCCGCGCGTCAAGCCCGGCATGACCGCCAACGTCGAGATCGAGGTGGCCGGGCACGCGAATGCGCTGACGATCCCCGTGCAGGCGGTGGTCTATCGCAAGCGGCGGGACCTGCCCCCCGAGCTGGTGGCCGAGTACGATCGCCGGCGGGCCGCCCAGGACCCGACGCTGCGGCAGAACCTCGCGGAGTACATCAAGCTCGTCTTCTGTGTGCAGGACGGCAAGGCCGTCCCGCGCCTCGTCGAGACCGGCATCAATGACGCGACCAGCGTGGAGTTGCTGGAAGGCGTCGGCCTGGATGACGTGATCGTGACCGGGCCGTATCGCAGCCTGGACCAGCTCAAGGACGGCTCGGCCGTGAAGTTGAAGGAAGCGCCGACGGCCGTTCCGAGCCGCGACCGCGAGGGAGCGGATGTGGCGGCCGGCGCCTCGCCGGCCACCGCCGCCACGGGGAGTGCGGGCGCCTCGCCCTCCGCCGATAGCCAACCCGTCGCTGACGCTCCGGGCTCGTCCGCCGCCGAGGAGGATCCGCAACCGGGCTCCACGAACGCCACCGCCACGGGCTCGCCGGGCCAGCAGGCGCACACCGGATCATGATTACCACAGCGGCCGACAACCCGCCTCTCCCGGTCATCGAGCTGGTGGACCTGCGCAAGATCTACCGCGTCGGAACGGAGCTGGTCCACGCGCTGCGCGGGGTATCGCTGACGATCCGCGAGAACGAGTACGTCGCGATCATGGGGCAGTCGGGCAGCGGCAAGAGCACGCTCATGAACATCCTCGGCTGCCTGGATGTGCTCACCAGCGGCACGTACCGGCTGCGCGGGCAGGACGTGTCGAAGCTCTCACAGACGAAGCTGGCGGACATTCGCGGCCGGCGGATCGGCTTCGTCTTTCAGTCGTTCGAACTGCTCGGGCGAACGACAGCGCTGAAGAACGTGGAGTTGCCCCTGCGGTACACGCGGGCGCGCCACCGCCGGCAGCGGGCGATCGAGGCGCTGCGGCGCGTCAACCTGCTGGACCGGGCGCACCATCGGCCGAACCAGCTTTCGGGCGGGCAGAAGCAGCGGGTGGCGATCGCCCGCGCCCTGGCCCAGCAACCCGATCTCATCCTCGCGGACGAGCCCACCGGCAACCTCGACAGCGCCACGGGCGACGAAATCATGGACATCTTCGACCGCCTGCACGCCGAGGGCCAGACGATCGTCGTCGTCACGCACGAGGACCACATCGCCCGGCGGTGCGAGCGGGTCATCAAGCTGAAGGACGGCCAGGTGGTGCTGGACACGGGGGCGGCCGCGAACGTCGGCGTCGGCGCCGCCGCAGCGAGCGCGGCGGGGGAGTGCGGGCGTCTCGCCCGCGGGCGGGACGCGGAATGAACGTGCGTCAGGCCATCATCGGCGGGCTGTGGTTTGTGCCCGATCGGATCGTGTCGATCGCGGGCAACGTGGCGACCGCGCTGATTCAGATTTGGGCGAACAAGGCCCGCTCGCTGTTGACGGTGCTGGGGATCATCATCGCCGTCACGTCGATCATCGTCGTGGTGTCGATGGTCGAGGGTTTTGGCGACTATGTGACCGGTTTTCTGCGCGGGCTGGGCACGAACATGATGGTCGTGTACCCGGAGTGGATTCGCGGGCCGCGGGGGGAGTTTCTGCGCCCCTCCGAGATGACGGTGGAGGACATCCAGGCCGTGGATGCCGGCGCGCCGGCCGTCCGCCGGACCTCCCCCGTGATCTGGTCGGCGGCGACGATCGAGTACGGGCGCCAGCAGCTCACGGGGGTGGAGCTGCGCGGCACCAACGACATGTTCCAGGCCATCCGCAACTTCTACGTGGACACGGGGCGGTTCTTCGGGGCGGTGGACGTGGAGAGCGGGGCGCCCGTATGCGTGCTGGGCCGCGAAGTCCTGCGCAAGCTGGAGTGCGACGAATCCGTCGTCGGCGACTACATCCATATTGACGGGCAGCGCTTCCAGGTCATCGGCCTGCTGGAGTCCAAGGGCAGCTTCATGGGCGAGAACCAGGACGAAACCGCCGTCATCCCCTGGTCCACCGCCCTCAAGATGTACCCCGAACGTCGCAAATACGTCGGCTTCTACGTTGAGGCGATGGACGAGAAGCAGATCCCGGACGCCGAGGCGCAGGTCGTGCGGATCCTGCGGCAGCGCCACGGGTTGAAGGCCGGCGACGCGAACGACTTCGGCATCTTCAAGCAGGACCAGGTGCTCCGCGAGTTCCACAACATGCGCGTCATCGCCACGAGCGTGCTGGCCGGCATCGTCAGCATCTCGCTGCTGGTCGGCGGCATCGGCATCATGAATGTCATGCTCGTCTCGGTCACCGAACGCACCCGCGAAATCGGCCTGCGCAAGAGCGTCGGCGCCCACCGCCGCGACATCCTCCTCCAGTTCCTGACCGAGGCCGTCGTGCTGGCGACCGTCGGCGGGGCGATCGGCATCGCCCTGGGCTACGCCATCAGCCACATGGCTTCGTTGCACCCCAGCATGGTGCAGGTCAAAGTGCCCCTGTGGTCGGTCGCCCTCGCTCTGGGCTTCAGCACGGGCGTCGGCATCTTCTTCGGCATTGTGCCCGCGTTCAAAGCGGCGATCATCCACCCCATCGACGCCCTGCGGCACGAGTAGCTCGTGTGCCGGACGGTGGCAACAGCTCTGTAGCGCCGGACCCTAAGTCCGGCGTCGCCCCGCCCGACAGGGCCTATCCGAACCCCGCACGCCAGTGTGGAGCCGGGCGACATGGCACCCGGCTCTGGCGGTCGGCGACGCACCTCCCCTGGCAAGCGATGCGCACACCGGCCGACGGACGCGCCCACCCTCCCTCAACCCCTCCCTGAGAGGGAGGGAAGTTCGGGGGCGCCGTCTACAAGATGGATTTGTATTCATCGAGCGCGGCGGGGTTCTTGAGGGCGTCGCGGTTGGGCACATTCTCGCCGTGCAGGATTTGGCGGACGGCCAGCTCGACCTTCTTGCCGCTGATCGTGTAGGGGATGTCGCTCACCTGCCGGATGTGCCGCGGGACGTGCCGCTTGGTGCAGTTCTCGGCGATCGCCGCGCGAATCTTCTTCTCCAACACCTCGTCCAGCTTCACTCCCGGCCGTAGGACGACGAACAGGCACACCTCGACGTCCTGGTCGGCCGTGTCGCGGCCGACGACGAGGCTATCGACGATCTCGGGGATGTCCTCGACGACGCGGTAGATTTCGGCGGTGCCGATGCGGACGCCGCCCGGGTTCAGCGTCGCGTCGCTGCGGCCGTAGACGATGATGCCGCCGGTGTCGCCGTTGATTTCGATGAAGTCCCCGTGCCGCCAGACCTCGCGGCCCGGGTAATGGTCAAAGTACGCCGCCCGGTACTTAGCGTGGTCCGGGTCGTTCCAGAAGCAGACCGGCTGCGAGGGGAACGGCGCGCAGCAGACCAACTCGCCCTTCTGGTCGTAAACCGGCCGGCACTGCTCGTCCCACGCCTCCACGTCCATCCCCAGCCCGCGGCACTGTATCTCGCCCGCGTACACCGGCAGCAGCGGATTGCCCAGGATGAAGCACGAGATGATGTCCGTCCCGCCGCAGATCGACGCCAGCATCATGTCCTTCTTGACATGGTCGTAAGTCCACTCGAACAGCTCGGCCGACAGCGGCGACCCGGTCGAGCAGATGCAGCGCAGGTGCGACAGGTCATGGTCGCGGCCGGGGTGCAGGTCGGCCTTCTGGCACGCGGCGATGTACTTCGCGCTGGTGCCGAAGACGTGCAGTTTGGTCTTTTCGGCCATCTGCCACAGCCGGTCCATCGTTGGGTGGCCGGGGTTGCCCTCGAACAGCACCAGCGCGGCCCCGACGCCCAGCCCGCTGACCAGCCAGTTCCACATCATCCACCCGCAGGTCGTGAAGTAGAAGATTCGCTCGCCCGCCCGCAGGTCGCAGTGCAGCATCAGCTCCTTCATGTGCTGAAGCAGCGTCCCGCCATGGCCGTGGACGATGCACTTCGGCACCCCCGTCGTCCCCGACGAGTACATGATGAACAGCGGGTGATCGAACGGCACTTCCTCGAACGTCAGCGGCGGCGCGGGCCAGCCCGCCGGCTCCCCGGCAGGGTGAAGGTGCGCTTTGCCCCCGTCCAGAAACTCCCGCCACAACACCGCCCCCGGCACGCGCCCGATGTCCGGCTGCGCATCGAGATACGGCACCACCACGACCCGGCGAACCGACGGCAGCTTCTTCAGCATCTCCCCGACGTTACCCAGCCGGTCGAACCGCTTGCCGCCGTAGCTGTACCCGTCGCACGTCACCAGGACCGTCGGCTCGATCTGACCGAGGCGGTCGAGGACGCCCTGGACGCCGAAGTCCGGCGAGCAGGAGGACCAGATGGCCCCGAGGCTGGCGGCGGCGAGCATGGCGATGATGGTCTCGGGGACGTTGGGCATGAAGGCGCCGACGCGGTCGCCCTTGCTGACGCCGGCAGCTTTCAGCGCCGCGGCGCAGCGAGCGACCTCGGCTCGCAGCTCACGGTGAGACAGGCGACCTTCGCGCCCCAGTTCGTCGGTGTACAGGATGGCATCCTGGTCGTCGTCGAAGCGGAGCATGTGGCGGGCGTAGTTCAACGTCATACCGTCGAACCACTTCGTGCCAAGCATCCCCTGGCCGCTCATGGTGGTACGGGCCGGGGCCGACGGCTTCACGCCCGCGTATTCGAGGAGCCCCGCCCAGAACCGGTCCCGGTGTTCGATCGACCAGCGCCGCAGGGCCTCCCATTCCGCCGCGATCCCGTGCCGCTGCGCGACGCGGGTCAGGAACGCGTGCATCTGCGACTTGCGGGCCTGTTCCGGCGACGGCTTCCACAGTAGCTTCGACGTGCCCATCCGGTGCGTCCTCCGCGGCAGGTTGGACAAAGCTCACGTTTGTCCCCGCCCCTGCGCGGGCATTCTGCGGCCCTCGTGCCGACCAGTCAACGAGCAGAACGGCCCGCGTGGACGACGGACGGCCGGGCCGGCGTGCCCGTGCTATAGTTAGGCCGTGGACTACGGGAGCTGATGATGACCGCACGAACCGTACGCTGTGCGAAGCTCGGCCGGGAGCTGCCCGGCCTGGACGAATCGACGCCGGAGGGGGCGCAAGCCCTGCGGGTCGCCCTTTTGTTGGGGGGGGCCGCCCTCCGCCAGCGCGTCCACGAGCAGGTGTCCGCGGAGGCGTGGGCGCTGTGGAAGGACCATATGCGCATGGTCATCAACGAGTTCCGGCTCGATCCCACCTCGGACGAATCCAACGGCATCCTGCGGGAGCACCTGGAGGCCTTTCTCTTCGGCCGCGCCAAGGACGTCCCCGGTTATGTCCCGCCACCGTCCGCCGATTGACGGCCCATCCCGGGAATCCCGCGAACCACCGCTCGAAAGGCGCGGGCGACGCTTCGGCCGAGCCGTTTCTCTTCGGCGGGAGCTTCTCCCTCCCGGCTTCGCCCGCTTACGGCTCAGCAGGAGCTTCGCCCTCCCGGCTGGCAGTCGCCGACAAACTCGGTAAGCTAACGAGGCGGGTACGCGCGGGCCCTGCCGGAGGAGGCTGCGGGCCCTTGAATTGGCGCTGGGCACCGTGACGGGAGGCCGGAAGGCAATGGCCAAGTTCCTGGTGTTGGCAACACCGCGCGCGGGCACAGCATATACGGCGGAGCTCTTCTCCGGACTGGGGCTGGAGTGCCCGCACGAAGGTCGCTTCGGACTCGAAACCGACGTGCCGGGGTTCCTGGCGGCCCCGGACGGCACGGGGGAGAGCAGTTGGCTGGCGGTCCCCTTCGTCGGCCAGTTGCCCGCTGATGTACGTGTCCTGCACCAGACCCGGCACCCGCTGGCAGTCATCAAGTCGTTGCTGCAAATCCAGTTCGTCGACCTGGACGCCGCCGGCAACCCGATCCGCGAAGGACTCCGTCGCAAGTTCACCCGCTTCGCCCTCAAACACTGCCCGCAGTTGTTGGAGTACACGAGCCACCTGGAGCGGGCGGCGTGGTTCTACTACCACTGGAACCGCCGTATTGAGGCCACCCGGCCACCCGGCCAGATCCTCCGCTACCGGCTCGAGGACCTCGACATCGGCCTGTTGCGGCGGCTGCTCGATTTCATCGGCGTCGATCCGGCCCGGTTCAGCGACGAGCAGCTCCAAGAGCGTCTGTCCAGCGTTCCGACGGACACGAACACCAAGACCCAAGAGAAGGTCATCCTCACGGAGGAAGTGACCTGGGCGACGGTGCCGGCCGCGGTGCGCGAGATGGCCGCGGCCTACGGTTACTCCGTGGAGACCGCGCCCACGGCAGCGGTGCCGCCGTCGCAGGAGGTCGCGGACCTCAAAACGTTGGTCCGGCAGTTGCAGACCCTGGTACACCAGACGCGGCACGAGTGGAAGCAGACGCGGCGGCGGCTTGCGGAAACGCGCCAGCAACTCCAGCAAGCGCGCGTGGACGCGGGGGTGGCGCGGCAGGCCTTGGCGGCGGAGCAAGACCGCGCCTGGTCTGCCCTGCAAGAGGCCGCCAACGACCGGATGCTGCGGGAGCGATTGGCGGCGGAGCTGGAAGCCGCGCGGACCGAGTGCCGGCGACTGACCGAGGAACAGGGCCGCGAGTTGGAACAAGCGCGCCGAACCCTGGAAGCGACAACGCGCGAGCTTCAGCAGGCCCGACAGCTTCAGGGCCGCCAGCTCCGCGAGGTGCGGCTGGCGACGGCGGCCCGCGCCCGACTGGAGCGGCGCGCCCAGTCCCTCGAACAGCAGGTGGAGTACCTGAAGGCCGAAGTGGCCCTGCGCCGACAGGAGGTGCGGTACCGCTTGGGCGACGCGTTTGTGTCGGCGTTGCGCCCCGGAAAAGACACGGTCCTGCTGCCCGCGCGCATCGTGAAGCTGTTCTTCGAAGGGCTGTCGCGCCGCAGTGCGCGCCTGACATCCACACCGGCACGCGCGCCAACGTCCGCGCCCGCGCTGCCCCCCCCGATGCCGCCCTCCGTCGTGCAGGCCCGGACGCTTGCAGGACCGGCGGTGGCCGAGGTACTGGGGCCGGCCCCGGACGGGGAGGAGCAGCTCCCGAAGCCCGCCCGGCCGAAGCGCGCGCGACGTCCGCTGCCCGCCAACCGGCGTGGCCTGTTATTCTTCTGCGTCAACGGCGCCGGGCTCGGGCATGTGACCCGCTCATTGGCCATCGCCCGGCGGGTGCGACGCCGCGACCCGACCTTGCCGGTGTATTTTCTGACCTCCAGCCAGGCGCTCCAGGCCATCACGCGGGAGGGCTTCGTCACCTATCACGTTCCGCCGCACAGCGCCTACGACGGTCAGCTCGACACTAGCGCCTGGAACACGATGCTGTGCGACCAGATGCGGCTCATCGTGGACACGCACGCTCCGGCGGCGCTGGTCTACGACGGCGTTTTTCCCTATCGCGGCCTGCTGGACGCCATCGACGAATGCGGCTTCAGCCGGACCACGATGATCCTGCGGCTGCGCCACAAGCACGACCGGCTGGCGGAGGTCATCGACAAGCTCAAGGTCTTCGACGAGTTGATCTACCCCGGAGAGGCGGGGGCCATCGGCGATCCGGCGGCCCTCGTGCCGCCCGAGTTGGCCCCGCTGCGCGGGAGGATGGTGGAACCGATCGTCTACCTGGAGCGCGACGAGCTGCTGCCGCGCGACGAGGTCCGCGCCGCCTGGGCCGTGCCGCCCGACAAGAAGCTCGTGTACGTGCAGCTCGGGGCCGGGAACATCAACGACACGCAGTCGTGGACGCAGCGCGTGCTGGATGTCCTAGGCCGCCGCGAGGATGTGGCGGTGGTGCTAGCCGAGTCCCCGATCGCGGCCCGGGCGTGCGAAACGCAGGCCAAAGTCCACGTCTTGCGGCACTATCCCAATTCGTTGTTCTTCAACGGGTTCGACCTGGCGGTCAGCGCGGTGGGCTACAACAGCTTTCACGAGCAACTCTACTTCGGCCTGCCGTCGGTGCTGATCCCCAACCAGGACACCCGCACGGACGACCAGGTCGGGCGGGCACTGGCGGCCCACCGGGCGCTGGCCGCCATCGCCGTCTTGCGGCCGGAGACCTTGGAGGAGTCCCTGACCCTGGCCCTCTGCGAGGAAACCGCCGCGACGATGCGCGAAAAGGCCCGCGAGCTGATTCCGAACAACGGGGC
Organism: Planctomycetota bacterium; assembly: GCA_040755725.1. Taxonomy (GTDB): domain Bacteria; phylum Planctomycetota; class Phycisphaerae; order UBA1845; family Fen-1342; genus JBFMAI01. The sequence continues at coordinate 21,296 of JBFMAI010000006.1, read as the reverse complement.
GCAGACCGCGGCCGAGATGCTGTTGGCCGCAGCTCAGACGCCGGCTGTCGTCGAGCAGGCCGTCGCGACACCGGTAGCCGGCGTGGAATCCGCGTAGCGAGGTTCCAGCATGCGTGTGAAGCTGGACATCGACGGCCAACGCGTCATCTACCACTTCGAGCTAGAACCGCGGGACAAGCCGATCCGCCGTGCCCACAACGGACGCGTGGTGGCCCGCTTCGTGCCCGAGGACGTCATCTACGAGCTCCCCCCGGGCTGGCGGGCCGACAAGATGCATCCCGACCTGCTGGCCGCCGTCGCGGTGGCCATCGCCGGCGAAGCCACGCGCCGGGTCCTGCGGCTGTCCTGGCCGGTCAGCCGGGCCTTCTCGGATCGGATCGCCGCCGCCTACCCCTTTCAAGTGCGACCGACGCGGGCGTCGTTGACGCCGCGCCAGCCCAGAGCGGGCGCCCGGCCGGCGCTGGCCTACAGCGCCGGGGGGGACTCGACGGCGGCCTTGCGGTTGATGCCGCCTGAGACGGTTCCGGTCTTCCTCGAACGGGTCGGCAGCTCGCCGCGGCTGCCGTACAGCCTCTATTACAAGGACGCCGCCCTCCGGGCCTGCGGCATTCTGCGGCAGGCCGGCCGGGAGGTGTGGACGGTCGGCACGAACGTGGAGTTCACACGCGAGCCGATCGGCTACGCCAACGACGCCGTCACGGCGACCCCCATCCTGCTGCTGGCGGATTGGTTGAACCTGGACGCGACGGGATACGGGCTGATTCTGGAGTCGGCCTACCTCGACAAGGGATACCGGTTTCGCGAGTACACGCAATCTCGGCACTGGCGCGTGTATGCGACGCTGTTTGCGGCAGTGGGGCTGCCGTGGCACCTGGTCACGGCCGGCCTGAGCGAGGTGGTCACCACGCGATTGGTGCTGGAAAGTCCGTATCACCACGTCGCGCAGTCCTGCACGCGGGGCACCTTCGCCTCCCCGTGCGAGAACTGCTGGAAGTGCTTCCGCAAGCGCCTGCTGGAGGCGGCCCTGGCCGGTGTGGACCTGCCGCCGGCCGTGCTGGATCGATACTTCGACATCCACGAGGCTTCGTCGAAGCTGGATGAAGCGCCCATCAAGCACGAGGATGTGGTTCTGTTCATTCTCCAGCGCTACCGCGGCGCACACCGGCGGATGCGCGGCCTGTATGACGAGCTTCTGGCCGACGAGGTGGACGTTGGGTGGCTACAGCGTTGGTTCTCCCCCTCCCGCGAGCTTCTGGCCGCGGCCTACGCGGCCGATACCGAACGGCGAATCACCCAGTCCGTGCCGCCAATGACGGACCAGGACATCGCCGCCGTGCGCGCCTGGGACCGCGTCGCGGCGGCGCTGGAGTGCGGACGGCTGGCCGCAACGGAGCCCGGGGCTGAAGCCAAACGGTGATATCCCTGGGGTGTCGTCCGTCCCCGCTTCCGCCGCTCACAGAACCCACAACGCGAGCGGCGGGACACTCCTCCCCGCACTGGCGTGCGGGGTTCTGGTGGGTGCTCTTCGCGTCGGTCAGGAATCCTCGCGGGAGCCGACCGACAGGCGGCCCTTGCTGCAACTCAGCTCGACACGACCCGGATCCAGCGTTTCACGCTGGTCAGGTCGCGGATGATGTCCACGGAGGCCACGAGGGTCAACCGCCGACCGGGGGTCAGCTCGACGGGGGCCTTGGAGCGCATTTGATGGTGCCACTGGCGACCGCCGCGACGCCAGGTCCGCCACGACGGGCGCTTGCGCTTCCGCTGCCGCTGGTCCCGGCTGATTGCCGGATCATTGTGCCACAGCCGGATCAGGGTCTTGCGGGCCGCCTCATTGCGCGGCGTCGCCACGAGTTCAATCGCTACCGTCTGCCCAGGCGTAAGTTCCATCGGACCAAGCTCCACGGTACAACGTCGAGCCCTGAAGTATAAATGGTCACCGCCCCGCCCGCAACCCCTCGCCGGCGTGCCCGCCAGCCGGCAAGCCGGACCCCGCGGGCGAGCACATCCTGTGGTGGGGGAAGCCGCGGAGTCCGATGGGGGCCTCGGAGGGTCAATAAGCACCGGGCCGCGGCCGGCCAAAACCGACCGCGGCCCGGTTCTCATTCTCAGGTTCCAGGAACCGTTGCCCCGGTCTAGCGCCGACGCAGCAGCCCCAGTCCTGCCAACAGCAACAAGCCCGCCGTCGGCTCGGGAACCAGACTAATGTCGTCCCAGAAGACCGGGGTGTTGTGCCCGGTCGGTGCCCCGGCGAACAGGTCCAGCGCCGCGATGGCCACGGGGCCGCCGCGGACGTTCCAGATGCCGCTGGCCAGCAGGGCTCCGTTGTAGTAGTGCTGCATCTGGTTGGCGGTCAGGTCGATGACCGTCTTGATCTCGACCCACTGGTTGTAAACGATCGGTTGCTTGTTGAGCCCATTGGGATCACGAAGCTGCTCGTTCACGAACCCGGTGGACGGGTTCATGTGCGTCTCAATCGCCCACTCGTACGGCCCGCCGTGGTTGTACGTGTTGTTGATGATGAAATACGTCATCTGGTCCAGGCCGGACGGGATGTACTGCCAGGCGGTGAAGACCCACTGACCCGAGGTGTACCCGGTGAACGGATGCACCGCGTCGTCGTCTCCCCAGATCTTCATGGAGTTCGGCGAACTGCGCGCCCGCTCGTTGGTCACCGTTCCGGCGGCGGCGGGCACATTGTCCCAGCCGAACCAGCCGCCGACATTCTGAAGCACGGTGCCGTTCGGATACGAGTCGAAGTTCTCGATCCATTGGCCCGATGCCGCGGTGGCCAGGACCATCCCGGCCGCCAGGAATAACACACATCTCATAAGCCACCTCCTCCACTTGTCCCGGCCCGTCCACGCGCCAAGCGCGACGCCGCGTTGCGTGAGCGGAGCCTCTCCCAACCGATTGCCACGCACTACCAGACCAGGCACAGATGTGAGGTACGGACGTGACGGCCACGCGAAGCCCAACCGCCGGTCAGCAACAGACGGCGCAGGGCCCTGAAGCGCTATGGAGGAACGGAAACCTCCTTCCGTCATCTCCTCATAATCTCTTCTAGCACGTCCGAGAACGCCTGTCAACGAAAATCGGTCCGAGTCGGCCGATTCCGGGCTCCGCCCGGCGGCTTTCCCCGGGAGGTTGCTGGGCGAGGACCGTGGCCACCCATGTCCGGGCTCGGGCAGTCGGCTCGATGGGAGCCTCGCCCGCCCGACCAAGAGTGCCTATCAGAACCCCGCACGCCGGTGCGGGGGCTCCGCACCCCACCACTTCCGTGGCGGGTTCTGCTAGGAGCTGTAAGCCGACGGGCCCCAGGAACCCGCCTAGGATCTGACTCTGGATCCAGCGCGGGGGCAAGCGTGCCGGCGAAAACCCTCTGTCTCGTGCGCACCCGGCGTGACCATGCGGCCCCGAGGTTTGTATACGGTCCGATGCGCACGTCCTGTGCGCGCCCGAGGTGGCGCCGGTCCCGCGCCGGGGCAGACGCCACAAGCCGTGCGAACAAAGGGGCCGGCGCGGGCATACTTACACCGCGCCGGCCCGTCGGACCGTAGAGAAACCTACAGTGTGCCGCTCCGGCCTAGCGGCGACGCAGCAGTCCGAGCACCGCGAGCAACAGGAAGCTCGCCGGCTCGGGCACATCCAACGACATGTCGTCGTAGAAGACCTTGGTCGCGTTGTTGGCGAACAGGTCCACCGCCGCAATGTCGAGCGGGCCGGCCGGGCTCTGGTTCCCGAACACGCCGCCGGTCAGCTTGTAGCCGCCGCCGAGGGTGGCGTGATTCGGCAGCGCCGGGTCATCGAGCAGGGTGCCGTTGTAGTAGATTTGCACCCAATCGCCGACCGGGGCGGGATCCAGGTAGTACTTCACCTTGATCTCGACCCACTGGTCCGAGATGTACGGCAGCGTCACGTTGTCGTTGCCGCCGCAGTCGCCGACGATCTGCTTGGTCGCGCCGTTGAAGTCGAGCTGGACGCACCAAACGTTCGACGCCGAGCTGCCGGGGACGTACTTGCTGAGCATGATGAAGTACGAGTTCCCGGTCATGTTACCGGGGACGTACTGCCACGCCACGTACTCGTACGTGCCGCTGTTGTAGCCGGTGTACTGCTGCACCGAGTCCGCGGTGCCCGCGATCAACTGCGAGTTGGGGGAGCTACGGGCGATTTCGTTGCTTACCACGCCGGCATAGGCCGGGGTGTTGTCCCAGCCCGTCCAGCCGCCCTGGCCGTTGATGGAGCCGAGCGTGTACGAGTCAAAATTGTCGTACCACGCGGCCATCGCCGACCCGGCGGCCAATCCAAGGATTGCCACCACTACCAGATGTCTCATGTCCTACTCCTCACTCCTGCGCTCAGTGTTCCCGCCGGTGTGGGCGCATATCCGCACCGGCGACGACAGAACCGATTTCGACGCGTTGGCGTCGAGAGCATCCGGCTTCAAACCGGCCGCAACAAACGCCTCATTTTGAACTGAGGCTACGCCGGCGGAGAAATGATGCCTCCTTCCGCCAACTGCCTGCCTACCCACCTCCAGACTATCCACCGGGACAACCCGGGTCAAGACTTATCTCCCCAACCCCGAAAAAATCACGCCGGTAGCCCGAGCCTCGCGAATCTCGTCGCCCGAGAGCCCACGGCGTCCGCCCCCTTTCGCCAATTGCGTTTGACAAACCGCATAGAATCAGTACCATATAAAGCAGCGGGTCGAGCTGGGACGCGTCGCGTCCTCCGCAACGCCAGAACGTGTCGCCGGTGCTCTCTCAGCGCAAGAGAGTCCGATAAATTAGGACCACATGACCAAGATTGGAGTACATGGAATGAAGACCGCGCTTGCCACCGCTGTTATCGTTCTCGCCCTGTCGTTCGTATCTTCAACATCCGCACAGTGTTACAAGGACAAATCGTCCGGCGACGCCGCGACCGCCCAGACCGCCGCCACGAAAAACGGCGCGGCTTGTTCCGCGACGTGCAATAAGAAGTGCGAGTCGGCTTGTGTGGGTAAGTGTGACGCGGCCTGCGCCGCCGCGTGCAAGGGCGGCTGCCCGGGCCAGGGCGTCATGGCCACTGGCATGCCCCTGATGAAGTACAAGCTGGGCGACCAGACGCTCGTTTGCCCGCGGAAGGCCGCCGAACAGGCCAAGGCCTCCGACGCCACTCTTCGCTACGTCGTAGGGGAGACCGAGTATGCCGACAAACTCGAAGCGCTGAAGGCGTACGAGACCGTTCTGACGACGTATCTCGAACAGATGACAATCGTGCAGTTCGCCGTCGGCGACAAGTGCGTCGGCTGCCCCATTGCGGCGCAGGCGTTGGCCCGCGAGTGCGGGGGCGAGGTCAACTTCCGCGTGGCGTCGTTCACGTTCACCGACCGGAACCAAGCGGACAAGGCGGCCGAGGCGGCCCGGGCGGCGGTCGAGAAGGTCACCGTGAAGCAGGTCGCCGACACCAAAGAGGCCGGCTGTGCCGGATCGGCGAAGCGCACGTGCTCGGGAAAGAGTGCCGACGACAGCGGCAAGAAGTGCGAGTACCCGGGTGGTGACATGAAGACGCGCTGCCAGACCACGGCGTCGGTCGAACTCATCAAAGCCCGCATCGTGGCGGCCCACCAAGCCATCGCGGCCGTGGCCGGCCAGCCCGGGGAGCGCAAGGAAGTCGCGGCCGGTATCTAGAGCTGCCGACAGAACCCACCACGCAGGTGGTGGGCCGCTGGACCCCGCACTGGCGTGCGGGGTTCTGATCGGCGGTTCTGGCCGCCTCGCCTGCGGGTCTGGAAGATGACGACGCCCGCGGCGTCAGTCCGCGGCCCCGGCTGATTCCGGTCGGGGACGCAGGCCGAGCCGCGGGCGTTCTTCGTTCACGCCGGCGTTTACGGCTGTTCCATCACCTGGACGCCCGGGGGCGCCTTGAACTTGAAGTGATCGGGGTCGATGGACGCGTCGAACTTGAGATCGGTGTAGGTCATCGTGGTCATCGGCTTGCCGTCGGCGTTGAACATGGCGAACTTGGCCATGAACCCGCTGTCCTGGTCGAAGTAGTAGATCTGCTTGGCCGGCCCGACTTCGGGCTTCTCCTTGGGCGTGCCTTCGATCACGTACATCTTGCGGCCGTCCAGCGTCTCGTCCGGCAGCAGCTTGAGCGTGTGGTCCTTGCGGAGATTGGCGAACAGGGCCTGCGGATCGCCGCCCATCTGCGGGTCGATCTTGGACTTCATCGCTGTCTTCTGCCCCATCATCTCCGTCAGGACATACGCTGCCTCGCCGTCCACGACCGTGAGGGTCTGCTGTTCCATCTTGGTGACTTCCTCCCCGACCTTGTTGTTCATGGTGGTCTTCATTTCCATGCGCACCAACGTCTTGTCGTCGCGGCGTGCCATTTCCATCGTCCCCTGCCCGTCCATTTCCATGAGCATCCCGGGCATTTCCATCCGCGACGTCATGTTGATCTTGGCCGTCACCGACTTGTGCTTGCGGAACGCCTCGACCAGCTTCTTCTCCACGGTCTCGAGGTCCTCTGCCAGAACGGCGGTCGCCCCGAACGCCAACACCAACCCCGTCAGCCATACGTTCCGCTTGCTGCAAAACATTTTCTTGCTCCTGCGCCGGCGGCGAATTCAGGTCGCACGACCGGGCAACCGGCTGGTATCCGCCGGTATGCGTGAATGCCGAGCCATCGAGGGTGGACCATCCATCCCGTCGGCCCAGCCGGGGATTGTAGCCGGATTGCGGGGGGCCGGGCAGTCCCCGGGGGCCGCCCAGCCCGCGCCCGACCGTTGGTGCGGCGGTTTCCGGGCTTACGACCCGGCCAGCAGCCCGACAAACTCGTTGATGTCTCCAAAATCGACCATTCCGTCGCCGTTGATGTCGCCCACGGCCATCAGGCAGTCCGGGTGGGCAGCCTGCCAAGCGGCCGGGTTGGTGAGCATTAGCACGAACGGGTTGATGTCGCCGAAGTTGAGCGACCCGTCGCAGTTTGTGTCACCGAGCACCAGCGCGCGCGTCTCCAGCCGCACCAGCTCGACGGTGATGTCCAACCCGGGGTCGGTGAGGTCGAACGCGAAGTAGGTGCGGCCGATGCCGGTGCGTGGCTCCAGCAGGAGGCCGATCGGTGTCACGACGCCGCCCAGCACGAGCTGCCACTGCTGGTAGACCTCCAGCACGCTGGGTACTGCCGTTGAGGCCAGCGCGGCCTGGTTGTCGATCACGAGCAGGGCGAAACCCTCCGTCGGAAGCCCGTCGAGCCGGGCCGTGCCCGCGTAGGCGAACTCCCCGGGGATTTCCGCGGATTCAGCGCTGGTGGGCTCGTTGGTCGTGTCCACCCACTTCGTACACTCCACGCCGTGCTGCACTTGCCGATCGTCGGTCACGGTAACGACCGGACCGGCGGCGGTGGCCCGGATGCCAGCCCGCTTCTTTTTGAAGCAGGCGTTCAGCTCGCTGGCAATGCGCGCGGCCTTCTGGGCGGGCGTCATGTTCCCACGGATGCCCGTGACTTCACACTCGTAGCTCATGCCGTGTTTGCCCTTCGCATCCGCCCAGACGTAGAACTTTGCCGTAACGCCCCCGTCCTTCCGCGGCTGGCCGCAGGTGACGGTGGCGCTCGGGCCGGCCAGGACCGGCAGCGTGGCGGCGCCCGCCAGCAACAGGGTGGCAGCCAACCCGACACGGCGGCAAGGAATGGGCGCGCGCGATGAACTCGCTGTCAACATGGCATTCTCCTCGTTCTGCGTTGCTGCTCGACTCGCTTCGGCCGCGCGATTATAGCCCGCGCCCGGCGCGATTCTGACGAGAAACCCCTTCCGGCACCCGCGCACGCCCGGCCGTGGCGTCCTCACGGCCCGGCTTGCCGGGGCACCCTGGGACGCTATCCTGAATCGCCAAGGAAGGACGGCATGGTCCGCGTGTACGCCGCCGCTGATCCCGCCGACGCCCAACTGGCCTGCGATCTGCTCCTGGATCACGGCGTCCGCGCCGTGGTGCAGGGCCTGGCCCTGTGGGGCGTGCGCGGCGAAATCCCGGCCACGCCCGCGACGGCCCCGTCCGTATGGGTCAACGACGAGGACGCGCCGGCGGCACAGGAAATCCTGGCGCAGCGCCGCCCGGCACGCGACGCACCCCGGCCGCCGTGGGTCTGCCCGGACTGCGGCGAGGAGATCGAGGGGCAGTTTTCCGAATGTTGGCGCTGCGCGCGACGGAACCACTGAGCCCGCCGGATGACCGTTGACCAAACCCGTGATCCGCCTCGCCGTCGTGACGCCCGGCGGTCCGCCCGGCGGTGGGTCACGTCCCGGCTGACGGGGTTGGCCGTGCGCGTCGCCCCGCGGCTGCGGCCCGCGGGGGCCGAGTGGGTCGGCCGCGTGGTCGCGCGGCTGGGACCGCGGATGCCCATCGTGGCGCGCGTGGTCGCCGACAACATGCGCGCCGCAAGCGTGTTCACCCCGGCCGGTCACCGGGGTTACTTCGAGCAGCTCGGTCAGCACTTCGCCGGAGCCCTGCACGCGCTGGCCGGTCGGCCGGACGATCTGGCCCGTATCGCGCGTGATCAGGTCGATCTCGACGAGTCCATTCGCCGATTGCGTGAGGTCATCGCTCCGGATCGAGGGATCATCCTGGTGGGGCCGCACATCGCCAACTACCTGCTCGGGCTGACGCGGCTGAACCAGGAACTGCCGCTGACGGTGTATCTGCGGCACAGCGCCGACACGACGCGGCAGGTTGCCAAAGAGCGCTGGTACCGGGCCAGCGGTGTGCAGTGGATCGCCGAACCCCGTGACGCCGCCCGACCGCTGGCCCGGCTCAGCGCGATGGGCGCGGCCGTCCAGGCCGGTCGCGTGCTGTTCATCACGCCCGACCTGCCGCAGAAACGCGACGTGGGTACTCCGGTACGTTTCTTCGAGCGCGAGGTCTACTTGCCCGCCGGGCCGGCGGCACTGGCGGCACGGACCGGCGCCCCGTTGTTCTTCCTGATGGCCCAGCGCACGCCAATGGGTCAGCGACTCGCCGTGCGCGGCCCCTTTGTAGCGCCCGGAATGGGGCGCGAGGGTCGGCGCGAAGTGGTGGCCGCCGGCGTGCAGTGGTTCGCCGCCGCCCTGGAGCGCTTCCTCGTCGAGCAGACCCCCCTGTGGTACCTCTGGGGCGACAAGCGCTGGACGCGCGTCTTTCGCGGCGACCCGCGCTACGTCGGGCCGACGGCCACCCCGCACCGGGGCGCAACCTGCCCCGCACCGGCCTGCTCGGGAGTGACTTGACCCCATGCTGGCCCTGGGATTGATGGTCTTGCTGGCAGTTGTACTGGGGGCTGGGCAGATACTACGCCGGCGTGCGGCCGTGCCGGATCCGCCACCGTCGCCGCAGGCGAAGGACGCCGGACTCGGAGGTCCGGCGCTACAGGGGAGCGCCGGCGTCTCGCCGGCCGAGGGGACTGCGGGCGTCTCGCCCGCTGACGAGCCCCGAGCGCCAGCGAGGGGTCCGCATTGTGCGGGTGAGCCGCGAGCGCCAGCGCGGGGTCCGCACGGCACGGCCACGTTGCGAAGCGGGGAGCGGGCGGTCACCTACGCCGCGTTGGCGGCGGTGCTCGTGGCGTACCCCCTGCTACGCGGACAGACCCCGTGGGCCTACTACGCGGCGTTCTTCCCGCTCGGCCCACGGCCCGCCGAGCTGGTTTTCGGTGTCGCAGCGGCGGTTCTGTACCTCGCGCTGCTGTACTTGGCGTGGCTGTTGACCGAGAACGTGCGTTTCGCGGTGCGGCACGATCCCCGCCGGCTGGTGCGGCGCTTCGCCGCCGTCCCGCTCACCGCCGCCCTCGTGGCTCTGGTCGAGGAGCTGCTGTTCCGCGCCGTGCTGCTGGCGGGGCTACTGGAGTCGTTCGGCCCGCGGGTGGCGTTGCCCCTCGGGGCGGGGCTCTTCGCCGCCGCCCACTACTTGCGGCCCGTCAAGCGGTATTGGACGTTCCCCGGTCACCTGGCGCTGGGGGCGTTGTTGTGCGTGGCGTTCTACCTGACCGGGGCGTTGTGGCTGTCGCTCGGCCTGCACGCCGGCGGCGTCCTGGTCCTGATGGCCGTCCGGCCCGTGATTCGCTACACCGGGCCGGCCTGGCTCGTCGGCGCCAGCATCTTTCCTTACGCCGGCGCGGTCGGCATCGTCGCCCTGACGCTTCTCACGCTCAACCTCTGGCAGCACTTTGGTGGTGGACAATGAACGGACCCGACGGTGTCGGTGAGGTCATGGTCGTCTGTGACCCGGACGGACCGGCTGCGGCGGTCGTGCGGGCCCGCCTCGCCGCAAGCGGAGTCGCGCAGGTAACGTGGATTCGCCCGGGCGACGCCGACGACGTGGACCGCGCCGTCGCCGCCGGCCAGGTGAAACGGGTCATCTGGCCGGACCTGGCAACGTGGCTGACGGCGTTGTGGGACGGGCTGCTTGTCCCCGCCCGCTGGCGACAGCCGGATCTCACCGTCGAGTTCGCCGGCGTAACCGGGCCGCTGGACGCGTCGGTCGTCCGCGCGATTGCCACCACGTGGGACGCGTGGCACGCCCGTTATCGTCGCCGTCAAGCGGTAGCGGGTCTCATCCTGAGCGTTGCCGCCCTGGCCGCGGCCTTCGTGGTCTTGACGCTGGCCCCCCACTGAGGGCGTAGGCGGCGGCATGGCCGCAGGCGGGGCGACGCGGTCCGCCGGCGCGGGTCACGGGGCTCGGGGGCGTGGGGTCGGTCCTGCCGATTGGCCGGAAACCACAGACGTCCGTTGCGCGTCCGGCCGCCGACTGTCGCGTCTATGTACGGAACCGGTGCGCGGACCGGCCGCCAGGTACTCTTGAAGAAGGAGTGTATTCGATGAGACACACCGGCAGGTGGAGTGTGCTTGCGGCGATCGGAATCGGGTTGAGTCTGTCAATTACGCCCGCCCAGGCCCAGATCGACAAGAAGCAGGCCAAGGAGGACTGGAAAGCCCTGTCCGCCCTGTGCGCCAAGTATCAGGACGAGTTCCAGTCCGAGTCGGCGTGCAAGAAGAAGGGCGCCGCGCTGGGCGACGAATGGCAGGCGTGGAAGAAGGCGTTCGAGCCGTTGGTCGCCACCTTCAAGGGCCGCTACGGCGAGCGGCACATGGACGTCGGGGCCAAGTTCGAGGGCCTCGAGAAGCCCCTCGGCGTGCGCCACGAGGCCTGGGAAGTGGCCAATGTCGCGTACAACCTCGACCTTGCTCGGGAAGAGAAGAAGTTCGCCGAATGGGCCCTGGAGTGGGGCAAGGACGCGTACCGCGTGGCCACGCAGTTCCCCGCGGACAACCGGGAGAAGGTCGAGAAGAAGCTCATCCGCGCGGAAGACGCGCTGCGCTACTTCAAGCTCGCCAAGTTGTGGAACTCGGACGGCGACTACGCCGAGTACATCGAGCAGTCTCAGGCGCTGGTCGACCAGGTCAAGCCGGAGTGGAAGAAGACCCTGGGGGAACTGAAGTGGCCCGGCCACAATGCCGACTTCACCGGCCCGGGAAAGCCGGATGACCTCGCTGCCGCGGCGCTCGATTACCTGCGCAAGAACCCCACCTGGTCGAAGCCGGAATACGACGACCAGCACACGCCGGTGGCCGCCTGCGTCACCGCCAAGACCTGGGAGGTGTACAAGAAGGCCCCGCTCACCGAGCAGCCGACGCAGTACAGCCTCGATGTGCTGGTGGCCTTCACCGGCCAGAACGACCCGGAGCTCGTCTACGTCTACAAGATGGTCTTTTACACCCGCGAAGAGGCCGGCGTGGCGAAGGAGCCGCCGTTCTTCTTCGCCAACTCAAGGCAATACGCGTGCTACCGCATGTTGAGGGCGAATCTGCCGGCCCGGTGAGCGCCGGCCGCAGCCTGGCGCGGGACGGCCGACGGCCGCCCGGCTCGCCGGCCATCCCGCCCGGCCGCGTACCAGCCGCAGCGCCCGAACAGCCCCGAGCCAGACGCGGAGGTCAACGGCGACGGCCAGCGCGGCGGCTCGCAGGGCTTCGGCAACCTCGACCCCTTTGTCGCGCTGCCGGCCTCCGGCGGCGGCCAGTCGATTCCGTGTCCGTGAACACGGCCGGTACGGAGCCCGGCGGCCACTGCGGGCAAGATGCCCGTGCTCCCTTGTAGCGCCAGTCCTCCGAGTCCGGCGCGCCGGATGCCCACGACGGGCCACACTACACGGACTCCTCGCTCGCGCTCGGGGCTCGTCGGCTGCTCCCTGGCCGTCGGGGTCCGGACCGCACGCCGGCTGGGGTCGCGTGGCGGCCCACGTCCGGCGTCCCGCGGCGTGCCCGGGCGCCGCGTTTGCCCTACAATCGCCGGCATGACCGACACCCCCACGCTCGTTGTCGGTACCGCCGGGCACATCGACCACGGCAAGAGCCGGTTGGTCTGGGCGCTGACGGGGACCGATCCGGACCGTCTGCCGGAGGAACAGGCCCGCGGCATGACGATCGACCTCGGGTTTGCCCACGCGCAGTGGGAGGGCTGCGAGATCTCGTTCGTGGACGTGCCCGGGCACGAGCGGTTCATCCGCAACATGGTGGCCGGGGCAACCGGGGTGGACGTCGCGGTGTTGGTCGTCGCCGCGGACGATTCGGTGATGCCGCAGACGCGCGAGCACGCCGAGGTGCTGCGGCTGCTCGGCCTGGACCGCTGCGTGCTCGTGCTGACGAAGATGGACCTGGTTGATGAGGAGTGGGGGGACGCGGTCGAGGACGATGCCCGCACGTTGCTCGCGGCCCACGGGATCGAGCCGCTGGCGTGCATCCGCACGTCGGCGGAGACCGGGCGCGGACTGGACGAGCTGCGGGCGACGCTCGTGCAAGTGGCCCGCGATCCACGCCGCGCCCGTGTCCCCTACCGCTGGTTCCGCCTGCCGGTGGACCGCGCGTTCGTGGTCGCCGGCCGCGGTACCGTGGTGACGGGCTCGGTGGCGCACGGCGCGGTACGGCGGGAAGAAGAACTGGAGCTGTGGCCGGTGGGTCGCCAGGTCCGGGTCCGCGACTTGCAGACGCACCGCGACGCCCGCGAGGCGGCCGGCGGTCGCATGCGGTTGGCCGTCAACCTGGCGGGCGTGTCGCACGAGGAAGTGCGCCGGGGGTTCGAGCTGGCTACCCCCGGCTACCTGCAACCCACGCGGCTGATGGACGTGTGGTTGGCCCTGCTGCGGATGCCGGGCAAGCTGGTCCGCCAAACGCTGCGGCTGCGGCTGCACATCGCCACGAACGAGGTGCTGGCCGAGCTGCGTCTGCCGGACAAACCCGCCGGCGACGTCGTGCAGGACGTGTTCGGGCAACTGCGCGTCGCCGAGCCCATCGTCGCCACCTGGGGGCAGCATTTCATCCTGCGAGACGAAGCGGCGCTGCGCACGCTGGGCGGCGGGCGCGTCATCCACCCCACAGCCCGCCGCTGGAACGCCCGGCGTCCCCCGCGGCCCGAGGTGCTGAAGACGCTGCAGGACGGTGCCGCGCGCGAGCGGCTGGAGCATGTGGTCCGCGAGGCCGGCTGGTCCTTGCTGAGCGAGCCGCGACTTGCCGCGGAGGCCGGTCTGGCGGAGGCCGACGAAGTGGCCCGCACGGTGCGCAGCCTGGTGGACAAAGGTGTCCTATGCACGTTGGAAACCGCCTCGCAACGCATGCTCGTCCACCGCGACGTGCTCGCCGCCCTCCGGCAGGACCTCGATCGGCGGCTGCGGGCGTACCTGGACGCGAACCCACGCATGCCCGGGCTGCCACGCAGCGAGTGGCCCGGCTGGATGCCGCGGGTGTGCCCCGCGCGGTTCCGGCCGGTGCTGGCGGACGAGTTCATCGCGCAGGAGCAATTCGTCTTGGCCGATGAGCACGTGGTGCCCCCGGGACACAGCGCCACGTTGTCGCCGACCGACCAACGGTTGCTCGACGAGCTGCTCCAGGAGTTCCACGCCGGGGCGTATCAGCCGCCCGAGTTTGCCGCGCTGCGCTGTCGGACGCCGAAGAACGAGCGTCGCCTGCGCGAGCTGATTGACTTGGCCGTCGCGCGGGGCCTGCTGGTGCGGATTGCCGACGGTATCTGGCTCCACCAGGAGCGGTGGGAGGCCATGGTCGGGATGTTGGCGACGGCGCTGCGCGACGGGAAGCAAGTCACGGTGTCCGAGATCCGGACGCTGCTCAACTCGTCGCGGAAGTACGTGGTGCCAATCGTGGAGCGGCTGGACGCGGCCGGGATCACCCGGCGGCACGGTGATCTGCGGGGGCTGGGGCCACGGGCGCCGACGGGGCCGTGACCGGCGGGGCGGCGTCCGAGCCAACGGGGTGGGGCCACGCGCCCCACCGCTTGCGTGGCGGACCCTGTTGACAGGTTTGAGTTCGGGCCAGCGCACGAAAAATCTCTTACTTGACAATTGCGGATTGTTGTGGCATACTAGCCTTTCTCGGAGGTGTATTGTGCGCGCGCTTCGAGTCATCTCTGGTGTGTTCCGCGGCGGGCGCTATGCCGCCGGCGGAAACCGCGCAACCGGACACTGGCTGCCCGGTTAGTCGCGGCTGCGCTCTCCCTTTTGCGGTTGATCTAGTTGAATCGGGGCGAGCTGTGAGTGCGTCCCTGGCGTGGCGGTGTGCGGCGTGCCGTCGCCGCATGGAAACCGGGGAGGTGATTGCCGTGAACGATAACATCACCAGCGCGTCGGAGGACATCGAAGCCCGGATGGCCCGACCCGTGGCGCCGGAAGACCTGCGCCCCGGGGACTACGTCGCGGCGTTGCAAGTCGTCAACGAGCACCTCTGGCCGATGTTCGGCTCGGACGAGAAGCCGCCCCGCATGTTCCGCGTGCTGGCCTGGCCGGGGCACGACTGGATGCCCATGCAGGTCGAGGATATCTGCCTGCCCTTCGTGATGCTCAAGACGCCGCGCGGCAAACACTGGGTGCTCGATACGCGGCAGTGCCGGCTCGGCCGTGTGAGCGCGAGCTTCGGCCGGCGGCTTTTCGAGGCCATCGCGGCCGCGGAGGAGCGTGAGAAGGCCACCACGCCGGCAGATACGGCCCCATCGAGCGAATGAGCCGGGCGGCGTAGCGGGGGGACGCCGTCCCGGCACTTTGTCGCACGCTGGGCTCGACCGGGCCGCGCCGCCGCCGTGCGGCGGCTCGCCCGGAACACGGGCCATCCTCGCGCACGCGGAAGGTCCGTTAGCGCTGCGCATTCGCCAGCGGCGCCGGGCGGCCGGCTTGACGCAAGCGGCCCTGGCATCCGCCGCGGGAATTCGCACCGAGACGCTGAACCGGAGTGAGCGCAGCACGACGGAACCTGATTTCAGCACAGTGCGCAAGTTGGCCGCCGCGCTCCGGCGTGGTGAGGCCAATTTGAGCGCGGCCCCGTGCCACGGAGGAGTGCCGTGGTGGGAACGCTCACGACAGACGTAATCGCCGAGAAGGTGCAGGCGATCGCTGCGGCGCAGGCTGGCGTCGGTCCGGTGGGCATCACGGAGGCGACGCACTTTCAGGCGGACTTGAACTATGGCAGTCTCGACCGCGTCGAGTTCGTGATGCCGTTGGAGGACACGTTCGAACGGCCGATTGCCGACGAGGAGGCGGAGCAGGTGCAAACACGGTGGGGGCCAGGGTTGACCTCTTGTACGCGGCGTTGAGGGCCGCTGGCCGGGGCACCGGTCCCGCGCAGCGCGGCAGTCCCGGCGCGCCGAGATCGCCCTCCCGGGTCACACGACCGTGAATACCTGGCTAGCCGACCGCAGCACGCGGCGGCCGCGGGGCCCGCAAGCCCAGGCCGACGACGGCGGCGACGAGACAGCCGACCCCCGCGATGATGAACGCGGGGAACCAGGCGTTGAGGGCCGCGGCCAGCTTGTCCGCCTGGGTGGCGGCGGCCTGGACCGCCGCCGCGCCCGCGTCACTGAACTTGCCGGCCATGATCGGTCCCACGATGCCGCCCACGCCATACGCCGTGAACATCCACCCGTAGTTCTTGCCGACGTTGCGGTTGCCGAAGTAGTCGGCGGTGGCCGCGGGGAAGAGGGCGAAGTTGCCACCGAAGTTGAAGCCGATCAGCGCGGCGCCCAGGAAGAGCAGGCCGCGATGTCCACCCATGTAGAAGAAGAGCAGCATGACCACCCCCTGGATGCCGAGCATCAGGACGAGCGAGAGCTTTCGGCCGAGGCGGTCAGAGAGGATGCCCCACACGATGCGGCCCAGACCGTTGGCCAGGGCGTAGAACAGGGCCATCGCCGTGCCGGCCGTGACCGAGGCTTGTTCCAGCGACAGGCCCGCGCGGGCTTGGAGCGCGTCGATTCCGAAGAGCTTGATGATCCCGATGACCATGAGCCCCGCGAGGGCCCCGACGACGAACATGAACCAGAGCATGTAGAACTGGGCGGTGCCCAGCATCTGGCCCGACTCGAACTGCACACCGGCGCCGCCAGCCCCGGCCGGCCCGGACGCCGCCGCCTTCCATCCCGCCGGTTGCCACCCGTCCGGCGGGTTCTTCATCCAAATGGAGCCGATTAGGACGAGGACGAAGAAGGCGATCCCGTACGCGAGGAAGACGTTTGCCAGCCCCAGCGTCTTGATCAGTCCGGTGGTCTTGATGCCGGTCCAGTCCGGGAGCCCCTGGCCAAGGTAAATCCAGATCAGCGCGCCGAAACCGAAACCGGCCACGGCCAGCCCGGTGATCATGCCCTTGCGATCGGGAAACCACTTGACCCCCACGGCGATGGGGACCACGTAGGCCAGGCCGATGCCGGCCCCGCCGATCAGACCGACGGTGACGAGCAGGGCCCAGAACGCGGTATCCCCGGTCAGGGTCCGACTCGCGAGGCCGCCCAGAACATAACCCAGGCCAAGGACGACGCCGCCGATGCGGGCCACGATCGTGGGGCCGGAGCGGGCCTGCCACTTGCCGGCCAGGACCATGACGACGGCGAAGGTGGCCAGGCCAATGGAGAAGATCCACTGGGTCCGCTCCGTGGAGAAGCGGAAGGGCTCGGCCTTCAGGGACGGCGTGAACACCGACCAGGCGTAGATGGCCCCCAGACACAGTTGAATCAGGATCGCGCCCAGGACGACCCACCAGCGGTTCATGGCGGTGGGCGGTGCCGCGCGGGGGGCGGGTGGGGCCGGAGGAATCTGCGGGGCCAGCGGGGGCGGCGTGAGCGTCGTCATGCGAAGTCTCCTGAACTCAGCGCATTCCCAGCGCGCGCACGGCTCGAGCTGCTCGTGAGTCGATCAACCAAGAGCAAAACGGCCGGCCGCGGGGCACCGCGCCGACGCCCCGCGGCCGGTCCGGGGCGAAGCCGGTGCTTCGCCCCGCGGTTGGTTGCGTCAACGGTTCTTCAGCAACTGCTCGACGACCGACGGATCGGCCAACGTCGTCGTATCACCAATCTGATCGGGCTGACCCTCGGCGATCTTGCGCAGAATCCGCCGCATGATCTTGCCGCTGCGCGTCTTGGGCAGGCCGGGCGCCCAGTGGATCACGTCGGGCGTCGCGATGGGGCCGATCTCCTTGCGCACGTGGTTGACCAGCTCCTTCTTGAGGGCGTCGGTGTACTCCTGGCCGACCTTGAGCGTCACGTAGGCGTAGATACCCTGACCCTTCAGGTCGTGCGGGTAGCCGACGACGGCGGCCTCGGCCACCGCGGGGTGCGACACCAGGGCGCTTTCGACCTCGGCGGTGCCGAGCCGGTGCCCCGAGACGTTGATCACGTCGTCGATGCGGCCGGTGATCCAGTAATAGCCGTCTTCGTCGCGGCGGCAACCGTCGCCGGTGAAGTAGTAGCCGGGGACGCGGGTGAAATACGTTTCCTTGAAGCGTTCGTGCTGGCCGTAGACGGTCCGCATGATGCCCGGCCACGGTTCGAGAATGAACAGGGCGCCGGACGCCGGCCCTTCGACGATCCGCCCCTGCTCGTCGATGATGGCGGGTTTGACGCCGAAAAACGGCAGCGTGGCCGAGCCGGGCTTGGTGGGGATGGCCCCCGGCAGGGGGGTGATGAGGATGCCGCCGGTCTCCGTCTGCCACCAGGTATCGACGATGGGGCAGCGCTCGCGGCCGACGTGCTTGTGGTACCACATCCACGCCTCGGGGTTGATGGGCTCACCGACCGAGCCGAGCAGCCGCAGGCTGGACAGGTCGTGCTTGTCGACCCACTGCTCGCCCTCGCGCATCAGGGCGCGGATGGCCGTCGGCGCGGTGTAGAACTGGTTGACCTTGTGCTTGTCCACCACGTCCCAGAACCGGCCGGGGTTCGGGTACGTCGGGATGCCCTCGAACATGACCGTCGTGGCCCCGTTGCACAGCGGGCCGTAGACAATGTAGCTGTGCCCGGTCACCCAGCCGATGTCCGCCGTGCACCAGAAGATGTCCCCGTCGTGGTAGTCGAAGATCACCTTGTGGCTGAACGCCGTGAAAACCATGTAGCCGGCGGTCGTGTGCAGCACGCCCTTGGGCTTACCGGTCGAGCCGGAGGTGTAGAGCATGAACAGGGGGTCTTCGGCGTCCATCCACTCGCACTCGCACTGGGGCGACGCGTCCTTCATCACGTCGTGCCACCAGTGGTCGCGGCCGGACTTCATCGTCGTGCTCACCTTGTCGCCGACCCGGCGGAAGACGACGCACGTCTTGATGTTCACGCCCTGCTTGGCGGCGAGGTCCATGGCCTGGTCGGCGTTGGCCTTGAGCGTGACCGCCTTGGCGCCGCGGTAGACGCCGTCCGTGGTGACCAGCACCTCACACTTGGAATCGACGATGCGGTCGGCCAGCGAATCGGGCGAGAAACCGCCGAAGACGATCGAGTGGATCGCGCCGATGCGCGTGCAGGCCAGCATGGCGACGGGCAACTCGGGGATCATCGGCATGTAGATGGTGACGCGGTCGCCCTTCTTCACGCCGAACTTCTTGAGCACGTTGGCGAACTTGCACACTTCCGCGTGGAGCTGCTTGTAGGTGAGCTTGGCCTCTTCGCCGGGCTCGTTGCCTTCCCAGAGGATCGCCACCTGGTTGCCGCGCTGCTCCAGGTGCCGGTCGAGGCAGTTGTAGGACATGTTCGTCTTGGCGCCGACGAACCACTTGACGGCGATCTTGTCCTTCCACTCGTACTCGCGGACTTTGTTCCACTTCTGCTTGAAATGGAAGCCGTTGGCGATTTCGCCCCAGAAGCCCTCGGGGTCCTTGATGGAACGCTCGTACATCTTCTTGTACTCGTCCATCGACTTGATGTGGGCCTTCTTGGCGAAACTCGCCGGCGGATTGAACATCCGCTCGCCGCTGCCCGAATCCGTCATCTTCTCGTGCGCCATGATCGTCTCCTGCTGGCCGGCTCCGCGCCGGCATCATCACCGTGCCACGTTCGCCGCCGATGCCGACGCCCGTCTTCGCGGGGCGCGGTCGCCGCTCGGCGGCGGCGAACAAACGCTTGAACCAATCGGCCGACAGACTCGCCGCGTCACGCCTGCACATACGGCGTGTCACGCCTTCTGCCGCCTGCGCGCAAACCACCTCGATCGCCGCTCCCCCGGCAGAACCGGCTTTATAGCATCCTCGCTCTATTACCGCAACCCCGGTTCAGGGCCGACCGGGAGCGCTCCGGAGCCGCCCGCGTTCCCATTTCTCTCCGGGAGGTCGGGGGAAGAGATCGCGTGGGCGTTTCGGCGGGAGCCGTACCGGTCGGCCCAGCTTCCGTCGAGCGGGCTGCCCGCAGCGTCACGCCAGGGATTTCGGCTGCCGGCTATTGACTCGACGGCGGCACCTCGATAGAAAGAGCTGTGGAGTTGGAAGAAGGGCGCGCTAGGACCGATAATGCGCGCCGTGATCTCGTGCTGGTTTGTACGGAGAGCCCGGGATACCCACGGGGATTGCCGACACCACACAGACGAGGCTCGTGTAGTGCAGTGCTTCGTTCGGATCTCTCCTCGGCCGGCATCGGTCCGCACCTCCCTGGAGTCGGCGGCACGGCGCCGGGCGACGGCTTTGCTGCGGGCTGGGTACGTCAGGAAGCCTCGGGGGCCGGGGGGCCGCGATGTGCCGCGCGTGTGAGCGCAACGTCTGCGCCCGGGTGGGAGAGACGGCGCGCGCCGCGCACGATCTCGTGCGCGTTCCGCACGCGGGGTGGGGAATGGACGAAAGATGGGAATGTAGGTCCCGGCCGGCTGAGTGCGTCCGGAGCGTTCCGGACCGGCCGGGCGCGGGTTTCGCTGTGAGGCGGTCTGGTTGCAGACCGCGCCATGTTCGCACGTAGTGCGTTGTTTGAAGGAGGACATGTAATGAAGAAAGTGGGTCTGTTGTGTATCGTCCTCCTGGGTGCCACGGTGGTGTGGGCCCAGGCGGACCGGAGCGCGGTGCCCTTGCAGGTCGAGCGGACCGTCCGTGACGCCGCCGTCCAGCAGGCGCTGCCCGCGGCGCGGGCCACGCTGGATGATCAGGGCGATGGCCACCTGTTCGCCTTCCCTGAGCCGTTGTACTACGGGGACGGGGACAACCAGGATGCCGCGGGAAGCAAGTGCCCCGCGGCGAGCATCTGCGGACAGAACCCGCTGATGACGGCTGGCACGTGGCAGTACAGCGACATCACGTTCGTCAACCTGCCCTACGGGTCGGGCCGCGTCATTTGCGAGAGCTTCCCGCCGCCGGGTGAGCCGAACCTCACGCAGTCGGTCGCGGCCATCACCTTCCACGGCGCCTATGCCAACCCGAAGGTGACGCCGACCGGCGAGTGCGTGAAGCCGCACAAGTTCCAGATCAAGTTCTATCCCGACTCGGCCGGCGTGCCGAACGTGACGAACCCCGTGGCGACGTATGACAACGTCGTTCCCGTGTTTGCCCGCGTCATCGGCAGCCTGAACTGGACGGGCGGCGGGACGTCGGACCGGTATCAGTTCGGCGTGGTCCTGAGCCCCCCCTTCAACCCGGCGCTGGTCGGCGGCAAGGGCTGGGTCTCGATCGCCTCGTCCGAGCAGGCCAGTGGCGACTGCTACTTCATCCTCGGCCCCGCCGAGGAGGGCAACAGCGCGTGCTGGCGCTACTGGAACAGCAACCCCACGGGCGGCGCGGCGCAGACGAATGATATCCACTACTGCTTCGGCCTGATGGTTCCGGGCGCGTGCTGTGACGACTGGTCCGGCATCTGCGATGAGAACAGCAATCAGTTCATCTGCTCGCTGGCCGGCCGGCGCTTCACCCCGGGCACGTGTGCGACCCTCGATCCGCTGTGCGGCGAGATGCCCGGCGCCTGCTGCAAGGCCGACGAGACCTGCACGCCCAACATGACGCGCGCGGCGTGCCAGGCCATCGCGGGCGCCTACTGGCGCGGCCCGCAGACCGTCTG
>JBFMAI010000005.1:0-62400 GCA_040755725.1 Planctomycetota bacterium | reverse complement strand
GGTGCTGGTAGCCTGCGTGCCGGCGAGCGCGTCCGCACAACTGACGGTCTGGCCACGATCGACCGCATCGAGACGCGGGCCACGCCCGAGACGGTCTACAACCTCGAGGTGCGCGGCACGCACACGTTCTTCGTCTCCGACAGACACTTATGGGTTCACAACCCCTGCGATGCCAACAAGCTTAACCACATATTCGGCAATCCCAAGCACAACCTGAGTCCACTGGAACGCGCATTCGGCGGCAACCGGGCGGCGGCGTTTGATGCCGTCGAAGCCGCCGCGAACGCGTCGGCCAGACGCCTTTCCAACGGCGTTCGCACAATCACAGTCGTTGTGAAAGGACTCAGAGTAACGGTCAAGGGGCTGATCGAGAATGGGATAATGAAGATCGGTTCCTTTTGGATGTGAAGCCCGCGAGGTCGTGTGCAGACGAACATGGAACTTAGCGGAAACGAGCTGCGCGTATTTCCGGGAGGAGTCGAGTCGCTCAGAGTGCGCAAGCTTGCATGCGATGTGGCATCTTCGCTCGCGCAGTTCGGAGGGCTCCGCGAGCTTTCGATCAGCGGAGAGCACGAGGTGACCGACGAGGTGCTTGTCCACATTGGTCGGCTGCCCAATCTCGCCCGCCTTGATATCAGTTTCTGCGAGCGGCTCACCGATGCTGGGATCGCCCATTTGTCACATCTCGGCCAACTCGCGACGTTGAACATTGACGCGTGTCATCGAATCACAGATAGGGGACTAGCCGTGCTCGGACAGATGGCGTCACTCCGCGTGCTGGCTGCCAGGTGGTGCTTCGCGTTCACTGATGCCGGTGTGGCTGAGCTATGCCGCAACGGGCGACTGCAAGAGGTGCTTCTGGATGACCAACCGCATCTAACAGACGCGGCAATTGCATCCCTATCGCAGTTGCCGTGGTTGAGACAACTGGAATTGCCGAGCTTTGCGCCGTTGACTGATGCTACCTTCGAGTACCTGGCTCGCTGTGGTCAACTTGCGGTGCTGACGTTCGGACCGCTGTTGGAGATAAGCAACGACGGGATTATGGCTCTAGCTGCATGCCGAGCACTGCGGAGTCTAAGTATTTGCCAGTGCAAGGGCATTAGCGCCGCCGGCGTTCTGAACCTCGCGCGGTGCCTGTCGCTGTCGTCGCTGGCCATTGACGGAGTGTCCGGCATCGATGATTCGTTTCTCTCGGCAGTCGCTGAGTCACTGCAGTTGGAGCGGATTGCGATTGTCGGCTCAGACTCGGTGAGCGACGCCGGGATTCTCCAGTTACAGCGTTTAGTTGGCTCCTTGAAGGAAGTCGAGATACAAGAATGCCCGGCAGTCAGTGGCAAGGCCATTCGGTGCCTTCGGGAGGCTATTCCCGGCTGCAGAGTTGACCTGCAGGTCTAAAGTTAGCAGCCGCGATTCGATGCGACCCCGCGCATGCGGAGAGGAACTGACGACTGCCAACACCGCCGCGGGCGGGGCCGGGTGACCCGGCCGACCCGGACAGCTGTGATGAAATCGACCCGGCGACATGGCGGCGGGTCGAGTTGCGGATGGAGGACGCCGAGCGCGGACGGATTCGGATGACGCTGTTGCGGCCGATCGCGTGGTTGATGCTGCTGGGTGCCGAAGTCGGCGCCGCGGTCCCGGTCCAGTTGCCCGAACTGGGGCTGGTCGGGCCGGCGTGCGTGACGGCGATCGCGCCGTGTCCGGCGATCGAACCGGGCCCGCCGGGGACGGCGATCGTGACGGGGACGTTCGTCACGGAACGGGCGCCGCTGATCGAGCTGTACATCGACGGACTGGACCGCCCGATCGGCGTCACGCCGAGCCATCCGTTCTGGTCAGTAAGTCGGCTGAGCTGGGTGCCAGCGGCGTCCCTCCGAGGCGACGAGTTCCTTCCAGGGCAGCGTGGACCTATGGCGGTCGCAAACGTCGATTGGCGCGACTCGCTCGGGCGCGCCTACAACATCGAGGTCCATCGATGCCACACCTATCACGTTTCAGTTGCAGGACTCCTGGTTCATAATGAATGCCGAACGTACAAGAGTATCAAGGACTGGGAAGGGTATAATCCGCGTTTCCGCGTCCGCACGCAGAAAGCGGTGCGTATAAACAACCGGGAATTCCTACAGGAGCTGCGCAAGGTGCGCCCAGGTGACTGGAGGAAGATATACCAGTATGGGTTTGACGGTCGCGAGCTGCACTTCTTCCGGCACCCTTCGGGCCTAATCGTCAACCCGAAATGGAAATAGCATGCCATGCGATGAAAGAAGCGAGGGCGAGAAGCTCGCGTTGAAACTCGTTCGCGGTCTTTCCAAAGACGAAGCGACGTGTGTGATCGCGATTCTGTCATTAGGAGCTGCACGGCTTCTGTCGCACAGTTTTCGTTTCTGGCCAATTGCCGAACAGCTCGTATTCAACGGGCAGACATTGCTTCTGTGCCTTGACGCGATCGGCGACCAAGAACTGGGTGACGTCGTGGCCGCCGGTAACGAGATTGAAGACGTGATGCTCATGTTCAGTGATCCGGCCAAGTACGCCGAGAATTGCGCTCTCGTCGAGACTGGCGTCCTAGCGGTTCTTGCGCGATTCTGCGCGGGCGATGACGTGTGAGCCGATTCTGAGTTCCTCAGACTCGTCGCAGCGATGCGGGGCCGGGTGACCCGGCCGACCCGGACAGCTGTGATGAAATCGACCCGGCGACATGGCGGCGGGTCGAGTTGCGGATGGAGGACGCCGAGCGCGGGCGGATTCGGATGACGCTGTTGCGGCCGATTGCGTGGCTGATGCTGGTGGGCGCCGAAGTCGGTGCCGCGGTCCCGGTCCAGTTGCCCGAACTGGGGCTGGTCGGGCCGGCGTATGTGACCGCGGTCGAGGCGTGTCCGCCGATCGAGGAAGGGCCGGGCCGCGTGGTCCTGTCCACGGTGACGCACCTGAACGGCGACGTTCGGCGGGTCTGGCTCGACGGGCTGGCTGAGCCGTTGGAGCCGACGGGCACGCACCGGCTCTATTCGGAGGACCGCGGCGACTGGGTCCCGGTGGCCGACCTGGCCGCCGGCGAGCGGCTGCGGACGCTGGCCGGCCCGGCCGCGATTACGTGGATCGACTCCCGGGCCGGCGTCCACCGCGTGTATAATCTCGAAGTCGAGACGGAGCATTGCTACTTCGTCTCGACCGTTGGTGTACTGAGCCACAACGCTGGACCGTGTGGCATACCGGCGGGTTCGGACTTGGCGAATGCGATCGCGCGCGGGATGCGCGTCCGATCCGGCGAGTCTGGTTTCCTGGAGGTTGCCGCGTATTTGGAGCGACATTGCGGGGTTAGCCGAGCGCAGTCCGGCACCAGGATTCACCGGATCAAGCAGGCCTGGGGCCTGCACGGCGCGGACGAGTGCTACTTTGGCTTGAGCGGCGACGTGTTTCACCCGTATACAGGTGAACATATTGGCAACTTGACCTCACACTGAGAAAACGTGCCAGTGAACACCGGAAAACGGTACCAGTTCGAGCCTGGCTTTGCTGTCGTTCGCGTCGATTTCGATGCATGGCCCGCGCGCCCACCTACGGGAACCACACCGGAGGCGCTTGAAGAGGCGATCATCATGGCGTTGAATCCGATACGAGTCTACTGGTCGCGAGAGGGAGCTTTGGCGGAGGCCCGTCGTCTGAGCGTTTTGAATGCTGACAAGGGCGTGGCGTATTTTGCCACTTACACGCGCGTCCAAGTGCGCGAGGCAGGCGAACCGGAGCCTGGGCCGGTGACATAGCAGCGGAAGGTACGGTGGGCGCGGCTCTTCGCATGGTGCCGCTCGGCGTGTGCTTCGTCGCCGGCACGCTCGTGCTGACGCCCAACGGGGCCGAAGCGATCGAGACGATTGACGTGGGCGAGCGGGTACTGACCACCGACGTGGGGTCGCCGGCAGCGATCTCAGGCCCCACGGATCCGGTGGGCGGGTCTGGCCGGTTTTGGTCGTGCGACCCGGTGGGCGGGTTTGGCCGGTTTTGACCTGCGGGGTTGGTGCCCCCAGGGCCGTCACGCGGGTCGCCCTCCGCGATTTGCACATAGCGGGCCACGGTCTCGCGGTGGATGCCCAACTCGCGAGCGATCCGCCGCTGCGACCAGCCGCGGGCGTGTAACACCTGAATGGAGTGGACCTTGGCCAACTTGAGCCGGTTCGCCATGCCGAGCCTCCGGCAACCAACCTCTGGTTGCCGAAGGTCTGGCGGCGAACCGCAACCTCCTCAAGTGGCCGGTTTTCACCTGCCCAGCACTGGTACACTTTGCCCGCCCGCTGACATCCTCGCCCCCTGCCCCCTCCACCGTCAGCCACACGCCGTCAACCCGCCCTTGGCCGAGCGCTTACCGCGGGCATGGTCATTGCCCGACCGAAGTCCTCGTCGGTCACGCCTCCGCGTCCCGCCGACGTGGGCATGGTACCCGCTGGGGATTCAGGGACGGAGGGATTGAGGGGGTATCGGCCGCAGGTTACTCAATCCCTTGATCCCGCAATCCCTCGACCCCTCGGCCCCTCCCACCCCGACCCTCCCCAACCTCTCCTCGGCACGCGAGTCGCCCATGGCGACCTGAACAGGAGGGGGGTTCCCGGGAAAACGCCGAAACCCTCCCCCAACCCCTCCTCGCCACAGCGAGTTGGTCGCCGTGGTGACCTGGAAGGGAGGAGAGTATGGGCCACGCCTACTCCACGTTCAGCGACAGCAGGTAGGCGTCCAGGGCCTTCTGCTTCTGCTCCTGCTCGTCGCGGGCGGCGGCGACCTGCTTGGCCAGCTCCATGATCCGGGCATCAACCTCGTCGAACCGCTTCAGTTGCCGCTGGTACGCGTCGGTGCTCTTGTCCAGCGTCTTCAGGTTTTCCCGGACACGGGCCTGCTCGGCGATGCTCTCCTCCTGCTGCGTCTCCAGCCGGATGCGCCGGCGAGTGACCTCCTCCAGCTCATTCCGCAGCGAAATCACCTTTTCCAGGGCCGACTTGACCGCCGGCGTGATGACCGGCGTCCGCAGGAAGAACTGAATCTGCTCCAGACCCACGTTGCTGAGCACCACGGTCTGATCCATGACGCGCTCCAGCTTCACGTTCTGCGTCACCGTCTTGTGGGCCGGCACGGCGACCTTGAACCGCAGCAGCTCCTGCGTCCGCTCGTACGGCTCTTTCGGCTCGACCAGCGTCCAGCCTTCGCCGTACGCCTGCTCCACGAGCACCGTGCGGTCCTTGTCCGCCTTGTTCTTGATGAGGTATTGCCGGGCATCGACGGACTTGCGGCGCTGCCACAGCGTGCCGCGGGCGATCCGCAGGCTAACGAGCTCCTCCGGCGTCGGCTTCTGCTCGATCAGCACCTCGGTGGACAGGTCCAGCGCGTACGCGATCAGCCGCTTCTCATCGGGCTTCAGGTCGGGCAGCTTGGCGTCGCCGGCGTAGATGTCGGCATCGAAGATCGTGACCGGCCCCTGCATCAGGTTGAGGCCGCTGGTGTTCTTGAGCTCCAGGCCGTTGAGCGGGTACTTCGCGTGCGTGGTGACGTTGAAGACGCTGACCTTCTCGCCCTCGATCGCTTTGTTGACGATCGGCAGCATCGCCGAGTGCTGCCGGGGGATCGAAACCTGGGTGTCGATGTGATAGGCGAACAGCTCGCCGGCCTGAAGCGCCGTGGCGACCGACTCGATGCCCTGGCCGGCCAGTTCGATGCCGAGGCGGGCTTCTTCCGGGGCGGCGGCGGCGGGCGTCATGAGACTTTCGACATGACGGCGGGCTGCACTCATGCCAGCCGCTCGGCCCTTGGCCATGAGCGAGTGAGTTCCGGGCGGCGTCGGGGGTTCTGCTTCGCCGAACCCCGCATCGTACTCCGGCGGGCGCAGCGAAGCATAGAGTTCGAGTTGTTCGAGCGGCCGAGGGACATACAGCGGCGTGTAGAGGTCCATCCGGAATGAGATCGGCCGGCCGCTCACGAGCGACAGCCAGACGTTGTTCCAGTCCTCCTCCGTTGCGTTCTCCACCGTCGCCCAGCCCTGAAGGAACGGCTTCTTGTCGTCGGCCAGCACGAGCCGATAGCTCGTCTTCCAAATCGGCGCTTCGAGCAGGTACGCCGCCCGGACCTTTCGCGCCCCCTGGCCGTCGAAGTGGATCGTGACGGTCTTCTTGTCCGCGTCATGGGCCGACGCGAGCGTGACGAGCGCCTTGGCGAGCTCCTGGTCCACCTTCTCGTTCATCAGGCGGAGGTTTTGAATCTGCTCCAGCGCGAGCTGCTGAAGCCCCTCGGCCGTGTGCAGCGTAACGAATTCCTTCTCCTCGGTAGTCTGACCCTCCGGGCCCAGGATCAACTTCTTCTCGACCGCGAGGATGACGCCCTTGAGGTTGCGGGCGCCGGCGATCTCCACGGGCTCGCCGCGGAGTTGATCGAGCAGTTGAAAGAGCGTCGGCCGGCCGGTCAGGTCGACGCCGAAGCTCCGCAGCGTCTTTTCGATCGGGTCGCGGGAGGCGTAGCTGATGATGCCGATCTTCCCGCCGCCGAAGTCCTGGAGCACCATCGACTTGATGATGTCGTTGATCTGCTCGGTGCGGAACTTGAGCTCGGCGGAGGTGCTGCCGGCGATCTCGGCCTCGCGTTCGAAGTAGCCGACGCCGCTGGAGAAGAGGGCGACGCGGGTGACGGCGAGGTCGGCGGGGTCGGCGGCGCGGGTGGGCGGCAAGGCGGCCAGAACGAGCAGGTTGGCGGCGACGAGGACGAGCGGTCTCATGGCAGTTCTCCTGTGGGCCCGAGGCGGGGGGCTGTCCGCGGCACCCAGGCTGTATACCCCACCGGCCCCAGTCGGTGGCTGCGAAGCTTCAATAAGATATCTGACGCCCGGCCGGCGTGACAGTTCCCGTGAAGTGCGGACCCTCGCGGCCTCACTCGCTGGGCGGGCGATCCCGGCGAGCCGCGGCTCGGCAGGCCGGCGGGGTCGCCGCAGGAGACAGCCTCGCCCTCCCAGTCTGGTCGTCGGTTCCCCCGAGATTCCGCGCGGCCCTCCGCCCGGGGGGCGCCGGCCCCTTCCTGCCCGCGCAGGGCTGCCGGTCGCATCGCGGGCACAGGTGGCCGAAACCGATGGCCTGCCCTATTCTTGTGCGGGAAAAAGGCTTGCGTTCGTCGTCGGCGGACCCTACGCTGGGGTGGATGGAGGCAAGGCGCGGGCATGGGAGCCCGAGCGCCGTCGGTCGGGAAAGACGGCCTCCCGCAGGTCTTCACGAAACCGGTTCTCGGAGAGGAACACACATGCGCACGGTGATGGTGTGGAGCGGCTTGGCGTGGTTGCTGGCGACGGCGGTGACGCCCGCGCTCGGGCAGACGGCCCCGCTGCAATTGCGGACAATCAACGTCAAAGTAGAGTCCGGTATTGTTCAGAATGACGGGGCGACGCCCGCGGTCGTCTTCTCCGAAGAGATCACCGTCCCCGATGCGACGTGGGTCCAGCTTCGCTTCGACACGGCCAAGCTCGCCGGCGAGGTCGGCTCCGGGCAGGAGTCGTACCTGGTGATCACGTCCATGCTGGACGGGGCGTTTCAGTATCTCAATCACGAGCACGTCCGGCAGTGGCAGTACCAGTCGGCATATTTCAACGGTAATAGCGTGCTGGTGGAGCTGGTCGCATTTCCCGGCACCGGCCCCAATCAGCTTTCCATCAGCCAGGTCGTCACGGGCGAGTCGGCCGGCGAAGACTCCATCTGCGGCCCCACCGACGACCGCGTGCTGTCGTACGACAAGCGGGCCGGCCGGCTCCAGCCGGGCGGCTGCACCGCCTGGATGATCGACGACTGCACCCATTGCTTCCTGACCGCGGGGCATTGCAGTTCCGGCAACAACATCGTCGAGTTCAACGTCCCGCTGTCCAGCCCCAGTGGCAGCCTGAACCACCCCGGGCCCGAGGACCAGTACGCCATCGACCCGGCCTCGATGCAGAGCAATGGCGGGCAGGGTGTCGGCAACGACTACGCATACTTCGGGTGCTTCCCCAACTCGGTCACTGGCAAGACGCCGGTCCAGGCCCAGGGTGAGTGGTACATCCTGACGTTGCCGCCGCCGGTCCAGGGCCAGAACATCCGCATCACCGGTTACGGCACGGTCAGCTCGCCGGTGTCCCCCACGTGGAACCAGGTCCAGAAGACCCACGTGGGGCCGTACGCGACGTTCACCGGCACGACCGTGCAGTACCGCACGGACACAACGGGCGGCAACTCGGGCTCTCCGGTAATCTGGGAGGAAGAGAACAAGGCCATCGGTATCCACACGCACGGCGGCTGCACGTCCAGCGGCGGCCAGAACAGCGGCACCGGCTTGAACCTGCCGGCCCTCCAGGCCGTCCTGGCGAGCCCCAAGGGCGTGTGCGTGTGTCCGCCGGGGATGACCGTCAACCCGGGCGGTGACTTGGTATCGCAGGGTGACCCGGGCGGGCCGTTTGATCCGGTCAGCAAGGACTACACGATCGAGAACCACAAGTCGGTGGGCATCAATTACGAGGTCACCAAGACGCAGCCGTGGGTCTCGCTGACTAACGCGACGGGTTATCTGAACCCGGGTGGCTCGGCGGTCGTCACGGTGTCGATTAATGCGCAGGCCAACACGCTGCCGCTGGGCCTCTACACCGACACGATCCAGTTTACGAACCTGACCTCGCACGAGGGCGACACCACGCGGAAAGTGACGCTCAAGGTCGGCGGACCCAAGAAGGTTTATGGGTGGGACCTCAGCACCGATCCCGGCTGGACGATCTCTGGCGGGGCCTGGGCCTATGGCAAGCCGACCGGTGCCGGCGGGGCCTACGGCGGGCCCGACCCGACCAGCGGCTACACCGGGCAGAGCGTGTACGGGTACAACCTTAACGGCGACTACACCAACAACATGCCCGAGTACCACCTGACCACGGCCGCGATCGACTGTTCCAACGTTACGCAGACGAGCCTGCGGTTCTGGCGGTGGCTGGGCGTTGAACGCTCCAGCTACGACCACGCCTACGTCCGCCTCAGCACGAACGGCACGACGTGGACCAACGTGTGGGCGAACCCGGACAGCGAGACGGCCGATGTCGCCTGGGTCGCGCAGGAGTTCGACATTTCGGCGTTGGCCGACAACCAGCCGACGGTGTATCTGCGCTGGACGATGGGCACGACCGACAGCGGCTGGACCTATTGCGGCTGGAACATCGACGACATCGAGATTTGGGGTGTGCAGCCCCAGCCGTACCGGCCGGGTGACATGAATTGCGACGGGAACGTCGATTTCGGCGACATCAACCCGTTTGTGCTGGCGCTGACGAACCCCGCGGCGTACGTCGCCCAGTTCCCCAACTGCAACATCATGCTCGGCGACATTAACAACGACGGGCGCGTGGACTTCGGCGACATCAACCCGTTCGTCAACCTGCTGACGAACCCGTAGCCGGCGTCCCCCGCCCTCGCAACCGTCGTGGCCCTCTCCCCGGATGACACCTGGGGGGAGGGTCCTGTACGACCGGCGGTCGTGTTCTTCCCGGCGCGACGAGAATCTCCGGCGGCCTGCGGCCGGGCTCTGTACCGGCCGTGGGTGGCGGACCACTGTTCAAGAGCAGTGGCACACCGCCGATTTCTCCCGCTCCCTCACGGTTGCGGCCCGGAAGCGCATCCTCACGGCCGCGGCTCGGATCCATGGGGCGCCACGTCCGGTCGGCGCCACGCTCGAAGCAGCGCTCAGGGCTTTGGCAGGGCTTCGGCGAGGCCCGGCACTTCTGCCGCGCCGGTGCGCACTTCGATGCTCGACCCTTTGAAATCGCCACCGACCGGTTCGTAGCGCCCACCGAGGTGGGCCGCGAGGAAGGCTTCGGCGGCGGCGTGAAAGGCCATGCTGTTTTCCGGTCGGGCGAACCCGTGCCCCTCATCGGGAAACAGCAGGTACGTCACGGGAATGTTCTTCGCCTGCATCGCGGCCACGATCTGGTCCGACTCTGCCTGCTTGACGCGCGGGTCATTCGCCCCTTGCGCGATGAGCAGCGGCCGCTGGATGCGATCGACGTACGTCAGCGGCGAACGCGACTTCAGAAACGCCCGCCCTTCCTCCGTCCGATGGTCGCCGATCCGCCGCGCGAACATGTCGATGATCGGCTGCCAGTACGGCGGGGCGGCCTCCATGAACGAAACCAGGTTGGACGGCCCCACCAGATCGACGCCGCAGGCGAACACGTCCGGCGTGAACGTCAGACCGACCAGCGTGGCGAAGCCGCCGTAGCTACCGCCCAGGATCGCGATGCGTTTGGGGTCGGCGATGCGTTCCTTGACGGCCCACTGGACGGCATCGATCAGGTCTTCATGCATCTTGCCGGCCCACTCGCCGTCGGCCGCATTGATGAAGCTCTTGCCGAAGCCGGTGGACCCGCGGAAGTTGACGCTGAGGACGGCGTAACCGCGGTTGGATAGCCACTGGTGCCACGGGTGAAATCCCCAACTGTCGCGGTACCACGGGCCGCCGTGGACGGTGAGCACCAACGGCAGCGGCTTGCCGGGCCGGGCGTCGCCGTCGGGGTCGGTGCCCAGGGGCAGCGTGAGGTAGCTGACGAGGTCCAGTCCGTCACGGGACTTGATGACGACGGGGTGCATTTTGGCCAGCGGCAATTCATCGAGGGCCTTGCGGTGGGAGAAAAGGAACGCGGCCTTCCGCGCCGGCCGATCGTAGCGGTAGTAGCGGACGGGGCCCGCGTCCATCAGGTACGCCACGATCCACTGCTGGTCGTCGAGCGTGCGGCTGACGACTTCGACGTCGCCATCGGCCACCGTGCGCAGATAGACCAGGTCGGCTTCAATGGCCCGATCGAGGACGCGCCACTGCTTGCGCTCATAAGTGAAGGCGACGGCCTCGATCTTCTTGGTGACGGGATGGGCCATCACATCACTGACGTCCGAACGCGGGCTCTCGGCGACGACCGACAGGCCGCCGGTCTCGAGGTTGATGGCCAACAGGGCGGCGGTGTTGCGATTCCGGCTGTCGATCATGTACAGGACTTTGCCGGTGGCGTCGAAGCCGGCCGGCCTGGTCGTCAGGCTGTCTTCCGGGCCGACCGTGGCAAATGGTCTCCACCCGCCGTCGGCTGCGCGCTCCGAGACTTCCTGGCCGCCGCCAGGCAGCGTGCGCATGGCGAAGCGGACGTTGAAGTCGTCGTCGGTGACGAAGTCGGCGAAGCCCTCGTTTTGCAGGAGGAGCCGGCGTTCGCCGGTCTCGAGGTTCACGCGGTAGATGTCGTGCAGGCGGGGGTCGCGGTCATTGATGGCGATCAGGGCTTCCCTCGGGAACTTGGGGCTGACGTGCTGAAAGCGGGCCTGCACGCCGTCGATCGGCGTGATGTCGCGGACCTCGTTCGTGGCCACGTTGACGACGTAGATGTGCCAGTTCTCGTCGCCGTTCTTGTCCTGAATGTAGGCCAGGTAGCGCGGGTCGTAACCCCAGCCGTAGTTGCGGATGCCGCGTTTCTTGTCGTCCGTGATGGGCCGGGCGGCGGCGACGTTGTCGGCCGGGGCGAGCCACACGTTGAGCACGCCGTCCTTGGCCGCGAGGTACGTCAGCTTGGTGCCGTCCGGGCTGAGTTTGGGGCTGGCCTTGTCGGGGTTGCCGAACAGGACACTGCGGGGGATAAGGCTCTGGGCCGAGCTCGTCGCGGTCTGGGCCCCGAGCGCCAACAGGACCAGCAGCCACCACGGAACAATGCGCTTGGGATGAAGCATGATGATTTCTCCTTCCCGGCTCAAGTGCCGGAACCGCACAGGAGGAAGAATAGCACCTGTGGGTCCGAAGGGACCGTGGGCCCACGACTTCCGACAACTTTGCCCAGCGCTACGCCTATTGCGTGCCCACCTCGGCATGCCACGCGCTATGACGGCGCAGTCAAGCGGCCCGCCACTCGCGTAGCGGGTTCGGATGGCGGCTCTAGCGGGGGCCTGCCCAGCCATCCCGCCCGCCGCCCAAGGCCTTGAAGAGCCGGATCGTGTGCAGGGTCAGGGCGGTTCGGCTCTGGACCAGGCGGTCTTCGGCGGAATGGAGCGAGCGCTTGGAATCGACGACCGCCAGGAAATCGGGCTCTTCCGCCGAATTTGTGGGTTGATCTTGGGGGAACCAGCCCCGCAGGTTCCCCCAAACCCCTTCCTTGGGCTCCTTTCCCCTCGCAGGTAGGAGGCCGGGCGTCAGCGCGCCGGCGACCGGCGGCACGGGGTGGACGCGGCCCGGCCGAGTGTGGCCGGGCGCCGGCCGCGGGCGTTCGCGTAAACGACGCATCGTTCGGAGTTCCGGCAGGTTCGTGTTTGCGAAGACGCCAACGCGGCTATCGGAGCACCCGAACGATGCGTCTGAAGACCGTCCTCCATCGCGTCCACCCCGTCAAGAGCTTCATTTACGAAAAAGCCCGCCTGGTCGCAGACGAAATCGAGATCACCGTGCGGCCGCGCCGCCGCGTAAAGCCGCTTATCCGGTGGCTGCTTTCCAATCTGAGATCGACGCGTTGCGCGCGTAAACGTTTTAAATGTAGTAGCTTACAGCCATAGACTGGCTGCTGTGACCGGCGGGGCGGGCACTCGTTGGAGCCATTTCGGCGAGAATCTCACAGCCGCGATAGGCCGTTGGCGGGCCGGGGCGATCGTGTGCGCTCACGGCGACGATCTCAGTCGGCGGCGGTCGCCGGATGTTGCGGCGGCCGGCAATGGTGGGCGGGAGTTTTTCGTTGGTTATAGGACGTTGCGGATACGGTATCGGCGGGTCAGGGGCCATCGGCGTGGGCCGGCTTCTCGGACGCATGAATGCGCAAATGGCTTTGCGCACGGTCGTTACGAGCACGCGCCAACGCGCCGGCCGCGCGCTGGAGAGCCGGTCGCGCGGATAATTAATTCATGGTCTCTTCATATCTGTTAGCCTAAAAGTTTGTTAGGAGTGCGCTGAGCTTGCGGCCTGCGGGTGGTAACTCCCGCACTATGGCCGGATGTACGGGGAGCGCCGTTGGTCGCGCCCTGATCTCAGGCAGCACCGAGAAAGGAGCAAGACCATGCGGCACCTGACTCTGATCGGTTTGGTTCTGTCCATAGCCCCGTTCGCGGCGGCGGACATGGTGATCTCCGAGTGGATGTACTCGGGGGCGAACGGCGAGTTCATCGAGTTCACCAACACGGGACCCGCGGCGGTGGACATGGCGGGCTGGAGCTTCGATGACGACAGCCAGATTCCGGGGACCGTGGACCTGAGCGCCTACGGCATCGTCGCGCCCGGGCAGTCCGTCATCCTCACGGAGGTTGCGGCGTCGGCCTTTGCGACGGCGTGGGGTTTGGCCAGCGTGGCCATCATCGGCGACAATCCAGCTAATCTAGGCCGTAACGACCAGATCAATCTCTATGACGCGGGGAACACCCTGGTCGACCAGTTGAGCTTCGGCGACCAGAACTACCCCGGCACCCCGCGAACGCAGAACAAGAGCTGCAACATCCCGGCCGCGGACTACGGCTACACGGTGGCGCAGACCGCATGGGTGCTGGCCACGGTGGGCGATGAGTACGGTTCGTGGGCGTCCGCGGGCGGCGACGTGGCGAGCCCCGGGATTGTCCCGGAGCCGAGTGCGTTGGTGCTTCTGGCGCTCTGCGGGATGACCATCGCACGTCAGCGCAGGTAGACAAGAGAGGGATGACCAGGCCGGCGCGCGACCTTCGCAAGCAGGGCCCGGAGTAGGCACCGGGGCGAAGGTCGTGCGCCGGTGGTTTCTTTTCGTCGGCGGTCGAAGGAGAGTACCATGCGTAACGTGCTGGGAACTCGGGCAGCAGCTTTCTTGTGTGGGTTGGCGGTCGCGGGTCTGGTGGCGCCGGCGAGCGCCGCCACGTACTACGTGTGCCCCAGTGGCGGGGGCCAGTTCCTGACCATCCAGGAGGCCATCGACGTCACCGTGAACGGAGACGAGGTGGTTGTCTGTGACGGCGTCCTGACGGGGCCGGGCAACCGGGACCTCAACTTCGGCGGGCGGGCCATCACGGTGCGCTCGGCCAACGGCCCGCTGCACTGCATCATCGACTGCGAGGGCAGCTACACGCAGAACCATCGGGGGTTCTACTTCGGCGGCGAAGAGCCGCCGGAGGCGGTCGTGGAGGGCTTCACGATCCGCAACGGCTACATGGACGTGGGCGGGGGCGTGCATTGCGAATACGGCAGCAACCCGACGATCGTGAACTGCATCATGGTCGGCAATGTCGCCGAGGATTACGGGACGGGCGGCACCGGCGGGGGAATCTGCGCCATCAGCGCCAGTCCGACGATCAAGTCGTGTACTTTCAGCGAGAATACCGCGGCCAGCGGCGGCGGCATCTACGTCTATGAGGCTGACCCTGTCATTAGTGACTGCGTTGTCACCGACAACGAAGCCGACTACGGCGCCGGCATCTACTGCTGGGGTAATCCACGGATCAGCGGCTGCGCGATCACAGGGAACGTGGCCGGCAACCACGGCGGCGGCCTGTGCTGCGTCTACAGCAACGCCACGATCACGAACTGCCTCGTCACGGGCAACGTTGCTACGACGGGGACGGGGGGGGCGCTCTACTGCCATCGCAGCAACCCGGTGCTGGTGAACTGCACCCTGGCCGGGAACCAGGCGACCCTGGGCGGGGCCGTGCGGTGCTACAGCACCAGTAGTCCCGCCATCACCAGCTCCGTCCTGTGGGGCAATGCCCCGAACGAGTTGAGCGTCCAGTCCGGCAGTCCGGTGGTGACGTATTGCGACGTGGCCGGCGGGTGGACAGGCAGTGGCAATCTCGACCTCGATCCCAAGTTCGTCGGCGGCTATTACCTGGCGCAAGTGGCCGCGGGGCAGGGGGAGAACAGCCCGTGCGTCGACGCGGGCGACCCGGCCGGGGCGATGATCGACGGAACGACGCGCACCGACGGCGTGCAGGACGCCGGCGTCGTCGACATGGGGTATCACTACCCGGCGTTCATGGTCTGTCACGGCGACTTGAATTGCGACGGGCAGGCGGATTTCGGCGACATCAACGACTTTGTCCTAGCCTTGTCCAACTGGTCGGCGTGGAAGCTCACCTACCCGGACTGCCCGGAACGGAACGCCGACGTGAACGGCGATGGACAATACGGTGGACCGAACGGCTTCGGCGATATCAACCCGTTCGTGG
Source organism: Planctomycetota bacterium (assembly GCA_040755725.1). GTDB lineage: Bacteria > Planctomycetota > Phycisphaerae > UBA1845 > Fen-1342 > JBFMAI01. Next base: position 47,239 of record JBFMAI010000005.1, on the reverse strand, counting down.
CGTTGCTTGCTTCGGGCGGCGGTCAGCCGATTCCCTGTCCGACGCCGTGACGAGGACGGCGCCGCCGGTCGGTAGCCGGCGAGCAGAGGAGCCAATCATGACACGACGCGGGCGCGGCATCGCCGCGGCTGTGCTGCTGACCGTCACCGCGATTGCGAGTGCCTACGCGGACGAGGCAGACGTCTTTTTTGACGACCGGGTGGTCCACGAGGTTCGGTTGTATTTCACCGATCCCAACTGGTACGAAGTGCTGTACGAGAGCCACGCCAACGACCCGAACGACCCGTACTTCCCCGCGCGGTTCGAGTACGGTAGCATCGTGCTGGACCCGGTGGGCGTGCGTTTCAAGGGCAGCTCCTCTTTCAACATCCCAACGGTCAAGAAGTCGTTCAAGCTCAATTTCAACAAGTACTACCAGGCAACGTTCGTCGGGCTCAAGAAGCTCAATCTTAACAACAGCTACAACGATCCCACCATGTTGCGGGAGAAGCTGTTTCTGGACTTTGCCGGCAAGTACGGACCGACCATTCGCGCGGTCCCCGCGCGGCTGTACGTGAACGACCAGTATTGGGGCCTATATACCGCCGTGGAGCAGGTCGACTCGACCTTCGCGCGGAGCCGGTTCGGGGAGGCGGAGGCGGGCAACCTGTTCAAGGCGGAGACGAACGAGCCGGGGCACCCGACCAATGATTTCGGTTCGGACCTGACCTGGCTGGGGCCCGACCCGGAGCCGTACCACAAGTTCTACCAATTGCAGACGAACGAGGCGACGAACGACTACTCGCAGTTGATCGCGTTCATCGACGTGCTGAACAACACGCCTCCGGCCCAGTTCCCGGCCGTGCTGGAACCGATCTTCGATGTGCCCGGCGCGCTGCGCGGGTTAGCGCTCAACAACCTCTTTGTCAACATCGATTCCTACAACGGGGCCGCGCACAACTACTTCCTGTACGACCGCGACGACACGGGCCGGATCACTCACATCCACTGGGACACGAACGAGTCGTTCGGGCGGTTCCTGATGTTCATGGACCCGTGGGACGATCCGCTGGAAATGGACCCGTTCTGGCTGCCCGCGCCCTACCAGGGGCAGGTACAGCGGCGGCCGCTGATGGAGAACCTGTGGGCCGTGGACGCCTACCAGCGGGCCTACCTGCGTTTTCTGGCACGGATGCTGCGGGAGGGGTTCGACACGGCGACCGTGTACGCCCGGATCGTCCAGTTGGCGAACCTGATCCGCGCGGACGTGTACGCCGACCCGAACAAGCAGTATACGAGTGCCCAGTTCGAGACGAACCTGACGACGAACATCGGGTCGGGCCCGAGCGTCATCTACGGTCTGCGACACTTCGTCAACGTGCGGGCGAACTGGCTCAACCAGCGGTTGAACGACTTCGCCGAACCCCGCGACATCCAGCTTAACGAACTGATGTCGGTGAACGTGACCACGTTGCCCGACGAGGCCAATGAGTACGACCCGTGGCTGGAAATCCACAACCTGGGGCCCGGCGCGGTGGACCTGTCCGGGCTGTACGTGACCGATGACAACGGTCAGCCGACCAAGTGGGCATTGCCGGCGGGGGTTTTGGACGATGGGCAATTCCGCATCCTGTGGCTGGACGGCCAGCCGGCGCAGGGCGCGAACCACGCGACGTTCATGCTGAATCCCGCCGGCGGGATGCTGTACCTATTTGCGGTGAGCGGTTCCGTTCACACGCTGCTCGATTCGGTCTTCTATCCGGCACTCGGCGCGGACGTTTCATTCGGCCGTCACCCTGACGGGGAAGGGCCGTGGTCGGAAATGCACAGCCCCACTCCCGGCGCGGCCAATCAGCCCGACGCGCCGCTGGAAATCTACATCAATGAGTTCATGGCGGACAACGACTCGACGATTGAGGACCCGGAGGAACCGGGGGCTTACGAAGACTGGATTGAGATCTACAACGCCGGTCCGGAGGCGGTCGACCTGGGCGGCATGTACCTGACCGACAATCTGGCGAATCTGACCAAGTGGCCGATTCCTGCGGGCGTGTCGATTGCGCCCGGGCAATACCTGCTCTTCTGGGCGGACGAAGAGCCGGAGCAGGGCCCGACCCATGCCAACTTCAAGCTGAGTGCCGGGGGCGAGGAAATCGGCCTGGTGGCCCGCAACGGCAGCACGCGGCTGGACTCGCTGGACTTCGGGCCGCAGTACACCGACGTGTCGTACGGGCGCTATCCTGACGGCACGGGCCCGTGGAACTTCATGGGTGTTCCCACCCCGGGGGCGGCCAACCAGCCGCACAACGCCCCGCCGGTGATTGCGCAGACGATGCATACGCCGGCGGCTCCGGGGTCCCAGGACACCGTATGGGTGACCTGCCGGGCTACGGACGATGTGGGGGTCGCGGCGGTAAAGCTGACGTACGACGCCGGCGGCGGCTGGCTGGACGTGACCATGTACGACGATGGGTTGCACCATGACGGAGCGGCCGGCGATGACGTCTACGGCGGTGCTGTGCCGCCGCAGCCGGAGAACACGGTCGTACACTACTACGTCACGGCGACCGATGATCTGGGGGCCAAGGCCACCGATCCCAAGAATGCGCCGACGGGGACGTATTCCTACGTGGTCGGATATGCTCCGCCGTCGCTCTACATAAACGAGTTCATGGCCGACAACGACACAACCATCCGGGACGAGGGCGGCGACTACGACGATTGGTTCGAGCTGTACAACGCGGGGGCGGCCGCCGTTGATCTGGGGGGGATGTACTTGACGGACAGCCTGAGCAACCCGACCAAGTGGCGGATTCCGGCCGGCGTCGTCATCGAGGCGGGCGGCCACCGGCTGTTCTGGGCGGACGAGGAGGAGAACGAAGGGCCAACGCACACGAATTTCAAGCTCAGCAAGAGCGGCGAGGCGCTCGGCCTGTACGACCGCGACGCGCATGGAAATGCCGCCCTGGACACGGTGGTGTTCGGCTACCAGACGACGGACATCTCGATGGGGCGGTTTCCGGATGCGGGCGCGTGCCGCCGGTTCTTCCGTACGGCGACGCCGGGCACGGCGAATGCGGACCCGTACGCGCCGTACGATTCTGAGCCCGACGGCGATGTGGACTGGGCGGACTACGGGCAATTCGCCGCGGGGCTGAAGGGGCCGGCGGGCGGGGTGGCCACCGGGTACGAGGTGTTCGACGGGGATTGCGACGGGGATGTTGATTTGGCGGACTTTGCCGGGCTCCAGGCGGCGTTTGGAGCGCCGTGAGCGGACCGCCGCGGAGGCAGAAGAGCGGCGTTGGTACATGCCGGGAACGGTCGCGGAAAGACTAGACGACTTGCAGGAGGAGTTGAGTATGCGCACACAGATCATGGTCATCCTCGTGTTGCTGACGCTCCACGGTGTCAGCAACGCGCAGGGTCCGTATGAGGGCCGGACACTGATTTCGCCCGGCAGTTCGACGAGCAGCTTTCTGATCGACATGCAGGGGAATCCCGTCAAGACCTGGACAGGAGCGCGACCGGTGGCGCTGGCGGCGTACATGCTCCCGGACGAGTCCCTGCTGCGACCGTGTACGATCAGCGGCGGGAGTTTCAACGGCGGCGGGGCCGGCGGCCGTATCCAGATCATCAGCGCGAGCAACCAGGTAACGTGGAACTACACCTACGCGACCACCAGCTATCAGCAGCACCACGATGCCATTCCCATGCCCAACGGGAATGTCCTGCTGATTGCCTGGGAGCGCAAGACGCAGGCCCAGGCCATTGCGGCGGGCCGCCAGAGCATCCCCGGCGACATGTGGCCGGACAAGATCGTCGAGATTCAGCCGGTGGGGGCGACGGGCGGCAACATCGTGTGGGAGTGGCACGCCTGGGACCACCTGGTTCAGAGTGTTGATCCCGGTAAGCCAAACTACGGTGTGGTGGCCGACCACCCCGAGTTGTTGAATATCAACTACGGATCGGTGTTGGGCGGCGACTGGATGCACGTTAACGCCGTGGACTACAACCCGGAGCTCGATCAAATCGTCTTCAGCTCACACTACATGAGCGAAATCTACATCATCGACCACAGCACGACGACGGCCGAGGCCGCAGGCCACACCGGCGGGCGCAGCGGCATGGGCGGCGATTTCCTGTATCGCTGGGGCAACCCCCAGGTGTACGGGCGCGGGACCACGAGCACCCAGCACTTCTTCGTGGTGCATGGCGTGAACTGGATCGATCCGGGGCTGCCGGGGGCCGGGAACCTGCTGGCTTTCAACAACGGGGATCGGTCGGGGTCCGCGAACGATTACTCGAGCATCGACGAGATCGTTCCGCCGCTCAACGCCAACGGCACCTACGACATCCTGCCGGGTCAGCCGTTCGGGCCCGCGGCGCCGATCTGGAGTTTCAGCGCGCCCGGCTGGCTGTATTCCGAGCACCTGTCCGGCGCGTACCGCCTGCCGAACGGCGACACCATTTCGGTCGAGGGCACCAGTGGGCACGTGTTCGAGGTGACGCAGGCCAAGGTGGTGGTGTGGGAGTACAGCTATCCGGGGCAGGTGCCGCGCGTGATGAGGTATTGGACGATTCGGCGCGGCGACCTGAACTGCGACGGGCATGTGGACTTCGGCGATATCAATCCCTTTGTGCTGGCGTTGACGAACCCGACCGCCTATCAGGCCGCGTTCCCGAATTGTCCATTTGACAACCGGGACATCAACGCTGACGGCAGGTTTGACTTTGGGGACATCAACCCGTTCGTGTCGCTGCTGACCAGCCCGTGATGGGGCCGCGATGCACGCGGGGCGTCATGGCGACAAGTGGCGTGGGTTGAAAGGCCCACTACCCACGGGCACAATACGCGCCCCAGGCCCCGCACCGGGATGAAGCGGGTGCGGGTCGGGGGGCCGCGCCGGCCCGCGGCGGCGGCGCGTTTCGAGAATCACAGGCAGCCCTGGCGGAGTGCGAGCGTGAGCAAGGAATACCGAACAGCGAGTCCGCGTAGCGGACGACCGTTGGCGTGGCTGATCGTCGGGGCGTTGCTGGTGTGGATGGGCGGCTGCCCGATCGACCGGAATGAGGTCCTCACCGAGACGACCCGCGCGGCCCTCCAAGCGGCGCTCAACTCGTTCATCGAGAAGCTCGGCGAGCAGCTTGCGGGAAGCTGATGCGATCGACCCGTGGGTTGGTACCGAGGGCGGACGTCACCCGCCTCCCGTGGGCACGCCCGCGCTGTCGGTCGGGGCGCAGACTGGGCGTCGGGCGCGGCGGTGGGCGGTTCACCGCGGTGGCGTTCGTCGCCGGGCTGGTGCTCCTGATCGCGGGCTGCACGGCGGAGTTTCACCGCCGCCAGGCTGACCGAACGGCCTACGACATCATTGCCGAGAAGCAAGCGGCCGCGCTCGGGCGGACCGAGCCGTTCCGCATCGCCCCGCCGGCCGAGACGCTGCGTCGACGCCTGTTGCTCGATCAGCAGCTTCCGAGCGCGGCGGCGGCGAGCCGGCATTCGCGAGACGTGGAGCCTATCCGGCAGTGGCCCGACGCCGACTACCTGAAGCAGCCGCCGGCGGACGATGGTCTGGCACGCTCGTTTGAGACGGGCGCGGGCCTGCGGGTGTCGCTGACGGACGCGCTGCAAATCGCGGCCCACGAGAGCCGCGAGTATCAGGCGCGCAAGGAGCAGGTGTTTCAAACGGCGCTCCAGCTTGATCTGGAGCGCGACGCGTTTCGGCGGACATGGAAGGGCGTGGTGGACGGCCTATATCAGGCTGAATTGGAGCGTGAGGTCGCGCTGGATGACAAGGGGCACACCGACCGCCAGACGGTGGGTGGGCTGGAGTACGGCAGCGTCCTCGAGCTGTCGCAGCGGTTTCGGAGCGGCCTGACGTTCACGGGGCAACTTGGATTGGACCTGGTGTCGCTACTCACCCAAGACCGGCTGTTTTCGCGGGGGGTCTTCGCGGACGTCACCATCAGCATGCCGCTGTTGCGGGGCTCGGGCGAGTTCGTCGTCACCGAGCCGCTGACGCAGGCTGAACGGAACGTGGTCTATGCGCTGTACGAGTTCGAGCGCTTCAAGCGGCAGTTCGCCGTCAGCGTGGCCAGCGAGTATCTGGCCGTGCTCCGGCAACTCGATGCGGTCCACAACGCCGCAGACAACTACCGTCGCCTGATCGCCTCGACGCGGCGGGCGCGGCGTTTGGCCGACGCGGGACGCTTGCCGGAGATCCAGGTCGATCAGTCGCGGCAGGACGAGTTGCGGGCCCGGAATCAGTGGGTGTCGGCGACCGAGTCTTATCAGCGGCAGCTTGACGGATTCAAGCTGACACTGGGGCTGCCGCCGGACGCGAAGGTCGAGCTGGATCGTAACGAGTTGGCTACGATCAGGGCGGCCCTGGACGACCTGATTACCGGCGCGGGCGTGACGGAGGCGGGCGCGGGCCCGCAGGCGGCGACGGCGGATGCGCCGGTCGAACTGACGCCGCCGGGGCGCGGCCGGCCGGGCCGCTACGAGATGGACTTGACCACGGCGCTGGCGCTGGCGTTGGGGCAGCGGCTGGACTTGCGGGTAGCGATTGGAAAGGTCTACGACACGCAGCGGGCCGTGGCGGTGGCGGCGGACCAGTTGCGGGCCGACGTGACGCTGTTGGGGCGCGGGTCGGCCGGTGCGCGGCGGACACTGGCGAACGTTGGACTGGACGATTCGATCCTGCGGCCGGACGAGGGCGTGTACTCGGCGCTGCTGACGGTGGACCTGCCGTTGGAGCGGACGGCGGAGCGTGCCCGGTATCGCGGGAGCCTGATCCAGTTCGAAGCGGCCGTGCGGGAGGTCCAGGCCGTGGAGGACCAGATCAAGCTGGACGTGCGGAACGGGCTGAGCCGGCTGTTGGAAGCGCGGGAGAGTGTGCTCATTCAGGCCGAGGCGGTGCGGGTGGCGGAGCGGCGGGTGGCGAGCACGAGCCTGTTTCTGGAGGCCGGCCGGGCGGAGATTCGGGACCTGCTGGAAGCCCAAGACGCGCTGGTGAACGCCCAGAATGCGTTGACGGCCGCCATGATCAGCTATCGCGTCAACGAGTTGGCGCTGCAGCGGGACCTGGACGTGCTGGCGGTGGATCACCGGGGCCTGTGGGAGGAGTACGTTCCTGCGAACGGGAGCGAGGACCATGAAAAGCCCTGAGACGCCGATGCAGAAGCTGCGCCGCAAGTGGCCGTGGGTGGTCGGGGCCGTGGTCGTGGTGGGCGGCGTGGGCGGCTGGGCGTTCACGCGCACGGTGAGCGAAGCGCTGGCGAAGGACGCGCCGGCGACGTTCCGCGTGCAGCGCGGCCCACTCACGATCAGCGTGGTGCAGCCGGGGACGATCAAGTCGATGGAGCAGGTCAGCCTCAAGTGCGAGGTGGAGGGGCAGGCGACGATCATCTTCCTGATTCCGGAAGGGACGCAGGTGAACAAGGGGGACCTGCTGGTCGAGCTGGATGCCAGCAAGCTCCAGGACGAGCTGCTCCAGCAGGAAATCGCGGTCCACAACGCCGACGCGGCCTTTGTGCGGGCGCGCGAGAACCTGGCCGTGACCCGCAACCAGGCGGCCAGCAACATCTCGCGGGCAGAGCTGGACTATCAGTTCGCGCAAGAGGACGTGAAGCAGTACGAGGAGGGGCTCTATCCCCAGGAGGTCAAGGAGGCGGAATCCAAGATCACCCTGGCCCGCGAGGAGCTCGAGCGGGCGGCGGAGAAACTGAAATGGTCGGAACGCCTCTATGAGGAGAAGTACATCTCGCAGACCGAGCTCGAGGCGGACCGGCTGACGTACAACCGGGCCCAACTCAATCACGAGCTGGCCGTCGCGACGCTGGAGCTGCTGCGGACATACACGTCGCAGCGCAAGCTCGCCGAGTTGAAGAGCAACGTGGACCAGACGAACATGGCCTTGGAGCGGGTCAAACTCCAGGCCAACGCGGACATCGTCCAGGCCGAGGCCGAACTCAAGGCCAAGGAGACCGAGCTCCGCCAGCAGCGGTCCATGATGGAGCGCGTGCAGCGGCAGATCGAGCGGACCAAGATCTACGCGCCGCGCTCCGGGTTGGTGGTCTACGCCACCTCGATGCAGACCGGCGGTCGCCGGATGCGCAGCGAACCGCTCGAGGAAGGCCAGGCGGTGCGCGAGCGGCAGGAGTTGATCTACCTGCCGTCGGCGGAGTCCATGATGGCGGAGGTGCTAATTCATGAGTCCAGCCTGGAGAAGGTGCGCATCGGGTTGCCGGTGCGCGTGACGGTCGATGCGTTGCCGGGGCAGGTCTTCACCGGGCGGGTGGCCAAGATCGCCCCGTTGCCGGACGCCCAGAGCGCGTGGATGAACCCCGACCTGAAGGTCTACCCGACGGAAATCCACCTGAGTGCGACGGACAGCAGTTTGCGAACGGGCATGAGCTGTCAGGCGGAGATCATTGTCCAGCAGCACGCGGACGCCGTTTACGTTCCGGTCCAAGCCGTGCTGCGGCGGGGCGGCAGTCCGACGGTGTATGTGCGCGCCGGGGGCGGCTTCGAACCACGCCCGGTCCGCATCGGACTCGACAACAACTCGATGGTGCATGTGCTCGAGGGGCTCACGGCGGGGCAGGAGGTTCTGCTGACGCCGCCGCTGTCCGCGGGCACGGCGACGGAACCGACGTCGTCGGCGGGTACTGGGGACCTCGCGCCGGGCGGCCCAGCCGCCGGTGCTACGCCGGCAGCGCCGGGGGCGGACGTGCGTCCGGGCGCCGCGGCCGCCGGGAGTGGACCGCCTGGCGAACCGGGCCAGCGTGGCCCGCAGGAGATGTCCGCGGAAGAGCGTGCGAAGATGCGCGAGCGTTTTCAGAACATGACCCCGGAGGAGCGCGAGAAGATGCGCGAGCGTTTTCGGAACATGACGCCGGAGGAACGCGAGCAACTCATGCGGCAGCGCGGGGCGCCGGGCGGGGAGCGGGCGCCGGGTGGGGAGCGCGGCGGAGAGGGCCGCGGAAGTGCAGGCGGCGGTCCCGGCGGGGAGGATCGTGAGCCGGGTCGCGGCGGCGGAGGGGGCGCGTGACCCGGGGGCCGTCGCTGGCGGGCCGTCGCCCCGCGGCCCACGGGGCGCGGGTCGTCGCGTGCCTGGAAGAGGTCACCAAGGTCTATCACATGGGCGCGACGCCGGTGCGGGCCCTGGCCGGCGTGAGCATCGCGTTTGAAACCGGGTCCTACTGGGCGATCATGGGGCCGAGCGGCTCGGGCAAGAGCACGCTGCTGAACCTGCTGGGGTGCCTCGACCGGCCGACCACGGGGCGGTACCTGATCGAGGGGCAGGACGTGGCCGGCCTCGACGACAACGCGCTCAGCGAGATCCGGCTGCGCCACCTCGGCTTCATTTTCCAGAGCTTCAATCTGATTCCGCAGCTCACGGTGCGTGAGAACATCCAACTGCCGCTCTACTACCTGGATTGGGAGACGGAGGCGAGCGCGACCCGGGCTGAGGAGATGGCCGAGCGCGTCGGTCTGGCCGGTCGGCTCGATCACCGTCCGTCCGAGCTCTCCGGCGGCGAACAGCAGCGCGTCGCCATCGCCCGAGCGTTGGCGGCCGATCCGGCGTTGCTGCTGGCGGACGAACCGACGGGGAACCTCGACACCGCCACGAGTCAGCAGATCATGGGCCTCTTGACCGACCTCAACGCCCAGGGGCGAACCGTGATTCTTGTCACGCACGAGACGGACGTCGCGCAGTTCGCGCGGCAACGGCTGTACATGCGCGACGGACATATCGAGCGGACCGAAGGGGCGGCGGCATGAGACCGGCCCGGCTGGTGCGCGACATCCGGCTGGGCGTCAAGACGCTCCTGCTGCACAAGCTGCGCTCGCTGCTGACGATGCTCGGCGTCGTCTTCGGCGTCGCCAGCGTCGTGGCCATGCTGGCCGTGGGCGAAGGGGCCAGCAAGGAGGCCCTGGAGCAAATTCGCAAACTCGGCAGCACGAACATCATTGTCACGTCGATCAAGCCGGTGGAAGAGGAAACGGCCACCCAGCGCACGCCGTTCGGCGTCGTCATGTACGGTCTGCTCTACGACGACGAGCGCCGGGCGCGGGAGTCCTTCGGGGAGATCGAGCGGACCGTGCCGGTCAAGATCGTGCGCCAGGAGGGGCGGCTGGGCGAGCGGAAGCTGGACTTGCGGGTCATGGGGACGACCGCGGACTGGTTTGAATTGGTCCGGCGACCGCTGATCGCGGGTCGCACGCTCACGCCGCGCGACAGCGGGGAACGGGCCGGCGTGGTCGTGCTCACGGAGTACGGCGCGCGACGGCTGCTGGCCGCGGCCCACACGATCGGGCAGCGACTGCGCATCGGCCGGCACTACTACGAGGTGATCGGCATCGTTCAAAGCGAGCCGGGCCAGGGCGGGGCCATTCAGACGCCCGACCAGGAGATCGACGCGTACATTCCAATCCAGGCGGCCCGCGAGCGGTACGGGGACTACTTCACTGAAATCCGCGCGGGGTCGATTTCACGCGAGTGGGTCCAGTTGCACCAGCTCATCGTGGAGGTGGACACGCTCGAGAACGTCGAGCGTGTGGCGGCGGGGTTGGAGCGGATGCTGGCGAGTTTCCACCCCAAGGTCGATTATCGCGTCAGCGTGCCGCTGGCGCTGCTGCGCGAGGCCGAAGCCACCAAGCGCCGCTTCAACGTCGTGCTGGGGTCCATCGCCGGCATCAGTCTCCTCGTGGGCGGCATCGGCATCATGAATATCATGCTCGCCTCCGTCACCGAGCGCACGCGCGAGATCGGCATCCGCCGGGCCATCGGCGCCAAACGCTCGCAGATCATCGTGCAGTTCCTGATCGAGACGACGGTGTTGTCGACGGCGGGCGGCAGCGTCGGCCTGGCGTTGGGGTTGACCATCCCCTGGATCATTGAGCGCGTGGCGCACATGCCCACGGTCGTGACCGGGCACAGCCTGGTTCTGGCGGTGGGCATCAGCCTGGCCGTAGGGCTCGTCTTCGGGCTGTACCCGGCCCGCCATGCGGCGAGCTTGGACCCGATCGAGGCGTTGCGGCACGAGTAACGGACCTGGGATGGCTCGCGGGCGGCCTTGGTCGCGGTATCGGTGACCTGTCGGAGAAGAGGGGGATCGCGGGCCGGCCGGCACGTTTTCTCGGGCATGTTTGTCCGGTCGAATGCGGCCCGGGAGCGCTGGGGACGCGATTCATCGTCTGTTCATCTTCGCGTTCTCAGAATTGAAAAATGGGAGGGTTGCCTGGGATGCGGGTGGCGAGGGCAGGTGGTTGCACGCGGCCGCTACGGGCGCGGGCGAGACCGTCGCCGGGATCGCGGCCCGGGTTATGATGGTCCCGCGGCGGGCCGGGCCGCGGGGCGTGAACGCGCGCGAGTGTCGAACGCTGCGAACATATCTGGAACAGCACGATGCGTGTACTTGTCGTCGAAGACCAGGAACGGCTGCGGAACTGGTTGCAAAAGGGCCTGAAGGAAGGCGGTTTCGTGGTGGACGCCGCCGCGGACGGGCTGCAGGGCCTCTGGTACGCCGAGAACAACCGCTACGACGCGATCGTGCTGGACCTGATGCTGCCGGGACTGGATGGGCTGAGCATCCTGCGCCGGCTGCGGGACGCCGGCCGGGACGACCATGTGTTGATTCTGACGGCGAAGGACACGGTGCCGGACCGGGTGCAGGGGCTGGACCTGGGGGCGGACGATTACCTCGTCAAGCCCTTCGCTTTCGAGGAGTTGCTGGCGCGGGTGCGGGCGCTGGTCCGGCGCGGGTACGGCCAGCACAGCCCGGTGATCGAGGTCGGCGACCTGCGGATTGACACGGCGAAGCGGCAGGTGTGGCGCGGCGAGCAGGCGGTCGAGCTGCGGGCGATGGAATACAAACTGCTGGAGTATCTGGCGCGGCGGGCGGGGCAGATTGTCAGCCGCACGGAAATCTGGGAGCACCTGTACGATTTCGCGTCGCAAACGGTGAGCAACGTCGTGGACGTGTACGTGGCTACGCTGCGGCGCAAGCTGGACCGACCCGGGGAGAAGAGCCTGATTCAGACGCGCCGCGGGCTGGGTTACCTGCTGGGGGCCCCGGAATGATCCGGTCGCTGCGATCCCGGCTGGTGCTGGGGATGCTGCTGGGACTGGCCCTGCTGCTGACGGCGGCGGGCACGGCCATCTACACGGTGCAACGACGCCATCTTTACGACGCGTTCGATGAGACGCTGCTGGAGAGCGTGAACGCGCTGTCGCTGCTGCTCCATCCGGGGCCGTTCGGGCGCTGGTTCGACAGCGCGGGGCTGGAGCGTCTGCCGACCGGGCAGATCCGCGAGGGAGCGCTGTTCCAGATCTGGAGCGACCAACCGATCAACATGCCCTTTTCGATGGCCGACCCTGACGCCGAGGCGGACGAGAAGACGTCCGTTGCGCCAGCGCGTGAGGACAACGGGGGGGAAGACGATGGACCGGCGCCCGATGAGCCCCCGCGGTTCGACGAGCCGTTCTTCGACGACGAGGGTGTGCCACGTGACGGACCTTCGCCGCGCGAACGCTGGTCTGAGCCCCCGCGGCGTCTGCGCGACGAGCCGGGACTGGGCTCACGGCCCGCGCGACCGCCGCGCGGTCCGGCGGGGCCGTGGCGTTGGCGCGGGTCCACCACGCGGGTCATCCGTTCCGCATCGCTCGGGGAATCCGACCTGCCGCGCCTGGAGGCGGGGCCGGGCCGACCACGGTTCGAGCGGGTCGTGTTGCCCGACGGACGCCGCGGCCGGGCCGTCGGGGTACAATTCCAGGGCCCCAACTCGCCGCCGGGGTTCCATCGCCTGCCGGCGATGCACCTGAGCGTGGTGGTGGCCGCCGACACGGCGGAACTCGATCATCAGCTCCGCTTCCTTGGGATGCTCCTGGCGGCGACCGCGGTATGCACGATGGCGGTGGCCGGGGGCGTGTCCTGGTTGGTGGTGAGCCGTGGGCTGCGGCCGTTGGGGGCGGTCGCGCGGGCCATCGCCGCGATGGATGAGTCCGACTTGAAGCAGCGCATCCCGCGCCAAGGCGTGCCGCGGGAGATCGACCCCGTGGTCAAGCAGCTCAACGGCCTGCTGGCCCGTTTGGACGAAGCCTTCGAACGCGAGCGCACGCTGACCGCCGACGTCGCCCACGAGCTGCGCACCCCGGTGGCCGAGATTCGCACGATTGCGGAAGTCACGCTGAACCGCGACCGCGAGGCGGGCGAATACCGGGAAGCCCTCGGCGAGGCGCTCACGGTCACGCGGACCTTGCAGGGGCTGATCGAGCGGCTCCTGGTGCTCGCCCGGCTCGAATCCGGCCAGATGCGGCCCGACTTGCAGCCCGTGGCTCTCCAGCCCCTGCTGTCCGAGTTCGGGATGCTCGTGCATGCGGAAGCCGAGCGCCGCGGCGTGTCGTTCACCAACGGGTGCCCCCCGCACGCGATCGTCCTGGCCGATGCAACGCTGCTCGAAGTAGTCCTGTCCAACGCGTTGTTCAATGCCGCCGCGTACACGCCGGACGGCGGCCGCGTCGAAGCGAAGGCCGAGCGGACCGGCCCGGGTTGGCGTTTCAGCATTGCCAACACCGGCTGCGAGCTGAAGCCGGAAGAGGCGGGCCGGGTATTCGACCGCTTCTGGCGGGCCGACGCGGCCCGCGGCAAGAGCGGCCTGAACTGCGGGTTGGGCCTAACGCTTGTGCGACGAGCGATGGAAGCCATGGGTGGCGCCGCCGAAGCGCTGGTCACCGACGACCGCCGGTTTGTCCTTTCGCTCACCCTGCCGGCCGCGCCGGAACACGACGAGGCCCCCGCGTCGTCGGAGCCACCTGATATCGATCGGAGTGTCCGGGGCGACCCTGCGTCACGCGGATGACAGGGCGGCACCCCGTAAGCTCGCCCCGCCACGGCGCGAATTCATCGTCGTTTCATCGGTGCCGAGTACGAATTAGGTTGTGACCCAGGCGCTGTGGTCTGCGGACGATCGACTGGCCCCCACGCCGGCGGCTGTTGTCAGGGACCCCTTGTCGGACGCCTTGGAGTGCCTGGCCCTGTCCGCTTGGGGCCTTGGGTCGCTTGAGTTGTCGGCGCCCTGGGGGCTGGCGGTGGCATCGCCGCTGGGGTGGACTTACCTGGTGGAGCGGACGCCGTGTCAGTTCGACGTCGAGCGGACCGCCTCAGTGGGCGTCGCGGCGGGTGATCTGCTCGTTGTCTTCCCGGAGCGGGCGCATTGCCTGCGCGATCGCGCCGACAGCCCCACGGTCCCTATTCAAAGCCTGCTGGAACATCCGCGCGTGGCGTTGTGCGGGCCAATGAGACACGGCGGGGGTTCGGTCACGCGGTTGTTCTGTGCGTGCTTTCGCTGCGACGGGCTGGACCGGAGTCCGCTGCGGGCGGCCCTGCCGGCGTTCGTTCATGTGCGGGGAGTGGGCGGACAGGCCGCGCCGTATGTGGCCCACCTCGTCAGCCTGCTGGAAGCGGAGGCGGCCTCTGGGGAGCCGAGCAGCCAAGCCGTGGTCGATCGCCTGATGCGCATTCTGCTCATCAAGGCCCTGCACCACTATGCGATGACCTTGCCCGACGGAGGGGTTAGCTGGTTGCGGGCCCTGGTTGACCCCGAGATCGGACAGGCGCTGGGCTTCATGCATGCCCGGCCGGACGAGCACTGGACGGTCGCCGCGCTGGCGGACCGGGTGGCCATGTCACGTTCCCGGTTCGCGTCCCGCTTCGCGCAACTGGTGGGCCAGCCGCCGCTGGAATACCTCGCCCACTGGCGGATGCAGAAGGCGTGTCATTTGCTGCGCACGACGCGGGCCTCGCTGAAGGAGGTGGCCGCACAGGTGGGCTACGAGTCCGCCTCCGCGTTCAGCAAGGCGTTCGCACGTTCCCGGGGTGTGACTCCCGGGGCGTACCGGCGCGCGGGCGGCCCGACGGACCTGGGCGGGACGACCTTGGCGCCCCCCATGTAGAACGGCGGACGTCCGCCGTGTTGCGTGTGGACTGCGATCTGCTCCTGATTGGCCATGCCAGCATTCATGGACGTCGGACAACCGGGGGGAGGGCCAGCTTCCCGGCGAGCCGCGGCTCGGGAGGCCGGTGGGGTCGCCGCAGGAGACAGCCGCGCCCTCCCACGTTGCGTCGCCGTGAATCCCGTTTAGGCCTGCTCATCCACGAGCGAAAGCGTTCCCTGCGTGCCGCCGGTGAGGCGCTGGAACTGACTTTGGAACTCGTTGACATCGACACCGTGGGACTGAAGCAGCGACTGAATGGCGTCTTGGATGGCCCGCTTCGGGTCGCTCATCTGGCTTGCATTGGCCAGGATCTCGTCCAGCATCGACTCGAGTTCATCCTGGAGATCATCCGCCGAGTCCGGGTCGAGGCCGGCCGCCAACGCCGCCTGCGTGACGGTTTCCTCCAGGTCGCCCTCCTGGGCCTGATTGGGTGGCGGCCCTTGGGGGGGCGGGCCGCCGGCGCCGCCCGGCCCGCCGGGACCGCTCGGCCCGCCGGCGCCGCCGGGGCCACCGGCCGGCGGCTGCATCTGGGCCCGGAACTTCTCGAGGTCGACGCCGTGACTTTCCAGCACCCCGTCGACCGCGCTCTGAGTGATCTGTCGGCGGTCGGTGGTCCCGTCCGCGTTTTTCAGCGCCGTGGCGACGGCCGTGCGGATTTCGTCCTGCAACGAGCCGGCCGCGCTGGGGTCGAGCCCCGCGGCGAGGGCCGCTTGCGTGAACTTGGCCTCGAACTCTGCCCGACGCGCGTCCTGTTCACGGCCGACCTGAAACAAGGCCGCTCCACTCAGTCCGCTCGTGCTCTCAATGGTGCTCATCTTTTGGTCCTCTGAGGCGGCCGGTTTTTGGCTCCGCCCCGGTCGCTTGGCCCCGCGTGTAACATCGGTGGGCGAAGGGGAAGGCTGCATGTCGGCGAGTCCGAAAGTGCGGTTTGGGCGTCCAGGTTGCGCCCCGAGGTCGCACCGCGGGGGGATTCGGGTGGTATACAGGGGCGAGAAGTGCGGCACGGCGGTCGCGGCCGGCATTAGCGGAACCGGCGCGTGGGGCCGTGGTCGCCGAACACGGATTCATCAGGGCTTCATGCACGCGAAGGCAGGATTGAGACAGGTGGCCGGGAGACCAGGTGTTCGACGACGTGGTCGCGCGGCGCGCGCTGCTCCGGCCACGACCCGGGAATAGGAGAAACACAACCATGTGGCCACACCCGCGAATGCACCAGGGGGCCATGATCGGCACGCTGGTCGTCGGACTGCTGTCCGGCGGCTGCGGCTCGGCGCTCTTGAGCAGCGATGGCACCGGCAGCCTGTTGGACCTGCTGGCCGGCCTCGGGGTCTCGGAGGAGACGACGCTGAGCCAGCTTCTGGACCAGGTCACCGTCGGGGACGTGCTCGACGCCGTGGGGCAGTTCACGGAGAGTGCCACCACGGGGACGACGGAAGCAATGCCCGCGAAGGGACCCCACGGCGGCCCGCGCGGCCCGCACATGGGGCCTGGGGGCCCGCCGCTACTGGACCTGACCGACGAGCAACGGCAAGCCGCCGAGGAGATTCGCCAGTCCGAGCGCGAGGATGTGGAGGCGTTGTGGGCCGCGGCGGACGAAGACATTAGGGCGTTGCTGACGGAAGAGCAGTTGGCGATCTACGACGAGTTGCCGCCGCTGATGCCGGGCCGGGGGCACGGTCCGCCGCCGGAACAGGCGGGAGGTCGCCACGACCCGCTACCTGACATCCTCGCGGAGGAGTTGGGTCTGTCGGAGGAGCAGCAGACCGCCGTGGAGGAGATCCTCACGACGCTGCGGACGGCGATCGAAGCGCGTCAGGACGAGGCCCGGGAAGCGTTCCTGGCGTTGCTTACCGATGAGCAGCGGGAGCAGTTGGAGCAGCGCCTCGGGAACGGCCCGGCGCACTGAATCCGCCTGCGCGAATCCGCGCCGCGGGCCGTGCGGCAAGGCTTCCCTTTGTCGTAGTCGCAAGGCAGGGCCCCGCGGTACGGTTGGCGCGACATTGGCACGCTGACATGGCGGAGACCCAGGAACCAGTGAATCGAGACAGCGTTTCGTGGCGCAGAACGTAGCCCTCCCCCAACCCCTCCTCGTTACGGTGACTCGCCCGTGGCGACCTGACCAGGAGGGTGGCCAGGGGACGGGCCCAAGGCCCGCGTGAGACGCCGGTGAGCGAGCCCAAGCTGTAATGGACGTAAGCGGCGGATGCCCCTGGTGCGACGAACCCGGGGCGTGCAGGGCTCGCCGCCGGCGTCAGATTGGACCGGAGTCATGTCCACGACGACACAGAAACGGCAATGTGTCGGGCGGCCGCCCGTGCGGAGGCACGAGCTCCTGCGCATGCTTGTGCCCGCGCTCGCATGGGCGTGCCTCCCGACGCACCCCGGTTGGGCGCAGTCGGATGAGGAGTCCACCACGGCCTCAACGACCAGCAGCGCGGACCTGAGCTCGTTTAGCATCAGTGGCGGGACCCCCGGCAGTTGGGTGCAGGCGGCGGTGGCCCGTCATCAGGGTTATATCGCCGCGCGCGTCACCGCGGCCCGGAATGGGGAGACTGCGGGTGTGCGGTCCGACGACGCCGGCGAACACACGGGGGACGCGTCCAACACGGCCGATACGCGGAGCAGCCTCAGCGATCTGAGTACGTTGTTCGGCCAGTATTCCGACTCGCTCGGTTCGCTTGATTCGCTCAGCAGTCTCCTGGGCCTGCTGACCGCGTCCTCAACCGATGGGGCCGCCGCGACCACGACGACGAGCAAGTCCGGCAACACACAGAGCAGCGTGGCCGGCGCGGAGCCCCCCACGCTGAGCGCCGGTGTTGCTAGGGCCGGAGGCGAAGCGAGCAACGGCACAGGTTCGAGTGACGGCATTCGGGATGCCGTCCTGAACGGCTTCGGGCTGACATCCGAGCCCACGGACTTCATCGAGGCGTTCAAGGCACTGCTGGAACCGCTGGTCTTGCCACCGGCGGAGAGTCCCAGCGACGTCGGAGAACATCCATGAGAGCACGGACATTGATGGCGGCGATGCTGACCGGTGGGCTTCTCCTGTCGATCGGATCCTGCGCCAGTGATCTCGGCTACTACCTGATCGACGCGCTTTCGGAGTACCTGCCCGACATCCTGGAAGCGCTCCAGACGTCCAGCGCTTGAGTGTGGGCCAGCGCGCACGGGGCATCAAAACGCAAAGCGTCCGCGAGCGCGGCTGGGGACGACGTCTGCTCGGACTGCGCGTTCGGTTGTTCGCTGCCGATGGGTGCCCGGGCACACAATTGGGACGCTCCCCGCAGCCCCCAATCACGGAATCGTGACTTCGAGCCAGTCGGTGCCGTCGTCCAGGGACACCTCGGCGCGCGCCGCGGCCGGAAAAAGAACGACGTCGCCCGCGGTCAATTCGAGTTGGTAGACAACCCGGCGCGCTTCCGTGCCGCGCGGTTTCGCAGCCGTGGGCTCGTCGCCTAGCACGCCGTCGTGGATGTGCGTCGGCGTTGCTCGCATTAACGAGATAACGCGCGCGCACCCGCTCAGCATGATCCACACGCGCAGCCTCCCCGGTGGGATTACGAGCGGACCGCGGACGCCGCACAGCCGGTCAATGATAAAGGCTCCGCTCTCGACCAGCCGCTCGGCGTGCGCGTAGGGCAGGGCGACGTGCCGGACCGGCGGCCGGATCATCGCTTCGGTCACGTCATAGCGGATGTTGGCGAGCGCCGGCTGAATGTGCAGCTCCCGCGGCCGGCCGTCGAAGCCTGTGCGGCCCCAATCGTACAGACGGTACGTGACATCGGACGGTGCCTGGACTTCGGCCACGACGATGCCCGCCCCAAGGGCGTGCGGCGTCCCACTGGGCAATAGGTAACACGCTCCGGCGGTCGCGGGCCACGCGCGGAGCAGGTCCGCGATGACGGCCGTCCCCGCCGCCTGGGTGACTTCGGCCGGCGTGACGCCCGCCTTCAGGCCGATGTACAGCTCGGCATCCGGCTCCGCATTGATGACATACCACGCTTCCGGCTTCACGCCAGGCGTCGGGGCGCCGGTGCCGGCGGGCTTGGGATGGACCTGAATGCTCAGGCTCTGCTGCGCGTCCAGGAACTTGATGAGCAGCGGAAATCGGCCGCTGTGCAGCCGCGCGGGATCCAGCAGTCCAGGACCCCACCGCGACAGGAGCTCCGGCAGCGTGCGGCCGGCCAGCGGCCCGTCGCGCACGCGCGATTCCTGCCCCGCCAGACCGACCAGCTCCCAGGATTCTCCGATCGGCCCTCCGGTTGGCAGCTTCTTGTGAAGAAGCTCGGCCAGTCGCCGGCCTCCCCAGGGCTTTTCCTTGAACTGCGGATCGAACCGGAGCGGAATGGGGGAGACGCTCATGGCGATTCCCGCGGCTTTTCCCGCGGTGTCGAGCGGTCCGCGAAGAGCAGGTGCGGCCGGAGCGCCTCCACCGTCACCGGCCCGATCCGCGGCACGGCGTCCAAGTCGTCCGTGGTCCGAAACGCGGGCTGCCGGCCGGCCGCCGCCCGGTATGCCACGATGTTCTGCGCCCGTTGCGGACCGATGCGTGGCAGCAGGGCCAGCTCCTCCGCCGACGCGGCGTTTGGATCCAGCCGTAGTCGCAGGTTCGGCGCCGGCCCGACGGCCGGCCCCCCGCGGGCCACCGTACCGACGCTGAATCCCAGGTGCCCAAGCCCCAGGACTGCAACCGTGGCGGCGACAGCACGCCGAACCGCAATGCTGCGTTCGTTCCCACCGGCCGCGGCGTTCATGGGGCCGCGCCTCCGACGAGTCGGCGCCGCAGCTCGGCCAGCCGGGCGAGCGCCGGCCGCGGGGCCAGGTCGGCCCGCAGCACCCCGCCGTTGGAAATGACGTCGTCTGGCCCATCGGCCAACGGCTGCACGCACACGGTCTCGATGTAGGGCTTGGACAGGGCGATCTCGCACAGCGCCAGGAGCCAGTCGGCGTGGATGTCCTCGGACCAGGGGGCGTGCCATTCGCCGCCGCCGGTCGCCCCCGCCTCCGCCACGGGTTGGGCCGGAGCGCTCAGCGCGGTGACGTGCAGCGGCTTGCCGAGATTGGCGAGCCGGTCGATCAGGGCGCTGACCTGGAACGGGTCGCGGAGATGGAACCCATCGCTCCCGAGTCCGAAGATCAGGTGCAGCCCGAAACCGTCGAAGCTGATGCCGCTCTGGACGGCCATGTCGGCGTACAGCAGCGGCGGGACGGTCTGCTGATTGCGGGCATAGTACTCGCCCCACGGCTGCGTCAGGTCGATGAGCACCTGGGCCCGCGGAGCGATCTGCTTCGTCACCGTCGCGGCCATCCGCGTCAGCTCCATCGCCTGCTCGAAGCTGAAACCGAACACGTTGTCGGCCTGGAGCCCGCTGGCGACGACCCACGAGCTGATGGACTTCGCGTAGCGGCGGACCGTCCGCTCCACATGCTCGCGCGCCGCTTCGTAGATGGACTCGAAATCGTTCTCCCAAATGTACATCCAGTCAGGCACCGAACTCACGCCGAAGCTCAGCAGCGGCCCGCCCCGCAGCGCCAGCTTCGTAGCCCCATACGCCTTGATGCACGCGTCCACGGCATCAAACGTCGGGGCCTGCTCGGTCGGCTGGATGTTCCGCCACACGAACGGGACGTACGCGAAGTCGAAAGCCTCGCCCACGCGTCGAACCACCGCCGGATCGTGGGCGGCGGCCCCGAGGCGGACGCCGAGAAACGGCCGCGCGAAGCCCCCGGCCTGCTGCCGGCGGGACAGGAAGATGGTCGCGTGAAAACGTGACATTTCCTCGGCGGCCCACAGGCCGTGGGCGAGCGACTGGTCCGCGTGCTGCGCGGCCACTTTCGGCTGGTCCGTGTGCTGAATCGCCTGGATGAACGCGTCCCGGCAGGCGTCGATGCGCTCGGCGATGTCGTCCATCCCCGAGTAGTCAAACAGCCCCCACTCCTCCCGTTTGACGGTCAGGCGCATAAGTTGGTGGCGGGCCAGTTCCACGTGCAGGTTGTACGGCGTCTCGCGGGGCGGCAGCCGCGTGGTCTGGAGCTGCACGGTTCCGAAGCCGTGGACGGGCCACAGCAGTGACAGGGCCAGCGGGTCCTGCATCCGGGGGGTGCAGCGGATGACGCCCTTCTCCAGGGTGATCTCCGCCCGCACCGGCACGCCGTCGTTGCCGACCAGGTGGGCGCCGAGCAGGCCGGGCGGACCCTTGCGGTGCTCGCTGGGGAAATACGCGAAGCGATGCACGTCGTGCCCTTGTCGCCGCCGGGGTCCGCGCCTTCTCCGCAGGCCAAGCCAGAGGCCCGGCGGC
This sequence comes from Planctomycetota bacterium, assembly GCA_040755725.1. GTDB lineage: Bacteria > Planctomycetota > Phycisphaerae > UBA1845 > Fen-1342 > JBFMAI01. The sequence continues at coordinate 25,959 of JBFMAI010000005.1, read as the reverse complement.
TACCAAAGCCCTCATCTTAAGGGGGAGCACAGCAACGCGAAAGCGGCCCCCGGGGGCGCTGCGCGCGGCACGCTCGGGTGCCACCCCAGCGCCGGTCGTCGGGTTGGCGATATGATCGGACCTGCGGGGGCCGGGACCCCCGCGTGGGCTGGGGGGTGGCGGTCAGGCCGCGGTCTGCCCGCAGGTTTCCGCAGTCTTCATTGCATCCACCGCCCGGATCGGCTAGCATACGAGGTGGAGATACTTCGCTCGCCGGCGGGTGTGCTGCCGTGCGTTCTGAATGGAGGAGAGGAAATGAACAATCGCTGGGTAATTGGTTTTGGTTTGGTGTTGGGGCTCATGGCGTCGGTGGCCATGGGGCAGGGGCGGCTGATCGCCGTGGATAGCAGCCGCGCGTTGTACGAGATCGACATGATGACGGGGGCCAAGACGCAGATCGGGACGGTGAGCTCGAACGCGAGCACGACCGCCGGCTTGGCCTACGACCGCTTCAGCAACACCTTGTACCTCACGTCGACCGGCAACGACTCCGTGTACACGCTCGACATCACGACCGGCGAGGCGACCCTCATCGGCGCCTATGGCAACTCGGCGCTGGTCATGCACGGCCTGGAGTACGACGAGAGCACCGGGATCCTCTACGGCGTGTCGTCGCACGACAACGGCCTGTACAACATCGACAAGACGACCGGTCTGGCGACGCTGATCGGTACGTCGGGCCTGAGCTCGTTCACCAACCTGGGTTACAACTCGCTCACCGACGTGATGTACGCGACCAACAGCGGGGCCGACAGCTTCTACACGATGGACCGGGCGACCGGCGCCACCACGCTGATCGGGCCGCTCAACGGGCCGACGAACCCGAACGGCCTCGCGTTCAACCGCGACAATGGGCTGCTGTACCTGGTCGATAACTCGACCGACAACCTGTACACGATCGACATGGGCACCGGCGCCGCCACCCTCATCGGCTCCACCGGGACGGGCAACCTGCTGGGGTTGGCCTACATCCCCGAGCCGGCGAGCCTGGCCCTGCTGGCCCTCGGGACCCTGGCGCTGCGGCGCCGCGGATAGCGCTCGACGCCGCTGAGCGGCGGTCGACGCACGCTGCTTTGGTTCAATGAGCACCGGCCGGTGCCGCCATTTGCGGTGCCGGCCGGTTTCGTGTGCGCACCGCGAGACTCCCGTCGCTCTCAGGTCGCCGTGGTGACCGACTCGCTGTGGCGAGGAGGGACTGGGCGAGGGTAGACATCCTCGCCGGGCAACGGACCCTCGGTTCTTGTGGGGCCGTACGAGCGGGCCTTGGGATGCCCCCTTGTCAGTTTGAATTATGTTAGGTATATTATTGGCTGGGGAGCGAAGCGGCGTTGCCGCCCGGCCGGATCGGCCCGGGGCCGTTGTGCTGTGCCCGGGCCGCGCCGCCTTGTGGCAAGGCATTATCAGCCATGCGCGCGGATCAGCCGGTTCCATCGTCCGAGCCACCGGCCTATGCCGAGCTGCACTGCTTGTCAAACTTCTCGTTCCTGCGCGGTGCATCGCACCCGGAGGAATTGGTCGCCCGGGCGGTGGAGCTGGGTTACGCGGCGCTGGCGATTACGGATCGCAACTCGTTAGCCGGCGTCGTCCGTGCGCACCGGGCCGCTAGAGAACACGGCCTGCACCTGATTGTCGGGGCCGAGATTACCCCGCTGGACGCCCCGGCCGTGGTTCTGCTCGCCCCGACGCGGGCGGCCTACGGCCGGCTGTGTCGCCTGATTACGCGAGGCCGACTGCGCTGCCGCAAGGGCGAGTGCAAACTGCACTTGGCGGACATCGCCGAGGTGTGCAGCGGCTCGGGGCTGATCGCGATTGTGCTCGGAAGCTATCCCTCAACCCCCCTCCCTCTCAGGGAGGGGTTGGGGGAGGGTCCAAACCCCCCGCGCGCGAACGTCTCAACCCCCCTGTGGTCCCCCCTGAAAGGGGGGACGGTGAAGACGCATCCCCACACCGACAGGCCCCATTCCCCCTTCCCTGTTCCCTGCTCCTCGTCCCATCCTCTCAATCCCTCAATCCCTCAGTCCCTTGATCTCTTCTCGACCTATCGCACCATCTTCGGCCCCGATCACACGTTCCTCGCCTGCGAGCTGGCCCACGCCGAGGCGGACGATGCCCACGTCCGGCGTCTGGCCGCGCTGTCGCAGGCGACCGGCATTCCGCTCGTGGCCGCCAACGCGGTGCACTATCACATTCCCGAGCGGCGCTACCTTCAGGACGTATTGACTTGCATTCGCCACAAGTGCTCGATTCATGATGCGGGCACGCGCCTGGCGGCCAACGCCGAGCGGCACCTGCGCCCGCGCGACGAGATCGCGGAGCGCTATGCCGCCTGTGCGGACGCCGTCGCGCAAACCGTGGCCATCGCCCGGCGCTGCACGTTCTCGCTCGATGAGCTGAAGTACGAGTATCCGCACGAGGTTGTGCCGGCGGGCCGGACGGCCACGGAGTACCTGGCCGAACTGACGTGGGCCGGGGCTGCGGAGCGTTATCCCGGCGGCGTTCCTGAGCGTGTCCGTCAACAGCTCACGCGCGAATTGGAGCTGATTGCCGCACTGCGCTACGAACACTACTTCCTGACTGTCTGGGACCTCGTGCGCTTCGCCCGCACGCGCGGCATTCTGTGCCAGGGGCGCGGCTCGGCCGCCAATTCCGCCGTCTGCTATTGCCTCGGCATTACCGCCGTCGATCCGGCGCGCATTGACGTGCTGTTCGAGCGTTTCATCAGTCAGGAGCGCAACGAGCCGCCGGACATTGATGTAGACTTCGAGCACGAGCGGCGCGAGGAGGTATTTCAATACATCTACGACAAGTATGGGCGCGAGCGGGCCGCGATCACGGCCGAGGTGATTACCTATCGGCCGCGGTCGGCGGTGCGCGACGTGGGCAAGGCGTTGGGGTTGTCGCTCGACCGTGTAGACACGCTGGCCAAGGCGCTCGATTGGTGGAGCGACGAGGCCGTCCCGGAGGAGGCCCTGCGTGCGGCGGGCCTGGACGCCGGCGAGCGCACCGTGCGGATGCTGGTGCGCCTGGTGCGGCAACTGCTGCGATTTCCGCGGCACCTGTCACAACACGTCGGCGGCTTCGTCATCACCGAAACGCCACTGTGTGAAATCGTACCGCTGGAGAACGGCGCCATGCCGGGGCGCACGTTCATCGAGTGGGACAAGGACGACATCGACGCCCTGGGGATCCTCAAGGTGGATGGGCTGGCGTTGGGGATGCTGACGGCCATCAATAAGGCGTTTGGGGCGCTCGACCGGTACTATCGCAGGGAACAGGGAACAGGGAACGGGGAACAGGAAAGAGAACACGCGGGATCACCAAGGTGGCCGAACGCGCCGGCATGGCTCGCTTCATCCGCTCTGGACCCGTACAATGTTGCTTCACACAGGGAAGACGCCGATGATTTCGGACTATTGCAACCTGGTTGTGTGGCGCAAAGCCGTCGATCTGGCGAAGGCGATCCACAAGCTGACGAACGAACTGCCCCGAACCGAGCAGTTCGGCCTGGCGGCACAACTACGTCGTGCGGCGGTATCGGTCCCGAGCAACATCGCGGAGGGCAACGCACGCCAGTCGCGCCGCGATTACATCCACTTTCTAACGGTGGCCCGTGGCTCCTTGGCGGAAGTGGACACGCAGTTGACGATTGCCGAGGAGCTGGCCCTGATCTCTGGCACCGAGGCGCTTCGGACGCAGTTGGCCGAGGTAGCTCGTCTCCTACAGGCCCTCATCAACAGCCTGCGTCGCCTCGACACGTGAGTTCGACGCCCGACGACTGCCCCTCTGTTCCCTGTTCCCCGTTCCCCGTTCCCTGTTCCCTGGCCGCGGTTCCCCCCGAAGACCCCGCCGTCTACGACCTGATCTGTGCCGCGGACACCGTCGGCGTCTTTCAGATCGAGAGCCGCGCGCAGATGTCCATGCTCCCACGGCTCAAGCCGCGGTGTTTTTACGATCTGGTCATCGAGGTGGCGATTGTGCGCCCGGGGCCCATCCAGGGCGGCATGATCCACCCCTTCCTGCGCCGTCGCGACGGTATCGAGCCCGTCACATACCCGAGCGAGGCCGTGCGCGCCGTGCTGGAAAAGACGCTCGGCGTACCGCTGTTTCAAGAACAGGTGATGCGACTCGCAGTCGTTGCCGCCGGCTTCACCCCCGGTGAGGCCGACCAGCTCCGCCGCTCGATGGCCGCGTGGCGCCGCGGCGGCGACATCGGCAAGTTCCAGCTTCGCCTGATGCAGGGCATGTTGGCCAACGGCTATTCGCGCGAGTTCGCTGAACAAATCTACCTGCAAATCCGCGGCTTTGGTGAGTATGGCTTTCCCGAAAGCCACGCCGCGTCGTTTGCGCTGCTGGTGTATGCATCGGCGTGGCTCAAACGCTACCACCCGGGGGCGTTCTGCGCCGCGTTGTTGAATTCGCAGCCGATGGGTTTCTATGCCCCGGCCCAACTGGTCCGCGACGCGGTCCGCCACGGCGTGCGGGTCTTACCGGTGGACATCAATGCCAGTGATTACGACTGCACGCTGGAGAGCGACCCCGGCGCCACGATGCCCGCCGCGCCGCCCGCCCTGCGCCTCGGCTTCCGCCTGGTGCGGGGTCTGAGCCGGGACAAGGTGCGGGGCGTGCTGGCGGCGCGCGGGGAAGGGCCAATTTACTCTCTCGAACGCCTGGCACGGCGGCCCGAGGTGACACGGCAGATGCTGGTGCGGCTGGCGGCGGCGGACGCCTTCCGCTCGTTGGGGCTGGATCGCCGGCGGGCCTTGTGGCAGATTCTGGCCCTGGATGATGCGCGCCAGCCGTTGTTGGCCGCTATCGAGCCGCCGGCCGAGCCGGTGAGCCTACCGGAGGCGACGCTGGACGAGACTGTGGTGCAGGACTACGACGCCTTGGGGGTGTCGCTGACCGCGCACCCGATTGGGCTGGTTCGCGACGAGCTGCTCCGGCGGAGCATCAAAACGGCGGCGGAGCTGGCGGACGCGCGCCACCGGCAGCGCATCGCGGTGGCCGGGCTGGTCACGCACCGCCAGCGTCCCGGTACGGCGAAGGGCATCGTCTTCATGACGCTGGAAGATGAGACGGGGCACGCCAACCTGATCATCCGGCCGGAAGTGTGGGAGCGCGACAAGCGCGTCGGCCGGTCGAAAATCGCTCTCATCGCGGAAGGGCACGTGGAGCGGCAGGGGGCCGTAGTTCACGTCCAGGTCCGCCGGCTGCGCGACCTGTCGGCGCACATCTCCCCCGTCACGGCCCGCTCACGCGACTTCCATTGACGGTATGGGACGGGAATCGCGGTGCCGCGCCGCGGGCGGGACGCCTGCACTCCCCAGGCCAGGCCGTTGCCGAGCAGCGTCAGCGGAAGTACGCGACCGCGCGGCGGAACAAGGCCAAGCCGTCGCCTTCGGGGCGTGGGGGAAGCGAGGTCCAGCAGGGGTGCTGGGTCCAGGTCACGAATCGCTCGGGGTGGGGCATCAGGCCGAGCACCCGCCCTGTCGCGTCGCACATTCCCGCAATGTCTGCCTGACTGCCGTTAGGATTAGTGGGCTCGCCGTGCAGGTTCGGCGGTCTGTAAGGATCGACGTGCTGCCCTTGCTCCGCTCGGCCGCGAGGGCACGGCGAAACGACTGCTCCCGGACGTTTCGACCCTCCCCCAACCCCCCCCTGGGAGGGAGGGGAGTGCGGAGAGGGCCCGCCATTCGGTCCGCTGTAGACGAGGGCGTTCTGGCCCGATTCAACTACGGCTTGGAGAAATCGCTCGTCGGCGAACAGCACTCGCCCCTCGCCGTGCGCGATGGGCATCTCGTAGATGCGGTCGCGCTCCAGGAACACGCAGCGATCCGTCGTCGCGCGCAAGTACACCCAGCGGTCCTGGAACCCCGGCGGCTCGTTATAGGTGATCGTACACGCCCGTGAATCCGGCTTGGACGGCCGGGACGTCGCCGGTCTGGGGGCAGTCGTGCTCGGCGCCAGCGGGCCCGGCAGCAGGCCGGTCTGCACGAGCACCTGGAAGCCGTTGCAGATTCCCAGGACCAGCTTGCCCGCGTCCACAAACGCTCGAATGTCGTCGAGCAGCGAGCGCTGAATCTGCCGCGCCAGAATCCGACCGGCGGCGATGTCGTCGCCATAGCTGAACCCCCCCGGCAGCGTGAGCACCTGGTATTCGTGCACGCGTTGCGGCTGTTCGCGGAGCCGGCCAATGTGGACACGCTCCGCGAACGCGCCGGCCAGTTCCCAGGCGTGCTGGGTCTCCAAGTCGCAATTTGTCCCCGCCGCTCGCAGGATGAGCACCTTGATCTGTGCCACGCGCCCGCTGACCTACCTTTCCAGGCCCGCGCGCCGACGCGCGACCACGCTCGGCCGCAGGGCCGGGAATGTAGTCGATGGGGGCCGGGGTGGTCCAGCCGGGCCATGCGCCGTCGGCGGTGTTGGGCCGTACGGGACGGCCAAAAATGCCGCCCGCGCCTCTTGCCAGCCCGGGAAGCATCCGATAATAGTCTGCGTTAGCGGGTACTGAGGTCACGCGGCCTGATTCAAGGAAAGGACGCCATGAACACCGGTTGGTTCTCTGACATGCTGAACGCCGTCTTTGGGATCTTCCCGTCCGTCATCTTTGGGATCTTGGCCCTGATCGGGATGGTCCTCGGCCTGTAGGCTCGATTCGACCGTACGTTCGCACGCGGCCCCCCCGGCGGCACAGGTGCCGGCGGGGCCGGTACGGTACGTACTACAGAGCGACACTCAGAACCCCACACGTGAGCGCGGGGCACGCGGTCCGCCACTTGCGTGGCGGGTTCTGTTAGCGGCCATTAGCGCGACAGGCGGAATCTCCACTCTCCGTCGACGAGCGTGCCCGTGACACGCCCGCGGACGGTCCAGCCGTCAAAAGGTGTGTTGCGGCTCTTGGACCGCATGCGCTCGGCGTCAATCGTCCACTCGGCCTCCGGATCCAACATCGTCACGTCGGCGGGCTGGCCGACTTTGAGGGTGCCGCCCACGACGCCGAGAAGTTGGGCCGGCCGCGTGGACATGGCGGCCACCAGTCGCGGCCAAGCGACAATCCCCGGTTCGATGAGGGCGCGGATGAAGAGCGGGACGGCGGTCTCGAGGCCGATGATGCCGAACGGGGCGTCCTGAAACTCGTGCTCCTTGCTCTCGCGGCCGTGCGGGGCGTGGTCGGTCACGAGGCTGTCGATGGTGCCGTCGCGGACGCCCTCCAGACAAGCCTTCACATCGGTCTGGCTGCGCAGCGGCGGGTTCATCTTGAAGTTGGGGTCGTACGTGCCGCACGCCTCGTCGGTCAGAAGCAGGTGGTGGGGTGTGACCTCGGCCGTGACCCGCCGGCCCGCGGCCTTGGCCGCGCGGACCAAGTCGACGGTGGCGGCGGCGGAAACGTGCGCGACGTGGTAGCGCACGCCGGCCTGCGCGGCCAGGGTAATGTCGCGCTGGGCCATGACGACTTCGGCGACGGCGGGTATTCCGGGCAGACCGAGGCGCGTGGCGGTCGGTCCGGCGTTCATCGCGCCGCGTGCCAGCGACGGGTCTTCGCAGTGCTGAATGAACAGGCGATCGAACATGCTGACGTAGCGCATCGCCCGCAGGCACACGCCCGCGTCGGCGATGCCGGCGCCGTCGTCGCTGAAGGCGATGGCCCCCGCCCGGACCATCAGCCCGATCTCGGCCAGCTCCTTGCCCTGCCGGCCTTCCGTGAGCGCCCCGATCGGGTAGACGCGCGTGGAAGCGGACCGCGCCGCCTGCCGCAACACGAACTCGATCGCCGAATCATTGTCCAGCGGGGGGTCGGTATTGGGCATGCAGGCGACGGCGGTGAATCCGCCGGCTGCCGCCGCCGCCGTACCGGTCTCGATCGTCTCGTTCTCCTCGAATCCCGGCTCCCGTAGATGGACGTGCATGTCGATCAGGCCGGGGGTCACGAGCAGCCCGCCGGCATCGATCACCTCGTCAGCCGACTTCGGCGCGCCGCGCCCGAGGGCCGCGATGCGCCCGTCGCGGATGGCAAGGTCGGTGACTTCGTCGATCTCTTGGGCGGGGTCGATGACGCGCCCGCCGCGAATCAGTAGGGTGCCGCTCATCGTGGTGGTCGCTCGCTCGCCGGCCAGGGTCCGCCCGACGGCCGCCGCCGGGCGTGGGTATCATACTGCCGACGTCGCCGGCGTGCAGGGGCTTCGTGGCGAGGCATGAGCAGCCGGTGGCGCTACACGAGGATCCCGCGTGGCCATCGCGGTGGATGAGTTGCGGCATCGCCTGACGGGCGGAGCACTCGTCCTGGACGGGGCCACGGGGACCGAGCTGGAGCGGCGCGGCGTGGGCTCTGCCGCGCCGTTGTGGTCCGCCGCGGCTCTGCGCCAGGCGCCGGAGGTCGTCGCGGCGATTCACCGCGACTATGTCGCGGCGGGGGCGGACTTGCTCGTGGCCAACACGTTTCGCACGAACCCGCGGACGCTGAAGCGCGCGGGGTGGGGCGCGGATGGAGGAGATCTCAACCGGCTGGCCGTGGAACTGGCCCGGCAAGCGGCGGCGGGTGCGGATCGCCAGGTGCTGGTCGCGGCGAGCGTGGCCCCGGCCGAGGACTGCTATGAGCCGCAACGCGCGCCGGACGACGCGACGCTTCGAGCGGAGCATGGCGAACTGATGGATTGGCTGGCGGTAGCCGGGCCCGACCTCATCTGGATCGAAACGATGAACACGGTCCGCGAGGCCCGGGTGGCGGCCGAGGCGGCGGCGAGTCGCGGGCTGCCGCTCGCCGTCTCGTTCGTCGTCCAGGAGGGCGGGGACTTGCTCAGCGGCGAGCCGCTCGAGGCGGCGGTGGCGGAGGTCGAGCCGTTTGACCCGATCGTGGTGGGGCTGAATTGCATACCGCCGCGGGGGTTGTCGGTGCTGTTGCCGCGGTTGCGACGGGCGACGGGGCGGCCCGTGGCGGCGTACGCTCACATCAACAATGCGGTGCCGATCCGCAGCTGGAGCTACGGGCAGGCGGTGCCGCCGGCGGAGTACGGGCGGTATGTGCGGCAGTGGCTGGAGCTTGGGGCGGCAGTGGCAGGGGGGTGCTGTGGGACGACGCCGGGTCATATCGAGGCGGTGCGGGCGGTGGTGGATGAATTTGTGGCGCGGGTTTGACACGGGGCAGAAGTTCGGTTATTATTAGGTATGTTGCCGGGGCGTCAGCCCCCTCACGCGGGAACGGAAGGATGCCATCGCTCGTGGAAAACCTCCCGCATACTGCGCCCGGCGTGCGCGCCGAAATCCCTGCACGCCGGGCGCCCCTCCCTTTCGCGGAGGAGGCGCCGGCCCGTGGTCAGCGGTCCACGCGCCCGCGGCTGGCCGAATTGGCCGAGCAAGTTCGGCAGGTCTCCGCGCGCTGGCAGCCGCCGTTGCGACATTGCTCCACCGGGTGGCGTGAATTGGATGTCGCCTTGGGGGGTGGGCTGCCGGTCGCCACCCTCCACGAACTCATCGCCGAAGAAGAAGGTTCGCCCGCGTATACGGTGGCGTGGCGAATCGCGGCACGCGCCGCCGGATGGCGTCGCTGGATCGTCTACATCGACGCGGGGTACGACCTGTATCCGCCGGCGCTGCGGCCCCTGGGCGTGCCGCTGGGACGGCTGATCGTGGTGCGGGGCATCGGTGGGGGCGACGCGCTGTGGACCGCGGAACAGGTGCTGCGGTCCAGCGGGGTGGCCGCGCTCGTGTGGCCGCTGCGGCGGCTCGACGCGTACGCCTCGCGTCGTCTGCAGTTGGCCGCGGAGGCCGGCGGAGGGCTGGGGCTGTTGATTCGTAGTGATATGACCGGTGGCCCGACCTTCACCGCCACACGCCTGCGGTGCGAGTCGATTCTCGACAGGGCCGCGGCGCGGCATATACGTCTGACCGTGCTCAAGTCACGCCACGGAGGGCCGCGCGAACCGGTTTTCGTGGAGTGGCCGGATGCGGCGGATTTTGTGCCTGCACATGCCGGAGCTGCCGACGGAGCGGGCGCGGCGGGCGGCGGCGGGAGCGGCTGAAGCGGGCGGGCCGCTGGTGCTGGCCCGCGCGGAAGGGGGGGCGCGCGTGGTGGAGCAGGCGTGCCCGCGGGCGCGGGCGCTGGGACTGCGGCCGGGGTTGTCGCTGGCCCAGGCGCGGGCGCTGGTGCCGGGACTGACGGTCGCATCGTACGAGCCGCACCGCGACCGGGTCGTGCTGATGCACCTGGCCCGCTGGGCGTACCGCTTCAGCCCTGCCGTGGAGCCCGTCGAGCCGGGCACGTTGTTGCTGGACATCACCGGTTGTCAGCGGCTTTTCGGAGGAGAGGAGGCCCTAGCGCGGCAGGCGGTGACGGGGCTGGCGCGGCGAGGGTTTCAGGCCCGGGGGGCGGTGGCCGATACGGTCGGTGCCGCCTACGCCCTCGCCGTCGCCGGTCCCGCACCGCTGGGCGTGGTGCCGCCGGGGCAGGCCAGCGCCTGGCTGGCCGCGTTGCCGCCGGCGGCGTTGCGGATCACGCCGGCGGTAGTGGAAAAACTGGGCGCGGTCGGCGTGCGGAGCATCGGCGATTTGCTGATGCTGCCGTGGTCGACATTGCCCGCCCGCTTCGGACCGGAGCTGGTCCGGCGGTTGCAGCAGGCGCTCGGCGAGGTGTGGGAGGGGGTGACGGCCTGTCCGCCGGCGGAGGCCCCGCACGCACGCCGGTCGTTCGAGTCGCCGCTGGCGGACTATGTCGCGGTCGTGGCGGTTGTAGAAGAACTGCTGACGGAAGTGCTGTCGCCGCTGCGGTCGCGGGCCTTGGCGCCGCGGCGTATCGAGTGCGTGTTGTATTACGAAAGAGCGGCGTCGCGGTTGTTGGCGGTCGGTTTGGCGCGCGCCACGCACGACGACCGGCACGTCGCCGAGCTTCTGCGGCAACGTTTGGAGCAGGTCGATCTGTCGCTCGGCGTGGTGGGCGTGGCCATAATCGCCCGCCAAGTGTCGCGCTGCCCCGGGCAGCAGGGCGGACTGTTTGAGCCGCCGCGGACCGGCGAGGACGGGGCCCTGGGCAACCTGATGGACCGGCTGGCGGCGCGTCTTGGGCATGAGGCGCTGGTGCGGCCGCGGTTGCTGGACGACCACCAGCCGGAACGGGCATTTCGGTATACGTCGGTGGCCGACGCGGGGTGCGAACCGGAGAGCAATGGTGATGGCCTCTCGGCCGGCGCGCTGGCACGGCGACCGGCGCGGCTGCTGCCGCGCCCGGTGCTGACGCGGGCGGTGGTCGAACGCCCCGGCGGGGCGCCGACGCTGTTCGTATATCGTGGACGGGAGTATCGCGTTGTGCGGGCGGAGGGCCCGGAGCGGCTGGAGACGGGCTGGTGGCGCGGCCCGGACATCCGCCGCGATTACTACCGCGTCGTCACAGACACGGGTGAGCAGTTCTGGCTGTTCCGCGTGCTCGACCGGCGGGCGGGAAGCGGCCATTCCATCGGCCATTGGCCGGTGCTACCGGGGCTGGTGTCAAACGGTGTGGACGAACCGCGGTGGTATGTCCACGGGATTTTTGGGTAGAAGTTATCCCGAAACCTGCATATACGCGGACTAGAGAATCGAGACAGCGGCTTCTGCCGAGGACTTCGACCCTCCCCCGACCCCTCCCTGGGAGGGAGGGGGGTTCTAGGATAGCCTCTAGACCGGTCTGCCCAATCGCCGTGCGCAAGTCGGCAGCGCGAATCAGCACGCTGCACCAGCAAACGCTTCTGCCGGTCGCGCTCGCTGGCGCTTCGCGTTCTGGCGACTGCCGCACAATGGCGCACTGAGATTCAGGGCCGCGCGGCGCGCTCGAAATCCGGCGAACGCAGGCCCTCGCCGAGCGTCGTCTGTGGCTCCCATTCGCCGCCCGCGGGGCCGAAGTTCACCCGGCGGGCCTCTTCCCAATAGCGGCCGGCGTTGTGCTCGAACGCGGCCCGCATGGCGAGCTCCGCGACCAGGCCGAGCAGGATGGAAAAGCAGCCGAGCAAGAAGAACATGACGCCGACGAGCGGAGCCTTGCCCCAGAACGCGCTCCACGGGTCCTGCGAGTAGATGGCCTGGACGACGGCGAACCCGAAACACAGCAGCATCGCCAGCCAGGCATACTGCGTGATTCGCCCGAAGAAGTGCATGGGCTTCGTGCGGTACTTCTGAAGCATCCGCACCAGAATCAGGTCGACCGCGACCTTGAAGATGCGGCCGTAGCCGTACTTGCTCGTGCCGGCGGTGCGGGGGTTGTGGCGGACGACGACCTCGGCGATGCGGGCACCGTGCATCGACGTGAACACCGGGATGAAGCGGTGCATTTCGCCGTACAGCCGCGAATCGCGGATCACCTGCGCCCGGTACGCCTTCAGCGTACAGCCGTAGTCGTGCAGCCGGACGCCGGTGACGCGGCCAATGATCCAGTTCGCCACGCGCGAGACGAAGGTGCGCAGCCAGGAGTCCTTGCGGTCCTTCCGCCAGCCGCTGACCACGTCGTACCCGCCCTCTTCGAGCACGTCGCACAGCCGCTCGATCTCCTCGGCGGGGTTTTGCCCATCGCCGTCGAGCGGGACGATGATGGGGGCGCGGGCGGCCCAGAAGCCGGCCATCAGCGCCGCCGTCTGACCGAAGTTGCGGGCCAGGTGGATGACGCGGAGCCGCGGCTCGCGGGCGGCCAACTCGTCGAGCAAGGCTCCGGAGCGGTCCCGGCTGCCGTCGTTCACCGCGATGAGCTCGAAGCGGCGGCGCTGGCCGGAGAGCACGTTGAGGAAGTGCGCGAAGACGGTCGGGATGCTGGCCTCCTCCTGGAACACCGGCACCACGACGGACACTTCGGGTCGCGTCGTCATTGAGGCTCCTTACCTGGCGGGCCCCCGGCTGTCGCCGCCGCGCACACCGCTACCGCCTGCAACGGTCCGCGGCTAAAGTAACCCCGTCATTATAGAGCCTGGACGCGGGTCGCAAAGCGGGTCGGCGAGGAGCCCCATGAGCCAGACGATCGACGTCGCTATCCTGATGGGCAGCGAAAACGACTGGGAAGTGATGCAAGCGGCGGCGGACACGCTGAAGGAGTTCGGCGTGTCGCACGAGGCCCGCGTGCTGTCGGCGCATCGCACGCCGGCCGAGGCTGGGGAGTACGTCCGCCAACGGGACGCCGCCGGGACGCGGGTGTTCATTGCGGCGGCGGGAATGGCGGCGCACCTGGCGGGGGCGGTCGCGGCGCAGACGACGCGGCCGGTGCTGGGCGTGCCGCTCGCCGGGTCGGCGTTGAACGGCCTCGACGCGCTGCTGTCCACGGTGCAGATGCCGCCGGGCATTCCGGTGGGCACGCTGGCGATCGGGAAGGCGGGGGCGACGAACGCCGCCTTGCTGGCGATCAGCATCCTGGCCAACGAGCGCCCCGAGTTGCGGGCCAAGCTCCAGAACATGCGACAGGAGCGGGCGGCGAAGATCCTCGCCACGCGGCTAACCTGAACGCGCGTTGCCCGCGGCAAGCCCGGAACGTCAATCCGAACCCCGCACGCCAGTGCGGGGTCGGGTGTCCCGCCACTGGCGTGGCGGGTTCTGTTAGCGGGTTCAAGACCGGCGTGGGGACGGGGCGCTGCACCGGCGCGAGCCACGCGGTAGATTGAGGGAATGAGCGGGTCGGGGCTGGACAGACGCCAATTCTCTGTCGCTCAGCGGGACCTTGGCACCGTGCCGCCGCCGCGGCCATTGCTGGTGCCGGCGATCGCCCTCATCGTCGGCATCGCCGCGGCGGACTGGATCGGCGCCGTGCCGCCGTCCGCGCAGGTGGCCGTGCTACTCGCGCCGCTCGCCCCCGCAGCCCTGCTTGCGGTGTGGCACTGGCGCGGTGTCACCGACCGGCGGATTCTGTACGGCCTGTTGGCGGCCACCGCCTTGGCGGTCGGGTTCGCCCGCCACCAGGGCGTTCTCACCGTTCCCGCGAACCACATCTCGCACGGTCTGACCGAGGAGCCGGTGCTGACGCGGCTGGCGGGCCGCGTGGTCACGCCGCCGATTGAGCGGCCGGGCGAACGTCGCAACCCGTTCATCCCGTTCGACCCGCCGCCGCGGACTGATTTTGTCGTCGCCGTGGACGAGCTGCGAACGACCGAGCCGCCCGCGCGGGTGACTGGCAAGGTCCGTGTGAGCGTCGAGGCGACTGGCCTGGGGCTGACGCTCGGACTGCGCGTGCAAGTGACCGGGAAGCTGTATCGGCCGCGCGGACCGCGCAACCCGGGCGAGTTCGACTGGGCCGCGTGGTATCGCCGGCAAGGGCTTGCGGCCGGCATGGCGGTCGAGTCAGGTGTCCACGTACTCCCGCTGCCGGACACGCCGCCTCGCTGGCCCCGCCTTGTGGCTTGGCATCGAACGCGGGCCGCGGCGCTGCTGTTGGAACCACAGGCGAGCTACGCCAGTGAAGACGCCGGGCGCCTGCTGGAGGTCCTGGTGTTGGGCCAGCGCGGGGCAGCGGACCGCGCGCTCAACGAGGCCTTTCTGCGGGCCGGGGCGCTACATTTCCTGGCCGTCAGCGGCTTTCACGTTGGCGCGTTGGCGGCGGCGGCTTGGTGGCTCGTGCGGCACATCCTGAGACGCGGTCGGTGGGCGGCCGCGGTGACAACGGTCGTGGCCACGTTGTGGTACGCCGTCGTGGCCGAGCCCAATGTCCCCATCTTGCGCGCCGCCGTGGGCGTGGTTCTGCTCGCCCTGGCCCTGATGATGGGCCGCCCCGTCTGCACGTTGAACTGGCTGTCGGCGGCAGCGATCGTGCTGCTGCTGGTGAACCCGCACGAGCTGTTTCGAGCCGGTTTTCAGCTCTCTTTCGTCCAAGTGCTAGGGTTGCTCACGGTCGTCCCGGCGGTCTGGCTGCGTTGGATCGTTCGACGGCGCGAAGATGATCCGCCGCGCGAGGCGGTGTCGTGGTGGGGAATCGCAGTGCAGAGACTGCTGCGGTGGATGGCCGGTTTGGCCGTGGTCTGCGTCTGTGCCTGGGTCCTCGCGCTGCCGCTGACGGCGTATCACTTCGGGCGCTTCGCGCCGTGGGGCTGGCTCGGCAGCCTGGTCCTGACGCCGCTGGTGGTCGCGACGATCATCCTGAGCTTTCTGAGCATCGCGGCGGGGGCGATCTGGGGCCCGCTGGGTGCCGCGTTGGCACCGCCGGTTCATTTCGTCACCGCGGTGCTGCTGCGGACCGTGGGGTGGTTCGAGCATACCCCTGCCGCGGTCATCGAACATCCCCCGCCGCCGCTGTGGCTGGTGGTAGTGAGCTACGTTGGACTGCTCGCCTGGGCTGTCCGTCGGCCGGCGTCCAACGATCCGTCGGTGCGGGAACGCCCCGCGATGTGGCGAACCGTCGTTGCCGCCAATGTGCTCGGTGCGATTCTCCTGGCCTGGGTCGGCTGGCTCGTGCTGCCCGCCGGCGGCCGCGGCGCGGGGCATGCCCTGCACGTGCTCGCGGTCGGCAACGGGGCCGCGGCGGCATGGACCACACCTCAGGGGCACGCGGCCGTCTTCGACGTCGGTACCGACACCAACACCGATGCGGGGGAGACCGTGGCGCAGGCCCTCACCGCCCTCGGTCCGCGGCGAATCGATGCGGCCGTCATTTCGCACGCAAACTACGACCACTACAGCGGCCTGCCGACGCTCGCGGCTGGAAAGCCCATGCTGCGCTGGTTCGCGGGGGAACGCTTCGACGTTGGGGTGTTGCAGGCTGCCAGGCCCGATGCCGCGCCGGGGTCCACACGGTCACCGTCACGGGCTCCGCCGGCACAACTCGCGGCGCCGGAGCGCCTGCACGCCGGCGACCGGCTGACGGTCGGCGGAACCACCATCGACGTCTTGTGGCCGCCCAGGGATCTTGATCCGAGCTGGACCGTCAACGACGCATCATTGGTGCTGCGGGTGACGGCCGCTGGGCGGTCGATCCTGCTGCCGGGCGACATCGAGCGCCCGGCAATGACGGCCCTGTTGGAAGCGGAACGCACCGGTCGCCTGAGCCTGAAAGCGGATGTCCTGGTCGCGCCGCACCACGGGTCGATCGTTAAGGACGTCACGGCCGACTTCCTTGCCGCCGTGTCGCCCACGGTCGTGATCGTCTCCACGCGCACGCCGCGACCTCGCTTCGTCGCCCTGGCGCGGGACGTGCTCGGTCCGGCGACGCGCGTGGTGTTGACTGGAGAGACCGGGGCGGCGACGGTGCGAATCACGCCGGCCGGCGAGGTCGGGCTGGCGACGCCCTTCGCGGTGACCTCTTTGGGCGGAGATACCGCCGCGGGGCCGTGAGCCGCGGCGGGACAAACGGGGGGAGCGGCCTACCATCAAACAAGACGCCGCACGCGGGCCATCCTGGCGCCGGTCGCGGCGACCGGCGCCGCGCGGCGGCGTGGAAGAGCCCACGGTTTTAAACGGTTGGCGATATGTTTGCACCCAACAGGGTCATTCGGCTGGCGGCGGTGCTCACGGTGGCGCTACTGGGCGGCGTACGGGCCGACCCGCAAGAGGCCGCGCCGGCGGGACGCGGGCAGCCGCCGATCGTCTCGAAGAGGTCCCCCAAGACGGCAGGAAGCATGACTCCGAAGTACTCCAAGTCGCAGTACGACATCACGCCGCTGTCGCGCCAAGAGGTGGCGGCGTTGGCGGCGAAGCTCGACCCCGAAGCGTACCGCATCACGCAGAAGTCCGGCACGGAACCGGCGTTCTGCGGCAACCTGCTCGATAACAAGAAGGAGGGCGTCTACTGCTGCGTGGTGTGCGGCTTGCCGCTGTTCTCCAGCGAGCACAAGTTCAATTCCGGCACGGGCTGGCCGAGCTTCTGGCGCGAGTTCGACCCGCAGCACGTGACCCGCAAGACCGATCGCAGTCTCGGCATGGTCCGCACCGAGATCAACTGTGCCCGCTGCGGGGCGCACCTGGGCCACGTGTTCGATGACGGGCCGCGGCCGACGGGCGAGCGGCACTGCCTGAACGGGGCCGCGCTGAAGTTCTACGCCAAGGACGAACAGCGGCCGCCGGAGAGCCGGCCGGTGCCGACCGAGGTCGCGTACTTCGCCGGCGGCTGCTTCTGGGGCCTGGAGCACTGTTTCCAGCAGGGGCCGGGTGTGCTGGAGGCCGTCAGCGGGTACATGCAGGGATCGGTCGAGAACCCGACCTACGAGCAGGTTTGCACCGATCGGACCGGGCACGCCGAAACCGTCCGCGTGACGTACGACCCGCGGCGGATCACGTACCGGCGGCTGCTGGAGGCATTCTTCGACATGCACGACCCGACGCAGTTGAACCGGCAGGGGCCGGACGTGGGGGCGCAGTACCGCTCCGGGATCTGGTACACCAGCGCCGAGCAGGAAACCGCCGCGAAGGCGTACATCCAGGAGCTGACGGCCCGCAAGCGGTACGGCCGCCGCGCGATCGTCACGCAGGTCGAGCCGGCGAAGCAGTTTTGGCCGGCGGAGGAGTATCACCAGGACTACGTCGCCAAGACGGGGCGGGCTTGCCACGTGAAGAACCCCTGGTGAGTAGGTGCGTGGCGGCCGGAGAAGAGGTCGCCGCCGACCCGACTCCATCGGGGAGGTGGTGAGAAGACAGCGCCGCGTGACCGGTCCGGACCCGAGGGGCCCGCGGGGGCTTGCGTGTGACCCGAATCGCCGTGCGTGACTCGGCGGCGCCCGTGGGGAGGGCGAGCCTCCAGGCGGGCCGCGGCTCGGCAGTCCGGGCGCGCCGGGATCGCCCTCCCGCGCCGCATGTTCGCGCGCGGTCATCTAGTCAGGGCGTCGGCCCAACTTGGCGAATCGTGAGCGGCTGGTGGGACTCGAACGCGCCGGGCCCCCACTGCGGCGTGTGGTCGATGCCGCCGAAGACGTCGTACCGCACGTCGCGGGTGGCGCAGAATGCCCCGATGCCGATGATCGCCGCGACCGCCGCCGTGATGAGGATGGGCGGCATCACCGCCAGGCGGGGCCGGCGACGCAGCAGGGGGGCGAGGAGGGCGACTTCCAGCCCCAAAGCGACTAGCACAGCGAAGAATGGGAAGATCGACGCCGCCTGGCGGACATAGCCGAAAAACAGCAGTGCAATCACGACTTTCTGTGCGACGACAATCAGCAGCACGCTCCCGACGCGATGCCGCAGGCACACCCACGTGCCAATCGCGGCCAGCGCGAACAGGACGCCGGGCCACACCCAGGGTGGAGACGCGGCGGCGCCAAACTGGTCCGCGGGACGACGAAGGCCGGCGACGCCCAGCGGCACATTGAGCGGCGTCAGGCCCTGCGTCAGCCCGGAGCCGAAGATCGCGAGTTTGCGGCCGAGGAGCCGCGGCGCGTCGGTGCGGTGCTCAAACCAATACCGCAGGCCGAGGCGGTAGCCTTGTTGGAAGACTTGCAGGTGAGGCGGATAGCCGAACGAGAGTCCGGTCGGGCCGCCGATCTCGTCGAGCAGCGCGGTTGAGAACCCGCCGTCGGTGTTCGCGTGGTTCGCCAGGGCGAAGCAGAGCGGCCCCTGGTTGCTCACGAAGGTCCACGGCGACATCGGGCGCGGGACGTAGCCGGTCTCCGCGCGAAACCAGTGTTCAACGAACTCGCGTGTGACGGGGTTGACGCCCGCGGCGGCGGCGAGGTCGGTGAGCCGGAGGAAGTTGCCCTCGCGGGCGAACGCCGGCAGACCGCGCACGTATTCGACCGCGTCCGGGGCCCAGGGCACGCGGGCCGAGGCGTAGTCGATCGGCCGCGGCTCCACGGTGTTGAAGCGTTGGATCGCGCGGTAGCTGCGGATGTTCCACGGGAGCGGAACGAGGAAGAACCCGACGGCGATAATCGCCAAGCCGGTGACCACACCGAGCCGCGACCCTGGCGGACCATGTGGGGCCGCCGGCGCGGTCGCGCGCCGCCAGCGCCAGGCCAGGTACGCGCCCAGCGCCACGAATAGGAGCGTGTGCTCGGCACGGAAGAGCACCGCGACGCCGTGCAGCGCGGCGAGAATCAGCAGGTTGGCAGCGGTCGGCCGCTCGGCGACGCGCAGCGTGAGCAGCGCGATCAGCAAGAGCAGGAACGTGTACGGCGTCTCGTTGTTGATCGACGTGGCCTGCACGGTGAGCGCGAACGACGCGGCGGCGAGTAGCCCGGCCACGACGGCGATGCGTTCAGGGTGGACCGGTGCCGCCGAACGCACGTCGGCGACACCGCTCCCTGACGGTCGCGGCCCGGATTGGGCCGCGCGCTCCCACGTGCTTGCGGTGAAGACGCGGCAGGCCAGGAGCCAAGTGAGCACGCAGCTTGCCGCACCGAGAAGGCACCAGACGACCTTGTGCGCGACGAAGCCGCCCGTTGGCGACGCCCCGCCGGTCCACCGCAACAGGTAGGCCAGGCCCGGCGTGTGGATTGGCAAGTCGAACTCGAATGGCTCGCCGCGTTGCAGGCTGGCCGCGTAGCGCACCCACAGCGGTGCGTCGCCCTCGAAACAGACGGAGTGCGGCCATGCGCCATCCGGCGTGGACGACAGGAACCCGAGGCGCGTCGCCAAGGCGGCCAGGAAGATGACCGAGGCCACGAGCAGGTCGCGGCCGCGCCGCGCGGAGCCGGCCGTTGGCCGGCCGGGCGCGCGGGCGCCGCGCGCTGTGAGTCCGCGTTCGCCGGAGCGTCGGTCGTCGGTACTGTGTTCGCCGGCGATGCGCGCGGCGACATCACGCTTGTCCGTCCGGCGCCGTGTTGGTGGGTTTTCGCGGCCTGTCCTATGGCGCATTTACACCACCGAGCCCCCCGCGTCGGCGGCATGGTAACTCGACTGACCGGGCGATTCGAGCCGGCCCGGGGCATCGCAGGTCGTGCCGTGGATCGGCCCTTCGCCCCCCACGAGGCGGCGGGTGGCTGTTGGCCGGCCCCGCGGTGCGACCGTCGATCGCCCGGGGGGCGATAGCCCCTGACGTTGGCTAGCCCCGGCGCGCTGCCCGGTGCCGAGGCGCGGCCGTCAACGGGTTGTCGCCCCTGCGGGGCCGCGCTCGCCGACAATCGGTTATGCGCACGCCGTCAATTGCCCAACGCCGACGCGTCGACGCCCAGGACGCGCACCAGGAAGGCGTATTGGTCGGTTGCTTCCTCGATGATCTTCTGCGTCGGCTTGCCGCCGCCGTGGCCGGCCTTGGTCTCGATGCGGATCAGCACCGGGTTGTCGCAGCCCTGGGCCGCCTGGAGGGCCGAGATGAACTTGAAGCTGTGGGCCGGCACGACGCGATCGTCATGGTCGGCGGTCGTCACCAGGGTAGGGGGGTAACACGTCCCCGCCTTCAGGTTGTGCAACGGGCTGTACTTGTACAGCGTCTCGAACCCGGCGGGATCATCCGGCGACCCGTAATCCGACACCCACTCCCAGCCGATCGTGAACTTCGTGAACCGGAGCATGTCGAGCACGCCCACGGCGGCCAGGCACGCCCCGAACAGGTCGGGCCGCTGGGTCATGCACGCTCCGACGAGCAGCCCGCCATTGCTCCCGCCCAGGATCGCCAGCTTCTTGGGGCTGGTGTACTTGTTGGCGATGAGCCATTCGGCGGCGGCGATGAAATCATCGAAGCAGTTCTGCTTGTTGTGCAGCTTGCCCGCGTCGTGCCATTCGGTGCCGTACTCGCCCCCGCCGCGGATGTTCGCCAGCGCGTAGACGCCGCCCAGCTCGAGCCACACCAGCCGGGAGACGGAGAAGTACGGCGTCAGCGAGACGTTGAAGCCGCCGTAGCCGTACAGTAGCGTCGGGTTGTTTCCATCGAGCCGCAGTCCCGTCTTGTGCGTGATGAACATGGGGATGCGTGTGCCGTCTTTGCTGTTATAGAAGATCTGCTTCGTTTCATAGCGGCCCGGGTCGAAATCCACCTTCGGCTGGCGGAAGACCGCGCTTTGGCCCGTGGTCAGGTCATAGCGGTAGATGGTGTTGGGGACGCTGAAGCTGGTGAAGTTGTAGAAGGTCTCGGTGTCGGTGCGCTTGCCGCCAAAGCCGCCCGCGGACCCGAGGCCGGGCAGCTCCAGCTCGCGGAGTGGTCTGCCGGTGAGGTCGAACAGCCGCACGACGCTGTGGGCGTCCTTGAGGTAGCTGGCGAAGAACGTGTTTCCCACGACGCTGACACCGGTGAGCGTCTCGGCCGCCTGCGGGATCAACTCCTTCCAGTTCGCGCGCTCGGGCCGCCGAGTATCGATGGCAATCAGGCGCCCGCGCGGGGCGTCCAGGTCGGTCTGGAACCAGAACACCGGCCCGTCGTTGCCGACGAAGCCGTATTCGGCGTCGAAGTCGTTGAGCAACTCGACCGTCCGTCCGTCGGCCGCTTTCAGGTCCTGGTAGTAAATACGGTTCTTCCGCTCCGTCCCGTGAAAGACGACGATAATCAGGTACTGCCCGTCCTCGGTCACCGATCCCGCAAATTCCCACTCCTTCTGGTCCGGCCGGTGGTAGACGAGCTGGTCTTCCGACTGTGGCGTGCCGAGGCGGTGATAGTAGAGCTTGTGGTAGTAGGTCACGTCGCCGAGCTTGTTGCCCGCCGGCTCGTCGAAGCGGCTGTAGTAGAACCCCCGGCCGTCCCTGGTCCAGGAGGCCCCGGAGAACTTCGTCCACTTCACCTCGTCCGGGAGGTCTGCGCCCGTGTCCACCTGGCGGACCTTGAAGGTCACCCAGTCGGAGCCGCCGGTCGATACGCCGTAGGCGGCCAATTTGCCATCGTCGCTGATCGACAGCGCGGCCAGGGCCACGGTCCCGTCGGCGGAGAACATATTGGGGTCGATGAGCACCCGCGGCTCGGCGTTCAGGGCCTCGGTGACGTAGATGACGGCTTGCGGCTGGAGGCCGTCGTTCTTGCTGTAGAAGTACCGGCCGCCCTCTTTGAAGGGCGTGCCGTACTTCTCGAAGTCCCACAGCCGGGTGATCCGCGCGCGGATCTTCTCGCGGGCCGGGATTTCGCCGAGGAACTTGAAGGTCACCTCGTTCTGGGCCTGCACCCACGCCGCCGTCTGCGGCGAGTCCAGGTCCTCCAGCCAGCGGTACGGGTCGGCCACCTTCACGCCGTGGTAGTCGTCCACCTGCTCGACGGTGACGGTTTGCGGGTAGGTGAGGGCGGGCCGCGCCGGGGGAGTCTGGGCGCGGGCGAGCGCGGCCACGCAAGTCGTTGCGAGGGCGACGAAAACGCGCGAGTACATCGAGGCCTCCTATCTGCACGTCGGTCTGGAATCGTCCAGAAGCAACGGATGATAGCCGCGCGGCGCGCCGGTTGGCCAGCGAGAGCGGCCGCCCTCCCCTGTAGCGCCGGACCTCCGAGTCCGGCGTTATGCCGTTGCAGCGGAGTCCAACCGCTACAACCCTATCAGCTTCATCATCAGTGCGTTCTGCGCGTGCATCCGGTTCTCGGCCTGGTCGAAGATGGCCGAGTTCGGCGTCCGCGAGACGGCGTAGTCGATCTCGTCGCCGTAGTGTGCCGGCAGGCAGTGCAGGATGATCGCGTCGGGCCGGGCGTGCTCCATGAGGGCCGCGTTGACCTGGAACCCCGCGAACTTCTTCTTGCGGGCCGCGGCCTCCGCTTCCTGCCCCATCGACGTCCACACGTCGGTGTACACAACGTCCGCGTTCTTCGCCCCCGCCGCGGGCTCGTGGACGACCCGGACGGCGCCGCCGTTCTGTTTGGCGATCTGCTGGGACTCTTCCAGCACCTTGGACTGCGGCTCGAAGCCCGGCGGCGAGGTCACCGTCACGTTCATCCCGACGCGGGCGCCGCCGTACATCAGCGAATGGGCCACGTTGTTCCCGTCGCCGACGTAGTTGAGCGTGAGGCCCTTCAGCGTGCGTTTGCGCTCGCGGATGGTCTGCAAGTCCGCCAGAATCTGACAGGGGTGCTCAAAATCGCTCAGCCCGTTGATGACGGGGCACGTCGCGTGCCGCGCGAGGTCCTCGACAATGTTGTGCCCGAACACGCGGGCCATGATGAGGTCCACGTAGCGGGCCAGCACGATGGCGATGTCCTCGGTCGTCTCCCGCTCGCCGATCTTGAAATCCACCGGCGACAGGTAGATGGCGTGGCCGCCCAGGCGGGTCATCCCGGTCTCGAACGAGACGCGGGTGCGCAGCGAGGGTTTCTGGAAGAGCATGCCGAGGGTCAGGCCGGCCAAAGGGGCGGCCTTGAACCACTTCTCGCGATGGGTCTTGAGGTCGTCGGCCAGGTCGAGGATGGCGACGATCTCATCGCCGGTGAGGTCTTTCATCGACAACAGGTGTCGTCCTTGCAGATGAACGGCCATGCGGTGCTGCTCCGTAACGGGCCTGGGTCTCGAATTGGGGGCAGTTTAATAAGTGGGCGCCGCGCTGAAAACAGCATGCACCGGCGTCTGAGGATTCGCCTACACGCGCCTAATCGACCAGTCCCTCGATCCGAGCTGCGACCGTGAGGGAGCAGTGTTGGCCGAGCGCAAGGCCGCTGCCGCACGGGCGCGGCCCGGTGGTGCCAGACGCCCCCAATGGTGGCGGACGGACTTGAACCGTCGACCTGCGGGTTATGAATCCGCCGCTCTAAACCAGCTGAGCTACGCCACCGCTGACACCCCCACCGGCCAACGGCCCCGACGAGCCGCGGTGGGGAGCGAATCCGAATCCGTCGGGAAGTATACCCCGACGGGCACGCGGCGGCCAGAGCGGCGCAAGGCAGGAGGGGGCGCCGACCGGGGACGGCCGGCGCCCCCCACACACGTGACACCGGGTTCGTTAGAACGCGCTCAGGCCGCCGGAGGAATCCTTCTCCGTGGGCGCGGGCTCATACTGGGGGTTGTCGTCCGCCGCACCGCCGTGGCCACTGGCTGAAGCGGCGGCGTGTGCGGTCGCGGTCTTGTGCAAGTGGGCGAAGTGCGTGGCCGGCTTGGCGGTCTTCCTCTTGGCCGGCTGCGCGGGGTTGTAATTCGTCGGCGACGGTCCCGCGTTGCCACGGTCACCGTGATCGCCCTGCACGAGGGCCAGCAGCTCGTTGACCATCGCCTTGAGCGTCTGGGCCTGGGCGGCCAACTCTTCGGACGCCGACGCGGCCTCCTCGGCGCCGGCGGCGTTCTGCTGGGTTACCTTGTCCATCTGGGAGACGGCGATGTTGATCTGCTCGACGCCCTGGGCCTGTTCCTGGCTGCCCTTGGCGATGCCGTTGACCAGGTCGGAGACGTTCTTCACGTTGGTCAGGATGCCGCCCAGGCTGGTGCCGACGTTCTCGGCGATCTTGACCCCTTCCTGGCTGCGTTGCGTGGAGTTAGCGATGAGGTCGCTGATCTCCTTGGCGGCGCCGCCGGCCCGCTGGGCCAGGTTGCGGACTTCCTCGGCCACGACGGCGAAGCCTTTGCCGTGCTCGCCGGCGCGGGCGGCCTCGACGGCGGCATTGAGGGCCAGGAGGTTGGTCTGGAAGGCGATCTCCTCGATGACCTTGAGGATTTTGCTGATCTGCTGGCTGGCGTCGCTGATGCCCTGCATGGCCTGGTTGAGTTCGGCGACGACGGTGCTGCCCTGGTCGGCGGCGTCGCGGGCCTGGCGGGTCAGGCCGTCGGCCTTCTGGGAGTTCTCGGCGTTGGTGCGGGTCATGGCGGCCATCTGCTCGAGGGCGCTGCTGGTCTCTTCGAGCGACGACGCCTGCTGGCTGGCCCCCTCGGCCAACTGCTGGGACGCGGACGAGACCTGGGCGGCGGCATCGTTGACTTCGTCCGCGCCGGTCCCGAGCGCCATCGCAATGCGCGTCAGCGTCTTGTTCAGGCTGCGCGCGATGATGATACCCAGGGCGATGGCGGCGGCGACGCCGACGGCCACGGCCACGATGGACACCGTCTTCAGGAAGGCCGCCTGGTTGGTGGCCTGGGTCGCGTTCGCGGCGGAGGCCGTCAGGCAGACGTCCGCGAGCTGGTCGAGCAGCGCGTTGACCTCGCGTTCGCTCTTCCGGCAGGCGGTGAGGGCATGCGTGCGGGCCGCCTCACCGATCTCGTTCGCCCGCTTGCCTTGGGCGACCAGCTTGTTGATATAGTCCGAGACGATGGCCGACCCGCCGACGATGTCCTTCTTGGCCAGCTCGGTGGCGGCCTCCGTGTCGCCCGCCTTGATCAGTTCCTTGACTTGTCGGACGGCGGCGTGGAACTTGTGGTGGGGCTCGTCAATTTCCTTCATGACGGCCAGCAGTTCGGGATTCTGCGTCTTGAAGGCGGCCATCCACTTGCCCAGGGCGCACTGGGTGTGGTCCTCGCCGCCGTCGAAGACTTCCTTGGAGAACACCGCCGCCAGCGACTTGCCCACGAGGTTGTAGTGGTCGCCGCGGAACTTCTCCATGTCGGCCCGCAGCCCGCTGGGATCCTGAACGCTGAGCGCGTCGAACTCCTCGGAGTTTTTGATGAAGACGTTGTTGTCCTTGCGCCATCCGTCCCAGGCGACGCCGAGCTTCTGCCACAGGTCGGCTTCCTGCGGGCTCTTGGGCAGCTTGTCGTAGATGTCCCACGCCTTCCCATAGCGGTCGCGGGCCTCCTGAATGCGCTGGTACTGGGCCTTGCGCTCCTCCGGAGCGAGGGACAGGTCAAGCAGCGTCCGCTGGGCGGTCTTGATGGCGGTGGCGGCCTCCTTGATGATCATGAGGTTAGAGACCGACGGGAGTTGCACCTCCGCGGCCTGGTGAATGGCCTTTCCGCTCTCGATGGCCCCGTAATAGCCGACCCCGCCCAGCAGTAGGGTGATCATGGCCACTCCGAGGAACGACACGACGAGTTTCTTACCGATCGTCCAAGCCCGTTTCATGGTGCGTTCTCCTGCGTGAGCGGCCGTCGGCGTGTGGGCCGCGACTGGACTGGTGAGGCGC
This sequence comes from Planctomycetota bacterium, assembly GCA_040755725.1. Classification (GTDB taxonomy): domain Bacteria; phylum Planctomycetota; class Phycisphaerae; order UBA1845; family Fen-1342; genus JBFMAI01. The sequence continues at coordinate 125 of JBFMAI010000005.1, read as the reverse complement.
ATCTTCTGTTTCGGCCGTGAGTTGCGTCATTCGCGCCGCCACGGCCCAGCGCGGGGATTCATCCCGGCGCGTGCGGAACAGCCACATGATCGGACCCTGCTCCTGGACTAGCCCGAGCAGCTTAG
>JBFMAI010000004.1:0-59792 GCA_040755725.1 Planctomycetota bacterium | reverse complement strand
AGCTTCCTGCGGCCGGTGGATTACTATCGTGGCGATCCGGCGGCGCTGCTGGCCGAGCGGCGTCGGAAATTACAAACGGCCAGGGCCCTGCGGAAGCAGGAGAACGTGAGACTGCGACAACGCCGCCGGCCCTGGGCAGAGGAAAAACCCTCCCTTATTCGGCATGGACATGTGTCTCACTTTGTGTGAAACGTTTCATGGCCAGGTAGACGCGGGCCCGCAGCGAGAGATTGGCGTGGGGTTGGCCGTTGTCAAACAGGTGGCTCTCGCCTCGGCCAAGGCTCTGTCCGTCGCGAAGAAGGACCGCGAAGTGCCTGGCGTGGCCGGAGATGCAGTCGTAGTCACACACAAGGGGCGAGAAGTAGAAAGGCGGGCCCTCTCGTGCCTTGTCAGCCGTATCCCGCGTAATGAAGAACTTGTTGCCTTGAAATGCCTGGCGCAGCAAGTCGGGACTCGGTTCGCTGAAGAGCGGTCGTATGTTCGCCAGGTAGGCCCACCGCACGTCAAACACCTTGAAGGGGTAGCGCGCGATTCGTGACCGATCGAAGGAGTGCTCGCGCAGCAGCTTCGCACGCGCCTTGGGGCCGACAATGCGGTTTCCCGTCATCAGAAGTGATGAGTGGAGACCAGCAACCTGTGTGTCAGAGATGGCGGGGTCGAAATAGGCGCGCAGACGCACCTCGAGCGGTTGCCTGTCAATGGAGATGAGCGCGCCACCTCTCCGTTCGACCGGACCGTTGAAGTGCGCCAGCCCGATTTCTGAGGCCCTTGGCCACGATGCATAGTGCCGCCCCACCTTCTCGGGCCGGAACGAGAACCGATTCTCCGGTTTGGGGCGAGCGAGTGTGTACGCCGCGTCGAAGCGCTTACGGCGGAGGCTTTCCAGCAACTCCGCCCGCTTGGCTGCGCCGCCAGAAGTGGCGGAAGCGGACCACCGGGCGTTTCCCGCGGTCCGGCCGGCGGACCAGGACGCAGACCGCCGTGCCGACGCGGATCCCCTCGCGGTTGTACTCCGTTGAAAAGACCGACGGGTCGGGCCGACCCTCGGGCGTGAGCTTGCCCGTCTCCCGGCTGTCACCGTTCATGCAATCCAGCCAGAGCTTGTCGAACTCGCTGAGGAAGCGTTGCCGCATGACAACGAACGACGGATCGCCGAGGTACGAGAAATTGGAGATGAACGACACCACGCCCTGTCCCGTCATCTCCGCGATGCGCCGTTCCGCCACGCGGAAGAACCGCACGTACAGGTCGTCCAGATTGAACTTCTTGATACCCCAGCCGCCGGCACTCGTCGGCGTGTTCAGGCCCCTCTTGTAGGGTTCGACCAACCCCTGTTCTTCCTTCGGGCTCACGCCGGCGAAGGCGTTGTAGGGTGGATTACCCAGCACAACGAGTATCTTGTGCTCACGTTTGACACGTTCGGCGGCGTCGCGCTCCTCCTGGAGCTCGACCCACGCCATGACCCGCTGCTTGCCCTCCTTGGGCGGCTCCCAGCCGGTCAGGGCGTTGGTCAGGTAGACCCCCACGCGCTCGCCCTGCCCGTGAGACAGCGGGACGCCCAGATTCTGGAGCACCACGCCCAACTGGAGGTGGGAGACAACGAACGGCGCGGGCAGAATCTCGAACCCGAACACGCGCGTCAGGGCGGCGTTCTTGACATCATGCCCCAGCAGCGCGTCATGGTTCTTCGCCCGCAGGTTCCGCTCGATCTGCTTCAACACCTCGACCAAGTACGCCCCCGTCCCGCAGCACGGGTCCAGGACGATCACGTTCGGGTCGGCCAGCCCGTCCGCCAGCCCCAGCTCCTCGCGCAGCACCGTGTCCACCCGCGCCACCTGGTACTGCACGATCTCCGGCGGCGTGTACCACACGCCCAGCGCCTTGCGCAGCTCCGGGTCGTACGCCTCCAGGAACGGCTCGTAGAAATACTGCACCGCGCTTTCGTCCTGGAACCGCTGAAAGAACCCGTCGCGGTCCACGCGGTTCAGCACGCCCGCGGCCCAATCCAGCACCTCGACCAGCTCCAGCGGCCCCAGCCGGCTCGGCTTGGCCACCTCCTCGTACAGCGTGCGGATGAACGGGACGTGCAGCGACCACTCCGCTGACTTCCATTCAAACCGGGCCCGGCCGGCGGGGTTCTCCCGGTGCCACAGCACCCACGCGGAGAAGACGCCGTAAAAGAGCGTCTGTACGAGCGTCGAGCGGAAGAAGTGCTCGCCGCGGTCGCCGGTGAACTCCATGCCCAGGGCTTCTTCGAGGGCGGTGCGCACCTGCCGCAGCGCGGGCAGTTCCTTCCGCCGCTCCACGCGAGCCAGGGCGTCGCGGGCGTATGACGCCAGGAACCACGCGACGTCCTTGGGGTTGATGAGCGGGGCGGCGTGGAGGCCAGCCCGGAGGATGAACTCGAAGAACTGGTCACCGATCTGCTGGGCCGCGGCGCGGGGGTGGGCGACGACCTCGTGCCAGAAGGTGCCTTCGTCGGGGGCGAGCGTGAACGACTCGCGCACGCCGGGCCGGCCGTCGGGGCCGCGTTCGAGAACCAGGAAGGCACGCAGGTTGGTGACAATGACGATGCCGTAGCGGCGGAGGTAACCGCCGACCTGCGGGCTGTCGGCGATGTCCCGCACGTCGCGGTCCGGGGCCTTGACTTCGATGGCGCCTCGCGCGGGAAGTTGCCCCGCGTCTGGCTCCGCGTCGGTCGGCTGCTGAAACTGGTCCGCCGTGAATAGGCCGCCGTCGGGGATGCCCGCCCCGGTGTCACGCGGGTGGATCACGCAGCGGACCTTCGGTCGCAGCGCGGCCCCGGCGGCGTTGAAAAGGTTGGACAGGGCGGGGTAGTACGAGGTCTCAGGGACGCCCGCCCCCGTCGCGCGAATGGCCTGGATTTCGGCCAAGTATTGCTCGACTGCCTGCCGAGCGGGGAACTGCGCTTCCTGCACGCTCCGATCAGCCGCGTCGCCCGCGGATCGCTTGGCCATGCTGCACGCCCTCGCCGGTCCCGGCGGGCCCGGACGGCATCAGGATACCGCCGGAAGTGGAGCCGCCAAGGCCGCGGCCACGCGGGCAGCGAATCCGCGGGCTGGTTACTAGTTGGGCATTCAAGATCATGGGACGCCCGCGGGGAGGGTGAGCCTCCCGGCGAGCGGCGGCTCGGCAGGCCGGCGGGGTGCCGCAGGAGACAGCCTCGCCCTCCCAGGTCGCACGACTGTGAATACCCGTTTAGGGCTCGCCGGAGCGAGGGTTTGCGCGGGAAGGTACAGAGAGCAGGTTCGCGGTAGGGTTCTGGGGGCCGCGGGAGCGCCGAAAACAACGCGCCGGTCCCGCCGCGATCACCCCCTCACCCGCCGCTCAACAACATCGGTTGCGGGGAATCGCCGGGCTTGCTCGGCGCGGACCGCGCCGATACAACGCGCCGGCGCGGGCCGCGCCCGCCTGACTTGCTGACGGTTACCCGTGAGATTCCTGATCGGCTTCGTGACGGTTTGCGTGCTGCTACTGGGGGCGGCGGTGTGGCTGGTCGTCACCGCGCGCGTGCCGGCGCCCACGGCGGAGCGGACTCGGACCGCCTCACACGATGCGGCCGCGCCGGCCACGCCGACGGCCGCCGGGATGAACGGCGCGTCCGGTGCGGCGTCTCCGGCGGCCGCCCGTGATCCCCTCGCGCCGATCGCCGGTGACACCTTCGCCAGCGACACCGCGATACCAACGCCGGTGAGCACGGCGGCGTCCGACGTCCGTTGGGCCGGCGAACCGGAGCGGCGCCGGGCGGAAGAGCGTTTGGCGGCGGCCCGCGCGGTGCTGGCCGACGACCCGGACCATCCGCAGGCGCTGCGGGACGCGTGCGCAGCACTGGCCACGCTCCGTCGTTGGGGAGAAGTCGCCGACGTCCTGGCCCGCCTCCGCCGGCTCGACCCCGAGGACGACGCGCTGACGTTTGAGCACGCCGTTGCGCTCATGCGGCAGCGACGGTGGATGGAGTGCCTGCCCCTGCTCACACAGCTCGTCGAGCGGCATCCGGATGATCGTCGCGCGTGGTTCAATCTCGCGGTGGCGCATCAGGCCGTCGGACACCTCGCCGACGCCCGGAAGGCCTGGGACCGCGTCATCGCTCTGCGCTCCGATCCCGCCGCCCTGGCCCGGCGCGGCGAAGTCCTGCTCGATTTGCGGGAATGGGCGGTGGCGGCGGCCGACTTTCAGGCCGTACTGGCCGCCCAGCCCGGATCGGCCGACGCCGCGCTGAACCTCGCGCTGGCCTGGTGGCGGATGGGGCGGTTGAGTGAGGCCCGCGACTGCCTGCGTTCGTTTCACGAGCGGCATCCCCGAAACGTCTCGATCCTGAACCGGCTCGCCGAGATGGCTTGGGCCGCCTGCCGGACCGATCCCGCCCAGAACGAGCCCGACTGCCGCGAGGCCGTCACGTGGTGGCGTCAGTCGCTGGCAATCGACCCCGATCAGCCCACGGTGCGGGCGCAACTGGAAACGGCTGAGCAAGGACCGTCGCCGAATCAGTGATCCTGCGCCGCCGCGGCATCGGTCGCGGGTGACGCTCGCGTCGCGCTGGGCCGTTTCGCCCAGCCCGCGCAGGCGAGCGCGGCGAGAATCAGGGCGCTGCCCGACCCGAGCAGCCACGGTCGCACCTGCTGATCCAGGAAGGCCGCCGCCCGCGGGTGCCGCCGCAGCAGGTCGTCGATGAAGCTCGCCAGCTCCGGCAGCAACTCCGGGGCGGGTTCCGGGGCCGCTTCCGTCGGCGTGTCCGTGCCGAGCTCCTGCGGACTGGGCTCGATGCGGATGCTCTCCACGTTGGGGACCTTCAGCTCACCGAAATCCTGTTGGGCCAGGCGGAGCATGTAGGCGGGGTCGTGCTGAAGGTGCTCGATTTGCTTCTGGACGCTGCGCAGGCGGTACTCGAGGGCGGCCACGTGCGCCTGATAGGCCGCCAGCCATTCCCGCTCGGCCTGTTGTTCCAGCCACGCCGGCAGCAGCAAGCACGGGGCCATCACGGCCGCTCCCATCAGGAGCATGAGCCAGAAGAGCACCGAACTCGCTACAGCGGCACGGGCCATTGTGGTCTGCGTCCTCGTGGCGCGGCAGCGGCCACATGCCCCAGCAGCGCCGGACCGGAGCCGGCCCGCTGTGGCGGGAGTCCGGCGTTCTGGCCAGTCGCCACTAGCTCCCGTGCCGCGTGCCACCGCTCTCGAGCAGTGGTCCAAGAGCCTGCGGACGGTACAGAGCCCGGCCGCTACTTGCGCCAGAAGGCGGCACCGTACACGGCGGCCTCGCCGAGCTCTTCCTCGATCCGCAGCAGCCGATTGTACTTGGCGATGCGGTCGCTGCGTGAGGCGCTGCCGGTCTTGATCTGCCCCGTGCCCAGCGCCACAGCCAAGTCGGCGATCGTCGTGTCCTCGGTCTCGCCGCTGCGATGGCTGATTACCGTGGCGAACCCGTTGCGCTGGGCCAGGTCCACCGCGGCGCACGTCTCCGTCAGCGTGCCGATCTGGTTGATCTTGATCAGGATAGCGTTGGAACACTTTTCGCGAATGCCGCGCTCCAGGTACTGGACGTTGGTGACGAAGATGTCGTCGCCGACGAGCTGGACCTTGCCGCCCAGCCGGGCCGTCAGCTTGGCCCACCCGGCCCAATCGTGCTCGGCCAGTCCGTCCTCGAGCACGCGAATCGGGTACTTCCCGCACCAGCTCGCCCACAGATCGATCATCTCGTCGCTCGTGGCCAGCCGGTCCGGCTGCGACTTGAAAAACCGGTACTTGCCCGTCTCCTGGTCCCACATTTCGCTCGTGGCCGGGTCGAGCGCGATGAACACGTCCTGACCGAGTCTGTAGCCCGCGCGCTCGACGGCCTGCGCAATCAACTCCAGCGCTTCCTCGTTGGTCTTGAGGCTTGGCGCGAAGCCGCCCTCGTCGCCGACCGCCGTGTTGTAGCCCCGGTCCTTCAGCACCGCCTTGAGGTTGTGGAAGATCTCCACTCCCATCCGCAGCCCTTCGCGGAAACTGCGCGCCCCCCAGGGCTGCACCATGAACTCCTGAAAATCGACGTTGTTGTCGGCGTGCTTGCCGCCGTTGAGGATGTTCATCATGGGCACCGGCAGCACATGGGCCGCCGACCCGCCCAGGTACCGGTACAGCGGCAACCCGCACCACTCCGCCGCCGCCTTTGCCACCGCCGCCGACACCGCCAGGATCGCGTTGGCGCCGAGCTTAGCCTTGTTCGGCGTCCCGTCGAGCTCGATCATGCGGCGGTCGATCTCTTCCTGGAGCCGGGGGTCGAGATCGACCAAGGCCGGGCCGATGATCTCGTTGACGTGGCGGACCGCCTGGAGCACCCCCTTACCCAGGTAGCGTTTCTGGTCGTTGTCGCGAAGCTCAATCGCCTCGTTCTCGCCGGTGGACGCCCCGCTCGGGACGGCCGCGGTGGCGAACGTGCCGTCGTCCAGGATCACATCGGCTTCGACGGTCGGCGTCCCGCGCGAGTCGAGAATCTCGCGGGCTTGGATCGATTCGATCAACGGGGTCTCGGCCATGGTCGTCACTCCTGCGGTTGGCTCGTCGGCCGCGAGGCCGGCGGCGTGAGGTCAGGCATGGGTGGCGCCGGTTCGTTGCGGACGATCCGCGCCAGGCACACGATGAACCGCTCCGTTCGCGGGTTCGGGTCACGATACCCGATCAGCTCCACCGTGTCGCCGATCCTGACCCCCTCAAGACCGGCGTAACGGTCATTGACGTACACCTCGGCGTCGTTGGTCAGCAGGCAAGTCACCCGGGTCGGTTCGCTCCACGGGCCCCGCGACTCCGCAACGCGCAGGGTGATCTGGGCGGTGTCGGGCTGAATGCTCTCCACGGTGCCGAGGAGTGCTTCATGCTGTTCCGGGCCGCTGGCCCCGCGGCACCCGCCCAGGGCAATCGCCAGAATGAGAACGAAGAACCAGGGCCCATCCGCAGGCCGCAGGCACGGTTCCCTCCTGCCGCCGCCGATCACCACGCGCGACTGCCGATTCGGTCCAGTGAAGGCCACTTCCGGGTTCCACCGACGGGTATAGTCCGGCCGATTCTACTCTGCTTTGCTCCGCGGGGAAGATCGCGGCGTGGCCAGAGTACGCAGAATGGCAGTTCCGAAAGCGCTTTCGTGCAGCCATTCCGGCAGGGAGCCCTGGCGCCGGCAGGCACTATGGGGCCGCGCGCACGCCTCCGCCGGGCTCGCGTCCTGGCACGCCGATTGCAGCGCCGCGGAGCGCTCGGTACGCGTATAATCCGTTGCCGGCAGGACCCGCCACGGGATGACGGAGGTAACCAAGATGCGGTTGTTCAACAACATCAAGACGGCTTGCCTGCTCGGAGCGCTGACCGCGCTGTGCATGCTCGTCGGGCACTACCTGGGCGGCCCCCAGGGCGTGCTGATTGGGCTTCTTTTCGGCGGTTTGAGTAACCTGATCGCGTACTTCTTCTCCGACAAGATCGCGCTGGCGGCCATGCGCGGTCGGGAGCTGGCACGCGAGGAGTTGCCTTGGCTGCACGACATGGTCGAGGAGCTGGCCGCCCGTGCCGGCCTGCCCAAACCGCGGGTGTGCCTGTGCCCCCAGGCCGCGCCGAACGCGTTCGCCACCGGGCGCAATCCGAATAACGCCGTGGTGGCGGTCACCGAGGGCCTGCTGCGACTCCTGTCGCCCCGCGAAATCGAAGGCGTGATCGCTCACGAGCTGGCCCACATCAAACACCGCGACATCCTCATCAGCACCGTCGCCGCCGTCCTGGCCGGCCTCATCAGCTACGCGGCCTACATGCTGATGTTCATGGGCGGCGGACGCGACCGGGACAACCCGCTCGGGGCGGTGGGCGCGATTGCCATGATCATCCTGGCCCCGCTGGCCGCGGCGCTCATCCAGGCCGCGATCTCGCGCCAACGCGAGTTCGCCGCCGATTCGTACGCGGGCGAACTCTGCGGCGACCCGCTCAAGCTGGCCGCCGCCCTGGCCCGACTGGAGGCCGGCAATGAACGGATTCCGACGGACACCAACCCCGCCTTCCATAACATGTACATCGCCGAGCCGCGCACCAACGGCGGCGTAATGGCACTCTTCACGACGCACCCGCCGATCGAGCGGCGGATCGCCGCCCTACGCGAACAGGCCCGGCGGATGGCGGCGTGACGCCGGCGCCGGCTTTCCGAAATGCGGCCCACCTTCTGGCCTACCGGTTGGCACGTGCAATCGTCGGCGGCCCTCACGGGCGAAGCCGACTTGCGAGGGTCGGCGGGTTTCGTGGGGGCGCGCCGCGGTCTTGACTGCGGCCCCCGCCCGTGCCCAGAATGACCACTGGTGCGTCCGGACGAATGGTCCGCGCGCGGGCGTTTAGCTCAGTTGGCTAGAGCGCATCCTTCACACGGATGAGGTCACAGGTTCGAGTCCTGTAACGCCCAGTGTTGCAGCAACTTACCGGCGCTGGGGGCAGTTCCTCGCCAACCGGTACCAGCGCGCATAGGCCGGACCGTGCTGTCGGCACGACGTCCGGCGGCCCGGTGGGGGCGCGAATCGCTCACGCCTGCGGCTTGAAGTAACGCCCGCGGAACTGCTCGACCGGGTACTTGGCCGCGTTCTTGACGAGCTTGTCGCGCAGGGCGGCGGACAGGTCCACGCCCAGCACGTTCGTCAACGCCAGGACGTAGCAGGCCACGTCCGCCAGCTCCTCGACAACCGCCGCCCGCCGGCGGGGTTCGCTCAAATAGGCCGCGAGTTCGTCGCTACGGAGCCACTGGAAGTGCTCCATCAACTCGGCCGCCTCGATGGCGATCGACATCGCTAGGTTCTTGGGGTCGTGGTACCCCTCCCAACGGCGGTCCGCGACGAATTGCGCGACCAACTTCCGCAGATCAGCGACGGTGGACTCTGAATCCGACATGCCCACCTCCGGCGGACCGGCCCGTGGCTTCGGCGCTCGCCACACCATGCGGCCTGGGTCGGCTGCGTACGATGATACCATCGCCAACTCGCGCCCGCGGGTACGGCCCCGTACCGGCGGCTACGGCCCCGCCAGCAGCGTGACAAACGGGTTGATATCGCCGAAGTCGACGCGGCCGTCCTGGTTGACGTCGCCGCTGAAGATGTTGCAGTTCGGGAACGCCTGCTGGTATCCGGCCGGGTTGGCGACCGCGAGCACGAAGGGGTTGATGTCGCCGAAATCGACGACGCCGTCGCAGTTCAGGTCGCCGAGCAACGCGGTGATGTGCAGCGGCCACTCGCGGGTCTGCGTCAGCCAGGTATTGCGGGCGGTCACGTCGCGGACAAACCAGGTATTGTCAACGACGCGGACGCCGAGCGTGTACTGCCCCGGGGCCAGGTGCAGCGTCTTGAGGTCGAGCGTGGTTTGTGTGGCGCCGGTGATCGGCTGCCCGTTCAGCAGCCATTGCACGTCGAGGGCGTGGCCGATCGGCTCCACCGGCTTGACATACCCGATCTCGGTGCCGTGGAGCGTGCCGGGTGGTGTCGCGTCGTCGATGGGGCGGACGATCTTGTAGATCTCGATCACGAGCCCCTCGACGCCGGGGAGACTGAACGGCCGGCCCAACGACCGCATCTTCGAGTTGTTCGTCGGCCGGTAGATCCCGTATTGGCAGTAATAGGCCCCCTCGTAGGTGCTGACGAGCCCGTCATAGGCGGCGTTGTTCTCGCCCAGCCACGGCGCCCACTTCGTGCCCGTCTGCTGCATCTGGGCGGCGGTCAGGATCGAGATGTTCCGCGGGGACGGCTCCGGGCCGCTGTACGTCTCGCCTGTGTACCAGTACTCGTCGGCGAGTTTGCCCAGACTGTGGCCGAATTCGTGCAGCGCGATCTCCGCGGCCGAACCATTCCCCCCGGACACCGTGGCCAGGTTGGACCCGCTGTACCCCGCGCCGCCGTACTTCGTCGAGTTCGCCACCGCGAGCACCATGTTCACGTCCGGGGCGTTGTAGGCGTACGAGTACGCCTTGGACACATTGACGCACAACAGCCGTTCGGTCCCGCCGCACCAGAACTCCATGTCCATCGCCGTGTCGCGGTAGATCGGGTAGGTCGGGTCGTGATCGACGCCCGATTCCTTGGAGATCACGTCGACGCGGTGCAGGTTGAAGTAGTTGGCGTAGGTCTTGAAGGGCTCCTGGGCGAACATCGTGGAGAGCGACGCGTTGACGTGCTGGGCGTAGGTGCCGAGCTCGCCGGCCAAGTACCCGTCGCCGACGGCGACCAGGTCGATCCGGTTGGCGGCGGGGCCGTCGGCGAGCCACAGCGTCTCTACCGCGGCGGGCAGGATGCGGCCCGGATCGGGTCGCGGCACGCGCAGCAGCAGTCGCCCGCCGGCGAGCTGCCCGGTCTCGTCCACGTAGTCGTAATACACGGTGTCGTCGACGAACGCTCCGGCGTCCGCCTCGGCGGCCTGACCGAAAGCCATCATCGCCCCCCACGCCACCAGTGCCAGCGCGGCCGTCACGGCCGCGTACTTCCCGCATGTCCAGCGCATGACCGTCCCTCAGGTGACCGAGTTTGCCTCTGAAATCGACGACGACCCCATTCTGGCGTATTCTGCGCGTCGAAACAAGCTTGATTACGGTTCAGCCCCCCGGAGAACGCACCCATGTTGACCGCATCTGAGACGCTCGCCGACGGCGTTGCGGCCCTCAAGACGCTGCTGGGACGGTTTCTGGCGGATTTCGCCGACGAAGATCGCACGCGCACCGCCGACCACCTGCCGAATCACGTCATCTGGACGTTGGGTCACGCGGCCCTGTACCTGAACCGGGCGGCCGAACGACTCGACGGCCAACCGCTGCCGGCAAGCGACTTCGTGACCGGCGACGGCCACGGTGGGAATCCGCAGCAGTATGATACGGAGGCGATCGCGTTCGACTCGAAGCCGGGTGTGGCGGCGTCCGCGTACCCGACGCTGGCACGCGGCCGCGCGATCTTCGAGGCGGCGTGTGACCGGCTATCGGCGGCGGTGCGGGCCGCCAAGCCGAAACAGCTTCAGCAGAACGTTCCCTGGGTTGGGACGGAAATCCCGCTTTACGCGCTCGTGCTGCGGCTCGTGTTTCATTGCGGATTCCACGCGGGACAGATCGCGGACCTGCGGCGGGCGCTGGGGCTCGGGCGGGTGATTCGGTAGCCGGGCCCGGCGTTCCACCATACGCGCGGCGGGTTCTGTTAGCCGCTCTTGGCGAGGTTGGCGGCGGCGAAGTCCCAATTCAGCAGGTGCTCAATCACCGCCTCAACGTACTTCGGCCGCGCGTTGCGGTAGTCGATGTAGTACGCGTGCTCCCACACGTCGATCGTCAGCAGCGCGGTCTGCCCGTGCTTCAGCGGCAAGTCGGCGTTGCCCGTCTGCGTGATCTTGAGCTGGCCCTTCTCCACGACCAGCCAGGCCCAGCCGGAACCGAACAACGTCGCGGCGGCGTCGCGGAACTGCGCCTTGAACTGGTCGGCCGAGCCGAAATCGCGCTTCAGCAACTCCGCGAGCCGGCCCGTCGGCGCCCCGCCACCGCGTGGCTTGAGGCACTGCCAGTAGAACGTATGGTTCCAGACTTGGGCGGCGTTGTTGAAGACGCCGCCGGTCGCCGTGCGGATGATCTCCTCCAGCGGCTTGCCCGCGTCGGGCTGGCCTTCGGTGAGCTTGTTGAGGTTGGTGACGTAGGCGTTGTGGTGCTTGCCGTGGTGGAACTCCAGCGTTTCGGCGCTGAGATGGGGCTCGAGGGCGTTCTTGGGGTAGGGTAGTTCCGGCAGCGCGAAGGCCATGGCTCGCTCCTTGTTGGCGTCACCCGCGTGGCACTGACACCGATCGGAGTGTACGCCGTCGCCGGGGCCGTGCAACCCGCGATTCGGCTCCGGGCCGCCCCGCCGGCGTCTCCCCCCGTGCTCCCCGGCCCAGGCGTGGCCCCGGGAGGCCCGCCCGGGGCCCCCCCAGGGAACCCCCAAATCAGGCCGAGCCCGGTGGGCCGCCCCTCGGTTCGCTGGCCTCGTCCGCGCTGCTCACCCGGCCCTTGCCACGTGGCCGCCGACCGCCTATACTGCCGGGCTCGGCTTTCTGAGAGGATGAGCCTGATGTCCAAGCGTAAGCTGAAACCGCACAAGGGGCTGAGCAAGCGCTTCAAGTTGTCGGCCAAGGGCAAGCCGCGGTTCAAGAAGCCGTTCGCCGGCCACCTGATGAGTGGGAAGCCCGGCCGTCGGCGTCAACGCCTGCGTCGCCCCGGGATCCTGACCGGCGCCATCGCCGCGAACGTCCGACGGGCCCTGGTCGCGGATTAGGAGAACAGACATGCCACGCGTTCGACCTGGTCATGCGACGCGAAAACGTCACCGGCGCATCCTGCGGGCCACGAGCGGGGCCCGGGGGACCCGGAGCAAGCTCTTTCGTCCGGCCAAGGAAACCTACATCAAGGCCGGCCAGTACGCCTTCCGCGACCGTCGGGCGCGGAAGCGCGAGTTCCGTTCCTTGTGGGTCGTCCGCGTCACCGCGGCCTGCAAGGCCCGCGGCCTGTCCTACAGCCGGTTCATCCACGGCCTGAAGAAGGCCGGCGTCTTCCTGAATCGCAAGATGCTCAGCGAGGTCGCCATCGCCGACCCCGTCGCCTTCGACCGGCTGGTCGAGCTGGCCCGTCAACACGACACGGCGGCGGCCTAACCCCCGGCGGCCATCCGTCTCCATCCTGTGCCAACGTATCTCGGCCCGCGCTCCGCACCCGGCGGAACGCGGGCCGAGTTCACGTGCCGCCCGCGGCAAGCGTGGGGCCGGCCTCCGCCCTCCCCAAGGCGGACGAGGGCCTGAAGGACGCACCGGGTCCCGCCCAGCCTTGGCGACCTTGGCGCTCTTGGCAACGTGGCGGTTGCCTTTTTCGGGGCCCGCCATCGCGCGGAGGGCGTTAGCGGGCGAGGGCCTTGCGAACGCCCTCCGCGTACGCCGGGTCGGCCTTGGCAAAGTGGCCGAGCTGGCGTTCGATGATCTCCTTGGGCACGCCCTGCATCGCCTTGGCAAGGGCGTGGTGCAAGCGGTCACGCTCCGCCGGGGGCATCAGCCGGTACAGGTTGCCCGCCTGCGTGTAGTCGTCGTTGCCCTGGCGATGGTCGTACCGGTCCGCGTCGCCGCTGATGCGCAGCGGCGGCTCCTTGAACCGGGGGTCCTCGACCGGGCCGCCGCGGCTGTTGGGCTCATAGTTCACCGACCCGCCGCCGTTGCCGTCGAACCGCATGGCGCCGTCGCGGTGGTAGGTGGCGACGGGGCAACGCGGCTTGTTCACCGGCAGGCCCTCGTAGTTCACACCCAGGCGGTAGCGGTGCGCGTCGGCGTAGGACACGATGCGGAACTGAAGCATCTTGTCCGGGCTGAAGCTGATACCGGGGACGACATTGGCCGGCGAGAACGCCGACTGCTCCACCTCGGCGAAGTAGTTCTCCGGGTTGCGGTTTAGCTCGACGACGCCGACCTCGATCAGGGGGTAGTCCTTGTGCGGCCAGACTTTGGTCAGGTCGAACGGGTTGTAGGGCGTCTTGTCGGCGTCCTTCTCCGGCATGATCTGGACCATCATCCGCCACTTGGGGAAGTCGCCCTTGGCGATGGATTCGTACAGGTCGCGCTGGTGGCTCTCGCGGTCGCGGCCGATGAGCTCGGCCGCCTGGGCGTCGGTCAGGCAGGCGATGCCCTGCAACGTCTTGAGATGGAACTTCACCCAGAAACGCTCGTTCCGGGCGTTGAGGAAGCTGTACGTGTGGCTGCCGTAGCCGTTCATGTGGCGGTAGCTCTTGGGCAGGCCGCGGTCGGAGAAGAGGATCGTGACTTGGTGCAGGCTCTCGGGCGACAGCGACCAGAAGTCCCACTGCATCGTGTTGCAGCGCAGGTTCGTCGCCGGGTCGCGCTTCTGCGTGTGGATGAAGTCGGGGAACTTGTACGGGTCGCGGACGAAGAACACCGGCGTGTTGTTGCCGACCAGGTCCCAGTTGCCCTCGTCGGTGTAGAACTTCATGGCGAAACCGCGCACGTCGCGTTCGGCGTCGGCGGCGCCGCGTTCGCCGGCCACGGTCGAGAAGCGGAAGAAGCACTCGGTCTTCTTGCCGATCTTCGCGAAGATACTGGCCTTGGTGTACTTGGTGATGTCGCCGGTGACCGTGAACGTGCCGTAGGCGCCGGAGCCCTTGGCGTGGACGACGCGCTCGGGGATGCGCTCGCGGTTGAAATGGGCGTGCTTTTCAAACAACTGCCAATCCTGCACGAGCAGGGGGCCGCGCGGGCCGGCGGTCAGGCTGTTCTGGTTGTCGCCGACGGGAATGCCGGCCGACGTCGTGAGTGGCTTTTTCTCCATGGGCTGCTCCTTCGGGGTCCGGGGGCCTTGTTAAATATCGTCTATTTTTAGACTATGTCCAAATCAGCGTCAAGCCCGGTCCCGAGCGGGGGCCGTGGACCTACCGGCGGCGCCGGCGGCCGCGCAGCACCACCTGGTACTCCTGCACGTCAAAGTCTCGCAGCTTCTCCTTGCCCGAGACCCGAATCGCGCTCCAGGGCACGTCGTACACGCGCCCGGTCTCCACGTCGATGAAATGATGGTGCCGGTCCGTCCGCGGGTCGAAGACCACGGTGCCCTCCTTGAGCACCTGGGTCCGGATCAACCCCTTCTCGGCCAGCACGTTGAGCGTATTGTACACCGTCGCCCGCGACAGGGTCGGACACCGTCGCCGGACGTGCTGCCACACCTCCTCCGCCGACGGGTGCGTCGTCGCCCTCAGCACATACTCCGCGACCGCCAACCGCTGGGGGGTGGGCTGGATCCCCCGCGACCGCAGCATGGCCATCAGGCTCTGCATCGTGCCGCACAATAAGTCTAACGTTAGATACCGTCAATCTTGCCAATCCCCCCCTACCGATGGCCCCGCAGCGGCCGCCGGCCCGTGTGGCAGCGACCAATGGCCGGCGTCTGGCTCCGCTGTCCGGCGGCCCCGGCTATTGACCAGCGCCCCTTGGGAGCTCAAACCCGCGGCGCGACGACGGCCCGTGGACCATCTCGCACGGTGCGGCGAGCTGCAATCGCCCCTACAGGGGCTCCCCTGACATGTCTCGCTCCCGAATCCACGGGCTCGCGCCGGTGGCCAGAAGCTATTACGAAACCTGGATCTACATAGACTAGATAATCGAGACAGCGGTCTCTGCCGAGGGTTTCAACCCTCCCCCAATCGCTCCTGGCCACAACGACTCGGTCACCACGGCGACCGACTCGTCCGCCGTGGCGGACGAGTCGCCTGCGGCGACCTGAGAGGGAGGGGGGGGGTCTGGGACAGCCTTTACGTCAGATCAGATCCCAAGACGAAACTCCTCGGGCTCAGTCGCATAGGCCATGATGGGGCCAGGTGTGGGGCCGGCCTGTCGGTGCCCCGCGAGGCCACTGGACCCGTACCACCATCCTGCGAGGACGTCTTGGGGGTGGCTGCGTTCCGGTCGCCGTGAAACACGAAGGTGTCGATCAGGTGCGGCCTGTTGGCGGGTAGCGACTGCCGACCTCTGCAGGGAGCTGCGTGGAGGAGTGCGGGCTGGCAAACGCCGCACGGCGCCGAGTAATTCCTCCGGCGACGCAACCTGGGCCGATGTCGCCTGGGGTGCCTCCGACGACTCCATCCAGGTCACCACCTTCGAATACGACGCCGTCATCTACCCCGGCGTCCGCTCGGGTTCGGGCGTCGGCTGCTCGGCGGGCGTCGGCCGCTCGGCGGGTGTCACCGTCGGCACCGCCAGGACGCGGAAGACGCGCTGCGGGACGTAGTACTCGGCGAACACGGCTTGCACTTCGTCCCGCGTCAGGGCTTCGTACGCCTGCGGAATGTCGCGCAGGTCGTCGAGCTTCCGCTTGTGCAACTCCAACGCCTGGAGCTGCTCCGACCAGTAGCTGGGTTCCTTGAGCTGCGTATCGAGCCGATTCAGGATCTGCTTCTTGGCGTTGTCGAACTCCTCCGGCGTGGGGCCGGACTGCGCGAACGCGGCGTAGATCGCCTCGATTTCCTTGATGACCGCGTCGCCCCTGTCCGGCGCGCACGGGGCGTTGCTGAGGAAGAAGCTGGAGTCGATGTAGGACGGCTCGGGCACGTTCCGCGCCCCGATCGAGTACACCAGCCCCAGCGTCTCGCGCACCTGCTTGATCAGCCGGCTGTCCAGGATGTTGGCGGCGAGGTTCAGCGCCCGCGTGTGGCGGATGTTGGTCGGCTCCGCCGACATGAACCCCGCGACGACGGCTGCCTGCGGGGTGATCGTTTCGACACTGACGCGGCGTTCCAGCGGGCCCGGTCCGCGATTCAGCTTCCGCAGCGGGTCCAGGTGCGTTGCGGTCCGCGGTCGCGTCGGCAGCGATCCCACGTACTTCTCGATCAGCGGCAGGACGTCGACCAACCGCACCTCGCCGACCACGGCCACCTCGATCGGGGCCGTCCGGCCCAACCGCTCAAACCACGCCTGGGCGCGGTCGATCGTCTGGGCTTCCACGATCTCCGGGGTCATCAGGACGATCTGACGCGGATCGTCGCCGCTGGCGGCCTTGGCGAAGGCGTCGAAAGCGGCGAACTGCGGCATCCTGCTGACCATCGCATACTGCTGAAGCGACCGCTGCTTCCAGTTGTCGAAGGCGCTGCTCTCCAGCTTCCCGTCGGTCAGCAGGGTGTAGGCCAGTTGCAGGCCGCTCTCCAGGTCCCGCGGTGACCCGGACACCGTGATGGTGAACGCGTCGTCCGAACCGCGCCCCTGCACGCGAACGTTCTTGCCCGTCATCAGGTTCTCGATGTCGGTCGAGTTGAGCCGGCTGGTCGCCGGCTGCGCCACGATCAGGCCGGCCACCTGGGTGACACCGACGTTGGCGGCGGTCTCCTCGATCTGCCCGCCGGCCAGCGTGATCGTCACCAACACCAGGTCCTTCTTGTAGTCCATGAAACGGTGGTGTAGTCGGGCCCCGTTCGCCAGCCAGCCGCTGGTGATGCCCAACCCTTCGTCATGCGTCGATTCGGTCAGCTTGCCCGGCGTCGGCTCGTGATCCAGCAGGCCGGTCGCCAACCGGACATCCGTCGGCGGGTCCGGGCGCCGGGCCATCGCCGCGCGACCGGCGGCCAGCACCTGCTCCTCCGCCGGCAGCGCCACGTCGTCGGATTTCGGCAGCGTGACCACGTACGTGAACGCCCCCGGTTCGAAGTGCGCGGCGAACGCGCGGCTGACCTCCTCCAGTTGGATCGTCGGCAGCAGCTTGAGCAATACGTCCAGCTCTTGTTGGGCCGACATCACCGGCTCGCCCTGGTTGACCGCCGACATGATGCCGAACAGCATTGACCGGGCGTTGCGGGTGGGTTCCTTGCGCACCGCGTCCTCGGCGGACGACACGAGTTCCTTCTTGCACAGTTCGAACTCCCCCGGCAGGAAGCCGAATTCGCGGGCGCGGTTCACCTCGACGATCAGCTCTTCCAGCATCTTTTCCCAGTTCTTCGGCTCGCCCGTGGCCGACGCCTGCGCGATGATGGCGTCGTGCATCATGTCGACGGCCTCGACGCTGGCCTCTCGGAAACTGGCCTGGCCCTTCTTGATGCGCTCCGAGAAGCGGCGTTGCATGAGCCAACTGGCGATGTCGTCGATCAGCGCCACCCGGGCCTGTGCCAGCGTCGTGACCGCCGGCCGCCCCGGACGAATCGCGTACACGTCCACTTCCCCGCGCGAGTACTCGGGGTCGGTGATCACCAGCCCGCGCTCCCCCGTGAAGGGCTTCAGCTCCGGCCCCTTCTCGGAGCGGGCGGCGCCGGCGGCGCGATACTGGCCGAACCACTTCTCAATCAGCGGCACGTACGCGTCGGGGGCGGCGTCGCCGACGAGGATCAACGTGACCCGCTCCGGCCGGTACCAGGCACGGTAATAGTCCTCGAAATCGGTACGCTGCGCGGCGCGGATCACGCTCTCGATCCCGATCGGCAGGCGCTGTCCCAGCCGCATCCCCACGAAGAGCTTCTCGAAGGTGGCGTCGCGGACCCGCTGCATGGCGCTCATCCCGGCCCGCAGCTCCGAAAGAATGACGCCCCGCTCCTTCTCGATCTCCTCATCCAGCAGCGACAGGCGGAAGGCGTAATCGCTTAGCACCATCAGGGCCTTGTCCGACTGCTCGACACTCGTGTCCGGCAGGAACAGCATGTACGCCGTCTGGTCGAAACTCGTGAACGCGTTCAGGTCGCCGCCGAACTCCATCCCGATGCTCTCGAAGTACGGAATGAGCGTCCCGGGCGGGAAGTTCTCCGAACCGTTGAACGCCATGTGCTCGATGAAGTGCGCCAGGCCGCGCTGCTCGTCCGTCTCGTTGAGTGACCCCGTGTCCACGTGGATGATCATCGCCATCTTGCCCGGGGGGTTGTCGTGCTGGCGGTACATCCACCGCACGCCGTTCGGCAACGTCCCCGTCTTGATCCGCGCGTCGCTGGGCAGCGGCTCATCCGCGGCCCGCACGGCCGGTGTGGAGGCGGCAAGAAGCAGTAGCGAAATGGTCAGGCAGACGGCGACTCGAATCATGGAAGGGTTCCTCTAAACCGGGGGTCGGGAGTTCGCGCAATACGTCTGGGGCAGTATAGCCGGGCCGCCGTTCGCTCGGCGGTGCCGCCGACAATTCGATACACGGCACCCGGTCGAGCCCGGCGCGGGACGGCCCGAGCGCCGTGGGCTGGCCGCGCCGTCAAGCGGGGCGAGGTCCGAGGGTGCAAGGTGTCCGTACGAACCCGGTTCCGCACGGAACACGTTTTTATCAGACCGTCACCTGATTCACGTGTGCACGGGCAGAATCCTCATCCATCCAGTTTCGTGCAAGATGTTACCAAGAAAAGACTTGCGGCACTACGCGAGGGCCGGCACTGCCCCTGGCAGACTTTCTTTCGGCCCGCGCTGGACTTCGCTTCCCCAGGGGCATAACACCTCATGGAGTCCACCCTCCTGGCCTTCACGGGAGCCGAATGTCGGGAGGAGAGAAAGGGACGCGCGAAGCTGTTGCGAGGGCCGGCCCCGGGGCCGGCCCTTGCCTTTCATGCGGGGATGTTCACGAGGTTCCGCGGGGCCACCGGCTTGCCAGGGGGGGCGCTTCTGGCCAACGTGCCAAGTCTCGCCGGGCTCACAGGAAGTCCGGTGCCGGACTCATAGGGGGTGCCAGGCGCGGCTTCAGATCGGGATCCAGCGGCACAAACATGGACCAATCGTAACGCAACATGCACAGCCCGTGACGGAACCCGTCGAAGTCGATCCGGGGCGTCTGCCCCGTGAACTCCTGCAATAGCCACGCGGGGAAGTCCGCCCCGGCCGCGATAGCCATGGGGACCCCGCCGCCAAAACGGGGGTTGATCTCAATGAACCGGATGCGGCGTTGGGGGGTGACGATGCACTGGAGCGTGACCACCCCGCGCAGTGACGGCCCGAGCGTCTCCACGAGCCGCCGACCCGCTTCCATGACTTCCAGGTCTTTGACGACGACGCCCTTGCTGACTTCGCCGCCGCGGACCTGCCACCGGGCCCGCGGCACGACGCAACGGACGACCCCGCTGAGGCCCACGTAAACATCCAGCGTGTGCTCGGTCCCCTCGACGAACTCCTGAATGATCGGGTCGGCGACGCGGCGGAGGTAGAAGTCCAGGTCGAGTGCGTCGGCGATCTTGTGGACCCACTGGCTGGCACTGCCGGTACGGGGCTTGATGAACAGCGGGAACCGCGGCGACGCGACGGCCCGGATCTGGTCCGGAGTGAAGGTCTCCGGCGTGTCGATGCCGTGCCGGCGCAGGTGGGCGTACGTCTCCAGCTTGTCGCGGCAGGTGCGGATGACCTCCACCTCGGCGATGAGCGGGATGCAGCCGGCGGCGGCGATCTGTGCCCGGTGCTGACTGAGGACGGGCAAGTCCGTGTCGGTCGTGGGGATCAGCAGCCCGCCCTGGTACTGCCGGACCGCGTCGAGCACGGATGAAACGTACCGCGCGTCCGTCGCGCGCGGCACGATGACGGCGTCATCCGCGCAGCACAGCGCCGGGGCCGTGATGTCGCTATCCAACCCCACGAGCTGGAGCGGCAGCCCCAACCGCCGGGCCGCGCTGCGAAAAGCCTGCAGCAGCTCGACGCGTCGCCCGACGCACGTGAAGAGGACGGTCACCGGCTGCGACGCGGCGGCTGGGTTCATTTGATAGAATGTCCCACGCGCGGGGCCCGGCGCCAAGGGCGCGCCGCACCTTTGGCGGCTGACCGTACGTGGACGCTACGTTTGACAGCCCCCAGCCAGGGGGCTAGTTTGCCGTCGCGGCGGACCCGAGGTCAACGCGCATGCTGCCAGCAGGCCAAAGGTCGGACGTTCGGGTGCGAGTGGCCTTAGCGTTGGTATCGGCGGTCGCTCCGCTCGCGGCCCTCGCCCAGCCGGCTCCGACGACCGCACCGTCCACGCCGCCGGGGGAGTCCACCTCGCCACGGTGGCTGCGGGTGCTGGCGGACTCCGTGAACCTGCGTTCACGGCCCGACGCCAACAGCGTCGTCGTGATGCGGGTCGAACGGGACGCCGTCTTGAAGGCCATCGGGCGCGACACCTACGGCTGGTACCCGGTGGAGCCGCCGGCGGGGGTCTTTTCCTATGTGGGAGCGGCGTACGTGGATCGCCGCTCGCCGACCGAGGGCGTGGTGTCGGTGCGCGAGGGCGCGCTCCGCGTCCGCGTCGGCAGCCGCGTACACGACCTCGACCCTTGGCAAAGTGAGGTGCATGCACGACTTGAAGCGGGGGCCCGGGTGCGCATCGTGGGAGAGCAGGGAGACTGGCTGAAGATCGAGCCCCCGGCCGGCGTCTGCCTCTATGTCTCAACCGAACATGTGGCGCCGATCGACGACGAGACCGCGGCCCGGCTGCGCGCGGCGGAGTCGGCGACGTCGCGGCCTGCGGAGCAGGGCGGGTCGCCCCCAGCTCCGGCGGTCGCCGAACCTGACTTGCGCGGTCCCTGGGGCCAGCGATTGGTCATGGTCGAGGCAGCTATTGCGGCCGAGAGCGAGCGGTCGCCGGCGGAACAGCAGTGGGACGGCATCCTGGTCCGGTTGCGGCCGATCGCCGAGCAACGGGAGGAACCGGCGGTGGCCCGGTTGGCCTCCGCCTGGATGGCACAGCTCCAGCAACGGCAGGCGGAGCTGGCCACCCTGCGTGAGGCCGACGAGGTGCTCCGCCGGTTGGCCCGTGACCAGGCCCAGCACGAGCGCGAGTTGGAGCGCATTGCCCGGGCCCGGCAGGCGGCGACACGGCCGGCACCGGAGGTCCGCGGCGAGCTGCGCCGCAGCGATGCCCTCGAGCTGCGACCCGGACAACGCTGGTACAAGCTGCTGGACCCGCTCACGGGGCGTGTGACGGCTTACGTGGAGGTCGGCCCGACGGCGACGCCCGACCCGGAAGACTTCGTCGGCCGCTACGTCGCGGTGCGCGGCAGTCGCCGGCCCGCGCCCCACTTGGGAGCCGATATATTGGAACCGGAGGAGATCACTCCGGTGGGACCGGCGGAGCCTGCGTCGCAACCGGCTCGCACCGGACCGTAAGAGGCGTTAGACTGCCGCGCGACGCGGTCACCAGTGGAACGATCGGTGTTGTAACCCGAGGGACCTGCAATGATGAGATGGACGTGGCGAGTGCGGTATGGCCTGTTGACGTTGTCGGCGGGTGGGCTGTGGGCCTTCAACGGGTGCGGTCTGAGCGACCAGCAATGGGCCACGATTTGGCAATCGGTCTTGACCACGGCCCTTAATACGATCGTGTCCGGCGCGCTCTCGCAGGCCGGTTGACGGCCCGGCCGGGCCGGAGGGTGGGCGGAGCGGGACGCAGCTTGGCGCGTCGCCGGCGACCCGCCGTTTCGCACCCTACGGCCGCTTGCGCCACCAGGAGACCACTCCGATGCGAACTCGCTTATGGGTGCTGCCGTGGCTGCCGGCCGCGCTGGCACTGCTGTCGGGCTGTAATGGCGGCGGGAACACCTACGTGACGCAGTTCCCCCGCTGGGAGCACCAGCGCTACGAGCGAATCGCCGTACTGCCGGGGCGGGCCACCGTCCGCGACGCCGCCCGCGACGCCAGCATCCTCACCGACCGTCTGACCACGCTGCTCACGCAAAACGGCGCCTTCACCGTGCTGAGCCGGAGTGAGCTGAAGGACATCCTGACGGAGCAGGACCTGTCGCGGCTGGCGGACGCGGTGGATGCCGGGACCGCGTTGCCGGAGGGGCAGATCAAGGCCGCGCAGGCCGTGGTGGCCGCCAAGATCACCGCTTACAAGCTCATCGCGGACAAGGAACGCCGCACCATCCCCCGCTACGCCGTGGACAAGAGCGGCCGGCCGCTGCTCGACCGGGCCGGGCGGCCGATTATCGCCGGGGAGGACGTGGTGTGGATTTACACCCACGGGGCCGAGGTGGAGGCCAGCGTCAGCGTCATTGACGCCGCCACCAGTAAGATCCTCCTGAGTCACACGGCCCGCATCACCCCGCGTCCCAAGACCAACCGCGGTGCGCCGCCGAGCATGTCGCCGCAAGAGATCGCGGCGGAAGCCGTGCGTGAGCTAGCGGTGGAGTTCTACAAGGCCATCGCGCCGACGCGGACGAAGGTCAAGCTGGGCGGGGACATGCTGATCGTGGCGACCGATTACTTTGACGGTCGTTACAGCGACACCAAGAAGCTGCCGCGCTCGCGCGCGGACTTCCTGCTCGTCGTCCGCAAGCTGCCGCCGGAGTGCGAACGCAACCATTTCCGCGTGGCCATCAGCGAGAAGGACGGCCGCGAGAACATCTTCGAGGAGAAGTTCGTCTGGTCGGGCAGCGCGGGGCCGGAAGGGGTGTCCTACCGGGTTCCGATGCTCACCCTGACCGAGACCGGGGCCGAGACCTTCGTCGCCAAACTCTACAGCGGACGCGACCCCGAACCGATTCTTCGACGCGAGTTCTCGCTCGAAAAGGTCAAGACCGACTGATCCTCACGCCGCTGGTTCACGGCGACGCCGGTTGAATCCGTCCGCGGCACTCCCCGAAACCGAGGCGGTAGTCCGGCCCCTCGCACCAGCCGGTCAGAATGATCGTGTCGCCATCCTCGAGGAACGTCCGCTGCTCGCCGCTCGGCAGACCCAGGGGACTCTCGCCCCGCCGCGTGAGTTCGAGCAGGCAACCCAGGCTGTCGGGCGTCGGGCCGCTGACGGTCCCGGTGGCCAGCAGGTCGCCCGGCCGCAGGTTGCAGCCGCCGACGGTGTGATGGGCGACGAGCTGGACGGGCGACCAGTACAGGTGCCGCAGGTTCGTCCGGGTGATGATATGCGGCGTGTCCATCTGCGGTGTTTGCAGGGCGACTTGCAGGTGGAGGTCGTAGGCTTGCGGCCCCTTGGTGCGCAGGTAGGGCAGCAGTTCTGAATCGTGTACCGGCCCCTCGCACCGAAACGGCTCCAGGGCCGGCGCCGGCACGACCCACGGGGAGATCGTCGTCGCGAAGTTCTTGCCTAGGAACGGTCCCAGCGGCTGATACTCCCACTGCTGCAAGTCGCGGGCGCTCCAGTCGTTGACGAGCACAAAGCCGAAAACCTGGTTCGGCGCCCGCTGGATCGGAATCGGCCGACCCAGTTCGTTGCCACGGCCGACGAACCAGCCGACCTCGAGCTCGAAATCCAGCTCCCGCGTGGGCCCCAACGCCGGTCCGCTGCCGTTGGGGCCGCACGACGGGCCCTGCGGTCGGCGGATGTCCGTGCCGCTGATGACCACCGAGCTTGCCCGACCGTGGTACCCAATCGGCGTGTGCAGGTAGCTCGGCGGCAGGGCCGCGTCCGTGCCGCGAAACAGCCGGCCCACGTTGGCCGCGTGCTCGCGGGACGCATAGAAGTCGGTGTAATCCCCGATGGCGCACGGCAGCAGCATCTCCGCTGCTTCCCTGGCCACGAGTGCCTGATCACGCAGCGCCGCGTCGTCCCGCAACACCGCCACGTCGTGCCGCAGCAGGCGACTGATCTGTTCGCGGGCCGCGTGCCAGGCCGCCGGCCCGAGGGCCATGAAAACGTTCAATGTGGCCTGCCCGAAAACGCGCCGGTCGGCGAGTTCGGGACCGCCGAAGAACCCGCGCTCCTCCAGCACGGCCAGGTCCAACACCCAGTCCCCGATGGCCACCCCCACACGCGGTTGCGCCCCCGGCTCCGGCCGGAAGACGCCGTAGGGCAGGTTCTGAATTGGGAAGGGCGATTCCGGGGGAACAGGGACGAACGACCGTAGCGTCGGGTCGGTAGTGGAGCGCATGACACCTCCGGCGCGCGACGAGTTTAGGGCGACGACGGGACCGACGCGGGGCCGGAGGCCGGCGCCGTCGTCGGCTGGGGGGCATTCCCCGCGGGGTATTCGATGCGGGCTTCGCGGCGCAGCTCCTCCACCAGCCGCTTCCGCAGCGCCTTGACCCGCTGATCCTCCAGGATCAACCGAATGCCGAGTCGCACGGTGTCCAGCTCAAGCTGGTGCCCGGGTTGGCGGTCCGTGAGCTGGATGATGTGGAAGCCCAGTGGCGACTCCACCACGTCGCTGATTTGCCCCACCTCCAAGCCGAACGCCGCGTCCGCGACCGCGTCCACCTGTTGCCCGCGGCGGGTGAAGAACCCCAGGTCGCCGCCGAGCCCGCGCGACGGGTCCGTCGAGTGTTCGCGGGCAAGCGCGGCAAAGTCCGCGCCCGGTTGGCGTGCCTGGGCCAGGACGGCCTCGGCCTTCGCACGGGCGGCGGCCCGCTCCGCCTCGTTCCCGTCGGCCGCCCCGATCAATATCTGGCTGGCCCGCACGCGCTCCGGACGGGTGTAACGCCGCTCGCGGTTCTTCTCGTAGTAGTCGCGGATTTCGTCGTCCGTGATCCGTATCTCGTCCGGGTACAACCGCTGGACCAGGCGGGCGTGCAGGCGGGCCCGGCGCTGGTCTTCGTCGGCCGCGCGTGAGGCGAGGAACTGCGGCACGGACTGGCCGCGCTCCGCGCGCAACTGCTGCTCGAACTGCGTTTCCGTCAAGCCGTTGTCCGACAGGAAACCCCTCAATTCGGTTTCCATATCGCGGGCCATGTCCGCGTCGGACAGCGTGACGCCCTCCTTTGCCGCCCGCCGCTCCAACAGGTAGCGGTCGATCAAAGCCTCCCGCATCCGCGTGCGGTAGTGCTCCAACATGGATACGGCGGCGGGGTTCTCAAAGACCTCCGTCGGGGTCCGCCGCGCCACCGCCTCCTCGATTTCACGCTCCAGGATCGGGTGACCATTCACGTAGACGGCCACGGGCTCATCCGGGGGGAGCGTCGTGGACGGCGACGTCGCGGAAGGGGCCGTTGTTGGCGGGTTCGCACCCGCTGGCGCCGTGGTAGGCGCGGTGCGCTCGCAGCTCGCCGCCAGCAGCGGCAAGCCCGCGGCCACCATCAAACGTTGTATTCTGACTCTCGGTGACACGCTGTCTGTCCTCGTCCACGGGGTGGCTCAAACGCCCCCATGTCCACGGCGTCCCGCCGTCGCGGACATCATAGCGGACCGCGCGGGCCGCACCAACGGACGCACGCCGCGTGCTGGCCGGCTCGTGTGGACGGCCTTGCCCTCAAGAGCGATCGATGAACGCCGCCTCGGTGTCGAGCATGAGTTGCAGGGCCTCCTCGGCGTTCTGCGCCGAGCGCAGCGCGTCGGGCAACCCCGTGTTGAACATCATCGCCAGCCGGGCCAGGATGCCCAGGTGTTGGCGCTCGTCGATGGCACACACGAGCACGAACAGGTCCGTCAGCCGTCCATCCGGGGCGCCGAACGGGATGCCCCCCGGCACGCGCCCCAGGCAGACCAGCGGCTCCGCCGTCGCGTACGGCAGCGGCCGTCGGGGGTGCGGAAAGGCGATTCCGCGCGGCAGCGCCGTCGGGGCGAGGGCCTCGCGTTCCTCCAGCGACTCGATGATCTCGCGGGCATCGTAGACCAGACCCGTCCGCTCCGCGACGTGGACCAGCTCGCGCAGCACCGACGCCCGCGATTTGGCCGGCAGAAACATCTCGACGCCTTCGTTCGGTAAGCACGCGGCGATGATGCGGTCGTCACCCGCGTCGCGCATGGACCGCTCCAGATTGCGAATATGCACTTCTTCAAACGTGTGCATCTCCCGTTGGAGCCAATCCAGCATCTGGGCCCGGTTGAAGCGCCACTCCCCGCCGATGAGCTGCCCCGGCAGCTTGCCGCGCTCGGCCCACCGGCGCACGATGCGCGCGTCCATGCCGATGTGGCGGGCGAGTTCCTCCAATGTCATGTTCCGATACGGCATAGCGGCAACCCGCAGGGTCATAGCCATCTTATCGACCCCGTGGCGCGGAATTAAAGTATACCGTTGGAGTTGCGCTCCGAAAGCGGTTTCGCCGCGTGCGCGCTTACAGCCGGCCCAGCCCCCGCAGGTACCCCGCCGACTCTGCGATCCGATCGCAGACCAAGCGCTCGGTCTTTGCTTCCCCCTCGAACCCCTCGATTTCCAACGTGTACGGCCCGGAGAACCCGGCGGCATCGAGGATACGAAACACCTCGGGGAAGCGCACAACCCCGCGCCCCAACGCCGGGAAATGCCACTTGCGATACCCGCCGTCGGTGTCCTTGAGGTGTACGGCCGCAACGTAGCCGGCCACGCGGCGGAGCTCCGCGATCCCGTCCACGTCATGGTTGTAGAAGTAAATATTTGCCGTGTCAAAGTTTAGGCGAATGTGCGGGTGGCCCACAGCCTCTAACGTCGCCAGCGCTTCGTCCGCGTTCGCCGCCAGGTCCGGATGCGTCTCGATCGCCAGCGTCAAGCCCTTTCGAGCCAGCACGTCGCCCGCGCGGCGCAGCCGCTCATGCACTACTTCACGCGGTGTCTCCTCCGCCTTGAGGGATACGAACACGATCCGCGTGCCCAGCGCCTCGAACACCGGGATCTGCGCCGCGAGCCGGTCCACGAAGTCGCCGCGGCGTACGTCGGCCTGCGCGTGCAGGCTGCTGGCCGAGAGCCCGAAGCGATCGAGCGCGGCCCGCGTCGCAACCACGGCTGCGGGGGCCGGTACCGGAATCTCCACGAAGCGGATCCCCAGGCCGGCTAAGTGCTCGTAGGCGACCTGCTCAAACGGCCCGTAGCTCTGAATCCGACAGGCGATGATGCATTTGGTCATGAGCTGCCCGCCTGGCCACCCGCGGAACCGTCCGGGGCCCTCGCGCGTGCTTGAAGAAGACGTGCCCGTTCCGAGCGCGCATCCCGCAGGCCGGTTGTCCCGCAGGGCATTACACGACCCAGCGAGCGGACTAACTAGTCGATCACCCGCGTCACGAGATAGATCACGCCGCCGGCGGTCACCACGGAGGCGAGGGTCATGATTCCCAAGGCCGCTTCCGTGCATCCGGGCACCTGAAAGAGGACCATACCGCTGAGCACGGCCAGCAGCGATCGCTTCCAACGTCCGTCGCGCATCGTTGTGAATCCTGTTGGGTAAAGACACCAGCGGCGGCCGCGGGCGACGTCGCTCGGCGGCCCCGGCGACACACTATCGTCGCGTGGATACCGTTCGTCAACGCCCGCTGCTGTGCCCACCCCCGCTGCCGGCAAGCCTCGGTTATACTGGCGCGCGGTGCCGTCGAGGCCGTGGGCCACCCGGACGGCTCTCGGCGTGTGATGGGTGGCCGGCGTCAACGTGCAGGATCCCGGAGGTGGTGAATGCGGCGTAGGATGCTCATCGTTGGTGTGCTGTCTGTGACGATCGGGCAGGCCGTCGCGCAAACGCCCGACGCCCGCGAAGTGCTTCGGCAGGCTCAGGACGCCATCCCGGCCATCAAGACGGTCCGGTACGAAGCCAAGGGGCAGGCGGATGGTTGGCTGACGCAGCGTGTGGCGGCGATGGAAGGGGTCGTGACACTCATGGCTGCTCCGGGCGAGCCAACACCGAAGCTGCGGGTCGACGCCCAGGCCATTCCGCCCGGCCAGACGCAACCGGTTACGCTTCACCTCACTTGCGACGACACCTTTGTCACCGTCGCTGAGCATGGCCAGCGAGTGTTTCTTCGCCGCGCCCTGCCCATCGGCGACTCGCTCCTCAACAGCGCCGCCGCTATTCTGGTCCGTGAGCTGGCCTCCGAGAAGCCCTACGAGCGCGAAGCAGAAGCTGGATCATTGGAGTACGTGGGCACCGAAGCCGTCGGCGGCGTCGAGTGCGACGTGGTGCATGCCGTCCTGGCGGGCGACGAGGGCGAGGTTCGCTGGCACTTCGCCCGCGCGGATCATCTGCCGCGGCGGGTGCAGCGGTTCGTCCGCAACGGCCAGGGTGTCGCGTCGATCACCACGTCCATCGCCAAATTGGAGGTCAACGTGGACATCGGGGCGACCACGTTTCAACTCGAAAGGCCGGCGGGATTCACGGGGCTTACCCCAAATGAGCTGTTGGAAGTAGGCAGCGAGGCCCCCGCGTGGACACTGCCCTCGTCGGCCGGCGGGAACGTGAGCTTGCAGGAGCTGCGCGGCAAGGTGGTGCTGCTGGACTTCTGGGCAACGTGGTGCGGCCCATGCGCCATGGCCATGCCGATCATCCAGAGGGCCCATGACAAGTACAAGGGGCAACCGGTGGCCGTGTATGGGGTCAACTGCCTGGAGCGGAACCCCAAGTCCGATCCGGCCGGGTTCCTGAAAGCCCGGGGGTTCACGTACCCGACGCTGCTGAAGGCGGATCGGGTGGCCAAGGCCTACCAGATCAGCGCGGTGCCGAGCTTCTACCTGATCGCGCCGGACGGGCGCATCCTGATGGCCCACGCCGGCATATCGCAGAACATGCAAGCGCAGTTGGAGGCCGTGATTGACCGAGCGCTGGCGAAGCTGTCACATGGGCCCGGAACGTCCGATAAGTATGCTCCCTTTCACCCCACCCCGGGTACTGCCGCGGCTGGGGACCGTTGAGCGTCCGCAGGCGGCGCCCGCGCTCGACGGGGGGCGGGGCAGGTGGCCGTCTGCTGGGGTTGCGGGTAACAGGGGATGTGCTATAGTGGGCAGTTCAGGATACTCGACGTTTGGGGGCCGCGATGTGAGTGTGTTCGCGGCCTGGAAAGGTACGGTGTGCATGATTCGCGTCAAGGTACGCGGGAACGAGTCGATCGAGCAGATGGTCCGTCGGTTCAAGAAGCTGTGTGAGAAGGAGGGGCTCACGCGTGACATCAAGCGCAACAGCTACTACGAGAAGCCGTCGGAGCGCCGGCGACGAAAGACCCGCAAGTCGATGAAGCGCATCGCCAAGGACGCGTTGCTTTACTAGCGGCCGCCCCGTCTTCCGAGACTACCTCCCTGTGAGAAAGCGCTGGGGGATGGCGAAAGCTCCCGGCCCATTTGGCGTACCGGGCTGTTCGGCACACGGCGCGTGCGATGGCCGACTGGTGTGCCGCGCGGCCGCGGCGACGGCGCGACGGGGGAGCGCACGCAGCAACCTGCTGACCGGTCCACCCCGGTGCGCCCTTGCTTCAAGCCGGAAATCCACGCCGGACTGATTTGTCGGACGGGGGCGGGTCGATTACATTTCAGGACCTTTTTCGACCCGGCAGCCGCCGTGGCGCGACGGGGCGCGGGGTCGGAAGGTGATTTCACTACGAGCCGGTGGACGCGCTGCTGAAGGAGTGCTTCTCGTGGAACGAGCGAGTGGAATCCGCCCGGGCAATCGGATGGTTTGGTGCGTACTGGCGCTGGCGGCGCTGGCGTGGCCGACGGGGGTAATGGGGCAAGCGACGGCGCCGCCGGCCACGACCGCCACGGCCGCGACCTGGCCGATCTGGGTGATCTGGGCGATTGCACCGATCGGGGCCGTGCTGGCCCTGGTGTTTGCCCGCATCTTCTACAAGTCGATGCTGGCCGCCGACGAAGGCGACGAGAACATGCGCCAGGTCTCCGGTTATGTCCGGGAGGGCGCCCTGGCCTACCTCAAGCAGCAGTACAAGGTTGTCGCGGTTTTCTTCATTGTGGTGTCGGCCATTCTTTTCTGGATGGGCTGGTCCCTGGAGGTCCAGCACAAGATCGTTTTCGCCGCGTTCCTCACCGGGGGCTTCTGGAGCGGTTTGTGCGGCTGGCTGGGCATGAACACGGCGACGCGGGCCTCCCACCGCACCGCGGCCGGCGCGCGGAGGTCGTTGAATGACGGCCTGGTGGTGGCCTTTCGCAGCGGGGCCGTGATGGGCCTGGTGGTGGTCGGCTTCGGCCTGATCGACATCTGCGGCTGGTTCATCCTGCTGTACTCGGGCGTCCTGCCGTTCGAGTTCACCCAGAACATGTCGCTCAACGACATTACCGTCGTCATGCTCACGTTCGGCATGGGTGCCAGCTCGCAAGCGCTGTTCGCGCGTGTCGGCGGCGGCATTTACACCAAGGCGGCCGACGTTGGGGCCGACCTGGTGGGCAAGGTGGAAGCGGGCATTCCCGAGGACGACCCGCGCAATCCCGCCACCATCGCGGACAACGTGGGCGACAACGTTGGCGACGTGGCGGGCATGGGCGCCGACCTGTTCGAGTCCTACTGCGGTTCGATTCTGGCAACCGCGGCCCTCGGCGTCGCGGCGGTCAGCGCGTTGTATGGCGGCGAGCACGGCGCGGGATTGGCCCCGGCCCTGAAGATGGTCACGGCGCCGATGGTCCTAGCTGGCGTCGGCATCATGCTGTCGATCGTCGGCATCTACATGGTGCGCACCAAGGAAGACGCGACGATGGGCCAGTTGCTCAATGCCTTGCGCGTCGGCATTTATGGCAGCAGCGTCCTGATCGCGGTTGCGGCGTTTGTGGTGTGTGCCCTGCTGTTGCGCGGGATCGAGGGCGTCAATTTCGTCGGGGTGTGGGTGGCGATCGTGGCGGGGCTGGTCGCCGGCAACATCATCGGCTATGCGACCGAGTACTACACGAGCTATGAGTTCAGTCCCACCAAGCGGATTTCGGCCCAGGCGGTGACCGGGCCGGCCACGGTGATCATCGCCGGCATCGCCACCGGGATGAGAAGCACCTGGGCCGCGATCCTGTCGACGGTGATCGCGATTCTCGTGGCGTTTGTCGCCGCGGGTGGCGGGCGGGAGTTCCTCCTGGGTTTGTACGGCGTGGGCATCGCGGCGGTCGGGATGCTGGCGACCCTGGGAATTACACTGGCGACCGATGCGTACGGGCCGATCGCCGACAACGCCGGCGGCAACGCCGAGATGACCGGTCAGGAGCCGTACGTCCGCCATCGTACGGACGCCCTGGACTCGCTGGGCAACACGACGGCGGCCACGGGCAAGGGTTTCGCCATTGGGTCGGCCGCGTTGACCGCGCTGGCGCTGCTGGCCGCGTATGTCGAGGAAGTGCGGATCGGGCAAATCCGCGAGGCGCGGGCCGAGATCATGAACGTGGTCGAGGAAGCGCACCCGAACGAGGCCATTTACTATGGGCACGGCAAGTTCGCCCAGCGGGTGGGGTCGGGGGTCACGGATGGCGACTTCGGCTGCCTGATGATCATCGAACCGCGGCCGGTACCGGCCGAAATCACGCTGAACACCAAGCTCACGAACATCGGGGCCCCGAACGAGGAGGGGGTGCGCGAGGCGACCTATGGCAGCCACACCCTCCGGCTCGTGAATGCGCGCCGGGCCTCGATGGCCCAGTACATGGCGTTCTACAACGTCACGCTGATGAACCCGCAAGTCTTGTGCGGGCTGTTCTGCGGCGTGTTGCTGGTGTTTCTGTTCTGCTCCATGACATTGCAGGCGGTCGGGCGGGCGGCGTACCGGATGATGCTGGAGTGCCGCGTCCAGTTCGAGAAGATGCGGGCCTATCTCCGGGCCAAAGGCCACGACGAGAACTATGTCGCCAACCCGGACAACTGGCCGCGATCCCCCATTGAGCACGGCGGCGAGCGGGTACCGAACTACGCCCGGGCCGTGGCGATCTCGACGCGCGGGGCGCAGCGCGAAATGATCATCCCGTCTCTCCTGGCCATCATCGTCCCGGTGGTCGTCGGCCTGGTCTTCGACGTGCCGGGCGTCATGGGGCTACTGGCCGGGGGCCTGACCGCCGGGTTCGCGGTCGCCATTTACATGGCCAACGCCGGCGGGGCCTGGGACAACGCCAAGAAGCTGATCGAGACGTTCGGCAAGGTCACGGCGAAGGAGATTGTGGAGAACGCGGCCGTGCGCGAGAAGCTCCCGGCCAGCGTGCGCGAGGCGCTGGTCGGCCGGGCCGAGTTGGCGGTGAAGTCGGGCCACCCGGAGCGGATCATCTACGGCAAGGGTTCCGACGACCACCGGGCGAGTATCACCGGCGACACGGTGGGCGACCCGTTCAAGGACACCTCCGGCCCCAGCCTGAACATCCTCATCAAGCTGATGAGCATGGTGTCGGTCGTCTTTGCCGGGCTGATCGTCAAGTACGCCCCGGTCATCAGCGCGTGGCTGGGCCTGTCAAGCTGACGCGACCGGCTGACCTGCTCTTGTTCGCGCCGTCTGGTTCCGGTTGCGCCCGTCGCGGCGCAGCCGGAACCCGTTTTCCGAGTGGCACGACCGCGCGCTTTCAGGTTTTCGGTACGCACACACAGCTTGAGCCGATTGGCACGTCGGCCCGCGACCACGCTTTTCTCAGGCGGTCTTGCACATCCCGCGCCTCGGCAGCCCCACGGGCTTCCAGACAACGGCTGAGGCCGTAGAGCGACCAGCCGTTGTTCGGCCACCGCGCCAGGTCTTGGCGATACGTCTGCTCCGCCTCCTGGTAGCGGCCGGCACTCAGCAGCACCGCGCCCAGTGTGTGCCGCACCGGCTGGACCCATTCCGGCGGCTCCATGTAGCGCAACTGGTCCTCGAGGGCAATCGCCTGCCGAAGCTGGCGAACCGATTCATCGATGTCGCCGCGCCGAAACGCGATCTCCCCGAGCGCGAAATGGTCCGCCAGCCGCAAGATGTCGTGGGCCCGGTTGATCGCCATCATCGCGTCCTGCGGCACACGCGCGACCGCGGCCCGAAACTCCTTATGTTCCCGCTCGGCCGCCTTGACTTCACCCTTGGCGGCGTATGCGACGGCGCGATTAAACCGCCACATGGCGGTCGTAATCGGCAGGTACTTCGGCGGGGCGGGCTCGTTCAGGATGTCGTCCCAGCGGCCGAAGCGTTTGAGCGCGTCATAGATGGCGCCCATATAAGGATCCACGAGCGCCGCCTCACGCCGGGCGAAATCCTCCGGGACGCCGTGGACCGCATTGCGCGCGGCCCGGATCGCGACCGCGCTACGGCCCTCCATCATCGAGGCGAACGCGAGCATGTGGTCGTTGTGCAGCATGTACAGGCGGTAGAAGCCCTGCCGCGGTGAGATCGCGCGGTAGTCACCATCGGCCGCGATCGCCAGCTCATTCTGATGGGAAGCCAGCTCCCACCGCCCCGTGAGCACGTCGATGTGCGACGGCATGTGGACGAGGTGCCCCGACGCGGGCACGAGGTCACGGAGACGGTCGGCGGCGACATCGGCTTTCGCCGGGTGTGGCGACGCTTCGACCGCGTGAACGTACAAGTGATTGGCACCAGGGTTGTTGGGATCGAGGCGGAGCACGTCTTCCAGCACGGCGACGATCTTCAGCGTGCCGGGCTGCGGCCGGCCGTCCTTCGTCCACAGGTCCCACGGCCGCAGGTCGATCATGGCCTCGGCGTAAAGCGTGCCGACATCGGCATCCTGCGGGTATTTCTGCCACACCGCCGCCATCGCATCCGCGTACGCCTGGTCCAGCGGCTGCCGGTCGGCGGGCTGCGGGTTGGCATACCGCTTGGCCAGTGCGACGATCAGGTCACGCTCAACGGGGGATGCACGGTCCTGGACCGCGATGGCCTTTTGGAGCGCGTTCCACGCCGCCGCGGCCCGCTCCGGCGGCACCAGCGGGAAGTTGATGTGCGGGCCGTGGCATAGGGCAATGCCCCACCAGGCCATCGCGCATTGCGGGTCCAGCTCGGCGGCCTTCTCGAACGACCGGATGGCTTCGTCGTGGTTGAAGGCGTAGGTCCAGATCAGACCCTGATCGAAGTACCGCTGGGCCAGGGGCGACGTGGTGGTGACCTCGCGATGGTGCGAACCCAAACCGTCGTAGAGCGGCACCTCGGCGCGGCTTGATTTCAGCGCAGCGGTCGAGCCGCCGCACCCGGCGAGCATCGCGAGACCCAGGGCAACAACACTGAGGCGTACTCTGTTCAACATGCGGTGTTTCTCCTCACGGGAACGGGTCGCCGTGCTCGACTTCGCGGCCCACGAGCGAGCCCGGAGCACCAGCGATCGGTTCTCCAACAGGCGACGCCAGGCGCGCCGCACGACCGCAAAGGCAGAGCGCCTGATCGGCGGGGCGCCACGAGACCGTTGCGCTCGGAATGCGATGTCCTTCGGTCCGACAAGTATAGCGTACTACTTCAGTTCCATTTGTCAACCCTGGACCTGACCGTCGGCCGCGCGGAACCCCGCCGAGCTTGTAAGACTGTGTTTTCAGGGGAGCGCACGGGTCTCGCCCGCGTCCTCCGGGGGCCTATCGCGGGCGGAACGCCGACATCCTCCGCGTCACCAGACTGCTTCACCAGCTCGCTGGGCGCGAGCGTTTCGGGGCCAGCGCTCCCGTTCCACGTGTTACAATCCCGCGCAACACGCGGCGCTCGTAATGAGTCGGGGTCGGAGAGCTATGGCCACTTTCGCAACATTCCAGCGTCTGAAGGACAAAGGCGTCGCCGCCCTGAAGCAGGGTGATTTCGTCGCCGCCCGCCCGTATCTCATCCAGGCCGCCGAGTGCATGATCGAGCTGGCCGAGGAGAACAAGGACCCGCAGCAGCGGGCCGAGCAGGAGGCGTACGCCCGCGAGCTCATCGAACTGGCCAAGGACTGCGACCGGCGGGTCAAGTACGGCCCCGGCGGCGGCCCCCGGGCGCGGGCCCGCGAGGATGACGACTCCGGCGGCAAGGCCGAAGACTGGGTCGTCCGCGAGAAGCCCACCGTCCGCTTCGACGACATCGCCGGCCTGGACGAGGTCAAATCCGAAATCCAGATCAAGATGATCTACCCCTTCCTGCACCCCGAGCTGGCCCAGCGCTACGGCATCAGCGTCGGCGGCGGGGTGCTGCTGTTCGGCCCGCCGGGCACCGGCAAGACCATGTTCGCCAAGGCCATCGCGTGTGAGCTGGACGCCACCATGTTCGTCATCAGCCCGGCCCAGATCATGAGCAAGTGGGTCGGCGAGGCCGAACAGAACGTCCGCAAGCTCTTCGACGCGGCCAAGGCCGAGCCGAAGGCGATCATCTTCATGGACGAGGTGGAGGCCCTGGTCCCGCGGCGGCGTGACTCACAATCGTCCGTGATGACGCGCGTGGTGCCGCAAATCCTCCAGGAATTGGAGGGATTTGACCGCCAGGCCGACCGGGCCCTGTTGTTCCTGGGCGCGACGAACGAGCCCTGGAGCCTCGACCCGGCGATGATGCGGCCCGGCCGGCTGGACGCCAAGATCTATGTCCCGCTGCCGGATGCCGAGGCGCGTTTCAAGCTGTTCGAGATCTACCTGGGCAGACGGCCGCTGGCCGACGACGTGAACCTCGCCGAGCTCGTCGAGCGCACCGCCGGCTACAGCGGGGCCGACATCAAGGCCGTCGCCGAGCGTTCCGCAAGGCGCCCGTTTTTGGAATCGGTCGGCGGGGCCGAGCCGCGTAACATAACGATGGCGGACGTGCTGGCGGTGATCGCGGCGACGCCGCCGTCGGTGAGCCCGCGCGACGTGGCGCGTTTCGAGAAGTGGGCGACGGAGCAGGGGTAGCGGGATGAGCGGGACGGCGTACCAGCGGTTGACCCAGCCGACGGTCGTGGCCGTGCGCTGCCGCGGCAGCGACTGGCCGCGCGGGCTGCTGGCCGAGACGCCGATCCCCGACACGTGGATGGGGCTCGTCGTCCGGGCCGACGGGGGGCGGCGCTTGGTCCCCGCCGGCGAAGACCCGCATCCCGGCCGCGAGGATACGCTCGTCCTGGTCCGCAACCGTGCCATCAGCGTGCCGGTTGAGCTGGGTGACGCTCCGTCCGCGGACCATCACGGCGTACACGCCGAGGTCGAGCTGCTCGTAAGGTGTCCGCCCCGCGAGGACGAGCTGGCCGCCCTGCACCGCACGTTACTCGGCGAGGCCGAACTGACGTTGGAGGGTTTGGCGGCGCACGTTCACGCCGCCGGTGCCCCCGCCGCGCTGCAGGCGTTCATTCGCGAACAGTCGGCCCAGGACCTTGTTCACAACGATCAGCGCAATGCGCTGTTGGACAGCCTGTCCCGAGGGCTGGCGGCGTTCCTGTTCGCTTCCGGCCTCGTCCTCGAACGGCTCGGCCGCGTCGAGTTTCGCAGCGCGAGCCTCGCCCGCGATGAGCAGCACCGTCGCGCGACGGAGCGGCGCGCCGACGAACTCGCCGCCAAGGCCCGCTTGGAAGAAGCGGCCCTGGCCGCCACGCGCCGGCGACTCGACGCACTCGGCGACGTTCTCACGAAGCTCCAGGCGGCGGCCACAGGCCACACCGATCTTCAATGGCGGACGCTGCTGCCGGCGTTGTCGCCCAGCGAGCGCGGCCGGCTGCTAGAGAGCCTCTGGCGGCTGACGCCCGACCGCACCGTCGCCGTCGCGCTGGTCGTGGTCGCCGGCCGGCAGTGCCTATGGCTCGACCCGACCGAGCCGGACCAGATCGTCCGCCGCGTGGACTTGCCCGAAGACCTCGGCGGCCTGCGTTCAGTTACATTCGACCGCGTCGCGGGTGCATTGCTGGTAGGGGCGGCGACCGGCGTATGGTGTTTGGACCCAGCCGACGGGCGCGTGGTGTCCAAGCACGCGGTGCCGATCAAGCAGCCGCCGCGGACGGGCTTCAACGCCGCGATTATCCGTGACGGGCGGTTGCTCGCGACCCACTCGGAACTGGGCGCGTGGCTATGGGACTTCGAGGAACCCAGCGAGCGCCTGGGCCCGAACCTCCCTCCCTCTCAGGGGGGGGGTGGGGGAGGGTCGTCATCGCCGCCATTGCCCCCTCGGACGACCGGCGGGGGCAGCGGTCCCACTCTTGGGGTAGGATCGCAATCCCCGCCGGCGGTCCCCGCCCCCGAGACGCTCACCAATGAAGAAAGGGGGCACAAGACGGCCGCCGAGCCGCATGCGCTGTTGAGACCCGCGGCGGGTGTGCCCAAGACGATCCGGGCCGCCACCGCCGACGATCAGGGCCGCCTGTTGTTCGCCGCGGACGACCGCGTCCTGGCGTTTCGCTCGAACGGCGAGCCGTTGTGGACCAGCGGCCCGGCCGAGAGCGCAATCCAGTGCCTGGCCGTACTCGACGAGCACCTGTACGCCGGCACGGGGATGGGCACGCTGTTGCGGTGCGACCTCGCGCAGCCCGGTGAATGGCTGATCGTGCATCGACAGGCGGGGCCGATCGAATCCGTCTGCCCGCGGCGCTGGGACGACCTCGTGGAGCTCGTGATTCCGGCGGGGGCGCAGGGCATCGGCGGGGTCTACGCTGAGGAGGGCATCGTCGCCCGGCTCATGGACTGCCCCGTCCCCATCCGGCGGGCGTGGGCGTGTGACGACGCGCTCGTCGGGCTGACGGAGCCGCGCGATCGGCTGCTTGTGCTCACCGGTGCGATGCCAGGCCGTGCGGGCCGCGAGGTGCCCATCGCCCGCCTGACGGGCTGGCCCGCCCAGGATGCCTGCATCGTCACGCGGCGGGGAGCGCAGCCATCCGGCCTGGAATCGCCGTCCAACCCCAACGCAGCGCGCGCGGATTGACGACCTGCACGCGGCGCGGCCCCGTCTTCGCGGAGTTCGGCCGGGACCGTTGACCCGGCCGGGGCGTCTCTGATAATGGTGCCAGGTGCCGGCCCGGTCCGCGCGTCACCCGCGAGAAGCCCATGCACGATATCACCGAACACGTGGTTGAACTCATCAAGTCCACCTCCACCGACCTGTCGCCCGATGTGGAGCAGGCTCTGCGGACGGCATGCCAAAGCGAAGTGCCGAACTCCGCCGCCCAGGGCGCCATGCAGGCGATCCTCGAAAACATCGAGCTCTCCCGCCGCAGCGGTCGGCCGATCTGCCAGGACACCGGCACGCCGATCTTCTACGTCTGGCACCCGGAGGGTTGGTCGCAGCGCCGCTTGACCGAGCAAATCAAGCAGGCTGTGCGGCGGGCCACGGAGCGGGCGTACCTGCGGCCCAACGCCGTCGCGGCCCTGTCGGGCAAGAACTCCGGCGACAACACGGGCATCGACTTCCCGACCGTCCATTTTCACGAGTGGGAGCACGACCGCCTGAAGGTCGGCCTGATGCTGAAGGGCGGCGGCAGCGAGAACTGCGGCTGCACCTACAGCATCCCGTCGGAGGAGTTCGAGGCGAGCCGCGACATCGCCGGCGTCCGCAAGGCGAT
Organism: Planctomycetota bacterium; assembly: GCA_040755725.1. Classification (GTDB taxonomy): domain Bacteria; phylum Planctomycetota; class Phycisphaerae; order UBA1845; family Fen-1342; genus JBFMAI01. The sequence goes on along the minus strand of JBFMAI010000004.1, from coordinate 21,370 downwards.
TCTCGATGCGGCCTTTCGCGCCCAGGGCTTCGGCTGCGCCCCCGGCATCCTCGGCGTCGGGATCGGCGGCGACCGGGCGACGAGCATGATCAAGGCCAAAGAGCAGCTCTTCCGCCCCCTGGGCGACAGCAACCCCGACCCCGCCCTCGACAAACTCGAAAAACAGCTCCACCGCGAGATCAACGAGCTGGGCATCGGCCCGATGGGCTTCGGCGGCACGACAACGGTCCTCGGCGTGAAAGTGGCCGAACTCCACCGCCTACCGGCGTCGTTCTTCGTCGCTATCGCCTACATGTGCTGGGCCGACCGGCGGAAGCTGTTGACGATCAAGAATGGGACGGCGGAGATTTCGCCACCGAAGTGAGGCCGACCGCACTCCGGTGGCCTGAATCCGTTCTCCGAAAGGTGATTTCAATGCCAACGAAGCTATGCGTGCCCATCCCCGAGGCGCAGATTCGACAATTGCGCATCGGCGACCAGGTGCTACTGTCCGGCGTCATCTTTACGGGCCGGGACGCGGCGCATAAGTACATGAAGGAGACCTTCATCGCCGGCCCGTGCCCCCAGAGCGAGAAGCCGCTGTACGACATCCTCAAGAAGGGCCTTGCGGGCGGGGTCATCTACCACTGCGGACCGGTCGTGAAGAAGGGGAGCGTCGGCGACCCGCCGGCCGCGCGCATCCGCGACGCCGGACTCGGAGGTCCGGCGCTACGGGGCGTCGCCCCCGTTGAGCGGTACGAGTTCGTCGCCGCCGGGCCCACCACGAGCATCCGCGAGGAGCCCTACCAGGCCGCGGTCATCGAGCACTTCGGCCTGCGGGCCGTGATCGGCAAGGGCGGCATGGGGGCCCGCACGTTGGAGGCCTGTGGGAAGTTCGGCGCCGTCTACCTCCACGCGATCGGCGGCGCCGCCACCCTGATCGCCGAGAGCGTCAAGGAGGTCGTCGCGGTCCACAAGCTGGAGTTCGGCGTGCCGGAGGCGTTCTGGCAGATTCGCGTGGAGGACTTTCCGTGCGTGGTGACGATGGATTCGCACGGGGCCAGCCTGCACGCCAAAGTCCGCGCAGACTCGCAGCGCAAACTGAAAGCGCTTCTGGCCGGCTGAGGCGCACGGCCGCGCCGGCGGCGGGAGGCGCTCGCCTCGCGGCTCACGGATTAGTCAGCAACTCCACAAAGGGATTGATGTCGTCGAAGCCGACGCGGCCGTCGTTGTTGATGTCGCCGTTGAGGGCCAGGCAGCGGGGGTGGGTGGTCTGCCATACCGTCGGATTGGCCAGGATGAGCACAAAGTCGTTGATGTCGCCGAAGTTGGTCACGCCGTCGCAGTTCATGTCGCCGGTCACCTTGCGCTGCCCGTCCGTGTAGGTCAGGACCGTCCGCAGCGTCACCTCGGTCACCAGGATCGCGTCGGCGGGCGTCAGCAACGAGCCCACGTGAATGAACCCGGATGAGACGTTCCACGCGGGGTCCGCCGGCGACGCGTGCTGCTCGTGATACCAGTTGGTGTGATACCCCATGTAGCTGCACAGGAACTTGCTGTCGTCGCCCGCGGTGGCGTAGGGGGTGACGTTCGCTCCGCTGGTGCGCACCGCGTCGATGATCGCCTGCAACGGCAGCGTCGACGCCCGAAACGTGTACGCCGTCTCGTAGTAGAACGGCAGCCCGGGCGTGGGCTTGAGCGGGGTGAGGTAGTCGTTCTGATAGCTACTGATCGGGAACCGCGTGTTGCCGCCTTCCAGCTCCCAGTCGCGGTCGTCGTCGGCCCGACCGAAGCTCAGAATCGCGATCGGCTTCAGCAGCTCCACCAGCGGCCAGAAGTCCACCGACGTGTCCTGGTAGTCCACCTCGAAATCGCCCACGCCTTTGCCCAGCCCCTGCGGGAACTCGGGGAAGAACGCGTACACGTTGTACCCGCGGCCCTCCCAATTCTCCCCGACCCAGCCCGTCGGGTTCTGCTCCGGGTTCGGACTGAAGTGCCGCATCATCTCGTTCGTCGGCGGCCAGTACCCGGTCAGCATCACGTTGGGCAAGCCGTTCTCGACCGGCACCAGCCGCAACGCCGGCGTCCGCAGGTCTTGCAGCGTGATGCGCTGGGCGCCCGGCGGCAGCGGTGAGCCCTCGGGCTCCCGTTTCTCCTGGGCCGCCGCCGGCAGGGCCAACGCGCCGCCCGTCATTAGTATCAGGACCGGTCTGAGAATCCTGTTTAGACGAGTGGTGTGCATGGTTCGCTCTCGCGCTCGCGCCCCCGACGCTTGGAATCGCATCCGCCCTTCAGTCTAGCAACACGCCCCCGTCGTCGGAAGCGCGACCTCTGCCGCAGGTCGCCGCCGGGCCTACGCGGGCCGGCGTACCCCACGGGGGTTATCGGCGGAGCGGGGCATTTTCGGGACGCCGTGGGGATTCCCGGCGTGCAGGACCCGTGGCTCCGGGTCCGGCGGCCGTCATTCTGAGACCCCCGGGTCGGCCAGTGGAAGCGGGCCGCCGGCGGCCCCTAGCATTGAACGAGAAACGAGATCAGCGCCGTTTCTCCTCCGCGATCTGGAACCTCCGTTTGCAAATCCGAAACGGGCCGGCGACCACGAGCGTCGGCCCGCTTCGTCTTCGCGCGCCACGGGGCGCGAAGGACGGTTCGGCGGGAGCCTCGCCCTCCCGGTCGAGCTGCCGGCAGTCCGGAACCCGTGAGTAGCCGGGACAAGGCGGAAATGGGCCCAGCAGGATTCGAACCTGCGACCAACGGATTATGAGTCCGTCGCTCTATCCACTGAGCTATAGGCCCAGCGAGCCGCGCGGGGCAGCGCCCAGCCGTCATCTTACGCCGACCGCGGGGCCGAGTGAACCCGGTAGGTGTCCACCGGGCGCGCGGTGTCGTACCGGCCGCCAACGCGGCGGCCTTGGCATCGGCTTCCGGTAGAATGCCGCCGGCCGGCCGTTCGTACTTGCCGATGGAGAACGTCCCCATGTCCAAGTGCTCCCTTCGCGCCGTCACCGGTTTCGCCGCCGTTCTGACCGTCGCGCTCTTGCCGGGCTGTCGCCCACCACCCAATGGCGGAGACCCGAATCAGAACGGCAACACCAACCAAAACGGGGGGGGTGGCCAACAGAACGACGGCTCCGTACCAACCGAACGTCTCCAGCCGACGGACCTCACCTATCAGGGGGCCTTTCGGCTGCCGGCCGACTTCAACTGGGGTGCCCGCGGGCTGTCGTTCTATCCCGCGGGCCACGGCGGCGCCGGCTCCCTGCTCGTCACGGGGTTCGAGCTGATCTACGACCCCGCCCACCCCGGCGAGTCGTGCTACGATCCCGCGTGGAACTGCGGCGCCTACTACGGTGAGGTCACGATCCCCACGCCGGCGCGCGAGGCGAACTGGGAGAACCTGCCCGAGGCGTCGCTCGTGGCTCCGCCGCGGGCCTTTGACGGCGGCTTGGCGGCCACCGTTCACCGCGAATACATCTTCGTCAGCGACCTCGAGTACGTTCCGCGCCGCGGATCGCAGACGCAGGACAAGCTCTACGGCGCGCTCGTCCTGTGGTACGCCGAAGGCGTAGCCGGCGAGGCCACCTTCCCCACGATCTGGCTGGCGAACCTGGACGGCTCGGGCGCGGCCGGCATGTTCCACGTCGGACCGGACCAGACGCCGTTCCACGGCCGCAAGATGGGCGCTTATCTCTTCACCGTGCCCACCTGGTACGCGGACCAGTACCTCGGCGGGCGGACGCTCGTGACCGGCCGCTCGCGGGGCACGCCGTTGGACGGCACGGAGCCGGTGACGGCGCGCGGCGGGTCGCAGGGGCCGACGCTGTTCGCGTTCCATCCCTGGGACACCGACGCGCCGGCGGGAAACCTGGACGCGCTGCCCGTGCTCTACTACCGGGTCAGCTTCCCGGGTTGCGGCGGGCCGAACGTCGGCAACGTGGCGCAGTGCGATTACCCGGGCTTCACCATGTGCGACGATTGGAGCGGCGGGGCGTTCGTCGACAACGGAACGCGGCGGGCGATCCTGCTCGTGGGCTACAAGGGGCTGGGACCGAATTGCTATGACGAACCGCCGGTCAATTGCCACGACCCGTGCAGCGCGTCGCACGGGTATCACTGCCAGCCGTACGAGCGGCAGGTGATCTTCTACGATGTGCATGCGCTGGGCCGCAGCGCCCAGGGCCGGCAGGACCCGTGGGTGGTCGTGCCGTACACGATCTGGCGGCCGGCGGAGTTCTATCTGCGCAGCGCCCCGTGTTGGAACATGGGCGGGATGGCGTTCGATGCCCAGGGCCGCCGGCTGTTCGTGGTGGAGCGCGGCCTGGGAACCGAGGAGACGAACGCAGCCGTCGTTCACGTCTGGTCGCTGTGAGCGGCGTGGTCCCGCAACGCGGGGCGGATGCCGAACTTCCCTCCCATCCCGGGAGGGGTTGGAGGCGGGGGCAACGGCTCGGTCGGTGCCGGGTTCTCCATTTGCTTGCACACTCGGCCCTGGACGGGCTTGACGGGCGGGGGGCGGTATTACATAATTATGAATCGTAATACGGCCGCGCGGCGACGCGATGGACGGGCCTGGTGCAGCCGGAGCGGGCTGCGGTCACTCGCCAGCGTTGTCCCGGTCCCGGAGGACAGGAATGAGCATCACCCGAGCAGCGACGTGCGCCACGTGGTTCCTCTTGACCACCGTGGCCTGGGCCGACGACCCCAACTGGCCCGCCGTGCAAATGATCGAGCACCGCGTGTACCAGGCCGTGAACGCGAACGGCAGCAGCGCGTACAGCGGCGGGTTCCCCCTGCGCCTGACGGGCATCCTGCTGAACAACCCGGAGGATTGGCTCGACCCCACCGCGAACTACACCGCGCAGTACACCCCGTGGTTCCTGGGCGGGCAGTGGGAAATCTTCGTGCAGGCGGCGGCCCTGCCCGACTTCGGCGGCACGGCCTGCTGGATGGGGCAGAACTACGGCAACCTGCCGTGGCTTGGCGACCCGTTCTACAGCTACACCAACGAGGAGTGGCTGTCGGAGATGGCGCGGCTGAACTACCCCGAGGGGCCGGGGACCGACCCGATCCGTGCGGGCGACCTGCTCGAAATCCGGGCCCGGGCCGGTTTGCATTACGCCGGCAAGATGAACGTCAACGAGCAGCACAACAATGACCGCGACCCGGGTACCGGCCAGCTCGGCAACGCCCACGATTTCGAAGTCGTTATTCTCCAACGGCAATACGGGTTGCCCGCGCCGACGCCGCTGGTCCTGGGCGATTTGCTCGAAGAGGTCGGCGGTGTGTACCAGTTCATCTGGGATCCGACGCGGCAGACCGGCGGCGAGCGGCACCAGGCCACGCGCGTGTTGCTCAAGGGCGTGCGGCTGGTGTCGGCGGCCAACTGGGCCCCGTCGGGCCTCGTCGAGGTAATCGACGCGACCGGGCGGCAGCTCAATGTGCAGCTCGGCCGCGACCCGGCCTTCGCCTCGATCCCCGCCCCCACGGCGACACTGAACCTCATCGGCATCGTGAATCAGAGTGCGCCCTCCGGGCAGGGCGGCTACTATCTCATGACGCTGCGGGCGGACGACGTGGCTTGCGGCGATGCCAATTGCGACGGCCGGACGGATTTCGGCGACATCAACCCGTTCGTCCTGGCCCTCAGCAATCCGGCGGTGTACGCGGCGACGCACCCGAATTGCCTGCCGGACCTGACCGGCGATTTCGCCGTCACGTTCGCGGACATCAACCCGTTTGTCGATGTGATCGTGACGGGCCTTTGTCCCTAGATGGGCGTGCACGATTCGGCGGCGCGCGTGGCGCGGGCGAGCCTCCCGGCAGGCCGCGGCTCGGCAGGCCGGCAGGGTCACCGCAGGAGACAGCCACGTTCTCCCGCGCCGCAGATTCGCGCACGGTGATTTGGGAAACGGCGAGAGAGCAACCGATGCGACATCGAGCGGGCTTTACGGTCATCGAACTCCTCGTGGTGGTTGCGATCATCGCGGTCCTGGTGTCGCTGCTGCTGCCGGCGCTGCGGGCCGGGCGCGTGGCGGCCCGGATCGTCACGGCGCATACCGAATTGCGCGGTATCGAGGTGGCGCTCCAGATGTACAGTGACACGAACGCCGGGCAGCTACCCCCCGCGCGGTTCTCGTGCAACCTGCGGGCGGCCGATGAGTTACCGCTCGAGCTCGCCAACGACCGGTTGTTGCCGCGCTACACGAAGGTCGTGAGTAACGGGCCCGCCGGGGGCGACTTCCTCGTGGACGCGATCCAGATGCGCGATGTGTTCGCCCCGACGGAGACGTACAAGTACCGGGCGGTCGGCCCGGCGATTCTCAACGAGACCGTCCTGATCGAGCCGCCCAACGGCGCCCGGCTGTGGGTGCCGGACAGCTTCCCGGACTGCACGGGGGCCGCGGGTCGGTATCACAGCGACCCCAAGACCAGCCCCGTGCGCTACGCGATCTGGAGCGTCGGGCCGGACCCCAGCTCGCCCAAGCTGCTCGACCTCCCCGGCCGGCTGCCGGTCCCCGCTCGCTACTGGTGCCGCAGCGCCCGGGACACCGGCGTCATCACCCATTTCCAGGGCCGCGACGGGCGGACCTACATGAGCCCCTGACGGCGGCCTCCGCGTGCATCCGGTCCGCCGATCGGGTTAAATAGGGGAGCGCGGGGCTGCCGCGCCGGCGCGGCAACCTGCCGCCCGGTCGACGGAACGCGGCCATGACCACCAGCGGTCCACGCACCATATTCCTCGTATCGGACGGGACGTGCCGGACGTGCGAGCAGGTCGTCCGGGCGGTGCTCGTCCAGTTCGACGCGAACACCGTGCGGTTGGTCAAGAAGCCCAGTGTCCGCCGCCCCAGCGCCGTCCACGAGGTGATCCACGAAGCAGCCAAAGCGCGGGCGATCGTTTTCTACACGCTGGTGTACGACAAAGCCCGGGCCGCGATGGCCGAGGCGGCCCGGACGCACATGGTACCGGCGGTGGACCTGCTCGGGCCGGTGCTCGTCGCGTTGTATGACCTGCTGAAAAGCACCCGCCGCGCGAAACCGGGCATCTTGTACAAGTCCAACAAGGCCCACTACGACCGCATCGACGCCGTGGAATACACGCTTCACCACGACGACGGCTGCGGTGTGCACGAATTGGGCGACGCGGACGTGGTGCTGACAGGCGTATCGCGCACGTCAAAGAGCACCACGTGCTTCTATCTCGCCCACCTGGGCATTCGGGCGGCCAACGTACCCCTGATGGCGGACGGCGCGCCGCCGCCGGAGTTGCTGAAGGTGGACCCGCGCCGGGTGATCGGCCTGACCGTGAACCCCGAGCGGCTGCGGTCTGTCCGGGAAACCCGCTTGAAAGGGTGGGGCATGAGCCCGTACGACGACTACGCCGACCGGGCGCAGATCGCGCGCGAATTGCGGGCGGCCAACGAACTATTCGCCAAGTGCGGTTGGCGGTGCATCGACGTGTCGTACAAGGCCGTCGAGGAAGTCGCGACCGAGGTGGTCCAGCTCCTCAAGCAGTCCGGCATCAACCTGCGGCCGTGAGCGGACGTCGCGCAAGTAGTATGGCCTGGGGGCCATGCCTGTAGACCGCCGACAGAACCCGTCCCGCGAGTGGCGGGACGGCTCGCCCCGCACGGGCGTGCGGGGTTCTGACGGGCGCTCTCAGAGGTTTCCACGCCGGGCCTGCTCGCGTTCCAGGCTGACGAACAGGGCCTTGAAGTTGCCGACGCCGAAGCCGCGGCTGCCGTGGCGTTCGATGACCTCGAAGAACAGGGTAGGCCGGTCTTGCAGCGGCTGCGTGAAGACTTGGAGCAAGTAGCCGTCGTCGTCGCGGTCGACGAGGATGCCCAGCTCCTTCAATTCCTCGAAGTCCTCGTCGATCTTCCCGACGCGGCCCTTCAGGTCCTCGTAGTACGTGTCCGGCACGCGGAGGAAGTCGATCTCACGCTGCCGTAGCGCCCGCACCGTGGCACAGATGTCCTTGGTGTTCATCGCCACGTGTTGGACGCCCGGGCCGCAATACCACTCCAGGTACTCGTCGATCTGGCTCTTCTTCCGCCCTTCGGCCGGCTCGTTGATCGGCAGCTTGATCTTGCGGCCGTCCTCCATCACCTTCGACATCAACGCTGAGTATTCCGTGCTGATGTCCCGGTCGGTGAAGTGCGCAAGCTGCGAAAAGCCCAGGACGCGCTCGAACCAGCCCACCCAGTAGTTCATCTCCCCGAGGTACACGTTCGTCACGATGTGGTCGATCGCCGCCAGGCCGGTTGACGGGCTCCCGTGCGCGTCCAGTGGCTGGTAGCCTGGCGCGAACACGCCCCTGTAGTTCTGGCGCTCGACGAACTTGATGACCGTGTCGCCGGCGTACTTGATGACGCCGCTCTTGAACACACCCTGCTCGTCCTCGTCCGCGCGCAGCGGGTGGAGCACGGTCGCCCCGCGGGCCTTCACCTCGCGCAGGGCCGCCTCGGCGTCGAGCGTCTCAAACGCGACGACCTTCACCCCGTCGCCGTGAAGCTGGCCATGCCGCGCGATCTCGTGATCGGGCCGCAGCGCGCTGGTCAAGACGAACCGGACCTGCCCCTGCTGCAAGACATAGCTGGCTCGGTCCCGGCACCCGGTTTCCAGCCCCATCTTGGCCACCGGCTTGAACCCGAACGCCTTGTCATAGAAATGGGCCGCCTGTTTGGCGTTCCCAACGTAGAACTCGACGTGATCGAAGCCACGCAGCGGCAGGAAATCCGCACCGGCCATGCTGTGAACCCGGTCTTCCTCGCGTTGTTCACGGCGTCCTGCGGCCCGCGGCACGACGCCCGGACAGCCCGGAGGAGGCGGACTGCCCGCCGATTATAGTCACCTCGCTCCCGCCACCGCCCCGCGTTGCCCCGCCAGCGGCGTCGCCCGCTCGGTTGCGTCAGGCCCTTGACCGGGTATGGTACGGCGTCGGCCCGCGCGGAGTGCGCCGGCGCACGAGGCGAACGTCGCGCTCCTCCCGCCGTCACCGGTGTGAAATGCCCGAAATCGAGAAGGTCGTGATCGTCGGGCTGGATTCCGCCGACCCGACGCTCGCGTTTGAGCGCTGGCTCGACGATCTGCCCACACTGCGGCGACTCACGCAACACGGGCTGTGGGGCCGCCTCGAAAGCTGCATCCCCCCCCTCACCGTGCCCGCCTGGAGCTGCATGGCGTCCGGCAAAGACCCGGGCGAGCTTGGCGTCTACGCCTTCCGTAACCGCCGCGACTGGTCGTACGAGAACCTCGCCATCGCCACCAATATCGACATCCGCCAGCCGCGCCTCTGGGACCACGTCGGCCGGGCCGGCCACCCGTCGATCCTGCTCGGCGTGCCGCAGACGTTCCCGATCGTCCGGCCGCCGCGCGGCTGCCAGGTCACTTGCTTCCTGACGCCGGGCCGGAACAGCCCGTACACGCACCCGCCGGAGCTGAAGGACGAGATCGCGGAGTCGGTGGGCGAGTATGTGTTCGACGTCTCCGACATCCGCCGGGACGACCGGGCTGGGCTGCTGGAAGACATTCGGCGCATGGCGGCGCAGCGGTTCGCGCTGGCCCGGCACCTGCTGAGCAAGCACCCCTGGACGCTGCTATGGATGGTGGAGATGGGGCTGGACCGCCTGCACCACGGTTTCTGGCACGACATGGACCCGCGGCACCGCCGCTATACGCCCGGCAGCCCGTTTGAACATGCCATCCGTGACTACTACCGGTTCCTCGACGGCCACCTGGCACAGCTCCTAGAGGCCCTCGACCTCGACCGCACCGCCGTCTGGGTGGTTTCCGACCACGGGGCCCAGCGCATGGACGGCGGCTTCTGCCTCAACGACTGGCTCATCCGCGAGGGATTGCTGACGCTGAAGTCACCCCTGTCCGGCGTCCGGCGGTTCGAGCTGGCGGACGTGGATTGGTCGCGCACGACGGCGTGGGCCGACGGGGGCTACACGGGGCAGGTGTTCCTGAACTGCGTCGGCCGCGAACCACAGGGCCTCGTGGAGCCGGATGACGTGGATGTCGTCTGCGCCGCTCTGCGGGCCAAGCTACAGGCGTTGCACGATCCGAGCGGGCGGCCCATGACCACGCGGGTGTTTCGGCCGGAGGACACCTACGATGAGTTGTTGGGGTTCCCGCCCGACCTGATCGTCCACCTCGATGACCTGCACTGGCGTTGCGTCGGGAGCGTGGGCCATTCGGACTTGTTCGTGTACGACGACGAGGCCGGGCCGGATGATGCCAACCATACCCAGGCCGGGCTGTACGTGCTTTCGCACCCGTCGCTGACCACCGGCCGACACGACGCGACGCTGTACGACGTCGTCCCCACGACGCTGAAACTGCTGGGATTGCCGCGACCGCCCCGGCTTTCCGGCCGGTCGCTGGTCGAATGAGCCCGCCGGTTGCTGTCAGGACGCTGGGTTCGCCTTCGCCGCCGCGCTGGGCGGGTCCGTCACAGGTTGAGGGCCGGGTGGCGCTGCGGGCGCTGGTACCGGCGGTCCCTGCCACACACGCAAGTCGGACAACTCCGCCGTGATCCGCGGCTGTCCTTCAATCGCAACAAGGCCCTGCACGAACCTCCGCGAGGCCCCGGGGGGCAGCGGTCCGCTCCAGCTTGTACCCTCGAACGCCACGGGGGTGGCCAGGGCATACTGCCGATCGAACGCTTGCGAGCCCTCGTCCTCGACAAGGAGCCGCAACGTGGCCATCGACACGATTTCGGTCCCCGTGTTGGTGACTGTCACCTCGACTACGCCGATTCCCCCGGACTTACCCTGCGCCACGGGCCGGTAGTTCGTCTTCACTTCCAGACGCTCGGCGTAGTCCAGCGCCCGCCGATCGTTCAGCGGCTCCGCAATGATCGGCGGGAACTGCCGCCAGTCGGGCAGCGACCGCACCAGCTCGGGGACGTTCTGAAACGCGCTGAGGGCCGTCCCGCCGATGAACTTGTCCGCGACGTGCAGGCCGTAGAGGCCGAGCGCGGTCCCGCAGATCAGAAGCACGATCACGGTGCCAAACAGGCCCTTGATGAGCGACGCCAACGCCCCGCTCTTGTTCACGATGACGGCCGGCCCGGTATTCATGGCGATGCTCCATTCATGGGCCTCCCGGCCCCGCAGCCCCGTGGCACGGGGCCGCGGCGGTGGTCCACCGGGGGGGTATTCGGCCGGCGGCCCGCATTATTGCGTGCCGACGCCGGCTGCGGGAGTATCTCCAAGGTCGGCTGGCCGTCCGACGGGGACCGTGGCTAGACTATGCCGGTCGGCGGCGTCGGCCGGCGAACAGGACGATAGGGTGCGTATGGCGCGGATCATCGGGTGCATGGTGCTGGCGGCCGGACTGGGGCTGCTCGCCGGCTGCCCGCTGCTTCCGCCGCCGCTGCCGCCCCCGGATGAGGTCCTCCGGGGGCTCTCCGCCGCGATTCTCCAGCCGGAATTGACCTGTGCCGAGCTGCGGGACGATTTCGAGCTGAACGACCTGCCGCTCGTGGACACGCCCGACCAGGTGGGGATTCCGTACGAGGAGGCACGGCTGCCGGTCGCCGGCGGAAACACCTTGCGGGTGTGGATCATGCCGGGCGGGACCCGGGGCGTGGTCGTGGTCTCGCCGGGAAACTCCGGGCCGATGTCGTGCTACTTGTTCACCGCCCAACTGCTGACGGAGGCCGGGTGGACGGTGGTCCTGTACGACTACGAGGGCTTCGGCCAGAGCACGGGGGAGCCGAGCCTGCTGACGCTGCGGTACGATCTCGACGCGGTTGTGGACTGGACGCGGGAGCAGACTGGACACGACCGCGTCACCCTGTTCGGCATGTCGCTCGGCAGCATCCCGTCCGTCGCCGCCGCCGTCGAGCGGCCGTGGGTGGTCAACGGCGTGATCCTCGATTCGCCGGTGGCCCTGGGCGTGCAGATCGAGCGGTTTGACCGGCTGGTGCAGGGCCGCGCCGCCGAAATCCTGGCGATCGTGAACTTCTGGGCTCCGTGGCTGGTTGCGGAAGATCACATTGGGTGGATGACGGCACCGCTGCTGGTGCTGCTGGGTGACAAGGATGTTGTGACGCCGCCCGGCACGGTGCAGGTGCTCTACGATCACGCCCGCGGGTCGAAGAGACTTGTGGTTTTCGAGGGCCTGGGCCACGCGGCGGCCCAGTTCCTCCGCACGGCGGAGTATCAGGCGGAGGTGGAGGCGTTCCTGGCGGAGTTGTGGGGGGACTAAGCCGGACCGGGCTAGTCCGTGGGCAACGCATGGTCGGGCGAGCCGCCGACCCGAAGGCTTGGCATGCGCCGCTGGTTGCTCGACCGGCACGGCGGGTTTAGGTGTTATCAGATCTAGGTTTGCCTTATAATAGTCGTTGTTGGTACTTATAGTCGCGCGGCGCGGGAGGGCAAGGCTGTCTCCTGCGGCGACGCTGCCGGCCTGGCCAGCATGCGGTACACCAACATCCCGCCGGCTCTGACGCTGTACGAGAATGACGACCTGAAGCTGACGGGAGGCATCGGCAAAGGCAGCCCGCCGTTCACCGGCTCCACATTTGCCAGCCGCATGTGGAACGGGACGGTTTACTATGACGTGGTTCCTGAGCCGGCCGCCTTGGCGCTGCTCGGCTTGGGCTTTGCTCTGGTCCGCCGACGGTAGTCCGCGTCGACGAGAGGAGTCCTCCTACGAAGATCCGGCCCCGGTTGTGCACAACCGGGGCCTTCTTCTTGCGCCGGCGAGCTGTTTGCCGTCCCCCCTCTCAGCGGGGACTACGGGGGGGTGTGGCCTTCACAACGCGTAAGCTCCGACCATCCCCCAACCCCTCCCTGAGAGGGAGGGGAGTCTACAGGCGCTCCGCGATCCAGTGTCGTCCTGCTTCGAGGGCCTCGGCGAGGCGCTGCGGGGACTTGCCGCCGGCTTGCGCCATAGTCGGCGGGCCGCCGCCGCCGCCGTCCACCAGCGGCGCCACGGCCTTCACGAGATCGCCGGCCTTGAGGCCCTTCTTGATGAGGTCGGGCGTCATGGCGGCGAGCAGGAGCGCCTTGCCCGAAAGGCTCGGCTGTGTCTTGGCGGGCGGGACGCCCGCACCCCCCTTCTCACGGTCTGCGGCCTGGCGCACGCCAAAGAGCACCGCCGCCGAGCCGCACTTCTGCTTGACCATGTCGGCGCCGGTCTTGAGTGCCTCGACGGGTACGTCGGGCAGCTCGCCGACGACGATCGTCGTGTCGCCGCGCTTCTCCGCCACGGCCAGCAGCTTGTGGATCTCGGCCTTGACGACCTCGACCGCGTCGGCGGCGTCGGCCTTGTGCTGCTCCTTGGCGACTTGCTGGAGCTCCGCCATCAACTCCCGCAGCCGCGCGCGGCGACGCAGCGAGATGGTGGCGGTGGTCAGGGCGTTTTGAAGCTCAGTCAGTCCGGTGGACACGTCCTCCGGCGATGGGGACCGCTCCCTCAGGGTCGCGGTTCGGTCCGGGGGCGCGGCGCGGTCCGGGGTTGCGGTGCGGCCGAGAAGCTGCTCCGCCTGCTGCACGAGCGCCGTCCCGGTCTCCTCCACCAGCCGCGCGGTCGGGCCGGTTGTCGCAACGATCCGGCGGATGCCCTTGGCGACGGCCTCTTCGTGCGTAATGACGAAGTGCTCGATGTCCGCCGTGTTCTTGAGGTGCGTGCCGCCGCAGAACTCGATGGAGTACTGTCGCCACGCGGGGTTGTCGGGGTGCTGGAGCAGTTCCGCGACGGGGACGCCGATGGACATGACGCGGACTTCGTCGGGGTATCGTTCGCCGAAGACGGCCCGCAGGCCGTTGATCTTGAGGGCCTGCTCCTGCGGCACGACCTGGTAGTCCACGGGCAGGGCGGCCTTGATCTTCTCGTTGACGAGGCGCTCGATCCGGTCGATCTGCTCCGGCGTCAGGGCCTTGGGGTGCGAAAAGTCGAAGCGCGTCTTCTCGTGATCGACGAGCGAGCCCTTCTGCTGCACGTGGTCGCCGAGTACCTCGCGCAACGCCCAGTTCATGACGTGCGTGGCGGTGTGGTTCTTCATCGTGGCCCGGCGGCGGGTATCGACGCGGAGTTCGACCGTGTCGCCGACGCGCAGCTCGCCCATGACAAGCGTGCCGAAATGCACGACAACGTCGCCGACCGGCTGCGTGGCCTCGACGTCGAAGCGCATCGATCCCGGCGCGTCGGGGCTGCCGATGGTCCCCTTGTCGCCGACCTGCCCGCCGGCCTCGGCGTAGAAGCATGTGCGGGCGAAAACCAGCCCGGCGGTCTCGCCGGGGCGGAGACTCGCGCGCTCACCAAGTAGCTCAGGCTGCCCGCCCTCGCCACAGCGGACGATCGCAGTCACGACCTCGCCAAGATGTTCGACCTGGTACTTCGCCGAATCATCGGTCGGGCCGAACACGGCCAGCAGCTCGGCGGGGATAGCGATGCCGGCCGCCTCGAAACCCTTGGCACACGCCCGCGCCCGCTCGCGGGCCTCTTCCATCAGGCGCTCATACTCGGCAATATCGACCGTCAGGCCCTTCTCTTGGGCCATGACCTGCGTGAGGTCGATCGGGAAGCCGTAGGTGTCGTGCAACCTGAAGGCATCTTCGCCGCGGATGCGGTTGTGGTGGTGGCGCTCGGCGAAGTCCGCGGCCTCCTCAAACAGGGCGATCCCCCGGTCCAGCGTCCGCTCGAAGGACTCCTCCTCCTCGCGGATGACGTCCTTGACGTGCCGCGGGTTCTTTCTCAGCTCGGGGAACGCGTCGCCCATCGTGGCGACGACGGTATCGACCAGCTCGCACAGAAACGGCTTGTGAAGGTCCAGATACTGCCAGCCGAAGCGAACAGCCCGGCGGAGAATCCGCCGCAGGACGTAGCCGCGGCCCTCCTTGTCCGGCACCGCGCCGTCGGTGATGGCGAACGTCAGGCAGCGGACGTGGTCGGCGATGACGCGGCAGGCCTCGTCGCGCATGTCGCCGGGGCGGATGGCGGCATAGCGACCGCCGGAGAGCTTCCCACCGTCCCCCCTTCCAGGGGGGACCACAGGGGGGTTGGAACCGCCGGTTGACGATGGTCTCGACCCTCCCCCAACCCCCCCCTGAAAGGGAGGGGGGTTCAGACGGTCGGTGCGGAGCCCGGCCGCTACGCCCTGCTCCCCGTTCCCCGTTGCGTGCTCGCGGTTCCCCGTTGCCTGCTCCCCGTTCCCCGCTCCCCGTTCCCTGTTCCCTGTTCCCTGTTCCCCATACCGGTGCCCGCTGATCCGCTCCAGGTGCTCAATGACCGGCACGAACACCTCGGTCGCGTAGTTGTTGTTGTGCCCCTGAAGCACCGCCGTCACACGCTCGAAGCCCATCCCCGTATCGACGTGCTTGGCCGGCAGCGGGGTGAGCTTGCCGTCTGGGCCGCGATTGAACTGGATGAACACCAGGTTCCAGATCTCGATCACTCGGGCGTCGCCCGCGTTGACGAGCCGGCCGCCGGTCTTGTCCGACGTCAGGTCGATGTGGATCTCGCTGCACGGTCCGCACGGGCCGGTGTCGCCCATCTCCCAGAAGTTGTCCTTCTTGTTGCCGGGGTGGATGTGCGTCGGGTCGATGTCGGTGACGCTCGCCCAGAGGTCGCGGGCCTCGATGTCGGGTTCCAGCCCCTCGGTCGCGTCGCCGCCGAAATATGTCGCGTGCAGCCGCGACTTGTCTATGCCCCAGACGCCGGTGAGCAACTCCCACGCCCAGGCGATGGCCTCCTTCTTGAAGTAGTCGCCGAAGGACCAGTTGCCAAGCATTTCGAAAAAGGTGTGGTGGTAGGTGTCGTGGCCGACGTCGTCGAGGTCGTTGTGCTTGCCGCCGGCGCGGATGCACTTCTGCGTGTTGGCGACGCGACGGTGCTTGGGGGTCTCGGTGCCGAGGAAGTAGGGCTTGAACTGGTTCATCCCGGCGTTGGTGAACAGCAGCGTGGGGTCGTCGTGCGGCACCACGGGCGAGCTGGGCACGAAGGCGTGCTGCTTGCCGCGGAAGAAGTCGATGAACTCCTGGCGAACCTGGGCGGCGGTACGGGTCACGCTCACGTTCCTGCTATGAGAGGCCACTTGATCGTCAACCGGGACATTCTAAGTGGGCATTCATGATCGTGCGACACGGGGGGGGGGCGAGGCCGCCGCCTAGCCACAGCCCGCCGGGAACCTCGCCCCACCGACTGCGTCCCGTACCGCCGAACGCCTGTTACCCATGTGTCCGGTCCATACACCCCGAGAGAGCGGGGAGTTGCGGCTAGCCCTTGATGACGCCGAGGGGCCGCAGCTTGGCGACCTTGCGGCTAAGGCCGGCGAGGTGGACGGTGTCGGCCACGACGCCCACGTCCTTGTAGGCGGCGGGTTGCTCTTCGGCCAGCCCGTCGCGTTCGCGCGAGCGGGCGATGATGCCCTGGTCGCGCAGCTCCCGCTCGATCGAACGGCCTTTGGCGGACCGGATGGCCGCCGCGCGCGACATCACGCGGCCGGCCCCGTGGCAGCAGCTTCCGAACGTCTGCTCCATCGCCGCCGGCGCCCCCACGAGTACCCAACTCGACCGGCCCATGTCACCGGGGACGAGGACCGGCTGACCGACCTGTTGATACGGCCGCGGGACTTCCGGGTGGCCGGCGGGGAACGCCCGGGTCGCTCCTTTGCGGTGGACGCAGAGCCGCCGGGGCCGGCCGCCGACCGCGTGTGTCTCAATCTTGGCGATGTTGTGGGCCACGTCGTAGACCTGACGCATGCCGAGGAGCTCGGGCGGCTTACGGAAGATGTCGCTGAACACCTCGCGGGCCAGGTGGGCCATGATCTGCCGGTTGGCCCAAGCGAAATTGGCCGCGGCTTGCATGGCGCCGAGATAGCGTTGGCCCTCGGGCGACTCGACCGGGGCGCAGACCAGTTGGCGGTCCGGCAGGTCAATGCCGTACTTCTGTGGCGCCGGGCGCAGGTCTTTCAGCGAGTCTTCGCACACCTGGTATCCCAGGCCGCGCGAGCCGGAGTGGATCATCAGTGTGATCTGCCCTTCGGCGAGGCCGAAGGCCTCGGCGGCCGCCGGGTCCGCCACCTCTTCCACAACCTGGACTTCGAGGAAGTGGTTGCCGCTGCCGAGTGTGCCGCACTGGTCGGCCCCGCGCTCGAGCGCCCGCGGGGAGACGAACTCCGGACGGGCATCAGGCAGGCAGCCGCTCGCTTCCGTCCGTTCCAGGTCGGAGTCCCAACCGAAGCCGCACTCGACGACAAACCGCGCGCCTTCCCGCAGCAGGCGCTGGAGCTCAGCCCGGTCAAACTTGATCTGCCCGCCGCAGCCGACGCCGCAGGGCACGGTCTCAAAGAGCTTGCGGACGATTTCCTCAATGCGCGGCTGCACGTCGGCCTGCGTCAGGTCGGTGCGAATGAGCCGGACTCCGCAGTTGATGTCGTAGCCCACACCACCGGGGCTGATGACACCGCCTTGGTCGATGTCGGTGGCGGCGACGCCGCCGATGCAGAAGCCGTAGCCCCAGTGGATGTCGGGCATGGCGAGGGATTGGCCGACGATGCCGGGGAGGCAGGCGACGTTGGCGACCTGCTCGGGGGACTTGTCGCCGCGGATTTGCTGGATGAGGCGGTCGTCGGCGTAGATGATGCCGTCGACCCGCATGAACGGCTTGTAGGACCGCGGGATGCGCCAGCGGCAGTCGTCGATGCGCTCCAGCGGGCCGGTGTAGTTGTCAGGCATGAGACACCTCACGGGAGAATGGCGAATTGCGGATTGGCGAGCGCGGGCGCCGCGGCAGTGCGCCGCCCGGGTGCCTGCGGGCGCCCGCCCGCGAGCCGGCTTCACTATCCGCGGCTGCCCTTTTGCTGTTCACCGTTCTCAATCGGATCGTCCATCAGAACCCCGCACGCCAGTGCGGGACCAGGCCGCCCACCACTGGCGTGGTGGGTTCTGCTGGCGGCCCTCCGATTCCTGATTCGCTACTCGCGATTAGCTACTCATCACTCCAATCATATGTCGACAATGAACGTCGCCTCGTAGCCGTCCGCGCACGCCCGAACGGCGAGCTCGTGATACGTGACGGCCTTCACCTCGCGCTCGAATACGCTGCCGGCGGGGTCGATGGCCACCACTCGTCCCTGCACGACCAGCCGCTTGTCGCTGAACTCCTCGACCAGCGGGTCCGCCAAGAGCCAGTGCTCGACCTGAAGACCGTGCAGGATTTCCGCCAAGTAGTCCCGCAGCAGCAGCGCCGGGTCGTCGCCGGTCGCGGCCACGGTCCGTTCCGCAATCGCCCGGCCGGGGCGCAAGCGGCCCACAATCGTGTACAGGGCAGCCGTCGCGGGCGCGATCAGGCCCGCGCGGGTCGGTGCGTATACCCGCACGCCGAGGTCCGCCGTGTGTTCGAAGGTCTCATAGCCTGCCAGTCTCATCGTCCGTCTCGTTTCCGCGCTGTGTCTGGAGCGGCCAATTCAAGCATAACCCCCGGAGGTCGGACCGCCATGTCCACCAGGACGCCGGTCGTTCCGGCCGACCCCGCCAACGCCGGACGTTCACGATTGATCGGCGGGCGTTTCATTCGTCGCGGGCGCCGACGCGGGCGGCGGCTCCAGGGAGACCTCCAGAATGACGGGGCGGTGGTCCGAGAGCGTGGACCACCCGTGCCGGCAGTTCAGCAACCGGACGGCCCGGCTCGCCCACGCCTGATCGATGGTCAGCAGGGGCAGCGGCACGGGCCAGGTGGCCGCGTAGCCCTGCCCCGCCGCCTCGAACGCGTTGTCGTACGTACGCCGCATCCGCTCGAGGAACACCGAGTCCGCGGGGGTGTTGAAATCGCCGACGATGACGACGGCGTGGCCGTTCAGCGGTTCGAGGGCGTCGTACAGCGGCCCGAACGCCACGTCGCGCGACAGCCCGATCGTGTGCAAGATATCGAAGACCACCAGGTGCAGCGGGCGTTGGTCCACGTCGACGGTGGCGTGGACATAGCGGCTCCACGTGGCCCGCGACGACGCGGTGACGACGTGCAGCGGTCGGCGACTGAGCACCGTGATGCCGGTGTCGTAGGCGGCGACTTGGTATTCAGGCAAGTGCTGGGCCCAAACGGCCGTCATGGCAGCCGTGTCTTCGCCGGCTTCGACCAGCCCGACCAGGTCGGCGTCGTAACGCCGAATCGCCGCGGCGATGTTCGGCCACCCGCGAACGCCGTGCGCCACGTTCCAATACAGGATGCGGATCGACTCCGCGGAGGGGGAACGCGGCGGGTTGAAGCGGCACATCGTGACCAAGGCGTAGCTCGCGGCGACCAGCGCCACAATCAAGGTTGGCAACGCCGCTTTGAAGTGGCGTGGAATCAGCCACCACAGGCCGGCCGCCAGGACCGCTCCCGCGAGGGTCGCCGGTGAGGCGGCGTAGTAGATGTACGTCAGCAAGCCCGGTATCCGGTCTTGAACGAATAGCCGCAGGAGCAGGGCCACGAAAGCCATCAGCAACAGGATCACGGGCGGAACGGCCCACAAGATGGTCTTGAGCTGGGTGTGGAAGATGGCCAGCGGGTTGACCTGGGCCCGCTGCTGGCGGATCCATAGCGTGCGGCGTTGAACGGGATCGTGCGGCACGAACGGGTCGCCTCAATAAGCCCGCGAACCGGGACCGCCGCCGGTCGTCGCCCGGTCCGCGACCATCGGCCGGGCCGTCGGCCAACAAGCTACCCGAAATACCGGCGTTCAAGTAGGCAGGACGCGGTTTGACGGGGCCGGCGGCGGGGGCGGATAATCGGCGTCTGGATGTTCCGGCGATTTCGTCACAGACTGCTGGTTCTGCTGCACCTGGGCATTCTCCTCAGCGGTGCCGTGGCGCTGTGCGCCCAGCCGTCGGCGTGGAAGGTCGTGCTAATCTGCGTGCTGGGATCGTCACTGACCGCCTTGATCTGCGGCCGGATCGCCCGGCAGTATTTGCACGCGACGCTCGGGCGGTTGCGCCGCGTGGCCGACGACATCGGCCACGGTCGGCCGGCGGCGGCCATCGACGCCCAACCCGGCGACGACATGTACAAGCTCACGGCGGCGGTCAACGTCCTCGCGCAGCGCCTCACCGAGGCCGCTCGGGAGGAGGAACGCCTGCACGAGGAGCTGCGGCGACGGGAGCGACTCGCGTTTCTGGGGGAGTTGGCCGCCAGCGTCGCGCACGAGGTCAACAACCCGCTCGACGGGATCCAGAATTGCTCGCGGATCCTGCGGCGGTCGCTGCACGATCCGCAGCGCGGCGCGCAAATGCTCGACCTGATCGACAGCGGCCTCCAGCGCATTGAGATGATCGTCCGCCGACTGCTGACGCTGGCCCGAGAGCACGTCATCCGGCCGAGTGAAATCCGGGTGTCCGAGGTCGTGGACGGGGCCGTGGAGGTGGTCCGCCCGAAGATCGAGGGTCGGCGGATCGAGTTGGTCCGACACAGGCGGACGGATGACGACCGGGCGCACGCCGACCGGGCCTTGCTCGAACAGGTCTTCGTGAATCTCATGCTCAACGCCGCCGACAGTATGCCGAACGGCGGCACACTCACGATCACGGTGCGGCGAGAGCCGGCGGCCCCGGGCCAACTGGAGCCGGGCAGCCTGTGCGTGGACGTGGCGGACACCGGCACGGGCATCGCGGAAGACATCTTGCCGCACATCTTCGAGCCGTTCTTCACCACGAAACCGGGCGGCAAGGGCACGGGGTTGGGGCTGGCCATCGCCGCCCGGATCGTCGATGCCCACCAAGGCTCGCTGGCCGTCACCCCGCGTGAGGAGGGCGGCACGGTGTTCACCGTCCGGCTTCCCGTGCCGCAAAGTCTGGCCGCCACGCGTCCGGAAATATGCCCCGTTTCATAGCGGGCAGGTTCCTCCAGCCGCAGAGGGACGATGCGCGGCGGACACGCCGCCGTGGTATTATGGACACCATGATCGGGATCATCCTGCTCCTTGAGTCGCTGCCGCCCGTCTACAGTGAAGTCACGGTGGGCGGGCTGAAGGTGTACTCGCAGGTGCGGGCCAACGTATACACGTACGTGGTGACCAATCACGACAATGACCCGGTGGTCAGGTTCGAGGTGCCCTACGGCGACGGGTATTACTTCCACGCGCCGGAGGGTTGGCACACGGACAGCACGGACGGCGTGTTTCGCTCGTGGACCGACAAGGACCTCCGGAAGCTCTACCCGGGCCGCCCGGGCACCTTCTATTTTCGGGTAACCAGTCGGGGGGCGGTGCTGGGCCCGGTGCAGGCCGTGGCCGTGCTGCAATCCGGGCGCACGGTCACCCTGCCAAACGTATGGTTCATCTCCGAATTCCGGGGAACGCCGCGCGGATTTTGAGGAAGAAGTACGCGTCGTCGCGGAAGCCGTAAGCCATGCGTTTGATGACTTTGATCTTGTTGTTGATCCCTTCGAGCAGGCTGGT
>JBFMAI010000003.1:0-26614 GCA_040755725.1 Planctomycetota bacterium | reverse complement strand
GGCTCAATCGTTTTCGACGCCTGCTCATCCGCTGGGAGAAGAAAGTCGCTAACTACACCGCTATGCTACACTTGGTCTGCGCCTACATTACCTTCCGCGCCGCCGAGGTTATGGGATAGGCTCTAAATGGCTGTGCGCGATTCGGCGGCGCCCTGGGGGAGGTCCGTGCCGGCGCGCCGGGATCGCCCTCCCGCGCCGCACGATCGCGCACGGTCCTCTAGAAGAGCTCTAATTGCTTGACCGGGCGGGGGGCGACGGGGGCCGGGTCGCAGCGCCAGGACTGCCCGCCGTCGAGGCCTACGCGCGTGGCCGTGGTCTCGAAGAGCCGACGAATGCCGTCCCAATACGCCCCGTGGGCTTCCATCCGACCACCCAGCCGCGGATCGTTCAGCCGCCCGCCCCGCAGATCACGAATCCGCGCCTCGATGCGACCGGCGGCCTGCGGCAACGCGGCCCGCAGCCGCGCGAGAAACACCTCGGCGACGCTGCCCGGGAGCCGCACCGGCGTAAAGCAGGCGGACGCGGCCCCGCACTCCGCCGCCCGGGTCAGCAGCACGGGGATATCGCGGTCGTTGAGGCCCGGGATCACCGGGGCAATCAGGACGCCGACCGGCACGCCCGCCGCCGCGATTCGACGCATCGCGTCAAAGCGGGCCTCGGCGGTCGCGGTCATCGGCTCCAGGAGCCGGGCGATGCGGTCGTCGGCAAAGGTCGTGCTGATGAACACTTGCGCGGCTGCTCGGCGGTGCAGTTCGGCGAGCAGGTCGATGTCGCGCGTGACCAGCGCCGACTTCGTGGTCACGCCGACCGGATTGCCGCGCGCCACGCAGACTTCGAGGCAGCGCCGAGTGAGCCGATAGTGCCGTTCCAGCGGCTGGTACGCGTCGGTCACGCCGGACAGCTCGATCCACTCGCGTCGCCAGCGGGGGCGGGCCAGCTCGGCCGCGAGCCGCTCGGCGACGTTGGTCTTGACGATGATCGTGTGTTCGAAGTCCGTCCCGGCGCCGAGATCGAGGTACTCGTGCGTGCGGCGGGCGTAGCAGTAAGCGCAGCCGTGCTGGCACCCGCGATACGGATTGACCGACCAGCGATAGGGGATGTCCGGGCTGTCGTTGTGCGTGAGCGCGGAGGCGGCGGTTTCCTCCCGGACCGACAGCCGGGCGTTGGGCGGCGCGGCGTCCCACTCACACCGCGTCGGTGAAAAGGCGCTGGCCGGGTTGCTGATGGGGTCCATGACCGGGCCGTCCTGTCGGCTAGCGGCCGCATGATATTCGGAATATGTTAGGAGTGCAACGGAGCCGCGGCGCAGACTGTTGATCGCGCGGGCCTCAACGCCATGCCGCGAGGGACTGAGGGAGTAAGGGATCGAGGGATTGAGTGGCGGCGGGGCCGAGTGTCACGCCGACACGTCTTCGCGTGGGCCTGAAAGCGACTCGGCGCGCCGACGCGCCGATGCCCACGTCGGCGCGGCCCCCAGCCCCCGGCACCCAGCGCCGACCGCCGGGCCGGCGTCACTTCTTGCGTCGCCGGGTGCCGTTGCCGACCTCGATGCTGGTGATGAGCATGACGTCCACGATCTCGAACGGTTCTTCTTTTGGGCCGAAGACAACCAGTGTGCGGCCCGCAGGATGAAGGGCGGCGAAGTCGGGATGCGGGACCTCCAGCGCGCGACCATCACCCAGGTGAATTCGAAACGGCCGGAACGGACTGGCCGTCAGCACCTTGCGCAGCTCTTCACGCGTCATCGGCACGGCTCCAGCGGTGACCGAACGATAAGCAATCTGATTATACGGCAGGAGCGGGTCCTTAGTGCCGACCGCCGAACGCCGGTTAGGCGCTACGGGGCGGCGCGTCGTGGGGGCACGACACACGGGGATTTCAACCCTCCCCCAACCCCTCCCTGAAAGGGAGGGGGGTAAGAGCCACCGGCCGGCGTCGAGGCGCCCAAGCGCTAGTCGGCCACAGCCTCCGCGGCCACGTCCGCCACCCTTGGGCACGTGCAGAACAGGTGCCGGTCGCCCCAGACATTGTCGATGCGGGCCACCGGCGGCCAGAACTTGCATTGGCGGACCCAGTCGGCGGGGTAGGCGCCCTGCTCCCGCGGATAGGGACGGTCCCACGTCGTTGCGGTCACGACCGCCGCCGTGTGCGGCGCGTGTCTCAGCGGGCTTTCCTCATATTTGATGCGGCCGCTCTCGATGTCGCGGATTTCCTGGCGGATCGCGATCAGCGCATCGCACAGCCGGTCGCACTCTGCCCGCGACTCGCTCTCCGTCGGCTCGACCATCAACGTGCCCGCCACCGGCCAGCTCATCGTCGGGGCGTGGAAGCCGAAGTCCATCAGCCGCTTGGCCACGTCCTCCGGCGTCACGTGCGCGGTCTTCTGAAACTCGCGCAGGTCGAGGATGAACTCGTGGGCGACGCGGTCGTTGCGGCCGGTGTAGACGAGCGGGTAGTGCTCCTTCAGCCGGTGGGCCATGTAATTCGCGTTGAGAATCGCGACCTGCGTGGCCTTCTTCAGCCCCGGCTCGCCCATCAGGCGAATGTACATCCACGAAATCGGCAGGATGCTTGGACTGCCGAAGGGGGCCGCGGAGACCGGCGGAATGGCCTGCTCGCCGCCGCACGGGACCAGCGGGTGCCCGGGCAGGAACGGGGCGAGGTGCGCTGCGCAAGCGATCGGCCCCATGCCCGGGCCGCCGCCGCCGTGCGGGATGCAGAAAGTCTTGTGCAGGTTGAGGTGGACGACGTCGGCGCCGATGTCGGCCGGCCGCGTAAGGCCGACCTGGGCGTTCATGTTGGCCCCGTCCATGTAGACCAGGCCGCCGTTTTCGTGGACGACGCGGCAGAGGTCCTTGACGTCCTGCTCAAAGACGCCGTGCGTCGATGGGTACGTGATCATTATGGCGGCGAGGCGGTCGCGGTACTGGCCCGCCTTGGCTTGCAGGTCTTCGAGGCTGATGTTGCCGTGGTCGTCGCACGCGACGGCGACGACCTCGCAGCCGGCCATGATGGCGCTGGCGGGGTTGGTGCCGTGGGCCGAGACTGGAATCAGGCACACGTCGCGATGCCCGTTATCGTGGGCTTCGTGGTACGCCCGAATGACGCGCAGGCCGGTGTACTCGCCCGCGGCGCCGGAGTTCGGCTGGAACGACACCGCCGGAAAGCCGGTGATCTCGCCCAGCCACTTCCCGAGCGTTTCGAGCAGCTCCGTGTAGCCCCGCCACTGGTCGGCGGGGGCGAACGGGTGGATGTGCGCGAATTGCGGCCAACTGATCGGCTGCATCTCGGAGGTTGCATTGAGCTTCATCGTGCAGGAGCCGAGCGGGATCATCGACTGGCACAGCGACAAGTCGCGCGACTCCAGCCGCTTGATGTACCGCAACATCTCGTGCTCGGCGTGATAGCGGTTGAACACGGGGTGCGTGAGGTAAGTGCTCGTGCGGGCCAGACCCGCCGGGAAACTCGTGTCCGCCCCGCCGGCCAGGTCCTCGACGCTGAACGCCACCGCGTCCTTGCCGGCAAAGACCTGCCAGATTGCCTGCACCTCGGCCTTCGTGCTGCACTCGTCGAGTGACAACCCGAGCGAGCCGTCGCCGTAGTCCCGCAGGTTGAATCCCGCCTTGTGGGCCCGGTTGAGCGCTGGTCCGGCCTTCTTCTTGCCCAGCCGCAGCCGCAGCGTATCGAAATACGGCCCGGTCCCTGGGTCGAAGCCGAGCCGCCGCAGCCCCTCGGCACAAATCGCCGTCAACGCCTGCACGCGCTGGGCAATCCGCCGCAACCCCTGCGGTCCGTGCCAGACGGCGTACATGCTGGCCATGATCGCCAGCAGCACCTGGGCGGTGCAAATGTTGCTGGTGGCCTTCTCGCGGCGGATGTGCTGCTCGCGGGTCTGGATCGTGAGGCGGAAGGCGTTGTTCCCCTGCGCGTCCTTGGACACGCCGATCAGACGCCCCGGCATCTGCCGCACGTGCTCTTCGCGCGTCGCCATGAACGCCGCGTGTGGGCCGCCGAAGCCCAGCGGCACGCCGAAACGCTGTGAGTTGCCGACGGCGACGTCGGCACCGAATTCGCCGGGCGGCTTGAGCAGCGTCAACGCGAGCAGGTCGGTGGCGACGACGACGAACGCCCCGGCCTGATGGGCCCGCTGCACAATGTCGGTGTAGTCTTCAATTCGACCGTCCGTCGTCGGGTATTGGAGCAGGATGCCGCAGAGGTCCTGCTTCTCGAAGTCAATGTCCGCGATGGCACCAACGTGCAGGTCGATCTTCAGCGGCCGGGCGCGGCCCTGTACGACCGCGATCGTCTGCGGGTGGCAATCGGCGGCCACGAAGAACACGTCCCGCTTGCCCTTGGCGATGCGGTGGCACATGGTCATCGCCTCGGCGGCGGCGGTCGCCTCGTCGAGCAGCGACGCGTTGGCCAGCGGCAACCCTGTCAGGTCACTCACCATCGTCTGGAAGTTCAGCAACGCCTCCAATCGACCCTGCGAAATCTCGGCCTGGTACGGCGTGTACTGCGTGTACCAGCCGGGGTTCTCGAGGATGTTGCGCTGGATGATCGGCGGGACGATCGTGTCGTAGTAGCCCAGGCCGATCAGCGACCGCACGACCTGGTTCTTCTCCGCGATGCCGCGCAGCTCCGCCAGCGTGGCGTGCTCGCTCCGCGGCGGCCCGAGGTCGAGCGGTCGAGCGAGGCGGATCGTCGGCGGCACGGTCGCGTCGATCAGGGCGTCGAGCGAGTCGTAGCCCAAGGCGGCGAGCATCTGCCGGATGTCGTCGTCGCTCGGGCCGAGGTGGCGGTGGACAAAGGTATCAGAGGGCTCCAGGAGCGGTTGCGTCGGAAACTCGTGCGACATTGAAGGGGACTCCTCCCGCAAGCGGGGGGTGACAGGGGACAAGTGCAATGTGACCAGTGCAAAGTGACGAGTGCGAAGGGACAAGTGCGAAGTGCCTGTTCGCTAACTCCTCGCCCCTCTGGGGAGAGGGTGGGGTGAGGGGCACAACGCGCCCGTCTCGACCCTCCCCCAACCCCTCCCGGAGAGGGAGGGGAGTCGCGGGGCGGCCTCTTGGCACTGGGCACCTTCCACTTGTCACTGCTTCTCAGTGTTCCGCGATCATCTTCTCATACGCCGGGCCGTCCAGCAGCTTCTGGAGCGGGCTGACGTCGGCGGCGCGAATCTTGAGCATCCAGCCCTCGCCGAGCGGGTCGGTGTTGACCAGCCCCGGCTCATCGGCCAGCCGCTCGTTGACCGCGACAACCTCGCCGGACACGGCGCAGTACAACTCGCTGGTGGCCTTGACGGACTCAATCTCGCCAAAGTGGCCGCCGCCCTCCACCGTGTCGCCGACCGCGGGCAGATCGACGTACGTGATGTCGGTGAGCTCGTCGGCGGCGAACTGGGTGATGCCGATGGTCACGACGTTCCCATCGGCCTTGAACCACTCATGGGTCTGGGAGTACCTGCGATCGTTGGGCACCGCCATTGTGCGCTCCTACTGCGGGGTGAAGCTCACGGGCCGGCCGTGGGGCCGGCGCCGGATCGTCCATTTTACGGAGCGGCCCTGCCGCCGGGTAGTGGGGCCGTCGGCGTCGCGGCACCGGCTCGCCGCGCGGGAAGCCGGCGGCTTGTCATGCGGGGGGCCGGCAGATAGAATCCCGGCGGCGATGGAGTCCGCCATTAAGTGACCGTCGTGGTCTGATGACTCCTGCCTGGACGCTTGCAGGCAGGGGTCCCGCGCGTGCACCCGGCCCCCTGCCGCAAGGCAGGTTTTTTGTTGTCGTATGTCGCGGAGCGGACCATGACCGAAGCCTTTTCCATTGCCGCCGTGTGGTTGTTTCTAGCCGTAGTCGCCACGGTGCTCGCCAACCACCTGCGGATCTCGATGGCGCTGGTGGAGATTTGCGTGGGGATCGCGGCGGGAGCCGTGGCCCAGCACTACTGGGGGCAGGGTGCCTTGGGGACCGACGCGGATTGGCTGCGTTTCCTGGCGTCGGCGGGGGCGGTCATGCTGACCTTCCTGGCCGGCGCGGAGTTGGAGCCGACCACGTTGCGGGCCAAGTGGCGCGAGGTCACGGTGGTGGGGCTGATCGGCTTCGCGGCCCCGTTCCTCGGCTGCGCCGCCGTGGCCCATTACCTCCTCGGCTGGGACGGTCGAGCGAGTTGGCTGGCTGGGGTGGCGCTGTCCACCACCTCGATGGCGGTCGTGTACGCCGTCATGCTCGAAACGGGGCTCAACCGCACCGAGTTCGGCAAGGGCATCCTGGGCGCGTGCTTTGTCAACGACCTGGGCACGGTGCTGGCCCTGGGGTTGATCTTCGCGCCGTTCACGCACAAGACCGGCATCTTCCTGGGGGCCGCCATCCTGGCGTTGACCGCCCTGCCGATCGTGACCAACTGGATGACGCGGCGTTACGCGTATCGCACCGCCGCCATACGGACCAAGTTGGTGCTGCTCGTGCTGTTCGCGCTGGGGGCCCTGGCGTTGTGGGCCGGCAGTGAGGCGGTCCTGCCGGCGTACGTCGCGGGGATGGTGCTGGCGGAAGCGGCGGCCGCGGACCACCTGTGGATTCGGCGTATGCGCACCTTGACGGTCGGCTTCCTGACGCCTTTCTACTTCATCCGGGCCGGGGCCCTGGTGGCGATGCCGGCGATCGTGTCGGCCCCGTTGGTATTCCTGCTCCTGCTGGGGGGCAAGGTCGTGTCGAAGATATTCGGCCTGTATCCGGTCATCGCCCGTTTTCGACAAGACCGCCGGGAGCGCTGGTATTACACCCTGCTCATGTCCACCGGCCTGACCTTCGGGACGATCTCAGCGTTGTACGGGTTGACGCACAACATCGTGACGCGCGAGCAGTACTCGTTCCTCGTCGGCGTGGTCATCGCCAGCGCCGTGGTCCCGACGCTCATCGCCGGATTGGCCTTCCTCCCGCGGCACCTGCTGCCCGCCCCGCCGGCCGAGCCCATCGTGGTGCCGGCCGCGGAGCTGGGAGAGGAAACAAACGGCCTACAGGATGAATGAAAGGACCACCGGCCCCGCTCGTCGCCGGGGCCGCGGCCGGTTTGCGGCGGCGGTTCAGGAGGCCGAGTGGGCCGCGTCGGGGGCTGGTTCGGGAACGCTATCGCCGCTCCGCGGCATGTTGAGGTAAAAGCCGATCCAGCGGGCCAGGTCAGCGATGCGCGCGTCGAACTCACCGCGGTGCCGCTCCAGCGTCTGCCAGCGGCTGACGACCTGCTGCTCGCGGCCGGTCAGTTCGGCGGTCCGACGGTTCACGGCGCGTTCGCGGGCCTCGACCTCGGCGGTACGGCGTTGCAAAGCCAGGGCCGCTTGCTCTTGACGGGCCGCCTCGGCTTGCAGCGTTTTTGCCTCAGCCCGCTGCTGGGCGATGATCGCGGCCTCGGCTTCCAACTGCTTGTGCCGGGCCTGCAAGTCCTCCTCCCATTCCTTGACCTCGTCGCGGCGGGCCTTCAACTCGGCGGTCAGGTTGCGCAGCGTGCGCTCGCGGGCTTCAAGCTCCCTCTCACGCCGTGCGATTTCGCGCTCGCGGTCCTGGAAGCGCGCGGTCAACTCATCCAAAGCGGCCTGGCGGCGATTCAGCTCCGGCAGGCGGGCGGTGATCTCTTCGCCGCGGGCGCGGAGTTCACCCAGTTGCGTATCGAGCTCGCGGGCGCGTTCTTCGATTGCGCGGGCGCGTTCCTCGAGTTCGCGGGCCCGGGCGGTGAGCTCCCCGTCGCGGGCGTCGAGCGTGGCCATCCAGGTCGTCAGTTCGTCGGCCCGTTGCTTCTGCGCGGCGGCCTGTTGGTCCAGCGCGGCCCGGCGCTCCTCGAGTTGCTGGGCGAAGCGTTCGAGGTCGGCGCTGCCGCGGGTCAGCTCGGCGGCCAGGGTTTCACTCTGCTTGAGGCGGGCATCCAGCTCCTGCTGCCGGGTGTCGAGATCCGTGGCCCGCGCGTCCAGCTCCTTCTCGCGGTCGGCGAGGGCCGCCGCCTTCGGTTCGATCTCTTCCCGCAGCTTCCGCAAGGACTCGGCCTTGGACGTCAAGTCGTCGCACAACCGCTTCCAACGACCGGCACGTGCGGCCGGTGGCCGGGCGGTCTTGCGCAGCGCGGTGCCGGGGGCGTCGGCGGTCAGCACCAGGCCGCCGCCCGCTCCCTGTTCCGGTTTCGCTTCGGTCGCCAACGAGCTCATGGTCTTCCTCGAGTCCTGACCCGGCCCCGGCGGACGCGGGCCGTCCGCGGCGGGAAACCCAAGGTCCGCTCCGCGTCGGTTCCATCGTCCGATTCGCGCGGGTCGTTAATAGGATTCCGATAGCTCAAGCTGGCGCGTGGCCGAGCGGCCCAGCCCGCAGTTTGGGCTTCCGATAACAGGCGAGTTTCGGCGGGGGCCGGCGCGTCGCCCACGCGGTTCTCGCCCGAGAATCCGACGTTTTCCAAGCACCCCCCAGAGCACCGAGCCAAACCCCGCGCGCCGGTGCGGGGCCGGGCGTTCTGCCACTTGGGCGGCGGATCCCGTTGGCGGCTGGGAGAGGATGGGGTCGTGGGAGGGGCCTGCGGTTACGTCAGGAGCCCGCGGCGCAGCGGGTCGGCCCACGGGCCCGCATCGCCGAGGGCCGGCACCACCCACGGGGCGATCACGATGTAGGCGATGTGGGCGCCCGTCACCAGATCGTACGGCACCGACCCGCGCGGGTGACGCCACGGTTGCAGCCGTCCGAGCCAACCCGGGGTTGGCCCGCGTGGCGGCGGCGGACGGCTCGCGTCAAGCGCTCGCAGCACGGTGTAGCTGTAGCTCATGCGCCGCCAGACGGTGAACGCCCCGGAGACCGCCAACTGCCACAGGACGGCGGGGACGTGACCGACCGCGCAGCCGATCAGGACCGCGGCGAAACGCTCGCCGCGCAGCCAATAGCCCACCGTGCAGTCGGGGATCATGTTCTCGGCCCGGGCCTTGACGTAGCTGATGAGCACGGCGTTGCACAGGGCGACGACGGCCAGCAGTTGCAGCGTCAGGTTGGGGACCGGTCGCGTCGCAAAGTGCAGCAGGCACCCGATGAAGATTGCCATATCGCTGAGGCGATCGACCGACGAATCGAGCAGGGCGCCGGCCCGCGAGCCGCGGCCGCCCAGCCGGGCCACCGCGCCGTCGAGCATGTCGCACGCGCCGGCCAACAGCAGAAACAGCCCCGCCAGCGCCGGCCACCAGCCGACCGGCCCGTCGCCGGCGTGGAAGTACGGCACCTGCTGCGACGCTCCGCGCGCCAAGCAGTACCCCGCAGCCAGCGTCAGCACGCAGCCGGCAATAGTGACGCGGTTGGGGGTCGCCCCCAGGCGAAGGAGCCCGCGTGCCACGACGTCACGGGCGGCAGCGACCACGGATCCGATGGACCAACTCGCCCCGCGCGCCGCGCCCGATTCACGCAGCGCGCGGAACTCGGCCGGGGAGGGCGTCGTCGTCGACGGACCGCGGGCTGCGGACGGCTCGTTCATTGTCAGCCGACGGGGACCTCACGGGGACGGCGGCGCGTCACTGCTTGGCGGCGGGGGTTCGGCAGCAGGCGGCGCAGCGGGCGGCTCCGTCGCTGCCGGCGTCGTCGACGGCTCGGTTGCCGTCAACGGCGGCTCCTCGGCCGGCTCCTCGTAGTAGACCTCGTCAAAGTCCGTCGCGTCCACGTGCCGGCGGAGCAGCAGGTACGCCTGCGTGCTGCCGCAGAAGAAGTAGCTGATGACGAATGCGCCGAGCAGGCCGACCAGGAGGTAACCCCAGATCATCAGCCCCAGCGCCCCGAACCATTCGGTCCCATCGAGCGGACCGTTGAAGTACGTGCCATTCAGGCGGACGTCGCCGCCCGGCAGCAGCGACAAGTCCGACCACGCCGGCATCCGCCACATCGCGTCCAGCTTGCCCACGCTGGTCAACCCGCTGCTGCTGATGAGGTTCAGCCCCCACCCGGTGAAGCCGTGCGCCAGCTTCAGCGTGAGCAGCACCACCAGCCGCACGAGAATGAACGACAGGGCCCCGTACACGAGCAGCACCGCCGCGTAGAAGAGCGTGTGCCAGATGCGCGTGGCGACGTAGTTGCACGCCCGAGCCAGCGCGTCGAACCCGTCGGACCCTTCGACCGCGATGGTCGGCCACATGAGGTGGAAGCCCAGCGCCAGGGCCAGCAAAGCGAGCGCCGCCGCGAAGCCGCCCAGCAGTGCCAGAAAGTAGAACACCCCCGTGAACAGCTCACCCACGTAACCAATAGTCCCAACCAACCCGCCGACGAACATCACCACCGCGATCAGCGCCATCAACCCCACCGGCAGCACCGGCGCCATGAGGAACCCGCCGTACCGCTGGCAACCAAACCGCAGCGTCGCCCCCAGGCCCAGGCTCTCGTCGCGGGTCACCTGAACCGCCGCACTGCGGCAGATCGCCCCACCGAAGAACGCGAAAATGAGCAGGCTCATCACGGCCAGCAGCAGGGCCAACCAGGGTTTCTGGTTGACCAGCCAGCACACGCCGCGGACCGCCGAGTCAATGCTGCCGGCCATCGCGGGCTCGGCGTCAAAGGCCCGCCCGGACCAGCCGAGCCGGCCGGTACACACGCCGCGAATGGCCGCGCCGAAGCACTGCTGCTCGTATTGCAGCAGCCGAATGAACGGCCCGCGCGGGGTCAGTTCTTCGTATTGCTGCAACTGCGCCTGCCGCGCGGTCGCCTTGGTCAGCTCGGCCTGGTGCTGCGCCCGTTGCGTGCGATCGCCGGATGGGCCCGCGGCCGTCAGCGTCTCGATCGCCTTTGCGCCGGCGGCGGCCGCCGTCGGGCTACGCCCCGGCTTGCCCGCGAGCATCTGTCGCACCGTGTCGGCGGCCTCCTGGAGCTCCTGGCGACGCCGGTCGCGATCCGCCGAGGTGAGCGACGTATCGCCCGTGAGGGCCGTCAGACCATTGCGCTCGAGCTGATCGACCAGCTCGCGCAGCCGCCGCAGCTCCCCGCGGAAGGCGTCGTCCAGCATCAGGTCGCGCAACTTGGCGTTGGCCAACAACCGCTTGGCATCGCTCCGGCTGACCGCCAGCCCGGCCTGAAGCGCGGCATTGACAGCCCGCTCGGCGTGAGCGTCGCGGGCTTCGACAGCCCACGTTTTGAACACGGCGTGGGGCGATGTGGCGTAGACCTCGATCTCCGTGACGATCCCGCCGTCGCGCGGCATCGCCACCACCCCGCCGCCTTCACCCCAGATGGCGTCGAGGATGCGGCCGCCCACGTACAGGCACACCAGGGCCGCCAACGCCAGCGCCAGGCGGTTGAACCCCAATGCCAGGCGCAGCGTGTGGAACAGACGCACGAACGGGAAGGCTTCGGACCAGACGATACGGCGGATTTCGCACCCGTGATCGGCCATGACCGGCTCCATACCAAGGCAACGAGCTTCGAGAACGTCACCCCGGCCCGTGTCGGCGGGGCGTCAGTCACTCCCCGCGGACGGTGGGGACCGGCCGTCATTATAGGTCGTGACCGGCAACGGACAACCGGCCGCGCCGCGCTTAGGCGGGCGAGCGCGGGTCGTTGGCCGCCGGGCGGCGGCCAAAGCGCAGGGCCAGGGCCATCGCCGCTCCGACGACTGCCGCCGCGAGGGTCTCCGCCGCGGGCTTCGGTGCCGGCGCCAGGGCGAACGCAAGCGCGAAGGCCAGCGGCAGCAAGGCCCCGAGGTAGGCGTCGAAGGCCCAGGTCGCGCCGCCGTCCCGGCGCCGTGGTCCCGCCACCAGGGCCAGCACGACCGCGGCCAGGGCCGGCCACAGGACCGGCGGCACGGGGCGGTGAAGGCCGGCGGCCAGCGCGTCGGCCGGCACGATCGCCGCCACGAGAACGACGCAAGCCGCCAGGGCCGCCGCCGCACAGCCACGCTGCTTGGCGTCCCGCGCGAGGGCCGCCCCGTGCAGCAGCATCAAGACCAGCGCGACGGTCAGCGACCACGTGCCGGCCGCGGCGGGCGGCGTCTCCCCGACCGACCAAGCGGCGAGGGCTTGTCCGCCCACCGCCAACAGGCTCTGGTTACGGGCCACGGGGATGAGACGGCCCGTTGTGGTCCAGGGACGCCCGTCGCACAGTTGCTGGCTCCAGAACCCGGCCAGCCACTGCAAGAACGCGCCGGCCA
The DNA here is from genome assembly GCA_040755725.1 of Planctomycetota bacterium. Classification (GTDB taxonomy): domain Bacteria; phylum Planctomycetota; class Phycisphaerae; order UBA1845; family Fen-1342; genus JBFMAI01. The sequence continues at coordinate 14,478 of JBFMAI010000003.1, read as the reverse complement.
GGGCGAAGCCGAGCAGCAGATTAGCCGGACCGTCCGGCAGCCAGGCCAGCGCCGCCAACAAGATGGCCTCGGCGATCAGGGTCATCCCAAGCGCACCCACCGCATTGGAGCTCCGCCGATGCGACACCACGAGCGCCGCGTACCCGGCCAGAACCACACCCAGGGGTGTGACGGCGCTGTTGGGACACAGCACGCCGCCGGCACCGACGAGAACACAGACGGCGACCACGGCCCCAAACGCGTAGCGATGGCGCAGTGCGGGGGTGAGCAAGTTCTGTGGGTCGGTCTGCCACGCGCGAACCCGGCGGCGCCAGTCGGCCACCAGGACGCCGACGACGAACACTAGGGCTGCCACCCCCAGCGCGAAGACGGCCGCCGGAAGATGGGGACGTATCGCCGACGGCGTCTGGTCATGAAGTAGCCACAGCGGGCCGCCGATGGCGACCGCTAGCGTCGCGCCGCGGGCGAGGGCGTCCCGTCGCCGCAAATACAGCCCGCCCGCCACGCCGAGCAGCAGCAGCCAGCGCACCAGCAAGCCCGGGAAACCCAGTGGGTCGTCGCCCGCCATGGCGGCGGGAAGGACGAGCACGCTGCTGACCGCGGCGGCGTGAACGGCTAACGCGCGGCGCACGGAAGACTCGCCGCGCTCGATCCACGCCGCGACGATCATCCACACGACGGCCAGACTGACGAACCCCGCACTGAGCAGGGCGGGCCGGGCTGCTGGCTCGCCCCAGGCCACGTAGTTGGACAACAGCAGGCCGCTGACCCCGGCGACGAACAACCCCTCGCCTACGCCCGGCGGCCAGCGGCGGCGACCGACGCCGGCCAGCACCAGGGCGGCCGCGCTGATGATCCACGCCGCCGTCGTTGGGCCGGCGCTCAAGGCCGGAGCGCTCGTTGCGAGCAGGCGCAGTTCCACCGGAGGACTCCGCGATACCGTCGGGCGACCGCTGCCCGACCGGCAGCGGGCATGATATAAACAAAACGCCGCCGCGAAACGCGCCGGACGCCGCATTCGGTAAGATGCGCGCCGGGTTGATCGCGGCCAGGCGGAGCGCACCGGCGACCGTGTCGCTTGGCCCGCCAGGCCGCCGCTGGGAGAGTACGGATGCCGACCGCACCGGCGGACAACCTCGCCTTCCGCCGTTTCCTACGCCGCGTGTGGGAACACGACATTGCGCCGTTGTTGCGGGACCGGCGGGCCGGGCAGCGGCGCAAATCGGCCCGCGTCGCCGGCAAGATGGCCGCGGCCACGGGCCTGCTCGTGGACGGCGTGTTCGGGCTAAAGGGCAAGCCGTTCACGCGGTTCATGACCGTTATGGGAGCGAGCCTGGGCGCGCTGCTGCCGGACGTGTGGGACTGGGAGTGGCTGCGGGAGCGGGCCGACGCGGTCGAGCGCGAGGTCGTCGCGGAACAGGTCCGCGCCCGCGCCGCCGAGCTGCCCGAAGCCGACGCCCTGGAGCTCTTCGACCTGCCACCCGCCGCCTCGCGCGACGAGCTCAAGCACGCCTGGCGGCAGCTCCTGCAACGTTGGCACCCGGACAAGGCCCCCGATGAGTGCCGTCGGGCGGAATACCAGGTACGATTTCTGGCGTACAAGACCGCGTATGAACGCTTGTGTGCCGCGTACGATGCCGGACGGTTGCCATGTGTTGAAGAGAACCCGCGGCGTTCGGCGTCCCGCGGTCCAGGCCCGCCGGCGACAGACAGCAAACGGTGAAGGCTATCCGCAAACCCGGATCTGCAGAGACCGGCGAATCGGGACAGCGGTCCTGGCCGAGAGTATCGACGCTCCCCCAGCCCCTCCCTGGAAGGGAGGGGGGTTAGGGGATGGCTTCCAGACAACAATGCGCCCCCGGGCGTGGAGGAGAGCCCCGTGAGTCCTGAGCAGCAAGCCGTGGCCGACTTTCACCGCAAGTACGACTTGCCCGTCGCCACCCGGCCGACGATGCCGTCGCCCAAGGACCGGATGCGCCGCGCGCGGCTGATCGTGGGGGAGGCGGCCGAGTTCCTCGAAGCCGCCGACCAGGGCGACTTCGTCGAGATGGTCGATGCCCTGGCCGACATCCTGGTCGTCACCTACGGGACCGCGGTCGAAATGGGCGTCGATCTGGAGCCCGTCTTCGCGGAGGTCCATCGCTCGAACATGTCCAAGAATGGCGGGCGCGACCCCGGCGGCAAAGTGCTCAAAGGCCCCGCCTTCTCCCCGCCGGACCTCGTGACCGTCCTGCGACAACAGGGTCCGGTGCCGACGTAGCGCTGCCGGCCATTCACCGCGAACAAGCGCTCGCCGGGTCGGTCCCTCAAGCAGACTTCGCGGGTTGAGAACCGCTGACAGAACCCACGACGCAAGTGGTCGGCCGCCGGCCCCCCCCTGGCGTGCGGGGCTGTCATGGGCGGGCTAGGACGACTTGGCGGGGGCCGGCGTCTTTGACTTGCCGCTCGCGGGCGGCGTGTCCTTCTTGCCCTTATCACTCTGGCCGTTTCCGCCCGGGCCGTCGCCGGCCTTGGCGTGTCCGTTGCCGCCGCCGGCGGCCTTCTCCGCCTGCTCGGCCTTCTTGTACGACTCACTGCGGTAGTCGGTTTGGTAGAAGCCGGAGCCCCGAAAGATGATCCCGCCGCCGGTCCCGAGCAGGCGGTGCAGCGTCCGCTGGCCGCAGGCGGGGCACTTGCGGAGCGGGGCCGCGGTGATGGGCTGGAACTGCTCGAAGCGGTGCTCGCACCGCTCGCACGCGTACTCATACGTCGGCATCAGCTCTGCTCCCCGGCCGTCTCGGCCGGCACCGCCCCGCTGGACACGATCACGCGGCTGGGCCGCAGGACACGGTCGTGCATCTTGTAGCCGCGGGCCGCCTCCTCAATCACCGTGCCGGCCGGATGATCGTCGCTGGGGCGCTGCATCAGGGCCTGGTGAAACGCCGGATCAAACGGCTTCCCCACCGCCTCGATGGGCTCAATGCCCCGACTGCGCAGCACCTTGAGGAAGTGCTCGTGGACGATCCGGACACCCTCGGCCACGGCCTGGACGTCGGTCGCGGTTCTGGCGGATTCGCTGGTCCGCGCGAAGTCGTCCAGGATCACAAGCAATTCACGGGCGAAATCGGCCTCCGCGTACCGCAGGGCCTCCTCCTTCTCGCGCTGCGCCCGCTTCTGGGCGTTCTGCACCTCCGCCAGCGCGCGCAGGTTCTTGTCGCGCAGCGCTTCCACCTCACGCCGCAACGCCGCCAGCTCGTCCTCCGGCGCGGGCGGCGCCGCGGGCGCCGCTTCCGCCCCGGCCGGCGACTCGACGGGGGTCTGGGCCTCGGGTACCTCAGCCGATTCGGTTGGTGGGGTATTCTTCTTGCTCATCGCTCGCTGTCAGCTCGTGCCGGCTCCACGCCGGCCTTTGCCGCGTGCCGCGCTATTGACGCCCGCCCGATTCGCGGGTCAGGTACTCCTTGACGCGCTCGAAGAAACCCTTCGACTCGGGCAAGACGCTCTTGTCCTCGGTCGCCGCGAACCGCCGCAGCAACTCCTCCTGTTCCCGACTCAGCTTGCGCGGGATTTCCACCACTACCTGCACCACCTGGTTGCCTCGGCGACCGGTACGCAAGTTCGGCAGCCCCTTACCGGTCAACTGGAACACCGCCCCGTGCTGCGTGCCCGGTGGGACGCGCAGCGGCGTCACGCCGGTCAGCGTGGGGACATCGACCTGCGCGCCCAGGGCCGCCTGCGTGAAGCTGATCGGCAGCACGCACACGAGGTGGTCGCCGTCGCGCTGGAAGAACTCGTGCGGGCGGACGCGCACGACGCAGCGCAGGTCGCCGCGCTGCGTGCCGAGGCGTCCCGGTTCTCCCTCCCCGCGGATGCGGATGCTCTGTCCGTCATGCACGCCCGCGGGGATTTTCACTTCCAGCAGCCGCTCGCGCGTCCCGCGCCCCGTGCCGCCGCACTCGCGGCAGGGCGCCTCGGCGAACGAGCCACGGCCCTGACATTGCGGGCACTCGACCACGCTGCGCGTGACGAAGAAGCCCATTGAGGTCTGCCGCTCGACCTGGCCGTAGCCGCCGCAGGTCGAGCAGTTCCGCCGCCGGGTCCCGGGTTCGTTGCCCTCGCCCTCGCAGCGCGGGCAGAAGTCGGCCCGCTCGAAGCGCAGCGTCTTCTCCACGCCGGTGAGCACTTCTTTGAGGTCCACGTCAATGACGGTCTGGATATCGACGCCGCGGTCCGGGGCATTCCGCGCGAATCCGCCCCCGAAAGCGCCACCGAACAGGTCGCTGAAGATGCTGAAGATGTCCTCGACGCCCATGCCCGAGAAGTCGTGCATGTTCACGCCGTTGAGCCCGGCGTGACCGTAGCGGTCGTAGCGTTGGCGTTTCTCGGCGTCGGAGAGGACTTCGTACGCCTCGGCGGCCTCTTTGAACCGCTCTTCGGCCCCCGGCTCCTTGTTGCGGTCGGGGTGGTACTTCAACGCGGCCTGGCGGTAGGCGCGCTTGATCTCCTCGGCGCCGGCCTGGCGGCTGACGCCCAGCACCTCGTAATAGTCACGCTTCTGCGCCACCATGCGCCTCGGCGAGCCGCGCCACGGGCCGCGACTACACACACAAAGGCACAGCGAGAAGCCCGCGCGGAGCTGCCCCTGTGTCCTTGTGCCACAACACTCTTATTATCGGCGACCTGGTGCCAGGCCGCCGAAAAAACCGCCAGGGTGCCAAGGTGCCCCAGTACGCCAAGGGGAACAGGTTGTGTGCCCGGCGTCGGGGCCGCGCTTCGGGGACGGTTTCCGAGCGCAACCGCCGCCAGGCTCGGGCATTCACGTGCCTTGGCGCTCTTGACGCCTTGGCGGTTGTGCTTTCGCCCGTCCTAGCGCGTTGCACCTTCGATCTTCTCGTGCTTGTCTTCCTTGTACTCCGTACAGAGCACGTCGGTCGTGAGCATCAGCCCGGCCACGCTGGCCGCGTTCTGGAGCGCCACGCGAGCGACCTTGGCGGGGTCGATGATGCCCGCCTCGAACATGTCGACATATTCGCGTTTGGCCGCGTCGAAGCCCACGTTCTTGCCGCGGGACAGAATCTCCTCGACGACCACGCCGCCGTCCTCGCCGGCGTTCTCGGCGATCTGGCGGGCCGGGTACTCGAGGGCCCTGGCCACGATGCGGTAACCCACCGCTTCGTCGCCCTCGGCCTTCTTGGCCGCCTCCAGCACCGGCTTGATCGCCCGTAGGAACACCACCCCGCCGCCGGGGACCACGCCTTCTTCGGCGGCGGCCTTGGTGGCGTGGAAGGCGTCATCGACGAGATCCTTGCGCTCCTTGACCTCGACCTCGGTGGCGCCGCCGACCTGTACGACCGCGACGCCGCCGGTGAGCTTGGCCAGCCGCTCCTGGAGTTTCTCGCGGTCGTAGTCGCTGGTGGTCTTGTCGATCTGGGCGCGAATCTGGGCGATACGGGCGTCGATATCCTTCTTCTTGCCGGCGCCCTCGATGATCGTCGTGTCGTCCTTGGTGATGACGACGCGCTTGGCCCGGCCGAGCATGTTCAGGTCAACACTCTCCAGCTTCAGGCCGCGGTCCTCGCTGATGAACTCGCCGCCGGTCAGCGTGGCGATGTCACCCAGCATGGCCTTGCGGCGGTCGCCGAAACCGGGGGCCTTGACGGCGGCGGCCTGGAGCGTGCCGCGGAGCTTGTTGACCACCAGGGTGGCCAGGGCCTCGCCGTCCACGTCCTCGGCGATGATCAGCAGCGGCTTGGCGACGTGGAGGATCTTCTCCAGCAGCGGGATCATGTCGCGCAGCGAGCTGATCTTCTTCTCGTGAATGAGGATGTAAGGGTCTTCGAGGACGACTTCGAGCGACGTGGGGTTGGTGATGAAGTACGGCGAGATGAAGCCCTTGTCGAACTGCATCCCTTCCACGTGCTCCCAGGTCGTGTCGAGGCTCTTGCCTTCCTCGATCTCGATGACCCCGTCCTTGCCGACCTTCTCGAACGCCGCCGACAGGATCTTACCGACGTCCTTGTCGCCGTTGGCGCTGATCGTGGCGACCTTGGCGATGTCGTCCTTGCCGCGGACCTTGATGGACTGCTTCTTGATCTCCTCGACGGCAACCTGGACGGCGGCGTCGATGCCGCGCTTCAGGGCCATCGGGGCCGCGCCGGCGGTGACGTTCTTGAGGCCCTCGGCGAAGATCGCCTCGGCCAGCACCGTGGCGGTGGTGGTCCCGTCGCCGGCCGCGTCGCTGGTCTTGCTGGCCACCTCGTTGACGAGCTTGGCGCCCATGTTTTGGAAGGGCTCGGCCAGCTCGATCTCCTTGCTGACCGTGACGCCGTCCTTGGTGACCCGGGGCGAGCCCCAGGACTTTTGGAGCAGCACGTTGTGCCCGACGGGGCCGAGGGTGGCCTTGACCGTCCGGGAGAGCTTGCGGACCCCGGCCAGCATCTCCTGGCGGGCCCGGTCGCTGTACATCAGTTGCTTGGCAGGCATAATCGTTCCTCGAAATACGCAGTATCAGAAGTTCAAAGTTCAAAGTTCAAAGTGCAAAGTACACTGCTCGTGCCGCCGGTAGCGGGCGCTCCGCGTGGCTTTCACTTTGCACTTTTCACTTTGCACTTCAGTCTTCGACCGCCAGCACGTCGCTCTCGCGGAGGATCACGTACTTGTCGCCGTCGATCTCGACCTCGGTGCCGCTGTACTTGCCGTAGAAGACGGCGTCGCCGACCTTGAGCGACATCTGGCCGCGCTCGCCGGTCTTTTCCAGCAGCTTGCCGGGGCCGGTCGCGATGACCTTGCCGCGCTGCGGCTTCTCGCGGGCCGTGTCGGGCAACACGATTCCGCCGCGGGTCCGCTCCTCCGCCTCAAACGGTTGCACCACCACCCGGTCATCCAGGGGACGAATCTTCAGTTTCTTCGCCGTGGCCGTCGCCATCCTAGTCTCTCCCAGTCTCGTCGATGAGGTATCGAGCTGTTTTCGCTCGTGCGTGCCGGCGCCTCCGGCCGACGCACTTGGCCCTTGTCGCTTTTCACTTGACACTTACATCATGTCATCCATCCCCCCCATGTCGTCGTCCATGCCCGGCGGCATGCCGGGGCGGCCCTTGCCCTTCTTCTCCTTGGGCTTCTCGGCCACCAGGCACACGGTCGAGAGTAGCACGCGGGCCACGCTGCTGCCGTTTTCCAGTGAGCAGCGGACCACCTTGGCCGGGTCGATGATCCCCGCCTTCATCAGGTCTTCGTACTGCCCCGTGTCCGCGTTGAACCCGAAGTTGACGTTGGCATTGGCGTCCACTTTCTTCAACACCACCGCCCCTTCGTGACCGGCGTTGGCCGCGAGCTGGCGAATCGGAACGGTGAGGGCGCTACGCACGATCTGCACCCCCACCTTCTCGCCTTCGCCACGCGGCTTGACGGTGTCGAGCGCCCGGCGGGCCCGCAGCAGCGCCACGCCCCCGCCCGGGACCACGCCTTCTTCGATCGCGGCGCGGGTCGCGTGCAGCGCGTCCTCGACGCGGGCCTTCTTCTCCTTCAGCTCGGCTTCCGATGCGGCGCCGACGTTGATCTGCGCCACGCCGCCGGCCAGCTTGGCCAGCCGCTCCTGGAGCTTCTCGCGGTCGTAGTCGCTGGTGGTCTGCTCGATCTCGCGGCGGATCTGGGCGATGCGGCCTTTGATGGCTTCGCTGTCGCCGGCGCCCTCGATGATCGTCGTGTTGTCGTTGTCGATGCGGATCTTCTTGGCCTGCCCCAGGTCGGCGATCTGCACGTTGTCCAGCTCGATGCCGAGGTCCTTGAAGATCGGCTTGCCGCCCGTCAGGATCGCAATGTCCTCGAGCATGGCCTTGCGGCGATCGCCGTAGGCGGGGGCCTTGACCGCCGCCACTTCGAGGATGCCGCGGAGCTTGTTGACGACCAGCGTGGCCAGGGCCTCGCCCTCGACGTCCTCGGCGACGATGAGCAGCGGCCGCTTAGCCTTGGCGACCTTCTCGAGCAGTGGGACGAGCTTGGTCACGCTGCTGATCTTGTCCTCGTAGACCAGGACGAAGGCCTTCTCCAGCACACACTCCATCGCGTCGGGATCGGTGATGAAGTGCGGGCTCAGGTACCCGCGGTCGAACTGCATGCCCTCGACCACGTCGACCGTCGTGTCCAGGCTCTTGCCTTCCTCAACCGTGATGACCCCGTCCTTGCCCACCTTGGCGAAACAGTCCGCCATGATCTGGCCGATCGTGCGGTCGTTGTTGGCCGAGATGCTGGCAATGTTGACCACGTCCTCGGTGCTCTTGGCCTCCAGTTTCACCGGCCGCGCCAGCTTCTTGACCTCCTCGACCACCGTCCGCACCGCCGCCTCGATCCCGCGGTTGATGGCGTTGGGATCATAGCCGGCGGTGATGGCCCGCAACCCCTCCTTGTAGATTGCTTCCGCAAGGACCGTGGCCGCGGTGGTTCCGTCGCCGGCGACATCGCTCGTCTTGCTGGCTGCCTGCTTCACGAGCTGCGCCCCCATGTTCTCGTACTTGTTGTGCAGCTCGATTTCCTCGGCGACCGTCACGCCGTCCTTCGTTACGTTCGGCGCGCCCCAGCCCTTGTCCAGGACCGCATTTCGCCCGCGGGGCCCATAGGTGCTCTTGACCGCAGCGGCGAGCTTCTCGACACCCGCGAGGATCGCCTGCTGCGCCTCCTGATCAAACGCCAATTGCTTGACCGCCATGCAGTGGTCTCCTTCCTGTCGTTGTCTACCGCGGGGCGCGCTCGTGTGCCGGCCGCGCGCGGCAACGCCGCTGGGTCTTTTGGCGAACATGTGAAGCAAAGCGGGTGCCAAGACGCGCACGAATGGCGTTACTCGGTAAGGTTCTTTCGCACAAGGTCTTATGTGCGCTGGGCCGGCGGAGACTGGCTCTCTGATCGCTTTGATCTCTGTCGGGCTGACAGTGCCAAAGTGACAGCCCGGAGCCCGTTGCGACCGGACCACCGACTCGGTATGTTGACGCCCGCCCCCGACGATGGCCCGCCGGGCCGTGCCGGTACTGACCGAAACCGCTTTCAAGCCAAAGGGATAAGTCTTGACCGATGTCCCCGGCCCCAGCCCCGCCTCACCTCAAGGGCTTCTGGCGCAGCGAAACAGCCACGCCGGTCGCCCGTCGCCGCGACAAGCTCGCCGGGCCTTCTGGCGAACCCTGGCTCTCGTTCGCCCGCACCGGCGCAACATGATCCTTGGCATGGTGCTGGGGCTGGGCGTCGCGCTGACCTACGCTGCCAGCCTCGGCGGTATCCTCCCAGTGCTCAAGGTCATCACCAGCGAGCACAGCCTGCACGATGCCATCACGACGGCGCTGGCGAAACCGGAGGTGGCGTCGCGCTGGTATGTTCCGCTGCTGTCGAGGGTTGCGCCGCTGTTTCCAGCCGGGAACGCCCCCGCGGACAGGATGCGCACCCTCCTGGTGCTTATGGCCGCGCTCGTCGGCATCAATCTGGTGGGCAACGTCTTTCGTTGCCTGTCTCAGTACCTTGTCCTCAATGCATCCAATAGAATGATGATGGACTTGCGCCGCCGTATGTACCGCAAGGCCCTCCGCGTGCCGGTGCAGGACATCACCGGCGACGTCGCCAATCGCGTGAATCAGTTCATGTCGGACACGCGGGAGGTTTTCCTCGGCGTGACCACCCTGTTCGGTAAGGTGGCCCGCGAGCCGCTCAAGGCCATCTGTGTGCTGGTAGTCGCCCTGTGCCTCGACGTGCGTCTGACCCTGATTGTCCTGGCGATTGCCCCATTGGCCGTCGGCGTCCTATGGTACTTTGGCCGCAAGGTCCGCAAGGCCACCGTCCGCCTCCTCGAGGGTTACGGCGTCATGCTCGGGGGGCTGGAGGAGACGCTCCAGGGGATCGACGTTGTAAAAGGTTACGGAACTGAGGGTTATGAGCGGCGGCGCATGTGGCGGATCGAACGACGGATGCTGAAGCAGCTCCTGCGGCTCGCCTGGATCGAAGCCGTTGCCTCGCCGCTCATCGAGGTCGTCGGCATCGTCGTTACCTGCGCCGGGATCGTCTGGCTTGCGGCCCGGACGTTTCACGGGGAGATCACGCCGGCGCTGTTCATGACGATGGTGGCCCTGCTGGCGGCCCTGCTTGATCCGGTCCGCAAGGTGGCGAACGTGTACAACATGGTCCAGCGGGCGGGGGCCGCCTCGACGCGGATTTGGAGCTTCCTGGATCAGCCGGAGGAGTCGTCGCCGCCCGACGCCAGGGTTTTGGCCGGGACGGCGCCGCGCGCGGTGCGATTCGAGAACGTGAGCTTCCGGTACACGCCGACGCAGAGCCCGCCGGCCCTCGATGAGGTGTCGCTCGGTGTGCAGCCGGGCGAGTGCATCGCGCTCGTCGGCCCCAACGGCAGCGGTAAGTCCACGCTGGTGGCGATGTTACCGCGATTGCTGAATCCGCAGGTCGGCCTCATCACGATCGACGGCATCGACATCCGCGACTTGAGCCTGCGGAACTTGCGGACACAGATCGTGATGGTCACACAGCGGCCGGTGATCTTCGCCCGCTCCGTGTACGAGAACATCGCCTACGGTTGTCCCGAGGCCACGCTGGAGCAGGTCCGCGCCGCGGCCCGGCAGGCGTACGCCGCCGACTTCATCGAGCAGTGGCCGGACCAGTATGACACGATCCTGGGTGAGCACGGGACATCGGTCTCCGGCGGCCAGCGGCAGCGGATTGCCATCGCACGGGCGTTCCTCAAGCCGGCGTCGATCGTGATCTTCGACGAAGCCACCAGTGAGATTGACGCGGAGAGTGAGCGGAAGATCCATGCGGCGCTGGAGAAACTGCGGCAGGGCAAGACGACGTTCCTGATCGCACATCGGCACACGGTGATGGACTTGGCGGACCGGATCGTCGTCATGGACTCCGGGCGGATCGTGGACGTCGGTCGGCACGCGGAGCTGGTCGAACGCTGCCCGCTGTATGTGGCGTTGTACCGGTCGCCGGCGGTGGCTTAGGGATGTCGGGCGCGGATGGTGGTGCATCGGTGCGCCCGCCGATTGAGCAGAACTCAACTCGGCGCCTTTGACCCCCCCCGAACCTCTCCCTGCAAGGGAGGGGAGTCTCGAGCCGCGCCACGGCGCGCCGCGCCCCGGGTCCCCACCCTGCCCTCCCCTTGGAAGGGGGAGGGGTTCACGGCCGAAACGGCCGCGGTCGGCGGACGGAGCGGCAACTTCCAGCCGACGGAGCGGTATCATGTTTCGCTGGCGTTGGAGTCGGCGAGTCGGGCAGGCGGTCGTGCTCGCGGGTGCGCTGCTCCTGCTCCTGATCGCGGCGCGCATTCACGCGTGCGCCTGCACAGGCGGACCGCCGCAGTGGCGGTCCCTCGACTCCGCCGTGACGCCCTGATGCCACGGAGGGCTGGTGATGTCACACAAACCCGCGCGCCCGTCGGCGGGGCTGGGGAGGGCGGTCCGCGGTTGGCTGCTCACTCTGATCGGCTTGGGGGCGGTGGTCGGCGGCGCCTACTACCTGGGCCAGCGGACGCCGCCGACGCGCGTCGTCTCGACCGGGCCGCGGATCGAGGATGTCCGCCGACTCGCCCGGCTGGCGGTGTTGCGGGTCCGGGTGGCGGACATCATCGAGGGCACCACGGCGGGGGCCCACGGGCTGGTGATCGTCAAGGGGGACGCCGACATTGCCATCGACTTGGACCGGATCGAGATTGTGGACCGCGACGATGAGCGGCGGACCGCGACGGTGGCGATTCCGCTGCCGCGGCCGGACCGCCCGCGGGTGGACCAGTCGCAGACGCGCGTGTATGAACTGCGAAAGGTAGGGCTGGCGGCGTTCAACCCGTTTGCCGATCCACGGGTGGACCTGCTGCGCGACTGCATGCGCGCCGCCCAGCAGGCGATCGAGCAGGCGGTGCAAGGCGACGACCTGGTCGCCCGCGCCCGCGAGCAGGCCGAGTCGCTGCTGACCGCGTTCTACCGCGAGCTGGGGTGGAGCGTCACGATCCAGTGGAAGCCGCCGGCGGCTACGGACCGGTCAGCAGGCGCACGAACGGGTTGATGTCGCCGAAACCGTTCGCGCCGCCATACTTTCCGTCCCCGTCGATGTCGGCGTTCTGCTCCGGGCAATCGGGGTACGTGAGCTTCCATATCTCCCAGTTCGACAGCGCCAGCACGAACGGGTTGATGTCGCCGAAGCTCACCACGCCGTCGCAGTTCAGGTCGCCGGCGACCGTAACGATCAGCCGCGCGACCGCGTTGCCGCCGGCGATGCCGTTGCCGCTCGGCAGCGGGCCGGGCCGATACGGATCGACGAGTTCGCCGTCCAGCTTCTGCCCCGACGCCACGTCGGTGATCGTGTCCGCGATCGTCAGGGTGTAGGTGTCGGACGGCAGGGGGGCGACGGGCGTCAGCGTGACGGCGTAGCGCTGCGGGTCATAGGCGAAGGTCAGGGCCGGCGACCCGTGATACGTGCCGACGAGCGACAGCTTCGGCGGGTCCACGGCGACATGCTTGTGAAACACAACCTCGATCGTGTTCAGGTGGGCCGAAGCCACGACCGCATTTGGCGCAGGGGCCATGGTCACGATCTTCGGCGGCCCCTCTTCAAACGGCACCGTCGCGCGCTCGGTCCAGAGAATCCACGGCGTCGGGTCAAGGACCGCATTGGTCACGCCCGGGGCCGCGACTTCGAACAGCAGGTGTTCTTGGCGGGCATCGTTCCAGACCACGTAGGTCGAGGTGCCGCCCGGCCCGGTGACCGCGATGTCCACGGGCATGGTGAAGATGGGCGACGTGATCGACTGCGCCTGCCGAACGTACAACTCGACGTAGGCGCGGCCGTCGAGGACGTGTTGTCGCCAGGCGTAGCGGTACTTCGGGGCCCCGGGCCGGTACACCCAGGGTGTGAAGAACCAGTCCATGTCGCGTCCGAGGAAGTCCTCCAGAAGGGCCTGGAACTGGTCGGTGGTCGCGGCGCCGCCGGCGAACGCGGCCCGATACACGTGCAGGAAATCAAAGAACGCCGCGTCGCCGATGATGTGCCGCAACATGTGCAGGACCCAACCGGCCTTGAGATACGTGAGGTTGTAGTCGAAGATGCGGCCGGGGTCCGTGATCTCGTAGCAATAGACGGTGCCGTCCACGTTGCTGGGCTTGCGGCTGGCCATGTGGCTGTGCAGGGCGGGTGCCCCGGGACTGCCCGGCTTGTTCTCGTACCACAGGGCCTCGGAGTAGGTCGCAAACCCCTCGTTGAGCCAGATGTCGTGCCACGTCGCACAAGTCACGTGGTCGCCCCACCACTGGTGCGACAACTCGTGGGCCGTGGTGCTCTCCTCAAAGCCCATCTGCCCCGTCATCGTCTGGTGCTCCATGCCGCCGAACCAGACGTTGCTGAATTGGTAGATGCCGTACTTCTCGGCGGAGAACGGGTAGACGCCGTACAGGTTGCTGAACGTGGTCAGCATGTCCACGGTCTTGAGCCAGGCGTTGCGGTTCGCGGACGTGTCGGACGCCGGGAAGATGAAGAACTTCAGCGGCATGGTGACGCTGCCCCAGTTCCACACCGTCTCGAACGTATTGTACGTCGCGCCACCGATGCAATAGAGGTAGTCCGCGGTGGGATACTCGGTCTTCCACCGGTAGCGGCTGCGGCCGCCGCCCATGTCGTCCACGCCCTGGAGCAGTCCGTTGGACGCGATTGTCATGGTGCTCGGCACCGTGAACCACAGGTCCGCCGTCGTCTTGTCGCCCAGGTCGTCCTTGCACGGCCACCACAAGTACGCGAACCACGGCTCGCTGATGGTGAAGACCAGCGTGCTGGAGATGTACACGTAGCCCGTGCCCGAAACCGGCACGCCGCCGTACCCGACGCGCAGCACGAACTGCTCACCAAGTGCGTAGGGGCGATTGAGCGTGACCTCGATGGTGGTGTCGTTCAGCCGACTCCAGGCCGCCGGCACCCCGTCCAAGGTCAACTCACTGATCGTCAGGGCCGTGTGCAAGCGGAAGTAGAAGACACTGAGGCCCGCGACGCGACTCGCGATGGTCATCGTGTTCGAGCCGCTGATCGAGCGGGCGGCAGGCACAATCTCGATGTCCAGGTGATAGTGCAGGACATCGGTGTCCTCACCGCCGAGAGTCCGCAAATCGCCCGGCCCCTGCGGGCCCACCAGCTCCTGCATCCGCCGGGCGGCGGCGGCCTTGGCGTGACCGCACGGCCAGCCGTAATCCGTCGGCGGTTGAGCATGGACCAGCGTGGCGACGAAGAACGCCGCGATCAGGAGCGTGACGGCGCGCATGGGACGAGCCTCCAGTGATGCGGACCGGGCCCGCGGCGGGCCCGGTTCCATGTCCTCAATATTAGCTCGGGGAGAGTGGGCGCGGGTCGTGTCAGCGGGCGGGCAAAACCAGCCAGGCGGGGGCGGGTGAAAACCAGCCACTTGAGGAGATTGCGGTTCGCGGTGACAGCCTATGCCGCCAGCAGTTGGCGGCAGGAGGCTGTGCATGGCGAATC
>JBFMAI010000002.1:0-39627 GCA_040755725.1 Planctomycetota bacterium | reverse complement strand
TGGCTCAATCGTTTTCGACGCCTGCTCATCCGCTGGGAGAAGAAAGTCGCTAACTACACCGCTATGCTACACTTGGTCTGCGCCTACATTACCTTCCGCGCCGCCGAGGTTATGGGATAGGCTCTAATGGCCCGGGAACCGGCTTCTCACCGCGGGGAAGTCAGTGGGCACGCTGCCTCACGCGCGATTTTGTTGGGTGCGCGAGTAGCGCTAACTACTGCCGACGTTCTTTGTCAAGAACCGGTCGGATTAGCGTGGAAGGTAAGGTGGTTGTGCAAGTGACGAGAGAATCGCGGACCTAACAAGTCGTGATTCTTTAGACTTACATAACGGCAGGGATGCCCAACCGGGCAACAAGAAGCTCACTTCACAGAGGAGTGGGGTGTTCGACGCCCGGGGGAATTGATCGGTTCGGCGCAAGAAGGTGCCGTCGCCAGTGATGGGCTGCGCAGCGCGCCTGCCCAATTCACCGGGACGGAGTCTAGGCTCTACCGGCGCCGAAGGCGGTACGGCGTGTCCTCGCTGGCAGCCAGGTGGCGACTCAGGATCGCGCGGGAATGAACCGGCACCTCGCCGGACTGAAGAGACCGCCGCGGCGCAGCACTTGGATCGCCGCCCGTAGCGGTCGGCGCCGGGAGGCCGCGCCAGGGCATGCTGTACCCGGCGCGCCGGCGGACCGATTCGAGCGCGACGAAAGATGCTCTCCGTTCCCCTGACGCGGCCTTCACCGGACATGGAATCGAGGTCGTGATGACCGGCGGCGATGCGCGGGGCCATTGGTTCGTGGTCGCCAGCGCCGACCTGAACGCGGACGGGCCAGCGGCCACCGTCGCGGGCAACCGGCGGGATCCGCCGCCGGTTTGCCAGGGCGCCGGCTGCGTCGAGATCGCCGGGGGGCCCTCGGGACCGCCGCCCGCGTTCCAGACGGCGGAGGCTCATGAGTCGCGTCCGACCGTGTACATCCTCGCGTCGGTTGCCGCGCGGCGTGAGGAGCTGCGGTCGTTGGTGCGTGCGGCCGGCCTGGACGTCCGCAGCTTCGCGCATGCGGCCGAGTGCCTTCGTGCGGTGCGTGCGGACGCCCTGGCCTGCGTAATCACCGACGCCGAAGAGCCCGATTCGCCCGTGGTCGACGTGACCCGGGCGCTGGCCGCGCGGCGGAGCTCGATTCCCGTGGTCGTGATCGCGGAGACGGGCAACCTGGCGACCGCGATCGCCGCGATGAAGGAGGGCGCCTTCGATGTGATTGAGCAGCCCTACGTGGGCGTGCGACTCGTCGAGGTCGTCCGCGCGGCGCTGGCCCGCCAGCACGCCCGGCAGCAGCGCGAGGCGGCCCGCGGCGAGGTTCGGCGACGTTACGCCGAGCTGACGGCCCGTGAGCGGGAGGTGTTTCACCTGGTGGCGGCCGGGTTCCGCAGTCGCGCGATCGCGACGCGGCTGGGGATTCGCGAGAAGACCGTCGAGGTGTACCGCTCGCGCGTCAACCACAAGATGAACGCACACAACGCGGCGGAGCTCGCGCGGATGCTGCACTGCATTGAGCTGTAGGTGCCGGCGGGCCGCGCGGCGGCCGGCACGGGCCATATTCGTGAGCGCCGGGAGAGTCTTATGATCGCTGGGAACGCGGCCGAGTTGGCCGACGCATGCGGCCGGCAGGGCGGGAGCGTTGACCGCCATGGCGCGGGGTGGATCGCGCAGCTCCGCGGCCGGTGGTGGGTCCTGCACACGCGGGCCCAAAATGAGAAGCGCGTGGCGGAGGAACTGGACCGGCACCAGTGCCAATACTATTTGCCGCTGGTGCGCGTCCAGCACACGTACTCGCGCGGCCGCCACGCGGCCTTCCACAAGCCGCTCTTCCCGGGCTACGTGTTTCTGTGCGGCGACTACCGCGACCGCGAGATCGCTTGGCGGACCCACCGTGTGGCGGCCGTGCTCGACGCGCTCGACCAGGACCGCCTACGCCGCGAGCTGGAACACATCTACCGGGTTGTCGAGAGCGGTCGGAACGTGGAGCTATACCAGGGTTTGCAGGCCGGGCGCCCCTGCCGGATCACCAGCGGCCCGCTGCGGGGGGTCGAGGGCGTAGTGCTCCAGTGGTGCGGCCGGACGCGGCTCTACGTCGGCGTGTCACTGATCGGGCAGTCGGCGACGGTGGAGATCGACGCGGCCCTGCTGGAAGCGGTGGCGTAAGGGAGGCAGGGACGAGGGGCGAGGAAATGGCGAGTAGCGAATAGCGAGTGCAGGAAGGGGCAAAGGGACCCAGGGGCCGAGGGCCCGGGGCTCGGGGTCCAGGCCCGTCGGGCCGTTCGTTCCCGGTTCGCTGTTCCCTGTTCCCCGTTCCCTGGTCCCGCCCCCGCGTTGCACGAGGGCAGCGCAAGCCAAGGCAGAACGACAACACGGGAGTGACCATTGCACACGTACTGCGACGATCGCGGCCGGTCGTTGATGTCGGTCTTCGACCACTTGGCGGAGATCCCCGGGCAAGTCAACGTGTCATTGATGTACGCCCGGGCGGTCAAGGCCTGGCACCGCCACGCCCGCCAGGATGACCACTGGGTCGTGCTGACCGGCGACCTCAAGATCGGCTTGTTTAACACGGAAGAGGCGCCCCTGACGGCGGAATTGCGGCTGGCGGGTCCGACGGCGAACGAAGACCGCGTGAACCGGCTGGAGGTTCCTCCCCGTTCCGGACGCGCGGTCTACCTGGGCGAGCACCGGCCGGGCGTGCTGCGTATACCGCAGGGGCTTTGGCACGGCGGCGTGGCGGTCGGCGGGCGGGACGCCCTGCTGCTGTACTACGTGACCCGCCGCTACGACCCGCGGCAGCCGGACGAGCAGCGCGAGGCGTGGGACAAGTTCCCCTTCACATGGGACGTGGAGTTCCATTGACCATTGGGCCGCGCGGCGGCGCCGGCCGCCGTGCGGTGAGGGGTGCGAATCATGTCGGCCATCACGACCAGGATCACTGCTGAACCAGACACCACCCGGCGAGAGCGGGCGTGCGGCGCCGTGCACCGGTCCGCGTTGCGCCGGACGCGTGACGCGTCGCTTCCGCGGCCGCCGCACGTTTGTGAGACGTGCGGGCGCGCCGCGTGCGTACACGTCCTGGAGGGCTACGACCAAGGTCGGCGCGTCGTACGTCGTTTCTGCCTGGACTGCGTTGACCGGGCCGCCCCCTGGCGCGGCGCGACATCGCCCGTGGGCCTGCGCCCCGGCCTGCCCGCGTTGGGGGCACTCTGCGGCGCGGCCCTGCTGGGGCTCGGGCTGTTCGGTGATCTGCTGGTCCCCGAGCGGCACTCGGGCTTCGGTCTATACCAGCAGACCGGGGTCGTCTTGGCGGCCGTGGTGGTGCTCGTCGGCGTGCTGCTGCGGGCCGGCCCGCTCGCCGTGGCCGGCCTGTTCCTGCTGGGCGGGGCCATCGGCGCCGACTGGTTCGAGCTGGTCAGCGGGCCGGGCGTCGGCTGGAAGCAGCAGCTCATGATCGCGTCCGGTCTCGTCCTGATCGCCGGGGGCCTCGTCGTGCGGCAGTTCCATCGGCGGCAGCGTGCCGCGCGGGGCCGCGGCGCCGCGCCGACTCTGGTGACGCAAGCCGCGGTCTGCGGAGACAGCCGCGCGTGAGTGGGTTGTCGCGCAACCCGACGCCGGCGAGGTCAACGGCCGGCATCGTCCTCGGCGGCGCGCACGTCTGGCGCGAAGACACGGACCACGGTCTGGAACCCCGGCTGCTACTGCCCGTCGCCAACGTGCCGCTGGTGAGTTACACGTTGGCATGGCTGAAGCGTGGCGGCCTCCGCGACGTGGTGATCTGTGTCAATGAGGGCTTGCCGCTGCTGAGGGCGCAGTTGGGAGATGGTGCCGAGGTGGGGCTGCGGCTGCACTACTACGTGGATCGGATGCCGCGCGGCCCGGGCGGCTGTTTGCGTGACGCGGGGGAGCTGGTCCCGGCCGGGAACTACGTCGTCGTGGAGGGCTCCATCCTTCCGACCGTGGACCTCGCGGCACTCCTCGCCGCGCACCGGGAAAGCAACGCCCTGGCCACCTTGGCTGTGTACGGCGAAAACGGCCGTGAGCCTACCCCGGGGCACACGTCGTCGCCGATCGGAGTGCACATCTTCTCCGAGCCGGCCCTGCCGCGGATCTCATCCCACAGCTACCAGGACATCAAGGAAACGCTTGTGCGGCAACTGCTGCGCGAGCGATGTGCGGTCGCGGTGTTTCCGGCGACGGAGCCCTCGCCGCGCATCAGCAATCTGACCACGTACTTGGCCGTCCAGGCCGGGGCCCTGGAGCGGGCGCGGCGCGACGGTGAACTGCACGCCGGGTACCTGTGGAACGGCGACACGGCGCTGCACCCGACGGCCCGCCTGTCCGCGAGCGCCCGGGTGGTCGGCCCGGCGATGGTCGGCGCCGGCACGCGCATCGACGACCGCGTGCTGTTGATCGGACCGGTGGTGGTCGGCCGGCATTGCCGGCTGCGGGCCGGCGTCCTGGTCACGAACTCGGTGATCTGGGACCACGCGGAGCTCGAGTCCGACTCACGCGTCGATGGGTGCGTCGTGGCCGCGGGCGCCACCGTTCCGCGTAAGTCGTCGCTGCGCGGGCTCGCCTGGCCCCGGTCAGCTCGGCGAGGAAGCCTGTGGCGGCCGGGTAAGAAAGTGGGACGGCATGGCTAACGCGGATGAAAGCGACCGGTCCCTGGCCCGCGGCGACACGGGCGGACGCGACGGGCCGGGCGGCGGACCGGGGGCATTCGGCCCACTCGGCAGCACTTCGGAGGCGGACTACAACGGCCCGTGCGAAACCCAGCGTGCCCAGCGGCCGTTCTCGTTGCGCCTGCTGCTCCGCTTCCGTTGGACGATCCTGCTCGTTT
Source organism: Planctomycetota bacterium (assembly GCA_040755725.1). Lineage (GTDB taxonomy): Bacteria > Planctomycetota > Phycisphaerae > UBA1845 > Fen-1342 > JBFMAI01. The sequence goes on along the minus strand of JBFMAI010000002.1, from coordinate 34,760 downwards.
TCGCGGTCCTGGCCCCCGGTGGCGTCTTGCTGGTCCGCGCCCTGTTCGTACCGGAGTACACGGCGACGGCCCTGGTTGAGATCTACTCCGTCGTGCCGCGGCTCGTGGTCGAGACGGACGAGACGGGGCCGATCACCCAGTACGAGCGGTACGTCCAGACCCAGGCGGACATCATGCGGAGTCAGCCCGTCCTGCAACGGGTCCTGGAGCGCAAGGACGTGCAGCAGACCGCCTGGTTCGATGAGCCGCCATCCTTGATCGACACGTGGAGCGGCAACGTCCCCCAGCGGATCGAACGCTTGGCGAAAGCCGCGGAGGCCATGCCGCGGAAGCGCACCGAGTTGCTGGAGCTGTCGGTCACCACGCGCACGCCCGCCGACTCGGCGCTGCTGGCCAACGCCCTGCTCGATGAGTACCTCCGCTTTGCCCGCGAACGGTTCTCGGAGAAGGACCGCGCGCTGTTCGACGCCCTGAACGAGGAGCAGAAGAAGGTGGCCGCCGAAATCGGCTTCCTGGAGCAGGTCGTGGCCGAGACGCGCCGCGAGCTGCTCTCCCCTTCGCCGGACGACCTCATCGCCCAGCGGCGGATCCGGCTGGACCAGTACGAGGCCGACCTGCGGCGGCTGGAGCTGGACATGGACGTGGCGCGCCAGGAGCTGGGGGAGTTGGAAGCCAGCAGCTCCCGGCCGAGCAACGTTGGGGTGGCACCGGCCGCCCGCCACCAGGCCGATCCCGAGTGGCGACGCCTGTACGGGCAGTGGAAGGACACTGAACAGCGACTCAACACCGCTTCCACACAGTTCGGCGAGAGCCACCCGACGATGGTGCGCTTGCAGCAGGCGCTGGAATCCGCCCAGGCCGCGCTGGAGTCCCGGCAGCGCGAGCTGGACGACGGCGCCGTCGTCACGCTGTCGGCGTCACCCAGCCCCGGCGCCGCCCCGGGCGTGTCCGACCCGGTGACGCTGCGGCACCAGTTGCGGGTGTGGGACTTGCGCCGACAGCGGCTGCAACGGGAGGTGCAGGAACTGCGGCAGAGCTTCGAAAGCGAATTCAGCGCGGCGGAGCGGCTGCGACAGAAGACGAACGAGCTGCAACACAACAAGGACCGCCAACAGGCCGTCGTGCGGCGGCTCGAAGAATTGGCGGAGAAAACCAAGGTGCCCGCATCGATCCGGACCATCTCGCGGGCCGTGGCCCCCTCCGCCCCCAAGGACATCAAGCGGCTGAAGCTCAGTATCGCGGCCGTGATCGGCGCCCTGGCCGCGGGCCTGGGGGCCGCGTATCTGCGCCTGCGCTTCAGTCCGCGCGTGGAAGAGGCCGGCGACGTGGGCCGGGCGGTGCCGGCGGCGTTTCTGTGGGAGCTGCCGCTTCAGTTCGACGGCGGCCGGGGAGCGGCGGCCGAATCGCCGGAATACGCCGAAGGCGTCCGCATGATGCGCACGGCCCTGCTGAACCGGTTCGGCGGCGGGCGGGGTCACACGGTGCAGATCACCAGTGCGGGGCCCGGTTCGGGCAAGAGCACGCTGGCCATTCGCCTGGCCCGGAGCCTGGCGAGCTGCGGCAAGAACACGTTGCTCGTCGAGGCCGACTTGTGCCGACCGGGGCTGGCGGAGCACTTCGGACTGGACCCGGCCCGCGGGCTGGTGAACCTGCTGGCGGAACATTGCCACGCGGGCGCGGGTGTCTACCTGACCAACATGCGGGGGCTCAGCATCTTGCCCGCGGGCCGCGAGGCCCACGCGGGCCATGCGGAATTGTTGGCCAACGGGGACTTCTCGGCCCTGCTGAGCGAATGGCGTCGCTCCTACGATTTCATCGTGTTCGACAGCCCGCCGCTACTGGTGACCGCCGACGCGGCGATCCTGGCGGGACACGCGGATGGCACGGTCATGGTCGTCCGCGAGCGGCACTGCCGTCGGGCTGAGTTGCTGGAGGCCTACGCCAAGCTGAGCGTGGCCGGAGGGAAGCTGCTGGGCACCGCGTTCATCGGTTCAGGCCTGGGACGACGGTATGGGTACCGTTACGGCTACCACCGTGGGTACGCCGTGAAGGACGTGCAGGCGCTGCCGGCGGCCGATGTCCTCACGTCTCCGCCTCCCAACGCCCCCACCACGGCCTCTGACCAATCGGGAGAGTAGCCACGGCCACGGTGGCCATCCTGCTGGACGCTCGTCCGTCGTATCTCACCTCGGCGACGGGCGCCACGTCGCTGCTCCTGGCCCCCCTGGGGGCCGGCAGCGTCCTCGGTGACATTCGGGCGCTGCTCGAGGTCGCGGAGATTCTCCGGCTGGCCGTCATGCCGGACTTCGCGGTCGACGAGGGGTACACCCAGGCGGTCCACGCGACGGCCCCGCGCGCGGCAGTGGTCACGCCGGACCGGTTCGCGGGCTTCCTGAACCAGTACGAACTCGCGGACCGCTTGTTGTTCATCGACGCCCGGCTCCGGCCCGCGGCGGTCTGGTCAACGGCGCGGTGGCTCGCCAACGGTTCGAACGGGTGCCAAGTCCGCCACCTGGTCGAAGCTCGGCGCGCCACCGGGGGGCTCCAGGAATGCGTGCGCTACGATGATGGCCTGCACGTGCAGTCCGTCCACCGATTGTACGACGGCGTCACGCACCTGGAGCTGACCGGCGTATGGTGCTCCCTGGTGCCGGTGGCCGCCGCCCAGCGACTGGCGCCGGCCGACTTGACCAGCCTGTCCCATGTGCGGGCCCGGTTGACGCAATGTCTCGTGCCGAGCGTGGACGACCCACTTCCGGCGGCGGTGTACGACCTGACGGAGGAAGATGACTACCTTCGCGCGAACCACCAGGCCCTGGCGGGCCTCTGCGGTCGGAAGGCCCCGGCCGGTTTCCGCGAGCGGGCGGCCGGTATCTGGGTCGGCCGCGGCGTGACGGTTCATCCCGCGAGTCGACTCTACGCGCCGGTCATCCTGCACGACCACGCGGCGATCGGCGTCGGCGCCGTGGTCATCGGGCCGGCGGTGCTGGGGGCCGGGGCCCGCGTCGGCCAGGAGGCGATCGTCGGGCGGAGCGTGCTGTGGCCTCAGGTCCGCGTCGCGCCGCACCGGTCCGTGCTGCATTGCGTCTTGGTGCCCGGCCGCAACGGCCACCACGTCCACGCCGGCGCGCGGGGCCGCGGAAGTGATCGGCACGGCCCGTGCAGTGACGGACGGCCCGCGGACACTGTCAGCCCGAACGGGCACTCGCGCAGCGGCCGTCTCTATCCATTCCTCAAGCGGACCTTCGATCTGCTGGTGGCCGTGTCGGGACTGGTGGCGGTCTCGCCGCTGCTGGTGCTGGTGGCGGGGCTCATCAAGTTGACGTCGCGCGGGCCGGTGCTCTTCGGCCACGAGCGCGAGGGGCGGGGCGGCCGGCCGTTCCGCTGCTGGAAGTTCCGCACCATGGTGCACCACGCCCATGAACAGCAGCGGGAGCTGTACGACCAGAACCTCGTCGATGGGCCGCAGTTCAAGTTGGCGCACGACCACCGGGTCACGCCGCTGGGCCACTGGCTGCGCCGGACGAACATCGACGAATTGCCGCAGCTTCTCAACGTCGTGCTCGGCCAGATGAGCCTCATCGGGCCGCGGCCGTCGCCGTTCCGCGAAAACCAGCTCTGTGTGCCGTGGCGTCAGGCCCGGCTGTCGGTCCGCCCGGGCATCACCGGGTTGTGGCAGGTCTGTCGGCGTGACCGCGACGCGGGCGATTTCCACCAGTGGGTTTACTACGACGTGCTGTACGTGCGCTACCGGTCGCTGTGGCTCGACCTGCGGATCTTCCTGGCCACGCTGCTCACCCTGGCGGGGCGCTGGTCCGTGCCGGCGCACTGGATGATCCCCGCGCCGCGGCGGGCCGATCGGTCGTCGCTCCTGACCGACGACATGACGGCGGCTGCGAGCCCGCCCCCGCCGCGGCGTGGTGCTGTGCCGGGCGAGGCCCCGCCGCGGGCCGACCGACGGGACCGGCCGGACCGCCAAGGCGAAGCGACCGAAAATGAAACCGAAGTGGCGGCCGAAATCGGGCCGCGACCAGATGAGGACAAGTCATGAAAGGCGTTGTGCTGGCGGGCGGACTGGGCAAGCGGCTGTGGCCGCTCACGAAGATCACCAACAAGCACCTGCTGCCCGTGTATGACAAACCGATGGTGTATTACCCGCTGCAATGCCTCGTCAGCGCCGGCATCCGCGACGTGCTGCTGGTCACCGGCGGGAACGACGCGGGCGACTTCCTGCGGCTGCTGGGCAACGGCAAGGAGCTCGGTCTCAAGGAGCTGCACTACACCTACCAGGAGGGCGAAGGCGGCATCGCCGACGCCCTGCGCCTGGCCGAGGACTTCGCCGACGGCGACAAGATTGTCGTCATTCTGGGTGACAACCTCATCGAGAAGAACATCCGCGCCGGCGTGGCCAACTTCTTCAGCCAGCCGCGCGGCGCCCGCGTATACCTCAAGGAAGTGCCCGACCCGGAGCGTTTCGGCGTGCCCGAGTTTGACGGCGACCGCATCGTCCGCATCATCGAGAAGCCCTCGGACCCGCCCAGCCACTACGCCGTGATCGGCATCTACATGTATGACGAGCAGGTGTTCGAGTTCATCCGCGGGCTCCAGCCGTCGGCCCGTGGCGAACTGGAGATCACCGACGTCAACAACTTCTACCTGGAGCAGGGCACGCTGGAGTACGAGATCCTCGACGGCTGGTGGACCGACGCGGGGACGTTCGAGTCGCTGCTGCGGGCCACCAACCTCGTGGCCGAAGGCGGGGCCAACCACGAAACCCGCTGCACCCGCGACGCCCTCCTGACGCGGTGAGTGCGCGTAACTCCCCTCCCTTTCAGGGAGGGGTTGGGGGAGGGTGAGACCAACACTAGAGGCGCCGAGGCAAGCCAGCGGGGTACGGGGAACAGGGAACAGAGGGATTGAGGGACTGAGGGATCGAGGGGCTCAGGGGGAACAGGGAACGCGGAACAGGGAACAGCGAACCGGGAACGAACGGCCCGACGGGCCCGGACCCCGAGCCCCGGGCCCTCGGCCCCTGGATCCCTTTACCCCTTCCTGCACTCGCCATTCGCTACTCGCCACTCGCTATTCCCTGGCCCCACCTTCCCCCGCCAGCGCGCCGCGGGCGTTCGCCACTCTCGAGGTTCCCCCAGCATGAAACGTCTCCTGGTCACCGGCGCCGCCGGGTTCATCGGCACCAACTTCGTCCGCCGCGCCCTCGATATTCGGCCGGACTGGCACATCGTCGCCTACGATGCGCTGACCTACGCCGGCAACCTCGCCAATCTCGACGGGCTGGAGGCGACCGGCCGGTTCGAGTTCGTCCACGGCGACATTTGCGACCCGGACGCGGTGGACGCGGCCTTCGACCCGCCGCCGTGGGCCGTGATCAATTTCGCCGCCGAGAGCCACGTCGACCGCAGCATTCTCGGCGCGGCCGAGTTTGTGCGAACCAACGTGCTGGGCACGCAGGTCCTGCTGGACCGCGCCCGCCGGGCGGACCTGCATCGCTTCGTGCAGGTCTCCACGGACGAGGTCTACGGCTCGCTGGGGCCGACGGGCCGGTTCACCGAGCAGTCGCCGCTGGCGCCCAACAGTCCTTACAGCGCGTCGAAGGCCGCCGCCGATCTGCTCGTGAGGTCATACCACGTGACGCACGGTCTGCCGGCGGTGGTCACCCGCTGTTCGAACAACTATGGTCCGTACCAGTTCCCCGAGAAGGTCATCCCGCTGTTCGTGACGAACCTCCTGGAAGACCGGCCCGTGCCGCTGTACGGCGACGGGTTGAACATCCGCGATTGGATCCACGTTCAGGACCACTGTGACGCCTTGCTGCGCGTGCTGGAGGACGGCGCTCCAGGCGAGGTCTACAACATCGGCGCCGATAACGAGCTGACCAACCGTGATTTGACCTTCGCGATCCTCGGCGCCCTCGGCAAGGACGAGTCGCTGATCCGCCCCGTGAAGGACCGGCCGGCGCACGATCGCCGTTACGCCATCGACTCCGGCAAGTTCCGCCACGCGTTGGGGTGGTCGCCGCAGGTCGACTTCGCCCGCGGTCTGCGCGAGACGATCCAGTGGTACGTCGATCACGAGCCGTGGTGGCGGGCGATCAAGTCCGGCGCCTACCGCCAGTATTACGAGCGCCAGTACGGCACCGGCGGCGTCAATGCGCCCGTCTAGCAGCAATCCCCACCCCCCCCTCCCTCCCAGGGAGGGGGGTTATGGGATAGACTCTCTTCTCGGCGTCCTTGGCGCTCTGGGCGTCTTTGCGGTTGCCTCCGGCCCCTGGACCGCTCCGGCCACTCGCTATTCGCTACTCGCTACTTTCCCTTCTCCTGTGTCTTCTCTGTGCCTCTGTGGTGACCAATGCCCAACGTCCTGATCGGCTCTGACGGCCAACTCGGCACCGACCTGCGGCGGGTGTTGCCGCCGGATACGGTCGGGGTCGACCTGCCGGCCTTCGATGTCCGGCAGCCGGAACAGGTATGGGCGCTGTTCGAGCGCGCGCGTCCCGACTGGGTCATCAACTGCGCCGCGCAGACGAATGTCGATCGCTGCGAGCTGGAGCCCGACGACGCCTTCGCCGTCAACGCGCGCGGGGCCCTGCATGTGGCCCGCGCCGCCGCGGAGGTCAAGGCCCGTGTCGCCTACATCAGTACCGACTACGTCTTCGGCGGCGACGGGTCTTCCCCAGCGGCCTACGCCGAGTCCGATCGTCCGGCACCGGTCAACGTATACGGCGCGAGCAAGCTGGCGGGCGAGCACCTGACCCGGGCGTTCCAGCCGCGCGGTCTCATCGTCCGCACGTCGGGTCTCTTCGGCCACGCCGGCGCCCGCGGCAAGGGCGGCAACTTCGTCGAGACCATGCTGCGGCTGGCCGCCTCACAGCAGCCGATTCACGTCGTGGACGACCAGCGACTGAGCCCGACCAGCACGGTCGAACTGGCCGACCGGCTCGTCGCGCTGCTGGCGTGCGACGCTGCAGGTGTGGTCCACGTGGCCGCCGCGGACGATTGCACCTGGTTCGAGTTTGCTCGGGAGATCTTCGCGTTTCTCCAGCTCGACATCGACGTGCGGCCCGTGCCGACCTCGCAATACCCGGTAAAGGCACGGCGTCCGGCGCTGTCGGCCCTGCGCAGCGAGCGCATGGCCGCGCTCGGCGTGCCGCCCTGTCGCCCCTGGCGTGAGATGCTCTACGATTACCTACGCGCCCGGCCGCAGCCGATCGGCATCCCCGCCGACGCGCGCACCGCGGCCGGCGTGAGCACTGCGGCCGGCATCGACACCCCGCCGGCGCCCCCTCCGGCGTAGGAAGCGGAGTTCACCACAGAGGCACAGCGGCATGGAGAGAAGAGACTTGTTCGAGCGGCATTGTCCAACACCGCACCGCTGCGGCCGACCCCGGCCACGTTCCCACGTTCGCACCTGCCCACGCTGCCTGGGAGGGGTTGGGGGAGGGCAGAGACCATCATCACCACAGAGGTTATGATGCAAGGCAGTGGGAAGCAGAAAGCAGGGATTGAGGGACTGAGGGATTGGGGGATTGAGGAAGAACACGGACCGGAGCGCACCACCGGCGAGCCCGCCGGGCCGGGCCCCCGGGTCCCGGGTCCCGGACCCCGAATCCCGGATCCCGGCCCCCGAGCCCCTCGCCCTCGGCCCCTCAGTCCCTTACTCCCTCCATCCCTTAATCCCTTCCCCCCATGACCAAGCTCGCCGCTCACGCCCACTCACGCCTTAACGGCCGCGTGCCCCAGGCGCCCCGCACCGCCAAGGCCGTCGCGCCGGTGTCCGCGGGCGCCCGCGTCCGCCGCCATGCCTGTCTGGTGTGTGCCGCCGCCCTCGCCGCGTGCCTGCTGTGGAGCTATTGGCCCACGCTGGTGGAGTTGTACGGCTTCTGGAGCCGCAACGATGATTACTCCGCCGGCCAGCTTGTCCCGCTGGTCGCGGTCTATCTGGTTTGGCGGCAGCGCGCGTTCCTGCGGTCGCGGCCGGCTCAGCCCAGCCCGTGGGGGTTGGGCCTGCTCGGTCTGGCGGAGCTGCTGCGGCTGGGCGCCGTGTACTACGGTTTCGGCTCGATCGAGCGGGTCGCGGGTGCCGTGCTGCTGGCGGCGGGTTGGCGGGTCTTCTGGCGGCTGCGGTGGGTCTTGGCGTTTCTGGTGCTGATGTTGCCGTTGCCGGCCCGCGTCCACGAGGCGATCGCGCTACCGCTCCAGCGTCTGGCCACGAATCTCGCCGCGGTCGCGCTGGAGCTGCTGGGCTTCTTCGTGGTGCGGGAGGGGCACGTTCTGCGGCTGGATGCCCAGACGACGGTCGGCGTGACCGAGGCGTGCAGCGGCCTGCGGATGTTGACGGCGTTCGTGTTCGTGTCGGCGGTGCTCGCGTTCCTGATCCGCCGGCCGCCGTGGCAGAAGGCCCTGCTGGTCGCGTCGAGCATTCCGATCGCGGTGCTGTGCAACACCATCCGCAGCGCCGCGACGGCGGTCTTCGTCTACTACGCGCAGGACCCGGACCTCAGCGAGACGTTCCACGACCTGGCCGGCTTGGCGATGATGCCGCTGGCAATTCTGCTATCGGTGTTGCTGCTCAAGTTCTTCGCCCTCCTGTCCCCCCCGGCCGGTGTGGCCCCGGCCAATGGCCGGTGAGCGTGGCACGTGCCGCCTTCACCACAGAGGCACAGAGACACAGTAGAGAAGAGACTTGTTCAAGCGGCATCGTCCAATACCGTACCGCGGCGGCCGACACCGGCCGCGTTCCCACGCTGCCACGTTCTCACGCCGCCTCCGGCGGCTGTTCCCCGTTCCCTCTGTGGTTTTCCCTCAATCCCTTGATCCCTTGGTCCCTCAGCCCCTGGTCTGTTCCCCCGTTCCCCACTCGCTACTCGCTATTCGCTATTCTGCATTCTCCCTTAATCCCTCGCTGACATGACCTATTTCCCCTCCCTCCGCCCCTACCTCGGCGTCGTCGCGGCGGCGGTGTTACTGCTGGCCGGCGGCGTCGCGTATCGCGCTCTGGCGGGGCACGTCGGTGCCGCACTGGCCAACTACAGCCCTCTGGATCGGCCGCTTTCAACACTGCCGCTGACGCTCGGCGAGTGGGAGGGCCGGGACATCGCGTTTGATCCCGCGGTGTTACGCGTCGCTTCTTTTGACGACGAATACGTGAACCGCGTGTACCTCCATCGCGCCCGCGGCGCGTCGGTGAGCGTGTTTGTCGGCTACGTGGGCCGGCCACGCCGCACGGTTGGCCACCGGCCGGAGGTCTGCTATGCGGCCCACGGTTGGAATGAGGTTAGCCAGAGTGTGCTGACGCTCGACGCAACCAGCGGCCAGTCCCTCCCAGCGGTCTTGTATGAGTTCGAGCATCCCCAGCGGATCACGGCCCCTTTGCATGTGTTGGCCACGTACCTGATCAACGGGCGCTATTTCCGGCACCCCCACGAGTTCCAGCGCTGGCATGTCCGCAATCCCGGTCTGCTGGGTGAGCGACCGGGCTACCTGACCCGCATCCAGGTGACCCTCCCAGCTTCCGCCGACCGCGGCGCCGACCTGGAGTTGCTCGCCGACTTGCTCACTCTGGTGGCCGAACCCGTGACCCGGCTTATGCCGTATTGGGAAGTCGCCGACTGACCGGCCGGGCAGCGCGCCACGCGGCTCGATTTCCCGATCCGGCTCCAACACCAGCCCGTCGGGGCCGCGGCCAGGCCCGGTCTCGTTCGTGGGGCGCGGCGTACGTGTCGGCGGAAACACGCGGCGGGTCGATGCTTGCGCAACCGGCGCAATAGAGAGGCAGCAGGTTTCGGATGCCGTCCCCGATACTCGCCAAGCCCCCGCCGGCGGGGGGCGAGAGTGTCGGGGGAATCGAGGACACCGCTTGGTCCTGACCGGTGTGAGATCGGTCGCGGGCGGTGGTCGCACCGGCCGCCAGGGGGCCGGCTTCTGAAAGGGTGCAGCCATGGGACGTGAAACGAGCGTCACGGCGCCACGCGTTCTGCCCTCGGGCGAGCGCACCGCGCCGGCGCGGGAACCCCGGCCGAATGCGGAGGTGTGGCACGTTTCGGGATCCCGGCCGGCGCTCGGGTCGCGTCGCCGGCCGCCCGCGGACCCTTACGGTGCCCAGTGCCCTGGTCAGCACGCGTCGGCCCCACGCGTGCGGCTTGGAGGGCTGTGGTTTGACAACGTGACGATGGACGAGGCACTGGAGCGCGTGGGCGAACTGGTCCAGGCCCGGCGGCCGGCCCTGGTTGTCACGCCGAATGTGGATCACGTGGTCCGCGCCCGGCGCGATCCGGCGTACGCCGCCACCGTCGCGCAGGCGGCGCTCGTGCTCGCCGATGGCCAGCCCTTGGTGTGGCTGTCGTGGATGCTGGGCACGCCGCTGAAGGAACGGGTCGCGGGCTCGGACCTGCTGCCCCGCTTGTGCGCCTTCGCCGCCGAGCGCGGCTGGCGCGTCTTCCTACTGGGCGGCGCGCCCGGGGCCGCCGCCGCCGCCCGGCGCGTGCTCGTGCGGCGTCATCCAACGCTGCAGGTCGAGGGGACGTACTGCCCGCCGATGGGGTTTGAGACCGACCCGCTCGAACAGGCCAAGGCCCGCGCTGTAGTGGCGGCAGTCCGGCCGCAGATTGTCTTCGTCGGTCTGGGCTCGCCGAAGCAGGAACGCTGGATCGTCGAGAACATGCACGCCTACGGGCCGGCGGTCAGTATTGGGGTGGGGATCAGCTTCAGCTTCGTGGCGGGCCATGTGCGCCGCGCGCCGCGCTGGATGCAGCGCTGCGGGTTGGAGTGGCTGCACCGCGTGTGGCAGGAGCCACGGCGCCTGGCCGCCCGCTACTTCCTGCGCGGCTGGAGTTTCGTGCCGATGGCGCTGGAGGACCTGGCGCGCGTTTGGCTGGGTGGCAACGGCCGGGTGCTCGCGCCGCCGCCCCACTTCTGACGGAGTTCTGGCTCACACCTGGACCGGTCGCGAGGGACAGCGGTGCCATGAGCTACGCGAAGGTGCTCTGGAAGCGCGTCAAACGGGCCCCGATGGTGCGCGCGTTGCGCCCGCTCCTGCGGTGGACGCCACCCGATGCACTCGCGGACGGCTATTCGATTGCGGTGGGTTGCATGCGCTCGCTGGCACCGGTCGCCGCGGCGAATATGCGGCTGCTGGCGCGGGGTCGGCCGGGCGCGCTCCGCGAGATCATGCTTGTATTCGATTGCACGGAGGCCGAGCTGCCGTCCCAGGTCCTGGCCCTGCACGAGCGGCTGGATTGGCCGTGCCCGGTGCGCATCCTGACGTACACCTCCGAGCAGGTCCGGGTCGCGCGCCGCATCCACTGGGGCTGGGTCTACTCTTGGCTGAGCTGGTCGCTGGCCATCGAGCATTGTCGGACGCGGCATCTCGTTTTGCATGACCTGGACGCGCTGCCGCTCGAGCCGACCCTGTTCGACCGCCTCTACCAGGGCGCCTGCACGGCCGGCACGGTCTTCCACGGCATCCGCCCGTATACCGGCGCGTGGATCGGTGCCGCGGACGGCCTGGTTACGACCTTCGAGCTGGTGCTCCAACCGGGGGTGCTCCGCGCGCGCTTCCAGCCGATCGACGCGTTCAACCGGGCCGGGCTGATCGGCGGCCGCTATGTGGACTTTGACACGCTGCTGTGGATTCAGCACCAGGTGAAATCGGGCAGTGTTCAGCCGCTGGACGAGTCCGAGCTCGTGCATCCTTCACAGCTCATCTGCAACTACACCGACTTCGTTGCGGGCCGCGGCAATCTGCCGCGTATTCAGCACAGCCTCGTCTTGTTGCCGTATTTCGAGTATCTCGGCGGCGACACCACACAGCTTGACGCGGCCACCGCCGCCTTACGCGACCCCCAGCGCGGGACCATCCCCTTGTCAGGGCGCCCGCCCCCCGTGGGCCATCTGCGCCCCGCGCACTGGGCCTGGACGGAGAAACAGATTCGCCGGGTGGAGCAGGCGCTCTATGGCGCAACGCGGCCGGCTGTCGAGGCGTTTCTCGCGGGCATTGTGCAGCGCTGCGGCGCGGCGCGCACGGTCGACCGCGAACCCGGGGGGGTCGCCGCACGATGACCTCGGCCACGACCGCGCTCGAAAACGGCCCCGTCGCGACAAGGCCTGCCCCGCAGACGGTAAGTGCCATCGCGGTGGCCCAGATCCTGGGACGGTTCGACGGCGGCGGCGCCGAGCGGCTGGCGTGGTATCTGACGACCGGCCTGGAGCGCTGTGGCGCGAATGTCGTCGCAATCGCGTTGCGGGGGGCTGAGCCGAGCAGAGCGGCAAACGACCGCGCTGCCGTCGTGCTCGCGCCGCCGCGCGGGCTGCCGCGCGGTCTGCTGGTCTTCTGGTTGCGGCGTGTGCTGTCCCGATTGCGCCTGGACGTCCTGCACTGCCACGGCGCCAACGCGCTGCCACTCTGTGCGACCGCCCTGGTCGGGCTCCGGCACCCGCGGCTGTGCTTCACCTGGCACGATTCAGAGTCGGTTCTGGCCAGCGGAAGCTGGCGGCGCCGGCTCACCGCCTGGGCTCTGCGACGCTGCGCCAGTGTATCCGGTTCGTCTGCCGGTGTGGCCGCCCGGCTGCGCGACGCGGGGCTGCGCTTCCGCGTGGTCCTGGCGGGCGAAGCGGCGCCGCACCTGGGCTGGCTGACCGAGCAGGTCCGCGGCGGAGTGCAGAACCGCGGGCTGAACGAGATCGTCAGCCTGCCGGGCTGGGTGGCGGATATGTCCGCCCTGCTCGGCGACGCGGCGATCGGCGTGCAGACGTCGCACACCGAAGGCCTGAGCTTGACCCTGCTCGAGCAGATGATGGCGGGGATGGCGGTCGTCGCGACGGACGTGGGCGACACGGCTGTCGCGGTGCGCGACGGCGAGACGGGCCTGCTCATCCCACCGGGCGACGAGGACGCGCTCACGGCGGCGCTGCGACGGTTGATCGTGGACATCGAGCTGCGCACGCGCCTGGGGCACGCCGCCCGTGAGCTGGTGCTGCGCGAGTTCAGCGTGGAGGTGATGGCGCGCCGTGCGCTGGCCGAATACCGTGCCGTGCTGGAGTCCGCGTGACGCGCGCCGACCCGTTCGCCGTTGACCTCGCGAGCGCAGCAGAAGCGGTGCCGGACACCGCTTCGCTGCGGGCCCGGGCGCTCCGCGCCGTCGCCTGGCGTACCGGGGCGTATGTGATCGGGCAGCTAGTGCGGATCGGCGCGAACGTCGCCCTGGCCCACCTGCTGTTTCCGGAGGCGTTCGGCCTGGTCGCCTTGGCCGGCGTGTTCGTCCAGGGCCTGCGCATGTTCTCGGAGCTGGGCATCGGCCCGGCGATCATCCAGAACCCGCGCGACGACCCGGCGTTCCTTAACACCGCCTGGACACTCCAGGTCGCCCGCGGCTTCGGCCTGTTCCTTGGTTCGCTGGCGTTTGCCTGGCCCGCGAGCTGGCTGTACGACGAGCCGCGCCTGGCCGGGCTGATGGTGTTCATCGGGCTAAACGCCGTGATCGGCGGATTCAACTCGACGAACGCCTTCACGCTGAACCGCAAGCTCGCGGAGGGCCGCCGCGCGGTGCTGGACCTGGTGGCGGAAGGCCTTGTCGGCCGCGGCGTGATGGTCGCCTGGGCTCTGCTCTGGCCGTCGCCGTGGGCGCTGGTCGGCGGCACGTGCGCTGGGGTGCTGACCTGCATGGTGGGCTCACACCTCTGGCTGCCAGGAATCAGAAATCGTCTGCACTGGGACCGCGCCGCCGCCCGCGCCCTCGTCACGTTCGGCCGCTGGATTCTCGTCGGCGCGATCATCGCCTTCTTCAGCCAGCAGATCGACAAGTTGCTTCTCGGTCGTCTGGCGGCCATCGGCGTGCTCGGTGTGTATACAATCTCCCTGACCGTTGCACGGATGCCGCAGGAGTTCGTGGGGGTCATTGCCGGCGCGGTGCTCTATCCCGCCCTGGCCGAGGTGGGCCGGCTGACGCCGGAGCGTTTTCTGGAAAAGGCGCGCGCGGCGCGCCGGCTGCTTCTCTTGGCGGCGACACCGTGCGTGCTGGCGGCCGCCGCCGGGGCGCCGTGGTTCTTCGCCCTGCTCTACGACGCCCGTTATCAGGATGCCCGCTGGATGGCCCCGCTGGCCTCGCTGACCGTCTGGTTTACCATCTTGAGCACCACGACGGGCCACGCGCTATTGGCACTGGGGGCGACGCGGCCCCTGGCCTTCAGCGGGCTGGCGGGCTTCGTCACAACGGGGGCGGCGTGTTGGGTGGGCCATCAGGCGGCCGGCTTGCCCGGCTTCATTCTGGGCACGACGGCCGGCGCCTTGACAGCGCTGCTGGTCGTTCTGGCCGCACTCCGGCACAGAAAGGTGTTCCTGATCGCGCAGGATGCGCGCTACACGCTCCTGCTGCTGGCGCTGCTGGGCCTGGTGCTCGCCGGCCACTTCGCTGCCGAGCGGCTGGCCCCGCGGGGCTTGGCCGGCCCCCTGAGCCTGGTTTGGGCGTTGTGCGTCGTTGCCGCGGCGGGCGTGTGGAGCGGTCGTCGTGTGTGGGCCGTCTGGGGACGATGAGCGTTCTGGTCCCTATTACCCTGCTCGGGTGGGTCCCCGCGGTCCTTTTCCTGTTTGCTGCGCTGCCCGCCCGACGGGCGGTTATTGCCGGCTTCCTGCTCGCGTGGCTCTTTCTCCCGATGGCGGTCTACCCCATCCAGGGTCTGCCGGACTACGACAAGGCTTTCGCCGCCTGCGGCGGGATCCTGCTGGCGACCCTCCTGTTCGATCCCCAACGCTATTTGAGCTTCCGTCCGTCCTGGGTTGATGTGCCGATGCTGGTGTGGTGTCTCGTGCCGCTCGCTTCCTCGCTGAGCAGCGGCTTGGGACTCTACGACGGCCTCTCGACCGTGCTGCGTCACGGCGTGGTCTGGGGCGCACCGTACCTCATCGGCCGCCTGTACTTGCGGACGCCCGCTGATCTACGGGCACTGGCGCTGGCTCTGTTCGTCGGGGGGTTGCTCTACGTGCCGCTGTGTCTTTATGAGGTCCGGATGAGCCCGCTGCTGCACTACAAAATCTATGGTTACCACCAGCATGTGTGGGTGCAGACGCAGCGCTGGGGGGGCTGGCGGCCGACCGTCTTCATGCAACACGGCCTGGCGGTGGCGATGTGGATGACGACCGCGTCGCTGGCCGGTTTGTGGCTGTGGCGCACCCGGCGCTTGCCGCGCTGGACTCTGGTTCCGGCCGGTGCGTCGGTCGGCCTCCTCCTGGTGACGACGATTCTGTGCAAGTCGGCGGCGGCCCTCGTGCTGCTGGCTGTTGGCGCCGCCACGTTGTGGCTCGGCCTGCGCCGGCGACACGCCACCCCGCTGTGGGTCCTTCTGCTGCTGGCGCCGGCCTATCTGGGGGCCCGCACCGTCGGTGACTGGGACGGCGGCGCGCTGGTGTCCGCGTCGCGCTGGATCGTTGGGGACCGTGCGGACTCGCTTCAGAGCCGGTTGGACAATGAAGACCGCATCCTCGCCAACGTGTACCAGCGGCCGGTGTTCGGCTGGGGCTATGCCGGCTGGCTGGTCTTCGAGACCGAACACGGCGCCGAGGGCCAGGCGACGCCCGACGGCCTCTGGGTGATTGCGGCGGGCCGCAACGGCGCGGTGGGCCTATTGAGCCTGTACGCCGTGTTCCTGGTGCCGGCGGGGCTGGCGCTGCGTTGCGTCGCCGCGCGCGGCGCGGGGCTGAGGCTTGACGAAACCGACGTCCCACTCCTCGCGGTGCTCATGGCCCTGTACGCCATTGACAACTGCTTCAACGCGATGCCGAACCCCGTTTTCATGCTGATGGCCGGCGGGCTCGCGGCCATTGCCGTGTCGCAGCCGCAACCAGGGGCGGTCCGTCTGGGCCGGCGAAGCGTCTACCACGCCGCCCGGCCCGTGCCGAGCGGAGTCGCCGTGTCGTTCGGCCCGTCCCGCGCATCGCGTCCCAGCGGTCCATGACCATTGTCCCGGCAGTGCCACGGGGGGCACCGGCGCGCGGACGCGTCACGGCCCGGGGCGACATCGCCGTCGTGATCGTCAATTACCGCACGACCGACGTGCTGGCGGATTGTCTGGCTGCGCTGCGCGCCGCAACCGGGCTAGCTCCCGATCTGCGGGTCGTCATCGTCGACAACGCCTCCGGTGGCGACACGCCGCAACAGCTCAACGCCCTGGTGGCGGCGTGCCGCCCGGCGCTGCGCGCCGAGTGGCACGGCGCGGAGCGCAACGGCGGCTTCGCCTTCGGCAATAACGTCGGCCTGCGGCGCGTGCTCGGCGACGCGGCGCCGGCGCGGTACGTGCTGCTGCTCAACCCGGACACGCGCGTTGCGCCGGACGCTGTCGCCACCTTGGCAGACTTCCTCGACGCCCACCCCGCGGCGGGCATCGCCGGCGCCCGCCTCGAGGGGCCGACCGGGCAGGCGCAAGCGTCGGCGCACGCCGTCCCGTCGCCCCTGACGGAGTTTCTCCGCGCGGCGCGACTGTACTCGCTGGCGCCACTCTGGCCGCAGGTCGTCACCTCCACCGCGCCGCGCCAGGTCGCCCACCGGTGCGACTGGGTCTCCGGGGCGGCCTTCATGGTCCGCCGCAAGGTCTTCGCGCAAGTCGGCCTCCTGGACGAGGGGTTCTTCCTGTACTTCGAGGAGGTCGACTTCTGCCTGCGGGCCCGGCGGGCCGGTTGGGAGGTCTGGCATGTGCCGGAGGCGCGTATCGTCCACCTCGAGGCAGCGGCGACAGGCATCCGCGCGGCGGACCGCCCCCGACCGCGCTACTGGTTCGACGCGCGGCGGCGCTTCTTCCGCAAGCACTATGGCCTGGCCGGCTGGCTCGCCGCCGATCTGCTCTGGCTGTTCGGGCGACTGGTGCGGCCGGTGCGCAAGCTCTTGCGCCCCCACCAGCCTTTGCCGCACGACCCGCCGCGCTTCGCACGGGACCTGTTGCTGGGCGACCTCGCGGCTCTTCTGCGAACCCACCGCCCGGACGCCCGCAACAATCCCGGGCGCTCGACTTCGCGCCCAACGGGGTAAGAAATGGCGACCCCCAAGCAGACCCGAGTCCAGCCCCAACCCCCTGACAAGGACGACACGCGTGGGCGCGGCCGGCGCCGCCGACGTGGGCACGTGGGAGCGGCGGGGCGCACCGACCCCCCCCAACCCCTCCCACGTAGCGTGGGAATCCCGGCGCGCCGGGAGGAAGGTGGGAACGTGGGAACGCTGTTAGAACTCGCCCGGGGCCACGCCGACCTGGAGCTGCGCCGGCAGCCGGCCCATGCGGAGCTGCTGCGTACCCTTTTGCCGGTTGCGCACCTCCAGCCAGTACCAACCCGCCGCCAACGCCGGCACCAGAAACACCACCTGCGACGGCATGTTCTTCTGGATCGTCGTCACCTTCGTCGCCGCCTGCGTGCTCACCGCCACGCAGTACACCCCCTCGTCCGCCTCGCCCGGGTCGTACTTCAGCCGGCTGCCGGTGAGCTGGCCGATGTTCTCCGGCGTCAGCAGCTTGTTGATCGTGTCGCTGGCGATGTCGCGCAGCTCCAGCAGCAGCGGCGCCGGCTGGATCGCATCGTCCTTGATCACGCGGGCGTTCTCGCGGACGCCCTTGCGCACGCGGCTGCCCACGCGGGCCGCGACGTCCACGCGGTGCCGCTTGGGGTCGTACCCGTCGGCCGCCCCGTCAAAGATGCCGCGCACCCGCGGGAACAGCTCCACCAGCCCGCCGAAGTTCACCCGCCGCCCGTCGAGCAGCAGCGCCTCGGTCGCGGCGATCGCGTCCTCGAGGACCGCCAGAATGTCGGTCCGCGTCACGGTCGAGCCGCGTTCGAGCATCCGGCGGACGATATCCTCCAGCCCGGCGGAGCCGGTGAGCTGGACGACGCCGGCGTGAGCGTCGGGGCGGCTGCTGAGCTTGTTGCGGAACAGGGCGTAATGAATGGCCACGGCGACTCCTCCGGGCAAGTGTCAACATCGGGCAGGCGACACACGGCATCGCCCAGCCACCCCGATGAATAACACACGTTCCGCCCCGCGGCGTCCCACCCGCGCCCGCGTCGCGGACTCTGTCGCCCTCGCGCGAACTCTGTCGCCTTCGGGTCAGGCTTTTGTGCCGCCTTCTCTGTTCCCCGTTGCCTCTGCGGTTTCCCCTCAATCCCCTAATCCCTCGATCCCTGAATCCCTGGTCTGCTCCCCGTTCCCCACTCGCTATTCGCTATTCGCTATTCATCCCTCGGCCCCTCGTCCCCTTGACCCCCGCCTTCACTCGCTATTCGCTATTCGGTGTCCTGTATTCTCTATGCTGTATTCGCTCTTCAACTCGCTATTCGCTATTCGCTATTCAGAACTCCTCCCCGTCCGCCCTTCCCTGGCCTACTCGCGCTGCGTCCCCAGCCTGCTGGGGCTGAGCGCCCGGCCTGCTCGGCCTGAGCGCCGCGGGGGCCGGGGCCGTTTGCGCCGCGCTGCCCCACGGGGCCGTCCCGCCGCCGGCGCCCCAGACTCCGGGTCGCGGCACCCTGGGCACCGGCAGACGGCGCCCGCGCTGCTCCCCAATGGACTTCGTCGTCCCACCACCAGCATCCCCGCCCGCGAATAGGCCGGTCGCGCACGCCGCTGCCGCGCGGGTGGGCATCGTCGTGATCGGCCGCAACGAAGGCGAGCGCCTCGCCCGGTGCCTCAGTTCCGTCGTTGGCCAGGCGCGTTACGTGGTCTACGTGGACAGCCGCTCGACCGACGGCAGTGTCGCGCTCGCCCGCGGCCTCGGGGTGGAGGTGGTGGAGCTCGACGCCGCGCTCCCGTTCACCGCCGCCCGCGCCCGCAACGCCGGTCTTGAGCGCCTGCTGGCGCTCGACCCGCAGCTCGAGTTCGTCCAGTTCGTCGACGGTGACTGCGAGCTGCGCCCGGGCTGGCTGGCCGCCGGCGGGCAGACGCTCGACGCGCGCCCGGAGGTGGCGGTGGTCGTCGGGCATCTGCGTGAGAAGGACCCCGACTTCTCGGTCTACAATTGGCTGTGCGACCTGGAGTGGACGCGCCCGGTCGGCGTGATCGCCGCCTGCGGGGGCGTGGCGCTGCTGCGCGTGGCCGCGCTGCGGCGGGCGGGGCTGTTTGACCCGCGGCTTGTCGCCGGGGAAGAGCCGGAGCTGTGCTGGCGGCTGCGCCGCTGCGGGCTGCAGATCGTGCGGATCGACGCACCGATGGCGAGCCACGACGCGGCGATGCACTCGTTCGGCCAGTGGTGGCGCCGCGCGATGCGCTCGGGGTATGGGCTGGCCGACGCGTGCTGGACGCAGCGCGACCGCGTGCATCTGCGGCGGCTCGGGTCGCTGGCGCTCTGGGGGCTGGTGCTGCCCGCGGCGGCGCTCGCCGCGGCGGTGGTGCGGCTGCCGCTGGTCAGCGCCGCGGTGGGGCTGCTGTACGCGGTGCAGTTCGGCCGGCTATACTGCCGCCAAGTTCGGGCGGGGCAGCGGCCGCGCGGGGCGGCGATCTACGCGTTCTTCACGCTGCTGAGCAAGTTCGGCGAGCTGACCGGGGCAGCGAAATGGCTGGGCTGCGCGGCCCGGCGGCGGCCGGCGGGAATCATCGAGTATAAGGGCGCGTCGCCGGCGCTCGCCCCGTCTGCGGAGCCTGCGCCGGCAGAGCTCCGCTCGGTCGCGAGCGCTTGCCTCTACCTCGCCCCGGTCGTTCCCGCCCTGTCCGAGACCTTCGTCTACAACGAGATCCGGCGCCTGCGGGCGCGCGGCCTGAAGGTGCACGTGGCGTCGGTTCGACCACCGGCGCGGGACTTTGCCGAACCGGACCTGGCGCGACTCGCCGCCGCGGTCATCCCCGTGTACGGGTCGGGACCGGTGCGGCTGGTGCGGGACATGCTGGCGGAGTGCCACGCCCACCCGGCGCGCGCGTTGGGCACGTTGGCCTGGGGGCTCGCGGCCGCGCTGTCGGCGCGCGACCTGCGCCTGGTAGACCGGCCCAAGCTCTGCTGGCAGAGCCTGGCCGCCTTGGCGTTGGCCCATCGGATCCGACCGCTTGGGGTCCGGCACATCCACGCTCACTTCGCGCACGTTCCGACTACCCTCGCTCTGATCGCGGCCCGCCAACTGCGGATCGGGTTCAGCTTCACCGGGCACGCGAACGATCTCTTTCAGCGCCGGGCTTTGCTGGGGGTGAAGTTGCGCCGCGCCCGCTTCGTCGCCTGCATCAGCCAGTGGCACCGGGCTTTCTATCGGGAGTGCGCGCCGGAGTTGCCGGATGAGCGCCTGCCGCTCGTCCGCTGTGGCGTGGCGGTGCCACCCGAAGCCGTTAGACCCGGCACCCGGCCGCAGCTTCGCATCCTCGGCGTCGGCCGCCTCGTACCGAAGAAGGGCTTCGACGTGCTGCTCCGCGCGGTCGCGCAGCTTGTCGCCGCGGGTTGCGAGCTGAGCTGCCGCATCATCGGCGGCGGGCCGGAAGAAGCGGCGCTGCGCCGTCTGGCGGCGGAGCTGCAGATTCAGGCCCATGTGCTGTTTGACGGTCCGCAACCGCACGCCGCCGTGCAGGCCGCGATCCGCGCCGCCGATGTGTTCGTGCTGCCTTGCCGTGTCGATGATTCCGGCGACCGCGACAGCATTCCGGTCGTACTCATGGAGGCGCTGGCCGCGGGCATCCCGGTGCTCACCGGCGACCTGCCGGCAATCCGCGAACTCGTCCGCCACGACGACACCGGCCTGCTCACGCCGCCCGGCGATTTCGCCGCCGTCGCGGCCGAGCTGCGCCGCCTTTACGACGACCGCACGCTGCTGCAATCGCTCGGCACCCGCGGTCGCGAGTGGGTGCGAGCGGAGTTTGAACGCGAGGTGAACATCACGCGGCTCTGCGATGCGTTCCAGCGGCACAGCGCGACGAGTCAGCCGGGCACTGCTCCGGAACTCTCCGGGTGGCCCGGGCGGGCGGTCGCGCGCTGAGTCCTCCGCACTGAGGCAATGCCGATACGACGGCTTGCCCGTGGGAGCGGCGGCACTCTTCCGGAAACACGCTGCAGCGCGCTGTCTTGGGCGAGCGCTGCCGGCCAAACCCAGGTTGCCACCCTCGCTGACCGCGGTGCGCTTGTAACTTGTCGGCTGTCCTGGCGACCGTGGCTCGAACAGACAACGCACCAGTGGACCTGCGGCGCCGCTTCTTGGTGATCTCGCCCGTGCGGGACGAGGCAGCGTTCCTCAAGCGCACGATCGACTCGGTCGTCGCCCAGACTGTCCGGCCGACGCTGTGGCTGATCGTGGACGACGGCTCGACGGACGAGACGCCGGCGATCGCGGCGCGGGCGGCCGCGACGCACGCCTGGATCCGCCTGCACCGGCGGCCCCGGCGCGGCGAGCGGCGGGTCGGCGGGGGCGTGGTCGAGGCGTTCCACGAGGGGCTGGCGCTGTGCGACGCGGACGCGTTCGAGTACGTGTGCAAACTGGACGGCGACCTGGAGCTGCCACCGGGCTACTTCGCCCGCGTGCTCGCCCAGATGGAGCGTGAGCCGCGCCTCGGTAACTTCTCCGGCAAGGTCTGGCTCCGCCGGCCGGATGGGCGGCTGGTGCCCGAGCGGATGGGGGATGAGAACGCGATCGGCGCGGCCAAGTTCTACCGCGTGGCCTGCTTCCGCGACATCGGCGGCTTTGTGCCGGGCGGTTGCTGGGATGGCATCGACGGGCATCGCTGCCGCATGACCGGCTGGATGGCCCGTTCCGTCGACGATCCGGAGCTGCGGATCGTACACCTGCGCCCGATGGGCTCCAGCGTGGGAGGCCTTTGGCGCGGCCGCCAGCGGTGGGGACGCGGCAAGTGGTTCATGGGCTCGGCCTGGTACTACGTGCTGGCTGTGGCGCTGTACCGCATGGCCGAGCGGCCGTACGTGCTCGGCGGGCTGGGCATCCTCACGGGGTACGTGCGGGCGCTGCTGAGCGGCGCGCCGCGCTACGCCGACCCGGCGTTCCGCCGCTTTCTACGCCGCTACGAACGCGCCGCCCTGCTGCGCGGCAAGCGCCGCGTGACGCAATTGTACGACGAACAGCTTCGGACGCGTCACCCCCCGCCGCTGCCCGCCGGCTTGGTTTCGCATTGCCACCGTGGTCCGTCACGCTGACCGCTCTTGTCCAGCCGCCCGCCGTTTCGGCGCTGGCGCGGCTACCGATCCGGCCCGCTCGTGGTGAACGCTTCACAAGCAGACAGTCGTCCGCGCGTCCTGCTCATCGCCGAGGCCTGCAATCCGGACTGGCCCCCGCTGCCAATCGTGGGCTGCTGGGTCGCGCGCATGATTCCATGCTCCCGTAATGGAGACCGGGATGAGATCGTGGCAGGCATTGATCGCGCGCCAGTTCTTCACACGGGTTTATCCTTTCCGCCGTGGGCACGGCCGCATACTGACCCGCACGTGGCTGGGTAAGCTGGACCTGGGTTCGGAGCCGCTCACGACGACGGCGCTTGAGGGATTCCGAATCGATGTCTATCCGAACGACCTGATCGGGCGTCATATCCTCCTGACCGGGCAGTTCGATCGCACCGTTGTCGAGGTGCTCTGTCGCTTCGCGCAGGTGGGAGATACGCTGCTCGATATCGGGGCCAACATTGGCTATGTCAGTTGCTGCTTTCTGGCACGCGTGCCGGATTCGCGCGTTGTAGCGATCGAGCCGCTGCCCGCATGCTACGCTCTGCTCGAGTCCAACCTCGCCCGGTTTCCCGGCCGTGGCGTTGCGCTGCAGGTGGCCGTCTCGGACTCGCCGGGTATTGCTCACCTTGTGGTGAATGCGCGAAATCTAGGTGGGAGCCACCTCGAGGAGACCGCTGGCAACGGAGAGTGCGTACTCTGCGTCGAAACGTACACGCCGACCCGTTGCCTGGAGGCCACGTCCACGACTCGTGTAAACCTGATCAAGGTCGATGTCGAGGGACACGAGATTCGCGTAGTTCCCGCACTGCATGACGTTCTGGTATCGCATCGACCGCGCGCGGTCGTGTTCGAACATCATGCGACGCTCGAGGCGGGTTCCCCCGTTGCGCACGCGCTGTCGTCCACAGGCTACGAGATCTTCGCGATAGTCACACACCTTACCCGGTACGAACTTCGCCGCGCGTTCGCGTGCGCAGTGCCGACGCGGGTGAGTGACTATGTGGCGGTCTACCATAAGGAAATGCCGCGCTTCGGGCTATCCTGAGTACCTCATCCCGACCAATCTGGTCCGCTCTACGGGCAACGCCTGGGCAACACGAGCGCGGCGCGCTGTTCACTATGGGAACGCTCAGAACAACGAAGGCGCATGCGTGATGCGGGTACTGCTGATCGCCGAGGCGTGTAACCCCGAATGGCCCTCCGTGCCGCTGGTCGGGTTCAACTTTTTCAACGCGCTGCGCGACGTGGCCGACATCACGCTAGTCACGCACGTGCGCAACCAGGCGGCGCTGTTGCGGCATCCGGCGCCGCCGGAAAAGGTGGCGTTCGTCGACTCCGACCGGCTGGCCGCGCCGGCGTACCGGCTGGCCGAGCTGCTCACGCTGGGGCGGGGGCTGGGCTGGACGACGAAGCAGGCCCTCATGTGGGGGCCGTACCTGTACTTTGAGCACCTGGTCTGGCGGCGGTTCGGGCGGGCGCTGAAGGCGGGAGAATACGACCTCGTGCACCGGGTCACCCCGCTGAGCCCGACCTATGCCAGCCCGCTGGCATCGTGGACGGAGGTCCCTTTCATCCTCGGTCCGCTCAACGGCGGGCTGCCCTGGCCGCGGGGCGCGACGCGCACGCGCCTGGCCGAGCTGGAGTTCCTCAGCTACTTCCGCGAAGCCTACCGTGTGCTGCCGTATGTGCGGCAGACTTACCAGCGCGCCGCCGCGGTGCTGTGCGGGTCGCGGTATACGCTGTCCGCGCTGCCGCCGGCCATCCGGCGGAAGGCCGTGTACCTGCCGGAGAACGGGATCGACCCGGAGCGCTTCAGCGCGGCGGGACGCAGGCCGCCGGGCCGCATCCACCCGCCGCGGATCCTGTTCGCCGGGCGGCTGGTGCCGTACAAGGGGGCGGACGTCGTGCTGGACGCGTTCGCGAGCAGCCCGCGGCTGCGGAGCACGGCTGAGCTGTTCATCGTCGGCGACGGGCCGCAGCGCCCGGCGCTGCACGCGCAGACGGCGCGGCTCGGGATCGCGCGGCACGTGTGCTTCACCGGGCGGCTGCCGCAGGCGGACGTCGTGGAGCACTTCCGGGCGGCGTCGGTGTTCGCGTTCCCCAGCCTGCGGGAGTTCGGCGGGGGCGTGGTGCTGGAGGCGATGGCATGCGGCCTGCCGGCGGTCGTGCTCGACCGCGGCGGGCCGGCGGAGCTGATCACGCCGGACACGGGCGTGGCGCTGCCGGTCGGGGACCGGGCGGCGCGCGTGAGCGCGCTGCGCAGCGCGCTGGAGGACCTGCTGGCCGGGCCGGAGCGGCTGGACGCGATGTCGCGGGCGTGCGCGGCGCGGGTAGCCGCGGAATTCACATGGGCGCGCAAGGCGCGCCGGATCGCCGACGTGCATCAAGCACTCGGCGTACGCGCGTCCGCGGCGTCCTGGCACCGGCGCAGCCCGCCCGGAACCGTCCATGGCTGAACGCAACGCTGTTGCTGTCGCCCGACCGGATTACCCGATGCTGCCGCTACGGTCCCGCATTGCGCGCCGAATGCAGGCGTGGCCGGGCGGCGCCGCGCTGGTCCGGGTCGTACGATCCATCCTGGGCACGGGCGGGGAGATGGATCAATGGCAACGCATCGTCATGAACGAGAGCACGCGGCTGCTGGTGGCGGCGCTGGCCCCAGAGACACGCGATGTTCTTGAGATTTCCGGCGACCGCTGGCGGCAGCTACTGCGGTTTCGCTCGCACCGGAGCGTGCACTACCCGGACTTCGACATCTGCGCCGCCACGCTGGCCGAGCAGTTTGACCTGATCATCGCGGAACAGGTGTTCGAGCACCTGCTGTGGCCGTACCGCGCCGCCCGGCACGTGTATCAGATGCTCCGTCCAGGTGGTCACTTCCTCGTCACCGTCCCCTTTCTGATCAAGCGGCACGAGTGCCCGTATGACTGCTCGCGCTGGACGGAAACGGGCTTGCGGTACCTGCTCGCGGAAGCGGGCTGGGACCTGCTCGCGATCCAGTCCGGATCGTGGGGCAA
This sequence comes from Planctomycetota bacterium, assembly GCA_040755725.1. Classification (GTDB taxonomy): domain Bacteria; phylum Planctomycetota; class Phycisphaerae; order UBA1845; family Fen-1342; genus JBFMAI01. The sequence goes on along the minus strand of JBFMAI010000002.1, from coordinate 9,622 downwards.
CCGTGCCTGTGTGATGGCTAATCTGAGGCGCTGGCAGATCTATCAGCCCTGGCGGCACTCACGGCGCAACGAACGTGACTTTCCGGTGCAGGTCTGGGCGTTGGCACGCAAGACCCCGCCTTCTGCGACAGGACGCGAAGATGGCCAAGGTTGAACGCGCGGCTGGGCCACCGATGCCGTCAAACGAGCTTACACGCCTCATCTATTTCGTCGCACATGATCTGCGCCGCCGCTGGCCAGAGCTCGTGCAACCGGACAGCCTGCTCGACCTCGGGGCCGTGCCGGTCGCGCGGCTGCACCTGATCGAGAACACGTGGATCGTGTCGACGTACCTGCGGCTGCGGGCCCGGGGGTGCGCCGTGCGGATCACGGACCGGCTCGTGCCGGGGCAGATCAACGTCTGCACGAGCGAACAACTGCTGCGCTACCCGGGCGCCGCGCAGGCGTTCATCGTCGTGGCCGACGCGGACCGGCGCGACCTGCTGTGGGGCGATTTCCACCAAGTGCAGAGCCCGGCGATGCTGCGACGGCGCAACGCGGCCCTGCTCGACCACTGGCCGCAGCCCGGCCTGCGGCCGCGCGACCCGGCCCGCGGCGCGCGGATCGAGCGGATCGCCTACTTCAGCTACCCGGGCAACCTGGCCCGGGCGTTCCGCGAACCGTCTTTTACCGCCGATCTCCGCCGGCTCGGGGTGGAGTTCGTCCTGCGCGAGCAGCCGGAGCAGTGGCACGACTACCACGACGTGGACCTGTGCCTGGCGGTGCGCGATCTGCGACCGTACTTGCTCGCGACCAAGCCGGCGACGAAGCTCGCCCAGGCTTGGCTGACCGGCTGCCCGGCGCTACTCGGCCAAGAGCCGGCGTACCGGTACTGGGGCGTGCCGGGTGTCGACTACTTCGAAGTCGGGACGCCGGACGAGGCGATCGATACGGTCCGCCGGCTGACGGCGCAGCCGGAGCTGTACCGGGCGGTCATCGCCGCGGGCCGGGCCAAGGCGCCCGCGCACGACGAGGAGGCTGTCGCCCGGCAGTGGATCGCGGTACTGGACGGTCCGGTCCGCGCGGCCTTCGAGCGCTGGCAGGCGCAGGGCGCGGCCGCCTCGCTGCGCCGCCGGCTCTGGTTTGCCGCCACGCGCGTGATCGAGCCGCTGCACCGGCGTGTATTCCGGCTGCGCGCCGAAGGGCTGGGCGTCTTTCGGAGGGCGCTGGGCCGGCCGGCGCCCCGGCCCAGCGCAGCGCCGAAACTTGATAACGCGCCCACGTCGGCCAAGGCGTGAAAGTCGGCTACCTCATCCCGGAATTCCCCGGCCAGACGCACATCTGGATGTGGCGGGAGATCGCACATCTGCGCGAGCTGGGCGTCGAGATCACGATCTTCTCGACGCGCCGGCCGCCCGAGCGCGACCGGGCGCGGCACGCGTTCGCCGCGGCGGCGGAAGCGGAGACGACGTACCTGTGGCCGCGGCCGTGGCTCGCGGTGGTCGTGGCGCTGCTGTGGGCGCTTTGCACGCGGCCCGTGGGCCTGCTGCGCTGCATCGGCCTGGGGCTCACGCTCCCCGTGACGCCGGGACCGGCGTGGCGGCGGGCGCTGCCGCTGGTGCTGCCGGCCATCGTGCTGGCGCGCGCGTTGCGGCGGCGCAGGATCGACCACGTGCATGCGCAGAGCGCGAAGAACTCGGCGATTCTGTGCATGATGGCGCGGCGGCTCGCCGAGGTGCGCTACTCGCTGGTCGTCAACGCCCGACTGGACGAGTGGGGCGGCGCGCTGGCGCGGAAGTTCGGCGAGGCGGCGCTGGTCGTGACGCACGCGGAGTGGCTGCGGCAGGAGATCCTGGCGCGGTTCCCGCAGCTCGGCCCGGAGCGCGTCGTCCGAGCCACGGTCGGCGTGGACACACGGGTGTGGACGCTGCCCGAGCGGCGGCCGGCGGCGGACGGCACATTCCGCATCGCGAGCGTGGGCCGGCTGCACGTGAACAAGGGGTTCGACACGCTGATCCGGGCGGTGCACGAGCTGCGAAGCCGCGGACACGCCGTGTCGCTGACCATCGCGGGCGAGGGGCCCGCCCGGCCGGAACTGGAGGCGCTGATCGGCGCGCTGGAGCTGGGGGCGCACGTGCGGCTGGCCGGTTCGCTGCCGGAGGAGGGCGTGCGGGCGCTGCTGGCCGAGGCGGACCTGTTCGCGCTGATCAGCCGGGAGGAAGCGCTGGGGGTCGTGTTCATGGAGGCGATGGCGACGGGACTGCCGGTCGTGGGGCCGCGGATCGGGGGAGTGGGTGAAGTGGTGACGGACGGGCGAGATGGTGTGCTTGTTGGGCCAAGTGATTTGTTGGCTGCTGTGAATGCCATAAGAGAACTTACTGAAGACGATGGGCTGCGCCGCAGAATGGGCGGGGCTGCGCGCCAGGCCGCCCGCCGTCGCTTTGACGCCCGGATGGGGGCCGTGTCTCTGCAACGGGCGATTGCCGCAGCGGTCCGGGGCTAAGAGGGAAGGACGAGCAATATGAGCTCCGCGACGCTGGAATCCAATTCTTCGGCGCTCGAGACACACGCGCAACTGCTGACGTGGTCGTTGGTGGTTGCCACCTACAACCGCGCCGCCGTCCTGCCGGAGTGCCTTCGGCTGGCGGCCGAGCAGTCCGTGCCACCGAAGGAGATCATCGTCGTGGACGCGAGCGTTGACTGGCAGGGCACGCGCGAGGTCGTGTGGCGCGACCTCCGCCCACGGCACCCGGCGATCGCGTGGACGTATGTGGCAGCGGAGGAGGCGTCGTCCGCCACGCAGCGAAACCAGGGGATCGCGCTGGCGACGGGCGACCTGGTCCTGTTCACGGACGATGACTGCCTGCTCTATCCCGATGCGATGGAGCATGTTCGGCGCGTCTTCGAAGCCGATCGGGATCGGGAAGTCGCGGCCGTGCACATGATCTTCGCCCCGCCCCCGCCCGACTCCATCTTCGCGCAGGCAGGCGCACGTGAAGACGCGCTCGCGGGCAAGAACAAGCCGCGTTTCGCTCTGGCCCAGCTCGTGCGCAAGGTGCTGAGCTGCGACGACCTCTTTGTGCCCTATGACGCTGATTTTCCCGTCCGCCAACTGCCGCCCGCCGTGGCGCAGTTGAATGTGGCGGTCCGCAAGGCCCTGCCGGGTGGCGGTCTGGTCGTGCGGCGCACGCTGCTGGACCGGGAGCAGTTTTGCCCATTGCTCAAGCGCTATGCATCGGGTGAGGACACGGATCTAACGTATCGGCTCTGACGGCATGGCGTGCTGCTGCATTGCCTTGATGCGAAGGTCCATCACCTGGCGGTGGGCGGTGCGCGCCTTCCACAATACGTCGTCACTGCGCTCGGCGCGATGAACCCGGTCGCGCTACACGTCCTGTATAGCACCGATATCCGTCGGTCGCGGCGCCGGCTGCTCCTCTTGCTGTGTCGGCGCCTGGTTATAGAACTTGTCAAGGATCTCTACTATCACGACTGGCGCGTGCCGCGTGCCCGTGGGATCGTGATCGCGGTGCGCGCATCTGGAGACGTCCTTGCGCGGTCAAAAGAGGATTTGGCAGCCTATTATCCCGAGCTGCAGAGGCGCATTCTGTTCGACGGTACTTAGTCGACTATCGCACACGCTGTCGTGTTGTGGGCTACGACGAACACCCGAGGTGATGTTGCATGAAGGATCGCCAACTAGCACAAGCGACTGAGCCGAGCGGAGGGCGGCGGTCGATTGTAATGCGCCTCCTGCGTTCGGCTACCGTACGTTGGCCGTTTAACAGTCCAAGGGTATCTCTCCTACGCTGGCTGCCGGCCATCCCACCCGCGTGGGGCGGGATTAGTTCGCGTTCGGGCGATCAGATTGTTGCATACTACAGCGGCCGATCGGATTACATCAGCCGATCACTATTCTGGCTCGGAGACTTTGACCCCTGGGTCGTTTCTTTGTTGCGTACTCTATGCCGACCGGGGGAGGTGGCGGTCAGCATCGGCGCGAATATTGGAGTGATGACGCTCGCGCTGGCGGGTGCCGTTGGACCCCGCGGGCGCGTAATCAGCGTGGAACCGATGCCAGCGCACGCGGCAAAGCTGCGCACGAACATTGCCGCGAATGGGTTTCGAAACGTCCACGTATGGGAGACAGCGGTCAGCAGCCACGACGGCATGGTGGGCATGGCCATTGATGACAGGCAAGAAGGCCATGCGCGTGTGCTGCCAACGGCAAGTCGGCGGGGTGTGCTCGTCGAGAGTACGACCTTGGACGGCTTGCTGGCGCGGTCCGGCGTGACGCACGTGGCGGTTTGCAAGATCGACGTCGAGGCCCATGAGGCAGAAGTGTTCATGGGTGCAAGTCGCCTCCTTCGCACTGGCACCGTGGCCGCGTGGGTGTTTGAGCATCACCTGCATACCGGGGGCGTTCTCGACGTGCTTGAAGAGTATGGGTACCGCGTCTATCGAGTGTGGAAGTTGCCTCGCCGCTTGGCCCTTGTGCCGCCCGCGTCAGCCGGTCCGGGCAAACCGACCGCGGATTTCGTTGCTTTGTACAACGACAGCGCGCCTGCGGCGGTCACGAAGTGGATTTCCAAAACCCCATCGTCTTAGCGTCCGGGTTAGCCACAGTGCCACCTGCTTGAGCGCAGTGGGGGTACCCGGTCGACGCCCACGAATCGAGACAAGGCATGTGGGAAGGTCCGTTGACGCGCATCGACGACGTCGGCAACGGCGTGCAGTGACCTCTCGTGCTGAGAGGTGACTCAGCAGCGTCAACTCTCCGGCGTCACGCGCCCGTCGGCCCGGCCTGCCAGCACGGCACCTGATGGTCGCGTAGCGCGCCGGTATAGTCCACCCACACGCCGGGTTCGGGCTTGGCATTCGACTGGTATAGCGGGAAGAGCCCCGGCTGCGGAGCGTAGTTCCCCGCGCTCGGGAGGTCGGCCGTCACCAGTGGGACCACGTCCTCGCCCGCAACGAAGGGCAGGGCATTGACGGCGGCCGCGCTGAGGTACCACGTCTGCTGAATGAACCAGCGGCCGTGGCCACTCATGCAGCCCGGAACCAGGTTGTTCTCCAACCGTCCGCCGCGCTCGAACACCGTCGCGACCGGCGAGTCCTCGTAAATCCCGACCTGGTCGTTCGAGGCGGTCGGATCGGGCGTGACCAGCGCGTTGTTGACCAGCACGATGTCCCGAAATCGCGCGCGACTGCCGTCCGTCTGTGAGATGCGCGAGAAAAGTATGTTCCACGCCGAGCCGGGCGTTTCGATCAGAAACAGATTGTTCACGTAGGCGCTGCGCGCGTAGTAGCCATGCTTGTTCGCATTCAGACTGCTGCCCGATTGCGTCGGGGAGTACAGAAACACCGAATTGCAGACCATTAACCCGTAGAGGCGCTCGGCCAGGCCCGGTTCCATGGCCCCGGCCCGCGTCCAGAGCCCGTCATAGCGCTTGACATACTGCAGGTTTACGCTCGTGTCGTTCGCCGTTTCGCCCACGCCGAATACCGCATTGAACCGGCACTGGTAGGCGTGCGTAAACGACGCCGCCGACCGCAGGGCGGCATGGCGCACGCCGTTGACGCTGGCATGGTCCTCGAAATCGCACCACAGCACGTTGACACTGTGGCCGACCGCGACGTTGGTGCCGTAATGCGTGCCGACGCGCAGCAGCCCCTCCCCCGTGGGCGGATTCGCCGTGCTGCTTGCCAAGGCGCAGCCGATGAATACGATGTCGCGGTCCATCATGCCTTCGAGATAAAACGCATACCTCTTGATATCTTTGAAGGTGCAGTTGTACGCCAGGAACTCGCGGTTGTAGTAACCGGAGTTCTTTTCCCAGAACGAATTGTGCCCCTGGCTGCCAGCCACGTGGGCAAACGTCAGCCGCCGCACATCGCCCTCGGCCCCGAGCACGCCGCACTGCGGCGTGGCGATCCCGCGGATGTCCAGGCCGTCCAGGACGCAATCCGTCAGACGCAGCAGCGCGAACACCGGGACCGCCGCGGTCGCCTCGATCACCGGCTTGGCCGCCCCCGTGCCGCTGCGGCGGACCACCAGGTTCGTCCGGTCCCTGATGACGCGGTTGCTGAGCGCACTGGTGACGTGCCACACGTCGTCATCGCGTACGACCAGCTCCATGTCGTCGGTGAGCCGGCTGATAGCGTGCTCCCACGTCGCCCAGGCATTCGCCCAGCTCGTGCCATCGGCGGCGTCGCTGCCGCCCGCCTTCAGGTAGCGCACGGCACGCGTGTTCGCCGCGACGATCACCTCCCGGCTGTCGGAGACGGTCGTTCCGTCCTCGAGGTACAAGGTTGCGGATATCGTGTACGTCCCCGGCACGTCGGCGTAGATCGCCGTGTTGTAACCCCACATGTCCGTCGCGCAGTCGCGCGGCCGGCTGCTCCCCCACGATCCCGGTCGGGGGTCGGTGGCAGGCATCGTCCAGCCCGGCGGGCCGGAGATTCGCCAGTGCACGCCCACCTTCTCCCAGGTGCTGTCGCCGATCGTCGCATCGAGCACGTTGGCGTGGATGGCGCAGGGCGCCATGGGCGTCGGGGCGTGCGAAAGCGTGACCGCGGCGGTCGGCGGCTTCGCCCAGTGCACCAGCACGCGGCACGAGTCGATCTCGACCGTCTCGTTACCCGTGCTCCGCACCCGGATCGCGAGGCCGAAGTCGCTGCGCTTGATGTCGGCCGCGGTCCATGACTCGCCCCACCGTTCGCCGTCATCACCGTAGTACAAGCCGCGGTATTCGTACACGCCCACAATCTCGTTGTTCGCCAAGTTCGTCGCGGAGATAACCCCACCCTTGACGATCGCCGCCTCGCAGCACACCGGCGCAGTGGTCGTCGTCTTGCCCTCGATGTGGAACTCCATGCCGGTGATATCCGCATCGCCCGGAATGTCGCGTGACAGTTCGAACCCGCTGAAGACCAGGTAGTGCGACTCGTTGCCGCTGAACGTGGCCGCGGCGTATTGGTTGTCGGAATGCGTCGCCCGGTGCGGGTTGACCCAAGCCACATTGCCGGCCGAGGCGTCGTTGGCGGCCGTTCCGGCCCAACCATACGAGATGTTCCCGCCCCGCGTGTAGATCAGCGCCACCGACACCGTCAACCGGACGTCCCGCGTGATGTCGGGTGCGCCACTGGGTGGGTTGCCGAAGACAATCACAGCATCGTACGTCCCGGCCGCCAGGCTGCTCGCGTTGGCGTTGATCGTCACCAGCACGTCCACCGTCGCCCCGGGCGCCAGGTGGCCCGATGCCGGCGCGACCGTCAGCCACGGGGCAGCCGAGCCCGCCGCCCAGTCCAGCGCGGCGTCACCGGTGTTTTCGAGCGTATAGACCTTGCTGGCCGGACTGAACGGGCCGCCTTCGTGCCCGCTGCTGTTGAAGCCTTCGACCGGCGTGACCGTCAGCATTCCGGCAGTCGTCGCGACGTAGTTCTGGTCCGGCTGGTCGGCAGTCACATTGCTATACTCCCGGTTCTCCGGGTCGAACGTATAGCCCGCCTTCGTCGGCGTCACCGTTCCGCTCCAGCCCAGCGGCACGCTCGCCAGGTAGTAGCCCTCGCCGTCGGTCTTCGGATCATCCGGCAGACCATCGAGCACGACGTCGCCCACGCCCGCGCCGCCGTTCTCCACCACCCGACCCGCGATCAGCGGCAGCGCCGGGTCCGTCACCGTCAGCTCGACCGCTCGCGTCGTCGTTCCGACGTCGTTAGTCCGATTGGTGAACGTCAGCGTGTCGCGATGCACCCCCGCCCCCAACGCGGCCGGAGCCACCTGGATCGTCGCCTTCACCTCAACCGACTTACCGCCCGCCAGCGACCCCTTGCTCGGCGACACCGCCAGCCACCCCTGCCCAGTGCTCGCCGACCACTCGAGCGCCTGCTGCCCGGCGTTGCGCAACGTGTACATCATCTGCCCCGGCGCGAACGATCCGCCGACCTCGCCCGCACTGGTGAAACTCGCATTCGGCGTCACCGCGAGCGCCGCCCGCGCGACCACCGCCACGCGCACCGCGTCCTGGCCGGTGGCCTGCCGGTCGTCCGTCACCGTCAGCGTGGTCTCGTGCTGCCCGACCGCCAGCGACACATCCGCCGTCGGCTTCGTACCCTCGGCGAGGATCCCCGGCCCCTCCGGGCCCGTCGTCCGCGACCAGCAATACCAGACAATCTCCCCGTCCGGGTCGTGGCTGCCGCTGCCGTCCAGCCGGACGACCTCGACGCCGTCGCCGTTGGCGTCCAGTACAACTTGGTCGGGCCCCGCATCCGCCACCGGCGGCCGGTTCTCGACCACCGCCGGATCATCGACCGTGACCACCATCTGGTCACCACGCAGCGTCAGCACCCCGACCACCAACGCCAGGGTCACCGTATACCGGCCCGGTCGTTCGTACACCCGCACGACGTTCGGCCCCTGCCCCGCCGTACCATCCCCAAAGTCCCAATGATACCGCACGTCGACGGGCACGTGCAGCGCCCCCGGCATCGTAGTCACGCCGAATTGCACCCTCAAGGGTGCGACGCCCCGCGCGGCCGCCGGACTGCACGCGATCTCCACCGGCGGCAAGACGGCGACGGCTGACTCGACCTGGCCCGACGCGCCCCGCTCGTCGTACACCGTCAACTCGACCGCGTACAACCCCGGCTCCGTGAAAGTGTGGAACACCTCCACCGAGTCGCCCGTCTCCCCGTCGCCGAAGTCCCAGGCGTAGTCCGCGAGGCGGCCCGCCGCCGCCCGACTGCCCGTGGCGCTGAAGCGCACCGTCAGCGGGGCGAAGCCCACCGTCGCCGACGCTTCGAGCACCGCCACCGGTCCGCCCGCAACGGTGTCGCCCGATACGGTCGTCCCGCCGCCCGCGCCGCCGCCGTTACCGGACCCCGCCCCACCGCCGGTGAGTCCGTCGACGTCCAGGACGCCGGACGGCACGTCCGGGTTTCCACCGCACCCGGCAAGTAGTAGAACCACTATATAGGCCCAGAGATTCGCACGCCCCGCAGAAACGGTGGTGGCACGCATGGCGTCTACCTCGCTCAGACGAAGCTTCCGGTCCCCTACCTATTACAACGCTGGTAAATCTTGGGCGACTGGGCAAGCTGCGGCAATTGGATACGTGGACAAAATCTTACTTCGTTTACTGCCCCCGGTCCGAGAACGAACCCGTACCGGCCGGGCTCTGTCCGGCCGTTGAGCAGCATCGGCATCCCGCCGGTAAACGCGCGCCGCTCTCTGGGTGGCACCGGCGTCCCACCGGTGGTGGTGCGGGCATCCTGCCCGCGCCGCTCCTCACCAGCCATTGGCCGGTGCCACACTAGCTTGCCGATCCACCTGTATGCCCTGGTTCCCGCCGCGCTACTGTTCCCCGTTCCCCGTTCCCTGTTCGCTCTTCCCTATTCCGGGTTCCCCGCCCCCCGTTCGCTTTCGCCTGCCCTGCATTGGCCGCATACACAGTTCCACTACGCCGAGCATATAGGATGACCTATACAACGCCATGTCCGCTGTAAAGTTTGTGCTAAGAGCCTATCCCATAACCTCGGCGGCGCGGAAGGTAATGTAGGCGCAGACCAAGTGTAGCATAGCGGTGTAGTTAGCGACTTTCTTCTCCCAGCGGATGAGCAGGCGTCGAAAACGATTGAGCCA
>JBFMAI010000001.1:0-145150 GCA_040755725.1 Planctomycetota bacterium | reverse complement strand
GATCTTCGGCGGCGGCGGCGGGGCGGGCGGGCGCGCGGGGCGCGCGGGGCGGCCCGCGGCGGCCGCGGCCGGCGGTGCGAACGAGGTGCGCATCGTCCCCGACGCGGCGACGAACACGATCGTGGTGTGGGGACCGGTGGACAAGCGCGACCTGATCTTCAAGAAGATTGAGGAACTCGACAAGCTCGCCCAGCGCGACGTGGCCGAGATCGAGGTCCACAACGTCGCGCCGTCGCAGATCGTCAGCTTCATCAACATGTTCCTCGACCAGGGCGAGAGCAAGGGCGGCGACGGGCGGCGCGGTCAGGCCCCCGCCACCCCCGCGGCCCAAATCGTCCCGAATGACAATGCGAAGAAGCTGGTCGTCCGCGGCACGCCGCGGCAGGTGGACCACGTCCGCAGCTTGGTGAAGAGCTTCGACAACAAGGAGATGATGCAGGAGCCCTTCAGGGTCATCGAAGTGCCGCATGGGCAGGACGCCGCCCGGCTGGCCACCGAGGTCGAGCGCATCGTCAACCAGGCCGAGAACGAGCTGGCCCAGTCCAGCGGCCGGCGGGCCAAGCAGGTCATCATCGGAGCCGACGAGTACACCAACTCGATCATCGTCGCCGGCGATCCGACCCTGTTCGGTCATGTCGAGACGATCCTCGGCCAGCTCGAACACGTCCGTTCTCCTTCCGTCGTCACGCGTGTCGTCGAGTTGCGCAATCTGTCGGCCGACGATGCCGAACGCATCATCACCGACCTCCAGCAGCAGCGTCGCGGCGGCACGACGGGGACGATCCGCCGTACGGGCGGGTCGCGGACGCCGACGCCGAGCCGCCCCGCGACCCCGCCGTCGGGCGGCGGCCGACGGGGCGGAACGCGGCCACCCGGGGGGCAGGGCGCCCTGCCGTCCGGCGGCGTCGGGCCGCTGGCGCTGGTCCAGCCGCTGATCCTGCTTCTGCCGTTCGCGCCGGACGCGGCGCGTGTCGAGGCCGAGACGGGGCCCGCGGATGCCGAGCAGCAGGACGAGCCGACCCGACTGGGTGAGTTGCGCCAGTCCGCGCTCGCGGCGCTTCAGCAGCGTGAGCCCCCGACCACCGAGCCCACGCCGCCCGCCGCGGGGTCGCCACGGCGCGCCCCCGAGCCGGCCCCGCGCGCCACGGAGGCCCCGGGCGCCGGCCGTCCGGACCGAAGCGCGACCGTGAGGGAGCGGCCCGCCGGCCAGACGCCCGCGCCGCCCGACGTCGTGGTGGGCTCCCCGCTCGCCGGTCCGCCCGACGAGCAGCAATCGCCGGGGGGGCCGCCGGTCAGTCCCGAGGCGCTGCTCAGCGGCATCAGCGGGTCGCTGCGCGGCGAAGTGACGGCGAAGGCCGTCGACAGCCAGCGGCTGATCATCACCGGCGACCAGGACGACGTGGACTTCATCGAGCAGATTCTGACGATGATGGAGCGGTCGAGCCCGCCGGCGGTGATCGAGGTGTTCGTGCTGCAAAGCGCTAAGGCCACGGCGCTCGCACCGATCATTGACAAGGCCATCCAGGCGCAAATCTCGGCACGCACGGCGCGGCCGGGGCCGCAGGACAAGTTCAGCATCAACGCCGAGGCCCGCAGCAATTCGCTGATCGTGTCGGCCTCGGCGGCGATCATGGAGCAGATCGCCGAGCTGGTGCAGCGGTTGGACGTCGAGAAAGCCGAGGGCACCGACTTCCGCACCGTGCCGCTGTTCCACATCCGGGCGGCCGAGGCGGTCGCCCTGCTGAAGCCCCAAATTGAGAAGCTGAACAAGCTGCGCGAGGTCCCGCCCGAGTCACAGGCCTCGATCTCGGCTGTCGATCGCTCCAACAGCGTGCTGGTCATCGGTACGCCGAAGGACGTGCAGGACATCCAGCGGCTGATCGAGACGATCGACGTGGAGCTGACGGCGGAGGACGAGCGCGGCAGCTTCGTCAGCGCCGACGTGGTCCTGATCCAGCTCCGCAACGGCACCGCAGACGACGTGGCCAAGGTGCTGACCGAGATGATCGAGGAGCAGCAGAAGAACGCGGCCCAGGCCGCCTCCGAGAAGGGGGCCACGCCGTTCGTGAAGTTGCTGCGGCTGCGGCTGGCCGACGGCCGCGAGCTGCCCCCCCTGGACCTGGAGCGCCCGATCAAGGTGCTGCCGGAAAAGGGCACCAACTCGCTGATCGTCTTTTCGACCAAGCAGAACAATGAAGCGTTAGCGGCGATCGTCGAGGTGTTCGACACGCTGCCGATCGGCGTGGACACGGACGTGAAGGCGTTCGCGCTCAAGCACGCCGGCGCCGAGCAGGTCGCCAAGCTGCTGACGGACATATTCAAGGACAAGAGCTACCTGGCGCGGCCGAGTGAAGGCGACGCCAAGGGGCTGCAAAAGGGCGTGCTGCCGCCGGTGCCACCCGGCTTGGCGGCCAAGGGCCTGCCGTACCCGCTGGTGGTGCAACACGACGCCCGGAGCAACGTGGTCGTCGTGATCGGCCGTAGCGACGCGGTCCTGTTGGCCGGCGGCCTCATCGCCGAGCTGGACCGGCCGACGCTGTCGCTCGGGCTGAAGTCGCACGTGCTGGAGCTCAAGAACACGCAGGCCGCGACGCTGGCCGAGAAGCTCGGCAAGCTGCTGGACGAGCGGGCCAAGGCCCTGGGGGCTGACAAGAACGCCGCCCGCGACAGCGCCATCGTCCAGCCCGAGGAGCGCACCAACGCGCTGATCGTCCTGGCCACCGACGACACGTTCGACATGATCGAGGACCTCGTGCTCCAGCTCGACGCGGCGGACAAATACAGCGTCGTGGACGTGCGCTACCAGGCACTCCGCCACGCCGACGCCCTGAAGCTCCAGGGCCTGCTCACGGAGATGTTCGATGCGAAGCAGAAGGCCGAGCGCGAGACGAACAAGGAGGTCAAGGACTCGCTGACCGTTGTGGCCGACCCGCGCAGCAACTCGCTGCTGCTGACGGGGACGCGCGACTACCTGGCCGAGGCCCAGCGGCTGATCGGCGAGCTGGACCAGCCCTTCGACGGTTCGGTCGTGTTCCGCGCCCGCAAGGTCCGGCTCAATAGCGCGGCCAACGTGGCCTCGCTGCTCCAGGAGATGATCGACAAGGCCCTGAAGCAGCAGGATTCCAAGCTGAAGGGCACGCCGATCCATGTCGCTGCCGACCCGGTGTCGGACACGTTGCTACTGGCCGCGGCGCGGGAGGACTTGGCGGTGCTGGAGCGCTGGGTCGAGATTTTGGACCGGCCCAGCGAGATCGGCCGCATGACCGTCGTCATTCCGCTGGCGCGGGCCGTGGCCGAGGACGCCGCCAAGGCCGTGCAGGACGTGTTCAAGAAACCCAGCGGCGGCGGACAGAAGGGCGGCGAGATCGACGTGACGGTGACGGCGGACAAGCTGACGAACTCGGTGGTCGCGTTCGGCCCGCCGGCGCTGCTGCGCGACATCGAGGACTTCGTCCGGCAACTCGACGGCACCGAGCCGACCAAGGGCGCCGTGGTGCGGATCTTCAAGCTGAAGCAGGCCGACGCCGAGAAGGCCGGCGAGCTGCTCCAGAGCATCCTGGAGCTGCGCGGGGGCTCGGTGGGCGGGACGGGCACCCGCGGCGGCGGCACATCGGGCAGCCGGCAGGACGCCGACAAACAGGTGCTGCTCATCTTCCAGCGGCAGCATCCCGAAATGGGCCTGGAAACACTGAAGGCCATCCGGGCGGAAATCTCCGTCATCGCCGACTTGCGGACGAACTCCCTGGTGGTGACGGCGCCGCCGGCGAGCATGCCGCTGATGGAGTCGCTGGTGGCCGCGGTTGATGTGCCGCCCGAGGACGCCAAGATCCGCGTCTTCCGCCTGCGCAACGCCGACGCCGAGCAGATGGCCAAGATGCTGGAAACGCTGTTCGAGCGGCGGTCCACGACCGGGGCCGGACGGACGGGGGGGACTGCGGAGTCGGAGCGGGTGTTGTCGCTGGCCGGCGGCATCGGCGAAGGCGGTCGCCAGGAGGTCGCGTTCACGACCGACGTGCGGACCAATTCGGTGATCGCGGCCGGCACGCCCGGCTACCTCGACCTCGTGGAGGAGATGATCCTCGAACTCGACACCATCCCGATCCAGGAGCGCGAAACGTTCGTGTACTCCCCGCGCAACATCACCGCCGAGTCGCTGGCCCCTTCGATCAAGGAGTTCAGCGACGCGGAGCAGAAGCGGCTCCAGGACATCGGCGAGGAGGTCTCGATCGCGGTCCGGCAGGAGCGGCAGATCACGGCCATCGCCAACAAGGACGCCAACAAGATCGTCTTGGACGTGGACCCGCGTTTCCGCGACTCGGTGATGAAGGTGGTCCGCGATCTGGACCAGCCCCCGCCGCAGGTCATGATCCAGGTGTTGATCGTCGAGGTGACGATGGACAACGACCTGGAACTGGGCGTGGAGTTCGCCTTCCAGGACCTGCAATACGCCAAGGCCGGGCCGACCGACACGACCACGTACGACTACGTGGGCGGGACGGACCTGGGCGCGGCCGGCAGCGGCCTGGGCGGCTTCACGTTCACGATCACCGGAGCCGACTTCAACTTCCTGTTCCGCACGCTCCAGAGCGAAGGCAGCCTGAACGTCCTGAGCCGCCCGCAGATCGTGGCGATGGACAACCAGGAAGCGTACATCGACATCAGCAACGACGTGCCGTACGTGACCGGAACCTCGACGACCATCGGCGGGCAGATCACCACGAGCGTGGCCCGCGAGCGCATCGGCATCAAGCTCGAGGTGACGCCGCAGATTAACCCCGACGGGTTTGTGCGGATGGAGATCAAGCAAGAGGTCTCGGACTTCTCGGGTTCGACGGTGGCCGTGGGGCAGGGTGTGACCGCGCCGGTGTTCTTCCGCCGCGAGGCCAAGACGACGGTGACGGTAAAGGACAGCGAGACGGTCGTGCTGGGCGGGCTGATTACGTCGCGGACGGAGAACCGCGAGCAGAAGATCCCCATCCTGGGCGACATCCCCGGCCTGGGGCTGCTGTTCCGCAACCAGCGGGACACGACCAAACGCAGCGAGCTGCTGGTCGTCCTCACGCCCCGCGTCGTCCGTACCCCCGACGCCTACCGCGACCTGTCCGTCGCGGAACGCGATCGCATGAGCGTCATTCCGGCGGAGATGCTGACGGACCCGCTGTTCGAGGGCTTGCAGGTGCGTCCCGAGGAAATGAACGACCTGCAAGGCAACGCGGGCAACGTGCCCGCCGCCGGGTCGCCGGCCACGGCCCCACCTTCGCCCGCGGATGACCTGTACGGCCCGGCCACGCCGGCCCCGCGCCCCGACGAGACTTCGCCGCCATCGTCCCCGGATTCGTACGATGTGCCGCTGACGCTTCGGACCGCGACGCCGTGAATCGTCCGGGAGCCGCCACGTGAGTTCGCTGCTTCACGAGACCGCGACCGACTTCCGCCCGTTGGGCGGGGTGATGATCGTGCTGGCAGCGGGACTGGGCGGCTGTGTGACCACCCCGGACGCCGCCGCCCCGCCCGGCGGCCTGCGGGACGACATTGTGGCCATCCGGCAGTTCTACGCCGCCGAGCCGTGGATTCGAGACGAAGACGGTCGCATCACTGGGCTGGCGGCGCGGGTGTACTTCATCGCCCCGAAGACGGAGCTGGGCGAGTTCAAGGGGGTGTTTGTGCGCGGCCCGATCCGGGCGGAAATGTACGTCCTGCGGCACCAGGCGGACGGCACGTACGAGCGCGAGCGCGTCTGCGACTGGACGTTCGACACATATCAGGCCGCCAGTTTCCGCGTCACGCAGGCTTCGATCATGGGGTACTCGTACGGCTTGTACCTACGCTGGCCGCCCGACGTGGACGTGATGGGACGCGAGATCCAGGTCCTGTTCAGCTTCACCCGCCCGGACGGTCAGGTCGTCGCGCGGCGGGGCAGCCGCTTTCGCGTCCCGCTGCCGGCCGGTCTGCCGACGACACGCCCGGTCGTCCCGTCCACCGCCCCCAGCTCCCCCGGTCCGTTCCCGCCCAACGCCCCGGGGAAACCACCGGGAACCTCATGATGCCCTGGGGCTTGTTCGCGCTGGTTCTGATCCTCACCTATGTGCTCCAGACGGCCGTCGTGCCCGCCTGGGCACTGCCGGCTTTGGACCTGCTACTCACACTGGCTCTCGTGTGCGGGCTGGCAAGTTCGCCGCCGGACGCACGTCTGGCCGGGTGGATCACCGGGCTGGCGCAGGACATCGGGAGCAGCGGCCCGCTGGGGTTGCACGCGCTGGCGCTGGGGCTGGCGGTGATGGCCCTGGGACGGCTGCGGGACGTGGTCAACCGCGAGCTGTGGTGGGTGCGGGCCTTGATTGCCTTCGTCGTGGCATGGCCCGCGCAACTCCTGATCCTGCTTCACGCGCGGTTCATGCAGGACGCCGCCCTGTCGTGGCCGACGCTGCTCGGCCAATCCCTGCTCACCGCCGTCGTCGCGGCCCTGCTGGCGGCGCTGCTCGTCGGAGTGCCCGGGCTCTGGCGGCGCCGCCAACGCCACTACACATTCTCCCGCCGCTAAACGGGTATTCAGGATCATGAGACGTCAGCGGGGAGGGCGAGCTGCCCGGCGAGCCGCAGCTCGGCAGTTCCGGCGCGCCGGGATCGCCCTCCCATGTCGCACGGCCGTGAATACTCATTCGGCCACGCTGGAATGCCGGCCTCGGATCGACATTGGCCGAACGGGTGTGGGCGTGCTAGACTCCTCGTGGCCGAAGTCCGCCCGGATCGTTCCCGGTCCAACGCGTGAAAGGAGGAGGCATGTCCTCGGTGCAAGACATTCTGGATAAGAAGGGCCGGCGCGTCGTCAGCGTTGCCGAAAACGCCACCGTCGTGGAGGCCGCCGCCCTCATGAACGAGCACCGCATCGGGGCGGTCGTCGTCACGCGCGGTGACGCGGTGGTGGGCATCTTCACCGAGCGGGACATCCTCTGCCGCGTTGTCGCGGCCCGCCGCGACCCCGCCCACACCCTGGTCAAGGACGTCATGACCTCCCCCGTGGCCTGCTGCTCGCCGCAGACCACGCGCGAAGAGTGCCGCACCGTCATGCGCCATCGCCGCCTGCGCCACCTGCCCGTCGTGCAAGACAAGCGGCTGGTCGGCATGATCTCGATCGGCGACCTGCTCGAAGCCGCGGAGGCCGATCAAGTGGCCACGATTCAGTATCTCTACGAGTACTTGATGGGGCCGTGGAGTTGACGCGGCGTATCCGTCAGGGGGCCGGCGTCGGTTGCGGCGACGCGACGGGCTCCGCCGTCGGGGGCGGTCTGGAGCTCGAGGGTTCGGCGGGGCGCCGCAACTCCAGTCGTCGCGCGCGGTTTTGTTCCGCATCCACCAGGTTGATCGAGCGGATCGTCACCGGGGCCAGCGGGCGATAGTTGGCGTCGCACGGGACGGCGGCGAGTTTTTGCAGCGTGCGCAAGCTCTCGTCGTCGCCGGCGAACCCCAGCACAGTGGCCTGGCCGTCGAGATTCGGTAGCCGGGCCAGCGCGATGAAGAACTGACAGCTCGCCGAGTTGGGGTCGCGGGGCTTGCGGGCCATCAGCAGCGTTCCCGCTTCGACGGGGATTTCCGGGTGAAACTCCGCCGGCACCAGGCGGCCGTCCGGGCGGATGCCGGTTCCGTCTCCCTTGGGGCAGCCGCCCTGAATGACGAAGCCCGGGATGATCCGGTGGAGCACCTTGCCCTCGTAGAACCCGTCGCGGGCCAGCTCCAGGAAATTGGCGACGTTCAGCGGCGCCCGTTCGTAGTCCAGCTCGAAGCTAACTTTCCCGTAATCGGTGACCAAAATGGCGTCACGTCGTGACTCGACGCGGAACGTCGCCGTCGCCGCCGGTACCCGCCCGTCCAACGCTCGCCACTCCACGCGATACACCCCCGGATATCGGCAGGCGGCGTGATACGCGGTCAGATCAAGCTCCAACCCCAGAACGCCGCGTGGGGCGAGGCGCAACGGCGGCGACGCAGGCGCACCGGGGTTCTCATCCGTCGGCGGGATTACCGGCACCGGCTTCGGCGCCTCGTCCTCGTAGATCACGCTCAGCAATGGCTGGTCAATTCCCAACACGAAGGCGAGCGGCAGCGCCGCGCCCTCTTTCGCTGTGGCGCCACCGGCACCGGGCAGCGTGACCGGTTCGTCGGACGTGTTAATCAGGGTGAACCGCAGCCGGATCTCACGGTCCGTCGTGAACATCGGCCGAACGGCCACAACGTCGGCCCGCAGGGACTCCGGCGGCGGGTCCGCTTCCTGGGCCGCCCCGGTCCAGGCGGTCAGCGCGAACAACGCGATGGCGGGCCACCGCGCGCGGTGCCCGCATCGGCCCGACCTCGTTGGCGACATAGACATCCGCTTCTTTATACCGGTCCAGCGGCGATGGGTTCCACCTGCGTTAGCCGGAATCCACCGCGGCCCCACAGGGTATCAGACCACCGCCCGCAGTTCCAGGTGAAGCACATCGGGAAGCGCCCGGATGGCTTCCAACGCCTCGGTGCTGGGCCGTTCGTCCAGGGAGATCGTACACCAGGCGGCCTTGGCCCCGGTGAAGACCCGGCTGCTGATCTCCTGGGCGTTGATGCCGTCGGCCCGCACGGCCTCCAGGACCGCCGCCATTACCCCCACCTGGTCCCGCACCCGCAACACGAGCTGCCACGTCGCCGGACTGCGCTCGCACAGATTCAGGCAGTGCCGCACCTCACCGCTGACCACGAAGGCCCGCACGACGCGCACGACCTCGTCGGCGGTGGCGGCGCGGGCCTGGGCCGTCAGCGTGGCGATCCGCGGAGTGACCACCACGCCGGGCAGCTCACACAGCCGGCTGCGAAATCGGCCGCTCTCGCCGGTTGGCTCCGTTCCGAAGGTGTCCACGGCCACGCGCAGGCGGCGCTTCTCGACAGCGGCCATCAGTGCCGCTTCATCCACCGCCCCGGGGTGTCCCAGGTGAACCAGACTGGCACCGATCGGCAGGCTCTGAAGGAACTCCGCGTCGACGAGCACCTCGCCGGGGGGCTCGACCGCCAAAACGGTGACCATATCGCTCTGGCGCGCCAGCTCGCGCGGCCAATGGCACCAGGTGACGCCGTCGTCCGCGGCCGCCTCGGTGGGTCCCCGCGGGGTCCACGCCAGTACCCGCAGCGCGAACGCCCGCGCTCGGTGGGCCACCTCGCGGCCGGTAACTCCGTATCCGAGTATCCCTAAGGCCCGGCCGGCCAGACCGCGCGCGTCCGCCGCCTCGGCCCGCACCCAACGCCCTTCGCGCAACGCCACGGTGTGATCGACGATCCGTCGGTCCAGCGCCAGCAGCAGGCCCAGCGCCAGCTCGGCGACCGCCGCCGCGTGCCGGTCCGGGCAGTGGGCGACAAAAACCCCCTGCGTTGAGGCTTCCTCGATGGCGACGTCGCCCGGGCCGCTGCCGGCGTGTACGATTAACTGGAGGGCTGCCGCCCGCTGAATCATCTCGGGAGAGACGCGCGTGCCGGCCACCACCAGCACCCCCGCCCCGGCCAAGTGGTCGCGGAGTTGCGCGGGGTTAACGCCCGGTACGTAGTCCAGTTCCGTAGCCAAGCCCCGCAGGTCGTCAATCGCCGATTCCGGCATCTCGCACGCCACGACGATCTTCATGGCCACCGTCTCCTGCCGAACTTCCTGGCCGGTCCCTCCCATTAGACGCGCAACGCCGACGTTTCTCAATCGCTCCGGGCGCGCTTCCCCGCCGCCGCCGTTGTTCACCCCCGCCCCGCCGCCTATCATGCGACGATTTGCCGGACTCGCGGCGGCGTGCGCGGCGGGTCGGTACGGGGCATCGCCCATGCTCGTCAAGCACGACCGCCCGCGCGACCTGCGATGGTACCATGCCGGACCCCTTTTGTTCGGCGACCTGGGGACCAGCCGGCTCTACACCCTTGGTCTGGCCGTCTTCTACGCGGGCCTGGCCGCCCCCCTGTATGTGGCGGCGATCGGGGCGTTGCTGATCGTGGTGGGGTGGGCCTACACCGTGGTCTGCCGGGTAAACCCCGACGGCGGGGGCGTGTATTCTTCCGGCCGCCTCATCCATCCCACGCTCGGGGCCGTGGGCGCGATCCTGCTGATGTCCAACTACGTGGTGACCGCCGCCATTTCCACGTACGAGGCGATCATCTACATCGGCGTGCCGCTGGGGATGTCCCGGGAGATGGCGCCCACCTTCACCATCCTTGCCATCGCCGTGATCGGGGCCCTCAATTACGTCGGCCCGCGGCAGGCCGGCAAGTTTGCCCTGGGGGTGGCCCTGGCCGCGATCGGGATCACCTTCGTCCTTGCCCTGATCACGCTGCCCCACCTCCCCGAGGGCTGGCGGGCCTTCCGGGACCACGCCCCGCGCGATCTGCCGCTGGCCCGCATGTGGCAGAACCTGGTCTTCGTCGTGCTGGCGCTGTCCGGCGTGGAGTCGGTGGCGAACATGACGGGGATCATGAAGCCGCCCGTCGAACGCACGGCCAAGCGGGCGATTTGGCCCGTGGTGCTGGAGGTCGTGGCGTTCAACCTGATTCTCATCCTGGTGGTGTGCAGCCTGCACGGGTACCGCGGGACGGACATCGGCGTGATCGCCGACAAGGACCCGGCCCAGATCATCGAGCGCGAGCTAGAGCTGACCGAACACGTCCTGGAGGTCGTGGCCCGCGAGTACGTGCACCCCACGTTCGCGGTCCTCGCCAGCCTGGTCTTCGGCCTCCTGCTGCTCTCCGCCACCAACACCGCCATCATCGCCATGATCAGCATCCAGTACACCATGAGCCGCGACCGCGAAATGCCGGAGACCTTCGCGCGGCTCAATTCCTTCGGCGTCCCGGTGTTTGGGCTGGTCACGGCGTGCGCGCTGGCCGCGGGCGTCACCGGGGTCTGCGCCAACCTGGGGGCTGGGACGCTGCAAACGCTGGCCAAGTTCTACGCCATCGGCGTGGTCGGCGCGATCGTCATCAACCTGGGTTCCTGCGCGGTCAATCTGAATCTGGTCGTTCGATGGTGGGAGCGCTGGGGCTTGGCGACGATCTCCGGGCTGCTGTTGGCGATTTGGTTGACGATCGCGTTCACCAACCGCCCCGCTTTGATCTTCATCACCGTGATGTTGGTCTTCGGCTTGGCACTGCGCTTCGTAGCCCGGCGTGTTCCGGTCCGCGTCCCGCGGCCGGTCACGCCGGCGGGGCCGGCCCCGGTCGCCAGGGCCGAGGGCGAGCTGCTGCCCTTCGATCCGGCCAAGCCCCGGCTGCTGGTGGCCAGCCGCGGGCGCAACCTGCGGTTGCTGCAATTCGCGTTCGACGAAGCGCGGCGGCGGGACGCGAACATCTTCGTGCTGTTTGTCCGCGATCTGGCGGTGCTTTTTCCGGGGCAGGCCTCGCCGATGACTCCGCAGGAGGACCGGGAGGCGTTGGCGTTGTTCCAGCACGCCGAGAGCCTCGCGCGCCAGTACCGCGTCCCACTGCAGCCGATCTACTGCGTCAGCCGCACGCCCGCGGACGCCATCCTCGACTTCTCGGCCACCTACGCCGTCGATGTCGTCATGCTCGGCGTCTCCCGCCGAGCGGCCGTGCTGCGGGCCCTGCGGGGGGACGTGATCTCCGGCGTGGCGGACAATCTGCCCGCGGAGTCCACCCTGCTGATCCACGCCTGATGCGGCCACCCCGCGGCCACGGTCCGCAGGGCGGCGCGGGATCGTACGACCCGGAAGGGCGACCCCGGCGCGCCGGGACTGGGGAGTCGCGGCAGAGAAGCCCCCCAAGGACACGGAACCTCTACCGGAACCCCGCACGCGAGGACGGGGTCAAGCGTGCGCCATTCGCGCGGCGCGCTCTGTTAGCGGGGGCTAGACGGCTTCTGCCGGCTCCGGCGCCGGTGCGGGGTGGTATTCGCGTTTCGGCGGCTTGACGATGTACCCCATGCGGATCGCCTTGGCGCTCACGCGAATCCGCATGACGCGCCCATCGACGACGGCCCGCACCTTTTGGATGTTCGGCTTGAACTTCCGCTTGCTGATGCCGGTGACCTTGCGACCGACGCCCCCCAGGTACTTGGCCTTCCCGCGCCGGGAGATCGAGCGGCCGGCGATCGTCTTCTTGCCGGTAAAAAAGCACTTGCGCGCCATGACGTCCTCGTGGGCCGCTGGGCCCGGCCGCGTCCGGGGCTGCCCGCCCTGACGCGAGCCCTCCACAATATCGCCCTGATCGACCCGCGTCAAGGTGCTGCCGAGCCTCGACCGCCAGGGACCGCCGGCGGGGCCGTCCGGGGGCTCGCGCGAGACGCCCCGCCGCGCGCCGACCTGCGCGGCCGCTTCGCACCACGGCCAGCGACCGCGCCGCCGGCCTTTGCGCCTTGGCGGTTATCCCCGCCGGGCCGTTAGAATGTCAGGCATGAGTGCGACGCAACGCCGGACCCGCAGCACGCCGCGCGGCCGCAAGAAGGTGGTGGACGAGGCCCGCGAGTTCGCCATCGGGGTGGCGCGCATCGCGGACGAACAGAAGACGGAGGGGGTCGCCGTCCTCGACCTACGGGGCCTGAGCAACCTGGCGGACTACTTCGTGATCGGCACGGGCACTTCCGGTCGCCAGATGCATGCCGCCCTCGACCGCATCGATGAGCACGCGACCCAACTTGGGCGGGTGGCTTTCAGCCGCGAAGCCAGTGGGGGCACGTCGTGGCTTTTGGCCGACTATGTGGACGTCGTGGTCCACCTGTTCGACGAGGAGCACCGGGCGTACTACGACCTCGACGGCCTCTGGGGTGACGCCCCGCGCGTCGCGTGGCAATCCGACGGGGCCGACCGCGAGTAGATCTCCGCCGGTGCGACGCCCCCGTGACCCGCGCGTTCGAGGAGACGAGCCTCAAAAGGGCGCGTCTCCCGGCGAGCCGCGGCTCGCCGGCCCCGGCATGCCGTGATCATCCTCCTCCCGGCGCTTTGCAGTCGCGAGCAGAACCGGCCCCGCAAGTGGTGGGCCGCGCGGCCCTGCACTGGCGTGCGGGGTTCTGACCGGCGCTCTTAAGAATCCCCGCCCCGACTCGGGCATCCGAACGCACGGGGCGGTACTTGCCGCAGAGGGCTGCATGAGCGTGCGTGGCGTACGCACACGTCCTCACCCTCCTGGACCAAGCCGGTCCAGCAGGAACGTACGCAGCGCCTCGTATTCCGCCGGCATCGTCTCGTACGACTCCGGGCGCTGCTCCAGCCCGGCCAGGCTCGGCGGCACGGTCGGCGCAACACCCAGGGTCGCCTCAATCTCCTCGGGGAACTTCGCCGGGTGCGCGGTCTCCACGGACACGGCCGGATGCCGCTCCGCTTCCGAATCGCCGGTCAAGTAGTCCTCCAGTGCTGCCCAGCCGACCGCGCCGTGCGGCTCCAGCATGACACCGTGACG
The DNA here is from genome assembly GCA_040755725.1 of Planctomycetota bacterium. Taxonomy (GTDB): domain Bacteria; phylum Planctomycetota; class Phycisphaerae; order UBA1845; family Fen-1342; genus JBFMAI01. The sequence continues at coordinate 131,749 of JBFMAI010000001.1, read as the reverse complement.
TTCATACGCGGCGCGGATCGTCGCCCGGGTGTGGTCGTCGGAGATGCTGACCGCGAACAGGTTGCGGCGCATGGCGGCCAGGTCGGGCATCTGCCGCACGGCGCCGGTCTCATCCATCCAGCCGCCGTAGACGTCCACCAGGCGGGCCAGGTTGGACGGGTGGCCGACGTTCATGGCGTTGGAGATACAGACGCGGGAGGGGGCGATTTTCTGGTAGCGACCGGTGTGCAGGAACGTGGGGAACTCGTCGTTGGCGTTGGTCGCCACGAGCAGACGCCGGACCGGCAGGCCCATCCGCCGGGCGATCTCGGCCCCCATCATGTTCCCGAAGTTCCCCGAGGGGACACAGATGGTGATGGGCCCCGGGGCGGCGGCGTTCCGGGCCGGCCCGGAGTCGAAGTCCGCCAGGTTCACGTAGGCGTACACGTAATAGACGCACTGCGGCAACAATCGGCCGATGTTGATCGAGTTGGCCGAAGTCAGTCCCAGGTGCCGCAACCCCGGGTCGGAAAACGCCTGCTTCACCAGCGCCTGGCAATCGTCGAACTGCCCGCCGATCCCGATGACCGTCACGTTGCCGCCGAGCGTCGTCATCTGTTTGCGCTGCCGGTCGGAGACCTCGGCCGGGGGGAAGAGGACGACGACGTGCACGTCCGGGACGCCGTGATACGCGTGCGCGACCGCGCTGCCCGTGTCGCCGGAGGTCGCGGTGAGGATCACGAGCCGGCCGCCGCGCCGGCGAATGAGCACGCCCATCCAGCGGGCCATCATGCGAGCGGCGAAGTCCTTGAAGGAGGCTGTCGGCCCGCGGTCCAGCCGCAGCAGGTATCGGCGGCCGGTCACCCGTTCCAGCGGGACCTCGAAGTCGTACGCGTCCTGGCACAAAGCCTGCAAGGCCGCTTCGTCGAACACGCCGACGGTGTACTTCCGCAGCACCGCCAGCGCGACTTCGGCGTACGGCCGGCCACGCAGCTTGGCCAGTTCCGTCGGGCTGAGCGGCGGAAACGAGCGTGGCAAGTACAGGCCGCGGTCCGGGGCTTGTCCGGTCAGCAGGGCCTCCGCCAGCCCCACCTCGGGAGTGTGGCGATTGGTGCTGTAGAAACGAATCGGTTCGGACATACGGCTACCTTGCGTGCAACGGCCGGCACGGGTTAACGGCGTCGTTTGTGACCGCCGCGCTCCCACGGCGGCTTGAGGGCCTCGCGGGTTCGGACGCCGAGCCAGACGAGCCCCAGGATGGCGAGGATGCCCGCCATGAGCGCCAGCATCAGCAGGAGCGTGGGAAACGTGATCGCGGGTACGGGGGTCACGGGGCCGGTGGTCGGTGGCGCGGCGGCCCGCTCGGCCAGTCGGGAGAGCCAAATCAGCACCATCCCGGCCGCCACGCAGCCGCCCGTGGCCGCCGCGATCTTCCACAGGGGCCAGCGTTGCTCGCGTCGTGTCATGCCGCCTCCGCTCGTGTATTGCCGGTCGCCGTGGGCACCGGGACCGGCATTTTACGGCGTGGCCCTCCAAAGGCCACCTTGCCACTCACGTTCGACGGTTTGGTGTGGACGGACCGTTCTTTCACTGCTTGAGCGGCGCGGGCCGGCGTATGCTGCGGTGGGTGTTGGAGCGCCCGTCAGAACCCCACCCGCCAACGCGGGGCCGGGCGGTATCGCCTGTGCAGCGGGTTCTGTCGGCTGCTTCCGGGCTGGAAGGCGCCCTCGTCCTGTCGGGCGCCGCTCGCCTGCCCCGATAGAACGCACCGGGGGCTGGGTCTTCCGTGGCGGGGAGGGCCAAAAGCGCACCGGCACTTCATTGAGGACGTTACCCACGTCGTCACACCGCTTCCATCTCGCACTCTCTGTGCTCGCACTGCTGGGGGCCGGTGCTCAACCGGCGCCCGCGGACATCTGGAAGGCCACCAACACCACCAAGTTCACGCCGGAAGTGAAATGGCGCGACGCCGACGGCAGTCCCAAGCGCGAGCTGAAGGTGTGGGTCGATCCCAACGCCCCGCAGGGCTTCAGGGCGACCTCGCGGCGGCCATGCAGAGCTGGAACGATGCCGGTGTCGGCTGGAGGTTCGCGAACGCCGCGCCCGGAGAGAAGGCCGACATCAACGTGCGCCAGCGTCCGTTGACCAGCAAACTCGGGGACGGCACGCAGACCAAGACGCGCGGCAAGGACGACGACAAGGGCAGGCAGCGGATCGCCGACCACATGGACGTCAACATCAATGACGACGGCAATGGGTAAGGGTGGGTACAGCCGAATGACCCGCCCGCGGTCAAGGACCAGAAATGGAACCGCGAGCGCATCATGAAGCACGGGCTCGGGCACGCGATCGGTCTCGACCACACCTGCGATCTCCGCACCTTCAACGACGACGTGATGGCAGATGGCAAGAGACAAAGCACCGCGAACGATCCGCCTACCTTGACGGAACACGACAAGGCGGAGGCCCGGACGGCGGATGTGGTCTGCTCCCTGGATCCGGCCAAAGCCCGGCCGCCGTACGCCCGCACCGGTCAGCTCGCGCTGGTCCAGGTCACGAGCCGGGCCGGCACTGAACTGATGCTTGAGCAGGCCTTCACGGCCCACGTCCTCGCCGCGTTCCCGCATGAGATGCAGGTACAGGTGCTCGGCTTCGACCCGCAACAGATCGCGGCGCGGATGATGGCCGTGCCGGACGCCGCGTCCGACCACGGCTACCTTGTCCAGGTCCAGTATCCCTTTGGTCCCGCGATCTGCACGGGCTTGCTGCAAGTCGGACCCGATCCGGACATCGGGCGGCAGCCGCATTCGATCTACGTGGGGCCCGCGGTGGAGCGGCGGCACTACGCCGCGCCCCTGTTGCTGGACGGCACGCCGTCCACGCACGACGACCCGAATGAGTACTTCTCGACCCGGTGGAGAGTGGACGGGCTGATCGGGAGCGTGGAGGCGGTCTTGAAGAACTCGTGCTGCCCGCAGGCGTCCACGCGGCCAAGCTGATCGCGTCGGACCGCTGGGGACACCAGGCCGTCGTGGAGAAGACGCTGATTGTCGGCCAGCCCGTCGCGACGGTGTCGTCGCTGGGACAGGGCGGGGCCTACTCGGACTTGGTGTTGGATGCCGGCGGCCTGTCGTGGGCGGCCAGCCACGGGGACTTTGCCAGCGGCCGAGTCCTCTTCAGCTACTACGGCGGCACGACGTTGAGAACCGAGTTGGTCGCGTAGGCGGCCGTTGACAACCGGTACACGCGCCTGGCCTACAACGAGGTCAGCCAGCAGTTTCAGATGGTCTTCTACGACAACGTCGCCAAGAAGCTCTTCTTCGCCGCGCGAATAGCCGCGAATACGTGGACCGTCGAGCCGGTCCCCGAACGTGCGGGCGGCAGCGGCGGACTTCATCCCGCCGCGCAGCGCCGCCACCACTCCCGAACTGCCCCATTCGGAATGCCGACATCAACCAGGACGGTCGGCCCGACTTCGGCGACATCAACCCATTCGTCTGGCTGCTAACGAGGTATCAGGGTGACAACGCCGTGACGACGGCCTGCGCCAACATCATCCAGTTGGCGTAGCCCGGGTAGAACACGAGTTCGGGCCTGTTCTCGAAGAGCGCCATCACCTCCGAGACCCGACCATAGTCCCAGTAGCAGGTGTTGACCGACTCAAAGCAGCCCCACCACATCAGCAGGATTGGCGGCTTCTCCGCGATTGCCTTCAAGGTCCCACGGTGCAGCTCGTTGTGCCAATCCGGATGCCCGTAGGAGTGATCAACCAGACGAACGTTTAGTACGTCTTGCACCGCGTTGACGACTGGGATCGTGCGCCCACAGACGTACTCATTGTACAGGTTGACGGGGTACCAAATGTACTCCACATCGGTCGGGAGGAACTCCAGGCACCTTCGAAATCGCTGGAAGTCGATTTCGTACGTGCCCGCGACGTATGATTTTATGGCGTCTTCGTTCTCCAGGATGACCGTTCGTACGCCCGAGGTCTGAACTACTTCGCGCACGTCTTTCGCGATGAGATTCCACCCGACCAACGAATCAAACGCGTTCGGATCCAACCGGACGCACGTCTTGATCCCCGGGATGAACCGCATGTCCGGCAGCTCTTGTCGGAGTTCCGTGTACAGGGAAGCATTCCCGGGAGTCGTCGAGACAATGGCCGTGTCGGTCACCCGCCTGTATAGCCTTAGCCCCTCCACAGTTGCTTCGAGAAGAAACGGCGGGTAATTGACCTCCATCCACGGGATGATCAGCGGTCTGGTGACCGACTTCTCGGCCTTGACATCCACACGCACCGGCTCGGTTCCACTTGCGCGCACGGTCAACTGGGCTTGGTGCGGGCCGGTTACCATCGGCCCGCGCCGAATGGTGACTTCGATCTGGTCTACCTCGGCGGAGAGCTCACCGCGGTTGGGCGTGACCGTCAGCCAATCCACGCTCGCGTCGATGGTATAAGCCAGTATCCCGCCCCCCTCGTTCCACAACGTGAAACCGCGCGTCTGCGCGTTGGCTCCAAAATTCAACGTAACCGTACTGACCGCCAAGCGCCCCGCACCCACCGTCATGGAGATCGCCACGTCCTCCGAAGCCCCACCCTCCGCCGTCACCCTGACCCGCCCGGCGTACCGCCCTTTCGGCAGACCCGCGCGCTGAACGCGAACCTCGATGCGATCCTCGCCGCCGATGTTCGTCCCTCCCGTTGGGCTGACGGTTGCCCAGGCCACATCTGATAACACCTTGTAGCGCAGCTCCTCGGCGCCCACGTTGATCACATAAAACGCGTGCAGCGCCGTGGTCTCCCCAAAGTCCAGCGCCTCTTCGCTCAGCATGAACGCCACGCCGTCGCGCACTTCAACTTCGCCGGCCACCGCCGGCGTTGCCGACCACAGCCCGAGCAAACCTGGAGCTGCGGGGCCACCCGACCCCCCGATCCCGCCCCCCGTCGCCTGCCCGTTCCCCGCAATCCAGGTGGCTAGATCCAACGGGTTGACCCCACCCAATTCAGTCCCGCAGCCACCCACGAGGACCGAGAACAGCCCCAAAAGGAGCGCAAGAACTGACGCCGGGCGTGGCGCGCGGCAGTATCTGCTTCGGGGACGCATACTTCCTTCCCTTCCGCCCCGGGAACAACTGGGGTCGTAAGCCACAAAGTCGCCGACATTCCAAGTTAAATGTGCTAAAATGCGCAGACTGGGGCAAGGTCCGAGACGTGCGGATGTGGATGTGGGAGCCTGGAAGGGACGCCAGATGCTTATCGGCACTCAATAATGGTGCCCACGACCCCCGCCTGGTGCCGCCCCACAACAGCCAATCTCCCCTAGGCCGTGGTTCCGGCTACAGCGCGTGGTCCGGACGCCGGTATACCACGTGTCCCGACTTGATGACCGTGCGCACGCGCGGCCGCCCGGGCGTGTAGAACCAGGCGTCGAGCGACGGCACGTCCAGCACCACCAAATCGGCGTCATAGCCGACCTCGATCGCCCCCGCGCGTCGATGCACATCCAGCGCCGCCGCCGCATTCGCCGTGCAGGCCGTCAACACCTCGTTGGGCAGCAACCGCAACTGGCAGCACGCGATGTTCATGATCCACGGCAGCGACTCGATCATGCAGGAGCCGGGGTTGTAGTCGGTGGCCAGGGCGACGGGCAGTCCCGCGTCGATCAACCGCCGAGCGTCGCAATGTGGAATGCCCAGGAAGAACGACGTCCCGGGCAGCACGAGCGCGATCGTCCCCGCGGCTTTCAGCGCCGCGATCCCCGCGTCGTCGATGTGCTCCAGGTGGTCCGCCGACACCGCGCGCAGCTCGCCCGCCAGCTCACTCGCCCCGATCCGCGCCAGCTCGTCTGCGTGGACCTTCGGCCGCAGCCCCGCCGACGCCGCCCGCGACAGCACCCGGCGGGCCTGCTCGACGGTGAACGCGCCGCGGTCGCAGAACACGTCGCAAAAGCGCGCCAGCCCGCGTTGTGCGATGTCGGTCAGCAGGCGTTCCTCGGCGATGACGTCGATGTACTCGTCGGGGCGGCCGTCGAACTCGGGCGGCACGGCGTGGGCCGCGAGGTAGGTGGCGACGAGGCCGATCGGCTGTTGGCTGGCGAGCTCGCGAATGGCCTCGAGCTGCTTGATTTCGTCCTCCGGGTTCAGCCCGTACCCACTCTTGCACTCCACACGCGTAACCCCCAGCTCCAACATGCGGTGCAAACGCGGGAGATTCTCGGCCACGAGCTCATCCAGCGTGGCACTACGGACAGCGCGACACGTGCTGCGAATCCCGCCGCCGCCCTCCAGAATGGACAAGTACGACTCCCCAGACAGGCGGCGGATGAACTCCCCGCTGCGGTCGCCGACGAAGGGGATGTGGGTGTGCGGGTCGATGAGCCCGGGGATGACGCAGCCGCCGCCGGCCGACAGCGTCGCCGTCCCCTCGTCGAGCGGCGCCTCGCCGTCCGGCCCGAACCACGCGATCCGCCCGTCACGGATCAACAGGGCGGCATCGTAGATGAACTGGATGTCGCGCATGGCCGGCCCGGCCAGCGGGCCCGGCGGCACGACCGCCAGCGTCCCGATCTCCCCGATCAGCAGCGAGGTGCGGTCTGCGCCGTCCGTGCTCATGCCACGGCTCCTTGTGTCCGGCCGCACGGCCCGGCCCGCGGCTCAGACGGCCGGCGCGGCTTGTGGCCTGCGTCACCAAGCTCAATAATACCCGTCCATGTGCGCTCGTGAAGCGCGGGCCGGAAACGAGTGAAGGAGATCGTCATGCACCAGTCGCGGAGCGCGGGTTGGCGGTGGGCCCTAACCCTGGTGGGGCTGCTGGCGGCGGGAGCCGGGTGCTCGTCTTCCCTCACGTCCGACAGCGGCCGTGACCTCCCCGAATTCCCCACCCGCGGCATTGTCGTCAAAGCCGTCAATGCCACCGACCAGCCCCTGGACCCGCAGTTCTACGTGGGGCCGGCCGCCGACGGTGTCAGCCGCCTCTTCGTGGCCGCGAACCGGCGCACCGACCTCGGCGTCGGCAAAGTCGGCATCCTGCTGCCCGGGCAGGACGACTCGTTTGCCGTCGCATGCGACGAACAAGTCCTAATCGGCACGCGCGGCGGGGTGTTCGGGGAAGACCTGTCCGACCCGGAAGGCCGCGGCGACCCCCTCGTGCTCGAAGAGGGACTGAACGTCCGCTGTGGCGAGCTTGTGACGTTCACGTTCCGCGCCGACGGCGACCAGCTCCAAGTCAGCCTGTCCGTCGAGCCGCGAAGCGACCGCTGAATGACCGTGCGTGAACATGCGGCGCGGGAGGGCGAGGCTGTCTCCTGCGGCGACCCTGTCGGCCTGCCGAGCCGCGCCTCGACGGCAGGCTCACCCGCACCGCGGGCGCCGCCGAATCGCGCACGGCGGTTCAGCGACCCCGGACCGGGACATGCGCCGGTCCGACGCAAGCTCGTCTGATGGCGTCGACGTGACCGAGGGGGGACAGGTAGGACCGGCGTTGCGCCGGGTGATGTTGGCCGCCGCGGGGGCAAATCCGGATTGCACCCTCAGCGGGTGGCGAAGCGTACAATTACCCGGCGATGCAGCGCGCCAGTAATGCGATGCTCCACGGCAACTCAGAATGCGACGTTGTCGTCATCGGCGGCGGGCACGCCGGCGCGGAGGCCGCGTGGGCGGCCGCCAACCTTGGGGCGCGCACCGCACTCGTCACGTTCCGCCGCGAGGCCATCGGCCGCCTGTCGTGCAACCCCGCCGTCGGCGGTATCGGCAAGGGACAGATCGTCCGCGAGATTGACGCCCTCGGCGGCCTGATGGGCCGCGTCACCGACGAGGCCGGCATCCAATTCCGCATGCTCAACCGCAGCAAGGGCCCCGCCGTCTGGGCCCCGCGCGCCCAGGTCGACAGCGACCTCTACCCCGCCGTCCTGCGCCGCTACCTCGAAACCTGCCCCAACCTGACCATCATCGAGGGCGGCGTCGAGGGAATCCGCGCCGAGCCCATCGGAAACGGCCACCAGCGGATTGCCGGCGTGGTTCTGACTGACGGCCGCGTGATTCGGACAACCGCCGTGGTCGTCGCGTCGGGCACGTTCCTCCGCGGCCTCATGCACACCGGCGAGCAGCAGACGGCGGGCGGGCGCATCGGCGAGCCGGCCGCGACCGGCCTCAGCGGAGCATTGCAGACGCTGGGCCTGACACTCGACCGCCTCAAGACCGGCACACCGCCGCGCGTCGCCCGCGACAGCATCGACTTCCGTCAACTGACCGAGCAGCCCGGCGACGAGACCCCGGCCCCGTTCTCGTGCCTCACCGACCGCATCACTCAGCCCCAGGTTTGTTGCTGGGTGACATGGACCAATGCGGCGATTCACGAGCTGATCCGACGGAACCTGTCCCGCGCGCCGCTGTACACGGGGCAGATCCAGTCCACCGGCCCGCGCTACTGCCCCAGCATCGAAACCAAAGTCGTCCGCTTCCCCGACAAGGAACGCCACCAGCTCTTCCTGGAGCCCGAGTGCCGCGCCGGCGAGCGCATCTACCTCAACGGTCTGAGCACCTCGCTGCCGGTTGACGTCCAACAGCAGATGGTGGCACTGGTGCCGGGACTCGAAAGCGCCCGTGTCGTCCAGTGGGGCTACGCGGTCGAGTACGACTTCGTGCCGCCGGAGCAGATCGACGCCACGCTCATGGCCAAGCGTGTCGTGGGCCTGTTCTTGGCCGGCCAGATCAACGGCACCAGCGGCTACGAAGAGGCGGCGGGTCAGGGGCTCGTCGCAGGCGTCAACGCGGCACGCTTCGTGGGCGGGCAGAGTCCCATAACGCTCGGCCGCGATCAGGCTTACATCGGTGTGATGATCGACGACCTGGTGACTCGCGGCGTCACCGAGCCGTATCGCATGTTCACGTCGCGGGCCGAGCACCGGCTGATTCTGCGCTATGACAACGCCGACACGCGCTTGACGCCGATTGGCCGCGAGTGGGGTTTGGTTGATGATGCTCGCTGGGAGCGCTTTCGGTCGAAATCGGCGCACATCGGCGCGTTCTTGGCGGCCCTGGACAGCCTGCGGCACGACGGCAAGTCACTCCGGGAATGGTTTCGTCGTCCCGAGGAGGACGGCCGGCGCTTCATAACCATGTTCCCCGAGCTACGGGGATGGGTGGGGGAGCCCGATGTCCTCGCCAGCGCCTTAGTCACTGTCAAATATGGCGGTTACATCGACCGACAGGAACGCATGATCGCCAGATTCCGCGAGCTGGAGAACCGTGCGATTCCCGCCGAAATCGATTACGGCGCGGTTCGACACCTGAGACGGGAGGCAGTTGAGCGGCTGTCGGCTGTGCGGCCACGAAGCATCGGGCAGGCGGCACGGGTGAGTGGGATACACCCGACCGACGTGGCGGTTCTGATGGTTCACCTCCGAAACCGAACCGAGACAGCCTGTTAATCGGACGGCCATGTGAAACAACGGAACTTGCCAAACCCCCCCTATTGTGCTATATTTGTTAATATGGGAAACATGGGAAAAATGTTGGGTCAGGATATGGCCAAGAACGAACGCGATGGACCACTGCCGTCCAAGAGTGTGTTCACGACCGGCGAGGTCGCGGATATCTGTAACCTGAGTCAGCAGACGGTGATTCGGTGTTTCGACAGCGGCCGGCTGCGGGGGTACCGGGTTCCCGGGTCGCGGTTCCGGCGCATCCCGCGCGACGCGCTCATCCAGTTCATGAAAGAGCACAATATCCCGCTTGATCACCTGGAAACGGGCAAGACGCGGGTACTGGTCGTGGACGACGACCCGGCCATCGTCGAGATGCTGGTCGAGCTGTTGGAGCGTGACGGCCGGTTTGAGGTTCAAACTGCCGCAACCGGTTTCGACGCCGGCCTGCGGACGCGGGAGTTCCGCCCGGAAGTGATCGTGCTCGACTACATGTTGCCGGACATCAACGGCAACGCGGTGTGCCGGAGCATTCGGAGCGACGAATCGCTCAAGGACGTGAAGATTATCATCGTGTCGGGGGTCATCGACCGCGAGCACGTGGACCGGCTGTTTGCCGACGGCGCGAACGACTTCATTCAGAAGCCGTTCAGCATCGAGCAACTGGTGTCGCGCATCACGGAGCTGGTCAGCGTCAAGTGATTCGGGCGGGTGAAGCGTCGTGGCCGAGGCAACAGGCACCTCTCCCGAACTGGTTCTTTCGCACCTGGACAGTCTGCCGACGCTCCCGGCCGTCGCGCTGAAGCTGCTTCAGGTGACCGCCGAGGAGGACTCGGCCGCGGTCGATGTCATCCGCCTGCTGCGGGCCGACCAGTCGCTGACGGCGAAAATCCTGTCGGTGGCCGGCTCGGCGGCGACGGGCGCGCGCGGTCCGGTGACGACCCTGGAAAAGGCCGTCCCGCTGCTGGGGTTCCTGACCATTCGCAGCATCGTCCTGGCCACCGGGGTGTTCGACTGCTTCGCCAAGTCGGCGGCCGAGACCCCGACCGGCGCGTTCGATCGCCTGGAGTTCTGGAAACACGCGCTGGCGGTGGCGTGCGGCGCGCGGCGACTGGCGCAGGTGCGGCGTGACTTGGGTGTCGAACCGGAAGATGCCTTCGTTGTGGGCCTGCTGCACGACTTGGGCAAAGTGGCTCTCGACGCCGTCTTTCCCAAAGCGTACGACCGGATCGCCGCCCAGGCGAACCACACGCGCGGGGACATCGCGGACCACGAGCGGTCCATACTGGGGGCGGACCACACTGTGGCGGGGCGACGGCTCGCCGAGCGCTGGCGGCTGCCGCGTGATCTGCGCGAGGCGATCTGGCTGCACCATCTGGCCGCGGACGCGCTGCCGTCCTCGGTGTCGCGGCCGCGCCTGATCGGCCTCGTACAATTGGCGGACACGATTGCCCGCGAGCAGCGCATCGGCTACTCGGGCAACCATGCGTTCTACGAGATGTCGCCCCGACTGGGCGAGCGACTGGGCTTCACCGCACCTCAGCTCGACGCCGTGGTGCAGTCGCTCGGCACGGACGTGGCGGAGCAGGCCACGTTGCTCGGGCTGGATGGCGAGACGGCGCAGGCCGTGTACGTCAAGGCGATGACGCGGGCCAACACGGAACTGGGCCGCCTTAACGCCGACCTGCTGGCCAGCAACCGCCAGTTGGCCGCCGGGGCGCGGTATTTCCAGGCCATCACCCGCTTCGAAGAGCGCCTCACCGACTGGGCCGACCCGTCGGCCGTCGTGGTTGCGCTGGCCGACGCGGCGGCGGCGGCCCTGGTGCAACCGCAGCTGGTGGCGTTTGGCCTGCGGGACAACGCGACGGTGGTGGACGTGTGCCGGACCGGGGCGCTGCCGGGCGAAGGCGGGCCTCGCACGCAGCCCGTACCGTCGGAGCTGGCCGCGTGGCTCGACGGGGTACGCGGGCGCTTGGATTCGGTCGTGTTGGAGGCGCCTGCGGCGGTGCGCACCCTTGTGGGGGCGGGACTGGCGGCGGACGAGCGCGGCGTGCCGTGGCTGGTGCCGATCATCCACGACGGGGCCGTGGCGGGCGGCATCGTGTATCAGCGGGAGGGTGACGAGCGGGCACGTCTGGCCGAAGAAGCCCAGGAGTTGCGGTCGTTTCTGGCCAGTTTGGGCTTGGCGCTGGGGCGGGCCAATGCCCAGGCGGCGGCCCAGCGACTCTCGGAAGACCTCGCCGAAACCAACCGTCGGCTTCAGCAGATGCAGGTCGAGTTGCTGCGGTCGCGGACGTTGTCGATGATCGCGGAGATGGCGGCGGGCGCGGGGCACGAGCTGAACGGGCCGCTCACCGTGATTTCGGGGCGGGCGCAGATGCTGGCGGCCGGCGTCGCCGATCCGGAAGCGCGGCGCGCCCTGGAGACCATCTCGGCCAAGGCGCACGAGTGCAGCGGCATCGTGAGCGAGCTCATGAACTTCGCGCGGCCGCGGTCACCGCGCCTGTCGGACGTCGATCTCGTGGAGCTGCTAAGTGAGGTGCGCGACGATTGGCTGCGCGCGGGGCGGCTCCCGCCCACGCGGCTGCGGCTGAGCGGCCCGCCGGCGGACCGGAGGGCGGCTTCTTCGCCCGATTGGACGCGTGTGCGCGTGGACCGCGAGCAAGTGAAGACGGTGTTTGAGGAACTGCTGCGAAACGCCGCGGACGCCGTGGCCGGCAACGACGGGACCGTGCTGCTGCGCTACCAGCCTTCGCTGCACCCCGACACGGTGGAGGTGTTGGTCGAGGACAACGGGTGCGGGATGGCCCCCGCCGTACTTCAGCGGGCGTTCGACCCCTTCTACTCGCACCGCCACGCGGGTCGCGGGCGCGGCCTCGGCCTGCCGCGGGCGTACCGTATCGTGGAATCGCACGGCGGGCGCATCTGGCTCGAAAGCCGGCCGGACGAGGGCACGACGGCGCACGTGCTGATCCCGCGGGCCGGCGGCGCGGGCGCCTGACCGCCCGGGGGGGTAGCGCCCAGGGGGTCACCCGGTTCAATCCCAGGGCCGCTTTCGCAACGCGGCGGCTGCCGCCAGAATGCCCCCATGCCGAGGCGAAGGTCAAGTCGACTGCGCGCCGTCGTCTGGCTGCTGGTGGCGCTGACGGTGCTGCTGGTTGGCATCTATGCGAATCTGACGCGGCCGGCGCGGCTGCGGGCGGCGGTGCTCGCGGCGCTGCGGGCCCTGCCGGTCGCGGCCGAGGTCGGCGAGGTGACGTTCTCGCCGTGGGAGGGGCTACAAATCTCGGATCTCACGTTGGCCCCGGCGGCACCGAGCGACGCGACCTCGAGGGAGCCGCTGCTGCGCGTCGGCTCCGCTGCCATCCGCTGCGACGTGGGCCAACTGCTGCGTGGGCGGTTGTGGCCGCAGGCGGTCGAAGTGCGGGACGCGGCACTGCGGCTGGAGTCCCGCCGGGACGCGGTGGACGAAGTCGAGGAACAGAGTGCCGCGGCCGAGTGGCGGCTGATTCAACGTCTGCTGACGGCGACGGAGGGTCGCCTGCCATCGGTGACCGTGTGGCAGGGCGACGTGCAGCTTTGGGCCGCGGAACACGGGCGAGCACAACTCGTACAGCGCCTGCTGGTGAAGGCCGAGGGGGAGTCCAACACTGAGGGGTACCGCCTCCGCGTGGACCGCCGCCCAACAGGGGAGCGGGCCTTGGCGGAGCTGCGCTGGCGGCGCGCCGCCGGGGAATTGTCGGTGCGCTTTGACGGGGCGGACCTGCGGACGGCCGCCGGGCTCCTGCCGACGCGCGCGGCCGGGTTCCTGCGACGCTTCGATCTGCGCGGCCAGGCGGCGGTCGAACAACTGGTCTTCCGACTCGGCCGGGCTGAGGAGAGCCACGACGCGGGTGACCCCCAGGCCCTGGACCGACTGTGGCTGGCCGCCGTGGAACTGCGGGTCACCGACGGGCGTTTGGTTCTGCCGGTCGAGGAAGGTCGGGCGGCGGGGGCCGGGCCGGCCGCCGACGCGTTCTTGCGTTTCACCAGCGTGGACGCAACCGTCGCGGGAGAACGAGCGCGACCGGACGATCCCGGGACGGTGACCCTGACGGCCGACGCCCGTCTGCGCGGCGCGGCCACGCGGCTGCGCGCCGCGGCCTCCGGGCGTATCCTGGAGCGTTTTCAGCCGGCCACCGACCGCGCCGCCGACTCCGAACCGGGGGAGTGGCTCGACGATCTGCGGGAAGCCGAACTCCAGATCGACGGACTGGAATTGCCCACCCTGGAGAGTTTCCCGGCGTTTGTTCGCAGCCGCAAGCTGGGCGGTCCGTTGGCGGCGGCGTTCGAGCACTACAGCCCGCGCGGACGAGTGAACGTGCGGTTGGCCCTCGCGCCGAGCGCGGCCGCGGCGGCCGAGCTGGCCACCCGCCTGGAGGGGGAGATCGAGGCCTGTGGGGCTGCCTGCCGCTACTACCTGTTCCCCTACGACTGCGTGGACATGTCCGGCCGTGTGCGCCTGTCGCGGGGGCGTATCCTGCTGGAGAACCTGTCCGGTACGCACGGCGGCACGCGCCTGTGGGCCAACGGTGTCGTCCACAGCAGCCACGCGTGGTCCGGCTTCGACCTCACGTTTCACGGCCGCGACGTGGCGCTGGATGCGGACCTGTACGGGGCGCTACCCGATGAGTACCGGCAGCTCTGGCAACGGGCGGCGCCCCTGGGGCTGTGCGACGTGGTCGCCTCACTGCGGCGGGCCGATGGTTCGCCGGAGCTGGGCGCGCTCCCGACCGACGCATACGTGAACGCGCACCTGCACGCCGGCAGCCTCGCCCTGGGGGCTGGCGGCCGCCTCGAACAGGCCACCGGTTGGATCACCGTACATGGAGGCGTGGTGCAGGTGCGCGGTCTACACGGTCGGCAGGGTGACGCGGAGATCAACCTGGACGGAACGGTGCGTGTGGTCGGTGACGCCACCCACGCCGAGCTGCGCCTGGTGGTGGACAACCAGCCCGTCGATCAGCGCGTGCTCGTGGGGGCGGGGCCGGCAGCGGTCGAACTGAGGCTGACGGGGCACGCGGCAGTTTGGGGCCGGGTGTGGGGAACGGAGCGTGGCGCGGGACTGAACCAGCAGATGACCGCTGAACTCAGGGACGGGCGACTCGCGGCGGCCGACCCGCGGCGCCCCTGGATCGTGACGGCGGGTCGCGTTCACGTGCGTGATTCCCGGCAGGAGATCGAGTACCTGACCTGCCGGCAGGGAGAGGCCGAGGTCAACGTGTCCGGGGTCGTCACGGAGGCCGGTGCCGGGGGCCCGGGACCTGTGGACCTGCGGCTGGGGGCCCGCACGCCGGCCGTTGAGGAGCTGTATCCGCAGTTCGTCCCGGCCGACTGGGCCGCGTTGCTGGATTCGTTCGGCCTGACCGGACGGGGCGATGTGGCCGTCCGACTGTACCCCATCACTCACGTTGACCACGGAAGTGCCCAGGCGGCGGACGTGCAGGTCCACGCCGAGCGAATGCGGCCCAAGCCGATGCCGCTGGATCTGCGCGACGTTCAGGCGACCGTGACGCTGGCCCCGGGGCGGTTTCGGTTGGAATCCGCGCGGGCGCAGTGCGGGGAGGCGGGACGGGTGACGGTGCGTCAGGCCCGGGAGGGCCGCTGGGACCACGGCTCGTTGGAGGCATCCTTCGAAGTCAGCGCGGAAGGTCTGCGCCTAGAGCCCTCGCTCGTCGAGGCGCTGCCGGGCGGCCTGGGCCGGCTGCTGACGCGGCTCGCCGGGCAGGGCCAGTTCGATGCCTACCTGCCGACCGTACGGGCGCGCGGGGCCGAGTCGCGGACGTGGCAGTTCGAGGGGCGGGTGCCGCTGCGCGGGGCCGCGCTGCGCGTGGGGCTCCCGCTCGAGGTGGGGCAGGGCGAGCTGGCCGGCGCCTGCTTCATCGGACCGACGGGGGAGGTGGAGCTCGACGCCCGCTTCAGCATCGGGCAGGGACGGCTCGCGGGTCGGCCGCTGGCCAACTGGGACGGCCGCCTGTCCTATCGCCCCGACGACCGCTGGGTGCGGATCGACGACTTGCACGGGCAGTTGTGCGACGGCGTGGCCCAGGGGTACCTGGCCATCGAACCGCAGACCGGCGAGTACGAGCTGTCGGCCAAGCTGCACGATATCGGCGCCGCCGAGCTTTTTCCCCCGTCGCGCGACCGCGCTGACCGACCCCGGCGCGGGCGGGTCGATGGGGACGTGTGGCTGCGCGGGCGGGGAGATGACGTGGGGTCGCGGCGCGGCGGCGGGAGCCTTCGCCTGCGCGGGGCTTCCTTCTTGCAGACCCCGGTGCTCGCCTCCGTGGCTCGGCAGCGCGCGGGACGCGGCGGGGCGGACCACGTGGACGTGGCCCACCTTCGTTTCCTGTGGGAGGGTGATCTGATCCGCCTGCGACGAATCGACATTCGCAGCGCGGACCTGAGGATGGTCGGTGAAGGGACGTGGGACCTCCGCTCAGACGCCGTGGAAATGACGCTCTGGGGCGCCCGCCCCGAGCATTGGCCGCGCATCGCGGTGTTGTCCGATTTGCTGGAGTCCGCCGGCCAGGAGCTCGTGCAGTACCGCGTGGAAGGCACGCTGAGCGCCCCGAAGGTCACCGCCGAGCCGTTGCACCGCCTGAGCGAGACGCTGCGGGGGTTGTTGGGGGAGGAGTGACCGGCGCGGGTACGGTCAATCCTGCGGCTCGCCACCGGGCAGGGATTCTTGCTCGGCCCTTTCAGTCTTGCCAGACAGAGCCAGGCGACACCAGGACAAGTTGCCGTCGAATGCGGAGACCAGGAACAGTGTGTCGCCGGCGACCACCAGGCGATTCCACTGGCCAAGCGGTAGCTCCGTCGCCTGGGGGGGGCTCCACGTGTCCGGATCAGGCGACAGGCAGCAGGCGAGCTTGCCGTCCAGGCCACGCCAGAGGACGACCACCACCTCTTGATCACCCAGCTTGGCAGCCGTCGCCGCGAGACTGCCCTCCGCGCCGACATCCCGCACGAACAGCTTGCGCGGCGCCGTCCACTTGCCACGCTCCTCATGCGCCTCGAAGAAACGTGTCTCCGGACGCGGTCCGTCTTCGTCGTCGCAGGCCTCCTCAAGCCAGATGACTTGAACCGCTCGGTCGCCGCGAACCACCGCGACGAAGTCCGCGCCCCCATGACCCGCCATTCGCACCACCGTAGACCTTCTCGACCACGACCGCAGCAAGTCGGCAGCATGGACCACTTTGTCCGGCGCATCCGGCCCCGGCGAGCGCCGATCACCCAACCGGCGAAGCAACAGGTCATATCGCCGTCCCGCCTTGCCGAGCACGTGCGTGTCCATTTCGATCGTGCGGCGCGGTCGCGTGTACACCCGCCTGCTTTCCACGATTCGGCCGTCCTTGATCCGCAAGTAGACGAGCTGGCTCGTCTCGAGCCCCGAGTCCGGAAACGTTAGCGGGCCAAAGGGGCAGAAGGTGGTGCTGTAGAACAGGTCCAGTTCATCGTCGTGCGCCACCATCGCTGTGGGTGTCTCATAGACGCGCTCCGAACCTGCCACAGGCACGGGCGTTCCCCATCCTTGGGCCGTCACCGGCGCAAGCTGGAGCTTCTTCGAGGTGGTATCGGATTGTCCCTGGGGGTGCGGCGGATGAACGCTGAGGGCGACCACCCAATGCCCGGCGCAAAACGTGACGGGCCCCAGCAGTTGATCATAGACCGCCCGGTAAGCCCCGACGTCGGGCAGCATGAATCGCCGCGCATCGTCGGCCGGGTCAATGATGCACGCCCCCACAATCTGGTCAGGAGCAAGCACGGTGCGGAGACCTCTGCTAGCATCCGGGTCATCAATGAAATCAGGTAGTTCGGCGCCTTCCGGCTTGTTCTCCAGATCAGTCCGCCATCGGCGAGTTTCCTTGTCCCACCACGATCGGTGCATGTCGCCTTCGCGCCGCCACAGGACGAGAACGTCCCCGTGGTCACCCGGACAGATGCGCACGTCCACCATACGAGCGGAACGGGGGAGCGCGTCGTCCACCGGACCGTGCCAGCCCGACGGGAGCGGTGGCTGAGCTTTCCTCCCTCCGTGCCCGACGGGTGGATTCCGACAAGCGTTCGACCCATTATCGGCTCCAACGGCCATCGGAGCGAGCCGGGTTGGAAATGCCCCATTCGTGGTCCAGAACGCTTCTTGCCTGCTATCCAACGGGCGATGTCAACGAGAGAGCGCGAGAGCTTGAGTCGCCTTCATGCGGGATTCGAGCGCAACCCGGCGGGTTGCGCTCGAATCCCGAACGTCGTGGCTACGAGCCGGGAGCGCGGCGGGAGGTGGCGAAAACGCCGTAACCCTTTACGGGCAATGGTTTCCCGCGACCACGCGACACGCCCGCCCTGCGGCGTGATCGGAACCCACATCGAGCGGATCACGGTCTGGCCGTCACAGTAGCGTGGCGAGATGTTGCTGAACAACGCTGCCGCCCCCTTGTGGAAGCGACACGACCGCCCCGAAGGACGGTCGCGGGCAAACATAATCGGGGCGACAAGATTCGAACTTGCGACCTCGTGGACCCAAACCACGCGCTCTAGCCAGGCTGAGCTACGCCCCGGGGCATTGACTTAATCATACCCGCGCCCCGCCAGGCTGAACACTCGCCCGACAGCGGCCCGTCGGGCCCAACGAACGCGCCGCCGCTCGCGTAGCGGACCCCGCAGCACGCCCGCGGGCAGTCCCCAGCCGAGCAGGTGCCCGTTGGACTTCCGGCGGTCACCGACCTACGCTTAGGGCACTGGGCGCGGTCCCGCAGGTGGCCGGCGAAGGCCGGACGTGGCACGTTGACGGGGCGCTGACTGGCGCGCACGGTTTCGTCGACCGGTCGGCGCGGGCGCCCCCACGAGAGGCGATGACGACACTGAGCAGTCACAAGGCCGCGGCCCCCGGGGGACACGACCCGCACCTTGCGCACCACTTCGACACGCCCGCGCAACAATTCGAATCCGCCGTGCTGGGCATGTGGCTCTTCCTGGCGACTGAGATTCTGCTGTTCGGCGGGCTGTTCTGCGCGTACGCGGTCTACCGCGCGAACCACCCGGAGGTCTTCGAGCACGCCCACGTTTACCTGAGCAAGCCGCTCGGCGCCGTGAACACGGTCATCCTGCTCGTCAGCAGCTTCACGATGGCCGCCGGCGTGTGGGCCGCGCAGCAGGGTCGCCGCCGCCTGCTCATCACGATGCTGGCGCTGACGATCGCCTGTGGTTGCGGCTTCCTCGGCATCAAGGTCGTCGAGTACGAGCACAAGTGGAAAGAGGGGTTGCTCTGGGGCAAGCACTACCGTCCGCCCGAGCACCCGATCAGCTTGGCGGCCCACGTGGCGGAGGAGCACGGGCAGCCGGGGCCGGTCGAGCCGGCCGGCGAGGTCGATCCGGGGTGGGTGTTTCACCCCGCGGACGACGGACCGCGCGGGTTGCTGGCGCCCGGGCGGGCGGCCTCGGTGTTGGCCGAGGAGCCGCCGGTGCGGAACGTGCAGACGTTCTTCGCCGTGTACTTCGCGATGACGGGGCTGCACGGGCTGCACGTGATCGCGGGGCTGGTGCTGATCGCGTGGCTGCTGGTCCGGTCGGTGAAGGGGCACTTCGGCCCGGCTTATTTCACGCCGGTGCCGATGGTCGGCCTGTACTGGCACGTGGTGGACCTGATCTGGATTTACCTGTTTCCGCTGTTGTACCTGATTCACTAGGACCGTTGCCGATGTCACACGAATCACCGACCACGGCTGCCGGGCACGAGGTGGGGCACCACGTGCCGCTGTGGGTCCTGGCCGCTACGCTGGTCGTGCTGTTGGTCCTGACCGCAATCACCGTGGGCGTGACGCGGGTGGCCTGGCTCGATTTCGGGCCGACGGTCAACTTGTGGATCGCCCTGGCCATCGCGACGGTCAAGGCCACGCTTGTGGCCCTGTATTTCATGCACCTCCGCTACGACCGGCCGTTCAACGCCGTCATCCTGATCGCGGCGCTGCTGTTCGTCATGCTGTTCGTGGGACTGGCCATGATGGACTCGCGGGCCTATCAGGACGCAGTCCAGGAATACCGCGCCGTGGATCCCGCCCGCTACGCGCCGGCCCTCGAATCGCCGTAGCGGCGGTCCGGACGGCCCCACCGCCCCGCTCCCCGCCTTCGAAATCGACGGGCCGCACCCAACGCCCGCCCTCCAAGCTTGTCTGCTACAATGCCCCCGCGGCGCGGCGGGGCGCGACAGAAGCCTCAGCACGGCCTGTGGCCTCAACCAAGTGTAGCGGCTCGCCACAGCGAGTCGCCTTTGGCGACCGGGCTCCGTACCGGCCGTCGGCCACCGGAGAAGCTGGTCGCACCGCGAAGAATTCGATCATTTGTAGTACCAGGAGGTCTTTGACGGTGGGTGAGCGGCTCAAGGCGGGGCGTCGGGGCGTCGGACTGGCGGCTGCAGTTGTTCTCATCGGGGGTTGTCACGCGCAGCAGGTGACCGAGCAGTTCAGCGTAGGCTTCGACCAGGCCATCGGCCGGCTGTACGAGACCCACGTCCTCAACAACCTCGCCCGCTGCGACAACGACGAGTTCTTCGTGCAGATGACGTTCGGCAACTTCGGCAGCGACATCACACGGACCGGCTCGCTTTCGGCCCAGGTGACACTGTGGGGGAATCGGGCCAACACGGCGGAGGACAACCAGGACCTGGTCATCGGGCTCTTTGAGCAGAGCTATTCGCCGACCATTTCGCACTCGCAATCGGCGCGGCTTGGGTTCACCGCGTCCCCCGCTCCCGCGCAGTCGGCCATCCTCGCCCTGTACCAGGCCGAGGTCGAGCGGCCGCCGGAAGAACGGTTCTTTTGCGTGACGCGTAGCTTCACCGAGCGCATGGGGGCGTACTGCGCGACCCGCCGCGGGGTGGACACGTGGTACATCGTGCCGCGGGACCGTCAGCGGGAGTTCTGCGCGTTCGTCCACCGGGTGTCGTTCTACGAGCCGCCGCCGGCCGCTGATACGCCGTAACTCGCGCCGCCGCGGCCCCGCGCGGCGTCCCGCCCCGGCCGTCTCGGACCGACTAACAGCGCCCGCCACACAAGTGGGGCGGGCCACTCGGCCCCCGCACCGGCGTGCGGCGTTCCGATAGGCGCTCTGGGAAACGGCGAATCTTCTTGACGAGCCGGGGCGGCAAGCTAGGGTATGTGCGACGAGAACGTCGCCGGTACTGGTGGGTGGCCCCCGCGGGAGGGACGGGCATGAAGGTCGGGCTCATTTCAACGCACACGCACCCCTTCGCCCTTGGCCTGCGCTACCTGTCGTCGTATCTCAAGACGATGGGGCACGACGTCATCATGCTGTTCATGTCCTCGAAACGCGACACGGCGGCGGTGGACTACACCGAGGCCGCGTTGGAGGACTTCATCGACCGGCTGCGCGACCGCGAGTTGATCGGCCTGAGCCTCATGACCAACACGTTCCACCGGGCAGTGGCCCTGACCGAGCGCATCCGGACCGCGGGCCTGAAAGCCCCCATCATCTGGGGCGGTACGCACCCGACCGTCGCGCCCGAGGAATGCCTGCCACGGGCCGATGTCGTGTGCGTCGGCGAAGGCGAGGAGCCGCTGCTCCAGTTCGTCGAACGGCTCGAAACGCACGGCGACCCCACCGCGATCGCCGGCCTGTGGTACCGGGCCGGCGGCCCGCTGGGCAATCCCCGGGAGGTCCGCAACCGCCCCGGGCCACTGGAGACCCACCTCGACGACCTGCCGTTCCCGGACTACGAGCTGGACTCGCACTGGGTCGCGGACCGGGACGGTCTGGTCCCGGCGCGGCCGGAGAACCTTCGCGGGGCGCTGCATACGCTACGGGTCATCACGGCCCGCGGCTGCCCCTACCACTGCACGTTCTGCAACAACGCCGCGCTACGCGACATTCACGGGGGTTTGGGGCCGTGGCTGCGGACGCGGTCGCTGGACAACGTGCTCGCCGAGCTGCGCCAAGCGCTGGCCGGCTTCCCGACCATCCGCACCATCAACTTCGTCGATGATCTCTTCTTCGTTCGCTCGGCGGAGGAGATCGAGGATTTCGCCGCCAAGTACAACGTCCACGTCCGTTTGCCGTTGCAGCTCGACGCGTTTCCCAACACGGTTACCGACCGCAAGGTCGCCGCGCTGGCCCAGGTGCCCCTGGAACTCATCAGCATGGGTATCGAGAGCGCCAGCCACGACACGCTGCGGAACATCTACCGGCGGCCGACGCCCCCGCAGCGTATTGCCGCCGCCATCGACACGCTCGCCCGTTATCGCGTGCCGGTGGAGTACCACTACATCGTGAGCAATCCGTACGAGCCGGAAGCGAACTTGATCGAGACGATGCGGTTCATCGCGTCACACCATCGCGGCCACGCCGTGTTGCGGGTCTTTCCGCTGATGTTCTACCCCGGCACGCCGCTGTATCAACGGGCCCGCGCCGACGGGCGGATTGCAGACCACGATCAGGCCGCGTACGACTACATGGGCACCGGGGCGCTCCAGTTTGCCCGCCACGATTATCTGGCCGTGTGGCTGCGCCTCGTGCTGTGGCTGCGCAACGTGGGGGTCCCGCGGTGGATCTGCCACCGGGTCGTCGATCTGGCGACCAGCCGGGTCACGCGGGCGGTCCTGGACCATAAGTGGTTCTGCCCCGCCGTGTTCGTCGGCTACCGAATCGGCCGGAAGGTCGCGCGGAACTTCATCCACCAGCCGTTTGTCCGCCCGTTGAAGTACCTCCGTCGTCGCGCACGGCCGGCCCAGGCCATCGCCCCGCACCCGTGGCGCCTGACCGCGGGCAACGCGGCGGCACACCGACGCCGAGTCACGGCGTCGGCCGCGCGCACGGCGGACGACATCGCCGCGCCCCCGGGCCCCGTGTCCCCGACCGACCCCGCGAAACTGGCCCGCCCGTGTTGACTCCCGGGTGGCGGGCGGTTCTGCTGATGAACGGCGTCTGCTGGTGGCCGCGGGTCACGCGACCGTGGGCCGAACCGGGCACCTGCGACAGGGACGGAGGTCATGGCGATTCTCCCTCGTTCCCACTCCATGCGGCACATGACGACTCCCTTGCTCGCCGTGACCCTCGCTGCCCTGGCGGCCGCCCAGACGCGGCCGGTGGCGACCGGCCCTGACCCACGCCCGCGACTTGCGGTGGTCGGCTTCGAGTGCGTTCCCGGGGCCGACGAGCGCGACGCGTGGATCCCCGTGGCGGTCGAGGAAGTGCTGGCGCGCCGGCTGCGGCATGTCCCCGGCTTGGTCGTGGCGCCGTCCGTGCGCCTGTACCCGGCCCGCCAGGAACTCGCGGACCCGACCGCGCCGCCGCCGCCCTGGGAACGGGTGGCCCCCGGCCTGGGGCTGCACTACCAGGTGAGCGGGACGTGCGCGGGGCACGACGCCGCCGTGACATTGCACCTCACGCTCCGCCGGCTGGACCAGGACGGCGCGGCGGCGCGCGAGACCGAGGTTCCCACCCAGCGGCTTTTTGACGCGCTGGATGCCGCCACCCGCTGGATTGTCGCGCAATTTGACGTTGGCGCGCTGGAGCCCGCACTGGCGGAGCGGGTGCTGGCGCCGCCGGCGCGGTCGGCCACGGCGCTGGAGTACTTCGCCCGGGCTCTAATGGCCACGCGGGCGGACAACCCACGCGACGCGTTGCGCTACGCGACGCAGGCCGTGCATCACGACGCGGCGTTTCGCCCGGCGCTGGCCTTGCTGGCGCAGGCGGAGCTGCAGCTCGGCCCGTCGGGACGTGGGGCGGCGGCCCGGCGGCTGCGGGCCCTGAGCGAATTGGCCACGCGCGAGAATGACTGGCACGACCGCATTCGCGCCGAAATCAGCTTGGCGCTGTTCTCCCAGGCCGACGGCGCGTTCGACGCCGCCTACACCCGCGCCGCCAATGCTCTCACTTGGGCGTTCGAACAGCGCGACCTGTACGGCCAACTCGCGGCGCTCACCGCGATCGCCGACGCCTTTCTCCTGCGGCCCGCGCCGACGGGCGCGGGACTGCCCGGCGCGGCGCTCGAGCGTTTCGCGCGACAGAACCTGCGCGAGGCGGCGGAATGGCAGGCCGCGTTGGTCGAGCAACTGGAGCAGTACGGCGACCTCATCGCCGCCATGCCGGCCTTGAACAAGCTCGGCCTCATCTACGAGCGTCTCGACCAGCCCGAGGACGCCAGCCGCATGCACCGTCGCACGCTCGAGCTGGCGGAGCGCCTCGGCTCCCGTCGCCATCAGGCGACGGCCTGGCTCTACCTGGGGCAGTGGTACCGCCGCCTGCAACGCTGGCCCGACGCGCTCGACGCGACCACGCGCTGCCTGGCCCTGGCCGACGAGTCGGCCCAGCCGGCGGTACGGATCGCCCTGGGCGGCATCTATCAGGCCATGGAGCTGCACGAGGAAGCGCTGGCCCAATTCGAGCGGGCTTACGAGCAGGTGCGCCGCGACGAGGACCTGATGACCCAATTCACCTGCCTGCGCGAGATCGCCACGGTCCGCATGAAGCTCGGCCGCCGCGAAAAGGCGCTCCTGGCGCTTCAGGAGGCCATCGACCTGGCGCACGTCCTCGAGCTCCGCGACGAGAAGCTGCTCCGCGAAGAGCTCGAGCGCTGGAAACGCGGCGACGGTTGAGCCCGCGCCTCACTCTGCGCCCAACACGCGCGTTACGAGTACCGCGTTGGCCGGCGGCATCGGCAGCTCCCGCAGCCGCGCGGGGGTGACCCAGTAGCAACCGGCGTTGCCCAGCGGCCGCGCACGCCCCGCAGTCCAACGGCAAACCACCGGCGTGAGCAGGACCCGCCGGTCGTCGTACTCCCATTCGACGGTTGCCTCCACCCGCTCCACGTTCGCTCGCACGCCGCACTCCTCGTACAACTCCCGTAGAGCGGCTTGCCTCGCGGACTCGCCGGGGTGTTGCTGACCGCCGGGGAACTCCCACACCCCGCCGACGTGCAGCGCGCTGGGGCGGCGCGCGACCAGCCAGCGTGTTCCGCGCCGAACCAACGCCAACGCGACGCAATGTGTCGGCTTGACCATGTGCGGAGCATGGCTTTGCGGATTGTCTGCCGCAAGCCAAGGCGCCGCGCCGCCAACGCCACGCGCCGATCCCGAAACCGCTCCCGAAGTTGTGCCCCGGCTCGAGGGTGGCCATCAAGAAATCGCATAAATCATTGTAAAAAAAGGCTATACGACAAGACTCTCCCCGCCGCCAAAACGTGGCGATTTGGTGGACAGCCCCCCCTTGATCTGATATAGTCCGGGGGTCGAGCGGACCAGTTGGTTCGAACAAATTGGATACAACGGCTGTTCTAGCCGTGGCGCGCTTCCGGGTTCGACCTGCGGGTTCGAGCCCGGAAGTTTTTTTGCCGCCGCCACGCATCGCCTCTCGCACGCCGGGTCTATGATGCCATTCCACGGTGCCAAATGAGTGCGCAGTCGCCTGCTCCCATCGCCTGTGCTTCACTCGCTCCGGTTGTCGCGGCCGAGGCGCTCTGCCGCGAACATGTGCAGGTCGAGTTCGCGCTGCCCACATTCCCGGACAGCACCCCCGGCCAGTTCTTGCAGGTACTCTGCCGCGACTCGGAACATGAGCACAACGCCGTCGTGGACTGGCCCGCAGACGGTTTTCCGTCCCTGTCGGGCGGCACGCTGACACCGCCGGGCGCATTCTTGCGACGGCCTTTCAGCATCGCGGATCGTTGGACCGGCCCCGACGGTCGCGTTCACCTGAGGATCATCTCACGCACCGTGGGGCCCGGAACACGCTGGCTGGAGCACTTGCGGCCGGGGCGCGTCGTGGACATCACCGGTCCGCTGGGACGCGGCTTCCGCATCCCGGCTGAGGATGTCGCGCTGGTCCTGGTCGGCGGCGGCGTGGGCGTCCCGCCGCTGCTATATCTCGCGCGCCGACTGCACGAACTGGGGCGCCGCGACGTGTCGGCTTTCTTGGGCGTCACGCGGCGGGAACTGCTGCCCGTGCTTCTGTCCGCCGAGCCGCGACCCGACGGTACGCCGACGCCGTGCTACGCCTGGCCGGGCGGCGCAGGTTTTGCGCTGGCGGTCACCAGCAACGACGGGTCCATCGGTCGGGCCGGAGTGGTCACCGATGCGCTTGACGCGTGGTGGTCAGGGGCGGAGCGGCGCCGTCCCACTACGGTCTTCGCCTGCGGTCCGGACGCAATGCTCCGCGCCGTGGCCCGGTGGACGCGGGCGGCGGGAGTGGCGTGCCAGTTGTGCATCGAGCGCCCGATGGGCTGCGGCCTGGGGACGTGCCTGTCCTGCTGTGTCCGCGTCCGCGACCCCGCGACGCTGCACGGTTGGCGCTGGAAGCTCGCCTGCACCGACGGCCCCGTGTTTGACCGGGACGACCTTCTCGACTATAGCGACATGCATCGAGCATAATCGCACCGCGGTCATGAAGGAGCTGGCCATGCGAAGGAACGCGCTGCCACACGTCATGGTGTGGTCACTTATTGTGCTGGCGGGATCGGGGATCGCCTGCCGAACGGCCGGTCTGCACCTTCTCGGCCTCATCGGCCTCCAGAAGAAGCCGCTGTCCATTGCCACCGTCATGGACCAGCCCGCCCAGGCGGCGGTCCAGGCCATCAACCCGTTCAACTCGTATCGCCCCCTTCAGGAAGCCATGACGCGCTCCCTCCAGCGCCCCGTTGCCATCGACGTGTGCTTCCCATTCCAGATACAGACGGGTTTTGACACGGGGTGGTATCACGCGGCGATCGTGACGCCCGCTCAATACGCGCGTCTGTCGGAAGCGACGCGGTCGCGGGTGTTGGTGGTCACGGTGGATCGGGAGGGGCGGCCGGCCCGCAGCGCTTTACTGGTTGTGCCGCCGGATTCCCTGGTGAAGCAGCCGACGGACCTGCGCGGCCTCACGGTCGCGTTCGGCCCGGCGGAGGACTCGCGCTTGCACGTCGCCGCGCTGCAACTCCTCAAGGATGCCGGGCTTTCGCGCACGGACCTGGCGCTGGAAGTACTCCCCGTGCCCGGGTCGCTGAAGCACCTGCCCGACAGCCGCTCCGTCGCCCAATCGGTGATCAACGGCTCTTCCGCAGCCGGCTTCATCGACGAAGCCGCCTGGGAAGGCTTCCCCGAGCGCAGTACAAAAGAGGGGGAGCCCGCGCGGGACCGGTTGCGCGTAGTGGCAAGGACGGTAGCCGTTCCCGACCGCCTGTGGATCGCCGCTCCGGCGCTGGACGGCGCGACCGCCAATCAGTTGCGCACCTTCCTGTTGGAAGTCGGCGGCGACCACCCCAAGGCCCTCGACCCGCTGGGAATCGCCGGACATGAGGTGCCGGGGGAGGAACTGCTGGTGGCCTGCCGCGGGCTGGCCGGCGTCGTCGAGCCCGCCCCTACGGAGCCCGCACCGCCCGAGAGCCAACCCGCCGACGAGCCGGGCTAAGGGGGTTTTCACGGTCGTGCGATACCGGCGCGCCGGGACTGCCGAGCCGCGGCTCGCCGGGAGGCTCGCCCTTCCGTCCCGTGTCCCACGTCCCTGAATACCCGTATTCCCGATCAGTTACCGCCGACCGGTTGCTCGCTGGGCTCGGACGCGGGGACTTCGTCCACTGCCGGCGGCGACTTGCGCAGCGTGAAGTCGTCCAGTACACGCCCGTCCACGTCGATCTGCCGCAGCGTCAGTTCGTCGTCACGCACCAGCACCTGCGTGAAGCTGTGGGTCTCGTTGTGCAGCACGGCGATGTACTCCGGCCGGCTGGCGGCCGGCTCATAGAGCTTGGCCCCACCCGCCGCACTGACGATGTAGACCGTGCCTTCACCTTCTTTGACCACTTGGCCTGACCGCAAGGGCTTCGTGCGCTGGTACATGTGATCGTGCCCGTTGAACACCAGGTCCACGTGGGCGGCGTCGAGCACGGGGACGATGACGCGCTGGAGGCGTTCGTCGGGCTTGTACTTGCCGCCGGTGTACGGTGGGTGATGGAAGCACACGAAGCGCCAGCGCGGCCCGGGCTCCGCCAGCACCGTGCTCAGCCACGGGGCCACGTCGTGCCGCAGCGTCTCCTCGTCCAGGTTGCTGTCGAACACCGCGACCCGGCAGGAGGCGTAATCGAACCAGAAGTGGCGGTCGGGCTCCGCGCCGGGCGGCCCGTTGTCCGGCAGATCGAACACTTCGTGGTACGCAACCACCTCGCGGGTCTTCTTGTCGATGTCGTGGTTGCCCAGCGCCGGCCAGAACGGCACGCGGGCCAGTAGCGTCCGGTACGGAGCGAAAAACCGCTCCTCATAGCGATGCCGCGCGCCGTCCATGTACACGAGGTCGCCCGTGTGGAGCACGAAGTCCGGCGGATCGACGGCTAGCATCCGGGCGGCCAGCCGGTACTGCGCCCGGCTCCCGTCGCCGCTGTCCCCGAAGACGAAGAAGCTGTAGGGGTCGCCGGCGTCGGCGGGCGCTCTGAACTCCAATCCCTGCGTCAGCGCCCGCGAACCCACGCGGATTTCGTACGGATAACGCCGTCCCGGTTCGAGCCCCAGGAGACGCACGCGCTGCCGGCAACCGTCGGCCGACGCCGGCTCAATCCGCTCCGCCGCCCCCGGTTCCACGGCCACGGTGCAGGTCGCCGGTCGCGTCGTGAACCACACCAGCGTGAGGCCGTCGGGGCCGGCGTCCTGCACCATCGGCCCCTCGTAGACCCGTACCGGGAGGACCCACGGGGCGACGGCGTACAGGACGGCCGCCAGCAGCAGGGCCAGCCCGACCCACCCGAGCACGGCCCGCGGCCGCGCCACGCCTGGACGACCACAACGCAAGTCCGCGCGCGGCCCGCTCATTCGTTTCCCCGGCCTTTGAGCCGCCCCGCCAGGCGCTGGGCGACGTTCTCGGGCACCAGTTGCCGGATGCGGCTGATGTCCCCGCCGCCCATCTCGTAGATCTGCTTGATGTATGTGCTGGAGGTCAGCACATGCTGATCGCTGGTTAGAATGAACACCGTCTCCACATTGCCGATCAGCCGGTTGAGCGTGGCCAGTTGAACCTCGTGGTTGAGGTCCGCCATGTCCCGAATCCCGCGCACCAGCACGTCCGCCCCGCACTCCCGCACAAAGTCGATCGTCAGCCCGTCGTAGGTCGCCGCCCGCACGTTCGGCAGGTCCGCCAAGTGCGGCAGCAGCAGCTCCAAGCGCTCCTGCGGCGTGAAGAGCTGCTCCTTGTCGGGGTTCTTCCCGATCCCCACGATCAGCTCGTTGAACATGCGGGCGGCCCGGCGGATCACATCCAGGTGCCCGAACGTGACCGGGTCGAACGACCCTTGGAAGACGGCGACGGTGTTGCGGCGCTGCGTGGCCATACTCGTAGGCCGGTCGGCATGGGCGACCGGCGTTCGCCTATTTAAGACGAATCCCCGCGCCCCCGCCAGCCCCCCGGCCGCGTTCAGCGGCCCTTGGCGAAGAACTCCTTGATGCTGTCGTAGATGTCGTCCTTGGTGTTGACCCGGCTGGTGACCATGTTCTCGGCGTCGCCGAGCTGCTCCCGCAGGACGCTGATGAAGTGCCCGCTGCCGTACGCGCTGGCCACCTGGCAGTAGCCGAACTGGTTGGACCGCGGCAGCAGGTTCTCGCGCAGGATCTGGCAGCACTCGCGCGAGTCCGCCTCGGACGAGTTGTCACCGTCGGAGAAGTGGAACAGGTACACGTTCCACTCGTCCGGAGCGTAGTGCTTGTCCAGCAGCTCCCGGCAGAAGCGGAACGCGCTGGAAATCTTCGTCCCCCCGTCCTCGCGCAGGTGGAAGAACGTCTCCCGGTCCACCTCGCCCGCCTGCACGTCATGCACGATGTACCGGCTCTCGATTCCCTCGTAGTTCCGCCGCAGCCACGCGTCGATCCAGAACGCCTCCAGCCGCACCAGCTCCTTCTGCTCGTGCCCCATCGAGCCGGAGACGTCCATCATGTAGACAATGACGGCATTGGACTGCGGCTTGCGCACCGGCTTCCAGCTCCGGTACAACTTGTCCGAACGCTCGAACACGATCCACGGGTTGCTGGGGTCGTACGCGCCGGTCATGATCATGCGCCGCAGCGCCCGGCGGAACGTCCGCTTGAAGTGCCGCAGCGACTCCGGGCCGCTCTGCCGGATGCTGCTGTAACGCTCCTTGACCGCGGTGATGTTGTGCTTGCCCTTGGGCTGGATGCGGGGAAGCTGAAGCTCTTCACCGAGGATGTCGGCCAGCTCTTCGAGCGAGATTTCGACTTCGAGGATGTGACGGCCGGGCTCGGTGCCGCCGGGACCGATGCCGCTGTCATCACCATCGACGGTCTGGCCGGCCTGGCCGTCGCCTTGGCCGACGCCCTGGTCGTTGTTGTCGCCGTAGCGGAAATGGGGGAGGTCGATGCCGGGGACGGGGATGCTGACGAGGTGCTTACCCTCCTTGCCGAGCAGTTCGCCGCGGGTGAGGAATTTGCGCAAGTCCTTACGGATGCGCCCCTTGACGATCTGCCGGAAGCGCTGATGGTCTTTGGCGATTTTGAGGGGGCCGTTTTCTTCCACCGGGCACCTGTCGCGTACTAAACGCTCTTTCTATCGGATTCTATACCCCCGCCGGTGAGACCCGTCGAGGGCCCCGCCGGCCGCCGGGACGTACGGACATGCCGCCCCGCCGTCACACGCCGTCACACGCCGGCGGGACGCCGATGCTCCCCACGGCGGGCGGGGGCGCCGCCGCTACTTGCCGTAGCGCTTCTGGAACTCCTCCATCTGCTGCTTGCGCTTCTGCACTTCCGCCGGGTCCATCTTGTTCAGGGACCAGCGGTGGTTGGCGGAATTGAGCACCTCGTCGATCTTCTCGGCCAGCTTCTTGGCGGCGGCGGCCTGGTCGGCGTCCGGCGAGTCCTTGTGCTTGTCGACCAGCTCTTCCAGGTCCGGAATCAGCTTGACGTAGAAGTGCTTGGCGACCTCGTAGGTCCCGTGCCAATGCGTGTAATCCGGGCCCATCATCGAGGCCCCGTGCCGCGCCCGGCGCCCCTCGTGGTGCCACAACTCGTACCACACCCAGTCGACGTTGTTCGTGAACTCGACCGGCTTCAGCAGCGGCTTGGCGAGCTTCATCAGTTCCTGCCCCGGCTGGGCGAACTTCTGGTGATACAGGTCGATCAGCGCGTCGTACTGCACGTAGAAGTTGTCCACCCACTGCTGCTCGTGGCAGTTGCGGCAGACATCCTTCATGTTGGCCCGCCGCTTCTCCCAGCCGATCTCCGCCCCGGGCAGCCCCATCTTCTTGTCGCTGACCTCGGGCCGGATCGACAGCACCGGCCGGTTGTTCCAACTGATCCGCAGGCCCACGTCGTGATTGACCGGCTGGTTCTTGGTGGCGCTCATGTGGCAGGTCGCGCAGGTGGGCGCCGCGCTGTAATCCTCCCCAACGATCCACTTCGCCGAGTCCAGGTTCATCCTGTCGATGTTGGCGCGAAACGCGATCCCGTGCTTGGATTCCTCGTAGATCTCCTTCTGGGGGTGGTCCGGCCCCATGTGGCACTTGCCGCAGTTGTCCGGGTGGCGGGCCTGCTCGGCGGAGAAAGCGTGTCGGCTGTGACAGGCCGAGCACGATCCCTCGCTGCCATCGGGATTGATCCGCCCGATGCCGGTGTTCGGCCACGTGGCCGGGTCGAGCTTGCCGCCGGGCAGCACCTTGATCTCACTGCCGTGGCATTGCCAGCAGCCGAGGACGGCGGAGGCCGCGACGCCGTCCTGGAAGGCGGGCGTCACCATGCCGCGATTGCCTTCGACGATCTCGGCCAGCGTGTTGTCCAGCGAGCCGAGGATGCGGGCACCTTTGGAGTGGTGCGAATCGGAGAACTCCCGGGCCTCCCGCGTGTGGCAGCGGGCACAGTCCTTGGGCGACACGATGGTCGCGATCCACTGGCCTTCGTGCTTGAAGGCGTCCGGCTCGCCCTCGGCGGCAGCGTGGCACTCGTAACACCCGATGCTCGCCCGGTAGTGCTTGCTCCGGCCCCACTGCTGGTAGATCGCGGGATTGTCCTTCTTGTGGCAGTCGATGCAGGCCTTGCTCTCCTTGGACAGCTCGGCCAGCCCGAAGACCTGACTGGCGGCCGGGGCCGCGAGACCGGCCAGCGCGGCCCCGCACGTCATGGTGGCGATCCAGGTGAGTTTCATGATGGTGACTCTCCGAAGCGCTTCGCGTAAGTCAACTGGCCGGCCAGCACCGGCACCGATATCCGCACGAAGATGGTGTACAGCAACAGGCCGAACGCCCAGATGCCCAGGCAGACGAGTACCTCCCGCGGCGTCGGCACGTATTCGACGAGTTCGCCGAGCTGCGTCGGCACGAACGCCGGCACGATCAGCCCCATCCCCTTTTCGATCCAGATGCCGACGACCGCCAGCACGCAGGTCACGTTCAGCAGCGGCAGCCCGCGTGACGCCGGCAACACGAGCAGCAGCGTCGCCAGCAGGTTGAACCCGATCGCGGTCCAGATCCACGGCACCAGGGCCGTGCGGCCGTGCAGCCCGAAATACAGGTAGCGGGCGGACGCGACGTGGGCCGAGTCCGTGTAGAACTCGGTGAAGACCTCGCAGCCGAGCAGGAACACGTTGATGATCATCGCCACTTGCACGATCCGCCGCAGCGTCAGCAGCGCGTCGTCGCTCACCCGGTGCGCCGTGTACCGCCGGACGATCTGGAGCGTCAGGATGATGAGCGCCGGGCCGGCGGCGAAGGCGCTGGCCAGGAAGCGCGGGGCGATGATGGCGGAGTTCCAGAAGGGTCGGCCGCCGAGGCCGACGTACAGGAACGCCGTCACGGTGTGGATGCTGATGGCCCAGACGATGGCGATGAAGACGAAGGGGACGTAGAACAGCTTCGACGGCTGCCGGCCGCAGTACGCGCAATACAGCAGATAGCCGCAGATGTGCAGATTCAGCAGCAAATAGCCGTTCAGGGCGATCACGTCCCACGTCAGCATCGACAGCGGGAAGTTGAACCGCCAAAACAAGTGCAGGAAACGGTCCGGCCGGCCCAGGTCGACGGTCACGAACAGCAGGCACATGATGATGACCGCGACCGCCAGCAGCTCCCCGAAGATCACCACGTCGTGCAGGTGCATGTTGCGGTAGATGTAGACGGGGATGACGAGCATGGCGGCGGCGGCAGCCAAGCCGACGAGGTAGGTGAAGTTGGCAATGTACAGCCCCCACGACACCTGGTCGGTCATGCCGGTGGTCACGAGGCCGTGGACGAGCTGCTGTGACCAGGCATACAGACCGACCAGCGCGACCACCGTCAGGATCGTCATCCACAGGTGGTAGCGCCAGTCGCCCACAAAGCTGAGGCGAACGCAGTCCCAGACGAAGGTGAGGTAGCGCCTCATGCGTCAGTCAGTCCTCTCACAGCGCCTTGAATCGCAAGCCGCGGGCCGGAGCGTGACAAAGTGATAAGGTGATAAAGCGATAAGGTGACAGCCCGCCGATGTCCCTTCCCCTTTTCCCTTTTTCACCTTGTCACCTTCTCACTCGCTCTGCTGCACCGGCACGATGGGCTCGTGGTACCGGCTGCCGCGCTCGTCGAAGTAATAGAAGAATCGCGGCAACGTGCCTACGTCCTGCTTCAGAACGAATATCCGCTTTTGCCGAAGGATGTACGAGATTTCACTGTTCGGATCGAGCACGTTGCCGAACTTCCGCGACCCGGTCGGACACACCTCGACGCACGCCGGCAGCCGCCCGCGCCGCGTGCGGTGCAGGCAGTACGTGCATTTCTCCATCACCCCCTTGTCCCGCGGCCGGTTCGACAAGTACGCCATGTCGGGGTTGAGCTGGTCGGCGGACAGCTCCGGCTTGGCGAAGTTGAACCGCCGCGCCCAGTAGGGGCAGGCCGCCTCACAATACCGACAGCCGATACACCAGTCGTAATCGATGACCGTGATACCGTCCGGCTCCTGCCACGTCGCCTCGACCGGGCAGACCTTGACGCACGGCGGCTTGGCACACTGGTGACATTGCACCGGCATGTAGTAACTGTCGTGGTCGGGGACCACCGGCGGGTCGTAGTGGTGGTCCGACGTCTCGACGTCGATGCTGCCCTTCTGCATCTTCAGCACGCGGATGTACTGAATCTCGGGCGCGCGGGACTGGTTGTTCTCCTTGACGCACGCGTGTACGCACTTGCGGCAGCCGATGCAGCGGGTGATGCTCAACCCGTAAACGAACTCGACGCCGTCCAGCGGCGGCGGGTCGGACACGTGCGGCCGGACGGCGTAACGTCGCTCCACCTCGCGGGCAACGCGGTCGAGGACGGCCTCCTTTTCCGTCGGCGTCATCTCCTTGTAGTGCTTCTGGAAGAACTTCTCGATCGACGGCACGTCGTCCGGGGCCAGCTCACGCAGAGGCGACAGAGCCGCCGCCGCGGCCGACACGCCCGCCACGGTCGCGGCCCCCTTCCGCAGAAAGCCTCGGCGCGTCATCTCCGGCGGCCCGGCGTCGGTCATGGCTGGCCCTCCGACGTGCCCCCTGCCCCGCGTTGCTGGTAAACGCGCAGCGGATCAACCACGCCCGGGTGCGCCTCGCTGGGCCGCTGGTCACCCATCCGCAGCGTGTTCGGCGGCGGGGCGGGGGACATCGGCGGGAATGGCGGCTGGTGCGGATCGTGACACTCGATGCACTTCCGCCGCACTTGTGGCCCGCGCGTCATGTCCCAATACCCGTTGCTCCGGCCGTGCGACCCGTGCAGCCAGTCGCGGTACACCGGACCGTGACACTTGGCGCACAGCCGCGGCGGCTCATTCCACGGTATCTCGTTCCCCCAGTCATCCACGAACGCATCCCGATTGACGATGTGGTGGCAGTTGAAGCACCGCGTGTTGATCCCGTGCTTCAGCTCGATGTGACTGTGCTGGGTAAGCGACCGCGTGGTCTCCGCCGGCGAGCGAAAGAGCTTGTGGCAATCGCTGCAGCGAAACCTGTACGCCGCCACGGTGATCTCAGGCCGCAGGCTGGGCTGACGCACCGGCGTCGGATCGGCCGCCCAAGTGGGCACGAACGTCGCCACGGCCACCGGACTTTGAAACTCCCACGGCCCCCCCGCCATGATTCCGGCGACCACGAATAGCGCTACAGGAACCAGCACCGCGCGAAGACGGTCTGAGCGTGAGATGGACGGCCGTTGAGACACAGACTCGCTCGCGTACGATTGCCAGAGCTGCTCGGACCGATGCGCTAGGATACACGAGCCGACCGAAACGGCCATTGATCCAGGTCAATTCGTGCAAGTTCTCGGGACCGCTCCCGGACCCCGCCGTCCGCGCGGCACTGCCCTGGGCGTGTCGCCGGTTCCGAGGTCGCCGCGGATTCCCCGAGGAATGGCGCGGCTTCGCTTGGCCCACCTGCTCAGCAGGAGCTTTGCCCTCCCGTCCACGCGGGGCCGCCTGAGAAACAACGCGCTGCGGCAGTCCCCGGCGCCTATCCGGGCGGCTTGCAGCGCGAGCAGGGGGCGTAGCCGCGCTTCTTCGCCTCTTCAACCGACATCGCCGTGGCCCCCGAGCGGACGTGCTGGCAATCGCGACGGTGATACTTGCGGCCGTGCGGGGTCACATAGACGATCGTCTCGTCCGTCCGGGTGTCGCGGGACGGGCGCGTGACAGCTTGCGGTGCCGGCTGAGTGGTTGCGGCCGCGGGGACC
The DNA here is from genome assembly GCA_040755725.1 of Planctomycetota bacterium. Lineage (GTDB taxonomy): Bacteria > Planctomycetota > Phycisphaerae > UBA1845 > Fen-1342 > JBFMAI01. The sequence goes on along the minus strand of JBFMAI010000001.1, from coordinate 96,667 downwards.
GCGCCGGACCGTCGCCAGAGCCCCTTGTGCGCCCGCTGGGCGACGCGCTGGTAGGCCATCAGCAGTTCGCGCTGCTCGAACTCGGCCCCCGCGGCCACGCGCGCGTAACCTTGGCGGACCAATTCCAGATTCAGCCACAGTCCGTCCGGGGCACGGTGGACATGCGCCCACAGCCACTCGTCACCATCCTGCCGCGACCAGGCGGGGTCCGGTTCGACGTAAACCGATTCCCCCGCCAGCAGGCGACTCGTGAACACCTTCGCCTCGTCCGGTCCGACGTCGCTACGCGGGACATACACGCCGATCATCCGCACCGTCACGTCGCGGCCGTCGATGCGCACGACGATCGTGTCGCCGGCCATCACCGCGACGACGGGCTGAGCCACCGTTTGCGCGAAGTCTTTCGTGGGCGGCGCCGGCAGTGCCTCCGACGAGCGCGGTGTGGATTCGGACGCGCCCGACCCCTGCGCCACGGCCGGCCCGGGTGCTGCCAGCCACAGGACGATGCACGCGATCGCCGTGCTTGGCCATTGGCCAGACACCCCGGCGGCAGCACGGCGCGCAACACCTCTGCGCGCGACCGTTACGACTTCGGACGTGTGCGTGGGCGGGCGCCTCTGCGGATTGGGCATGGCCGTGCCTCGACGGGCCGCTCGTGGCCCCCAAGCACGATACCCGAACAGCGCGGTTTGAGCGACGGGCCGGCGGGGCGCCGTTACAATCCCGCGAATGAGTTGCCAGCCTATTCACCCGCGCGTCGGACGCAATACGTACATCGCCCCCACGGCCTACGTCGGCGGCGAGGTCGTCCTCGGCGACGACTGCACCGTCATGCACCACGTCGTGATCCGCGGCGACGTGTCCGCCATCACCATCGGTCACCGCGTCAATGTTCAGGACGGGACGGTGATCCACACGCGGCGCGGCGTCCCGCTGGACATCGGGGACGACGTTTCAATCGGCCACCGCGCGGTCGTGCACTGCCGGCGCGTCGGCCGCGGTGCGCTGATCGGCAGCGGGGCGATCGTGCTCGACGATGCGGAGATCGGCGACGGCTGCGTCGTCGCAGCGGGGGCGGTCGTTACGCCGGGCACCGTGGTCCCCGACGGCAAGGTGGTCCTGGGAATCCCGGCCCGCGTGGCGCGCGACGTCAGCGACGAGGACCGACGGTACATGCAGCGCGTGTGCAGTGCGTACATCCAACTCGGGCAGGAGCACGCCGCCGGCCGCTATCCGCCGTGGTCGCACGCACATTGACGGGGCTGGCGCGCACACTCCCTCTCTGCGCGCAGAATCGCCCCGTACTCCAATACTGGGAGGCTTCTACGTACCGTTCCCCAGCCCCACACGGCGGTGTATTACTCGCACAGCTCCGTGGCCAGTTCGCGCTCGGCTTGGGCCCAGTCGGCCGCCGGGTCGCCGGGGGCGCCGTTGCGGCGTAGATAGATCTCGTAGGCCCGCATGCGGATCTGCTCCTCGGTCGGCATGACCTTGGTGCGGCATTTGACGACCGATTTCTGCGCAGCCGAGCTCGAGCTGGAGGTCCGTGGGGTGCTCTTTCGCGTTGTCTTCTTGCTTTGGTCGGCCATACAGCGATCTCCCTATCCGCTGGGCTTGTTGATACCGGACTGCTTACTGCGCCCATGCCCGTGGCGCGTCCCCACGGCCTGACGACGCCGAAGCAGACTACGCGGATTGTAGCAGTTTGCGGTGCGATTTGAAGGGGGAAGCGATAGCCACGTCGTGCTTGGCTGTAACCACTTCTCGTGGAAGCCCTTAGAGGCGCCAAATCGCCGTGCGCGAGTCCGCGCCGCGGGTCATTCGGCAAGCCTCTGTCCTTCCCCAGTCGCAGGGCTCTGCCTTGTCGCGGTCGCCACGCGGAGCCTTGCGGTACGGTTGCCGCGACGTTCCGAACACTGACACAGAAGTCGCAAGGCAGAGCCTTGCGGTACGGTCGGCACACGCGTTTCGCGTTCGGTAGCGCTTGCTGCTTCGGTGTCTTGCGCAGAACGTTCCTACGCTGCCCGGCGCGGCCTGCGGCGCTGCCTCTCACCCCGCGGGAACGGGGGCACATCGCGAGCGGGCCGCCGGGCACTACATTCGGCGGATGACACCGACGACGACGCCCTGGACCTGTACGTTCTTGGTCTTCAATGGCTTATAGGCCGGGTTGGCCGGCTGAAGCCGAATGCCGTCGCGCTCGCGGTACATGCGCTTCAAGGTGGCCTCGCCGCTGTCCAGCAGGGCGACGACCGTGTCACCGTCGCGCGGACTGGGCCGCTTTTCGACCACGACGTAGTCCCCGTCGCAAATGCGGTCTTCGACCATGCTGTCGCCGCGCACGCGCAGGACGAAACGCTCATTCGGCGAGACGAACAGCTCTTCCAGGTCAAGGAACTCCCGCTCTTCGACGGCCTCGAGCGGCAGGCCGGCGGCAATCACGCCGACCAGCGGCAAGCGCGTCGCACGCTCATCGGGGAATCCGATGCCCTCCCTAAGTTGCAAAGAGCGTGCCTTGTGCCGGGAACGCTTCAGGTAGCCCTTCTTCTGGAGGGCGTCGATGTGTTCGAACACGGTGACCTTGCTGACGCCAAACTCGTCCGCCACCTCCTGCATGGTGGGCACATACCCGCGCGCCGCCGTGAAGTCCCGAATGAATGTAAGGACGCGCAGTTGTTTGGGCGTCAGCGACGGCCGCTGTTTCGTACCGCGTGGCATCGTATTCCTCCGTCAGGAACGCGCCGAGGGAACCGAACACCACGGGCGGCAGGGGACGGCGCGCCGCGAGCCAGACCGACTCATCGGCGGCGGCGGCTTCGGCGTCATCGAGGCAGGCGGCTGCGGTCAGGCGGGAACCCGGCGATTGGTCATCCAGTTCATCGCCGAGGGCCATCGTTCCGACGTTGAGCATTCCCGGGCCGAGGGAACGAACTTCACGCCGGAAATCCCCTCCAGGACCGATCACACACAGCATTCGCCCCGGCAGCTTGTACCTGTTTGCCACAACGCACTCCTTTGCGCTACGGCACCGCCGATCCTGCTCCCGTGTTAGATATCCATTCGTACAAATAATAACCTAACACGGCCTGCCTGTCAAGTTACGCCGGAAAAAAGTAAAAACACTGGCGGCTCAACCTAATGTCGGCGGCATCTACGAATGGTACTATAGCTTGTGTTTGGCCGCTTGGCGATAGAAATTCGCGGAAATCGCCCAAAGCACGACTGGGGCATCTCGGGACGGGGCGATCAAGCGAATCAAGCAAGTGCCTTTGTGGAATCAGTTTACAACGTGCGTGAGCGCTCCCGGTCTACGCCCCGCCCGTATACGCCGTTCCACGCCACCGGGTCTGACGGCCCGCCGCCCGCGTCAGCGCATTGCCTAACATGGCCACGCACAGCCCTGCCCCCAGCGGGTATGTCAGCGCCCACCGGCCCGGCATCCCACTGAGGCGGTAATACCGCCACAGCACGGTCTGCTGTGCCAGCACCGTGAACGCTCCTGCACACGCCAACGCAACGCCCGACGAACCCAGCCACGGCGAACACAGCAGCGTGCTCGGGGGCGACAGACTGAAAACCAGCAGAAAGATAGCGCTGGCGGTCAACCGCGGCCACGTGCCGAAGCAGCCGTAGAAGATGCGGCTCCAACCGGCCCAGATTTGGCGCAGGCCGACGTACATACGCACGCTGTACATCCCCGCGCTGCGAATCACCCGCAGCCGCAGCCCAAGCTGCTTGGCCCGGCGGGCGAAGTGCATGTCTTCGTTGAGCGCCATCCGCACCGCCGCGTGCCCGCCCAGTCGCTCGTACGCCTCGCGGCGCATGAGCATGAACGCCCCGTTGGCGTAGGCCCGGGTGGAGCGCGGATCATTGACCTTCTGCGGGGGGAACCAGAACAGCATGATCGCGCCCGCCGGCGGCTGGACCACCCGCTCCCAGAACGTATGGGCTTCCAGCGTGGGCAGCACCGAAAGAAAGTCGATGCCGTCGCGCTCCGCCACACGAACCGCCGCCGCCAGGAGCCGCGCATCGTGGAAACGGCAGTCGGCGTCGGTGAAACAGAGCCAGCGCCCGTCCGCGCGTTGAACGCCCAGGTGCAATGCGTGGTTCTTGCCGGCCCAGCCCTCCGGCAGATCGCGGACGTGGACCACCTTGAGTCTCGGCTCGCGGGCGGCCAGCGCGTCGAGGATGACGCCCGTTCGGTCGGTGCTGCGATCGTTGACGGCGATGACCTCAAAGCCGGGGTAGTCTTGCCTCAGCAACCCCGTGAGGCACGCCTCGATGTTCGCCTCCTCGTCCTTACCGGCCACCAGCACGGACAAACACGGCCCCGCGACTCCGCGTTCCGCGTCCGCGGCCGACAGCACCGGTTCCCGACGCGCCCAATTGAGCTGACCGTGCCGCCGCAGCCACACCAGCCCGATGAGCAACGTGAGCCAGAACCACACGGCGGTCCCGGAGAGGTCGAAGGGGCTGAAGGATGCCAGGAGCACGAGCGCCTCCGCGCGAGCAGGTTGAGCAGCGTAGCGATTCTGCGACAATGGTGCCACGTCGTTTGCTGGAGGTTGAGTTCATGACCTCGTGCCGCCTGAATGGGCGTTCGCGATCGTGCGACAGGGGAGGGCCAGGCTCCCGCCGAGCCGCGGCTCGCCGGGCGGCTCGCCCCCCCGTCCGGTGTACCACGTCTGTGAGTTCCCGTATCGGGCTCGTTCTTGTGCTGGGTGCGTGGTGGGGGCACGCCGGCGCCCAGACGCCGGCCACTGCGCCGACCAGCCAGCCCGCGATCCTGCACGTGGAGCCCGCCTTCGGGTTTGAGCTCCAGTTGCCCGGCGGCTGGGACTACGACCGCTCGCGCTTCCAGGAGTTCGAGGACTCGATCGGTCTGCTGCGCGGCCGGGCCGCGGGCGGCCGGCAGGGGCTGCAAATCCTCGTTTTCCGCAGCTTTCCGATGAAGCCCTTTGAGGACTGGGTCATCGACTTCGGCAAAGCCGTCGGCGAGCTGACTAACTCCCCCCGGGTCGATTGGGAGACATGGAGACTCCCCCCGCGGGCCGGCGCCATCCTCACCTGCACGTCCAAACTCGGGGCCCTCACCACCCGCTCGCACTACCTGTGCGTGCCGTTCGACCCGAACACCGTGTGGGTGCTGATCTACACCAGCAGCGCGGCGAGTGCCGCCGACGAACAGGCGATTCGGCAGGCGTTCGACCGGATCATCAACACCTTGCGCATCCACTATGACCCGGATGAAGCGGAGCGGCTGGCGCCGGCCTTCGAGCGTGGCAAGGCGTTGCTGGAGCGCCTGCGGGGGCAGGCCGACCGGGTGCGCTTCGACGACGCGGAGTACGCTTACGAAATGACCCTCGGCGGCCGGCCCATCGGCTACCTGACCCGTCGCCTGAGCCGCGAGGATTACGTCTTCAGCGGCAGGGCGGCCAAGCGACGCTATGCCAAGGCGGGGCTGCGCGTCCGGGAGCGCTCCTGGCGGTTTCTGGACGACGGCACGATTCGGCACACCCGGCTCGACCTGTTCAGCAGCTTCGACGGGCAGAGCGAGTTGATCGAGAACCAGCAGACGATGCTCCCGCCGCCGGGCGCGGCCCCCACGGAGGTGCTCGTGCGCACCGACCAGGTCGTGCGTGAGGCGGACGTTCTCTTTTCCAGCTTGACGACCAGTCGCGACACGACGCTGCCCGAGCCGAGCAAGCCGATCAGCGTCGGCCCCGTGTACCTCGATCAGGCGTGGGTCCGGCTGCTGCCGCGCTTGCTGAGCGGGGAGCCGAACGAGCCGGTCGCGGTGGCGATCTACGACTCTGAGACGCGGGCGCTGTTGTCGCACGTGGCCCGACCGCTGGGTGAACGGCGTCTGGAGGGAGTCCCGCAGACCGTTCATGCGTTTGAGTTGCGCGACGGGCTCATCGGGCGGCCCAGCACCGCGTACGTCGATGCCAACGGCAGCCTGCTGCGGCTCGAGGCGGCCGAACTGACGATCCAGCGCGTGCCGCGCGAGAAGATCGAACGCCAATACGGCCCGCGCCGCGACGAAGCCCGCCGCCGGTTCAACATAACGCTCGAATAGCCGCCCAAGCTTGCGGACGCGGTGTGCGTCAGCGCGCCGAACGCGCCCGCAGCGGGACCGACCAAAAGAACGCAGGGTCGGCCTGGATTCGCAGTCCTTCCACCAGGACGCGGTCTCCCGGCCGCGTTTGCTCGAGGGCCAGCCCCACATCCTTGAGGCTGACCACCGGCACGCGGTCCAACCGCAGGATGAGGTCCGTCGGCCGCATCCCCACGCGGTCCGCGGGACCTCCCCGCTCGACATCGGTGACAATGAGGCCCGCGTAGGCCGGCAACTCGTATTTTTGCCGCACCGCGTCGGGAACCTCCTCCAGCTCGACGCCCAGCAGCCGTCCCGCCAGCTCCCGTCCGTCCGGCACCGGAATGGACTGGAGCGCCACGGGCACCTCCAGCGTGTCGCTCCCGCGCTGCACCGTCAGGCGGACCGTGCTGCCCGGCGTCTGCCCCAGCAGGTGGACGTAGTAGTCGATCCCGCTGTGCAGCTCCCGCCCGTTGAACCGCACGATGCGGTCGTTGATCTTCAGGCCGGCGGCGGCCGCCGGGCTGTCGGGTCGGACCGCGACCACGCGGGCCTCGGTGCCGCTGACACCGAGCCCGAACCGCACCCGCTGCCGCCGCTCGATGTCCAGCAATTGCGGGAGCAGCTCCCACAGCCGGTCGACGGGGATGGCGAAACCGATGTTCTGCGCATCGCCGCGAATCGCCGTGTTGATCCCGATGAGCTCCGCGTTCAGATTCAGCAGGGGGCCGCCGCTGTTCCCCGGGTTGATGGGCGCATCGGTCTGGATCAAGCCCTTGTAGGACACCTCCTCGCCGAACTGGAGGTCGCGGTCGATGGCGCTGACGATGCCGGTGGTCACGGTGTGCTGGAGGCCCATCGGGTTGCCGATGGCCACCACGGTCTCGCCGATCAGCAGGTCGTTGCTGCGGCCCAGCTTCTGCGTGGCCAGCGGTCGCGGCGGGTCCACCTTCAGCACCGCCAGGTCGTGCTCCGGATCGACGGCGACCACGGCGGCGGGCCACGTCTGCTTGTCGGCGAACGTAACCTGCACGTCCGACGCCTGCGAGACCACGTGGGCGTTGGTGACGATGAAGCCGCTCTCGTGCACCACCACGCCCGAGCCGACGCTCTGCACCCGCCGATCGCGGACCCGCGGGCGGCCGAAGTCGAAGATCTCGTCCAGCATCGACCCGTAGTTCAGCGACCGCATGCGAACCACACGTGTCGTGCTGATGTTGACGACCGCGTCGCGGCACTGCTCGAATACCTCGACGACCGGCGTCCGCCGCCGATTCCATCGCTCGGCATCCTGGGCCGCCGCCACCGCTCCCAGCACGAGCCCCGCCGCCAGCATTCCCGTCCAGCACGTCCGCCGCATGGGCCAACTCCTTTGTGCGCCGGTACCCCGCTTCCGGCGTGCCATTCTACCGGCGACCACGGCCCCCGGTGGCACCCGCACGCACGTGCGGCCTGCGGCCGTAGCCGGCGCGGCGGCACGCCCCCGGGCGTCGCCTCTTGCCCCGCGACCAGTCGCCGGACTATCGTGCGATCTCCGCCGCCGAGAAACACCCATGCGAACGTTCATCGCCATCGAGCTGGAACCGGAACTCCGCCGCCCGCTGGTGCGACTGCTACGCGAGTCCTTGCCCCCGAGTCGGGACGTTCGCTGGTGTAACGAGAATCAACTGCACCTGACGCTGAAGTTCCTCGGCGAGGTGCGTGATGCCCAACTCGCCGCCGTATGCGAGGTTGCCGCCGCGGCCGCCGCCACTGTCGCTCCCTTCCCCATCAGTCTGTGCGGCCTGGGCGGGTTCCCCGGCCCCGGCAGCCCGCGCGTATTGTGGTGCGGCGTCGACGACCCGACGGGTGGTTGTCAGCGGTGGGTGTCGGCGGCCGATCCGCGACTGGCTGCACTCGGCTTCGAGCGGGAGCAGCGGGCCTTCAAGCCGCACATCACGTTGGGGCGCAGCCGGTCGCCCGCCGGGGCGCGTGTTTTCCGCGACGTCCTGCAATCCGTGCCGCCGCCGCAGACCGGGACCATGAACGTCACGCACGTCATCGTATTTGAGAGCCGGCTGTTGCCGCGCGGGGCGGAGTATCACCCCCTGGCAAGCATTCCCCTGGGCACCCCGTCCCGCTGACCGCGTCCCTACCCGCCCGGCAGGGGTTTGGCCGCACCAACAGAACCCGCCGCGCGAGTGGCGAGATGCGCGGCCCCGCACCGGCGTGCGGGGTGGTGATCGGCGATCGCCGTGGCATTTGGAACCCAAACATCGGGGTCGGCGTTCTTCGTGGTATACTGAGAGCGTCCACGAGGATAACCCGGAGGAGGAGAACCCCCATGTTCAGCGCGAGCCGAGTTTGTGTCGTTGCATTGGTCGTTCTGTTCTGTTTGGGTGCCCCGGCGTTGGCCGCCGCACCGCAATTGAAGGTAACCAACAGCGCGGTACAGGCCGTCCTGCCGGATGAAACCGTCGTCTGGCAGGTGAACCTGCCCACCCTCGCCACCGTCGGCGTGGAATCCGCCGCGGGCGGAGCCGTGCTACTGAGCAACGGCCGGTGGCTGGACCGCGAAGGCCGCGTGTGCGGGTGGCAAGCCCCCGTGAGCGGGGCGACCTGGTCGGCGTGGTCGGGCCTCGACGCGCCGGGCGCCAAGTGGGACCCACTGGTGGAGATCACACCGCCGCCGCCGGCGCAGACCTCGGACGCGCACCAGACGCCGATGTTTGACCGCCACGGCGACGCGTGGGTCTTCAATACCCACATCGTGTCGGGCCAGTACGCGCTGCAAGTGCGCCGGTCGGTCGGACACAGCGGGACGTGGGGGCCGATGGAGACGATCTCCAACACGACGCGGTATGTCGCCGGCCCCGAGCCCGTCATGGACACCGCCGACCGCATCACGGTCGTCTTCCGGGACATCGCCGGTGGCTACCACCTGTACGCGCTGCGGTACGTCCCCGGCCTCGGCTGGGGACCGCTCCAGTTGGTCCATTCGTCGTCGGCGTTCTTCCAGGCGATCGAGGCCGGGGCGGACCGCGCGGGCAACGTGGCCGCCGTCTTTGACCCCGACGTGTCGGGCGGTAGCACCGTGTGGTCCGTGACCTACGACGTGGGCAGCGGCACCTGGGGCACCGCCAAACAGGTGTCTCCCACCGGCTATCGCACCATCCTGCCCACCATTCTGTCCAATCCGGCCGCCGACACGATGTACCTGATCTACCTGGTTCGCAGCGGCGGCCCGGTGGGGCTTTACGCGCACAAGTGGGACTCGCCGACGCGCGACTGGGGCCCGCCCGTGTACCTGCCGGGCAGCGAGACCGCGTCGTTCTCCGGGGCCGGTCCCGTGTCGCGGTACCCGGGCGTGGTGGACGCCGCCGGCGACGCGACGTTGTTCTGGGGCGATCCGTATGTCCCCTACGCCAGCCGGAGCGAGGGCGGCGTGTGGCAACCGGCGGTGCAGTTGTTGCCGCAGCCGATCGTGGATGTCGAGAACTTCGCCGGCGCGAGCGTGAATCGCTTCGGCGAGGTGTTCGGCGCGTTTAGCCGCTTCGACAGCGGGACCGTGCGGTTCTACTTCGTCAAGTTCAAGCCCGGCAGCGGCTGGCTGACCCCGGAGAACCCCTACACCGCGCCGCTCAATCTCGCCACGCGGACGCGCGTGTGCTTCTACCAGGGGCCGCGGGCCGTGGCGACGATGCTCGGCGTCGAGAACAGCGTGCGGCAGATCACGTCGCTCCTGTATGACAAGGGCACCTGGGCCCCCGCGCTGCTCAGCATCCCGGGCCAGGAAGACGCCTTCTACGCCGACCTCGTCGCCGACCACGGCGAAGTGCTGCTGGTCTATGAGGGCGAGATCAGCGGCATCAACCAGGGCATCAAGGCCACGTTTCTGCGCGACCCGCACGCCGGCGACATCAACTGCGACGGGGCCATCGACTTCGGCGACATCAACCCGTTCGTCCTGTTGCTGACCAACCCGGCGGGCTATGCGACCGCGTTTCCCGACTGCGACCCGCTCAACGGGGACATCAATGAAGACGGCGTGGTGGATTTCGGCGATATCAACCCGTTCGTGCGGCTGTTGACCGGCCCGTAGCGGGTGCGTTTGACACAAGGCGGTCCGCAGAGTCACGGCGCCACACAGGCGTGGGCGATCCGGCATCGCGCTTGGGGAGGGCGAGCCTCCGGGCGAGCGGCGGCTCGATGATCCCGGCGCGCCGGGATCGCCCTCCCTTGCCCTGCTTCGCCCCATTCTCACGCGCGGTGATGCAGCGGTCACATCCCGGTGTCGTCGCCGGGTGGTGGTCCCGCCCACGCGGCGCGGATCGCCGCGATGACGCCGGGGATGTCGGCGACCACCTGCGGTCGCAGCGATTCGGGTTGTTCGCGGAGAATCAGCTCCACCACCGGCGCCCAGTGGTCACCCAGCAAGATCAGCGGGGCGTTGCGCCGCCGCAGGAGGGACTTGTTGAGCATCTCCCACACCAGCGCCAGTTCGAGTAGCGTCCCCGTGCCGCCGGGAAGCACCACATGCGCCCGGCCCAGTCGCACCAGTGTATTGAGGCGCGTCAGCAGGTCGAACGTGGGGACTTCCTGCCGAATATACTTGTTCGCCCCTTTGCGGCCGCTGAAGACGGCACAGGTCACGCCGATCGTGTGCCCGCCCGCTTCGACGGCCCCCCGCGCCGCGGCCTCCATCGTCCCGCCGTAGCCGCCGTTGCACAGCGTCCACCCCACCGCCGCGATGGCCCGGCCCAGCTCATACGCGGTCTGGTAGGCGGGGCTGAGTGGCTTGGGCTGCGAGCTGCCGAAAACGGTGACGACTGTGACGGACACGCGGAACCTCGCGGGCCTTGTCACCTGCGGCCCGGGGGGCAATTATGCCGGGCGGCGGGGGTCGGGCAAGTGCGGCGCCGCCGATGTCGCCGCCGAACGGGAGCGCCAGTGCCCGCGCCGGTCGAACCAACGAGCCTGCCCAGCGACGTGCGGTCGCCGTGGGTGTTGCTGCGCTCGGTCTCGCCGCACCCGTTCGTATACCGCAAGATGCTGCGGCAGGTGGACCCGGCGGCACGGCCGGGCGACGTGGTCAACCTGTACGACAAAGGAAACCGCTTCTTCGGGCAGGGGCTGTACAACCCGCGGTCGCAGATTTGCGTGCGGCTGCTGTCGCGCGACGCCGCCCCGCTGGATGACGCGTTCTGGCGGGGGCGGTTGGAGCAGGCGGTGTCGCTGCGGCGGCAACTGCGGTTGGATCAGGTCACGGACGCGTACCGCCTGGTCCACGCCGAGGGCGACGATCTCAGCGGCCTGATCGTGGAGCGCTACGCGGATTGCCTGGTGTTCGAGTTCTTCGCGCTGGGGATGTTTCAGCGGCGGGAGCGGCTGGCCGAACTGATCGGCGAGCTATTGGGCCGGCCGACGACCCTGGATCGGCCGGAAGCGGCCAGCGCGACATGGCGGGTGTTCTGGCGGGCCGACGCGCGCATCGAGCAGATCGAGGGCTTTCACCTGCCGGGTGGGCCGCGGGAGTGGGAGACGGCCGCGCCGCGCGTGATCGTCCGCGAGCACGGCGTGCGCTATCGGGTGGACGTCAAGCACGGTCACAAGACGGGCTTCTTCTGCGATCAGCGGGAAAACCGGCGCCGGCTGGCGGCGTACTGCCGCGACGCCAGCGTGCTGGACCTGTGCTGCTATACGGGGGGCTTCTCGCTCGCGGCCCGCACGCTCGGCGGGGCGCGCGACGTGATCGGCGTCGATCTGGACGAAGCGGCCGTCGCCCTGGCCCACGAAAACGCGAACCTGAACCAGGTGCGCGTCGATTTCGTGCATGCCGACGCTTTCAGTTTCGTGCGGCAGCTGCTGGTCAACCGGCGCACGTTCGACGTGGTCGTGCTCGACCCGCCGAAGCTGGCCGCCTACCGCGCCGAGCTCGACGAGGCGCTGCACAAGTACCACGATCTGAACCACCTGGCGTTGCAGGCGGTGCGGCCCGGGGGCCTGTTGCTGACGTGCAGTTGCAGCGGGCTGGTGTCGCCCCCGGCGTTTCTCGACGTGGTCTGTCGGGCGGCGCAGCGGGCCGGCCGCGCGCTCCAGTTGCTCGACCAGAGCGGGGCGGCGCCGGACCATCCGATCCTGCCGCGCTGCCCGGAGTCGTCCTACCTCAAGGCGTTGTGGTTCCGGGTGCTGTGACGCTTGCCGCCGCGGTGCCGGCCGTCACGCGGGCCACGGCACGGTTGGCGATGTGGCCGATGACCGCCAGCGCCACGAGCGTGGCGGCGAGGCTGGCCAGCCACATCCACCGTTGCGGCGTGCCCTCCAAGGTGAGTTCCTGAAGCTGCGCCGCGATGAACACCGCCGCCGCCGTGCGCGGGGCCATGCCGACCAGGGTCCCGATCCCGAAGGCCAGCGGCGGGACGCGCGTCGCCGCCATCACCAGGTTCGTGATGGCAAAAGGCGAGTTCAGCGGCAGCCGCAGCAGCGTGACGATCAGCAATGTGCGCCAGAAACCGCTTTCCAGGAGCGCGGCGTACACCGCCCGCCATTTCGGTTTCTCGTCGATGAGCTGCACGACGCGCCGGCCGGTCGCGCGGCGGGCCACACCGTAGCCCAGCAGTGCCCCGCCGAAGAACCCGCTGAGGGCGGCGGGGAAGCCCAGGGCAAACCCAAATGCCCATCCGCCGAGGACCGCTTGGGCGTACGTCGGCAGCAACGCCAAGCCGGCGAAGACGCTGAAGCCGACGGTGTAGAGCAACACCCCGACGGCGCCGTGCGATTTCAGCCAGGGTCCGACGGCGTTGAGTTGCCACAGAAGGGCGAATCCGCCGATCGCCGGCAGCGTGGCGGCGATGACGGCCAGCGGCCCGGCCGGTCCGAGGCGGCGCAGCACGGTCGGAAGCTGAAATGACGAACTCATTCGCTGATCTCGTGGGCCGATAACACCGACCGCCGAACTCGGCCGCGGCAATCCGCGCGGGCCGCCCCCCGGTCCCAGGCTGCGGCGCGGTACCGGGAGTAATGCGTGACTCTAGCGAGGATGGCGCCGCTCGGCCAGTTGCGCGGTGCAGAGCAAGATGTCTCGGCGGGCCGGGCTAGACTTCTCCGATTCAAAGCCTAGAGCGGAAGGGCGATCCCGCGCGCCGGGACTGCCGAGCCGTGGCTCGCCGGGAGGCTCGCCCTCCCCGGCTGCGCCGCCGAATCGGGCACGGCGATTCGGGCTAGACTTCTCGGATTGGCGGCCTAGAGTGAATCACTGGGATGCGTTGTATCTCCGGTGTTGTGAGGGCTGCGTGCGACGATCAACCGTAGCGGGGCTGTTTCTGCTATTTACGGCCGGTGTGCTGCTGCGCCTGGGGTATTGCCACTTCACGCGCGGGCTCGGTCAACCGGGGACCGAGGGGTTCCGCGAGTATGTCGTCGCGGCGCAGCGATTATTGGACACCGGCGTTCTGAGCAGCCCGCTCATCGCGCAGCCCGAGGCCGCGCGCGCACCGTCCGATCTGCTGCCGCCCGTCTACGTGGGCGTCGTTGCCGCGGCGTTCAAGTTATGGGGCGTTGAGACGTTTGCTGCCATTCTGGCCTTGCAGGTGCTCAACGCGGCGGCGACGTCGCTCGCGGCGGTGTTGGCCTTGCTGATTGGGCGAAAACTCGCGGGCGAGTGCGCCGGGTGGATCGCCGGCCTCGTCGTGCTGCTGCACCCGGGGACCATCGGCTACACGAACTACATCTGGGACACGGCGCTATTCACGCTGGCCGCGACCTGGACCGTCTGGCTGAGCTTGCGCCTGGCCGACGGGCCGCTCAGCGGGCGGCGCTGCCTGTGGTTTGGGCTGGCGCTGGGCGCCGTGGCCTTGCTGAATCCGGCGTGGACGGCGGCGTACCCGCTGCTGGTCCTGTGGCCGCTCGCCCGCCGGGGTGAGTGGAGCCGCCCGAAGGTGGCGCGCGCCGTCGGCTTGGCCGTGGTGGGCTGGGCCCTGGCCATCGCCCCCTGGACCACGCGCAACTATGTGCAGGTGGGGGAGTGGAGCTACATCCGCGGCGGCCTAGGACTGGAGCTGTGGCTGGGCGCGTGCCCCGAGGTGGACGGAGTCGGGCGGGTCTATGAAAACCGTTTCCCGTCCTTCAGCGACGCAGAGCAACGCCGCATCACCGCCATGGGCGAGCGGGCGTACGTGCGCGAGTGCCAGGCGCGGGCCTGGGCGGCCATTCAGGCCGATCCGTGGCGCTACCTGCGGCTGTGCGCGTGGCGCGCCGTGGATTTCTGGGGCGGTACGATCTTCACGCACACCGATCCCGGCCGAAACCGCTGGCCGCAGGGCCTGGTGCGCGCGGGAGTCATGGCGTGGATGGCGGCGGAGGTGGGCGCGATCGGCGTCTTGCTCTGGATCGTCGGCGGAATCCCGCGCGACCTCCGCTGGCTGCTGGGCATGGTGGCACTCTTCTCGGTGCTCTATTGCCTGACGCATGTGGAGCTGCGCTTCCGGGCCCCCGTTGCTCCGTTGCTTGCGGTCCTCGTCGCGTGCAGTGCCGTCCTGGCACAACAACGCCGGCGTGCCGTGAAGACCAGCCCCACCACGGTCTCGGCCGCCGCGTCGCGTATCTCCCAACCCCAATGCATGATGGGCCGGCAGGTCTGAACGCGCCTTCGCGCTCGGGCGAAGTGGGAGGGCGATTCCGACGCGCCGGGACTGCCGAGCCGCGGCGCGCCGGGAGGCTCGCCCTCCCTCCCGCAGTCTCGTGGACCGGGATACCTACTCAGCCCGGCCGCGCTGGCGCCACCCTATGCGGCGTCGCCTACGCGCCGCACGAGGGCGGTGTCCGTCGCGCCCGGTGTGGTGGGACGGGTGGACGTCACGACGATGATCAGGTCGCCGCGCGCGGCCAGCCCCCGCTCCAGCACGTGCGCATCCAGCGCCGCCGCCATCGCCGCCGGATTGTCCATTGGCTCCACCCGCACGGGTACGACGCCGTACAGCAGATTCAGCCGCCGATAGACCTGATCGTTGTATGTCAGCCCGAGCACGGGCATCGGCAGGCGGTGTTGCGCGACCAGCCGCACCGTCGTACCGGTGGCGGTCCACACGGCGACTAGTCGGGCACCCAGGTCGCGGGCAGCAGCGACCGCCGCATGCGCCACGGCCGCCGTCGGACGGTACTTCGCGGCCAGGCCGGGCGCTTCGCCGCACGGCGGGCGTTTAGCCAGGTACTCCTCCGTCGCGCCGGCGATGCGGTTCATCATCTCGATGGCGGCGACCGGGTAGCGTCCCACCGCCGTCTCGCCGGAGAGCATGACGGCGTCGGCCTGATCGAGAATGGCGTTGGCCACGTCGCTGACCTCGGCCCGCGTCGGCGTGGGTTCCTCGATCATGCTCTGGAGCATCTGCGTGGCGACGATCACCGGCACGCCGGCCTGCCGACACTCGGCGACGATATCCTTCTGAATGACCGGCACCTGCCAGAGGTCCGCCTCCACGCCCAGGTCGCCCCGCGCCACCAGCACCCCGTCGGCGTTGGCGATCAGCTCGTCCAGGTGCCACAGGGCCTCGGTCTTTTCGATCTTGATAATGACCGGTATGTCGCGCCCGCGGGCCTTGATGGCCCGCCGCAGCTCGTACAGGTCTTCCGGCTGGCGGACGAACGAGAGGGCCACGTAGTCCAGCCCGTGCTCGAGAGCCCAGTCCAGGTCGCGCAGGTCCTTCTCCGTCAGCGCGGGGACGGAGAGCGCGGTGTCCGGCAGGTTCACGCCCTTGCGGCTGTCGATCGTCCCGCCCACGACGCACTCGCACACGAGTTCGTCGCCGCGACGTTCCCGGACGACGAGCCGCACACGCCCGTCGTCGATCAACAGGCGTTGCCCCACGGCGACCTCGTCCACGAGGGCCGCGTAACTGACCGTCAGCCGCTCAGCGCTACACGGCCCCTCCCCGCGGATAATGCGCACCACCGTCCCCGCTGCCAGCGTCACGGGGCCGTCCGGGAACACGCCCAGGCGAATCTTCGGCCCGCACAGGTCGCCGATGACGCAGGTCGGCATCCGGCGTTCGGCGGCCAGCTCGCGCACCCAGCCCAGCAGTCGCCGACGCAGGTCGGCGTCGCCGTGCGAGAAGTTCAGCCGGCACACGTCCATGCCGGCGTCGAACATCTCGGCGAGGAGCTCGCGGGAGGTGCAGGCGGGCCCGAGGGTGGCGATGATCTTCGTCTTCATGATCGGCTCCCGCGTTTGGACGGTCATGGTCTCTCCTCACCGCGACGCCTACGGCCCGGGGCCCGGTCGGCCGGCGCGGCCGGCCTGAGCACACCTCCGCCCGGCGGCCCGGCGCCCGAGCCGTAATCATCATCGGCCGGGTCTGGTTGGCTCGCAAGCGCCCCCCGGCCCCGACAGGGGCAGGCCTCCCTGCCTGCCGAACGCCGGTTCCGCGGCCCACGCCGCGGCTTGTGTCAGCGCCCCTTGGGCACGCCGTGGTCGAACTCGGCCTGCCATTTGACCTCCCCGTTGTCCCGCCAGATGGTCCAGGTGCCGTGGGGCAGGTCGTCGGCGTAGTTCTCTTCCTGGCGCAGTCGGCCATGTTCGTCCCAGGCGTAGCGGGGGCCGTGGCGCAGGCCGCGGCGGTAGTGCTGTTCCGTGCGCTTCTGACCGTTGCGGTGCCAGGCCGTTTCGATGCCGTCGATCTGCCCCTCGACGTACGTGGCCTCGTATTCCATCTGCCCGTTGTCGTACCAGGCGGTATAACGCCCGTGCGGCACCACGGTGCCGTCGGACCGACGGAGGACCTGCTGCTCAACCTTCAACCGGCCGTTGGGCCAGTGCTCCCGCACCACGTCAACGTCTGCCGGCGGCTCGTCGGGCATGGGCGATGGGGCCGCCCGCTGACACCCCGCCGACAGGGCGAGTGTCATCGCCCCGAGGGTCCATAGTGTCATCATCGCGGCAGGCCGCATGGTCGCATTATCACGTTTCGGCCTGGCGCCGCCAGCGCTTCCCCTCGGCGAACCCGGCAGCACCCTCGCGGCGGCGCCGTGGGCGGCCGCTCGTCGTCGATTGCCACCGGGGTCCGGTTCGGCCACGATAGCCGGCCCAATGACGAGTCCGCTGACTGAGCCTCCGCCCTTTGTCGCATATGGCGCGGCACACACGCTCGCCCTCGGGGCCATCGCGGGCGCGACCGTAATCCTAGTCGTACTCCTGCGCGCGACCGCGCGCCGGCCGTGGCACGGGGCCCTCCGCCGAACGGCGGCCTGGGGTCTGGTGGTCATCCTGCTCGCGGGGGCGGCGGAAGGGCAGTGGGAACGGGTGGCGGCGGGGCAATGGTCGCTGCAAGAGTCACTGCCCCTGCACCTGTGCGACATCGGGGTGTTCGTCACCGTCGTCGCGCTGATCGGAGCGGCCGGCGGTCGTGTGGGGCGCGGCGTCTATCAGCGGTGCTACGAGTTGGCATACGTCTGGACCCTCGGCGGCACCTCCCAGGCCGTCCTCACGCCCGACGTCGTGCACAGCTTCCCCGATCCGGTTTGCGTGCGCTACTTCTTCCTGCACGGGGCGGTGCTGGTGGCAGTGCTGATGATGACGCTGGCACTCGGCTGGCGACCACTGCCGGGGGCGGTGCGCCGTGTGTGGGTGGTAACGCTTGGCCTGGCGGTCGTCGTGCTGCTGGTCAACGGGGCCCTCGGGGCGAACTACATGTACCTGTGCCGGCCGCCGGCGCGACCGTCGTTGTTCGATTACTTCGGCCCCTGGCCGTGGTCGCTGCTGTCGCTGGCCGCGGTCGGCACCGTGCTCATCGGCTTGTGCTGCGTGCCGTTCTGGCTGATGGACCGGTGGCACATCCGAACGAATGCCCGATAGCCATCATCCGTCCCGGCCGCCGCGGCATGTGACCCTCCCCCAACCCATCCCGGAGAGGGAGCGGGGGGACAGCGCCGAGTTCTCGGTCCGAGCGGCGGCCGCGGCCGCAAAGGATGACCCGCGGCCGATAAGAGGCCGCCATCGCCGCGATGCGACCGCTTCCACGACGGCGCGACGTGAAGCGCACGCCGCCCACTCGCTTCCTCGTTTCGAGCATTCCTAGGATGGGTTGACGGCCCCGCTGCACCCGGGCCGCATTGTTTCCCCCTGGGGACGCCTCTCGGCGTCTCCGGCGCATTGGCCGGCAAGGACCGGCGGAAGGAAGGAAGCCCCGTGCGTCTACTCACCGTGCTCTTGGTCTGCGCGGGCGCGACGACGGCCCTGGCGTCGTCCGTGCAGGCGACCATCGTGGCCGACGGCAACTACGCCCTCTACACCGGCAGCGCCGACGGAACGGAAATCGACTACATCGGCGAGGGAACGGGGGCCGCCGACGCGGCCGCCGCCGCGCGGAAGTTCTACTTCGAGATCGAGGACCAGCGCTACGTCTACCTTGCCGTCTGGGCCACACCCGCCACGGCCCGCGGCCTCTTGGCGCAGTTCCTGTTCAATGACCTGCCGGTGTTCAGCGGCGACCCGGCGTGGGAGGTCTATTGCGTGGCGGCCGACCCACTGCCGGGCGGGGCCTCGCCTTCGACGTCCATCCTGTCCGCGCAGGTCCGCCGGGCGAACCGGCGCTTCGCCTGGCTGAAGCCCGCCCTCAACGGAGTCAACACGGTCGGGTCGCGGCGGCTGGTGGAGGCCATCGGCGAGAAGGCCGCCTGGATGAACCTGCCCGCGGACGCTCTCACCGTGGCGAGCGAGCCCGGGGGCGGCGAGCCGGGCGCGGTTTGGCTCATCTTCCGTCTGTCGCCGAATGAGATTTGGCCGGAGATCGAGCTGTGGCACAGCCATAACGTCGGTCGCGCCCCGCTGGAGGGGGGCGACTACAACGCGAACGGGCGTTACCACTATCTGGGTGGCGGGGGCGGGAGTGGCGGCGGTGACTCCAGCCCGCTGTGGCCGCGCGGCCGCGGCGACGTGACGCGCGTGCCCAATCCGTTCCCCAACACGGCCCCGCCGAACTCCAACTCGGTACCGCCGACCGTGCCGCCTTCGGAACCCTCGAATCCGGTCATACCGCCGCCGGTACCCGAGCCCACCGCCGCGCTGCTGATGTTCGTCGGCGCGGCGTGGCTGCGACGGCGGTAAGCAGACTCCAGGAGGAGTGCTATCGGGCCGTCCCTGCGGGGTGGAGACCCCGCGGGGGCGGCCGGTTTCTGCGCCCGGCGCTCGCGCGGTGCCGGCCGATGTCGCAGCCCGGCTCCCTAGCGGCCGGTGTAGCGCCCGGGCTCTGTGCGGGGTGCCGTAGCGGCTCGCCACAGCGAGTCGCCGTTGGCGACCGGGCTCTGTACCGACCGTAGGACGCCAGACCACTGCTCAAGAGCGGTAACACACGCCGTGGTTCGCCGTGTCCAAGCGGTTCCCGCCGTCGTCGGCGGTGCCGCCCACCCGGTTGCCAAAGCCGCGGTTTCGGGGGATGATCCCGCGACACCCACGACCGACCGAGGTTGTCGGCGCGTGGCCACGGGCCTACACTCGGGTGCAGACATGGAACACGCATGGCCCCATGCCGCCCTGGCGACCAGCGACTACCGCACGGTGGGCCTGTTGCTGTTGGCGGCGGGCGGAATCGCCCTTTTCATCCTGATTGCGACGCACCTGTTCGGTCCCAAACGCGTCGGGCCGGTCAAACACAGTACGTACGAATCGGGCATGGAACCGGTCGGCGACACGCGCCGGCGGTTTAGCGTCCGTTTCTACCTGATCGCCGTGCTTTTCCTCGTTTTCGATGTCGAAGTCGTCTTTCTGTACCCGTGGGCGGTGCTGTACCCCCGGCTGCGGGAGGGCGAGCCGGCGTCGTGGGCCGCGTCGCTGACCGAGGCCGGGTACACGCCGGCGTTCATGCTGGTCGCCGCCGGCCTCTTCTTCGCACTGCTCCTCGTCGGGTTTGTCTACGAGTGGCGCCGAGGCGTCTTCAAATGGAACTGAAACACACCACCGAGGTTATGAGTTCCGGCGGGGACTTCACCGCCACACGCCTGGATTATTTCGTCGACGCGGTGAAGAAGCACGGGCTCAACTGGGTCCGCCGCAACAGCCTGTGGCCGATGCCGTTCGCCACGGCGTGCTGCGGGATCGAGCTCATGGCGACGGGGGCCAGCCGCTACGACGTGGCCCGCTTCGGGGCCGAGGCCATGCGCTTCACGCCCCGGCAGTGTGACCTGCTCATCTGCGCCGGCCGCGTGGTCATGAAGATGCTGCCGGTGCTCCAACGAATCTACGTCCAGATGACCGAGCCGAAGTGGGTGATCGCGATGGGGGCGTGTGCATCCACCGGCGGCGTGTTTGATACGTACGCGGTCGTGCAGGGCATCGACCAGTTTCTGCCGGTGGATGTGTATGTTCCCGGCTGTCCGCCGCGGCCCGAGACCCTGCTCGAAGGCATCATGCTGATTCAGCGGATCGTGACCGAGCAGGGCGTGAAGACGAGTGCCGAGCGCGGCCGCGGGTTGCGGCTGAGCGCCCTGCCGCCGCGGCAACGCGTGGAGTTGGGTACCGGCTTCGGTAGCCGCGTTGAGTCCGAGCCGCGCCCGTGAGTTGGGGAGTGCGGGCGTCCCGCCCGCCTCGTTGCGGCCGACGGCTCGTCGGCCGAAACGCACCGGCCATTGGCCGGTGCCACACGAGCTTGCGAGCGCCGGCCGGCAGTCGTGGCCGGCTGTCGCACAATGGTGGCTGAGGGTTTCGCATGGCGACCACGGACGTCATCGCGGCGTTGCAGGAACGGTTCCCCGACCTGAGACTCGAAGCGCGGCCGCTGCTGACGTACCCCGACGGCCGTGCTTCGGACCAGTTGTGGGTGCGCGTGCCGCCTGCCCGGCTGGTCGAGGTGATGCGGTTCTTGCATGCCGACCCGCGGACGAAGTTCGAGCAGCTTTGCGACCTCGGCGGCGTGGACTACTTGAACTACCCTGGGGCCGAGGACCGCTTTGCGGTGGTCTACGCCCTGGTCAGTCACACGCACAACCACCGGTTGTGGATCAAGGTGTTCGTGAACGACCCGGACCCGGTCGTGCCGTCGGTGACGTCGATCTGGAAGGGGGCGGAGTGGCCGGAACGTGAAGTCTACGACATGTTCGGCATCCGCTTCAGCGGGCACCCAGACCTGCGGCGCATCCTGCTGCCGCAGAACTTCAAGGACCACCCGCTGCGGAAGGATTATCCGCTGCGCGGCCAGGGCGAGCGCGAGGACTTCGAGGTTGTAACGCGCGAAACGGCGTAGGAACCGCCAAGGCGCCAAGGAAGCCAAGGACGCCGAGATGGAATTGAGTTTGACAACATCGCGCAACCGGCGGCCCGGCATGGCGGTGTGCGAGAGGTTGGCTCTTCCCCGTTGCGCAGTCGGCACCACTGGACGGGGCCAAGGCCCCAACCGAGCTGTTCGCAGTCTTGGTGCCCTTGGCGCTCTTGGCGCCTTGGCGGTGGCCTTAGCAGCAGAGGCACGCATATGGCCGTGACGTACGACTTGGGCAAGGCGACGACGCTCGAGCGCGAGGAAGGGAGCGAGGACCGCTGGACGCTGAACTTCGGCCCCCAGCACCCCGCCACGCACACCACGCTGCGCCTGGTGCTGGAGGTCGAGGGCGAGCGCATCGTGAGCTGCACGCCGGACATCGGCTTCCTGCACAGCGGCTTCGAGAAGCTCGGCGAGCACCTGAACTACAACCAGTACGTCGTCGTCACCGATCGCATGAACTACGTCTCGCCGATGGCGAACAACATCGCTTGGCACATGGCGTGCGAGAAGCTGTTCGGGATCGAGATCACCCCGCGGTGCAAGGCGATCCGCACGATCTGCGCCGAGCTGGCCCGCATTCAGGACCACCTGGTGTGCGTGGCGTGCAGCGGGCTGGACCTGGGCGGGCTGACGGCGTTCTTGTACGGCTTCAACGCCCGCGAGACCATCTACGACCTGTTCGAGGCGCTGTGCGGGGCGCGGTTCACGGTCAGCTACACACGCGTCGGCGGTCTGTCGCAGGACGCCCCGCCGGGCTGGACCGACCGCGTGCTGAAGTTCGTGCGCGAAGAGGTGCCGCCGGCGCTGCGCGACGTTGAGACCTTGCTCCTGCGCAACCGCATCTTCATCGAGCGCGTCAAGGGCATCGGGGTCGTCAGCCACGACGACGCGATCAACTGGTCGCTCACCGGCCCGATGGCCCGCGGCAGCGGCGTCCGCCGCGACGTCCGCAAGGACGAGCCGTACCTCTGCTACGCGGACAATTGGGATGGGCAGGGAGCGCCGGCGGTGAAGTTCAAGGTGCCCGTAGCTCAGGGCGGGGACGTGCTCGCGCGCTTCCTCGTGCGGGTGGAGGAGGTCCGCCAGTCCTGCGCGATCATCGAGCAAGTGGTGGCGATGTTGCCCGATGGGCCGATCAACGCCCTGCCGGACGAGAAAGTGACGCTGCCCGACAAGCGCGAGCTGTACTTCTCGATCGAGGGGTTGATCCACCACTTCGAGAAGGTGATGACCAACCGCGGCTTCCGGCCGCCTGTGGGCGAGGCCTATTTCGCCAACGAAACGGCCAACGGCGAGCTGGGCTTCTACATTGTGAGCGACGGGGGCAACAACCCCTACCGCGTGCGGGTCCGGCCGCCGAGCTTCATCAATTACCAGGTGTTCCCGAAGCTGATCGTCGGCCACCAGATCAGCGACGTGCCGCCGACGCTGAACAGCGTGAACATCATCGCGGCGGAGTTGGACCGATGACGGATGTGCGGCCCGGTCCTGGGTATCGCGCGGGGCCGCCGGCGGCCGACAAGCCGCTGTGGCAGCGTGTGGTGCCGGACTTTCGAGGGCAAGTAATGGCCGTGGAACGCGTCGAGAAACTCCTCGCAAACGTCGCACGGGCGCTGGACGGTGCCGGAATTGAGTACGCGGTGATCGGTGGAAACGCCGTGGCGGCGTGGGTCTCTACCGTGGATGAAGGCGCCGTGCGAGCCACGAAGGACGTCGACGTGCTCGTGCGGCCGGAGGATATCAGCGCGATCGATGAGGCGTTGCGACCGCTGAACCTCATGCGGGTCGAGGTCCTCGGCGTTCACATGTACGTTGACCGCGAGACTCCGAACCCGAGATTGGGTGTGCATCTCGTCTTCGCCAATCAGAAGATTCGGCCGGAGTACCGGTATCCGGCCCCCGACCCGAAGTCGTCGGCACGCCTGGGCGCCGGGTTTCGGATCATGGACCTGGCGGAGTTGGTCCGCATGAAACTGCAGGCGTTTCGCCGAATCGACCAGGTACACATTGAGGACTTGCTGCGGATCGGGTTGATCGACGCGAAGTTGGCGGGTCGATTGCCCGAGGACCTGCGCCAGCGGCTGCGCGAGGTCCGCGACACGATGGAATGGCATGCCCCGCCGCCGGTGTTCTAGGCACGGAGCCGTGAAATGAAAAAGGAAGAAGGCACAATGAAGAAAGGGATGCCGCCGGGCTATCGCGCGGTGCAGAACCTTCGTCCCGGGGTCCCCTTTTTTCATTTTTCGTTTTTCCTTGTGCATTCTTGACTGGGAGCCACGCTTGAGTTGGAGAACGATTGACCGACGAACGGTGGACGCAGAGCACCTCGGCCCGGCCCTGTCCGAGGCCGTGCTGGCGAAGATCCGCACGTTCTTCCCGCGCTACCCGACCAGGCGGGCGGTGCTGCTGCCGGCGCTGCACATCGCGCAGGACGCCATCGGCTACGTCTCGCTGCGGGCCATGCGCCAGATCGCCGAGTTGCTGGAGCTGCCGCCGGCGGCCGTGATGGACGTGGTCAGCTTCTACACGCACTTCTGGACGCATCCGAAGGGCCGCAAGACGATCGTCCTGTGTCGCTCGCTGTCGTGCGAGTTGATGGGCGGTCGGCAGGTGCAGGAAGCAATCCAACAGAAGCTCGGCATCGGCGAGCACGAAACGACGCCGGACGGCGAGTGGTCGTTCATGACGGAGGAATGTCTGGCCGGCTGCGACCACGCCCCCTGCATGCTCATCAACGAGAAGCTGCACAAACGCGTGCGTGTGGAGGACCTGGACCGCCTCCTCGCCGACCCGGACAATGACAAACTCGACATGCCGCGGAGTGATTTGTACGACGCGCCGCGGTGATGACCGTGTGTTACGGTGGTTCTCATGGCGTTTGAACGCGTTTTGATGAAACACGTCGGCGTGCCCAAGAGCACCGCCCTGGCTACCTACCGGGCCGACGGCGGCTACCGGGCCGCCGCCGCCGCCTTGAAGATGAAGCCCGAAGAACTCGTCGATCTGGTCAAGCGGGCGAACCTCCGCGGCCGCGGCGGGGCGGGGTTCCCGGCCGGGCTGAAGTGGAGCTTCTTGCCGCCGGGTCGTGAGATCACCTACCTGTGTGTGAACGCGGACGAGTCGGAGCCGCCGACGTTCTGCAACCGCGTGCTGATGGAGCACGACCCGCACCTGCTGCTCGAGGGCATCCTCATCGCCGGCTACGCCACCCGGACCACGGTGGCGTACATCTACATGCGCGGCGAGTTCACCGAGCTGTTCCACGTCATGCAGAAGGCCCTCGACGAGGCGTACGCGGCCGGCTATTTCGGCAAGAACATCCTCGGCAGCGGCTACAACCTGGAGTGTTACATCCATCGCGGGGCCGGGGCGTACGTCTGCGGCGAGGAAACCGGCCTGATCGAGAGCCTGGAGGGCAAACGCGGCTGGCCGCGGATCAAGCCGCCGTTCCCGGCCATCGAGGGCGTCTTCCGCAAACCGACCGTGGTCAACAACGTCGAGACGCTGGCGTGCCTGCCGCCGATTCTGACCCGCGGCCTGGATTGGTGGCTGTCGCTGGGCACCGAGAACAGCAAGGGACCGAAGATGTACTGCATCAGCGGCCCCGTGAATCGCCCCGGCTGCTACGAGGCCCCGCTCGGCCTCTCCGTCCGCGACCTGATCTACGACCGCGACTTCGGCGGCGGGATGCGCGACGGGAAGAAGGTCAAGGCCGTCTTCCCCGGCGGCGTGTCGATGGGCGTGCTCCGCGGCGACCTCTTCCCCAAGGCGCCCAACGGGGTCGTCGATCCGCGGCAGGACTACGACGAGCTCGACTGCCTCCTCGATTTCGACGACGTACGGCGGTACGACCTGCTGGGCCTCGGGACGGCCGCGGCAGTCGTCGTGCCCGAAGACGCGGACCTGCGCGACGTGCTGGTGAACGTCACGCGCTTCTTCGCCATGGAATCCTGCGGGCAGTGTACCCAGTGCCGCGAGGGCACGATGTGGATGTACAAGATCGCCCGGCGGATTCAGGCCGGGGCCGGCCGGCCGGTCGATCTGGACCTGCTGGTCGAGGCCACGCGGAACATGGGCATGATGCCGGGGCTGAGCATCTGCGGCCTGCCGGACGGGGCCGCGTGGCCAATCCGCACGGTCGTGGAGAAGTTCCGTAAGGAGTTCGAAGCCCGGATCGCCGCCCAGGAGCCCGACGCGGCGGCGCGGTATATTCGTCGTGTCAACCCGGCGGCGTACGAGCTGCCGATCGTGCAAGGTCGGGCGGAGCAATACCCCGGCGGGACGTACTATGTGCCGGCGTCGCCGGGGAGTGCGGGCGTCTCGCCCGTCCCGTGACACGTGACAGGTGAGAAGTGACAAGTGAAAAGTGCAAAGTGAAGCCCGATCCGGGCGCCGCCGCTCGGTTTGGCCGATGTCTTGCGACTTGTCACTTGCCACTTTTCACGTGTCACTTTGCACTTGGGACTGGACTGAGACCTGGTGACTAGCAACTTGGCGTTGGACACGCATGCCCAAGATCATCATCGACGGTAAGCCGATCGAGTGCCGCAAGGGCATTTCCGTCTTGCAGGCCGCGCTGGAGGCGGGCTTCAACATCCCGCATTACTGCTACCACCCCGGCCTGTCCGTGGTGGCCAGTTGCCGGCTGTGCCTGATGGAAATGAAGATGCCGCACCCCAAGACGCAGGAGGCCGTCTGGGCGCCCAAGCTCTTCCCGTCGTGTCAGACACCGGTCCGCGACGGGATGGAAGTGCGGTTCGATTCCGACGCCGTCTGCGAGAACCAGAAGCGCGTCATGGAGTTCTACCTCCTGAACCACCCGCTGGATTGCCCGGTGTGCGACAAGGCCGGCGAGTGCTACCTCCAGGACTATTCGGAGCAGTTCGGCGCGCCCAGCTCGCGGATGGTCGAGGACAAGCAGAAGAACCCCAAGAAGGACATCGGCCCGCACACGCTGCTGTACCAGGACCGCTGCGTCCTGTGTAGCCGCTGCGTCCGCTTCGTGGACGAAATCGCCGGCACGAGCGAACTTGTGGTGGTCAATCGCGGCAGCCGGGGCGAAATCGACGTTTTCCCCGGCCAGCCGTTGGACAATCCGCTTCAAGGCAACGTCGTCGATCTGTGTCCGGTCGGGGCCCTGCTGAATAAGGACTTCTTGTTCAAGCAGCGCGTCTGGATGCTGCGTTCGGCCAAATCGGTCAGCCCCGCCGACAGCCGCGGCCAGACGATCTGGATCGACTACAACGAGCAGGGCCTCCACCGCATCCGCCCACGCTTCAACGAGAAGGTCAACGAGTGGTGGATCAGCGACGAGGCCCGCTTCGGCTGGAAATACGTCCACCGGCCCGACCGGCTCAATCAGCCGCGCGTCCGCGACGCCGGCGGCCGGCGACCGGAGACATGGCAGGCATTGCCGGACCTCTTGCGCCGGCGCTTCGGTGCCGCGGCGGAGGTTGACGGCGGCGCCGCCGTCGCGGTCCTCCTCAGCCCCATGATGAGTTGCGAAGAAGCCTGGCTGCTGGCGGGCTTTGTCCGCGGCGTCGCCCCGGAAGCCACACTGGCCCTCGGCCATGTGCCGATCGTCGGCGAGGACCAGACGTTCCCGAAGGGCTACGTCATCAAGGCCGAAAAATGCCCCAACCGCCGCGGCGTCGAGACGATCATCGAGGGCTTCGGCGGCCGGACGACGACATTTCGTGAGCTCCTCGGGCAGGCGGCCGAAGGAGCGTACCAGGCCGCCTACGTCGTCGGCGGCTATCCGGACGCCTGGGTGAACGACGACATCGTCCGGGCCTTGGCTCGGATCGAGTTCCTCGTCGTCCACGACCTGTTTCCGTCCGCGCTCGACGACCACGCGGCGGTGCAGGTGCCGGCGGCGACGTGGGCGGAGCGCGAGGGCAGCTTCATGAACTGCGACGGCCTCGTTCAGCCCTTCGAGCGGGCGATTCCGCCGCTGGAGGGCGTGAAGGCCGACGGGCAGTTCTTCTTCGAATTGGCCGGGCATGTGGGCTTGTTCCGTGCCGCGCGCGTGCGGGAGATGATGGCGGTCGGGTTGCCGGCGTTCGCGGACGTGTTCGTCCCCCGCGACCCGCCCCGGCACGCGCACTGAAGTGCCGGCCGAGAGGTTGCCAGTGATTGCAGACCCAATGGCGAGAAACAAAGTGCAAAGTGTCAAGTGCAAAGTGACCGGCGGCGCGAGTCCCACGCGCGCAGCAGCCGACCAAGGCGCGGCAAGCCATCCACTTTGCACTTGGCACTATGAACTCCGCACCTCCACCATCGGCAGTCGTTATCCTCGGATGACCGCACGACCGATGTCGAGCACAACACCATGATCGACCCCACCGTCCGACGCATCGAAGCCCTGCTGCGCAGCCCGCTGCTGATTCTTGGCGGCGGCGGACTCCTGGCCGTGGCGGGTTTCGTGGTCTTGTGGCTGCTTTTCCCGCTCTACCGCGACATCCTGTCGCACCCTTTCTGGTTCCCCGTCGTCGTCATGGCCGCGATGATCGGCCTGATCATGACCAGCACCGCCATCTGCATCCTGGCCGAACGCAAGATCGCCGGCTTCACCCAGGACCGCTACGGCCCCAACCGCGTCGGCTTCTGGGGACTGCTCCAGCCGCTGGCGGACGGGCTGAAGTTCTTCTTCAAAGAGGACATCACGCCGCTGCACGTGGACCGGCCGCTCTTCTGGCTCGCCCCGACGCTGGCTCTGGCCGTCTCGCTGCTGGGCTTTGCCATCATCCCCTGGGCCGGCGAGGTCGAATGGCCGTGGGCCCCCGGCGTCCGCGTTTCCACCCAGGTCGCCAGCCTCAACGTCGGCATCCTCTACGTCCTCGCGGTCGGCTCCGTCGGCGTGTACGGCATCGTCCTGGCCGGCTACGCCAGCAACAACAAGTACTCCTTCTTTGGCGGCATGCGGGCCGCGGCCCAGATGATCAGCTACGAGTTGCCGCTGGGGCTGGCCCTGCTGTGCCTGCTGCTTACGACCGGCACGTTACGGCTGGAGGAGATCGTCAACCAGCAGGCCCGTAGCGGCGTCTGGTATGTCTTCATGCACCCCCTGCCGTTCCTGCTCGTGCTGGTCAGCTCGTTTGCCGAGGCCAACCGCACGCCGTTCGACCTGGCGGAAGCTGAACAGGAACTCGTCGGCGGGTTCCATACGGAATACAGCTCGATGAAGTTCGCCATGTTCTTCCTCGGCGAATATGTCCACCTGGTCACCGGCAGCGCCGTCATGATCGCGCTGTTCTTTGGCGGCTGGGCCCCGCTGCCGTTTACGAGTTGGTTGGCCGACAGCACGGCGTGGTGGGCCATGCTGATCAAGTTCGGCGTCTACTTGGCCAAGGTGACCGTCTTCATCGGTTTCTTCATGCTGATTCGCTGGACGATCCCCCGCTTCCGGTTTGACCAGCTCATGCGGCTGTGCTGGCTGTCGCTGGTGCCGGTGGGGATCGGGCTGCTGGCGGCGATTGCGATTCTGGTCGCCCTGGGGCTACACCGCGAGTGGTGGGCCACGCTGGGCGTGAACGTGTTGGCGCTGCTGACAATGTTGTGGTACGCCGGACGATCGAAGGCCCCGGTCACCGGACGGCAGAGCGACTTGCCGCCGGTACCCGCGTAGCGGCGACCCGGCCGATTCGTAGCGGCTCGCCACAGCGGGTCGCCTTCGGCGACCGGGCTCCGTACCGGCCGTCGTACGCCGGACTCGGAGGTCCGGGGCCACGGGGGAGTGCGGGCGTCTCGCCCGTCTTGCAGCAGCGGACGGCCCGCCGGCCGTCCTGGAGCGAGCCGATCGAGGTATCGAGATATGCGTGACGACGACATCATCGAACTCCGCGAACCGGAGCTCACCGCCGCTGAGCGGCTCTACCTGCCGCAAATCCTCGACGGCCTGAAGACCACCGTGCGCCACATGTTCGATCTCGGCCGCCGACAACAGGTGGTCCACCAATACCCCGAGGACACCCGCCAGGGCCGCGGCACGCTGCGGGTGGCGAACTACCGCGGCGTCCACCGACTGAACAAGGACCCCGACGGCCGGGTCGCGTGCGTGGCCTGCTTCATGTGCAGCACCGCGTGCCCGGTCCACTGCATCCACATCGAGGCGGGCGAGTCGCCCTGGCCCGACCGCGAGAAATACCCGGTCAAGTTCGAGATCGACGAGCTGCGGTGCATCTACTGCGGCATGTGCGAGGAGGCCTGTCCCTGCGACGCCATCGAACTGACCCCGCACTACGAGCTCGTCGGCCGGACCCGCGCTGAGATGATCTTCGACAAGGAGAAACTCCTCCAGGTTTATGAGGAGACTAAAGAGCTGAAGCCGCGCAAGAACCCGCCGATCACCGATTACGGCCTGACCGGCGGCCAGAGCAAGGACGTGGCGCAGCCGAACGTCGAGCGGAAGGTGTAACGGTCACAGGCGGGACGCCTGTGCCACCCGGCAGCGCAGCGGCTCGCCACAGCGAGTCGCCTTCGGCGACCGGGCTCCGTACCGGCCGTCGCACGCCGGACTCGGAGGTCCGGCGCTGCAGCCGGCCCCGGCGGCGCCGGACACGGCGCTTCGGCGCTACGGAATGTGGCCCGCCGTGACTTATCCCGCGGACGGCTAGGCACGCGGCGGCGGATCGGGTAGAAATGCCGCTCACGTGCCAGGCCCCTGGGGCGCTATGCTGGGCCCCAGGACTCACGATGGCGGCGGCCCGCCGTGATGGTGTGGCGCCGCCGGCGAGTGGAAGATCGAGGGAATGCCGAGCGCGTTGATCCTGCTGCTGGTCCTCGGTGCGGTCGGGCTGGTTCTGGCCATGCCCGGCGGCCGGACCGACCGCGGACGGCTCGGCCTGGTCGCCTTGGCTGCCGCGGGCGGCGTCCTTGTCTTCACGGCGGTGAATCTCGCCGCGGGCGAACGCGGCTTGACGCTGTTCATCGTTTGCGCGTTGGTCGCCCTGTTCGCCGCCGTCCGGGTTATCACGCATCGCAAGCCGGTCTACAGCGCGCTGTATTTCGTACTGCTCGTGGCGGCGGTGGCGGGACTGCTGATCGGGATGCAGGCGGAGTTTCTGGCGGCGGCCCTCGTCATCGTCTACGCCGGCGCGATCCTGGTGACGTACGTTTTTGTCATCATGCTCGCGCAGCAGGCCCGGCCGACTTTGTGCGATCTCAAGGCCCGCGAGCCGTTCTGGGGCTGCCTGAGCGGGTTTGCCCTGCTGACCGTGCTGGCGGGGCAGTTCTTCCTGGGTACGGCGGCCCCGCTGCCGGCCGCGTCCCCCGCGGAAGCTGCCGGCACGGTCGAGGCGGTGGGCACGCCGCTGCTGACGCAGTATGTGGTCGGTCTGCAGCTCGCGGGGCTGCTGCTGTTGGCGGCGATGGTGGGGGCGATCGCGATTGCCCGCCGGCGGGTGACCGTGGAAGAGGAACTGGAACTGGAGGGGGAAGCCTGATGCTCGTGCCCTACCTGCTGCTCGGCGCGGCGCTGTTCAGCCTCGGGCTGATCGGGTTCGTCACGCGCCGAAACCTCATCATCATCTTCCTGTGTACGGAGATGATGTTCCAGGGCATCATCGTCAACCTCGTCGCACTGGGCCGCTATCCGCTCGACGGCCGGCCGACGTTCGACGGACAGGTGTTCGCGCTGTTTCTAATTGGCGTGGCGGCGGCGGAGGCCGCCGTGGCGCTGGCGCTGGTCGTCCTGCTGTATCGCCACCGCGGGACGCTGGACGCCAACGCCTGGACCGCGCTGAAGGACGAATAGACGTGCCGCTGGCGGAGACGTCCATCCTGTCGCCCACGGTGTACGCGACGCTGCCGTTCTGGCCGTTGCTCGGCGCGGTGCTCGTCGGGCTGCTGGTGGTCGCGCGGCAGAAGCCCGAGCGGGCCCACTTGCCGGTCGTCCTGGGGGCGCTCATCTCTGCCGCCCTCGGCGTCACGCTGTTCTTCGATTTGAATCGGGCCCACCCGTCGCCCACGCACGGGGCACTCGAGACTCCCCTCCCTCTTGGGGAGGGGTTGGGGGACGCCAACACCCCCCTCCCTTCCAGGGAGGGGTTGGGGGAGGGTCGCAACCTTCAACCCCTACCCAACCTCCCCCTGGAAGGGGGAGGAGTTGGGACCGGCCACGGCGAGCCGACCGGCCACGCCGGGCACGCCCCCGGCTTCACGCACACCATCTACAACTGGATCAGCTTCGGTGACCGCTCCAGCCTCCAGCGCAACCAGTGGATCGCCGTCAATTTCTACTTCGACGGTCTGACCGGCGTCATGTTGCTGTACGTCACGCTTGTTTCTCTGGTCATCATCATCTACTCGATCGGCTACATGCGCGATCATCACGGTCACCCGGAGCGCGGCTACGAGCGCTTCTTCGCCTGCATGGGCCTGTTCGTGTTCTCGATGATCTCGCTCGTGATGGCCGGCAACTTCGTGCTGCTGTATCTCGGCTGGGAGCTGGTCGGTCTGTGCAGCTACCTGCTCATCGGGTTCTATTACCAGCGGCCGTCCGCCGCCGCCGCCGCCAAAAAAGCGTTCATCGTCAACCGCATCGGCGACTTCGGCTTCGCCCTCGGCATCTTCAGCCTGTATTGGTTCCTGAAGGACCGCGTGGCGGCGGGGGAGAACCCGCTCGACTACGCCACCGTGTTCAAGTACATCGCCGCCGGGGCGATGACGCAGGGCCAGCTCACGCTGGTTTCACTCTTGCTGCTGTGCGGGGCGGTCGGCAAGAGCGCCCAGTTCCCCCTGTACGTATGGCTTCCCGACGCGATGGAAGGCCCGACGCCCGTCTCGGCCCTGATCCACGCGGCGACGATGGTCACCGCCGGCATCTACATGGTCGCCCGCTGCACGCCGATCTTCGGCGCGTCGCCGCTGGCGCTGGACGTGATCGTGACGATCGGCGTCATCGGGGCGCTGCTCACCGCGACGATGGCCATGGCCCAGTACGACATGAAACGCATCCTGGCGTACTCGACCATCAGCCAACTCGCGTTCATGTTCGTGGCCCTGGGCTGCCGCGCGCCCGACTCCGGCGTGTTCCACGTCTTCACGCACGCCTGGTTCAAGGCCCTGCTGTTCCTCGGGGCCGGCAGCGTGATGCACGCGATGGGCGGCGTCATCGACGTCCGCCAGTTTAGCGGCCTGCGGCACATCCTGCCGCAGACGTACAAGGTCATGCTTATCGGCTGCCTCGCGCTGGCGGGTTTTCCGCTGTTGGCCGGCTTCTGGAGCAAGGACGAGATCGTCCACGCCGCGTTCGCGCGGCACCCGGTCGTCGGCGTGCTCATGCTGCTGACCGCCCTGCTGACCGCCTATTACACCTTCCGCATGTTCTTTCTCTGCTTCCACGGCAAACCGCGGCTGCCCGCCGAAGCCGGGGACCACCCGCACGAGTCGCCGCCGGTGATGACCGGGCCGCTGTGGATTCTGGCCATCGGGGCCGTCTTGACGGGTTACCTGGGCGTGACGTGGCACCCCGGGGCGGCGTCGTTCCTCGGCGTGCTCGCCCCGCACGGCTTCTTCCATCACTACCTGCACAACAGCAGCATCGGGACGCCGCCGCCGCTCGGCGAGGCCCCGTGGCTGATGTACCTGTCGGCGGCGATCGCGCTGGCCGGTATCGGGCTGGCGTGGCTGCGCTACGGCACCGCCCCGACCGACGAGCCGGACCGCAAGCTGCTCGGCGGGCTGTGGAACCTGTGGAACGCGAAATACTACGTGGATGAGATTTACGACCGTGCGTTCGTCCGCCCGCTCCGCGGCCTGGGACGGCTGCTGTGGGGGACGGACAATCACGGCGTGGATGGGCTGATCTGGTGTGTGACCGCCGTCCCGCGCGGGATGGCGTTGGCGTTGCACTTTGTCCAGCGCGGAGCGTTGCAGGCGTACGCGCTGGGCATGGTGCTCGGATTGGTGGTGCTGTTGCTGCTGTGGGGCCTGGCGTAGCAGCCGGGCTCCGCACCGGCCGTCGCACGCCGGACTCGGAGGTCCGGCGCTACAGGGGAGTGCGGGCGTCTCGCCCGGCTCTCAGCAACCGGCGGCGTGTCCGCCGGAACCGAAACACGATGGCGGCCTTGGCCCTCAACCTGTTGATCTTCCTCCCGCTTGTGGCGGCGGTGGTCGTCTGGGCACTGCCCGAACGGCGCGAAGCGCTCGCGCCGCGGATCGCGCTGGCGGTGGGGTTGGTCATCCTGGTTCTCGCCGGCCTGCTGTGGCCCGCGCTGCCCGCCGCCCTGGACCGCGACGGCCCCGGCGCCCTCATCGGCCAGACCAACGTCCGCTGGATCGCCGTCGGCGAGCGGTGGGACCTTTCTGACGCCGCCGGCGTCCTGCACAACGGCTTCGTCCTCCGCTACCACGTCGGCCTCGACGCCATCAGCCTCCCGCTGGTCGCGCTCACCGGTCTACTCGTGCCGCTGTCGGTCGCGTGCAGCTTCACCGGCATCCGCACCCGCGTCCGCGAGTACTACGCCTGGCTGCTGGCCCTGACGACCGGCATGATCGGCGTCTTCGCCGCCCGCGACGTGCTGCTGTTCTACATCTTCTTCGAGTTCACCCTCGTCCCGCTGTACTTCCTAATCGGCATCTGGGGCGGCCCCGAGCGGCGGTACGCGGCCAACAAGTTCTTCCTGTACACCTTCGTCGGCAGCGTCATCACATTCGCCGGCCTCATGTACCTCGGCCTGCGGGCCGCCCAGATCCACGGCACCTCGGTTATCGACTTCGACCTCGTGCGGCTGTCGTCGCTGCTGCTGGGCCCGGGCGGCCTGTCGGCCCGCGAACAGTCGCTGCTGTTCGTCGCGTTCTTCTGCGGCTTCGCGATCAAGGTTCCACTGTTCCCGCTGCACACGTGGCTTCCACTCGCGCACACCGAGGCCCCGACTGCCGGCAGCGTCCTGCTGGCCGGCGTACTGCTGAAGCTGGGCACCTACGGCTTCCTCCGGTTCGCCCTGCCGATGGTGCCGGAGGGCGCCCTGGCGTGGGCCGCGCCGATGGGTGTCCTTGCGGTGGCGGGCATCATCTGGGGCGCCCTGTGCTGCTGGGTGCAGAGCGACGTGAAGAAGCTCGTCGCCTATTCGTCGGTCTCGCACCTCGGCTTCTGCATGTTGGGCATGTTCAGCCTCCTGCCGATCGGCCTGTCCGGCTCCGTCCTGTACATGGTCAACCACGGCCTCTCCACCGGGGCGCTGTTCCTCGTCGTCGGCATGATCTACGAACGCTACCACACGCGCAACCTCGACCAGATCGGCGGCCTCGCCCGACAGATGCCGATCCTCGCCTTCTTCTTCGTCCTCTTCGTCCTGTCCAGCATCGGCCTGCCCGGGCTCAACGGCTTCGTCAGCGAATTCACCGTCCTGCTCGCCGCGTTCAACTCCGAC
Source organism: Planctomycetota bacterium (assembly GCA_040755725.1). Taxonomy (GTDB): domain Bacteria; phylum Planctomycetota; class Phycisphaerae; order UBA1845; family Fen-1342; genus JBFMAI01. Next base: position 61,976 of record JBFMAI010000001.1, on the reverse strand, counting down.
GTCCTGGGCCGCTGGTACGGCGTCCTCGGCGCGACCGGCATCCTGCTGGGTGCCGTGTACATGCTCTACGCGACCGGCAAGGTGCTCTTCGGCCCGCTCAAGGAGCCCGCCGGCACGCCGGACCTTTCGGCCGGCCTCACCCGCGACCTGACGCCGCGCGAAGCCGCGATTCTGGTGCCCATTGCGGTCCTGGTCGTGGTTCTGGGGGTGTATCCGCGACTGATCACGGACACGCTCGACCCCGCGTTGCAGGGGCAGGTGCTCCAGCGCGTGCAGGTCGCCCGGCCGGGGCCGCCGCTGGCCGCCCTGACGCCTTTCGGTGAAACGCCGGTCGGGGGCACGGCCGTCGAGCCGGGGAAGGAGGGCGGCTGACCGTGGCGCTGCCGATCTCGCTGGCGACGGTCCTCCCCGAGCTGATCCTCGTCGCGGCCGGCTGCGCCGTGCTATTGATGGGACAGGCCACGCGCGAGAGCTGGCGACGGCTCATGCCGTGGGTGGCGCTCGCGTCGCTGGCGGCGGCCATCGGCGTCGTCCTGTCGCAGGCCCGCTCGCCCGACGCCTGGGGCCACCCGCGCGACGCCGGCAGCGGCCTCACCTACGCCTCCATCGCCTTCTTCGTCCGCATGAGCGCGTTGGAGCTCGGCATCGTCCTCACCTTGGTGAACTGGTCGCAGGCCCGCCGCTCCGAACGCGGCGAATTCCTGTCGATGATGCTGTTCTCGTTGACCGGGTTGCTGCTCGTCGGCCCCGCCGACAACCTGCTGATCCTGTTCCTCGCCCTGGAACTCGTCAGTATCCCGACCTACATCATGGTCGTTCTGGGCCGCACGCGACCGGCCGGCCTCGAAGCCGGCACCAAGTACTTCTTCCTCGGCGCCCTCGCCGCCGCCGTCATGGCCTACGGCTTCAGCTTCCTCTACGGCGTGTCGGGAACGGCGTCGCTGAGCAGCATGGTGGCGGGCGTGACGCGGGCGTTGCAGCAACCGGGGACGCTGGAGTGCGGCCTGGCAACGATCGGCGTCGTCCTGTCGCTCGGCGGCCTGCTGTTCAAGATCGCCGCCGTCCCGCTGCACTTCTACGTCGCCGACGTATACCAGGGGGCGGCCAGTCCGGTCGCCGGGCTCCTCGGCTTCGTGCCCAAGCTCGCGGGCTTAGTGGCGATTCTTAAGATTGTGCTCATCGCGGGGCCGTGGGGCGGCGGCGGCACCCCCGCGTTCTGGCTCCTGTGGATCATCGCCGTCGCCAGCATGACCGTCGGCAACGTGCTCGCGTTGCGACAGACGAACGTCAAGCGCCTGCTGGCGTACTCCGGCGTCGCGCACGCCGGCTACATGCTCGTCGGCGTACTGGCCGGGCCGCTCGCGGGTCAGGGAGACGGCGACGGGCGCTTCGGCCTGATGGGCGACGGGGTGGGCGCGGCGCTGTACTACGTGGTGATCTACGGTATCGCCAATCTCGGCGCCTTCGCCGTGCTTGGGCTGCTGCGCGTCCGCGACGAACCGTGTGAGACGCTGCGCGATGTCGCCGGACTGCTACGGCGTCAGCCCGGCCTGGCGTTGCTGCTCGTGCTGACGATGTTCACGCTGATGGGCCTGCCGCCGACGCCCGGCTTCTGGGGCAAGCTCGGCCTGTTCGGTAGCGCTCTCGCCGCGTCCGGCACCACGCCGGTTCCCGGCCACGGCCTCTGGCTGATCGCCCTGGTTATCATCGCGGTGCTCAACTCGGCCCTGGCCGCGGCGTACTACCTGCGCGTCATCGCCGCCGTGCTGCTGTACGAGAATGAGCACCCCGCCCACGCCGTTCGCAACGAAGCTCAGCAGATCGGCGCTATGCTCTGCGGCTTCCTGCTGCTGATCTTCATGTTCCTCCCCGGTGGGCTGATCCGGGCCGGGCGCGAGGCGACGAGCGAACTGGCGCAGCAGGTCGAGACGACAACCGCCGCCCTCCACGACACGTCAGATCGCTCGACTCAGTAGAACAGCGTGACCGCGCTGCACTCGATCCGCTCGGGGTGCCCGCCCAGAATCCGCCCCGTTTCCTCCCAATACAGCCGCTGACGTTGCGGCCAGCGCTCGGCATCGCGCCGCAGCCACTCCGCCGCCCTCTGTTCCGCGCGGCGATACCGGTCCACACGACCGCGCAGGTCGGCGTCAGCCAGGCCGACGGTGTGCGCGAGCCGCTGCGGCCGCTCCACTTCGGTCCGGCCCCAAACCGCCGCGGTGTGTTCCAGGCTGCTCGTGCGCTTGGCCAGTCGGCGCTCGCCCACAGGGCTTGCTCGACAGCCCGCCAGCGTCGCGACCGCCAGCACGGCCAAGCCCGCGGCGACGGTCGTCGCCGGTCGCGAAATCCACGAGCCACGGGTCAACCCGCCGACTCGCGTCGCGCTCCGGATGGTGGTCTCTTCCGCCGTCACGGTACCCTCAATGCGGCTCATACGTCCTTGCGCTCGCGATGGCACAGCATTGTACCCGCCCACGCGCACCTTGGCGGCACCCCGACCCGCGTCGGGGCCCGGACGCTCTCGCACGGTCAGCTCCGCCTCCGCCGCCGCAGATCGCGGGCGATGTCCCGCTGCTCATCCCGTCGGCGGATGTCCTCCCGCCGGTCGCCGTGGGTCTTGCCCCGCGCCAGGGCCAGATCGACCTTGACCAGCCCGCGCTCGTTGAAGCGCAAGGCCAGCGGGACGATCGTCCAGCCCTTCAGGACGACTTTCGCGGCCCAGCGGCGAATCTGCCGGCGATGGACCAGGAGCTTCCGTTCCCGCGTGGGCTTGTGTTGGGCGTACCCCGCCATCGGATAAGGGGCGATGGTGCAGTCCAGGAGGTACAACTCCCCCTCGCGGATATGGGCGTAGGCTTCCTCGATCGAGGCTTGCCCAGCCCGCAGGCTCTTCACCTCGCTCCCCGTCAGGGCGATGCCGGCCTCCAGGGTATCCAGAATCTCGAATTTATACCGGACCTTCTTATTCAGGATCTTGGGGGGTGCCGGTGGACCTTGAACCATGTTATCATTAAAGTTAGCCGGGCCACGGGTTAGCTGCAACTCACCCCCGCAGCCCCGGTATAAGGCGGTGTGACATGGGCCCCGAGAAACCCGTGCCGGACCGGACGGCGATGCCCCGGAGCGAGGAAAACCGGCTCGTGGACCGCGCCCGCCGCGGAAACCCCGAAGCCTTCCGCGCCCTGGTGGACGCCTACAAGGAGCGGCTGTTCGCCTTCGTGTGGCGGATGGTCCGGGACCATCACGAGGCGGAGGACATCGCGCAGGCGGCCTTCGTCCGGGCTTACCAGGCCCTGAGTAGCTACCGCGAGGAATATGCCTTCAGCACGTGGCTGTTCACGATCGCCTACCGCCTGTGTCTGAATCACCTCCGCCGCCGGAAGGCGTACTCCGGCGAAGTGGACCTCACGCGGATCGGGGCCGTGGGCGACGACGCCCCGCACGCCGTGGCCAATACGGAGGAAGCCGAGCGGCTGCGTCGCTTGATCTGGGCCGCGGTGGATGAGTTGAAGCCCGCGCAGAAGACGGCGGTGTTGCTGTTTTACCGCGAGGGCAAGAGCTGTGAAGAGATCGGGCGCGTGCTGGAGATACCGACCGTGACGGTCAAGAGCCACCTGCACCGCGCCCGGGCCAAGCTGCGGGCCGCGCTCAGCGGCGAGCTCGTGGACGATTGGATGGCGCTGGGGTTCCGTGCGGATTCGCAATCCGCTTGAGTCGCAACCATGAACTGTTCGGAGTGCGAACAGCTTTTCGACGCCTACCTCGACGGGCAGCTCCTTGGCTCGCTCCGCCTCGAGTTTGACGCCCACCGGCTGCGCTGCCGCCGCTGCCAGCAGTCGCTGGCCATGCTCGAAGCGGTCGGGCACGTCGTCGGCGGCGACCCGCGCAGCCCCGAGCTGTCCGGCGATTTCGTCGACCGCGTCATGGCCGAGGTCGCCACGCCGACGGCGCCGCGCCGCCTGACGGTCCCCTGGACGCGGGTGGCGATCGTGGCCGCGGCCCTCGCGCAGGCCGCCGCCATCGTTGCCGCCGTCATCTTGTGGAACGTACCGCGGACCGACGGGCCGGTCGCCGGCCCGAGCGCGGACACGGCGGAAATGGCCCGTTTCGCGGCCGATCCCGAGTTCCGCGCCGTTCACAAGCTGATCGTGGAGGGCGTCGAAGACAGCCTGTGGGAAATCCATCACACGGGACGACGACTGACCGAGGACCTCGTCACGCTCGGCCGCTACCTCGACATCGTGCTGCCCGAGGACGTGGCCCGCGAGTCCTCGCGGATGGCCGGCGCCAACCCGTGGAACTTCCTGTGGAGCCCGATGTCCCCCGGCGAGGAAGAGCCCCCGGAAACCAGCTCGGGCGACACCGTGTACTCAATCTGACGCTGCCCGCCGTGACGCGGAGCGGCGGCGTTTCGTCCCGCGCCGGCGCGAGCCGGACTCCGCAAGGTCCGCCGACACGCTTTCACTCTAGGGTCCCGTGCAACCCTGGCCTGCTCCCATCCCCGGCTTGTGGCACCGCGTCCGGCTCAGCGCGGCCGTGCTGCTGATCGGGGGACTGATCACGACCGCGACCGGCGACGACTCCCTGGCTCGCGCTGTACCCGCGGACGTCGGCTTGTTCGTCGAGCTGCGCCAGGCCGAGGACCTGTTGCTGCCGCTCGTCGAGCCGCAGGTCTGGCTGACCCTGGCCGAGATGGTCGGTCAGCCCGCCGCCCTGGACGACACCGAGCAGTGGCGCCAGCGGGTCGAACAGACCGTGCGTATGTCCCCGGCCGACGCCGTTCGGGCGCTGTTCTCCCAACGCGTAGCCTTTGCGGCGGCGGGACCGCGCAATACCCAGGACGCGGTGGTATTGTGCCGCCCCGCCGGTCCCCCCCGAACACTGATCCAGCAATGGCAGGCGCAGCCGCTGCCCACATCGGGCCGCACGGCGGTATACCGCCTGCCCTACCAAGTGGGGCTGGCCGTCCGTGATGACCTGCTCGTCTTCGGCGATCGCCTCGCCCAAACCCTGTTCGATGAAGTAGTGCAGCATCTCGATGGCCATGCCGCCGGCACCCTCGCCGAAGCCCCCGCCTATCGGCAGTTGCTGTCACGCGTGCCGCCCGACCCGGATGGCGTGTTGTTCGCCCGACTGACTCGCGCGGCCGCGGACTCGACGCCCCCGGCCACGACGGCCGCTTCGGCGCCGGTCCCGTCGTGGCCCGAATTGCCACGGCTGTTGCAGGGATCGTCCCACGTGCTGCTCGCCCTGCACCGCGACGGGCGGCTGCTGCACGTCACCGTGGTCGGCGATGCCGCCGGCGCGGCCGCGTCCCCCGACGGGCGCCCAGCGGGGCTGCTCGGCCCGCTCCCGCGGCGGACGCTCCTGGCCTGGGCCGGGCACGTGGACTACGCGCGGCTCGCAGACCTGGCGCAGCGGCTCCCCGAGCGCAGCGTCTTTCGCGTCGCGTACCAGCTTCACGAACGGGCCGGGACGATCCAGCGGATGACCGCCGCCCTGAACTCCGCCACCTGCGTGGCCGTCGGTCTGGTGGACCCACCCCACCGGCAGGTTACCGCGCCGCCCGTGCCGGCCGTGGCCCTGCTCGTGCGGACACGCGAGCCGACGGCCGCCTTCAAGGAGTGGGCCGACCTGTTCCACCACACCGTCGCGCTCTACAAGCTCCTGTCGCTGAAACTGGCCGCGCCGCCGCGCATCCCGCCGATCGAAAGCACCGAGATCGGCGGCCTGCCGGCCGAGCGGCTCGACCTCAGTGGCCTGATCGCCCCCGCCCCGGAACTCACGCCGATCGGCGAGCTGCACCTCTGCTGGACCCTGGACGACGACGTGCTCATCATCGCCAGCCACGCCGACTGGCTGCGGCAAATCCTCGTCGCTCGACACGAGCAAGCCGAGCGCCTCGACGACGTGCTCGCCCTCGCCCGCCAGGATCCCACGGGACGGCGGGACAATCTTCTGGTGGCCCAGGTCGGCCCGCTGGCCGACCTCGGCAACCTCTGGCTGCGCTATTTCGAGCAAGCGCTTCCGTTCGTCTTGCAGGAGAGCTGGTGGCGGAACTACCAGCCCGGCGGCGGGGGTGTCCGCCTCGGCCTCCAGGTCACCGAGGATGCCGAACGCCGACGCCTGCGCGTCCTCACCGTCAACCCCAACTCCCCCGCCGACGGCCTGCTCCGCCCGGGCGACGAGATCGTTGGCTGCAACGGCCGCCGGTTCACCACGTCGCAACCCGTCCAGGAGATGCGCCGCGGACTCAGCCGGCGCCCCAACGCCCGGTGGATCGACTTGTGGATCGAGCGCGACCGCATTGTCAGTGGCCGACGAATCCCGCTGCTGTTTGTCGATCCGGTCGAAACACTGCGGCGAATCGTGGCGGTCGGGCAGGTGGTCCAGCGCGTGGTGTACACCGACGACCTGCCGGCTGCCGCCGGTCCGCGCGGCCACCTGACCCTGGAACTCCGCACGGAGCCAGGTCCCTTGTTCGAGCTGCGTCTGACGCCGGCCGAGCCGAACGCCGGAGACTAGACGGGCATTCGAGATCATGGGACGCCGGCCGGGAGGGCGAGCCCGAGCCGCGCAAGCAGCGCCGTAGCCGGCCCGTGGCCACTTGCCGACAAGTGGACAACCTCCATGGACCAGCACGCTCCGGGGAGGCGTCACCGCAGCGGAGGGCGGCCGGCGGCCTGGCGGATGCGACCGACTTCCGTCCAGGCTTTGGGGTGTTCGCCCAGGAACTTCGTCAGGCTGGAGGTCGTGACCCCGAGCCGGGCCGCCGCCTTGGCCGCCTGGCCGTCGCACGCCGCCAGCGCGTCCAGGGCCAGCGCCAGGACGTGCCAGTACGCCGGGTTCTTTGGGTTCACCTTCAGCCGCTCTTCCTGGATGTGTACGGTGGCCGGCCAGGTGATCCGTTCCGGGAGCGGGCAGCGGACCCCGATGGCGATGGCCTCCCGCAGCCGCGCCGCGGCGCGGGCCTTGTTCTCTTGCTGCGACCGGCGTTCGGTGGCGGTCACCACGAAGCCCGTGGGCCGGTGCAGGAGGCGGATCGCCGTCGCCACCTTGTTCCGGTGCTGGCCGCCCGGGCCCCCGGTGCGGTGAACGTGCAGCTCGCACTCGCGCAGCAGGCGGGCGTCGTCGAAATCGAGGCGGGCACGGAGTTCCGCCGGCGTCAACGAGGCGGGACGCGGGGACGACTCCTCCGATGAACGCGCCAACGTTGCGGACTCCATTTCTTGGCCAAGACGGCCCAGAACCGGCCCCCGCGCCTTCCCGGCCGCACTTATAATACAGCGCCGCACGGGTGAGGATGGCCTCGTGGCAGCCGGGTTCCGTGCCAGCCGACCCGCACCGGTCCCGGCGCGCCGGGATGCCACACAGGCAGCGGCCCGGGCCACACAGGCCGTCCCGAGGACGTGAACGCGATGCACGATCGACCACGGACGGACGTATCCGGAGCAGCGCTGCGGCCGAGGCGGACCGGCGGCGGCTTCACGCTGCTCGAGCTGCTGGTCGTCGTCGCGATCATCTCCCTGCTGATGTCGATCCTGACGCCGTCGCTGTCGCGGGCCCGCCAACAGGCCAAAGCGACCGTCTGCCTGACGCGACTGGGCGAGTTCATGAAGGGCCTGACGGCGTACGGCAGCGACAATGACTTCCATCTGCCGCCGATGATGTACGACGTGCGCAAGACCCAGGACTCGCCGCGGCACGGCTGGGCGGAAGCGTTGTATACGTACATCTATCAGGACCGGGATTACCGGATGGACGAGGATTACCCGGTGCTGCGGAACCGCGAGGGCCGCTACGAGCTGTGGGTCTGCAAGGAGGCCATGCCGATGGCCGACAGCAGCGGGCACTACCGCGTGTATGAGATCAGTTGGGAGAAGGGCTCGCTGGACCGGATCAAGCTGCGTCTGCCGCTGCTGATGGACGCCAACCCGCTGGTCACCGACCCGATCGACCTGCGACTGAGCTGTGTGCCGCGCGAGCACATCGCCGGACTGGAGGGCGAAGCCTACATCGACGAGCGGCACTACGGCGGGGCCAACTACGCGTTCAATGACGGCCACGCGGTCCGCGACACGGGGCTCAAGGAGAAACTCGCCGAGGATTGGGACCTCGACCCGAACACACCGAACCAATGAGCACAACCATCACGTATCTCGACAACAACGCGACCACGCGGCCGGACGAGCGCGTGGTGGCCACGATGCTGCCGTTGCTGACCGAGCGCTGGGGCAATCCGTCGAGCGCGCACCATTTCGGGGCCCAGGTGGCGGCCGAGATCGAGGACGCCCGTCGTCGGGTCGCCGCCCTGATCGGTGCCCGCGACAGCGAGATCATCTTCACCAGCGGCGGCACGGAATCCGACAACGCGGCCCTGCGGGGCGTGCTGGCGGCCCAGCCCGACAAGCGCCACCTCGTCATCTCGGCCGTCGAGCACCACGCCATCTTTGAGACCGCGGAGCGGCTGGAGCATGAAGGTGTCGCCGTCACGCGGCTGGGTGTGGACGGTGACGGCCGACTCGACCTGGCTGAGCTGGAGCGGGCGCTCCGCCCCGACACCGGCCTCATCTCGATCATGCTGGCCAACAACGAGACGGGCGTCATCTTCCCGCTGCGGGAGATCAGTCGGATCGCTGCCGCGCGCGGCGTCCCCGTCCACACCGACGCGGTCAATGCGCTCGGGAAGGTCCCGATCCACGTGGAAGAGCTGGGGGTCGCGCTCCTGTCGCTCAGCAGCCACAAGGTCTACGGTCCGAAGGGCGTCGGGGCGCTGTACCTGCGTCGCGGCACCCCCTTCCTCCCCTGGCAGACCGGCGGCGCGCAGGAACGACAACGCCGCGGCGGCACGCTCAACGCCCCCGGCATCGTCGGCCTGGGGATGGCCTGTGAATTGCTGCGACAGCACGCCGCGGAGGACAACCGGCGGATCGCGGAGTTGCGACAGCGACTGGAAACGGAGCTGATGCGGCGGTTCCCGAACGTTCACATCATCGGGGCCGGTGCGGAGCGCTTGCCGAACACGACGTGCGCCTGCTTCGCCGGGCTGCCGTCCGAGGCGCTGCTCATCCTGCTGAGCGAAGCGGGCGTGTGCGTGTCGAGCGGGTCGGCGTGCACGAGCGGATCGCTGGAGCTGTCGCACGTACTGGCCGCGATGCACGTCGCACCGGAGGTGGGCCAGGGGCAGATCCGCTTCTCGCTGGGTCGTTTCACCACCGACGCCGATCTCGACCGGCTGTTCGAGGTCCTGCCGCGGATTGTGGCGAAGGTCGGCCAGAGCGGGTTGACCTAGCCGCGACGCCGAGCACGCCGGGGGCGTGGTCGAGATGGGATTTGCTGGTGCGTGAAACGTGGTTCCATGTCTCCGACTTGCACGCCGGCGAGTTGATGCTCGACCCGGGCCAGGCCCGCCATGCGGTGCGGAGCCTGCGACTCAAGGCGGGTGACCCTCTCACGCTGTTCGACGGGGACGGGCGTCTCGCCGCCGGAACGCTTCGGCCGCCGGATGAGGACGCCCATTCCTCCGGGCGCCGGAAGCCGGCCGTTGTCCGGGTGCAGGTGGGCGACGTTCGGCAGGTGCCGGCGCCGATACGGTCGCTGTCGCTGGTCGTGGCCGCGTGCAAGGGGTCGCGTCTGGACTGGCTCGTCGAGAAGATCACGGAGCTTGGCGTCACCCGCCTGATTCTGGCCGACTTCGAGCACTCCGTGGTCCGCGTGGGCCCGCAGCACCTTGACCGGCTCAACCGCGTCGCGCTCGAGGCGTGCAAGCAATGTCGCCGCCCCTGGCGGCCGCGACTCGCGCTGGCCCCTTCGCCGCTGGACGCGGCGGCCACGCGGGGCGAGGCCACGTTGTTCGTCGCGCATCGTCAGGATGGGATTCCGCCGCTCGGCGCGTGGCTCGCGCAGCACGGACGAACAGCGACCGACTGCGTGGCGGTCGTGGGCCCGGAGGGCGGCCTGTCACCCGACGAAATCGACGCCCTGCGGCACGCCGGCGGGCAGCTCGTTCGCTTGGGCGAGCACGTCCTGCGGGTCGAGACGGCCGCCCTGGCGGTCGCGGCGACGTGGGCGACCTGCGCCGACGCCTGACCGGCAGTGCTCCTGCCGTTCGGTCGTGTGCTCCACCGGCTACTTGTCACCTGTTACCCGTCACTTGCCACTGTATGGCCGTGCGTGAACGTGCGGCGCGGGAGGGCGAGCCTGTCGCCGCAGGAGACAGGCTCGCCCTCCCCAAGGGCGCCGCCGAATCGCGCACGGTCATTTGGTCCCTTGCCACTCACTCGCCCGCTTTCCCCAACTGAGCATACCGGAACGCCAAGCGCCCTCAGACCCGGCCCGGCGGATCACCCCCCGCGGCGTGCTGCGCGGCAATCTACGCGCACGGCGTCGCGCCGGCACCCAGCGCCACGCCGCTAACTGTCCCTTTCGGGTCTCGCGGCGACGGGTAAGATACCGGGGCCGGGCGCCCGTAGCTCAGTAGGACAGAGCGGCGGTTTCCTAAACCGCAGGTCACAGGTTCGAGTCCTGTCGGGCGCGATCAGACCGGCGTTGCTGGTCAGCGGTTCCAACTGAACAGTCGCCCGATACGTCTCGGCCTTCACGGGAACCACACGCCGGCCGGGAGGGTGAGGCGCCGGCTACGCCGTGCCGCCGCATGAACGACAGCTTGAAGGGAAGCCCTGCGAGCGGGCCGGGCCGGTAGCCCTCCGGAGATCGGTGAGCCACCCCGTATCGAGGTTGGCCGCAGCGCGGGACGGCGCTGTCGCGGAGATCGCGCGAGCCGCGGTCCTACGGGTATATCCGTCCCATCATCCGCGCATAGGGGATCGTCTCGCGGATGTGCTTGAGGCCGCAGATCCACGCCACCGTGCGCTCCACGCCCAGCCCGAAGCCGCCGTGGGGAACGGTGCCGTAGCGGCGGAGGTCGAGGTACCACTCGTAGTCGGCCTCTTTCAAGCCGTCCTCGCGCATCCGCTCCAGCAAGGCGTCGAGGTCGTCCTCGCGCTGGCTGCCGCCGATGATCTCGCCGTAGCCCTCCGGGGCCAGCAGGTCGAGGTTGTTGACCACGCGGGGGTCGGCGGCGTTGCGTTTCATGTAGAACGCCTTGCAGCTGCGGGGGTAGTGCGTGACGAACACCGGCCGGTCGTGCATTCGGGCGATGATGGTCTCGTCGGAGCCGCCGAGGTCGCCGCCCCAAGCGAACTTGGCCGCCAATTCCATGTGGTGTGGGATGTTGCGGACGGCTTCCTCGGCGTCGGCGAGCTCGTCGCGGGCGTCGAGGACTTCCTGCGCCAGCTTGTCCGCCTTCCACTCCTTGATGCCGGGGGCCGACCGCTCGGCTTCCTTTTCCGCAATGAGCTTGTTCAGCTCGTCCACGCGGGCCCGCGCCTCTTCCAGGTCGTTTTGGAGCATCTGCCGGACGCGGTCACTGTGCAGTAGCTCGGCCGCCTCGGAATACGTGATGCGGTAGAACGGCTTGCGGATGGCCTCCAGCTTGGACAGGTCACGACCGAGTAGCTCCAGCTCCGGCCGCCGCTCGTGCAGCACCCGCTGCACCAGGTTACACACGAAGTCCTCGGCCAGTGCGACGACGTCGTCCAGCTCGGCGTAGGCGATCTCGGGCTCGACCATCCAGAACTCGGTGAGGTGCCGGCGGGTCTTGCTCTTCTCCGCCCGGAACGTGGGTCCAAAGCAGTACACCTTGCGATGGGCCATCATGGCCGCCTCGACATAGAGCTGTCCGGTCTGAGCGAGGTACACCGGCTCGCCGAAGTAGTCCACCGCGAACAGCGTCTGCGCCCCCTCGCCCGCCGCCGGGGCGAAGATCGGCGTGTCAATCAGAACAAAACCGTGGTCGTTGAAGTAGCGGCGGATGCCGTCCACGATGGTGTGGCGGACGCGGAGGATGGCCCACTGCCGCTGCGAGCGGAACCACAGGTGGCGGTTCTTCATCAGGAAGTCGATGCCGTGGGCCTTGGGCGTGATGGGATAGCCGGCGGCGTTTTGTACGATGCGCAGACCGGTGACGGCCAGCTCGTGGCCGCCGACGCTGCGCGGCTCCGCCCGCACGGTGCCCTCGACGGCGAGGGACGATTCCTGACCCAGGCGGCGGGCCTCGGCGAACAGGTCAGCGTTGGCGTCGGTCTTCTCCATGACGCATTGGCACAGCCCCGTCCCGTCGCGGAGGATGAGGAACTGGAGCTTGCCGCTGGAGCGGCTGTTGTAGAGCCAGCCGTGGAGTGTTACCGTTTGCCCGACATGCTTGCTCAATTCTGCTATCGTGGTCGCGGTCGCCATGACACGTATCCCTTGATGACCCGGGCGTCACGCCCGGGGACGGTTCTTGTGGCCGGACCGGCGGGACGCGGACGCGCCCCGGCGGCGGGCGGGAGACGAGCGGCTAGTTTACGGCTCGTGCGGGGGGGCGTAAAACGGCTCGGCGCGAAGCGTGGGGACGTGGGGACGTGGGGACGTGGGGACGTGGGAACGTGGGAACCGCTGTTGAGGGCCGGGTGGGGCGCCCTGCTGATGCTGGCCGCGGTGGTGCTTGTCACCGGGTGCCACCAGGGGCCGCCGGCTGTGAAGGTCCGGCTGGCGGGGGCGCAGATTCCGGTCGAGCTGGTCGAATCGTGGCTGCGCGACGCCAAATCGCCGGCGTTCTTCACCGAGCAAGTGACCCCCGTATATCTCTCGCAGCACGGGTTCGAGAACCTGGCTCGCGGTGAGTGCGACTTGGCCTGCACCGACCGGACCATCACGCCCCGCGAGCTGGCGCTTTTCGCCGAGCGGCCCGGACTGGCGGCGCATGGTGCGCGTGAGGAGGCGTCGGGCCAGGCTGCCGACGGGGGAGTGCGGGCGTCCCGCCCGCCACTGGCCGCGCGCCGCGTCGCTTTCTACGGGTACGCCCTGTACGTTCACGCGAGCAACCCGCTCGATTCGGTTTTCGCGCGACACCTGCGGCTCATCTTTCAGAAGCGGATCACGGACTGGCAGCAACTCGCCGGCGAGCAGGTTCCGCAGTGCCAGGGGCCGATCAACTTGTATGGGCCGGCGAAAGAGACCCGGGCCGGTATGGTCCTGAGCCCAATCGCTAACATCTGGTTCGCCAACCCGACCTGGCGGGTGTTTGACTCCGACACCGAGATCGTCGCCCAAGTGGCGGCGGACCCGCTGGGGCTGGGGTTCGCGGGGATCGGGCATGACGACGCCGGCGTGCGGTACCTCGGGCTGCGGATGGAGGAACGCGGGCCGCCGGCATTCCCCTCGTTGGAAGAGGTCGAAACAGAGCGCTACGGGCTGGCGAAGCTGATTTACGTCTACTACCTGGAGCCGCCGAGCCCTGCGGTCCAGGCCGCGCTGGATTACTTGTTCAGCGACGCCGGCCGGAGGGTGATCGAGGGCACCGACCTCTGGGCGATCCCGCTGGAGCGGGCGACGGTGCCGCTGTCGCCATGAACACGCCGCTGCACGCCCGCAGCCTCCGGGTTTACCAACTCGCGATTCCGCTGCGTTTCCGCTTTGAACACGCCGCCGCGACCCGCGACACGGCGGACCCGATCGTGGTGGAGCTCGCCGCGGGCTCACCCTTTGCCCAGCACGTCGGCTACGGTGAGACGCTGGCGCGCAGCTACGTCACGGGCGAGACGCCTGAGTCGGTACTGACCGACCTGTCCGACGTGTTTGTGCCGCGGCTGCGGAGTTTCGAGCCGCAGTCGTTTGCCGAGGCGCTGGAGTTCATCGAGGCCCTGCCGACGCAGGTCGGCGGGCGCGTCATCACGGCGGCGCGGGCGGCGGTCGAGTTGGCGCTGCTCGACCTCGCGTGCCGGGTGTTTCAACGCCGACCGACGGACGTGGCCGGGTGGTTGGGGCTGCCGGGATTCGGGCCGCCCGGGTGCCGCGCCGCGGTCCGCTACTCGGGCATCGTGGTCGGCGGCACGGAGGGGCGACTCAAGACGCTGTTGCGTCTCCAGCGGCTGTACGGGCTGCGCGATTTCAAGTTGAAGGTCGGGGTCGTGGGCTGGGAACAACGGCTGGCGTGGGCCCATGAGGTCCTCGGGCCGGCGATCGTCCGCGGCAAAGTGACGCTGCGGGCCGACGCGAACGGGGCTTGGTCCCTGGCCCAAGCGCAAGAGGCGTCAGCGACATTGGAGCGATTCGGCGTGTGTGCGCTGGAGCAGCCGCTCTCGGACGCCGCCGACGCCGACCTGCCGCGACTTGCGGACCAAACGAAGCTGGCCCTGGGCGTTGACGAGTCGCTGCTGACGGTCGGGGATGCCCAGCGGCTGATCCAGGCGGGCGGCGTGCGGCTTTTCAATCTCCGTATTGCCAAGAACGGCGGACTGCTGCCGGCGCTGCGCATCGCGCGGCTCGCGCTGGCGGCCGGTCTGGACGTGCAGCTCGGCTGCCTGGTCGGCGAGACCAGCCTCCTCAGCGCCGCCGGCGTCGCATTCCTGGAGATCTGCCCCAAGGTGCGGTTCGTCGAGGGCGCCTTCGGCCCGTTTCTACTGCGGGCGGACATCGCCCGCCGGCCGGTACGCTTTGGCTTCGGCGGCCGAATCCGCGGGTGCCCCGGCCCCGGCTTGGGGGTCGTCGTGGACCGCGACGCCCTGCGGCGGCTTGCGCTCGTCCCGCCACGGCTGCTGAACTTGTAGAGCGAAGGGGCCAGCCCGCGTGTCTTCACGAACCACAGAGGCACAGAGACACAGAGCCTTGCTGCTAATAGAGTTGCGCCGGACGAGGGAGCACGGGCCCGGTGACAGGCCGTTGCGCTGCCGTCCGAGAACGGCCGGCCAAGCGATCTGGCCTCTTCCATCTTCTCTGTGTCTCTGGACCCCTGTGGTGGAATGCCCGTGCCGGAGACCTCTTCCACGGCGTTCCTCGCCAACTCGACTATACTCCCGTCAATTGCGATACAGGGCAGGTGGTCCGAGGAGTTCGTAGTGAAGATCATCAACGTGTGTGGGGCGCGGCCGAACTTCATGAAGATCGCGCCGCTGATGCGCGCCTTTGCGGCCCGGCCGGCGATTCAGTCGATCCTCGTCCACACCGGGCAGCACTACGACGAGGCCATGAGCCAGGCGTTTTTTGACGACCTGCGGCTGCCGCGGCCCGACCTGAACCTCGAAGTCGGCAGCGCGTCGCATGCGGTCCAGACCGCCCTCATCATGCAGCGGTTCGAGCCCGTGCTCGAACGCGAGCGGCCCGACGCCATCCTCGTCGTCGGCGACGTGAACTCCACTATCGCCTGCGCCCTCGTCGCCGTGAAGGTCGGCGTTCCGACCATCCACGTCGAGGCGGGCCTACGCAGTTTCGACCGCACGATGCCCGAGGAGATCAATCGCGTGCTGACCGACGCCATCAGCGAGCTGCTGTTCGTGACCGAACCCGCCGGCGTCGAGAACCTGCGGCGCGAGGGCGTCGACGCCGCCCGTATCCACCTCGTCGGCAACGTCATGATCGACACCCTCCTCGCGCACCGCGAACTCGCCGACCGTTCGGACGTGCTGGAGCGGCTGCGGTTGCCGGCGGGGCACTACGGCGTCGTGACGTTGCACCGGCCGACCAACGTGGACGACTCGCACGTCCTGGGTCGCATCCTCGACGCATTGGGGGAGATTCAGCGGACGACCCCACTCGTGTTTCCCGTCCATCCGCGCACCCGCGGCAATCTCCAGCGGCACGGCCTGCTTGCCCGGATCGAGCGCCTGCCCCAACTGCGGCTCACCGACCCGCTCGGTTACCTGGACTTCCTCAAGCTCCTGAGCCACGCCGCCGTCGTGCTGACCGACTCCGGCGGCATTCAGGAGGAGACGACGGTCCTGGGGGTCCCGTGTCTGACGCTGCGGGAGAACACCGAGCGGCCGATCACGATCGAGCAGGGTACCAACCAGCTCGTGGGCATGGACCCCGCGCGCATCCTGGCCGGCTATCGGCGGATACGCGACGGCCACATCAAGCACCGCATTCCCGATTTGTGGGACGGCCACGCCGGCGAACGCATCGCCGACCTCATCCTCCGCTGGCACGCCGGCGGTTAATAGCCGTCAACGGAACCCACCAGGCAAGTGGTGGGTCGCCTGGCCCCGCACTAGCGTGAGGGGTTCCGACCGGCGCTTCAAGACGGGCGGGGGTTGGGACCGGGCGCGGGGGACGCGGCGAGGCTCTGCTGCACGTGCTGCATCTCGTCCAAGAACGCCGTAGGGTGATTGGCCCACTTCTCGGCCTCCAGCGGCGTGGTGAGTCCGGCCTTCACCAGCAGCGCGAGCGAACGCTCGAACGTCATCATGCGTTCTTCGGGCACGTCGCGCGTGCGGCTTTGCAGCAGCGAGTAGATCTGCTCCACCTTCCCCTGCCGGATGAGATTGGCCATCCCGTAGACATTGTTGAGGACCTCCATTGCCACCACGCGGCCCTGGCCGTCGGCGCGCGGGATCAGCTTCTGGCAAATGATGTGGCTCAGGCCAAGCGAAAGCTGGCTGGCAATCTCGTCCTGCTGGAGCGGTGGGAACATGTCGAGCAGCCGCGTCACCGTCCCGCGCACATCGCGCGTGTGCAGCGTCGAGAACACCAGGTGCCCCGTCTCCGCGGCGGTCAGCGTCCACGACGTGGACTCGCGGTCGCGCATCTCGCCCACGAAGATCACATCGGGGTCTTCGCGCAGACAGTCGCGCAGCCCGCGCTCGAAGTTCGGCACGTCGCGGCCCACTTCCCGCTGCGAGATGATCGCCGCCTTGCTGGTCAGCCGATACTCGATCGGGTCTTCCAGCGTGATGATCCGACACTTGCGCTCCTCGGCGATACGACTGATGAGGGCCGCGATCGTCGTGGACTTGCCCGCCCCGGTGATGCCCGTCACCAGCACCAACCCGTGCTGCCGGGCCACAATGTCGCGCCACACGCCGTTGGGAAAGCCGATCTCCTCAACGGCGGGGGGGTTGGCGTCCAGCGCCCGAATCGCCAGCGCCAGTCCGTCGTTGTCGCGGAAGCAGTTCAGGCGGAACTGCATCGTCGGCGTGATGTGGGAGCTGTCCACGCTCCGCATCCGGCCGAGCAGCTCCCATTCGTCGTCGCTGAGCAACCCCCGGGCCATCGCCTCCACGGTTGCGCCGTCCAGCGGCGGCCCTTTCATCTTCTGCAACGCCCCGTCCACCCGGTACACCGGCGGACACCCCGCCTTCAGGTGCAGGTCCGACACCCGCAGGCTGCCGTGCTTGCTGAAATACTCCAGCAGGTCACGCAGACTGAGCCGGCGATCCGGCGTGACGGCGTACAGCTTGGCGTCCAGCGCTGCGGCTTCTGACATGGGAGACCTCCAACACCCGGCGCGGGCAGTGGGCCGTTCCGCAACTTCCTTTCCTTCCAGGTCGCCGCGGGGCCTGGCGCCGTGGCACGGAGGGGTTGGGGGAGGGCAGCAGTCCCTTCGGGCCGCGAGTCGCCACCGCGGCCGGTCCCGCGCTTCGTCCGCCTGCGCTTGGGCAAGCCGGCACTACTTCGCCGGCGGCTCGCGCGGCGGGGCCGCGACCCCATGCACCCGGTCATAGCACGCCGGGCACAACCGCCGGCCCGACGGTTCATAATACACCGTCTCGCACGCCCGCGCACAGCGGTCGCACATTCCCCGCCCGGCGGGCGGGTGGGGTTGACCGTCGGATCGGAAGCGACGGTGGTGTTGCTCTGCCTCCGCCTTTCGTCGGCGGGCCTGCCAGACGCCGTAGTTGGCCGCGGTCCAGATCGCCAGGACCGCGAGGGCGATCACCCCCAACACCAGCAGAAGCCCGATCAGGAAGCAGATGTTGAGCGCGAAGTCGCGCGGATCAACCGCCATGACGAGTTCCACACGTGCAGGCCGGGCTTAGCCTCACTTCCGGGGCCCTGGGGCGGGGAGACAGCGGCGGGGGACTGGGAACTTCGCGGAGCCGCAGAATGGGCCGTTGCGATTGCGTGACAAGGGAGGGCGATCCCGGCGCGCCGGGGCAGCCGAGCTGCGGCTCGCCGGGAGGCTCGCCCTCCCGTCCAGCGTCCCGAGCCCCTGAACCCCCCACAAGAACGTTGGCCGGTTGACTCGCCGTGCCCACGCTCCCACTTGTCCACGACCTCCCCTTCCCACGTTCCCACGTTCCCACGTTCTGCCCCGTTCGCGCCGCGCCGGTCCTACGCGTTCATGTCGTGCCAGCGCTTGGCCATCTGCCCAAACACGCCTAGGGCGATCGTGGCCACGATACCCACCGCGACGATCGGGAGCCATACACCCCGGTTGGGCTGGTACACGTCCCACAGCAGGCGTGTGGCTTCCTGGGCCGCCTGGTTGATCTCGGCCGCCACGCGGGCCCGCGCCTCAAACGGGTTCAGCCGCAGCAGCCGGGCCGCCTGCTCCGGCGTGCGCGTCCAATCCTTGCGGTCGAGCGCGTGCTGGATGAGGTGCGGGTTGCGGGCCAGACGCTCGTACATGTCCCCCGGCTTCGGCTTCTGGAAGAGCGTGCCAACGCGTTCGAACAGGCCCCGCTGCCAAACGTGCTGCTCGACGTACTCCTTGGCTGCGGCGTCCGGTTCGACGAGCTCACGCAAGAACGCCACGTCCTGCGTCCAATCGTGCTTGCCCACCAGCACAAACCGCACGTGATCGCGGCGGATGAGGTACAGGTACAGCCGCTCGGTCGGCGTGCCGGCGGGGACGTTCTCCGCCGCCAGCGCCCGCAGCACCTCGTGGCCGTCCGCCCCCAAGGCGTTGGCCAAGGCCGCGAACGCCTTCGTGCGGTCGATGCCCAGCCGCGCGGGAATGTCCTTCACCGGGTTACGGAAGCCGTCGGGTGCCAGACGCTCGACCGCATCGCGCACCACCGGGGTTTCCTGCGCGAGGTACTCGAGCGCGAGATTGTTGAGCACGCCCGGATCGTCACCGTACTGCTCCCACAGCCGGTCGGCCGCCTCCGCCAGCCCCAGTGGCTGGTCCGCGGGGCGGTCCGCGCTGAGGGCCTCGCGGACCGCCGCGAGCACCTCGAAGCGCTTGAAGCTCAGCGCCCCGGCCAGACGGTGGACGTACCGCGCCAGCACGCCGACGTCGGGCTGCACGCGGCCGTCGTCGAGGTCATCCGCAAAGCGGCGCAGGTCATCGGCCAGCTCACGGGGGCGGGACGTCGGTGCCGGCGGCGTTTCGCCGGGGGCCGTCGCGGCGACCGGCGCCGTGGCGGGGGTCGTGGCCGTCGCGGGCGGCCGTCCGTCGGCCAGCCGCCGAATCTCGGCCGCCAGGTCACGCCGCACCGCGTCGCGGTGGTCCTTCCGCTGTGCCAGGAAGATCAGCCCCAGGTTGGCGATCTGGCCTTCGTCGTAGCGGAAGGCGTCGCGCAGCATCCGGGCCGTCTCGTCCGGCGAACCGGCGATGCTCTGCTGCGCCAGCGCGAACGCTTCGTCACGCGGCACCCCCAGCAGCGGCGGGATCTTCTCCAGCGCGTCGCTCCAATCGACCATCTGCGCCGCCCGGGCGACGAGGGCGGGCCGGGCGCCCAGTTCCTTCAGCGCCAGCGTCGCCTTCTCGCCGTAGTGGTCATAGAGCCAGCCGCCGAAGTAGGACCCGATGCCCACGCCGATGCCGACCGGGATGTTGACGTAGCCGAGGTACAGGCCCTTCTTGCCAGGCGGAGCGATGAGTGCGAGGTACTCGTTCTTCTTGGGCCCGGTCCACATCTCGCCCAGCGAGAAGAAGACGACGCCCAGCAGGAACACCCAGCCGTTCATCGTCCACCCGGCGACCAGGACGCCGAGGGTGGCCACCGACATGCCCACCAGCATGGCCGACAGCATCCGCATCTTCCGCGCGACCCAGGACATCAGGACGATGAGCAGGACGATCAGGGCGGCGTTCAAATTGAGCAGGATTTGCTGCGGGACCTGGAGCAAGCCCCGGTCGCCCCACTCCCACAGCAACGTCAGCGGCCAGGCGTCCACGTGGACCCGGGCGGCGATCATCGAGCTATCCACCCAGTCGGTGACGAAATTGGGGTGCAGGTCCCAAAGCTGGTACATCATCAGCCAGAAGCAGGACATGATGAGCAGCCAGGCGATGAGCCGCGGATCGAAGATGTTGACGATCGTGCGAACCAGCACCTGGATCGGTGATTCGGTCTTCGACGCCCCCGACGGCACGTCCCGAAACGTCAGCAGGACGAAGAGGTTGACGCAGGTGAACGCGGCGCACGCGTAGAACAGGTTCTGCCAGCCGGCCAGGCTGTGCGGCTTGCCGAGGATCGCCGTCGCGACGAACGGGGCCGTCACCGCCCCCACGTTGACGACCCAGTAGAAGATGCCCCAGCCCAGCGACGAGTTCGCCTTCGTCAGGTTCTGGGCGATCGAGCCTTGCAGCGCCGGCTTGAAGAACGCCGTCCCCGTCGCCAGCACGAGGATGCCCGCGAAGAACCCGTAGTAGCTGTGGAAGTTCGCCATCATCACGTAGCCGATGGCGTTCGCGGAGATCGCGAAGAACAGCACCCGCTTGTAGCCGTAACGGTCGGCGAGGCCGCCGGTGACGATCGGCAGGAACGACTGGAACACCGCCCACCAGGCGTAGATCCAGCCCTTGTGGACGGCGGTGAGGTGCAGCCCGCCCGGCTCGGTGGCCTGCATGATGTACAGCGGTACGACGGCACGGATGCCGAAATACGCCAGACGCTCGAACATCTCGATGACGTTCAGCATCCAGTACGCGCGGCCGAAGGCCGTGTGGGGATTGGTACCCGCCGTGGCGGTGGCCGAGGGGGTCGCGGGGGTCGTCATGGCGGCTCTCGACATTCAGGGACCGGGAGCCCACGTTCGAATCACCGGGCCCGCGGTCCGGCCGTCAGGATTCGAAGCGCGGTCCCAGGACACAACGTCGGCGGCTGCGCTCCCGCCGCCGACGGGCGCCCACCGTAGCCGCTGCCCCTCGCCGGCGAAAGGTCTCCCCACGCGGATTTGGACGCCCGCCGTCACGAATGTGGCGAGCTCTACGCGCCGACGCGAGTGGGAACTCGAGGCGGCGGGACTGAGCGGGCGCGGGATTGAACGGGGCGGGACGGATGGGGAAGCGGGAGTCCCCGGGAGCGGGCATGAACGCGGACGGGACGGAAGGAAGGGCGGGATCGAACGCGCTGGTGTGGCATCCCGGCACGCCGGGGCTGGTGGCACGCGGGCCCAAGCCGCGATGGTCAGGAAGCGGGCTGTGCACGGGACGCCGGCGGCGCGCGAGAACAGCCCTTCAATCTGTCCGCCGACCTGGATGCGCTGGAACAGGCGATTCGGACCGTTCCAGAGTGCAGGCTCGTGATCGTTGACGCTA
Source organism: Planctomycetota bacterium (assembly GCA_040755725.1). GTDB lineage: Bacteria > Planctomycetota > Phycisphaerae > UBA1845 > Fen-1342 > JBFMAI01. Next base: position 40,669 of record JBFMAI010000001.1, on the reverse strand, counting down.
TAAGCGCGTATCTTCCGGGCGGTAGGCATTTTGATTCGCACCGCAACACCGATGTTCGCGCCGTGCTAGCGCCGCTGGCCGACCTTGCCGCCCGCTGCGGGGTGGCCGTGGTCGCGCTGACGCACCTGCGTAAATGTGACGGTCCGGCAATCTATCGGTCTATCGGCTCGCTGGCATTCGTAGCCGCCGCTCCGTCGGCGTGGGCCGTGGGCAAGGACCGGGACGATGCCACCGGCCGCCGACGGCTGCTGCTGCCCGTCAAGAACGACCTTTCCGCCGACACAAGTGACCTGGCGTTTACGATTGACGGCGTGAACAGGCTCCCGCTCGTAAGGTGGAAGCCCGGCGCGGTCACCATATCAGCCGATGACGCCCTGGCCGGTGGCCGGGGCGACGACGCCGGCGGAGCCACCGCCGAAGCAACGGACCGGCTGCGGTCGGCGCTGGCCGAGGGGCCGGTCCCGGCAGCCGACATCAAGGCTCGTGCGGCCACTGACGGGATCGCCCCCCGGATGCTGGACCGGGGCAGAGTCCGACTCGGCGTGAAGGCCGCGCCGTCCGGGTACCGCGGGCCGTGGGTTTGGCACCTGCCGGAGCCCGATGGCGCCCACAGTGCGCCAACCGCGCCACAGTGCGCCAAGCTCGAAACACTGGCGCACTTTGGAGAGTCTGGCGCACTCTGGCGCCAGCCACCCGACGACCGGCCGCCGGACTGATTCTGGAGCGAGCCGCCGCCGGTGCCGCCCTGCGGCGGGGCGCTGCGGTGCCCGCGTGAGAAAGGAACGGTGACCCGTGGCCAAGCTGCTTAAACTGAAAGGCAAGGACGAGTGATTCGGCAAGGTCCGGCTCGGCCCGTACCGCCAGAAAAGAGCCCGCTTCGGCCGGGACACGTATACGTCGGCGACGTGGTTCGCACTGCTACAGGCGGCCGTGGACCGGCACCAAGCGGGCGAGCCGATCAAGCCCGAAACCGCCAAGGCCCTGCCCCGCCGACTGCTGGAAGCGTTCGGGCTGGTGTCGGCCCTGGCGGGCAAGCGACGGAAGCTACGAAGACAACGTGGCCGACTACATGGCGGAACTGCGGACATTCGGCCGCGACGGCATGTACATCGGCAACGCCGAGACCACGCTGCGGGCCGCCGGGCAAGCGTGCGGCTGGAAGCTGCTGACCGACATCGACCGGAACGGTTTGGCGGCATACCTGGAGCGACGCAAGACCGACGGCGCGGCGCCCCGGACCCTGGCGAGCATCGCGGCGACGTTGCGACAATTCTGCCGCTGGGCCGTGCGTGGGCAACGCTTGGACCGCAACCCCGTCGCGGACGTGGTGCGCATCGACCAGGCCGGCGACCGCCGCCGGAAGCGTCGGGCGCTGACGCCGGACGAAGTGGGCCGGCTGCTGCGCGTCGCGGGGCCGCGTGAACTGCTGTACCGCCTGGCGCTGGGAACTGGGCTGCGGCGCCGCGAGCTACAACGCCTGCAATGGCGGGCCGTGGACCGGGACGGCCCCCGGCCGTGCCTGCGGCTGCGCCCCGAAGCGACCAAGAGCAAGCGCGCGGACGTTCTGCCGCTGGGTACCCGGCTGGCCCGGCGGCTGCGCGCCGCACGCCCCGTGAACGTGGCGCCCACCGCGCCGGTCTTCCGGTCGGTACCCAAGTTTGACCCGTGGAAAGCGGACCTGACCAAGGCGGGGATCGACTACGGGGACGAAGCGACCGGCGAAATCGTCGGTTTTCATTCGCTCCGGGTCACGTTCATCAGCGAGCTTGAACGGTCCGGCGTGTCACCCTGAACGATCATGGAACTGGCCCGCCATACGGATTACCGGCTCACCGCCAGCGTCTACACCGACCGGCGCGTGCTCGACCCGTTCGGGGCGGTGGCCAAGCTGCCCGAGTGTCCGACCGCCTGCCCCGACGCCAACGAACAGCGCCGCACCGGCACCGACGACCCGCCGGTTGGTCCGCGGGACCGAATACGGGACCAAATCCCCGCCCCGGGAGTGCGCCCGGGTGCGCTGCGGAGCACGGCGAGTGGTCCGCCGCACACGCGGAACACGGCTGAAAGAAGGGGAAAACGGCCGTAACCCGAGAGAATCTGGAGCGGCAAGAAATGCCTCGGCTAGGGCTCGAACCTAGGACCCGCTGGTTAAGAGCCAGCTGCTCTACCAAACTGAGCTACCGAGGCGACCGAGCGATATTATGCCGCGGCGGGACGCGGGTGGCAACCTCACCGGCATTCGCGCCCAGCGCGGGGCGGTCCCCGGACGCCGCGGTCGCCGTCGCCACAACCAGCTGCCGGCCGCCGGGCCGGTTGCGGCGTCCGCAGGATACCCGGCCCCACCTCCGCCCCCGAGCGGCTCCGCGGGCGACCGACGCGGAACGCGCGGCGCGCGGGGCCTGGGGCGTTGGCCGCCGGCATGTGGTCAGCGGGCCGCCGCCAAGCGATCCAGCTCCGCCCGCACATGGCGGGTCGCAAAGGCGACCGCGTCGGCCGGCGACAGGGTGCGTTTGTCCGGCTGCCCGCGCACGGTCACCTCAACGCCGCCGGCCGCCAGGCTCTTCTTGCCCACGACGAGCCGCAGCGGGATGCCGATCAGGTCGGCGTCCTTGAACTTAAAGCCTGCCCGTTCGTCGCGGTCGTCGAAGAGCACGTCGATACCGGCCGCCGCGAGCTGGTCGTGCAGCTCGCCCGCGACGCGCATCACTTCGTCGTCGCGCGGGTCGAGTGCCAGGATGAGCACCTCGAAGGGTGCGATCGACATGGGCCAGATGATGCCGTCGTCGTCGTGGTGGGCCTCGATCGCCGCCGCCATGATCCGGTTCACGCCGATGCCGTAGCAGCCCATGATCATCGGCAGGGCGCGGCCCTGCGGATCAAGGACGGTCGCCCCCATCGCGTCGCTGTATTTCGTGCCGAGCTTGAAGACGTGGCCGATCTCGATGGCGGTGCGCAGGTGCAGCGGGCTGCCGTTGCCGGTCGGTGACAGGTCGCCCTCGACGACATTGCGGATGTCGGCAACCACGACCTTCGCCCCGTCGAGCGGGAAGTCGCGCCCCGGGTTGATGCCCGTCACATGGTAGTCCGTGCGGTTGGCCCCGGTCGCCGCGTTGCGCATCACGGTCACGTCGCGATCGACGATGAGCTTGTCCACGCGCTCCGCGAGACCGTGCGGCCCGGCAAAGCCGACGCGGGCACCCGTGACTTCCTCGATCACCGCCGGGTCCGCCAGCTCCAGCGCCACGCCCGCCGCCTTATGCAGCTTGTGCTCGTTGATTTCGTGGTCGCCGCGGACCAGGGCCACCACGCGCAGCGTGCGCGACGGCGGGGTAGCACCAGTCGGCGGCACGCTGGTGTAGATCAGCGTCTTGATCATCTGCCACGGCTGCGTACCGAGCAGGGCGCACACGTCCTCGACGCGGCCCGCGCCGGGCGTGTGGACCTCGCGCACGGGGGCCGGCGGCACGTCCGGGGCCGGCGGCGGCGGGGCCGCGCTCGCCCGCTCCAGGTTGGCCGCGTAATCCCCGGCCGCGCTCACCGCGACCAGGTCCTCGCCGGCGTCGGTCAGGACCATGAACTCGTGCGACACGTCGCCGCCCATCGCCCCGCTCTCGGCCTGCACCGCCAGATACGGCAGCCCGCAGCGGGCGAAGATGCGGCAGTAGGTCGCATACATGTTCTCGTATTCGCGGTCGAGGCTGGCGGCGTCGGTGTGAAACGAGTACGCGTCCTTCATGAGGAACTCGCGCGTTCGCAGCACGCCGCTCTTGGGCCGCGCCTCCCCGCGGAACTTGGTTTGAATCTGGTAGAGATTGACGGGCAGTTGCTTGTAGCTCTTGAGGTACGCCCGGGCGATCTCGGTGATGATCTCCTCGTGCGTCGGCCCGAGCACCAGGCCGCTGCGCCAGTCGCCGGGCACGCCGGCGATCCGCAGCAGCACGTCGCCCATTGTCTTGTCGCGGCCGGTTTCCTCCCACAGTGACAGCGGCGTGAGCGCGGGCATCCGCAGCTCGATGGCCCCTGCCCGGTTCATCTCCTCCCGGACGATCCACTCGGCCTTGGCCAGCACCCGCAACCCGAGCGGCAGGTAGCTGTACACCCCCGCCGCCTGCTGCCGCACCAGCCCCGCCCGCAGCATCAGGATGTGCGAGGGCGCGGTGGCGTCCTTGGGGGTCTCCTTGGTCGTTGGGATGAAGTAGTTCCGCCAGTGCATCATCGGCCTCCGCGGGGGGCCCGAAAGCGGGCATTGTGCGCGCGGCGGGGGGGCTACGCAAACGGCGGCGGCTGGCGCGCGTTGCAGGCCCGCGTCGGGGACCTACAATGCCGCGACTCGGGCCGGGCGGTCCGGGGTGTGACCCCGCGCCAGGGCGGGTATACTCACGCGACGCCCCCGGTCCCCCAACGGACCCCGGGCCCGCAGGAAATCATGGAAACAAGCGACGCTCGCCGGATCTTCGTGGCTATGTTCGTGGCCCTGGGCGTGTTCCTCGCGTACCAGGTCATCATCAACCGCGTCTTTCCGCCGCGCGAACCCCCGCCGACCGCCACGGCGCCGGCGGAGCCGACCCCGTCGCCGGCGGGCGCGCCGCCCGCAGCCGGCGGGCAGATTCCCACGGCCCCGGTGCCCGGCGTGCCCCCGACGACGACGGTCACGACCACGCCGGCGCGGACGTACGCCTTCACCGCCGGTCCGGATTCCAAGCCGATCGAGCTCGGCGGCCGGGCGTGCGATGCGTTGCGCATCCGGCTTAACCCGCGCGGGGCGGGTCTGGCGACGATCGAGTTCACGTCGCGCGACGCCAAGGGTCGCATCCGGTTCCGGGCGGCCACGGGCCGCGAGGAACCGTATCAGCTCCTGACCCCCGTGGACGACGGCGAGCGGACCTACTACTCGTTCGCCACCCACCGGCTGTGGATCGAGGAGCGCGACGGCCAAACGTGGAACCAGAGCTGGCAACTGAACGACCTGCCGTGGATCGTCCAGGGACATTCTGACGAGCAGGCCACGTTCACCACGACACTCGGCGCCGGCCCGGAGGGGGAGCAGTTGGTGCGGCTGATCAAGACATACACGCTACGGCCCGGCAAGCCGGTGTTTGATCTGGACCTGCAGGTAGAGAACGTCGGCGCCGCGGTCCTGAAGGTCCGCCTGGAGCAGGATGGGCCGCTCGGCATTCGGCAAGAGAACCCGCAGTACGACATGCGCCGCCTGCTCGTGGCCCAGTACACCAACGGCAGTGTCGAGCTCGGCAAGGGCCGGCAATTCGCCGAGCTCCAGAAGGCCACCCTCGACCCGAACGCGGGTTCCATCCCGCTGCTGCGCGCCGACCGCGGCCCGCTGCTGTGGACCGTGCTGGCCAACAAGTACTTCGGCGTCTACACGCGGCCGCTGCCGCGCGGCGAGCCCGGGGCCGCCACCGCCGGCCAGACCGCGAGTCCGCCGCTTCAGGATTGGTTGATCGGCGCGGTCGGGCTGGTGGTGCATCCGCACGCCGTGGCGCTGCCGGGCGACTTGCTGACGCACGGCGATCTGGTCGCGCGGCTGGCGACACGGCCGGCGAACCTGCCTGCTGGCGAGCGAACGAGCTACCGCTTCGAGGTTTACGCCGGTCCCAAGGACGCGGAGCACGTCGGGCAGGCGGACCCGGCGTACGCCGACAAGACGCGGCTGTACTACCAGCTCGCCCAGTCGGCCGACACACGTTGCGCCTGCACGTTCCTGTGGCTCGAAGAGCTGATGGTCTGGCTGCTGGGGAAGATCCACGTCGTGGTCCGCAATTACGGCGTGGCGATCATCATCCTGGTCATCATCATCCGCTCGCTGCTGCACCCGCTGTCGGTCTTCCAGCAGAAGTCCATGTTCCGCATGCAGGAGGCGATGGGGCGGGTCCAGCCGAAGATGGACGCGATCAAGGAGAAGTTCGCCAACGACAAGGTCCGCCAGAACCAGGAGATGATGAAGCTGTTCGCGGAAGAGGGGGTCAACCCCGCGGCCAACTTTGTCGCGTTCCTGCCGCTGTTTCTGCAAATGCCGATCTTGGTGGCGTTGTGGACGGCACTCAATACGGACATCCACCTGCGGCACGCCCCGTTCGACGGCTGGTGGATCGTCGATCTGTCCGCGCCGGACGCGTTCCTGACGTTCGATCCGCCGATCACCATCCCCATCCTGGGCTGGCTGCCGCTGATCGGGAGCTGGTTCACCGGCGTCACGTCGCTGAACCTGCTGCCGATCGTGATGGGCGTGAGCATGTGGCTCCAGCAGAAGTACATGCCCAAGCCGCACCTCAAGCAGAAGCTGGAGGCTGCGGCCCAGAACCCGGAGCCGAAGAAACGCGGCGGACTGAGCCCCCAGGACCAGCTTCGCCAACAGCAGATGATGGCGTACATGATGGCGGTCCTGTTCCCGCTCATGTTCTACAAGATGCCGTCGGGGCTGAACCTGTACTGGCTCTCGACCAACATCTTCGGCATCTGCGAATCGCTCATCATCCGCCGGCAGATCGAGCGGGAGCGCCAGCGACGCGAGCTCGAGGGCCCGCCGCCGCCCCGCTCGAAGCAGCCGGGGTTGGTCGGCCGGTTCTTCAAGCACATTGCCAGCCAGGCCGAGGAGCTCCAGCGCAAGGCGGATGCTCTGTCGCGGGAGGAAGGGCGTCGCAAGGACCGTCGGGGGTCGTGATGAAGCCGCCGGCCCTCGATCCCCTTGACCCGGCCGCCGGGCCGGCGTTGCGCCCGTGGGCCGAGGAAGCGGCCCGGATCGGCGGACGTGTTGCCCGCGAGTGGTTCGGGGCACGCCTCCGTGTGCGGCTCAAGGCCGACCGCAGCGAGGTCACCGACGCGGACGAAGCCGCGCAGGCGGCCATCGTGGACTATCTCCGTCGTGAACGCCCGCAGGACGCGCTCGTCACCGAGGAAACGCTACTGCCCGCGCCGGGTTCGCCGAGCTCCCCCGCGCCAAGCACCGACAGACTGTGCTGGGTCATCGACCCCATCGACGGCACGCGCAACTTCATTCGCGGCGTCCCGCTGTTCGCCTGCTCGGTGGCGGCGATGATCGGCGGCGAGCCGGTCGCCGGCGCGATCTACGATCCCGTGCGAAACGAGCTGATCTCGGCCGGTCGCGGCGGTCCGTTGTTGCTCAACAATCAGCCGCGGACGCCGCTCCCGGCTGGGGAGACCGGCTCTCGGCCGGCAGAAACCCCTGCGCCGTGGGGCACCGGCTCTCAGCCGGTGGCCCCCGGGCCCGCCGGTCGGGCGCCGCGCCCGGTCGTGGGTCTGCCGTCGATGCCCGTCGGGCACATCGCCGAGCGGGCCCACCAGTGGCTCGACCGCTATGTCTGCCGCTGCTTCGGCTCGACGGCCCTGCACCTGGCGTACGTTGCGCTCGGCCGACTGGAGGCGATGCTGGCCGACAACGCCCGCTTGTGGGACATCGCGGCCGGTGTCGTCTTGGTGCGGGCGGCCGGCGGCGACGCAGCGGCCCCTAACGGGCAGCCGCTATTCCCCGCGGACGTGGCCGCATATCGCGGCGAGGAGACGCCGATCGTGGCGGCTGGCCCGCGGCTGCGCGATCGCCTCGCCTCACTCTGATCGCCTTGCCGCCCCCGCGTGCCGCCGGCGCCTGAGAAGGTCCATCAGACCCCGCACGCAAGCGCAGGGGCTCCGCGGCCCACCACTTGCGTGGTGGGTTCTGTTAGCAGCTCCAAGTCGTCAGGGTGAAGGTTCGCGGTACGGCTGCCGTGCCGCGTAGAGCTGCGCCCGCGCGCGGATTGCCTCGGCTAGCTCGGTCTGACGAGCGCCGGCGGCCAGGTCGGCCGCGCGTGTCGCCGTGGTGACCGCCTCGTCGAAACGCCCGGCTTCCGCCAACGCCGCCGCCAACGTGTCCAGTAGTCCAGGGGGCGGCTGGCCGGCGGCCAGGCACGCGTTGCTCGCAAGGAGGAGAGCTTCGGCCCCGTTGCGAACTTCGGCCTTGGGGCAGGTCGCCAGCAGCCACGCTAGGTCGTTGGCCAGGCGGATATCCGCCGGCCAATGACGCAGCCCGGCGCGTAGCGTGGCGGCGGCCACCTCGTAATCACCCTGCCGCGCCAGGAGATATGCCAGTTCCGAACAAGCCCGCACATGCTTGGGCTCGAGGCGCAGGGCTCTTTGGAACGCCTCGACCGCTTCGGCCACCGACCCGCGTCGAATGTGCGTCTGGCCAAGGTTGTACCACGCCGCCGCAGAGTCCGGGTTCAGCTCGACCGCCCGCCGGAAGTGCTCCACGGCCTCGTCCACGCGGCCCTGCTCGGCCAATGTGTTGCCCAGGTTGACGTGTGCGTCGGAATCGTGCGGGCTAATCACCAGCACCCGGTGGAAATGCTCGGCGGCCTCGGCCGCTCGGCCCGACATGGCCAGGCTGATTCCCGCAAAGGTGTGCGCGCGGGCGGAATCCGGATTGAATTGCAGCACCCGCCGCGCCTCGGTCAACGCTTCGTCGTGGCGCCCCTGATGTCGCAGCAACTCGGCCAGGTCCAGGCGCACTTCCTCCAGGTCCGGCCGCTGCTCAAGAGCGGAGCGGTAGCGGCGTTCGGCGTCGTCCGAGTCCCCCCGGGCGACGGCCGCTGTCGCCAGGCTGTACTCAAAGAGCGGCTGCTGCGCCGCAAGTGAATCGAAACCCCGCGCTGCGTTCAGCGCGGTGAGCCCGCCGGATACCGCAACGCTGGCGGCGGCAGCGACGGCCCAACGTGACCGCCAACCGTGCCGGACCGCCTGCGACAGCGTCCACGCTGCCCCGACGGCCAGCACGGGGATCGCCGGCAGCCGGTAGCGCGGGGAGTAACGAAACACCACGACCGTTGCGACCACGACCGCGAACAGGAGCAGCGCCGGCAGGTGCTCGCGCGGCCGTCGGAGCCAGCCCCCCAGGGCCACCAGCGCCGGAGGAATCAGCCACGCGGTGTGCACCGGCGTCAGCCACAGCCGTGGCAGCAGGCCCGCGGCCCGCTCGGCCGTGGGCATGTAAATATCGGCGAAATGGCGGCCGGTGAGGAACCAGTACAGCTTGGCGGCGAAGAGGCGAGCCGTGCGGGTGGGGTCTTCACGCCACCACGCGAAAACCCCGTCGCGGTACTGCCGGTCAATTTCACCCCAGGTGCCCTCGCGGCCGTACCGACGGCGGAAGTCGGCGCGGGCCGACTCGAACAGGGCTTCGCGGTCGGTCGAGGTGCCGGGGACCATGATGATGACGCCGGCGGCGCCGGGGCCATTGCCCTGTCGCAGGGTCAGCCCGCTGACCGCTTGAATCGCAAACAGCTCGCGGCTGACGCAGTAGTTGTGGATCGTGGCCGGTGAGATGACGGCGGCCCCCGCCGCGGCGACCGCCGCCGCCCGCACCAGCCCAACGCGCAGCGGCCGGGTGTTCCACACCCACCACAGCGCGACGACGGGCAGCGCCAGCATGGCCGGCGGCCACGCCAGGGCCAGGAGTCCCACGAGCGCCCCCGCGAGGACGGCCTGGGCCAACGTCCACCGTCCCCAAGCGCGGACCAGTGCCGCCCAGGCCAGGGCCACGAGCAGCAACTGGAGCGTGCCCGGCAGGACGCGGAGCGTGAACGACGCCGGCTCCAGCAGCACGACGTAGGTCGCCGCCGCCAGCCAGCCGACGAGGGGGCCGAACAGCCGCCGCGCGAGCCCGCCAATGACCACAGCCGTGACGGCATCGAGCAGGGCCTGCCCGCAGTACACGAGCGGGAGTCCGCCGCCCGCAGCCCGGAGCAGACCGAGCAGATACGGGTACAGCGGCGCGGAGAAGAACGGGTGCCCGTCACTCCACTGTCCCGCCGCGATTCGCCCCGCCCATTTCCAGTACGTCAGCGCGTCGACGCGCAGGAACTCGGCCAGTGGATTGCGGGTCAGATACTGGGACACGAGCAAGACGCGGAGGACGGCGCCCACAACGCAAATGAGCAGCAGCAGGCCCCAGAATCGCCCGACGTGGGGCCGCTCCTCCGCCGGCGCGGCGTCGGCGGACATGCCCACCCCGGGCGTCTGTCGCTTGGCACGCATTGGGGCATTGTATGTCGGCGACCGTCGTGACGCCCACGCCGGCGTGGCGTTGACGAGCGATGCCGCCCCGCGTTACAAGGGGTTTTCGGCGCGGTCCAGACGTGGAGAACCCATGCGGGCTTTGATCACCGGAGCGAGCGGACAAATCGGGACGAACCTGGGGTTGGCGCTACTCGAACGGGGCGACGACGTCGTGGGCGTGGATTGCCGCCCGAACACGTGGACCGACCGCATCCCGACGGTCCGGTGCGACCTCAACACCTGCGTGCCCGGGGAACTGCCAGTCGAAGGGCGGTTTGACGTCGTCGTCCACTTGGCGGCCCATGCCAAGGTCTTCGAGCTGGTCGAACAGCCGCACCGCGCAATGGAAAACGTGGAGATGTGCTTCCGCGTGCTGGAGTTCTGCCGGCGACACAATGTTCCACTGATTTTCGGCAGCTCGCGCGAGGTGTACGGCGACATCCATCGGCACGTCACCGACGAATCGCAGGCCGATTTCGTCGTCGCCGAGAGCCCCTACAGCGCGTCGAAGATCTCGGGTGAGGCGTTCATCTACTCGTACGCCCAGTGTTACGACTTGCCCTACCTCGTCTTCCGTTTCAGCAACGTTTACGGCCGCTACGACTGCGACATCGAGCGACTGGAGCGTGTGATCCCATTGTTCATCCGCCGGATCGCCCGGGGCGAACCGATCGTGGTCTACGGGCGCGAGAAGGTGCTGGACTTCACGTTCGTGGACGACTGCGTGGACGGCATGATGCGGGGCATCGACGGGCTGGTCGCACGGCGGGTCAATCAGCAGACGGTCAACCTGGCGTACGGGCAGGGGGCGACGCTGGTGGACCTGGTGAACCTGATCTCGCTGGCCCTGGGTACCGAGCCGAACGCGCGGTACGAGCCCGCGCGGGCCGGCGAGGTCACCCGCTACGTCGCCGACATCAGCAAGGCCCGCAGTCTGCTGGGGTATCAGCCGCAGACGCCGCTGACCGCCGGCGTACCGCGGGCGATCCGCTGGCAGCGTGAGATCGGCGCGCTGCCCAAGTCCTGACGCCGCCGCGGGGCCCGCGAGATCGTGTGGGAGCCATGCCCAGAGCCCGTCGCGCGCGGGCTGGAGAATCAAGGAGCTGCTGCGGATCGAGGAACATCACCTTCTGCCAACCCCTCCTCGCCACAGCGAGTTGGTCACCACGGCGACCGACTCGTCCGCCGTGGCGGACGAGTCGCCTGTGGCGACCTGAGAGGGAGCGAGGTCATGGGACGGTCCCCATGAACGGTGCGCGCCGGCTGTTGCTGCCCTGCTCCATTGCGTACAGCGCCGCCATGCGCCTCCGCAACCTGGCGTACGACCGCGTGCCGGCACTGGTCCGCCGAGCGGACATTCCCGTCGTCAGCATCGGCAACATCACCGTCGGCGGCACGGGTAAGACGCCGATGGTGGTGGAAGTCGTGTCGCGTTTGCAGGCGATGGGTCGCCGGCCCGCCGTCCTGACGCGCGGCTATAAGGGCACGGCTGACCAACCGGCCGACGAAGTCCTTGAGTTGCGCGAGGCGTTGCCGGGGGTCCCCGTGATTGTTGGTCGGGACCGAGTGGCGGCGGCGCGCGACGCGCGACGCTCATACGGCGCGGACTGCGCCGTGCTGGACGACGGGTTCCAGCACCGGCGCCTGGCCCGCGACCTGGACATCGTTCTGATCGATGCGCTCGACCCGTGGGGCCGCCACGCCGTCTTGCCCGCGGGGCGACTGCGCGAGCCCTTGGGGGGGCTCCGGCGAGCCGACGCGCTGGTGATTACCCGCGCCAATCAGGTTGCCGCGGCGCGGGGCGACGAAATCGTCGCACCGCTTCGCCGCATCGTACTGGACACGCCGATTTGGCGGGCGGGTGTCGAGGCCGCGGCCGTCGTCGATATGGAGGGGCAGTCCCAGCCGGCTTCCACGCTGAACGGCCGCCGAGTCTTCGTGGTCTGCGGCCTGGGCAACCCAGCCACGTTCCTCCGGCTGGTCGAGACGCTGGGCGCCACCGTCGCGGGGCGGCGGGTCTTCAATGATCATCACCGCTACGCGGGGCCCGATTTGGAGCGCATCGACGCCGAGGCCCAGCAGGCCGGGGCCGAGTACGTGGTGACAACCCGCAAGGATTGGGTCAAACTGGTACACCTGTGGTCGGACCGGCGGCGATTGCTGGTCCGCCTGGACATGCGTGTGACGTGGCCGGAGGCGGCAACCAAGACAGAGCTTGACGCCCGACTGCGGCAAGCGGTGGAGGATCGCGTTTGAGCGCATCAGACGACCCGACGCCGGTCCCGAAGCTGGATCTTGACCGGCTGCGGCTGCGATCGCGGACCGAACGGGCCCATAAGGTGGCGGTGGCATCGCTCGGGCGGCCCACGGTTGCCGGCTGCACGTTCCGCGACTGGCTGGCCGCCCTGCCGCGTTTCCTCGGGGCCCGCGAGCTGAGCCGGATTGTCGACGCGGTCGTGGCCGCCCGACGTGCCGGCCGGCCGGTGGTGTTCGCGTTCGGCGGCCACGTCATCAAGACCGGTTGTTCCCCGCTGGTCGTGGACCTGATCGAACGGGGGCTGGTGACGGCGGTGGCGACGAACGGGTCGGGGGCGATTCACGACCTCGAATTGGCCGAGACCGGGGCCACCAGTGAGGAAGTGGCGGACACGATCCGTGACGGCCGGTTCGGCATGGTCCATGAGACTTGCGAGCGGATGAATGCCGCCGCTGCCGCGGGGGCGCGCGGTGCGGGGCTCGGTCGGGCGCTGGGTCGGCTGCTGGCGGAGGGCGACGCGCCGTACAAGCAATGGAGCGTGTTTGCGGCGGCCTACCGGGCGGGCATCCCCGCCACCGTGCACGTCGCGCTCGGCACGGACACGGTACACGTTCACCCGCGGGCCGACGGGGCGGCCATCGGTGCGGCGTCGCTGGCGGACTTCCGCACATTGTGCGGCGTGGTCGCCGACATGAGCGCGGCGCAGCCGGGCGGCGCGGGCGGCGTGTGGCTGAACGTCGGGTCGGCCGTGGTGCTGCCCGAGGTGTTTCTCAAGGCCGTGTCCGTCGCGCGCAACCTGGGCCACCCCCTGGACGGTCTGCACACGGCCAACCTGGACATGTTGCCGCATTACCGGCCGACACAGAACGTGCTGGTCCGGCCGGTCGAGCCCGGCTGCGGCCACGCGGTGCTCGGCCAGCACGAAATCCTGCTGCCGCTGCTGCGGCAGGCCCTGATCGAGGCGTGGACGTCGGAGACCCCCGCATGAGCCCGCAAACACCTGAGCCAACTGACGAGGGAGCCGCGTTGGCCACCCCCGAGCGGACCACTGACGAGCTGCTGGCGTCGCTGCGGCGGATCGAACGGTTGCTGGAGCAGTTGCGGCAACGGCTCGAAGCCACGGCCCGGGCCGAGCGCTACCGGGAGTTCTCGCTGGCCCGACTCATGGGGGCCTTGCTGCAAGCGCTCGTCGTGGGACTACTCCTGTTCGCCTTAACGGACTGGGTGTATCAGGGCTCACCCGCCCAGCAACTCGTCAAGCTCGCCTTCGCCGGTGTGCTGCAATTGGGGGCGCTGACCGCGTTTCTCCTGGCCCGCGAGTCGCGGTAACCGCGCCGGACCTTCCCCCGCCGTGGTGAACTGCTGAAGCGCAGCGAAGCGCCGAGATCGCGGAGAACAGCGCGACGCTCGCGGCACAACGCGAGCGCGCTGTCGTCGCTGTTCCTTGATCTTCGCCGCGCTCGCGGTGCCCTCCGTACTACAAACGATCGAGCTCTTCGCGGCGCGACGAGGCTCCCCGGCGGCCCACGGCCGGTACGGAGCCCGGTCGCCAACGGCGACTCGCTGTGGCGAGCCGCCACGCTTGGTCGCGGCCACAGGTTGCGCTGAGTCTCCGCGGTTACTCCGCTGACTGACGGGGGGCTAGCCCAGTCCGGCCGCGCCGGCCGGGGCGTCCGCCGGCGTCGGGCGGGCCGCTTCGACACCCGGGAGCAGGCTATCCAGCGGACTGGTCGCCGCCCGGGACACCTCCGCCGGGGCTTCCACGAACGTCCGCGGCGCGGGTTCGCGCGTGGGCGGCTCGGCGTAGCGAATCTGGAGGTCCTGGTAGCCCTTGAACCCGGTCCCGGCCGGGATCAGGCGACCCAGGATGACATTCTCCTTCAGGCCGATGAGCTTGTCTTCCGCCGAGGCCAGGGCCGCCTGAGTCAGGACCTTCGTGGTTTCCTGGAAGGAGGCGGCGGAAATGAAGGACTCGCTCTGGAGGCTGGCTTTGGTGATGCCCAGCAGGAGCGTCTTGGCGGTGGCGGGCTTGGGCTTGCGGCCCTTGGCCGGATTGCCGCCGTCGGCCTCGACTGCCTCGTTCTTGGCGGTGAACTCCTCTTTGGTGACGACCTGGTTGACTTGGAAGTCGGTGTCGCCCGGTTCGACGATCTTGACGCTCTTGGCCAGGCGCAGGTTCTCGTCGCGGAAGCGGAAGCGGTCGATGACCTCGTTGGGCAGGAACTCCGAATCGCCCTCGTTGTCGATCTTCACCTTCCGCAACATCTGACCGAGGATGATCTCGATGTGCTTGTCGTTGATCGTCACGTTCTGCTGACGATAGACCGACTGCACCTCTTTCAGCAGGTAGCGCTGGAGGTCCTCCTCGCCGTTGATCCGCAGGATGTCGTGCGGAATGAGGGGACCGTCGATCAGCGGCGTGCCGGCCTCGACCTTGTCGCCGGCGTGGACCAGGAGCTGCTTGTCCTGCGGCACGTGGTGTTCCCGCTCCATGCCGCCTTCGGAGCGGACGATGATCGTCATCTTGCCGCGACGGCGGTCGGCCTGGAGGGTCACTTCGCCGGAAATCTCCGACAGCACCGCGGGCTCCTTGGGCTTGCGGGCCTCGAAGATCTCGGTCACGCGGGGCAGGCCGCCGGTGATGTCCTGCGTGCCCGCGATTTCGCGGGGCTGGCGCGCCAGCAGCGTGCCGGGCTGGACGGGGTCGCCCTCCCTGACCTCGACGCGGGCCTTGGCCGGGAGGTGGTGGAAGTCGAGGATCATGCCCTCGCGGTCCTCGATGAGGACGCGCGGGTGCTTGTCGCCTTTGTGCTCCATGACGATCCACTTGCTGCCCTCGCGGCCTTCCTTCTCCTGCCGCACGGTTTCGCCGTCCACGATGTCTTGGAAGCGGACGAAACCGGCCTTCTCGGCCAGCATGGGGGTGAAGTGCGGGTCCCACTGGGCCAGCACCCCGCGCGGGGGGATCGTGCTGCCGTCGGCGAAGAGGACGGCCGCCCCGTAGGGGATCTTGTAACGCTCAAGCTCGCGGCCCTTCTCGTCCTGGATGGCGATTTCGCCGTTGCGCTTCAGCACGCGGTAGATCGTACGGCCGGACTCCTCCTCGCGGGTCTCGATGGCGTTGAGGCCGAGGAAGACGACCGTGCCGCCCTGGTGCACCGCGATCTCGCTCTCGACGACGGCGCGGCTGGCGACGCCGCCGGTGTGGAACGTCCGCATCGTGAGCTGCGTGCCGGGCTCGCCGATGGATTGGGCGGCGAGGATGCCAACCGCCATGCCCTCTTCGACCAGGTGCCCGGTGGACAGGTCGGCGCCGTAGCAGCGGGCGCAGACGCCCAGGCGGCTCTCGCACGTCAGCGGGCTGCGCACGCGGATGCTGTCCAGCCCGAGGCCGCCGTGTTCGGGTTTGGCTTCGAGTCGTCGGGCGATGTCGCCGGTAATCAACTCGTTTTCGCGGACGATGATCTCGTCGGTGCGCGGGTCGCGGATGGTGTCGCGGGCGACGCGGCCGAGGATCAGCTCGGAGAGCTTCACATCGACTTCCTCGCCGCGGTAGATCGTGCTCTTGGTGATGCCTTCGATCGTGCCGCAGTCGCGCTCGTTGACGATCACGTTCTGGGCCACGTCGGCCAGCTTGCGGGTCAGGTAGCCCGAGTCGGCCGTTTTCAGAGCCGTATCGGCCAGGCCCTTGCGGGCGCCGTGCGTGGAGCTGAAGTACTCCAGCACCGACAGCCCCTCGCGGAAATTGGCCTTGATCGGGGCCTCGATGATCTCCCCGGAGGGCTTGGCCATCAGGGCCCGCATGCCGGCGAGCTGGCGAATCTGGTCGACGCTGCCCCGGGCGCCCGAATCGGTCATCAGGTAAATCGGGTTGAGGTACGGCTTGCCTTTGGGGTCGCCGGGCTTGACCTCGTGGCCCTCGGCATCGCGCCAGTCGTTCTTCAGCGTGTTCATCATCTCCTGGGTGATCTGCTCGCGGGCGTGGACCCAGATGTCGATGAGCTGATTGTGGCGCTCCATCGGCGTGATCACGCCGTTGGCGTGGTTGCGCTCGACGCGGTCGACGACCTTCTGGGCGGCGTCGAGTATGCGCTGCTTCTTCTCGGGGATGCGCAGGTCGGTGAGGGCGAAGGACAGCCCCGCCAACGTGCTCGTGCGGAACCCGGTGGCTTTGATGCGGTCGAGCAGGGCGATCGTCGCCGCCCGTCCCAGCAACGTGTGGCAGTCGGCGATGACCCGCGAGATGCCCTTACCCAACGGATAGTTGTAGAAGGGCATCGACGGTTCGAGCACGTCGTTGAAGTAGCACCGCCCCACCGTCGTCCGCAGCAACTTCTTCGCCGGCCACGGCTCGGGCAGCGTGTCCCGCCCCGTGACCACGGTCTGTCGGCGGATGCGGACGCGGATCGGCGTGTGCATCCCGATCTGGCCCAGGCTGTGCGCCAGCATGGCCTCTTCCGGGCTGGCGAACGCCCGCTCCCGGCCCTCCGGTTTCTCGCCGACCTCGCCGGCGTGATCGCAGGTCAGGTAGTAGATGCCCATGACCATATCCTGCGAGGCGGACATGATCGGTGAGCCGTTGGCGGGGCTGAAGATGTTGTTCGTGCTCATCATCAGCACGTGGGCCTCGGCCTGGGCCTCAATCGACAGCGGCAGGTGGACGGCCATCTGGTCCCCGTCGAAGTCCGCGTTGAAGCCCTTGCAGACCAGGGGGTGAATCTTGATGGCGTTGCCTTCGACCAGGACGGGCTCGAACGCCTGAATGCCCATGCGGTGCAGCGTCGGCGCCCGGTTCAGCAGCACCGGGTGCTGGTAGATCACCTCTTCCAGGATGTCCCAGATCGGCTGCTCCCGCCGCTCGAGCATCTTCTTGGCGCTCTTGATCGTGTCGGCCAAACCGCGCTCGCGCAGCTTGCGGATGATAAAGGGCTGGTAGAGCTCCAGGGCGATCTTCTTCGGCAGGCCGCACTGGTGCAGGTTGAGCTCGGGGCCGACAACGACGACGCTGCGGGCCGAGTAATCCACCCGCTTGCCCAGCAGGTTCTCGCGGAAACGCCCCTGCTTGCCCTTGATCATGTCCGTGAGGCTCTTCAGCGGCCGATTGCTGCTGCCCAGCACCGGTCGCCGGCAACGCCCGTTGTCGAACAGGGCGTCCACCGCCTGCTGCAGCATCCGCTTCTCGTTGCGAATGATGACCTCGGGGGCGTTCAGATCGATCAGCTTCTTGAGCCGGTTGTTGCGGTTGATGATGCGGCGATAGAGGTCGTTGAGGTCGCTGGAGGCGAAGTTGCCGCTGTCCAACAACACCAGCGGCCGCAGGTCGGGCGGAATCACCGGGATGACTTCCAGTACCATCCACTGCGGCTCGTTGTTGCTCTTGCGGATCGCCTCCACCAGCTTCAGCCGCTGGCTCAGTTCCTTGATCTTCTGCTTGCTGTTGGTCTTCCGCAGGCCGTCCAGCAGGTCCGCCGAAAGCTGCGGCAGGTTGATCTGCATCAACAGCTCGCGCACCGCCTCCGCTCCCATCAGGGCGCGGAATCCGCTGTCGCCGTATTCCTCGATCGCCCGGCGATACTCCTCCTCGGTCAGGAGCTGCTTGCGCTCCAGCTTGGAAGCCCCGGGTTCGACGACCACGTAGTCCTGGAAGTAGATGATCTTCTCGAGGTCGCTGGTCTTCATGTCCAACAGCGTGCCGAGCCGGCTCGGCATGGCCTTGAAGAACCAGATGTGGACGACCGGCGCGGCGAGGTTAATGTGGCCCATGCGCTTGCGGCGGACGCGGCTGTGCGTGACCTTCACGCCGCAGCGGTCGCAGATCATCCCCTTGTGCTTCGTGCCTTTGTACTTGCCGCAGAAGCACTCCCAGTCCCGCTCGGGCCCGAAGATCCGCTCACAGAACAAACCGTCCTTCTCGGCCCGGTAAGTCCGGTAGTTGATCGTTTCCGGCTTCTTGACCTCGCCGAACGACCACGCGCGGATGTCGTTGGGCGAAGCGAGCGAGATGCGAACCGCGGTGAAGTCGTTGATCCGATCGTAAACCGTCTCGGCCATAGCCTGGTATCCCTGTTGCCTGGTACACCACGTCGGCGGCCTAGTTCGGCCGCGCCGCCGATGCGGGTGTTGCCGTGCGAGCGCCGGCCGCCGCGGTCACCCAATCCTCGGACCGCATGGTCATCCCGACCAGTCCCGGCGCCCGCCGAAACCCCAACTCCTCACAGAAGTCCACTTCCGTCCCGTACGCCACCAAATCGACCCGCTGCACGCCGGCCGCGTACATGGCGTCCAGCACCCGGCGGGCCATCTCGGTGGCGATCCCATGTGTGTCGTGCTCGATCCGTCCGTCCGTCCGCGTGACGGCGGCCGGGCCCTGGAAGGCCGGATCGAGCTTGCACTCCGTCAGGTAGCCGCGGAGCCCGTCGCACACCCCGCGGGCGATGCCGATGAGCCGCCCGTCCACGTGGGCCGTCACGAACGCCGCACTTTGCACGGTCATCTTGCGAATCTGCTCCGGCTGGGCGGCGATGTCGTGGTTGAGCCGGCGGTAAAACTCCGTCAGCTCCTCGGGGGACAGGTCCTGCCCGTGGCCGTATGTCACTGCCAGCATGACCGCGCTCCTGACTCGTCGCCGCGCTTCACCGCGGGCCCTACAACGGACGACGTTTCTCCAGTTGAATGTTCAGACCCAGCCCGCGAATCTCGTTGCACAGCACGTCGAACGACACCGGGGTCCCCGCGTCGAGCGTATGCGTGCCTTTGACCATGCTCTCGTAAATCTTGGTACGGCCCTCCACGTCGTCGCTCTTGACCGTGAGCAACTCCTGGAGCACGTAGGCGGCGCCGTAGGCCTCCAGCCCCCACACCTCCATCTCGCCGAACCGCTGCCCGCCGGTGCGGGCCTTGCCACCCAGCGGCTGCTGGGTGATCAGGCTGTACGGGCCGGTCGACCGGGCGTGGATCTTGTCATCCACCAGGTGGTGCAGTTTGAGCATGTAGATGTAGCCCACGGTCACCGGCTGATCGAAGGGATCGCCGGTTCGCCCGTCGTACAGGCGCACCTTGCCCGTGAGCGGCATCTCGGTCAGGAGCTCGCGCGCGCGGCCGGCCTGCCGGACAACGTCCGGGTCTTCCCGCCGCTGACGCACCCGCTCGTTGGCCTCGGCGACGCAGGCGCGAATCTGGGCCTCGGTCGCCCCGTCGAACACGGGGGAGATGACCTGGAAGCCGAGGACGGCCGCGGCCCATCCCAGGTGCGTCTCCAGAATCTGTCCGACATTCATCCGGCTGGGGACGCCCAGCGGGTTCAGCACCAGGTCCACCGGCGTGCCGTCCTCCAAAAACGGCATGTCCTCCTCCGGCATGATCTTCGCGATCACCCCCTTGTTGCCGTGCCGACCCGCCATCTTGTCCCCCACGCTCAACGTCCGCTTCGTCGCCACGTACACCTTCACCATCTCGAGCACGCCCGACGGCAACTCATCGCCCCGCTTCAGGTGGTCCAGCCGCCGCTTGCACTCCTTGGCGATCTCCTCGATCCGCGGCCAATACCGGTCGTAGATCTTCTCCGCCTCCTCCCGCTTGGCCGCCGGCTTCACCCACTTCAGCGAGAAGGTCTGAATCTGTTCCAGAATGACCTCCGGGTTCTCGCTGCGGCCCACCTTCTGCCGCGTGTTCGGGTCCACCAGCTCCTGCTCCGTCACCGCGTTGATCGCTTCCGCCATCTGCCGGAACAACCGGATGCGGCGTTCGTCCGACTCCGCCTGGAGCGCCTGCATCTGCCGCTCCACGTCCTTCTTCTGCTCGTCGCCCAGGTGCGTCCGGCGGCTGAAATGCTTCGCCCCGATAACGATCCCCTCCTGACCCGCCGGCAGTTCCAGCGAGTCGTTCTTCACGTCCTCCCCCGCCCGCCCGAAGATCGCGTGCAGCAGCTTCTCCTCCGGCGACAGCTCCGTCTTGCTCTTCGGCGACACCTTGCCCACCAAAATGTCGCCCGGACCCACCCGCGTCCCCAGCCGCACGATGCCACGCTCGTCCAGGTTCCGTAGCGCCCGCTCCGACACGTTCGGAATGTCCCGCGTGAACTCCTCGCGTCCCAGCTTCGTCTCGCGGATCTCGATGTCGTGCGACTCGATGTGGATACTGGTGAACGCGTCGGTCTTCACCAGCCGCTCCGAGATCAGGATCGCGTCCTCGAAGTTGAACCCGTCGAAGGTCATGAACGCCACCAAGACGTTCCGGCCCAGCGCCAACTCCCCCTCGTGCGTGGCCGCCCCGTCGGCGATCACCTGTCCGGCCTTCACCTTCTGGCCCGGACGCACCACCGGTTTCTGGTTCTGACACGTCCGCTCGTTCAGCCCCACGAACTTCCGCAGCTCGTACTCGTCGGTGTCGTCGAGCACGATCCGCCGGGCGTCCACGTACGTGACCTTGCCGCTCCGGCGGGCCCGGACCACCATGCCGCTGTTCTCGGCCACCGGGCGCTCCATGCCGGTCGCGATGATCGGCGGCTCGGTGCGGATCAGCGGCACCGCCTGCCGCTGCATGTTCGAGCCCATCAACGCCCGGTTCGCGTCGTCGTGCTCCAAAAACGGGATCAACGCCGCCGACACGCCCACCGTCTGCTTGGGCGAGATGTCCACGTAGTGAATGCCCTCCGCCGGCACCTGCTGCAAGTCGCCCTGCACCCGCCCCAGCAGCGTGCCGTCCTTCAGCGCCGCGGTCGGACGCCGGCCGCGGCCGCCCGTCCGCCGCGCCAGGTAGTCCGCCCGCGGTTCGATCGGCGGCAAACGCTGGCCGTCCGATTCGGGAACAACGACGTCGGGCGGCGCCAGGGTGACGCGCATCTCCTCGTCGGCCCGCAGGTACACCACCTCCCCGTTCACCTTGCCGCGCTGCACCTTGCGGTACGGCGTGGTCAGGAAACCGTATTCGTCCACCGAACTGTAGATGCTCAGCGACGCGATCAGCCCGATGTTCACGCCTTCGGGCGTCTCGATCGGACAGATGCGGCCGTAGTGGCTGATGTGCACGTCGCGCACCTCGAACCCGGCTCGCTTACGGTTCAGGCCGCCCGGACCCAGCGCCGACAGCCGCCGCTCGTGCGTGAGCTGCGACAGCGGGTTGGTCTGGTCCACCACCTGCGACAGTTCGCTGCGGCCGAAGAAGAAGTCGATGCTGCTGGAGATGCTCTTGGTGTTCACCAGCTCGGCCACCTTGCCGATCGACTCCGGGTCTTTCAGGCTCATCCGCTCCTGCACGGTCCGCCGCAGCTTCAGGAAGCCCTTGCGCAGCTCGTCCGTGGCCAGCTCGTCGATGGTCCGCAGCCGACGGTTGCCCAGGTGGTCGATGTCGTCCACCTGGCCCTCGCCGGAGCGCAGCTTCAAGATGTACCGCAACGACTCGACGAAGTCCTCGGGCCGCAGGACCATCTCGGTCTCGGGGATGCCCTTCTCGAACTTGCGGTTCAGACGAAAACGGCCGACCTTGCCCAGGCGGTAGCGGTTCTCGTCGTAGAACTTCTCCTGGAAAAGCTTGCGGGCCTTGTCGAGCTGCACCGGGTTGCCGGGCCGCAGCCGGGCGTAAATGCGCTGCAACGCTTCCTCGTGGTTGAGGGCGGCGTCCTCGGCCAGCGTGTTCAGGATGATCGGGTCGGTCATCTTGGCGAGCACGTCCACCTGCTTGACCGCGGACTCGCGGAGCTTGTGGAGCGCCTCGCCGATCTGCCGCCCGGCCCCGACCAGTTCCTCGCCCGTGTCCGGATCCACCACGGCCGCCGCCGTCCACATCTCCGGCTTGAGCGCCGCCGTCCGCAGCGTCTTGACCGGGTAGAACTCGCGGACGATCACCTCGGTAGAACCGTACTTCTCGTCCATCGCCCGCAGGAACGTCGTCGCCGGGATCTTGCTGCTCTGGTCGATGCGGACCGCCAGGATGTCCTTCCGCGTGACGTTGATCTCGATCCACGAGCCCCGCTCCGGGATGATCCGGCAGGCGTGCAGGGCGCGGTCGCCCTCGCTGGACTCCTTGACGAAGTCCACGCCCGGGCTGCGGTGCAGCTGCGATACGATCACCCGCTCCGACCCGTTCACAATGAACTCGCCGCCCCCGATCATGATCGGAATTTCGCCCAGGTAAATGCCCTCTTCCTGAACCTCCTCCACGTCCTTGCGACGCAGACGCACGCGGACGCGGAAGGGGAGGCCGTAGGAGAGGCCCAGCTCGCGGCACTCGTCCGGCGTGTAGCGCGGGGGGTCCAGCGTGTAGTCGACATATTCCAGCCGCATGTTCCCGTCGTAGCTCTCGATCGGGAACACCTCGCGCAGCAGGGCCTCCAGGCCAATCGGCTCCCGCTTGTCAGGCGGCACGTCGGCTTGCAGGAAGCGGGCATACGAGCGCGTCTGAATCTCGATCAGGTCGGGAACGTCGATCGCGTCTCCGTACCGACTGAAATCACGAATGGCTTCGAGCTGCATTCGGGACACCCTCTCCGGTTCGACGATCCGTCAGGGACGGACCTGGGCCCCCACGACCGAACGCCGTTGGAACGCAATGTACCCCGGCTGCGCGGGCGACCGTCGCCCGCGACAAACTCCCCCACTGCGAACGTTGCCAGCGATCAGCAAAGTGTGCCGGTCCGTCGCGCCTTACCGTCTACCATGCGTAAACTCGCAAGCCCCACATTCTTACCGCGCGACCGGTGGATTGCAATAGCGAAATGCATTATTTTTCGGCACCGCGCGGCGCGCTGCTTGCCATCGGCTTTACACTGTCAGACGCCGCCTGGAGAGTCATCATTATCGGACGATGGATCGGCATCGACTACGGAACCCGTCGGACCGGCCTGGCCTTGGCCGACGCCGGCGGCCGCTTGGCCTCCCCCGCCGGCCTCCTGCCCACCACCGGACACCTCGCCCAGGACGCCCGCCGCATCCTCGACTGGTGCGCCCAGAACGAAGCCGGCGGCCTCGTGGTCGGTCTACCACTCAACATGGATGGCTCCGACAGCGCCCAGACCCGTCTCGCCCGCGCGCTGGCGAACGAACTTCGCCGTCAATCTGCATTGCCCGTCGAGCTGTGGGACGAGCGTCTGACCACATTCCAGGCTGACCAGACCCTTCAGGAGGCCGGACTCCGCCCCGCTCGCCGCCGGCAGCTCCGCGACGCCCTGGCCGCTCAGGTCTTGCTTCAGTCGTTTCTCGACGCGCGCCGCCCGTCTGCGGACTCCCCGCCGGCGGACCCGTGACGCCCGTCGGTGCAGATCGCCGCGGGCCGGGTCGCCCGTCGCGGGCGGCGCCGTATAATCGTCGCCCATATGGGCGTTCAGGGACGTGGAACCACGGACGGGAAAGTGAGGCTTTGGCCGAGCCGCGGCTCGCCAGGAGGCTCGCCCCCCCACTCCCGCGTCGCACGATCTTGAATGCCGATCTCGGGGGCGCTCGGAGTACGCCGCGGTGAGCACCGATTGGACCATGCCACGTCGCGCGGACGCCTGCACCGCCTGCCAACGGCCCTTTGCCGTCGGCCAGACGTTCCATGCATTCCTCTATGAGGCCCCCGACGGTTACGAGCGCCGCGACTTCTGCCCGGGCTGCCCTCCGCCCCCCGACCGCACCCCCGTCGCCTCCTGGAAGACGCGTCGGACGGAGCCGGCGGCCCGTCGGTCCCTGACTTTCGACCGTCAAGCGGTGTACGGCGTCTTCGAACGCCTCGACGAGGTCCGCGAGCCCCGTCAGGTTCAGTTCCGATTCGTCCTGGCGTTGCTGCTGTGGCGCAAGAAGGTGCTGCGACTGACCGGGACGGTCGCCGATGCCGATGGCGAAGTGTGGGAGTTCACGCCGGTGGCCGGCGAGGGTGTCCACCGTGTTCGGCGGCCGGAGCTCGACGAGGAACAGCTCGAACAGCTCAGTGCCCAGCTCGAACAGCTTCTGGCCGGCGGCGCAGAACCGCTGGAAGCCGCCGCGGCGGAGCCCAGGGAGGAGGTGCGTAATGATTGACCCCACCGAGGTGGTCAGCGCTCGCGCGCGGATTCGCCGCCAATTGTCGACCCCACGGGTCGTTCCGGCGCTCGGCGCCACCGGGCAGCGGTGCCGTTCCGCGGAAGCACGCGGGCGTGCATGGCGAGCATCGGGGGCCCTGCTGTTGGTGGCAGCACTCACGTTGACCACCGGGTGCGAGGGGCCGGTCGCCTGCGTGGCGCCGACGTCACGCCGGGAAGCCCTGGACCGCGTTAACGCCAACATCGCGAAGTTGCAGCAACCGCTGAGCTGTTCGGCCCTGGTCTCGTTTCGGTTGCGTGACGCCGACGGGCGGGCCCACGCTTTCATCGGGCACGAGGCCCGCCTGATCTATCAGCCGCCGCAGTCGTTGTTCTTCGACGTTCGGGCCGCCCTGGGGGCCAGCGTCGCCCGATTCGGATCGAATGCGGATACGTACTGGCTGTGGATCGACGTGCCCGATGCCCGCAAGATGTGGTGGGGGCGGTGGCGGCCCGGCGATCCGTCCACCGTCCGCAAGCTCGCCGTCCCGCCCGACGAGTTGCTGGACGCCCTGATGCTGCGGCCACTGCCGGAGGCGCTGGAGGGCGGTCAATTGCCGCTGCTGCGCGTTGAGGGCCGCGACCATCGTCTCGTGTATGTCCGCCGCGGACCCGGGGGCCAGCCGACCGGCTGGCGCGAGATCCGCCTCGACCCGTGCGAGCCGTACCTGCCGTGCGAGATCATCGACCGCCTGCCCGACGGCCAGATCGCCATGCACGCCCAGTTGGACCACTACCGCAGGGTGGGGGCCGACGGGCCGATTACCCCGCGGCGGTACGTCGTCCGCTGGCCGACCAGCGAGGCCGAGATGCGGCTTGATGTCCTCACCGCACGCGTCCGACCGGACCTGCCCGCCGGCGTCTTCGATTTCCCCGCAGATTGGCAGGGCGAGACTGAAGCGCTGGAGGGCCGGGCTCCCGAGGCCGGCGCCCCGTGACCCGCCGGGCCCCTCCAACCTTCCGCCGCGCCTTGGTTTTGCTGACGTGCGCGTCGGCGGCATTGACAGCTTGGGGACAATCCCGCGCCCCGGTTGGTTCGCCGGCGTGGCTGCCGCGGCTGGCCGGCGACGAACAGTCGTTGTGGGTGGCCCGCATCGACGAGGAGCGTTCGCTGGTGCGCTGGCGCGGCGTGGCGGGCCCCTTTCAGCCGCTCGACGCTCTCCGCGCGGAAATCGCGCACATGACGGGGGCCGAGGGCGTTCTCTACGTGATGGTCCGGGACGGCACGTTCTACTCCGCCAGCGCGGGTCGCTGGTCGCGCCGTCTGGACCTGCCCCGGCGCAGCGCGCCGCTCGATTGGGTCGCGGACGAGCGCGGCGTGGTGGCGCTGATTCCCTCGCCGGCGCGCGACGAGATGCCGCGCCTGGTCGGCGGCGTCCGCCCCCCCACCTCGCAACCCTTCGACCCGGGACCGGCGGCCCTGAGTGTTGTCCGCTTCGACAGCCAGGGCTGGATTGCGCTGGCGGCCTGCCCGAAGCAGGTGACGGGCGACGGCCCCCTTGAGCCGCGGCTCGGCTTCATTCAGGACGAGCTCTGTCTGGCGGTGGCGACCACCGACGGTCGGCAGGTCGAAATCCTCGGGCTTGACGCGCCAACAGGCCGGTGGCAGCCGCGCGGGACCACCCCACCCTTGCCTGGTCTCAACCGCTTCTGGCTCACCCGCGTCAGCCGGCTGCCCACGCTCGTCGTGACCAGCCGCACCCCCGCAGGCCGCGAAGAGGTGGCCGCCTTCCGACGGCTCGGCGGAGCGGGCGAGCGCGACGCGCCGTGGCGGGCCGCCGCCCTGCGGCTTTCCGAATTGCCCGCGGGCAGCGAGCCCCAGCGCTACGACGCGGCGCTGGGGTTCAATCAGCACATCGTGTTCCTTGTAAGTGCCGCGCCGGCGGGCGTGTTCCTGCAATTCGGCCGCCTGGATGGTGCGCCGGCCGAAAAGACCGTGCGGGTGGCGGACGTGTTCGCCGATGGGCACCTGCCCGGGGCCGGCCTGCGCTGGGTGCAGGCCTCGACACTGCTGATGCTGTTCGCGGTGCTGGTGTCGCTGTTCGTCTTTCGGCGTCGCGCAATGGTGACTCCGGCCACCTTGCCCGCGGACGCCGTGCTGGCCCTGGCGATTCAGCGGCTGCTCGGCTGGGGGATCGATCTGGCGCCCTTCGCACTGGCCTTCGCGCCGCTCTTCGGCCTTGACGCGCAGCGCGCCGGCCAGGAGCTGTTCAACTGGGCTGCGGGCGGCGACGCCACCACCGGGCGTTTTCCCAGCCCGCCGACGCTCCGCTGGTGGTCGGCGAGCTGCGCCGCGTACACTGCGTATGCCCTGTTGCTCGAGCTGCTGACCCGCCGGACGGTGGGCAAGCTGCTGACGGGGACGCGCGTGCTGACGGAAAGCGGCGCGCGACCGACCGTGGCGGCGGTCATCACGCGGAACCTGTTCCGCTTTATCGAGATGATGCCGCCGTTGTGGGTGCTGGGGTTCCTGGTGGTGTTGTCGCGGAATCGTCAGCGGCTGGGGGACATCTTCGCCCGCACGGTGGTCGTGCGTGCCGCGCGACCGCCGAAGCCCGCCGGCCGGCAGGAATGAGGATCGGCCGGCGCGGTGGGCCGCGCTCGCGGGGGGACCGCAGCGCACGACCAAGGACCGCCTGGAAAGCACGCGCCGCGTGCTTCAAGCCTCCGAGGGCCGAAGCACGCGGCGCGCGGGATGCCGCCGTGATGTTCGCGGCTACGGATTCGTCAGCAGTCGCACGAACGGGTTGATGTCGCCGAAGTTTGTGGCGCCGTCGCCGTTGATGTCGCCCTGACTCACGTCGCACTGCGGGAACGCCGCGGCATAGCCGCTGGGGTTCGTCAGCGCCAGGACAAACGGGTTGATGTCGCCGAAGTCCACCGCTCCGTCGCAGTTCAGGTCGCCGATCGGCAGCCGCAGCGCCCCCGTGACGACCAGGCCGTAGTCGGCGTCGATGACCGACGGCGTCTCCGGGTGGCCGTCGGTCGTAATCTCCGCGCCGATCACGTCGACCTTCCAGGTGCCCTCCGCCGGCAGCCGCACGAAGACGTTCTCCACGGTGTTCTTCGTGTCGGCGTTGCCGCCGGCCGTCGAATAGCTGGAAGTATCCAGCCCGTAGTTGCCGTAGTAGAAGGTGCCGTCCGGCGCGGTGACCTTCAGCGTGAGGTCATTCACACGATGCTGCGTCTGCACCGCCGGGTTGCCCCCCGGATCGGTGTACACCATCGTCGCCTTTAACTCGGCTTCGCCGGCGTCGACCTTCACCAGGTACCGCTTGGTCTGAAGCGGCAGAAGAACGTCCGTCTCGTCGATGACCAGGCTCTTGGCGGCCTGGTAGTACAAGTTCTGCAGGTTGGGCATGCCCCAGCCCTGACGATACCGGGTCAGGTCGCTGAACGTCGGCGTGCCCGGCACGCCCGGGTCCGTGGACGAGCAGCGGTAGCGGTAGGCCGAGTTGATCATCAGCGCCTTGGCCGTGGCCATGTGCGGTCGGCTGTCGAACACCGTCGGCCCGCCGCCATGCCCCGCCCAAATCCCGTTGTGCCACATCTGGAACATCAGGCCGAACGCGCCGCAGGTGATCGGCGTGGCGGCGCTGGTGCCGGCGAAGTTGGTGATGTAGCTCGTATCGCTGGAGTCGCTGGGACAAGTGATTTCGTCGTAGAAGGCGGCCAGGTCCGGCTTAACGCGGCCGTCGGACGCGGGGCCAATGCTGCCGCCGCCGTTCCACCGGTCGTCGGAACGGGTCGTGTTGTTGAAGTGGTAGATCCCGCCGACCGTCACGATGTTCTTGGCCCACCCTTGTGGCCGGGCGTTCTGGTCTCCCGAGTTGCCGAACGACTGGCAGCTCAGCAGGTCGTTCCAGAACAGGTAGTAGTCCACCTCGTACGAGACTGACGTGTACAGCGGGCCGGCCGTGGCGCTGCCCACGCTGGCCGACTGGAACACGGCCCGGAACGGACCGGCCGGATTCACCAGCTCGTAAGTGTGCTGGTAGCGGCTCTTCCAGCCGCCGAACATCGTCACCTGTCCGGCGTACGCGAAGATGCCCTGCTCGCGGCCGGGGAGCATCCCGCGACCGTTGGAGTTGCCAGCGCCCGTGCCGAACACGATGCCGTAGCAGTTGGTGCCGTGGGACGTATCACCGCCATTCTGGTCGTGGAACAGGATGTTCGGCAACGCGACGTGAGTCGCCCGTACACCGGTGTCAAAGACCTCGCCGCGCACGCCCTGGCCGTTGAAGCCGAGGGTCGTTTCGATGAAGTTGGCATTGGTGCCGGCCGAGTGGCGGGCGATGTTCATGTCCGATTCCATCGGGCCGCCCCAGCGGTCGATGTACACGACTTCATCGGCCCGCACGATCTCGGCCAACGCCGCCAGGCTCATCGTGGCTTCCATGCGCTGGCAGTCCGGCATCGTGAAGTGGACCGTGCCGCCCAGGGCCGTGATGCGCTGCGCCAGGGCCCCTTGCTGCTCCGGCCCGCGTTGATGGACCAGGATGGAGAACCGCTCGCGCACGGCCTCGAGCCCCGGCTGCATCAGCCATTGGAACACGATGGGTTCCAGCCGATACGCCGGCTCATACGGTCCGACCCACCGCACGTGCGGCCACGCGGCCACCTGCTGGCGCACCGCCGGGGACATCGTCACCAGCAGAGCGTTGTGCGGCATGTAGCTGTTGACCGTGGCGCCGACGGCGGCGAGCTGCCGCTGAAAGGCCGCGAACGGCTGGGTGTGGAACTGAACGATGTAAACGTTGGTGTCCGGGGCGGCGGCCAGGAACGCCGGCACCGCGGGGGTGCGCTGCGCCGGGTCGAACTCGTCATACGTCACCAGAATGTCGTACGACGTGGCCACCGGCATCGAGAAGGTCTCGCCGTCGAAGGCCACCGCGTAGTGCGGCCGCACGAAGCCGTCTTCGGCGACTTGTTCCCACAGACGCAGCACCATGCTCGAATCCGGGACGAGGATCTCGCGGGCCTCCCCCGCCAGACCCGCCGCCGACGCCGGCCCGGCACAGACCAGCCCCGCGAGCATTGCGACCATCACGGTGCGCCGCAACGCACCCAACCGATTGCACGTACCCATGTGTGTCCTCCAACGCGACGACCGTCCCAAGGAGCCCGAAGAAATGGACGCCCGCCCCCTCATGCCACAACACGGCCCGGACGCGGGTCGCGGGACATAACGCCCACGCAGCCCGGTCCCCGGCGCCTCTTTCTTCCCATAAGGTCATCACTACCAGAATTGCCGACAACGGTCAACGAAAACCTCGGCCACGCCGGCGGCCGAACGATCGTGCGCGCCCGGAGCAGGCCAGGATTGAGAACCGCGACTCTGGAAACGGGGGCTATACTGGCAGGGCCCGGCGGGACTCGCATAACGCGCGCCCGCCTGCTCGGTGACGCCCGGCGCCCGGCGGACCGCTCCCGGCGTTCACGGGCAAGTGCTCCGAGGCACTCAATGATCCGTTCAGCGCGTCTGCGCGTCAACGAGGTATTCCACTCGATCCAGGGTGAGGGCACGCGCGCGGGGATTCCGTGCGTGTTCATCCGGCTGACGGGGTGTCACCTGCGGTGTGCCTGGTGTGACACGGCGTACGCCTTTCATGAAGGCGAGTGGATGCTCGCGGAGGACGTTCTGGCGCGGGTCCGAGAATACCGCTGCCCAACCGTCGAGGTGACGGGTGGCGAGCCCCTGCTTCAGCCGGCCGTGTACCCGCTGCTGACCCGGCTGGCGGACGAGCTCCCCTGCGTGTTGCTGGAGACCAGTGGGGCGCTGCCGATCGACACGGTGGACCCGCGGGTGGTGCGGATCGTGGACGTCAAATGCCCCGGCAGCGGCGAGTCGGATCATAACCATTGGCCCAATATAGGCTTGCTGACACCACGGGATGAAGTCAAGTTCATCCTGGCCGACCGGGGTGACTACGATTGGGCCCGCGACGTGCTGGCGCGGTACGATCTGCCAGCCCGTTGCCCAGTGATCCTCGCCCCGGTGCATGGCGCGTTGCCGCCGGCCGACCTGGCCCGGTGGATTCTGGAAGACCGGCTGAACGTCCGTCTCGGCCTTCAGTTGCACAAGCTCATCTGGCCGGCGGCGGAACGAGGTGTCTGAGCGGTGTGCGGAAGGCGAAAGGTGATCTTGGGTGCGTGTTGAGCTGACCAAGTCGTTCACGTTCGAGGCGGCCCACCGCCTCCCCACGTTTCCCGAGGGCCACAAGTGCCGCCGGCTCCACGGCCACAGTTTCGCGGTGGAGGTCCGCGTCGCCGGCGAGGTTGACGAGCAGCGCGGCTACCTCGTGGACTACGGGGAGATCAAAGCCGCATGCGAACCGGTCCGCACCGCGCTGGACCACCGTTACCTGAACGAGATCGAGGGTCTGGAAAACCCCACCGCGGAGAACCTGGCCCGCTGGATCTGGCGGCGTCTGAGGCCGGCGCTGCCCGTCCTGAGCGCGGTCATCGTGCGCGAGACGTGTACGAGCGGGTGCGAATATCGGGGGGACGAAGCGTAACCCAACTCCACTTGAGACCGCCCAGGGGGGTTCTATTTGAATTGGCGCGTCCCGGCCTGCCGACTAGAATCCGCCCCCAAACGATGTCGGTTCGCGGGCGCGGAAACTCGTCATGAGCGATCAGCCGAAACCGCAGCTTGGCCGTCGCATCCTGCTGCTTGCCGGCGGCGCCGAGGCGATCGCGCAGTGGCAGTCATTGCTCGCCGCGCAGGCCGAAGTTCGCGTCGTGTCGACGCTGGCGGAAGCCGAGACCACGCTCGGGGCCGAGGGGTTCGACGGGCTGTTTTGTCCGCGTTCGGAGCTGCTCCCGGTCCTGGCTGACGCCCGCCGGGACCACGCGCGCGCCATCCTCGACGGGATCACCCAAGGCGTGTGCAGCGTGGCGCCCGACGGCCAGCTCGTGTGGGCCAACACCGCGCTGCGCCGCTATCCGCCCGAGGTGCTCGAACCCCTGCGGCAGGCGTGCAGCGAGTTGGGGTCTGTGCTGGCGGCGGACCCCGAACGCCGGCCGCGCCAACGCCACGTCGCGGCCGCGGGGCTGCATTTTGACCTGACGGTTTCGGCGTTGGCAGATGCCGGCGGGACGATCAACCGTTACATCGGCCTCGTATCGGATACCACCGCGCTGGCCCGGATGCAGGAGCGGTTGGACCTGATCGACACGGCCGGTCGCGAACTCGTTTCATTGGAGGCCGACGACACCGCCGGCCTCGACGTTCCGGAGCGGCTGCAACTCCTGGAGGACAAGCTGATCCGCTACTGCCGCGATCTGCTGCACTTCACGCATTTTGCCGTGTTGGTGGTCGATCCTTCGTCGGGGCGGCTCGACCCGGTGCTGATGGGGGGCTTTTCGGAGAAGATGCGGGCCATCCGCATCTTCGCCCGCCGTGAGGGCAACGGGATTTGCGGGTACGTGGCGGCGACGGGGGAGTCCTACATCTGCCCGGATGTGGCCAAGGATCCGCTGTATCTGCCGGGGTTGGAGTGCGCCGTCTCCTCCCTCACCGTCCCGCTGCGGCTCAACGAGCGCGTCGTGGGCGTGCTGAACGTGGAGTCGGACCAGCCGGCGGCGTTCAATGACGAGGACCGGCAGGTCGCCGAGGTCTTTGGCCGCTACATCGCCGTGGCACTCCAGGTGCTGAAGCTGCTGGCGGTGGAGCGCAGTGAAACCACGGGCCAGCTCGCCGCGGACGTGCGCGCCGAGCTGTCGGCTCCGCTCAACGACATCGTGGCCGAGACGACCCTGCTGCTTCAGGGGGTGGGTTCGGACGCGGCCCGGCAGCGGCTGCAAACGATCCTGTCGCGCGTGGAGCAGGTGCAGCAGCGGCTCCAGAGTCTGGTGGAGGCGCCCGCCATTCGCGGCTTGGCGGCCGTCAGCGGCGCCGACCCCGCGCTGGTCGGCAAGCGCGTGCTCGTCGCCGACGACGAGGACATCATCCGCGAGACGATTGCCGACGTGCTCGCCAAGGCCGGCGCCGCCCCGGTGATGGCCCGCGACGGGGAGGAAGCGGTCGCACTGCTCCGGGCCCGGCCGTTTGACCTCGTCCTGTCCGACATCAAGATGCCGCACCGCACGGGCTACGAGGTCTTCGCCGCGGCCAAGGAGGCCAACGCCCGCTGTCCCGTCATCCTCATCACCGGCTTCGGCTACGACCCGGAACACTCGATCGTCCGGGCCAGCCGCGAGGGGCTGGCCGGCGTGCTGTTCAAGCCGTTCAAGGTCGAGCAATTGATGGAGCTGATCGACAAGGCTGTCGCGGCCGGGTGAGGACAGGTGCCCCGTGCAGAAGGTGAAGGGCAAAGTGAGCAGACGGCCGGCCCCGCACTGGCGCGCGGGGTTCGGATAGGCGCCGTTATGAACCTCCATCTGCCCAACCGCATCTGCCGCGACGTTGCCGCCGCCCTGCAACGCGAGTGGCTGGTGACCAACGGCCTCGGCGGGTTCGCCGCGGGGACGGTCGCCGGCGCGCTCACCCGCCGTTATCACGGGCTGCTGGTCGCCGCCCTC
Organism: Planctomycetota bacterium; assembly: GCA_040755725.1. Lineage (GTDB taxonomy): Bacteria > Planctomycetota > Phycisphaerae > UBA1845 > Fen-1342 > JBFMAI01. The sequence continues at coordinate 7,790 of JBFMAI010000001.1, read as the reverse complement.
AAGCCCCCGCTGGGCCGCCGCCTGCTGGTCGCCAAGCTCGATGAGCAGGTCGAGCTGGACGGCGCGGTCTGCCCGCTGTCCACGAACGTGTGGCAAAGCGGCGTCGCGGAGCCCAACGGCTGCGGTCGGCTGGCGCGGTTTGATTTGCGGCTGGGGGTGCCGACCTGGACGTACGCCCTCGGCGAGGCGCGGCTGGTGAAGCGCGTGTGGATGGAGCCGGGCCGCAACGTCACGTATGTGCAGTACGAACTGGCGGCGGGGTCGGGCGGGCTGCCGCTGGCGTGCCGTTTGCTTGTGACGGACCGCGACTACCACCACCTGCACCGGGGCGCGGAGCGGCATTTCGCGGTCCAACCGACGGACAACGGGTTGAACGTGGCCCTGCCCTACACGGGCGTGCCGCTCCGGGTGCGCTGGCAGGCCAGCGACGGCCTGCCAGTGCAATGGCGGACCGAGGCCGCGTGGTGGTGGGCGTTCCACCTGCCCATCGAGGCCGAGCGCGGCTTCGACCACCTGGAAGATCACTTCGCGGCCGGAGTGTGCGCGGTGACGCTGAAACCCGGGGCGTCCGTGACGTTCCGCCTGGCCGCCGGGGATGACACCCGTAGCGCCGGGCCTCCGAGTCCGGCGTCTGCGCGCGATGGGACCCACGCCCTGACCCGCCGCCACGAGCACGCCCAAGCGCGGCTCGCCGAGTGGTCGCGGCGCACGGGGCGGACGAGCGCGCAGACCCCGGTGCCGGTGGCGCAGCTCGTGCTCGCGGCGGAGCAGTTCGTCGTCGCGCGGCCAACGCCCGAAGCCCCGGACGGTCACACGGTGATCGCGGGCTACCCGTGGTTCACCGATTGGGGGCGGGATACGATGATCGCGCTGCCGGGGCTGACGCTCGTGACGGGGCGGTTCGATATCGCGCGACAGGTCCTCCGCACGTGGGCCCGGCACGTGCGGGACGGGTTGATACCCAATCGCTTCCCCGACGCGGGGGAACAGCCCGAGTATCACACGGCCGACGCGACCTTGTGGTACCTGTGGGCCGTCGATCAGTACGTGCGGGCGACCGGCGACACACGGACACTCGCCGAGCTGTTCCCGACGCTGCGCGACGTCGTAGACTGGCACCGCCGGGGGACACGCCACAACATCCACGTCGCCGACGACGGCCTGATTTACGCGGGCGAGCCCGGTGTGAACCTCACCTGGATGGACGCGAAGATCGGCGACCGCGTCATCACGCCGCGGATCGGCAAGCCTGTTGAGCTGTCCGCGCTGTGGTATGACGCGCTGTGCAACCTCGCCCGGATGGCCGATGAGATCGAGCAGCCGGGTGAGGAGTATCGGCGCCTGGCCGAGCGCACCCGGGCCGCGTTCGCCCGCTTCTGGAACCCGCCCTACGGGTGTTGTCACGACGTGCTGGACGGTCCCAGCGGCAACGAAGCCGCGGTGCGACCAAACCAGGTCTTCGCGGTTTCGCTGGTCCACTCGCCCCTGACCACGGCCCAGCAGGCCGCCGTGGTTGAAACGTGTGAGAAGCGGCTGCTGGCGTGGTTTGGGTTGCGGTCGCTGGCGCCCGGCGAGCCGGGCTACCGCGGGCGCTACGCCGGCGGGCCGGTCCAGCGCGACGAAGCCTACCACCAGGGGACGGCCTGGGGCTGGCTGCTCGGGCCGTTCGTCATCGCCCATTTCCGCGTGCATGGCAGTGCCTCCGCGGCCCGGCACTTCCTGGAGCCGGCCCTCGGCCAGCTCTGGACGGCGGGTGTCGGCTCGCTCAGCGAAATCTACGACGGCGACGAACCGCACGCGGCCAATGGTTGCCCCGCCCAGGCGTGGTCCGTGGCCGAGACGCTCCGCGCGTGGTGGGTCACGCAGTGTGGCGGAGTGGCCTCCGCCTGAGCCACGCGGCTTCGCTTCCGTCGTCGCGCCCCCTACACTTACGGTAATGTCGCCCAAAGGAGCCGGTCATGGCTAGCCGCTCACCGACTCGTCCGTCCGCCACTTCGGCGTCCCCGGCCGCCCGGAGCATGGCCCCCGGCGTCGTGGTCGCCCGGAAGTCCTTTGTGCTGGGACTGGTCGCGGTGGTCTTTAGCGCCGACATGTCGCTGTTGCTGGCGATTGAGCACCTGAGCGGGCTAAACCTGCCGGGCTGCGGCCCCGGCAGTGCCTGTCAGCGGGCGGCGGAGGGTCCGTGGGGTGCGCTCCCCCTGGGGGCCTTCGCCTGGCCGGTGGCGTATCTCGGGCTGGCGTACTTCCTGGCGGCTTTGGTCGCCTGGGCGGTGGCGCGCGGCGCGCTGCCGACGCTGTTCCGCTATGTCGTGCGGCTTGGCGCGCTCGTGTCGCTGTTCTACTGCGCGCTGATCGCCTGGGAATGGCTGCTGTGCCCGTACTGCATCGCGGCGCACGTCGGCAACTTCGTCTTCTGGTTCACGATGGAGCGGGCTGGCGCGGCCGCGCCGCGCCGCGCCCCCGTGCTGACCGCCTTCGCCGCCACCTTTATTGTCGTGACCATCGGCTTGGCGGTCGGCGACTGGCAGATGCAGTCGCACATTCGCTCCAAAGGCGAACGCGAGCGGTCCGAGTCGGTGCAGAAGATCGTCGACCGCGGGACCGCCACGCAACCCGCCCGCGCCGTCACCGCCCCAGCCACCGCTCCCGCCGGTACCCCGGCCGGCCCGACGGCCGACCGGCCCCCTCCCGTCACGACGACCACCAGCGCACCCCCGCCGGCCGAGAAGCCGTTTACCGGCCGCTACCGCCGCGGCCCCGAGCGGGCCCCGATCCGCATCGTGATGTTCACGGACTTCCAGTGCCGCGACTGCCGGCGGATCGAGCAGGAGGTGCAGCAGATTCTATCGCAGCGCAGCGATGTGTCGCTTTCGATCAAGCACTTCCCGTTTAACGACGAGTGCAACCCGTACGTCAGTGGCAAGGACCACCCCAACGCATGTTGGGCGGCGCGGGCCGCCGAAGCCGCGGGCCTCCTGTGGGGCTCCGAGGGCTTCTGGAAGATGCACGACTGGCTCTTTGAGGTCCAGGGCGTCTTCTCCACCTCGCAGGAAGTCGAGCAGGCCATCCGCGGTTTCGGCTACAACCCCGCCGGCTTCTTCGACGTCATGCAGTCCCCCGAGACGTTGGCCCGCGTGCAGACCGACGTCCAGGAAGGCAACGAGCTGGGGCTGTTCTTCACGCCGATGATCTTCATCAACGGCGTCGAGCTGAAGGGGTGGTACGCGAAGGACGCGCTGCCGCGCACGGTGGCCGAGCTGGCGGCGAGGAACCTGCCGCCGGGAACCCCCGAAGACGATCGCCCGCCCGCCGCGCTCGAGAAGTACGTGGCCGACTGGCGGGACGAGCGCGTCCACAAGTTGCCGCCGGACGAGCACCCGTGGTGGCTTGGTCCGCCCGAGGCCCGCGTCCGGATTGTCGTCTGGGGCGACTACCAGGAACCGCTGACGACCGAGGCGGACGGGATCATCCGGGCGTTTGCCGCCGGCCGCAACGACGTCACCTACAGCTTCCGGCACTACCCGTTCAACACGGACTGCAATCCGCACGTCAGCACGAAGCGGTTCCCGCACGCGTGCCGCGCGGCGCAGGCCGCCGAAGCGGCCGGCCAACTAGGCGGCCCCACGGCCCACGCCGCCATGCATGCCTGGCTGATGGACAACGCGCCGCAATTCAGCGAGGACGCGGTGGTGGCGGCGGCCGTCGAAATGGGACTCGACGCGGCGGCGTTCCGGGCGGCGCTCGACGCCCCCGGCGTCGCGGCGCGCATCGCCGAAGATGTTCGCGCGGCCAAGATGCTCCCGTCGCTACGCTACGGCGCGCCGCCCGGGCTCCACGCCATCCCGGCCATCTTCATCAACGGCAAGTACGTCCCGCGCTGGCGGCCCGACCGTCGCCAAGTGCTCGACGTGATCCTCCGCGCCGCGGCCGAACCGTAGAGGCCCGCGAAGCGGTCGGCTGACTCCCCTCCCTCTCAGGGAGGGGTTGGGGGAGGGTCGAGTACCGCCGGCAGCTCTGTGTCCTTGATCGTGTGGAGCGGCCCGTGTGTCGTCGGTCGCTGGCCGGCACGCCCCGCGAGCCCGTGTGGCACCGGCCCATGGCCGGTGCGACGCGTCGGTCACGCAATGGCCGCGCGCACCCACAACCACACCCCCGCAATGGTCAGCGTCGCCAGCGTGACCGGCACGCCGGTGCGGGCGTGCTCGCGCCAGCCGATGCGCACGCCGTGCCGCGCCGCCTGGTCCACCACGATAATGTTGGCGATGCTGCCGACGATGAACAGATTGCCCGCCAGGGTGCTGGACAGGGCGAGAATGGCGCCGGCGTGGGGATGCTCGGCCGCGGGCAGCAGCAGCATGACGGCCGGCACGTTCGAGACGAGGTTCGACAAGACCGCCGTCACGCCGAACAGCCACCCGGGGTGCGCCAGGTGAACGCCGGTGTCTCGCAACGTATGGAGTCCGACGTCGAGCAATCCGGAGGCCGCCAGCGCGTGGTTGACGATGAACAGCCCGGCAAACAGGACGAGCAGCTCCCAGTCGACCAGCCCGAGGATGCTGCGCGTGTGCAGGCGCCGGCTGAGCAGCAGCAGGCCGGCCGCCGTCAGGGCCACAATCTCCCGCGGCCACGGGGATACGAGAAACGCGACCATCAGCCCCAGCGTGACCACGCTGCCCTTGGTCGCCTGCCAGCGGTGCAAGTGCGGGGCCTTGACCTCGACCTTGGCAGCCGGCTGCGTCCAGCGCTCCCCGACCTGCCAGCGGATGATCGCCCACAACGCCACGCACCCCAGCGCGGCGGGCGGCACGCCGTCCAACAGGTACCCCGCGAACGAAAGCTGGAGCTTCTGCCCCACGAGCATGTTCTGCGGATTGCCGATCAGGGTGGCGGCGGAGCCGATGTTCGACGCGCACGCCAGGGCGAGCAGAAACGGCTGGGGACGCAAGCCGCGCCGCAAGCAGCCCTCCACCAGCAAGGGCGCACACGCCAGACATACGATGTCGTTCGCCAGAATGGCCGACAGGCCCGCCGACACCACGATCAGCAACGCCAGCAATGCTCCCGGAGCGAGGTCCGCACCGGCGAGCCGGCGGGTGATGGCTGCGTACACACCCCCCAGCCGGAACTGCGCCGACAACACCATCAGGCCGAACAGCAGCGCGATCGTGGGGACGTCGATCGCCTCCCAGGCGACAGTCGGGCTGACGCACTCCGTGGCCAGCAGCGCGATGGCACACAGCAGGGCCACGCCGGTCCGGTCGATGGCCAGGCCGGGAATCCCGCCCAGCACCATGCCCGCGTACGCCACGATGAACACGAGCAAAACGGTCGTTTCGGAGTTCATGGAAGGCTGGGGAGGCCTGGACCACCTGTCAGAACCCCGCACGCCAGGGCGGGCTCAGACCACCCACCAATTGCGAGGGGCGTCCTGTGGGCAGCTCTCCGTTACTGGGCGGCATCCGACTCGAACGGATGACCTTCTCGGTGTAAGCGAGACGCTCTAGCCGACTGAGCTAGCCGCCCGGGCACGCCGACCGCCCCGGCGTTGGCTGCCATGCATCATAGCGGCGAGCGGGTCTTGGAGAAATGCGCCGTCGCGGCGACGCCAACCCGGGCGCGTTGTGGGGGGCGCACGTTCAACGGTAGCATGGGTCGGCGGCGCGCGACTGCACGGCATACAGCGTCGCAGGGCACACATGACGGCACCGCTCTCTCATCCCGTCGATTCCAGCGTCGGGCCCCCGGGGCCCGACCGGGCCCTCGTCCGGCACGATCTGGCGGCGTTGCTGGCGCTGGGGCTGGTGCTGGGGCTGGCGTGCCGCGGCTACTACGCGATGCCGTACACGGACTTCCTGGAGTTCGTCGAATGCGGGCACGCGTGGCTGGACGGCGAGCTGCCGCCGACGTTCAAACGCGGGCCGGTGTTTCCTGTGCTCGTCGTCGCCCTGTCCAAGCTCCTGCCCGGCGAGGCGCCGGAGTTTCACGCCGCCGAGTGGATCAATGCGTTCCTCCTCCCGGTCAACGGGCTGCTGGTGTACCTGATCGGCCGGCGCTGGCTCGGAGCGGGGGCCCGCTGGGCCGCGGCGTGGGTGCTGCTGTTGCCGATGGGGCTGTATTGCACGGCGCACGTCATCGTGGAGCCGCTGCTGACCGCCGGGCTGCTGCTGACCGTGGCGTTGGCCCAGCGCGGCAGCCGGTGGGCCTACGCGGCGGCGGCCGGCGCCACCCTGGTACGCTACGATGCCGCCGGCCTCATTCTGGGGCTGGCTCTCGCCGAGTGGTGGCAGCGCCGCTCGCTGCGGCGGGTCGGACGGGGGACAGTGTTGGCGTCGCTGCCCCTCATCGTTGTGCTGGTTCTCACGGGGCTGACGTGGGCGGAGCGCTCGGCGGACCACTACCTCGGCCGCATCGTCACGGAGCCGGCGTTCGAGCCGCTCGCCACCGCCACATTGATCGCCCAAACGGCCTTCGACCCGCGGTTGATCCGGCTGCCGGTCTGGCTGGCCGAGCTCGAACCCGCGCTGAACGCCGCACTCTACCACGTTTCGTTGCTGCTGGTTCCGGTCGGCGTGGCGGCGGGCCTGTGGGGGCGCGAAGCGGGGACGGTGACGACGGGCGTGGCGGTGCTGACGTACGGGGTTGTCCACACGGTGTTCCCGGTGCAGGTGGACCGATTCGGCTATCCGCCTGCGCCGCTCATCGTGCTGCTGGCCGGCGTCGGCCTGCGGACCGTGGGCGGTTGGTGGGCGCGACTGAAGCCCCCCACCGCCGCGCTGGCAATCGTCACGGCGTCGGCCGGGCTCGTGGTGCTGGCCGCTTTGGGCCACGAAGCGCAGGGGATTGCCACGGCCGCCGCCGGGGCGGGGCGCTTCGCGGACCGGGTTGGTTTGCTGGCGCTCGCCGCAATGACAGCGATCTGGGCGGCGCCATGGCTGTCATGTCGCCGGCTGTCAGCGGTAGTCCTGTTGCTGGCGGCAGCACTGCTGGTCAGCGTGCAGCTTGGCAAAGCCTCGGCGAAACTGGGGACGGGGCAGGAAATGCGGAACGTCGTCGTCGCGGCCCGCTGGATACGCGCGCACACCGCGGCGACCGACCGCGTGCTTTCGTCGCAGCCGGGGCTGTTGCGGCTGTTTGTCGGCCGCGAGCCGCCAGACCGCTTCGTCGCCTTCGCCGAGATCGCCGCGGGGAGTTGGCCGGACATCCTGGCCGAGTGCCGGCAGCGGCGGATCGCGCACATCCTTTGGCACGATGCGCTGCACGACGTACACGGCGGGTATTACGCGGACCGGATGCGGCTGGCCCGCTTCGACGGCCTCGCCGACCCCGGTTCGGTGGCGGGCGTGCAGGTCGAACGTCGATTCGAAGGTCAGCCGAACGTGGTCATCGTGCGGGTCGGGCCGGAATAGCGGCGTTTGGGCACGTCGCTGCGCCAGACAATTCGCCGACAGGTCGCCGACGCCACCCCGCGGCTGACGCAATGCGCGGCGACCTCGCCGGAATCCCACATCCGCTGCGGTGTGGCGGAGGCGAGCGCGCGTTTCGCGTTGCCCGGTCAGGCCTGTCCGCGGGGGTGGGCGGTGCGCGCGGCACCGGGTTCCGCCGCCGCAAGCTGTGGTCGGCGATCTTATCGAACCGGGCTCGTGAAACGCAATCCGGGCAAAAGCCCTATTGAACCGGGCGCATAGAGCGAATAAGATACAAATGGGCACGCTAATACCATGAATGCCGGCCCGGGGCCGGCGACGGAGGTGGACACGTGACAAGGACTGTCGGCGGGATTGTCCGGGTCG